>NZ_JACFSK010000001.1:0-1200000 GCF_016100455.1 Bartonella sp. M0283 | reverse complement strand
AGCGCGGGCGCTTGCTATTACCGATCAATTGGATCGTACCGTTGTGCTGAATGGCAGTGCCCTTGATCCGGCGATTTTGCAAGAGGCCAATGTTGAACAGGCCGATCTCATTGTGACATTGACCAATCAGGATCAGGTCAATGTATTGAGTGCCATTATGGCCAAAATGTTTGGCTGCAAGTCGAATATGGTTCTCATTAACAATATTGCTTTTCAGGAGTTTACCAGAACTGTAGGGATTGATTCCCATCTTAATCCGCGCAGCGTTACAATTTCAAAAGTGCTTCAGCAAATGCGTAGAGGGCGTATTCGCTCGGTCTATTCGGTGTCGAACGGAGAAGCCGAAATTATCGAAGCAGAAGCTATGCACACGTCTCCACTTGTCGGAAAGCCGTTATCGGAACTCGAATTACCAGCGGGATTACGTATCGGCGCTATCTATCGTGACAATTCGATTATCCGTCCACGGGGAGATACGCGCGTTCTTGCAGGCGATATGGTTGTCATTTTTGCAATGGCCGATGCCGTGCGTGATGTCGAACAACTGTTTCGTGTCAGCCTGGAATATTTCTAAGAGGTCTTCGAATGGATATCTGCACTTTCTGGTATGGAGATCGCTTGCGTCCTATTGATTGGCTGTGCCTTTCATCGATGGTGAAGACTGGTCAACATGTCAAACTTTATAGCCATGGAAATGTGGAAAACGTGCCTGAAGGTGTCGAGCTTCTTGAAGCGGAACCGATATTGCCGCTTTCGACGCTTTATCGGCTTGACCCGAAATTTCCGGATTTCAAACCTATCCGTACAATTGTCCAGTTGTCCGATCTTTTTCGTGTGAGGCTTATGAAAAACAGTGCCGGTGTCTGGCTTGATACCGATGTCTATCTTGTCAAACAATTCCATCCGGAAAAGGGAAAGGTATGGCTTGCACGCGAAAATCGTTCGCGTGTCGGTGTTTCTGCACTTTATCTTCCTGCCGACAATCCTATCATCAAGGAATATGACGATTATCTCCAAAGTGGTCGAATGGTGCCAAACTGGCTCGGTTTCCATCGGGGGGTATGGATACCGTGGCGTCTCAAAAGACAAAAATTGCCCGTTGTCCCCGGAAGATTGGGAATCACGGTTTTTGGTAATGATGGAATATCAAGGCTCGCCAAAAGATATGGTTTTTTTGATGAGGCCAAAGAAAAGGAAACTTTTTATTATTGGACCGGCCGTGATACCGAACGCATTTTTGATCCTGCTTATGGTCTAGAACCGCTCAATGATCCACGTTTTATAGGGTTTCATGTTCATAAAAAAGAAAGAACAAACGACCCTATTAAAGAAGGGAGTTTCTATGACTGGGCAACAAAAAGAATTCCCGGCTTTTTTAAGATAGTTGAACAGCAGAAAAAATAAAAAGTGCTCGTAAAGCAACTCCCTTGGACCTGCATCGGACAGCGTATCATGGTCGTTAAGGGAACAATAGCAATTCCCGAATGTTTAAATTGAAATCGTCAATTTTATATAAAACCGCGTGCTGTTGTGTTTTTCTGTGTCGTGTTAAAACAATTGAAAGTGTTGTTTGTATAAATGTTTAAGCCTTTGTTGAAAGACTTGAAGTCGAAGCAGGATGAACACATATAAAAATGCTATTTGTGATGAAGAAATAGCGTATGAAATCTTCTGGGATAATTCTCACATAAATCATCCGGTAGCGGTTCTAATGGCCTTGCGTTTTTAAGGCAAAACAAAAATCTATTGATCTTCTAATGGATTGATATTCTGGTTATAACGACATTTCAGGTCGCAAACGACGATTCGTATAATATGGAAGTGAAAATGAGTGATCCGATCCAGACTGCCCTCAATCTTGTTCCAATAGTTGTGGAACAGACCAATCGCGGCGAACGGTCCTATGATATTTTTTCCCGCTTGTTGAAGGAAAGAATTGTCTTTATTAATGGCCCGATTGAAGACAGCATGGCAATGCTTGTCTGCGCCCAACTTCTGTTTCTCGAGGCGGAAAATCCGAAAAAGGAAATCAGCCTCTATATCAATTCTCCCGGTGGCGTTGTCACATCGGGTATGGCTATTTACGACACGATGCAATTCATCCGGCCTGCTGTTTCAACTCTTTGTATGGGGCAGGCAGCTTCAATGGGCTCGCTTTTATTGACAGCCGGTGCCAAAGGGCATCGTTTTGCATTGCCGAACGCACGCGTTATGGTGCATCAGCCTTCCGGCGGCTTTCAGGGCCAGGCTTCGGATATCGAGCGCCATGCGCAGGATATCATAAAAATGAAAAGACGGCTGAATGAAATTTATGTTCATCATACAGGTCAGGATTATGAGACCATTGAACGTACACTCGACCGCGATCATTTTATGACAGCCGATGAAGCTAAAGAATTCGGTTTGATCGATGAGGTCATCCAGTATCGTGCCGAGGCCGAAGAAGAACAGAAGGACTAAATTTTACGAGATCGGGTAACGGCTGTTTCACTAATTTTTGAAACAAGAAGCCATCAAATCGCCGTTTCCCGATTTTTAGTAAAAAATAACGTTTAGCGTTTACATGTCTAGAGGAAAAAACGGTTACGGAGATGGCCGTAATTTTGATTTGTTTTAGTTTCTTGGTGGAATGGACTTGAAAAGTTTAACCGAAAAGGCAAAATATTTCATGCAATTCGGGCGAAAGGATAAAGGAAATGAGCAAAATTGGTAATAACGGGGGCGATTCGAAGAATACGCTTTATTGCTCATTCTGCGGCAAAAGTCAGCATGAGGTGCGTAAGCTTATCGCTGGACCCACGGTGTTCATTTGCGACGAATGTGTCGAGCTTTGTATGGATATTATCCGTGAGGAAAATAAATCTTCCGGAGTGAAAGCACGCGATGGCGTTCCGACACCGCAAGAAATCATGGCTGTCCTTGATGATTATGTTATAGGTCAGTCGCATGCTAAACGTGTTTTGGCAGTTGCAGTCCATAACCACTACAAACGTTTGGCAAACCAGTCGAAAAGCAATGACATCGAATTGTCGAAGTCGAATATTCTGTTGGTCGGACCGACAGGATGCGGTAAAACTTATCTGGCCCAAACACTTGCCAGAATTATTGATGTACCGTTTACGATGGCCGATGCAACCACTTTGACGGAAGCAGGCTATGTTGGTGAAGATGTCGAGAACATCATTCTGAAGCTCTTGCAAGCTGCCGATTACAATGTCGAGCGGGCACAACGCGGCATCGTGTATATTGACGAGGTCGATAAGATTTCGCGCAAATCCGATAATCCTTCGATCACACGTGATGTCTCGGGCGAAGGTGTCCAGCAAGCATTGTTGAAGATTATGGAAGGTACGGTTGCATCGGTTCCCCCGCAGGGTGGTCGCAAACATCCGCAGCAAGAATTTTTGCAAGTGGATACAACCAATATCCTGTTTATTTGCGGTGGTGCATTTTCCGGCCTTGAAAAAATTATCTCCGCACGCGGTGAAAAGACATCGATCGGGTTCGGTGCCACAGTCAAAGCACCCGATGAACGCCGTATTGGCGAGATTTTTCATGATCTCGAGCCGGAAGATCTGTTGAAATTCGGTCTCATTCCGGAATTTGTTGGCCGTCTGCCGGTTATAGCAACTTTGGAAGATCTGGATGTGGATGCACTGGTTCAAATCCTGTCACAGCCGAAAAATGCATTGGTCAAGCAATATCAGCGCTTGTTCGAAATGGAAGATGTCAAATTGACATTCCACGATGATGCATTACGGGCTATTGCCAATAAAGCTATCGAGCGGAAAACCGGCGCACGCGGATTGCGTTCAATAATGGAAAAGATTTTGCTGGATACGATGTTTGAACTTCCGACTTTGGAAGGTGTCCAGGAAGTGGTCATTTCTAGTGACGTTGTAGAAGGTAAAGCGCGTCCGCTTTACATCTATGCCGAGCGGGACCACTCCAAGGAAAATGCATCGGCTTGATTTTTCAGATGGTCGGACAATAAGATCCGACCACCTATGCGTTTAAAATATCGGGCGATCTTGTCTTTCGTTATCGCGTAGCTCTTGATTTATAGGTGGTGAGCCACCACCTAATCCCTTTGTGCGTGGGTATCTGCTTAATATGAGGGGTGCCGACGTTGCAAACGAGCCCAAGGCTCCAGAAAGGAAATGTTATGCAACATGATTTAGAGAAGACGGCGGATGTCGGCAGTAAGCTTTATGCTGTTTTGCCGCTTCGCGATATTGTTGTCTTCCCCCATATGATTGTGCCGCTATTCGTTGGTCGCGAGAAATCCATTCGTGCTCTTGAAGAGGCGATGGGTCAGGATAAGCAGATCCTGCTGGCTACCCAGAAGAATGCTTCGGATGATGATCCAAAGGCCGACGATATTTATGATGTTGGTACATTAGCGAATGTGCTGCAGCTGTTGAAATTACCGGACGGGACTGTCAAGGTTCTCGTGGAAGGCGTAAAGCGCGCCAAAATTACCGGTTTTTCAGACAATCCGGACTATCATCAAGCTTATGCAACACCACTTGATGAACCGGAAGAAGACAAGGTCGAGATTGAGGCTTTGATGCGTTCGGTCGTTTCGGACTTTGAAAACTATGTGAAATTGAACAAGAAGATTTCTCCGGAAGTCATTGGCGCCGTCAGCCAGATAGATGATGCAACGAAACTTGCCGATACTGTAGCATCACATCTGGCAATCAAGCTCTCCGAAAAACAGGAAATGCTTGCATTATTGTCTGTTCGCGAAAGACTCGAGAAAGCACTTGCCTTTATGGAAGGCGAGATCTCTGTCTTGCAAGTTGAAAAACGGATACGTTCGCGCGTTAAACGGCAAATGGAGAAAACCCAACGCGAATATTATCTGAATGAGCAGATGAAGGCTATTCAGAAAGAATTGGGCGATGGCGAAGATGGCCACGACGAAATTTCTGAATTGGAAGAACGCATCAAGAAAACGAAATTGTCGAAGGAAGCCCGTGAAAAGGCAGAAGGTGAAGTCAAGAAACTTCGCAATATGTCTCCTATGTCGGCTGAAGCGACGGTAATACGGAATTATCTTGATTGGCTTCTCGGTATCCCGTGGGGCAAAAAGTCCAAGATCAAGAATGACCTCAACTATGCTGAAAAAGTTATGGATGAGGAGCATTTCGGTCTTGAGAAAGTCAAGGAACGTATTGTCGAATATCTTGCTGTCCAAAGCCGTGCAGCCAAAGTAAAAGGGCCGATTATTTGTCTCGTTGGACCGCCCGGAGTTGGTAAGACATCGCTTGCTCGTTCGATAGCCAAAGCGACAGGACGTGAATATGTGCGTATGTCTTTAGGCGGAGTGCGCGACGAAGCCGAAATTCGCGGTCATCGTCGTACCTATATCGGATCCATGCCCGGCAAAATCATCCAGTCGATGAAAAAGGCGAAGAAAAACAATCCACTTTTCCTTCTCGACGAGATTGACAAGATGGGGCAGGATTTCAGAGGTGATCCGTCATCGGCATTACTCGAGGTGCTTGATCCGGAACAGAATAACACCTTTATGGATCACTATCTCGAGGTCGAATATGACCTTTCGGACGTTATGTTCGTGACAACTGCCAATACGTTGAATATTCCGGAACCTTTGATGGATCGTATGGAGATCATTCGTATTGCCGGTTACACCGAAGAAGAGAAAATGGAAATTGCCAAACGCCATCTTCTCCCGAAGGTCATGAAAGAACATTCGCTTTCGAAGAAAGAGTTTGTTGTAACTGATGAAGCGATCCGCTCGATCATTCAATATTATACGCGGGAGGCAGGGGTTCGCGGTCTTGAACGCGAATTGATGAAACTTGCACGCAAGGCAGTGACGGAGATTGTCAAGAAAGAAAAGAAGTCGGTCAAGGTCGATGACAGCAATATCGACGAGTTCCTTGGCGTCAAGATATTCCGTTACGGCCAGATTGAAGGGGAAGATCAGGTCGGTGTCGTTACCGGACTTGCATGGACCGAGGTCGGTGGTGAATTGCTCACGATTGAAGGAGTTATGATGCCGGGTAAAGGCCGTATGACAGTTACCGGTAATCTGCGCGACGTCATGAAAGAGTCAATTTCGGCTGCTGCATCCTATGTCCGCTCACGGGCTGTGGATTTTGGTATCGAACCTCCTCTGTTCGAACGCCGTGATATCCATGTTCACGTTCCCGAAGGTGCAACACCAAAAGACGGTCCCTCGGCAGGTGTTGCTATGGTAACGGCCATTGTCTCGGTTCTGACCGGTATACCTGTCCATAAGGATATTGCGATGACCGGCGAAATTACGTTGCGTGGTCGGATTTTGCCAATTGGCGGGTTGAAAGAGAAATTGCTTGCAGCATTACGAGGCGGTATCAAGAAGGTGCTTATTCCGGAAGAGAATGCAAAAGACCTTGTTGATATTCCTGACAATGTCAAAAACAATATGGAGATTGTTCCGGTAAGTTTTGCAAGTGAAGTTCTCGATCATGCACTTGTCCGTCGTCCCGAACCGATTGAATGGGTAGAACCTGCAAATCCGCCGGTTACCAACAATATCTCAAGTGATGAGGATGGAGTTACTTCTATTGCTCACTGAATCACATGTCAGTAACGACATATACTAAAATTGAGAAAAGGCAGTTAAAACTGCCTTTTCTTTTTATTTTCGTTTTTCAATTGTGAATTACGTTATTTTTTCCGTGAATAACTGTGATTATCCCGAAAATTCGGGCTTTTTTTGATAAATTTGGCTTCTGTTTGCCATAGTTTTCAATAAACTCGCACGCAACCGGTGGAATCACTATTGTCCGGTAATAGAAAGAAAGGAATTATCCAATGAATAAGAACGAATTGGTCAGCTCTGTCGCTGAAAAAGCCGGCATCACAAAAACTCAAGCGGCTTCTGCTGTAGATGCATTTATTGCTTCTGTCACCGATGCTTTGAAAGATGGCGGTGATGTTCGTCTTCCTGGTTTCGGTTCATTTGAAGTTTCCCACCGCGCTGCCACAAAAGGACGCAACCCTTCAACAGGCGTAGAAATCACCATTCCGGCCCGCAATGTTCCAAAGTTCTCGGCTGGTAAAGGCTTGAAAGACGCCGTTAACAACAAATAATTCATATAATATTTTTAAAGCCCGGTCTTATTTTTGAGTTCCGGGCTTTTTATTGACTTTTTGATGGATATTAGCGGTTTTTGAATATTAGCGTTTTTTCAAATCAAGAAACGGCGCCAATGCATCAATGAATTCCTGAAGTTCGTGAATATTTTTTGCCCGATTATATTTTTGAAACCACGCGCGCAATGGAAAAAGCCCGGTTTCCCCGATGCCATCTATGAGAACAAGGGTGGGTGTGCCGTTTCTCGAACTTAGTAATATATTATCGAATTTCAGATCGTAGCAAATAATGCTGGTGGTTTTTACCCAGCGTATGAAATCTTCAATTTGCTGACGATATTTTGGAATATCATTTTGATATGCACCAAAAGGTTTTGCATAATTTCCCGATGAATCCCTTTCAGCCTTGACGAGCAATCCCCAACCGATGTCTGTTGAAACGATACCGGCAATCTGCATCAGATGTTTTTCATTTTCTGCCATTTCCGGATCGGTAAAATGGTGCATATATTCCCGAATTTCGCGGGTATTAGGCGAATTGATATCGATTGCTTTTCTTAATTGTCGTAGACGCGAAAAGCCGGCGATTTTTTTACGCCATGCCGGTGAGGGGATTTTTATCAGATAGTCGGGATTTTGCTCGTTGACATATACCGAGCGGGTTAGCCCCTCAAACAGCGGCTTTTTATCTAACAAGGTAAGGATATGTTCCATTGCGACTTCACCTCACTTTGTGCAAGGCCGTTAGATTTACTGTTACAGTTCCTGAAAACTTCACATCAGGTATCCGGCAACCAATTGCGGGGTCAATTCATCATAATGGCTGATTATTTTGGTTGGATTGAATGTACTGACCGGCTTGTCAGTATAACCGAAATCGACTGCTATAACGGGAATGTCTGCACTTTGTGCCGCAAGGATGTCGGTCTGGCTATCACCGACCATAACTGCTTTATCGGGCGAACAGCCTGCACGTTCGATGGTGGAAAGGATGTGTCGGGCATCCGGTTTATGATAGGCAAATGTGTCTCCGCCGACAATCGTTACAAAACGATTGGCTTCACCCATTCCGTCCAAAAGGTGACGGGCCAAGTTTTCATATTTGTTGGTACAAACGGCGAGCTTGTATCCCGCATCGGAGAGTTTTATGAGTGCTTTGTCAGCGCCTTCGAAAAATTGTGTCTTTCCTGGCATATTTTCTTCATAATGACGCATAAATACGGAAAGCAAGTGTTCGACATGCTCATTATCCGGTTTAATGTTCTGGAAACTGAGCGCACGTTCTATCATAATCCGTCCGCCCATGCCGACAAGACGACGAATGTCAACAGGCTCGAACGTTTTGAGGCCTTCTTGCTCGAGACAGAAATTGAGGCTGTCGAGCAAATCCGGTGCGGAATCAACAAGTGTTCCGTCAAGGTCAAAGACAACAATAGGCGTGTTACTCACTGAAGTTTCTCCTCGTTCAACCATTTTTCGCAATCGGCAAGCGCGCGTTTCGTCAAAGCCTGTTTTTTAGCCTGTATTTTTTCTTTGCCGCGTAAACGTTTGCCTTCCGGTTTTTCAATCTCGACAGGCGGAAACAAACCGAAATTGATATTCATCGGCTGGAAGGATTGGTTGCCACCATCGTCGCTCATTATATGACCACGCGTGATATGATTAAGCAAAGCCCCGAATGCCGTTGTGATTGGCGGTATGCGAGGTTCCTTCCCCTTATAGTCAGCGGCAGCAAAGCGCCCCGCCAAAAGCCCGATTGCAGCCGATTCAACATAGCCTTCGCATCCGGTCATTTGACCGGCAAAGCGCAAATTTTTGCGTTTTTTAAGCCGTAATGTTTCATCAAGCAAGATAGGCGAATTGAGATAGGTGTTGCGGTGGATTCCGCCAAGCCGCGCAAATTCTGCATCTTCAAGACCAGGAATCGAGCGAAAAATGCGCGTTTGTTCGCCATATTTCAGCTTGGTCTGAAAACCGACCATATTATAGAGTGTACCAAGCGCATTGTCTTGTCTCAATTGTACAATAGCATAAGCTTTTACAGTCGGAACATGTGCATTGGTAAGTCCCATGGGCTTCATCGGGCCGTGACGCAAGGTTTCGGGACCGCGTTCGGCCATTACCTCGATAGGAAGACAGCCATCAAAATAAGGTACGTTTTCAAATTCATGAAATTCTATTTTTTCACCATCGATCAGTGCTTGTACGAAGTGTTCATATTGTTCCTTGTCGAGCGGGCAATTAATATAATCTTTGCCCGTACCGCCAGGCCCGACTTTGTCATAACGGGACTGATACCAACAAATATCCATATTGATACTGTCCCTATAAACGATGGGAGCAATTGCGTCATAGAAAGATAATGAATCGGCTCCGGTAATGTCGGCAATTGCTTCTGCAAGACGGGGGGATGTCAAAGGTCCCGTTGCAATAATCACATTCCCCCATTCTACTGGTGGAAGTGTGACAAGTTCGCTGCGGTCAACACTGATCAGGGAATGGTTTTCAATGATATCGGTGATTGTTTTTGAAAATCCTTCCCGATCGACAGCAAGAGCACTGCCTGCCGGAACCTGATGTTCGTCAGCCACTTTCATAATAAGCGAATGGGCAAGCCGCATTTCGGCGTGAAGGAGCCCCACAGCATTTGTTGAAGCATCGTCGGAACGAAATGAATTGGAACAGACGAGTTCCGCCAGATTTGCAGTTTTATGAGCGGGCGTGTTTTCAACTGGCCTCATTTCATGCAAAATAACAGGAATACCGGCTTCGGCTAATTGCCACGCAGCCTCGCTGCCGGACAGACCGCCGCCAATAACATGGACTGGCTTCATAGAAAAATTCGACATCATCATTCTTTGCGCAAAACATAAAATTCCAAGCGTGGAACGGTCAATAACACCTTATGGTACAAAAGGCACTGAGACAATGACTGTTCTTCAGACTATTTTTTCACTTGAATAAATTGAGTATGTAAAATTCTGCCAGAATAGTTATGTCGGCAAGCTTGGTAAGTCATTTACGATTAAAAAAGCTATCATAAAGTGACGAAGGGCGAAATTTTTGCCAGTCAAATATCCCGAAATAATGCCAAGAGTAACCGGTCATTGCTGCTTTGATATAACGAGCAAGGTCCAAGAAAATGAGTGGTCGGGCGTATTATAGAAACAAGAAAATTGTAATCGCAAAAAAAATTGAGACGAAAGCATTGCTTCCCGTTAAAGATGAAGTGGTTCCGCTTTATCGCGAAAGAAAGTGAATTCGGATAAAGTGCGAAGTGAAATGCGAAAAACGGTCCAAGAGCACTTTATCCGATATAGCTGTCGGAGTGGTATTGTTATCCGACATGAAGTTTTGCTTTTTGATAACGGGAATAATTACTCGAGTGAAACATATATTGGCGAATCAAAAACACTATATTTTTGGCGCTCATTCGTTACACAGTTTTTGCTTTATGATTACATCGGAACAATGAAAGCAAAAGTCACTCGGATTGTCGAAAGGGGGAGGGGTATTGTTGCGCAATCGTAAAGCAAACCAAAGCGGACAATTTGACGACAAAAACCAAGTTCCGACGGTGGAAACCAAAACCTGACGACGAAACCCAAGGCAAATGCGTTAACAATATCCGTTATGAAACAAACTGCTCCGGAAAACTGAAAAACATAATCTTGCAAAGCCTTGTGACGTTTATCGGAGATCACAACCGGAAGTTCGTGTGAGTGTTGATTTTATCTCTGCGGCGGGAAGAATGCTTGGATTGGTTCGAGAGGGGATATTTTTGCGGATTTATCTAAGCATTATTCCTTGTCTTCAAAAATTATGGTGGTTCTTTTCTTAAATATCCGGTAAAAAACGCAAGAGTCGGCTTTTTTCCTTTGATTGATGGAAATTGAATGATATAGAGACGCCGCTTGCCTATGGTTTGTTGCAAACCTGATTATCAGGAATTGCGGATGTGGCGAAATTGGTAGACGCACCAGATTTAGGTTCTGGCGGGTAACCGTGGGGGTTCGAGTCCCTTCATCCGCACCAAAGCAACGGCCTTGAATGCAAAGAGAATTTTTGCGGAGTTCCGCGCGAGGCGGAAGTCCGCTTCATGGTATTCTGACGCTTGGGTGTTAGAGCAGAATTGGTATCGGACAGGGCTTAAGTACTTGTCCTCAGAAAAATGAAGGTTGTTCGATGCAAGTTACCGAGACGCTTAATAAGGGATTGCAGCGCGAGATCAAGGTAGTGATCCCGGCTAAAGATCTGGAAGCAAAACTAAACGAACGTCTTGACGACGCTAAAGACAAGGTCAAGCTGAATGGCTTCCGCCCTGGTAAAGTGCCTGTCAGCCATTTGAAGAAAATGTATGGCAAGTCGTTTATGGCTGACGTTATTAATTCGATTCTGAAGGATACACCGCGTTCCATTCTTTCAGACCGCAATGAGCGTTCGGCTACCCAGCCGGAAATTGATATGAGCGAAGACGAGAAAGAGGCTGAAAAGGTCTTGAATGGTGATGCCGACTTTGTCTTTACTTTGAAATATGAAGTTTTGCCGAAATTCGATCTCAAAGATGTTTCCGGTATCGCTGTTACACGCGAAGTCGTGGAAGTTCCCGAATCCGACGTTGATAAACAGGTCGAACGCGTTCTTTCCTCAACCCGTACCTATACAGAAAAGAAAGGCAAGGCCGAAGACGGCGATCGCGTAACAATCGATTATCTCGGTAAGCTTGATGGTGAACCGTTTGAAGGTGGCGCTGATAATGATGCACAACTTGTTCTCGGTTCCAAACAATTCATACCCGGCTTCGAAGAGCAGCTCATAGGTGTGAAAGCTGGTGACAAAAAAGTCATTACAGTAAAATTCCCTGATGATTACAATGCAAAACATCTCGCTGGTAAAGAGGCCACTTTCGACATCACAGTGAAAGAGGTTTCAAAGCCGGACGAACTCAAGATTGATGATGAAGCTGCCAAAAAACTGGGTCTCGAATCACTCAAAAAGCTGCGCGACGTTATTCGCGAGCAAATCGAGAACCAATATGGCACAATCACACGTCAAAAAGTAAAACGTCAGATTCTTGATGCTCTTGATAATGATTACGACTTCGAGACACCTGAACGTCTCGTCAATGTCGAATTCAATAATATCTGGGCACAAATCACCAATGAGCTAAAGCAAGCCGGTCGTACTTTCGAAGACGAGGAGACGACAGAGGAAGCAGCTCGTGATGAATATCGCAAGCTCGCTGAACGTCGTGTCCGGTTGGGTCTTGTTTTGTCTGAAATCGGTGAAAAGGCCGGAATCAGCGTTTCGGAAGATGAGTTGCAGCGGGCAGTCTATGATCAGGTCCGCCAATATCCCGGACAGGAAAAAGAAATATTCGAATTTTTCCGTCGTACTCCTGATGCAGTCGCCAATTTGCGTGCTCCTATATTCGAAGAAAAAGTCGTTGATCATCTTCTCGGTAAAGTCAAAGTCACTGACAAGAAAGTGACAGCCGAAGAGCTGATGAAAGAGGAAGAGGACGAAAATTCTCCGAAAAAATCAGGGGCAAAGAAAAAGACTGAAAGCAAAAAATCCGAAGACAAAAAGGCTGATGACAAGAAGTCATCTTCGAAGTCGCACGCGGAAGAAAAAGCACCTGCCAAAAAGGCAACCGCAAAAAAGACAACAAAAAAAGATTGATTTGCTGTTTGATCAAATAATTCAGGCCCGGTTTTCCCGGGCCTTTTTTATAAGGACAACACTCTTTACTTGCACTTGCCGCTTGTTTGGACTAGCCAATAGAGATAATTTTGTCTTTAAAATAAGAATGATGGATTTCTAATGACACTCGTTGATGCCCGTACAGCTGACCCGAAACGTTTCATCTCTGGAGCTACCGGAGACTGGGAAGTCATTATAGGATTGGAAGTACATGCTCAGGTAACCTCCAATTCCAAACTTTTTTCCGGCGCTTCCACAAAATTCGGGGCTGAACCTAATGCTCATGTATCGCTTGTTGATGCTGCAATGCCGGGTATGCTGCCTGTCATTAACATCGAATGTGTCAAACAGGCTGTGAGAACCGGATTGGGACTGAATGCCAAGATCAATTTAAAATCTGTGTTCGACCGCAAAAACTATTTTTATCCCGATTTGCCCCAAGGCTATCAGATTTCCCAATTTGAACAGCCGATCGTTGGAGAAGGTAAAATCATCATCTCTGTTGGTCCTGATAAAAAAGGTGAGTTCGAGGATGTAGAAATCGGTATTGAACGGCTCCATCTTGAGCAAGATGCAGGAAAATCTATTCACGATCAACACCCGACAATGTCATTTGTCGATCTTAACCGTTCCGGCGTCGCGTTGATGGAAATTGTATCAAAGCCGGATTTGCGTTCGTCGGATGAAGCAAAAGCCTATGTGACGAAATTGCGTACGATTGTTCGCTATCTAGGAACATGTGATGGCAATATGGATGAAGGTGCAATGCGTGCCGATGTCAATGTTTCGGTGCGTCGTCCGGGTGGTGATTTCGGTACACGGTGCGAAATCAAGAACGTCAATTCGATCCGTTTTATCGGGCAGGCAATTGATTATGAAGCACGTCGGCAGATAGCGGTTCTTGAAGACGGCGGCACAATCGATCAGGAAACACGGCTGTTTGATTCAGCAAAGGGTGAAACACGGACAATGCGTTCGAAAGAAGAAGCGCATGACTATCGTTATTTTCCTGATCCCGATTTATTACCTTTGGTTTTTGACCAGAAATTTGTCGACGATCTGAAAGCCGACTTGCCGGCCTTGCCTGATGAAATCAAGTCGAACTTTATCAATGAAATGGGTTTGAGTGCCTATGACGCTTCTATTCTTGTAAGCGAAAAGGCGATTGCCGATTTCTTCCAGTCGGTCGCTGCCGGTCGCGATGGTAAACTTGCAGCCAATTGGGTGATTAACGATTTGCTCGGCGCTTTGAACAAAGCAAACCTTGATATTTCGCAATCTCCAATGAGTGCAGATCAACTTGGCGGAATCATCGATTTGATAAAAGAGGGCACGATTTCCGGAAAAATTGCAAAAGACCTCTTCGAGATCGTTTGGAACGAGGGGGGGGACCCTGCAAAAATCGTTGAGGAACGCGGTATGAAGCAGGTTACCGACACGGCCGCTATCGAAAAAACTGTCGATGAAATTATTGCTGCCAATCCGGATAAAGTTGCTCAAGCTAAAGAAAAGCCAACATTGGCTGGTTGGTTTGTCGGTCAGGTCATGAAAAAAACCGGTGGTAAGGCAAATCCTCAAGTAGTAAACAAACTGATAAAGGCAAAACTCGGGATTGAATAACGATCATGTGGATTCGCACTGCATCCAGGAATGATATCAATGCTATTCATGATCTGTTGATCGAAACATGGCATGCGACATTAGATGATATCGTCGGGCGTGAAGAAGTTGATCGTAAAATTGCTCATGATTATACGCCTGATCTCTTGAAGAAAATGCTTAGTCGTCCAGCATCCGAATATGTCGTGGCGGACGACGGCGATATGCTTCACGGCGTGGCTTATGCTGCACAAGGAGCGGTAAAGGGCGATTCTGAAATCGCACTTGTGCTTCATCTGTGTGTAAAACCGGAAAGTCAGGGGCAGGGGATTGGTCAACGATTATTGATCGAACTTGAAGAGGCCTTTCCGGCAGCGCGGAAAATTCGTGTGGTACTCAATAAAAAAGATGTGCGGACACAAAAGTTCTTTGAAGAACAGGGGTATAAGCACCTCGGGAAAAGTGGTGACAACAAGTCGGATAATGATGTTGTCTTGGAGAAGACACTGTTCTGATCACATCAATATTGACTTGCTTTTAATGTTGATGAGCTGCATAACGTTAAAAGTTGGTTTTTCGTTTGAAGCTTATGGGCTGAACTTGAAGGAGCTCACACTGAAATGGCTGGTATCTGGAAACAGGTTTTTACATGGTGGAATGGTAACACCATTAATACACGTTTTTTCACGTGGCTACATGGCAAGCGCGTAGGTGAAGACGAGTTCGGAAATATCTATTATGAAGGCAGCCGCCATAAAGACGGCTATCCGCGGCGCTGGGTCATTTACAAGAACTATTCGGAAGCTTCAACCATTCCTGCTGGTTGGCACGGCTGGATTCATCATCGTACAGATACGCCGCCAAGTGCAGAAGACTACCACGCACGTGAGTGGGAGAAACCCCATCTTCCCAATCTGACCGGTACAAATAAAGCCTATACGCCGAAAGGTTCGATTGCCCATCATGGTCAACGTCCTCAAGTTACCGGCGATTACGACGCGTGGACACCGGGCAAATAACTATTTCGGAGCGGAAAACGGAATGTTTTTCGCCATATTGCCATAATTGGCAAATAAGCTTCGAATTATAATAGATAACCATTGATGCGGTGCTATGAGATTTTTTAAACCGTTTTTCAGACGTTGCTTATTTGTCCTGTTTGCCTTATTCCTTGGGCTTTTTGCGACTGCATCATCTTATGCACAAGAGACAACGCGATTAAGTAATCCTGTTGCTGTTTTTTCCGGTCTTGATAAAATTACCGGACGCATCACAACTTTCGATGTCTATATAGGAGAGACCTACCAATTTGGGGCTCTTCAGGTGACGCCGCGCGTCTGTTATACAAGCTCGGCAGATGAAGCAACACGCACAGATGGATTTGTCGAGGTTAACGAAATCACCCTTGATAAAAAAATCAAACGCATATTCACTGGCTGGATGTTTGCAGATAGCCCCGGTCTTAATGCTGTCGAACACCCGATTTATGATGTGTGGTTGAAAGACTGCAAACAAAAATCCAAAGTTCCTGCTCCCCAATAATAGATTGCTATAGAGCTCTGTAACGCCATAGTTGTTTTGTTATTTCTATATAGTGAATGACCGAATGATTTGGTTTTTTTGATAAACAAATCACCAGGTTAAAAATGATAATGTTAAAATAGATGACTTGCAGGTTATTCAAAAAATATACGGCCTATTTCAAATAGATTATTTTTTTTAAAAATTTTCAATCTTCATTATTATTCGATTTTTTATAACGTTATAACATGTGAGAAATAATAACTCTATTTTTAGAGAGAATGATTGGGATTCAGGAAAACGGCCAATAATGCCTTGCAATACGAACATACGGGCAACTTTTGGGCTGAAAAAATCTTGCGTGGAAGGCTTAATAAATACCCCGAAATGATGCTGCGTCATCAAAAATAATGAAAATTGCCGTGGTCAAATATCAAAAGCTATTCTGGCTTTGCTTTTCAGCTTGCAGGTTTTCAAATTCACTCGTGCTAATTTGAGTAAGCGCTTCTCTTATATCCGGGTTGTTTTTTTCAAAAACAGTTTTGAAAATACCGGCTCAAGCTTGGCGTAAGCATCGGGTATTAGTCTCGTCTTTCAAGAAATTGAAATACTGGAAGGCTCACTATGCCGTCAATTCGTGTTGTGAAACAGATTTTTGCATCATTATTTTTGGCCTGTTGCTTAACCGGTTGTCAATGGTCGACAGAACCGTCAACCACGCATGATTATTATACGCGTGTGACAGAACTGAGCTCCAAGAGCTTTTATTTTACCAACAATCCTTTGATACAGTTGGAAATGCAGGCAAAATGGATTAGCAATCAGGGCTATGTCATTGATACAATAGCGACTTCCACAAATAGCAACGATCTGGATATTAGCCTCGCCTGGTCGCAAAAGCGCAACTATCGCTATGTTGCAAGAGAAAAACTGAATATCGTTTGTACCATCGGATGTACCATGTCGGAAAAGGGACGCATATTCATCCCCGAAGATGAATTTCGTCAATATGCAATCAGTGGCTTTATCTTCAAACTTGTCGGACGCGGAAATTATGTAGATGGGTTCCTTGATAAAAAAGCCTTTCAGCAAGTTCTTGATCAGATGCAGTCAATGCCGAAATACTGACAGTTACCAATTTTCAAACGGCTGAATTAACCAATTTTTAACTTTTTATTTCTGTTTTGTAGATTTTCGCTTTACTCTACCACTCATATTTTTTGAATTTTGAGCGGGATAGGGCCATGAACTATTGGAAAATATCTGCTCTTTTGAGTGGAGCCACGTTTTTATTGTTTTCATTGATGGGGCAAGCATCGGCTGATGACATTTTGGCACTCGTCAACGTTTCAAATCAGACAATGACTGTTAAAAAAGATGGTAAAACGCTTTACCAATGGAAAGTATCCACCGGACGGAAAGGATATGCAACGCCAAGTGGAACCTATCGCCCCGTCAGAATGCACAAAATGTGGCGCAGCCGGAAATATGACAATGCTCCGATGCCTTATGCAATATTTTATAATCAAGGTTACGCAATTCACGGCACATCTTATGTAAGCCGTTTAGGGAGTCCGGCAAGTCATGGTTGCATCCGCTTGAAGACGGCAAATGCAGAAATTCTTTATAAAATGCTGTTAAAAGAAGGGCAGGAAAACCTCAAAATTGTAATTAAATAATGGAAACGTACCATCGGGATTGGTTTGTTTTTTTAGAAAAACATCAAATTGAATTTTATTTTCTGGCTATTCTCGGCGGAACCGCTACCGGTTATTTGTTTCGCCTATCAAGCGGTGCAAATACCGTCCTGAATTTTATTCTGCCAGTATTATTATTTGTCACATTTTTGCAGGTTCCGGTTTCTTCGGTAATCAACAATCTCGGAAATAAGCGTTTTCTAGCGGCGCTTCTTGTTGGAAATTTTGTATTCATACCGATATTGGTAGCCTTATTGTTGTTGATAGGATCGGGATTTTTCTATCAGTTATCCGATCTTTTTCGCTTTCCATATGGGCTGAACTCGAAAACTCCTTATCTCGCCTTTGCTTTTTATGGCATGATTCTGCTTTGCGCGCCTTGCGTCGATTATGTGGTGTCGTTTTGCGTTTGGCTAAAGGTGATAGCTCTGCGCTGACGGCCGCATTGCCCGTTTTGTTAATCATCGAGCTCGCATGTTTGATGTTTTTGGCTACCGGCTGGTTTTATGACGAGCCAAACATGCAAGCTACTCGACCGGATATTGCCGAATTTCTCATATCCATTTTTCGGGTTCTGATCTTTCCTCTCGCGCTCGCCTGGATTTTGCAATCCATTTCTCGCTTTAACAAGGTGGTTGCCTATTCGACCTCTTTTATGAAAAACAGCGTCGTGGTGATTACGGCATTCACGTTGATGATAATTGCGGCATACGCTTTTTCGGAACTTTTCGCGATATTGGACGATGATGGTTATGCCTTCACAAAAAGATCGGCCGACGAGGCAACAGGGATTTATGAAAACACAACGAATTATCGCAGCGTTGAAAAGACGCAATTACATGCTTTTATTTTTGGCATAGCTTTTTATGGCCTTTACGCCTGTCTTGCTCCTTTTGTAGGCTTTTTCACCGCGAAGCTTTTTGAACTTTGCAGAAAACAGGAAATCGCATTGAGTTTCAGTGTTTCAACACGTAATTCACTTGTTTTGTTGCCATTTTTGCTAACTATATCACCAGCCGATCGACAAGCCTTGGTTGCAACTGTCGTTTTGACACAAACTTGTGTCGAACTTGTTGCAGAGATTATATATGTGCGCTTTATACCGTGTTACGTAAAAAAAATATGTCCGATCTCGGGAGATTGAATGTGAACGAAGATTTTAGTCACTATAAAGAGAATCGCAAACAACATGCGCCTCTTTTGAATATACCTCCCGTTATTATTGTCATTGTCTCTATCTGTGTACTAAGTTTTGTTATTCCTGAATATTTTTTTTCACCGAGATATTATGAGTTATTTTATATATATTTTTCATTTATTCCAGATTTCTTCACCCATGCTTCAATCAAATTCTGGTATACACCGGTAAGCTATTCATTTTTGCATGCGAATATTATGCATGTGGGCGTTAATATGATGTGGCTTGTTATATTCGGCTCACCGCTCGCAAACCGGATAGGCAATATAAGATTCATTGTGTTCTGGTTTATCTGTTCGGCTGTAGCAGCTTTTGCACATCTCTTCATTTATCCTGACAGTTATGTGCCAATGGTTGGCGCCTCGGGCGCAATATCAGGTATGATGGGGGCAGCTAGCCGATACGGTTTTCGTCAAGTGCGTACATTTGATGAAGACAGACGGTCGGAATTTGCCGGTCCGATTTTGTCGATCGGGCAATCGCTTACCTCCAGAAATGTCGTCGGTTTTATCGGTACTTGGATAATTATTGATGTTATTACCGGTCTTGCAACACCATCAATGGACGGCGAGGGAAGTTCGATAGCCTGGGTCGCCCATATTGGCGGATTGGTAGCCGGTTTCTTTCTTATCGGATTGTTCGACAAGCGCAGAAATCAAGAAATCTAGCGAGGCGAAGATTCATAACAATTAAAATCGGGAATACCGTAACGTGAAACAAGCGACGCCTCTACAAAAGGGCAGAAACCATGTGAGTGAAAAGCTTTATGTGTTATAGACTCCAATTTAATGAAGATAATTACGCGCGGCATAAAGCGAAATAGCAGCGGCATTGGAAACATTGAGTGATTTTATCGCTCCCGGCATATCGAGGCGTGCAAGGACGGAAACAGTTTCGCGTGTCTTTTGTCTCAATCCTTTGCCTTCAGCGCCTAGAACGAGGGCAATATGTTTGCCTTTCAAACTTGGTTCAAGCGGAAGAGGGCCTTCCGAATCAAGTCCGAAACTTGTGAAACCGGCTTTGTGTAATTCTTTGAGCGCGTCTGCGAGATTGCGCACGGTGATGTGGTCGATAAGTTCCAAAGCACCGGAAGCAGCTTTTGCCAATACTCCCGTTTCCTGTGCAGAATGCCGGCTCGTTGTAATGAGAGCACCGGCATTGAATGCGACAGCCGAACGCATAATAGCACCGACATTGTGAGGGTCTGTCACCTGATCAAGTACAATAACGAGATCGGTATCGGAGAGTTCGTCTAGCGAACGTGGTTTCAGAGGTTCGGTCTCAAGAACAACGCCTTGATGGACCGCATCGCTACCAACAAGCGAATCGAGCATTTTCGGCGCGACAATTTCAACCGGACAATTTATTTCTGATTCGTTGATATTGAGCCGGTCAAGTGCATTTCGCGTGGCAAAAAGTTTTTCGAGCTTGCGTTTTTTGTTACGCAGAGCCGCGGCCACCGTGTGAAGCCCATAAAGTCTGAGCTCACCCGCATTAAATGCGGCCGGTTCGATTTTTTGCCTATTGGCTTTCTCGGGGGTTCTGCCCGTGCGGTCGCGATATTGGCGGCGTAGACGGGCATAATGAGAATCTTTGGGAGTTTTTTCATTCATAATTTTTTATAGCCGATTGCGAGGTTCATCCGATACCAAAAAATGCCAAAAAAGACTTTTTTGTTATGAAATTGAAAAGAACAGAATTTAACCTGTTGACAGAGGCAATGGTAAACGGCATAACGCCCCACACAAACAGAACGAGTTCTTTATGTATTTGGTCTGGTTGTATATGCCTTATCGCGCAACTCCGCTAGGTATTTTTAATGGAGGGGTGCCCGAGTGGTTAAAGGGGACGGACTGTAAATCCGTTGCTTTATGCTACGTTGGTTCGAATCCAACCCCCTCCACCATTTACCGGAGCCGGAGTCAACGTGCGGGTATAGCTCAATGGTAGAGCAGCAGCCTTCCAAGCTGAATACGCGGGTTCGATTCCCGCTACCCGCTCCAGACGGTCGTTGACGATAAAGCAAAAAATAGATGTGGGGCTAACCCCTTGTTGTGACCAGACGGAAGTTTCCGTTTTTTGAAATGTAGGCCGGTTTGAATTTTTGACCCGGCAAAATTCGGTTCTGAAACCCCGGTAGGGGTGTTAACAAGACGAGAGATCGACGGCGATGGCAAAGAGCAAATATGAACGTACGAAGCCGCATGTAAATATCGGCACGATTGGTCACGTTGACCATGGTAAGACAACGCTGACGGCAGCGATTACAAAATATTTTGGTGAGTTCAAGGCGTATGACCAGATTGATGCTGCGCCGGAAGAACGTGCTCGTGGTATCACGATTTCTACAGCACACGTAGAATACGAGACAGAGAAGCGTCACTACGCCCACGTTGATTGCCCGGGACACGCTGACTATGTCAAGAACATGATCACCGGTGCTGCCCAGATGGACGGTGCAATTCTTGTTGTTTCGGCAGCTGATGGCCCGATGCCTCAGACACGTGAACACATTCTTCTTGCCCGTCAGGTTGGCGTTCCTGCAATTGTTGTTTTCTTGAACAAGGTTGATCAGGTAGATGATGAAGAACTTCTCGAGCTTGTCGAGCTTGAGGTTCGTGAACTTCTTTCCAAATATGATTTCCCTGGCGACGAGATTCCGATTGTCAAGGGTTCTGCATTGGCAGCTCTTGAAGGCACCAACAAGGAAATCGGTGAAGATGCTGTTCGTCTGTTGATGCATGAAGTTGATGAATATATTCCAACTCCGAAGCGTCCGATTGATCAGCCTTTCTTGATGCCGATTGAAGACGTGTTCTCGATTTCCGGTCGTGGTACAGTTGTTACCGGCCGTGTTGAACGCGGTGTTGTCAAGGTTGGTGACGAAGTTGAAATCGTTGGTATTCGTCCGACAACAAAGACGACGGTAACCGGCGTTGAAATGTTCCGCAAGCTTCTTGATGAAGGTGAAGCAGGCGACAACATTGGTGCACTTCTTCGTGGTATTGAACGTGAAGGTGTCGAACGTGGACAGGTATTGGCAAAGCCCGGTACAGTTACACCGCACACCAAGTTCAAGGCAGAAGCTTATATTTTGACAAAGGATGAAGGTGGTCGTCACACACCATTTTTCACCAATTATCGTCCTCAGTTCTATTTCCGTACAACAGACGTTACCGGCATTGTAACGCTGCCAGAAGGTACAGAAATGGTTATGCCGGGTGATAATGTTACGATGGATGTCACACTGATTGTTCCGGTTGCTATGGAAGAGAAGCTTCGCTTCGCTATCCGTGAAGGTGGCCACACTGTTGGTGCCGGTATCGTTTCTAAAATCATTGAATAGTTTTAGATAAAAGGCAGACGTAGCGCATAATAATGCGTCTGCCTTGATCTGAAGGGGTATAGCTCAGTTGGTAGAGCGGCGGTCTCCAAAACCGCAGGTCGTGGGTTCGAACCCTACTGCCCCTGCCATTTTTTTAAAATTGGATGTTAAGTTTTGTAATTCGGACTTAAGATTCGGATTAGCAGGTCTCATCCGGTTTTTTGGAAATGGACTAGATGAGTTTTATCCTGAGCTGAAGACGGTTTGCGTAATCTGCTCGTGATAGGAATTTGGCTTCATAAAATAGAATTACAAATTATATGAAGCGGTTGCTTCAAAATTTGGCTTGTATTTTTATGAATAACGCTTTATTTAGTGTTAACGATGAAATCGCGTGAGGCTTCTGTAAGAGCTTTTCGCGGTTTTGGCATGTTTGAAGTTGACTTTGTGATTCGCGATAGTTTTAAAGAAAAAATGTAGGAAAAGTGATGGCTGCCAAGACAAACCCCATTACATTTATCAAGCAGGTCCGTGCCGAGACTGCAAAAGTCACCTGGCCGACTCGTCGCGAAACGACAATTTCAACGGTTATGGTTGTTTTGATGGCGGCGTTTGCAGCTGCATTCTTTTTTATCGCAGACCAGATTATGAATTTTGGCGTTTGGGAGAGTATCGCCCTTCTGAAACGTCTTTTCAGCTAATAGTTCAAGGAAAAGTAACCGTGGCTGCACGTTGGTATATTGTTCAGGCCTATTCAAATTTTGAGAAAAAAGTTGCAGAGGCTATTGAAAAGGAAGCAAAGCTGAAAGGCTTAGATCATCTCTTTGAGAAGATTCTTGTTCCGACCGAAAAAGTTGTTGAAGTTCGGCGTGGGCGCAAAGTTGATTCCGAGCGGAAATTTTTCCCTGGTTATGTGCTGGTTCGCGCTGATTTGACGGATGATGTTTATCACCTCATAAAAAATACGCCGAAGGTAACTGGCTTTTTGGGTTCGGATTCGAAGCCTGTGCCCATTACTGATCGTGAGGCTGACCAGATTCTTAATCAGGTTCAACAAGGAATCGAGCGTCCGAAGTCTTCTGTTTCGTTTGAAGTGGGCGAACAAGTTCGCGTGGCCGATGGTCCATTTGCTTCCTTTAACGGAATTGTACAGGAAGTCGAGGATGAAAGATCCCGCCTGAAAGTTGAAGTTTCTATTTTTGGGCGTGCTACTCCTGTTGACCTTGATTTCGGTCAGGTGGAAAAGCTTTGAGAGATTTTTTCGAAAAGTGCTTTTTGGAGTACTTTTTGAAGATTAAGTTGTGGAAGGTGAATGCGGCTCTAGCCGGTTGCAGAAACCAGACCACAAAACTGCAAGACCGGTTTTACCGGTCATCAAACCGCCGGTTTTCGGCATAGTTAAAAAGGCAGATTATTATGGCTAAAAAAATTGCAGGCCAGCTTAAGCTGCAGGTTCCGGCAGGAGCGGCAAACCCGTCTCCGCCAATTGGACCTGCTCTTGGTCAGCGCGGCATCAACATTATGGAATTCTGTAAAGCATTTAATGCTGCTTCGCAGGAAATGGAAAAGAACTCTCCGATACCGGTTGTTATAACCTACTATCAGGATAAGTCTTTTACATTTTCGATGAAGACACCGCCGGTTTCTTATTTCTTGAAAAAGGAAGCCAATTTGAAATCAGGCTCAAAAGAGCCGGGCAAAACGGTTGCCGGAACGATTTCTCGCGACAAAGTTCGTAAAATTGCGCAAGCCAAGATGAAAGATCTTAACGCTAATGACGTTGAAGCTGCGATGCGCATGATTGAAGGTTCAGCCCGTTCAATGGGTCTACAGGTGGTGGGCTAAGATCATGGCGAAGATAGCAAAAAGACTTAAGAAAATCCGTGAAGGTGTAGACTTTAACAAGTATTACGCTTTGGACGAAGCAGTTAAGATGGTCAAAGATCGTGCGATTGCCAAGTTTGACGAAACAATCGAAATCACGATGAATTTGGGCGTTGATCCCCGTTATGCAGACCAGATGGTTCGCGGTGTCGTTAATCTTCCGAATGGAACAGGCCGTCACGTACGCGTTGCTGTTTTTGCTCGTGGAGATAAGGCTGAAGAAGCGAAAGCTGCCGGTGCCGATATTGTCGGTGCAGAAGATTTGTTTGAAACTGTAAATGGCGGTACAATCGAGTTCGATCGTTGTATTGCTACGCCGGACATGATGCCACTGGTTGGTCGTTTGGGTAAAATCCTTGGACCACGTAGCTTGATGCCGAACCCGAAAGTCGGTACTGTTACACCGGACGTCGCAGCTGCAGTTAAGGCATCGAAAGGTGGTGCTGTGGAATTCCGTGTTGAAAAAGCAGGTATTGTCCATGCAGGTGTTGGTAAAGCTTCTTTTAGTGCCGAGCAGATTGCCCAGAATGTGAAGGCATTCGCTGATGCTGTTTTGAAAGCAAAGCCGTCAGGCGCAAAAGGCGACTATTTGAAGCGCGTCGGTCTGTCGTCAACAATGGGTGTTGGTGTCAAGATCGATTTGGCTTCGGTTCGTCCGGAACAATAAGAATTCAACCGGCCGTTGGCCGGTGTATCAATCCGGGCTTTTTCAAGTAGCCCGGGTCATACCGGGGAAACCCGGAATGTCCTGTCCGAGATTGTGGGTGACACATTATGTGTCTTAATAGAACTTGAGCCTGCATGAGACTGGGGTAATGACCTGGATGTTTTTGAGACTAAAAGGTTTGAACCAGCGTTGCCTTTGAGCGCTTTAAAGCGTGAAAAAGGGGACAGGATCCTCACTGATAACAGAAATGGTTCTGTTATCTTAAGGCAACCCGACAGGTTTTTGATAGAACCTGTTAAATGGAGAGAGACAGTGGATAGAGCGGAAAAACGCGAATTTGTCACATGGCTCAATGGGGCTTTAAAAGAGTCCGGTTCGGTCGTTGTGGCTCACTATTCCGGTCTGACAGTTTCACAAATGAACGAACTCCGTTCGAAAATGAGTGAAGCTGGCGGCGCCGTTAAAGTCGCAAAAAACCGCCTTGCCAAGATCGCTCTTAAAGGCACGGATTCGGAATCGATTTCAGATCTGTTCACCGGACAGACACTGATAGCCTATTCTTCGGATCCTGTGACAGCACCGAAAATTGCTGTCGAATTTTCAAAAGCTAATGACAAGCTTGTTATCCTTGGCGGTGCCATGGGTGCTACCAACTTGAATGCAGATGCTGTGAAGTCCCTGGCTTCGCTGCCATCTCTGGACGAGTTGCGTGCAAAACTGGTTGGAATGATCTCCACACCGGCTACCCGCATTGCTCAGGTTGTCAAGGCACCTGCTGGTCAGGTCGCACGTGTTATTGGCGCGTATGCCCGCAAGAGCGAAGCGGCTTAAGGCTGTTTCGCAAACCGGTTATTAAAAATCTTTTTAGCCGGTTCGCTGTTAAACAATTGGTTAAACCTTTTAATTGAAGGAATATAAAAAATGGCTGATCTCGCAAAGATCGTTGAAGACCTTTCCAACCTCACCGTTTTGGAAGCTGCAGAGCTTTCCAAGATGCTCGAAGAAAAATGGGGCGTTTCTGCTGCTGCTCCGGTAGCAGTTGCTGCCGCTGCCGGCGCTGCTGCTCCGGCTGCTGAAGAAAAGACCGAATTTGACGTTATTCTCGTTGCTGGCGGTGCCCAGAAGATTAACGTCATCAAGGAAGTTCGTAGCATTACAGGCCTTGGCCTTAAAGAAGCCAAGGATTTGGTTGAAGGTGCTCCGAAGCCTGTTAAAGAAGGCGTTTCGAAGGACGAAGCCGAGAAACTTAAAGAACAGCTTGAAAAGGCTGGTGCCAAGGTTGAACTTAAATAAGTTCGTAAAGCCGGTGGGGGTTTACCCACCGGTTCCGCTTGCAAAAAAGTGGAAACGGACTTTGGATTGAACCCTTTTCCTGACAGTTCGGTGGCTGTCAGGAAACGGGTTTAAACCGTTCAGGGACATGACATTAGAATCAACGATTGGATGGTTGGTCGTCGGTCTTTGAGAAAACAAGGCGCTCCGGTAGCATGGGGGTTGCCAATGTCATCCGTTTTATCGGGTGGCAAATAAAACAAGTAGGATGTAGGTCATTTTTTGGTCTACTTTAACTGGTCTGCTTCATGCAGATTGATGATGTATTGCCCGTAGGGAATATCCCGAAGGGCACAAATCGAGGAGCGACGATGGCTCAGACCCTTTCATTTAACGGTCGCAGGCGCGTGCGCAAGGTATTCGGAAAGATTCCCGAAGTGGCCAAGATGCCAAACCTCATCGAGGTTCAAAAGGCTTCTTATGACCAGTTCCTGATGGTTGATGAACCAAAAGGCGGAAGAAAAGACGAAGGCTTGCAAGCTGTATTTAAGTCGGTGTTTCCGATAACGGATTTTTCGGGTGCATCCATGCTCGAATTCGTCCGTTACGAATTTGATCCACCGAAATTCGATGTTGAAGAATGTCGGCAACGCGATCTTACTTATGCGGCACCTCTCAAGGTGACGCTGCGTTTGATCGTGTTCGATATCGATGAAGATACCGGTTCCAAGGATATTAAAGATATCAAGGAACAGGATGTCTATATGGGCGATATGCCCCTTATGACAGATAATGGTACTTTTATCGTTAACGGTACGGAACGTGTTATCGTTTCACAGATGCACCGTTCACCGGGTGTGTTCTTTGATCACGATAAGGGGAAATCCCATTCATCCGGCAAATTGTTGTTTGCTGCACGTATTATTCCGTATCGCGGTTCCTGGCTTGATATTGAATTTGATGCCAAGGATATCGTTTATGCCCGTATTGATCGGCGCCGTAAGATACCTGTAACAAGTATTTTGATGGCACTCGGTATGGATGGACAGGAAATCCTGTCGACATTCTATAATACCGTCACTTTCAAGCGAGCAAAAGATGGTTGGCGCATTCCTTATTCGGCTGAACGCTATAAAGGAATGAAGTTGCTGGCTGATCTTGTTGACGCCGATACGGGTGAAGTTGTTGCACAGGCTGGCAAGAAGCTGACAGCCCGCGCAGCAAAGCAACTCGCAGAAAAAGGCCTTAAAGAGATCAAAGCTACCGAAGACGATCTTTTCGGTTCATATCTGGCGGAAGATATTGTCAATTACGAAACCGGCGAAATCTATCTTGAAGCCGGCGACGAAATTGATGAGAAAACACTGCAAGTTTTGCTTGACCAAAATGTTGACGAAATCAATGTTCTTGATATCGACCACGTCAATATCGGTGCTTATATCCGCAACACTCTTGCAGCTGATAAAAATCAAAGCAGGCAGGATGCTCTGTTCGATATTTATCGTGTTATGCGCCCTGGCGAACCGCCCACACTTGAAACAGCCGAAGCGATGTTCAATTCGCTGTTCTTTGATCCGGAACGCTATGATCTTTCGGCCGTTGGTCGCGTAAAGATGAATATGCGTCTTGATCTTGATTGTCCCGATACGATCCGTATTTTGCGGAAAGAGGATATTCTGGCAGTCGTCAAGACACTCGTCGAATTGCGTGATGGTCGTGGTGAGATTGATGATATTGATAACCTTGGTAACCGTCGCGTCCGCGCTGTCGGCGAGCTGATGGAAAACCAGTATCGCATTGGTTTGTTGAGGATGGAACGTGCCATCAAGGAGCGTATGTCTTCAATCGAGATCGATACGGTTATGCCGCAAGATCTTATCAATGCCAAACCGGCTGCTGCTGCAGTGCGTGAATTCTTCGGTTCGTCGCAGTTGTCGCAGTTTATGGACCAGACCAACCCGCTTTCGGAAATCACCCATAAGCGGCGTCTGTCGGCATTGGGACCGGGTGGTCTTACCCGCGAGCGTGCCGGTTTCGAGGTTCGCGACGTGCACCCGACCCATTATGGTCGTATCTGCCCGATCGAAACTCCTGAAGGTCCGAATATCGGTCTTATCAACTCGCTAGCAACATTTGCCCGTGTCAATAAATATGGATTTATCGAAAGTCCGTATCGCAAGATCATTGATGGCAAGGTTACCCGCGAAGTTGTCTATCTTTCGGCAATGGAAGAGTCCAAGCACTATGTTGCACAGGCAAACTCAAGCCTGACCGATGATGGCAAATTCGTTGATGAATTTGTCGTTTGTCGTCATGCTAATGAAGTGTTGATGGCTCCGCGTGAAAACATTGATCTCATGGACGTTTCGCCTAAGCAGTTGGTTTCGGTTGCAGCAGCGCTTATTCCGTTCCTTGAAAATGACGATGCGAACCGCGCTTTGATGGGCTCCAACATGCAACGTCAAGCTGTGCCTCTGGTTCGCGCCGAAGCACCGTTTGTCGGAACCGGTATGGAACCGATTGTTGCTCGTGACTCCGGTGCAGCTATTGCAGCCAAACGTGGTGGTATTGTCGATCAGGTTGACGCAACGCGTATTGTTATTCGTGCAACGCAGGATCTCGACCCGACCAAATCGGGTGTCGATATTTATCGTTTGCATAAATTCCAACGCTCCAACCAGTCGACCTGCATCAACCAGCGTCCTTTGGTTCGTGTTGGCGACCATATCGAGAAGGGCGATATCATTGCTGATGGTCCTTCTACCGATCTCGGTGATTTGGCTCTCGGACGTAACGTTCTCGTCGCGTTCATGCCGTGGAACGGCTATAACTATGAAGATGCTGTTCTATTGTCCGAACGGATGGTTGCAGAAGACGTATTTACTTCAATCCACATTGAGGAATACGAAGTTTCTGCCCGTGATACGAAACTTGGACCGGAAGAGATTACACGTGATATTCCGAATGTTTCGGAAGAAGCACTGAAAAACCTTGATGAAGCAGGCATTGTCTATATCGGTGCGGAAGTTCAACCGGGTGATATTCTCGTTGGTAAGATCACACCGAAGGGCGAAAGCCCGATGACACCGGAAGAGAAGCTCTTGCGAGCTATCTTCGGTGAAAAGGCTTCCGATGTTCGTGATACGTCAATGCGTATGCCTCCGGGGGCATTTGGTACAGTCGTTGAAGTTCGCGTTTTCAATCGCCACGGCGTTGAAAAAGATGAACGTGCTATGGCTATCGAACGCGAAGAAATCGAGCGTTTGGCCAAAGACCGTGATGACGAACAGTCCATTCTCGACCGCAGCGTTTATGCACGCCTTATTGATATGCTGAATGGAAAAACAGCTATCGAAGGGCCTAAGGGCTTCAAGAAAGGCGCCAGCCTCAATGAAGCTGTCATGAACGAATTTCCGCGTTCGCAATGGTGGCAGTTCGCGGTTGAGGACGAAAAGCTCCAAGGCGAGATTGAAGCATTGCGCAAGCAATACGACGAATCCAAGGATGCTCTCCAGCGTCGCTTCATGGACAAGGTTGAAAAAGTCCAGCGTGGTGACGAAATGCCTCCGGGCGTCATGAAGATGGTCAAGGTTTTTGTTGCTGTTAAGCGCAAAATCCAGCCGGGTGACAAGATGGCGGGTCGTCATGGTAACAAGGGTGTCGTTTCGCGCATTCTGCCAATTGAAGACATGCCATTCCTTGCAGATGGTACACACGCTGATATCGTGTTGAACCCTCTGGGCGTTCCGAGCCGAATGAATGTCGGGCAAATTCTTGAAACCCACCTTGGTTGGGCTTGTGCCGGTATTGGCAAGCAGATAGGCGATTTATTGGAAGCTTATCGTAAGAGCGGAGATATCAAGCCGTTGCGTCAACGTATTGAGGATATTATTCCTGATAATGACCGTAACGAGCCAATCCGTGAATACGATGATCCGAGCATTGTTCGTCTTGCTGACCAGATGAGCCATGGTGTGTCGATTTCGACACCGGTCTTCGATGGTGCACATGATGCCGATATCAACAATATGTTGAAGGAAGCAGGGCTTGCAACTTCAGGACAGGTTCAGCTGTTTGACGGCCGTACCGGTGAACCTTTTGATCGTCAGGTGACAGTGGGCTATATTTATATGCTCAAACTGCACCATCTGGTCGACGACAAGATTCACGCCCGTTCGATTGGACCTTACTCGCTTGTTACCCAGCAGCCGTTGGGTGGTAAAGCACAGTTCGGCGGTCAACGTTTCGGCGAGATGGAAGTCTGGGCACTTGAAGCTTATGGTGCCGCTTACACCTTGCAGGAAATGCTGACAGTGAAGTCGGACGATGTGGCCGGACGTACCAAAGTTTACGAAGCTATTGTTCGTGGCGATGATACGTTTGAAGCGGGTATACCGGAAAGCTTCAATGTTCTGGTTAAGGAAATGCGGTCTCTCGGGCTCAATGTCGAGCTTGATGATACGCGTGAATTATTGGCTCAGCAGCAAAACTTGCCGGATGCAGCCGAGTAATCTGTAAGGTGCGCCCAAGAGGGCGCGCCTCCATTGGCTTTTGTTAAGTCGAACAAATAGATTTCTATTGAGATAGGTTTTTGTTTATCAGTTTACAAAAAGAACTATCGCAACGGGTTTTTAGTAAAAACCCCTGAAGGAGAACGGCATGAACCAAGAGGTCATGAATCTTTTCAATCCTCAGGCGCCTACACAGACGTTTGATTCCATCAGGATATCAATCGCCAGCCCTGAGAAGATTCTGTCCTGGTCTTACGGCGAAATTAAAAAGCCCGAGACCATTAACTACCGTACGTTCAAGCCAGAACGTGACGGGCTTTTCTGCGCGCGTATTTTCGGACCGATCAAGGACTATGAATGTCTGTGCGGTAAATACAAGCGCATGAAATATAAAGGCATTATCTGCGAAAAATGCGGCGTTGAAGTAACGCTTTCACGTGTTCGTCGTGAACGCATGGGGCATATCGAGCTTGCTGCTCCTGTCGCACATATCTGGTTTTTGAAATCACTGCCGAGCCGCATCGGTACGCTTCTTGATATGACCCTCAAGGATATCGAGCGCGTTCTTTATTTTGAAAACTACATCGTTACCGAACCGGGCTTGACCTCGCTTAAAATGCATCAGCTTCTTTCCGAAGAAGAATATATGATGGCAGTTGACGAATTCGGTCCCGACCAGTTTACGGCTTTGATTGGTGCGGAAGCTATCTACGAGCTTTTGGCTGCAATGGATTTGCAGAAAATTGCTGCGGATTTGCGCACCGAATTGGCAGAGACGACATCAGACCTGAAAATCAAGAAATTGATGAAGCGTCTGAAGATCGTTGAAAACTTCATTGAATCGGGAAATCGTCCGGAATGGATGATTATGAAAGTCATTCCGGTTATTCCGCCGGATTTGCGCCCATTGGTTCCGTTGGATGGTGGCCGTTTCGCGACCTCCGACCTTAATGACCTCTATCGTCGTGTGATCAACCGTAACAACCGTTTGAAACGTCTGATCGAGCTTCGCGCTCCCGGCATTATCGTACGCAATGAAAAGCGTATGTTGCAGGAAGCTGTTGACGCTTTGTTCGATAATGGTCGTCGTGGTCGTGTCATCACCGGTGCCAATAAGCGTCCGTTGAAATCGCTGTCGGATATGCTGAAAGGCAAGCAGGGACGTTTCCGTCAAAACCTGCTCGGTAAACGTGTCGACTATTCCGGTCGTTCTGTTATTGTGACCGGACCGGAACTGAAGTTGCATCAATGCGGCTTGCCGAAGAAAATGGCTTTGGAACTATTCAAGCCATTCATTTACGCACGCCTTGATGCAAAGGGTTATTCATCAACCGTAAAACAAGCCAAGAAGCTCGTTGAAAAAGAACGCCCCGAAGTTTGGGATATTCTCGAAGAAGTTATCCGTGAACACCCAATTCTTTTGAACCGCGCTCCGACGTTGCACCGTTTGGGAATTCAGGCCTTTGAACCGACTTTGATCGAAGGTAAGGCAATCCAGCTTCATCCGCTGGTATGTACAGCTTTCAACGCCGATTTCGATGGCGACCAAATGGCTGTCCACGTACCGCTGTCGCTCGAAGCCCAACTCGAAGCCCGCGTCTTGATGATGTCGACAAACAATATTCTGCACCCGGCCAACGGCGCGCCGATTATTGTTCCTTCGCAAGACATGGTGCTTGGCCTTTATTACCTGTCAATTGTTTGCGAACATGAGCCGGGTGAGGGGATGGCTTTCGGTGATATGGGTGAATTGCAGCACGCTTTGGAGAGTAAAGTTGTGACGCTTCACACCAAGATCAAAGGGCGTGTCAAGAGTATTGATGCAGAGGGTAATGTTGTTTCGAAGATTTACGATACCACACCGGGTCGTCTGATCATCGGTGAAACACTGCCTAAAAGCCCGAACATCAAGTTCGACATAGTCAATCAGGAAATGACCAAAAAGAACATCTCCAAGATGATTGACCATGTTTACCGTCACTGCGGACAAAAAGAAACGGTCATGTTCTGCGACCGCATCATGTCTCTGGGTTTTGCCAATGCTTGCCGTGCCGGCATTTCGTTCGGTAAGGACGATATGGTTATACCGGAAAGCAAGGCAAGACTGGTTCAGGAAACCGAGGCTTTGGCCAAGGAATATGAACAGCAATATAATGACGGTCTCATTACACAGGGTGAGAAGTACAACAAGGTTGTCGACGCTTGGGGTAAATGTACAGATCGCGTTGCCGACGAGATGATGAAACGCATTCAGGCGGTTGAATTTGACCCTGTAACAGGGCGTCAAAAACCGATGAATTCGATTTACATGATGTCTCACTCCGGTGCTCGTGGATCGCCGAACCAGATGAAACAGTTGGGTGGTATGCGTGGCTTGATGGCTAAACCTTCGGGCGAAATCATCGAAACACCGATTATCTCCAACTTCAAGGAAGGCTTGACTGTGAACGAGTACTTCAACTCGACACACGGTGCCCGTAAGGGACTTGCCGATACCGCCTTGAAGACAGCTAACTCCGGTTACTTGACCCGTCGCCTTGTCGACGTTGCGCAAGATGCTATCATTTCCGAAGTGGATTGCGGAACAGACAAAGGCCTGACAATGCAGGCAATTGTTGACGCCGGTCAGGTTGTTGCTTCCCTCGGCCAACGTATCCTTGGTCGTACTGCACTTCACGATATTATCCATCCGACAACGGGTGAAGTCATCGTTGAAGGCGGTCGCATGATCGAGGAAGCGGATGTTGCCAAGATTGAAGCTGCCGGTATCCAGTCCGTCCAGATCCGTTCGGCTCTGACTTGTGAAACCCGCATCGGTGTTTGTGCCAAGTGCTATGGTCGTGATCTTGCACGTGGTACGCCGGTTAATCAGGGTGAAGCAGTCGGTGTTATCGCGGCCCAGTCTATTGGTGAGCCGGGTACACAGTTGACAATGCGTACATTCCACTTGGGTGGTACCGCACAGGTTGTTGATACCTCTTATTTGGAAGCATCCTATGAAGGTAAGGTTGAATTGCGCCACCGCAAGGTTGTTCGCAATTCTGAAGGTCATCTGGTCGTTATGGGCCGTAATATGGCTATCCTTATCAAGGATGAGAACGGTAAGGAACGCGCTTCTCACCGCATTACATATGGTGCTCGCATCTTCGTTGACGATGGTGACACCGTTAAACGTGGGCAACGTATTGCCGAGTGGGATCCGTATACCCGTCCGATCATGACCGAAGTTGAAGGCTATATCGGCTTCGAGGATATGGTTGATGGTCTGTCTGTTACAGAAACGACTGATGAAGCAACCGGTATCACCAAACGTCAGGTTATTGACTGGCGTGCCAATCCGCGTGGCGCCGATCTCAAGCCTGCCATTGTTATCTATTCGGATAAAAAAGGCAGCAAGATCGCCAAGCTTTCGAAGGGTGGTGATGCCCGTTATATGATGTCTGTGGAGACCGTTCTTTCGGTCGAACCGGGTGCTCATGTAATGGCTGGCGATGTTATTGGTCGTTTGCCAATGGAAAGCGCCAAGACCAAGGATATTACCGGTGGTCTTCCACGCGTTGCCGAACTCTTTGAAGCTCGCCGTCCGAAGGACCATGCTATTATTGCTGAAATTGATGGCACAATCCGCTTTGGACGCGACTACAAGAACAAACGGCGCATCACAATTGAGCCGAATGATGATACGGTCGAACCTGTGGAATATCTCATTCCGAAGGGCAAACCTTTCCATCTGCAGGATGGTGACCAGATTGAAAAGGGTGATTATATCCTCGACGGCAATCCGGCACCGCATGATATTCTGGCAATCAAGGGTGTAGAAGCCTTGGCTTCCTATCTCGTCAACGAAATACAATCTGTCTATCGTCTCCAAGGTGTTGTGATCAACGATAAACATATTGAAGTTATCGTTCGCCAGATGCTGCAAAAAGTCGAAATTACCGATTCCGGTGATTCAGGCTATATTCCGGGCGATAATGTTGACCGGATCGAGCTTCAGGAAGTTAATGATCGGCTCATTGAAGAAGGTAAGAAACCGGCAAGCGGCAATCCCGTTCTGTTGGGTATTACCAAAGCTTCACTGCAGACACCGTCATTTATTTCTGCGGCATCGTTCCAGGAAACAACGCGTGTGCTTACTGAAGCAGCCGTTGCCGGAAAGATGGATACTTTGCAGGGCTTGAAGGAAAACGTTATCGTTGGTCGTCTTATCCCTGCCGGTACCGGTGGCACAATTGCCCAGATCCGTCGTATTGCAACAGCACGTGACGATCTGATCGTTGATGAACATCGCAAAGCCAATGGTGGCGATAAAGCAAATGCCATGTTGTCTGATATGACACATACAGCAGCTGAATAAGCCCACTATCAGGCTGGTTTTAGAATAAAAGAAAAGCCCGACTTAATTGTCGGGCTTTTTGTATTTTAACGTTTAAAAATTTTCGGGCTTGAAAGAGGGGAGCTGATTTTTAAAAAGAAATTGTTCAATCGGGTATCATTTCAGATATTCGGAAATCTCGATCAGATTCAAATCTGGGTCACGTCTGTCAAACGGAACGGATTTTCCCGTTCGCTCCGGTGCGCTCGACAGGACCTTCAACGATAGGACAGTTGCTCTTTTTCAGTTGAGTAATGACTGTATCAAGAGGAAGTTTTAATATGAAACAGAGGTCCAAACTACCCGGAACAGGCAGGTGTGCCTTAGGTTCATACTCTTTGCCATATTGATGCAGATTGATCTTCTGGTTCCCAAAGTGGAGTGCAAAACGATTTTCTCCGAAACCTTCGAGCTTAAACTCCAAAATTTCCGTGTAAAAACGTTTGGTCGTTTCGAGATCGAAACATGTCATAACAATGTGGTCAATATGATCGATAAATATTGAAATCCGTCCTCACCAATAAAATCATAACGCGCTATTTTGTATCGTTAGTTAGAGAGAGTTTAGAATTTAACAATCATAAAAACGCGTCTTAAGTTATATTAATTTCAAAAGATAAATATATTACATAAAAATATTATATTAAAAATAATATTAAAATATGAATACGTGTTAATTAATATATATAAAATTTATAATTATTTTATATTGTATAAATTTTTAAAATATAAAAAATCGTTTCATTACTGTAAAACAATTGAGAGAAAATTTTCTTATAGGAATAGTAACAATAGATTTATTCAAAACCGCGACAGGTATTTTAAGAGCGTGAAAGAGACCCACGTTTGGTAATGTTAAGAGCGTGATAGAGATTGTAAGTTAGTTGTTAAAAGGTGAGAATGAATGAAAATTTCCGAACAATAAACTGGAATAGGATTGATCATCGGAAGTTAAAAAACAGCAACAAATGGAAAACCGGGATAAATTGTCTCACGACAACAAAACGAAAAATTTCGGAGCCACCAATCTTTATTAATGCCGTTCAACGAGACGGCTTGTAAGCTGAAATATTGGCACCATTTGTAAGTCACTCTGGTGGGGCCGATTTCAGTCTACAATGTCCGTAACAATGAGCTCGGTCCTATCAATGGTCGGACTCATCATGTTGATGATCACCGATTTCGATATTGGCATCGTCAAGAGTTAGCTCGTGACGTTCGCAAGTTTCATACATCCAATTCGTGAATTTTACTTTCAATCCGTTAAGCGAATAAAGATCGGTATAGTAGATGCGATTTGTTGCCATGCACCAAGGAACATCTTTTTCGTCAATTCCCGATTGTTTGTGGAGAAGTTCCGTAACATAAGCAATACCTTCTTCACAGCTTTCGGTGCGGCAATAATTTTTATCCTGTGCAAAGGCATAAAGCTCGGACTGACCAAGCCAGTTGACGAGGCTATTGAAAGAAATTGGAATAGCGGCAATAATAATCAAACCGATCAAGCCAAATATCCAAATTTTCTTATGCATGATGGCACACTTTGCTTGGCGTGTTCGTTTGTTGACGACGTTTACACTTTTTCTGCATGATAGACGGATTAGGGGCCTTGAAATAGAACATAATTGCATCACCCTTTTAAAAAATTCAGATTTAAGAGAGGATTCTCGGGGCGAATTGCTGATACGAATAACCGAACATATGCATTATAGTCTGAGATATCGGTGTTGAAGCGGGCCTATTGCTGCTTTAATAAACGGGGAAACATGGAGTCGGTTTAAAGAAATTGCCTTCAACGCGATTCAAAGCAGTGAAAGGCGTTGTGAGTGACATGGTCGGACGGTGCGTGGATATAATTGTGGTGGAATGGAATTTTAACGGCCGCGGTCTATTGCATCAGTTTTTTTCAACGTTATGGTGGAAATAAAAGAGGGAAATATTGAGGTTTGACAGTCTGATAGTCGAACCTCGTTTGGTAAGCTTATGCATGAATATTATTCAATAGGTGAACTTACGCGGGAATTTGGCGTAACAACGCGGACATTGCGTTATTATGAAGATCAGGGGCTTATTGTCCCGATGCGCCGTGGCAGGACACGTCTCTATACCGAGCTTGATCGGCATCGGTTGCAACAGATATTCAGAGCCAAACGACTGAATTTCACCTTGGCAGAAATTGCCTCTTTGTTGACTGTTACCGGTACGCCGCTAGACGATACGGTGAATGTCGAGAACGTTTTGCAGGAAATAAAAGAAAAACGCGAAGATCTTAAACAGATGCGCCGCGATATAGACGAATCGTTGCACGAGCTCGAACGCATAGAAGAAATCTGTTTCGAACGTTTGGCAGAACGCGAAGTCAATGGTTAAGTCGAAGATAAATTCATGACGACTTTTACCTCTTTTATCAAAGCTATTGCTGCTTCAGAACAGTTTGCCCCCAGCAGGCATTAACGGATTTTTGTAATCTTTCATCGGTTTGGCTGACCTCTCCTTTAGAAAATTCGCTCATCATGTGTTGATGAGCTATTTGGTCAAATACGCAACTGCAAAAAGCAGTACATAAATGACTATCGGCCTGGCTTTCACGACATTCATTGACGCAAGCTTGTTCCATTGGTGCCCTCAAGGCCTCGGGGGAAGGGGGAAAAACAGCAGAAATAGAATAAAGGAGAGCTAACAGGATAGGTTGGTGAACGAGATAAAATATGAGGCTGTGGCGCCCGATGAGCTGCAAGTATTTATTGAGCCATTGCGGGCGGATCCCGTTTTGTAAATATATAAATAGATTAAACTCGTCGCAGATGCGGGCTGTTGTCAGCCCTAAAAGAGCTGCTCCAAACCAAGGGAAAACCGGAACATAATCAAATGAGGGGCGGGGATAGCTCGAAAATCCGATCCATAATAGATAAGGTGCGTTGAAAAAATCGGATTTCAGTATGAATGGTAACAGAACGAAAATAAAAATAGCCAAAAAATTCAACAAAAGCGGCGTATGCAAGAAGAGCAACCCGATGACGGTCGCCACAGCTATTTCATGCAATATTCCGAAATAGATGAAGCCTTGCGGCATGATAAAATAGGTAACAATAGAGACAATCAGAGCAGCTAGTACGATGATCGACAAGCGTCGGAAATAGGGTAAAAAGCGGAGTTGTTTTCCCTGTGCAAGATAGAGACTGAAACCGGAAATGAACAGGAAACAAAACGCGACAATGCGAGCCAGAACACGCAAACTGCCTTCAGCAGCAACTTGAGGGGCGATATAGGAAAAATAACTCAAATCCCAACTGAAATGATAAACCACCATTCCAATGAGTGCGAGCCCGCGAAAGAGATCAACCTTTTGTAATCGTATTTTAACCGTTTCAGGCTGGTTCATATCGGTATCCTTTGCTATCTATCTATCACAAAGTTTTTGCTTTGCTTGGGTAATTTAGGCTGTTTGTTCATTTTTCCTGTGGGTGGAACGTTTAAAAATGACCAAAATTGAAAAATTTTGCGACGTTGTAAAAAGTAGAAAGTCTATCAGGGCTTACTTGGATAAAGACGTTGACCGTAAAATGGTGGAAGATATTTTGCGCTTATCGTCGCGAGCACCTTCAGGAGCCAATATTCAGGCCTGGCAAGTTATCGTTCTTCATAACGAAGCATTGAAAAAGTTGGGAAAGAAACTTTTCGACATGTCTGTGGCCGGCATAAAAGAAGAGTGTGAATATCAGTTTTATCCCCGTTCGTGGCGCGAGCCTTATCTCGCGCGACGGCGTAAAGTCGGCTGGGATCTCTATAGGGCACTGGGTATCGCTCGTTCCGAGCGAAGCAAGATCGAACACCAGCAAGCGAAAAATTTTATGTTTTTTGGTGCTCCGGTGGGACTTATTTTTACAATGGACAGGGATATGGAGCTTGGCAGTTGGCTCGATCTTGGCTGTTTTATTCAGACAATTGCATTGGTGGCGAGAAGTTTTGGCCTTGATAGCTGTATTCAGGCGGCTTTTTCAGAATATCATAAAACGATCTCTGACGAGCTTCAAATACCACCCGAACGACAAGTTATTTGCGGCCTTGCCCTAGGCTATCGTGATGAAAAAGCACCTGAAAACAATTTTCCGACCGAACGTGTGCCGTTGGAGGATTTTGTTCGCTTTGTCGATTGAGTGTAGTTGAAATGGGATTTTGCTTGGCTTCAATGACAAATGCCGAAAAAATTTAGTGAATATTAAAATTTGTTAATCAAATTTTAATATTGTGTCTTTTCGGGTTCACCGTTATAGGTGTGCTCAATACGAATTCTGCGTTGATTGTATTGCGGGTATCAAAAGGTGCTTTATGGATGAAATTGTCGAAAAATCATGTTGGGGCATCGCTATTCGGGCATCACTCGGACTCCTTGCTATTATTGCCGTGATTTATCTGACTGTTGGCTTCTAGAATCCGTTCAGGCGCAAACGTCCATTTCATAATGGATATCGATTTGTTCGTTTAAATCTATGTTTCTATCAGTTTTCGAACTATTTAAAATCGGCATCGGACCATCAAGCTCTCACACAATGGGGCCTATGACGGCAGCCAATAGGTTTCTGGCGGAGATACTGTCGAACAATTGGCCTAAACCGGTCAATACTTCAATTACCCGTTTGCGTGTCTCTTTACATGGATCATTGGCATTTACAGGTATTGGACATGCGACAGATCGTGCCGTGATATTGGGCTTGTTGGGGCAGGAACCGGCAAGTGTCAATCCCGACGACATGGATAAATTGGTTCAGTCAGTCTATCAGACAATGAAAGTTCAGCCTGCCGGTCATCCGGACTACCGGTTTGACCCAGAAAAAGATTTGATCTTCGATCGGAAGACGGTGTTGCCCGGGCATAGCAACGGTCTCGTTTTTGAAGGAATTGACCAATTTGGAAACGTCCTTTTGCGGCGCGTTTATTATTCCATTGGCGGCGGATTTGTCGTGAGCGAGGACGAATTAAATCGCGTTGAACATAATAAAAAAAACGACAACCGGATTGTTCCTTTTCCTTTTGATACAGCAACAATGATGCTCGCTATGGCGAAAAAATCCGGTCTGTCTATTGCCGAAATGAAGCGCGCCAATGAAGAAACGATGATGACGCGAAGTGAACTCGATGAAGGTCTCGATAAAATATTTCTTGCGATGAAATCAAGCGTTGACAGAGGGCTTCATCATGATGGTGAACTACCCGGGGGGCTACACATCAAGCGCAGAGCCAAGAAGCTTTATGACAAATTATTGAGCGATAGCAAAAGAAATCAAGTTGGACCTTTAGCGGCAAATGACTGGCTTTCAACTTATGCTATAGCGGTTAATGAAGAAAATGCCGCAGGCGGACGTATTGTAACCGCGCCTACCAATGGTGCGGCAGGTGTGGTTCCAGCCGTACTCAGTTATTATTTGCGGTTTTGTGCGGGAGCAGAACGCGACGGCATACGTAATTTTTTGCTAACTGCTGCGGCGATTGGCGGTGTCATAAAATATAATGCATCAATCTCAGGAGCCGAGGTCGGTTGTCAGGGTGAAGTGGGCTCGGCAGCTTCCATGGCTGCGGCAGGGTTGACTGCTGCATTGGGTGGAACAGCGATGCAGATTGAAAATGCTGCGGAAATTGCTCTTGAACATCATCTGGGGATGACATGTGATCCGGTAGCCGGACTTGTTCAAGTGCCGTGTATCGAAAGAAATGCCATGGGGGCGGTTAAAGCAGTGACAGCCGCTTCGCTCGCACTTCATGGCGATGGAAGCCATTTTGTTTCGCTGGATGCCTGTATCCGAACTATGCGCGAAACCGGCCGTGATATGAGTGACAAATATAAAGAAACAAGCAAGGGTGGACTTGCAGTCAATGTGACGGATTGTTAAGTCATAAATTATGACACTTCACATGGTAAAATTATGTGTTGGCTGCTCATCGCCAGATGAGTTGGCTCAATGGATTAGTTATCGGCTAGAACAATTGAAAGCTGCGGGCGAAAAACCGGAGCAATATCACATCACCCGTATGGTGCCAAAAAGAATTGACGAACTTTTGGACGGTGGCTCGCTTTATTGGGTGATGAAGGGCAACATACAATGTCGACAAAAATTTCTGGATATCCGCCCCTTTACCGATGGTGAAGGCATTCATCGTTGCAAGCTTGTTCTCAAGCCCGAAATTATACCGACAATCTGGCAGCCGCGACGTGCTTTCCAAGGCTGGCGCTATCTTGATGGAAGTGAAGCGCCAGAGGATGATAATACGGGGAAGGAAGCCCGTTTGCCGGCTGCTTTAAAGCAGGAACTCGCCGATCTCGGTTTGCTTTAGATCAGGCGAATATTTTGCCGATTTTAGAGATTTAGATATTTGTTGATCCCAAGCGGAGCTTTACACCGAATGATCCACGCGGACTTGCCACGCGCAAATGGATGCGAACCGGTGGCATAGACAGGCGACGATTACGTTGTGTTTGGCAAATCAGGAGACCAAGAAGCGAGCGCGTGCTGACGCCGCGCGGCGTCGCTCTCAGGTCAGCCAATTTCAAAGCGGCCTGCTGAAGAGAACGCAAAGTGAGAAGCGGGCCCTCGTAATGAACGGAGCGGGCTTTTAACACCATATCATTTGCATTTGCCATAGCTTGATTACCTTTTACGCAAAACTCAGACATTGGTTACATTGTTATCGCATAGCAGTTAAAATTTGCTTTCTTTAGAAGAGAACAGGCGTCCCATGCTGCTTTTTTCGTACTGAAACCGACAAAACGAGCGCGATAGTAGCGCTGACCGTCTTTTTCGAAAATTTGGGTATAAGGCGTTGCTGTTGCTAAAGCGGAACGGGCTGCATCCGAGGCATTTGATAGCATTTCAGTTGCCTGTTGTTGATTTGGCAAAGAACCGATCTGTATAGCCCAGCCTGTCTGGTCAGGACGCGCATTGGTCGGTGCTGAGGCGGTAATTACGGGATCAATAGCTGTTTTTTCTTTAGTATCATTTTTCTGTTTAGAAACGACTGCCTGATTGAGCTCTTTCACAGCCGGAGCGGTTTTTGCCGTTGTGTTGGCAAGCGCGGTTAAAACATCAGAATTGTTATCCGGTTTTTTGGCAATCTGGGGATTGGAAGTAGCCGTTACAGCATCTGGCTTCGGTGTCGAAGCGGTTGTATCGGCTTTAGCCACGGCTATGTCGGCTTTGGCAACCGGAACGGGTGCTTTGTGAGGCTCCGGCAAGTCATATTGTGTTGCCGCAATAAGAGGGGCGCGTGTTTTGGCCCGACTTGCTTCCGGTAAATAACGGCGCAAAAGCTCGGCCATGTGCGCATCACGCAAAGCCGATGATTTGCCGCCCATGACAACGGCAACAATCGAGCGTCCATCCATACGCATAGATGTGGCAAGGTTTGAACCGGACATGCGGGTGTAGCCGGTTTTAATGCCGTCCACGCCTTTCATATCCCGTACCAACCGGTTGTGCCCGTTAATGGTTTGGCCGCGGAACTGGAAACTCGTGGTTTTGAACCAGTCATATTGTTTCGGAAAATGTTCGCGCAACGCTAAAGACAGAATGGCAAGATCGCGCGCAGTCGAATAATTCTGAACGTCCGGTAAACCCGATGCGTTGGCAAAATTGGTATTCATCATGCCGAGACGACGTGCTTTTGCCGTCATGATCTGGGCAAAGCGCTGTTCGGAGCCGCCGAGATATTCACCGATTGCAGTCGCCACATCATTGGCCGATTTCGTGATCAAGGCCTTGGCAGCGAGCTCCGCCGGGATCGTTTGGCCGGCTCTGAAACCGATTTTTGTTGGTGGTCGGGAAGCTGCATAGGCGGAAACGGGAATAGGGGTGTTTGGCGTAACGCGACCCGATTGCATGGCTTCGAACAAAAGATAAAGTGTCATCATTTTTGTGAGAGATGCCGGATAGCGACGTGCATTTCCGTTAACTTCGTATAATGTTCGTCCGGTATTGGCATCAACAACAATAGCGGCATATTTATCGGCATAAGCGCTTTGGGGAGCAGCTTGTGCATAGGCCACAGTCACTGAAAATACGAGAGTTGCAATGGCGGCTTTCTTTATGAAACGAGCTACTTTTTGGTAGGCTTTTTGCACTTTTTAAAACCTTTTGTTACGCCAAACAGAATTTGCGACAGACAGAGCCCTGCGAGGCCCCTGCCGCCTTTTCGCGGTGAAGATTAATATGACAGCGTTACCAATTTCTTTATAAGAACAAATTTTTCGTGATTATTATTTGGCTAAAGTTAGAAGCTTAGCGGTGGAAAATGACGTAAAACAATTATTAAACTTGCGATTCTGGGACTTATAATCTGTTAAAAATACATTACATGGAATGCATGGGCGAGAAAGAACAATAACGTTGGTAGAATTAAGTTTGCAAAAATTAACCGGCCAGAATGGCGGGAAGGAAAATGGAGACACGGGTAGTTTTGAAACCGGTGTCGCAACAAAATCCCTTCCGAAAGTGAAAAAACCGGATTTTTATCGTGTTCTCCTCTTGAATGATGATTACACGCCTATGGATTTTGTTGTGTTCGTTTTACAAAAATTTTTTCGTAAAAACCGTGAAGATGCAACGCGTATTATGTTGAATGTTCACCATACGGGTGTTGGTGAATGCGGTGTTTATTCCTATGAAGTCGCCGAAACAAAAGTTGCGCAAGTTATGGATTGTGCCCGGGAAAATCAGCATCCTTTGCAATGCGTAATGGAAAGAAAGTGAACGCCGATGCCGTCTTTTACCACAAGCCTCGAAAAGACCCTTCATAGAGCGCTTATGATTGCCAGTGACGCACATCAGGAATATGCGACATTGGAACATTTGTTATTGGCATTGCTTGATGATGTTGATGCTAAAGCGGTTATTCTTGCTTGCAACGTTGACATTGAACAATTGCGCACGCGTTTGACGCAATATGTCCAATCAGAACTCGATTCGCAAATCGGCGATGATGAAGATACCAAGCCTACCAATTCGTTCCAGCGTGTTATCCAGCGTGCGGTTATCCATGTCCAGTCGGCAGGACGGGATATTGTAACCGGTGCAAATGTTCTTGTCGCAATTTTTGCCGAACGGGAAAGTTTTGCCGCTTATTTCCTTCAGGAACTGGGAATGACGCGGTATGATGCGGTCAACTTTATTTCCCATGGCATCGCAAGCGAAAATGGCGCTGCAAGCTTTCCTCTGGATGATGCAGATGACGAGGTGTCACCTTCGCAATCGGCCAATAAAGATACGGATGCACTTTCTGCATATTGTATCAATCTTAACGAACGTGCGCGTCAAGGCAAGATTGATACATTGATAGGCAGGGATAAAGAAATTGCCAGAACAATCCAGATTTTATGCCGGCGGTCGAAAAACAATCCGCTTCTCGTCGGTGACCCCGGAGTAGGTAAAACAGCCATCGCCGAGGGCTTGGCGAAACGAATTGTCGATGGCGAAGTGCCAGAGGTTTTAAGTGACGCAACAATTTTTTCACTCGATATGGGAATGCTTGTTGCCGGCACCCGTTATCGTGGTGATTTTGAAGAACGCTTGAAACAGGTTGTAAAAGAGCTTGAAAACTATAAGGGTGCCATTCTCTTTATCGACGAAATCCATACTTTGATCGGCGCGGGCGCAACATCGGGCGGTAGTATGGATGCGGCAAATCTTTTGAAACCGGCACTTTCTTCGGGGCTTATTCGTTGCATCGGTTCGACGACCTATAAAGAATACCGTCAAATCTTCGAGAAAGATCGGGCTTTGGCTCGGCGTTTCCAAAAGATCGATGTCAATGAACCGTCTATTGATGATGCCATTGAAATTCTGAAAGGTTTGAAGCCTTATTTCGAGAACTTCCATCAGATAAAATATACCGATGATGCTATGAAGGCATCGGTCGAACTTTCATCACGTTACATGTCGGACAGGCGGCTACCTGATAAAGCGATAGATGTGGTCGACGAGACGGGCGCGGCACAAATGCTTTTGCCTAAAGACAAAAGAAAAAAGACAATTGGTGTGAAAGAGATTGAGGAAACGGTTGCAACAATGGCACGCATTCCTCAAAAAAACATATCACGCGATGATCGCAAAACATTGGCAAATCTCGAAAAAGAATTGCGAAGAGTGGTTTATGGGCAGGATAAAGCAATTGCCGCTTTGACTTCATCAATCAAGCTTGCCCGTGCCGGTCTGCGTGAACCGGACAAGCCTATAGGAAGCTATCTGTTTTCAGGTCCGACCGGCGTTGGTAAAACAGAGGTCGCCAAACAACTTGCAGCGTCTCTCGGCATCGAGTTGTTACGATTTGATATGTCGGAATATATGGAACGGCATACTGTTTCGAGATTGATAGGTGCACCACCGGGATATGTCGGCTTCGATCAGGGCGGGTTGTTGACAGATGCTGTCGACCAGAACCCACATGCTGTGCTTTTGCTTGATGAAATAGAAAAAGCGCATCCTGATCTCTATAATATTCTTTTACAGGTGATGGATCACGGTAAGCTGACCGACCACAATGGAAAGCAGATCGATTTTCGCAACATCATTCTCATTATGACGACAAATGCCGGTGCAGTCGATATGGCAAAATCTGCAATCGGTTTTGGCAAGACTGAGCGTGAGGGTGATGACATAGAGGCAATTAACCAGTTATTTCCTCCGGAGTTCCGTAACCGGCTTGATGCGATCATTCCGTTTGCACCTTTGTCTGAACCGATCATTCATCAGGTTGTACAGAAATTTATTTTGCAACTCGAAGCACAACTTGCCGATCGGGAAATAACCTTCGAGCTGAGTGATGGCGCAACCAAATGGCTTGCTAATAAAGGTTATGATTCACGTATGGGGGCTCGTCCTCTATCGCGGGTTATTCAGGAATATATAAAGAAGCCGCTGGCTGAAGAAATATTGTTCGGAAAGCTCCGCCGTGGCGGTACTGTTAAAGTTATGACCGACAAATCGGACAAAAACAAACTGGCTTTGGAAATTATCAGTAATGAAGCACAAACGACTAAAAAACCGGTGAGAGCAGTCAAGGCTTCCGGAAGGCGGGTAAAAAAGCCGACGCCAGCCGATCAATGAATGCAATGACGATATATATAGCAGCAAAATATAACGTCGAAAAATAAATCATATCGAGACAAAAATGCCTGCGCGATGAACCATCGGGCAGGCATTTCTATTAAACTTTTTCGTTACGGTGCTTTTGCACAGAACCGGTTGATTATTGTGGCTCGCCTTTGTTTTAAAGTGCTGCGCGGATTTTTGCGGCAGATTCTTCCAGTGTTTTTGTATCGACCGGTTCCCCGCTATGCGGCTTTAGCGGAACATTCTCGAAACGAGGAATAACATGGAAATGGAGATGAAAAACAGTTTGGCCGCTTGCCGGTTCGTTAAACTGCATGACTGTTACACCATCTGCATTGAAGGCTTTTTTAACAGCTTTGGCTATTTTCTGCACAACCTTGATAACTTTAGCCAGAGTTTCCGGGTCAGCATCCAGTAAATTGCGCGAGCCTTTCCGGGGAACAATCAATGTATGCCCTTTACCTTGCGGCATGACATCCATGAATGCGATGACATCGTCATCCTCATAAACACGAATAGATGGAATTTCCCCGCGAATCAATTTCGCAAAAATATTATTTTCATCATAACTTTGTTGCATTTTTCTCCTCACTGATTGTTTTACACATAGCTTCAATTCGTAGGCTGGACGTGCTTTAATTGTCGTTGTCGGGTTTAAAACCTTCAAATATCATTTGGTCGGCATTAATGCGTGCTCTTTCCCATTCTTCAGAATTGTGAATAGTAAAAGCAAGGACGGGCATGTTCAGCTTTTCGCGGACAAACCGTACAAAAGGATTGGACAACTGCCTGAAATTATAAGCCACGAACTCCATATCATGAGCAAGCATTGCAAAATGTTGTTCAATCTCCGAGCGCTTATTGCCTTCAGCTTTTATCCCATGTGGTATCGCATGGTCACCGAAACGTATGCGCCGTAAAATATGCACATCCTGAGACATGATTGCCGACTTGTTCGGGTAAGCAACCAACAATTCTGTCACCCTTGAAATCAGGCCTGCATCTTCTCCTTCATTGCCTTCCAAATTTGCCAGAATAGGTACTTTACCGGCAATGTTTTGTAGAAGCACTTCGAAAGTAAAAATGCGTGGCTTGCCCTCGCTGGTTTGGATATTGGCAATTTCCGATGAACGGAGATCTATGATACGCTTTTTTTGGCCGGTTATTTGTTCAAGAGAAGCTCCATGAAATACCATCGGAACGCCGTCATGAGACAATTGGACATCGCAACAAATGGTATAATTCTCAAGCGCTGCCAGTTCGAATGCTGGCAGTGTATTTTCTTGAACAGACTTATCTAAGCCATGAAGTCCACTATTCGCGATGGGCCTTTTTGATAACCAATCGATCCTCATCACTCAGATTTCCAGAATTGCTTCCACTTCCACCGGAACATCCATCGGTAGTGCAGCAACTCCTACAGCCGAACGAGCATGCTTTCCGGCTTCACCCAAAACATTGACAAACAAATCCGAAGCACCGTTGGCAACTTGAGGAATGTCGGTGAAATTGGGGTCGGTTGCAACAAAAGCGGTTACTTTTATGACCTGCTTGATTTTGTTCAAATCTCCCAAAGCGGCTTTTGCCTGTGCCAGAATGTTGATTGCACATGCTTCGGCAGATTTTTTCGCCTGTTCGGCAGTGACTGTCCGGCCGACTTTGCCTATTGCGACAGGTTTCCCGTTATTAAGCGGAAGTTGACCAGAAATATAAAGCTGGTTACCGGATTTTCTGGCAGTCACGTAATTTGCTACAGGTTGTACAGCAGCGGGAATTGTAACGCCAAGTTTTTGCAAACGACTTTCAATCGTATCAGACATTTTTTACCTCTTTTCCCGTCATTTCATATTTGCTCAATAACCCATTTTCTCGAACATGGAAATGCGATCTTCAAAAAAAGAAATTACTCGCTTTTTTACCATTATATATGATAACGCCAAGGTTAAGGAAAAAACAGGAATATGCGGATGCCAAAATTTCTATTTGCCTTTATTTTATCGGTTATGTGCGTGAACGTTGCACGGGGCGAAGATAAAATTGTCATGGTGCCGCATCTGGCAATCTATGACCTCCAGCTTGAAAATGCTGCAGATAAATCGGGTATTTCGGGTCTCGTCGGCCGTATGGCTTATGAATTCAATGGCTCGGCTTGTGAAGGTTATACCACAAGGTTTCGCTTCGTCACGCGCATCAATATGGCTGATTCACCAGCGCGTCTTACCGATCAACAAATGACCAGTTTTGAATCGGCAAATGGCAAAGAATTCCGTTTTGTAAGCAAAACTATAATCGATCAGGAAGTTACAAGTGAAACGGATGGCGTTGCCAAAATTTCCAATGGAAATATGATTGTCAATACGAAGAAGCCCAAAGAAAATGAAGTCAAGTTAAAATCGGCCGCTTTTCCGACAATCCAGACGGAAGAAGTTATCCGTAAAGCAAAAGCCGGCCAACATTTTTACCGGACAGTCTTGTTTGATGGCTCGGATGATGCTGATCGTCTGACGGAAGCGACAGTGGTGTTAGGCGATAAAGTGGATGCAAAGTCTGACGATGAAACCAAAATCATGGGGAAACTCGGAAAAGAGCCATATTGGCCGGTGACGATTTCCTATTTCAATGATGACGAGAATCAGGACGGTTTACCAGTCTATCGAACAAGCTTTCTTCTTTATGAGAATGGTGTCACACGTGATCTTGTAATGGATTATGGAAATTTTTCTGTTCGGGGTAAATTACAAACTTTCAAATTATTTGATGCCCCGTCTTCAAAGGAAAATTGTAAAGACTAAAACCGGTTATAACGATTTTTGTATTTTGTTTAAGAATATCGCTTGGTTGAGGTTAAAAGACTTGAAACTTTGTCCGATATCACTTAACTAACCAAATATTCCACACACGGGAAATGGGTGATTGCGGGAGAAATCCGCAATTTTCCGCCGGTGGCAGGTGTTACCTGCCTCATTCCGTGGAGGTTCAACCGGAAAGGATAAAAAAATGGCATTGCCAGATTTTACTATGCGCCAGCTTTTGGAAGCCGGTGTTCACTTTGGTCACCAGACACATCGCTGGAACCCGAAAATGGCTCCCTATATCTATGGGCAGCGCAATAACATTCATATTATCGATCTTGCACAGACTGTACCGTTACTCCATAACGCCTTGAAGGTGGTATCGGATACGGTTGCCCGCGGTGGTCGTGTGCTTTTTGTTGGCACTAAGCGCCAGGCTTCCGATATTATTGCGGAAGCGGCCAACCGTTCGGCCCAGTATTACGTCAATGCACGTTGGCTCGGCGGTATGTTGACCAACTGGAAAACAATTTCCAATTCTATTCAGCGTTTGCGCAAGCTGGACGGAATTCTTGCTAATGAAGCACAAGGCTTCACCAAGAAGGAACGTCTTAATATTGAACATGACCGCGATAAACTCAATCGCGCACTTGGCGGTATCAAGGATATGGGTTCGGTTCCGGATCTTCTGTTTATCATTGATACAAACAAAGAAAAAATTGCAATCGATGAAGCCAAGCGTCTTGGAATTCCGGTCGTTGCTATAATCGATACCAATTGCGATCCGGATAATATCAATTACCCGATTCCCGGAAACGATGATGCTTCACGTGCGATTGCTCTTTATTGTGATCTGGTTGCAAAGGCTGCCCTTGATGGTATCGCCCGTCAACAAGGCGCAATGGGCGTTGATCTTGGTGCACAGGCGGAAGCTCCTGCCGAACCTGCTCTGGAAGAAAATAAAGAAGCAACTCCTGCCGCAGAATAATGAATAAACTGTGCCCTTGAGAAAAGGGCACTCCAACTCAATGATGTATAGTCGCGGGCGTGCTGAGGGGTAATCCTTGCACGCTTTCGCTGTTATTAAGATTAAGAGGCAAATATGAGCATTACCGCAGCACAGGTGAAAGAACTTCGCGAATTGTCGGGTGCCGGCATGATGGATTGCAAGGCAGCACTTTCAGAAACAAATGGCGACATGGAAGCGGCCGTTGATTGGCTGCGTAAAAAGGGCATTGCCAAGGCCGATAAAAAAGCTGGTCGTACAGCGGCTGAAGGTCTCGTAGGTGTAGCCTCCAACGGTAAAAAGGCTGTTCTTGTTGAAGTGAATTCCGAGACAGATTTCGTTGCCCGTAACGATGCGTTTCAGAATATTGTTCGCAATATTGCGAAAGCCGCTCTGGATACGGATGGAACATTAGAAAAAATTTCGGTTTCGAGCTATCCCGGGTCAGATAAAACTGTTGCCGAGACACTCAAAGATGCTATTGGCAAAATCGGCGAAAACATGACATTCCGTCGCTCTGCCGAACTATCTGTCGATAATGGTGTCATTGCAACCTATATTCATAACGGTATTGGTGACGGCCTTGGTAAAATCGGTGTTCTTGTTGCAATCGAAACCAATGGCGATAAAGATGCAGCCGAACATTTTGGTCGGCAGGTTGCCATGCATGTTGCTGCAACAAATCCTTTGGCATTGACTGCCGAGGAAGTTGATCCGGCAGCTGTCGAACGTGAAAAAGCAATTTATTCCGAACAGGCTCACCAGTCTGGAAAACCTGCCAACATTGTAGAAAAGATGGTGGAAGGTCGTATGCGCAAATTTTATGAAGAAGTTGTTCTGCTTTCACAGGCCTTTGTTATCAATCCTGATGAAACTGTAAGCCAGGCTTTGAAAAATGCAGAAAAAGAAATCGGCGCACCGGCAAAAATAAAAGGTTTTGTTCGTTTTGCTCTTGGTGAGGGTATCGAAAAAGCCGAAAGTGATTTTGCAGCCGAAGTCGCTGCTGCAGTAAAAGGCTGATTTTTGGACAAAATCCGGTTTATTTGCGTAAAAACAATGCTTTTTGCATTGTGAGACACGGAAAAAACGTTGTAGAGAGGGCATCGCGTGACAATGCGGTGCCCTTCGTGTATCGAGGGCACAAATGAATTTTGCATTTGGAGACTACTGATGACAGATACCCCGCTCTATAAACGAATTTTATTGAAGGCCTCGGGCGAGGCATTAATGGGTGGGCAAAGTTTCGGTATTGATGTTTCAGTTGTCGATCGTATTGCCAAAGACATAGCTGATGCCCATGAAATGGGGGTTGAAGTCGGTGTTGTTATTGGTGGAGGAAATATTTTTCGCGGCGTTGCGGTGGCCTCACGTGGTGGTGATCGCGTTACCGGTGATCATATGGGGATGCTGGCTACAGCGATTAACTCTCTTGCACTGCGCACATCATTGACAAAACTTGGGGTAGATGTAGTCGTGCTTTCCGCCATTGCAATGCCACAAATCTGTGAAAGTTTCTCGCAACGCAAGGCTGTCGGCTATATCAGTCAGGGTAAGGTTGTCATTTTCGCCGGCGGTACCGGAAATCCATTTTTTACCACTGATTCGGCAGCCGCTCTTAGAGCGGCAGAAATCGGAGCGGATGTGCTTTTAAAAGCTACTCAGGTTGATGGAATATACTCGGCAGACCCAAAAAAGGATCCCTCTGCAACCCGTTTCGACCATTTGACGCATGAAGAAGTTATCAGAAAAGGTCTTGCAGTTATGGATACCACTGCAATCACACTGGCTCGTGAAAACCATATTCCTATTATTGTCTATTCGATCAGTGAAAAGGGTGGACTGGCCAATGTGTTGAATGGCACTGGACGCTATACAGTGGTATCGGAGTAATATTCGTCTAAAAATAATCCGAAGGAGAGTTAGTATGAGTGACGCTACAAATATCGACGATCTCAAGCGCCGTATGGAAGGCGCCATTTCATCATTCAAACACGAGCTGACAGGTCTACGGACAGGTCGTGCTTCTGCAAGCTTGCTCGAACCGATAACGGTCGACGCTTATGGCTCCACTGTTCCGCTTAATCAGGTCGCCAATATTTCAGTACCGGAACCGCGCATGTTGTCGGTTTCAGTCTGGGATAAAACAATGGTGTCTGCCGTTGACAAGGCTATCAGAGAATCTTCATTGGGTCTGAACCCAATAACAGACGGTACGACTTTGCGCATTCCGTTGCCCGAACTTAACGAAGAACGCCGCAAAGAGCTCGTTAAAATTGCTCACCAATATGCGGAACAGGCACGCGTTGCAGTCCGCCATGTTCGTCGTGACGGAATGGAAGGATTGAAAAAGGCTGAGAAGGATAGCGAGATCAGTCAGGATGAAAGCCGTATTGCTTCTGATAAAATCCAGAAATTGACTGATACGACGATTGGTGAGATCGACAAAGTATTGGCTGCAAAACAAGCTGAAATTATGCAAGTTTAAAATTATTGATTGCAGCAAGCAGATCGGAAAAATATGTTATATCCACGTCATATTGCCATCATCATGGATGGAAACGGTCGATGGGCGCGTGCTCGTGGATTACCCAGAATTGCAGGTCACAAGATTGGCATGGAAGCACTTCACCGTATTGTGCATCATGCCAGTCAAATGGGGCTCGAATGGTTGACAGTTTTTGCTTTTTCTTCTGAGAACTGGTCACGTCCGGAATCGGAAGTCAATCATCTGATGGGGCTTTTGAAGTTATTTATAAAACGTGATCTGCTTGATCTTCGTGACAATAATGTCCGCGTAAGGGTGATAGGTGATCGTCAAAAGGTGCCGACAGATATCCAAAGATTGCTTGATGAAGCCGAAACAATTACGCAAAAAAATGACGGACTCAACCTTGTTGTTGCATTCAACTATGGTGGACGCGCTGAAATTGTTCGGTCTGTGAAAAAAATTGCCAAATCTCTGGCAGACGGAAATATCAATATCGACGAAATTGATGAAGCCGTTTTTTCGAAATATCTTGATACAGCTGAAATGCCGGATCCCGACCTTGTAATTCGCACCAGCGGGGAACAACGTTTGTCGAATTTCTTGCTTTGGCAGTCGGCTTATAGCGAGTTTTATTTTGCTTCTTGTTATTGGCCTGATTTCGATGAAAAACAGCTTGATATAGCTGTTGAAGATTATTGGTTGCGCGAACGTCGTTTCGGTCGTGTACCAGATTATAAAAAAGAAAAGTTGTTATAACTTTGGTCTTTATCTTAAAAAGAAATTGGATGAAAAATAAAGTTCGGGATGCAAATTTGTTCGGATCGGAGAACCGATGTCTAATCTTCTCATGAGAATTCTGACGGCTATTGTCTTTGCAGCTATAGCACTTTTTCTAACATGGGAAGGCGGCTTTGTATTTGCTTTATTTGCCTGGTGTGTTGGCGGTCTGGTTCTATATGAGTGGAGAGGGATTAGTAAAAGCTGCTGGCGGCAAATAGACGAAATTATTGCCTCCGTGGCATATATTATTTTTGGCATTCTGCTTGTTGCTGATTTTTCAGCGCCTCTCGTTTTTGCTGTAATTTTTTTATGTGCTATTGTCCTCGCACTTGTGGCAGGAAAAAAAACCGGTTGGGTTGCTGGAGGCTATCTCTATGCAACTTTGCCCGTTCTATCCTTGACATATATAAGAGGCGAAGAACCATTCGGATTCGGTGCGATTATTTATCTCTTCGCTATTGTTTGGGGAACGGATATAGCGGCCTATTTCAATGGACGTTCGCTCGGCGGACCAAAACTCGCTCCCAAATTTTCTCCTAATAAAACGTGGAGTGGGGCCATTGGCGGTGCATTGGCCGGTACTGCAGGCGGATGCCTCGTAGCGTTTGTAGCTCTTGATACTACTCCAGCCAATTTGTTTATCCCTGTACTGTCTCTTGCTCTTTCGATTGTATCGCAAATTGGAGATATTTCTGAATCGTGGGTAAAACGGCACTTTGGTGTAAAAGATTCAGGGCACTTCCTGCCTGGACATGGCGGCTTTATGGATCGCGTTGATGGACTGGTTTTTGCTGCCATTCTGCTTTATCTCGTCGGTGCAATCGCTGCCGATATGACAGTTCCTTCAAATATGTTTAACCTGATCTGATTGACGGAGCCTCTCTTGGAAATAATGAGTTTTATTGCTGATGTCGGCACACCGTTATTGCGTATTTTTGGTGTGATATGTGTCATCATGGTCATTATTTTTGTCCATGAAATGGGCCATTATCTCGTGGGGCGCTGGTGCGGTATCGGCGCGAGCGCATTTTCATTGGGGTTTGGTCCGGAAATCTGTGCGTGGACCGATAAGCGTGGCACACGCTGGCGCATTGCATTGATACCTCTTGGCGGCTACGTGAAATTTATCGGCGACGAAGATGCCGCCGGAATGACTTCGAAATCGGATGCTGTGGCGCTTCCCGGATCTTTTGCTTCGGCTGGTGCCTGGGCTCGTGCTGCTACTGTTTTTGCTGGGCCATTTACCAATGCGCTTTTTACCGTTGTGGTCTTGTCGTTTTTCTTTTTTTCTTATGGCAGAATAATCATTGAACCGGTTATCGGTTCGTTGGTGGATGGTGCGCCCGCAATGACGGCAGGGTTAAAACCCGGCGATCGTTTTATCGAGATGGATGGTCAAAAGGTTGAAAGTTTCGACGACCTCATCGGTTATGTTTCACTCCACGGAGGTGATCCGATCAATTTTACTCTGGAAAGATCAGGACAGCCTTATAGCGTTACCGTTACGCCAAAACCAACGGAACGGGATGATGGATTTGGCAATAAAGTTCGCGTCGGCATGATTGGTGCTGGCGCTCCTGCTGATCCGAATAATCCGGGAAGGCTGGATCCTGCCTATGAAAAACATATCAATTATGGATTGTTTTCAGCAATTGGTGAAGCGACGGACAAATCGACTTTTATTGTCGTTCAGACGGTTCGTTTCATCGGGCGTTTAATTGAAGGGCGGGAAGACCGCTGTCAATTGAGTGGTCCTTCGAAAACAGCAACAATAGCATGGCAGGTAAGTGAGACCGGATTTATGTCGCTCCTCAATCTTACCGCGTTTCTTTCAATCGGTATCGGATTGATAAATCTGTTTCCTTTGCCACCGCTTGATGGTGGTCATCTGGTTTTTTATGTTATTGAGGGTGTTATCGGGCGGCCGGTTCCCAAGCGTATTCAGGAAATAATTTTTACCGTTGGCTTTGTTATTGTCGTTGCTTTTATGTTATTTGCGATATCCAACGATTATTTGTGCTGGTTAGGTTGATTAAGCTATGTTAACAGTTTATCAAGTTGAGCGATGTTTGTTATTTAAAAATGATGTAAACTGTTTACCATATTTGTGAAATGCCGTGGCATACATGCCACGGTGAGTAAAGAAGTAGGCAGATTTTAACGGAAGGCCTTGCTTGTATAAAAAAACCCGCTATTAGGGGTATATAAGCATTTTTGGACACGATGTGTCTGGAAACAAATAAACAAGGGTAAAGAAGCCAATGACGGCGAATTCGAAATTTCTTAGCGCAGCATCTGCACTGGCACTTACAGTAGCAATGGCCGTTCCGGCAACTGTAACTGTCTCGGTTTTGGGAATGGGGGTTGCACAGGCGGCTGTCGTTCACTCCATCGAGGTTCGTGGCAACCAGCGTGTTGACGCACAGACGATTCGTGATAACACGGGTATCAAGGTTGGAAAGAATTTTTCCAATAATGATATTGATGAAGGTTTGAAGCGGCTTTTTGCAATGGGGCTGTTTTCCGACGTCAAGATGAAGCAGGTTGGTGGTACGCTCGTCGTTTCTGTCAAGGAGTACGAAGTCGTCAATCAGGTGCTTTTCCAAGGCAATAAAAAGGTCAAAGATCCTGATTTGCAGCGCGTTATTTCGCTCAAGCCACGCGAAGCTTTCGATCCTGCCAAACTTGCATCCGACGAACAGTCCATTCGTGATGCCTATCGTTATGTAGGTCGTAATGATGCTGAGGTTTCGGCTCAGACTGTCGATCTCGGGCAAGGACGTGTGAACGTCGTCTTCAAGATCACAGAAGGCAAGAAAACCAAAATTGACGATATTACCTTTGAAGGAAATAAGGCTTTTGGTAACCGCCGTCTGCGTGATGTTATCGCGACCAAACGCTCCAATATCCTCTCCTGGCTGACCAGAGGCGATGTTTATAGTGACGATCGCTTGCAGGCTGATCAGGAAGCTTTACGCCGTTTCTATTTCAATCACGGTTATGCAGATTTTCAGATTGTTTCGGCTGATGCGACATTCGATGAAGCCAGTAATTCCTATAAAATCAAATTCGTTGTTGATGAAGGTGCCCGCTATAAATTAGGCGATGTACAGGTTGATAGCACGATTGAAGGGATTGATACCCAGTCGATGCAAAAAGTGCTGAAGACCCATGAAGGTGATGTCTATTCGGCCAAGCGCATTGAAGACTCGGTATTGGCAATCAATAACAAAGTTGCTGATTCGGGCTATGCTTTTGCTAAAGTTGAGCCGCGTGGTGACCGTGATTTCAATAATCATACGATGTCTATCGTTTATAATATCGATCAGGGGCCAAGAGCCTATGTCGAGCGCATTGAAATTCGCGGTAACGATAAAACACGTGACTATGTTATCCGTCGCGAACTCGACCTGAACGAAGGTGATGCTTATAACCAGACAATGGTGCAGCGTGCTAAACGGCGCCTTGAAGGGTTGGGCTTCTTCCAGACTGTCAATGTTTCGACAGCACCGGGCTCAGAACCTGATCAGGTTATCCTTGTTGTTGATGTGACCGAAAAATCGACTGGTGAGTTCTCGATCGGTGGCGGTTATACAACAGGTGGTGATTCGCCGGGTGCTTCGGTTGAAGCTTCAATTACAGAGCGTAACTTCTTGGGGCGCGGCCAATATGTCCGTATTGGTGCCGGTGCTGGTGAAGACGACGCACGTAACTATAATTTGTCATTTACCGAGCCTTATTTCCTTGGTTATCGCTTGTCAGCCGGTTTTGATATTTTCCGTCGTACATATCGCATGAATGACGATTATGATGTCAAGCAAACAGGCGGTTCGGTTCGTTTTGGTGTGCCGATTACCGAGCAGTTGACCGGTAGCATCGCTTATAACTATGTTCAGGAAGAATATGATCTTGACCATAAGCATCGCTATGACGATCGTGCAAGAGAGAACGGTACGAGTAAAGAATATGAAGAGATGAAAGATTATTCCGGTGCCATTGTTGAGGCTTCGAAGAATAGTCCGTGGATCCGTTCGTCAGTCAGCTATGGTTTGACTTATAATACGATAGATGACATGAAAAATCCGCATGATGGTCTCTTTATTCGCGGTATTCAGGAATATGCCGGTGTCGGCGGTGACGCGAACTTCTTGAAGACGACCGGTAAGGCCATGATGTACAAGACGATTTCGGAAACATACGATCTCGTTGGGTTGTTGTCGGTCGGCGGTGGTTATATCCACGAGATCGGTGACGATGGTGTCCGTATCTTCGATATGTTCAAGAGCAATTCGGACATGATACGTGGTTTCAAATATAATGGTATCGGTCCACGTCAACGGTCTACAGATGGAGATAAGTACTTCCTCGGTGGCACAACCTATATGAATGCCACAGCGGAAATCCAATTCCCGATGCCGGTCGTTCCGGATAGCTTGGGTATGCGTGGTGCGTTCTTCGCAGATACGGCAACTCTTTATGGCAATAAGTATGATCCGGTCTATGATTTTGAACAAGCAGTTACTGGTGATGAAAGTGCATGGCGTGCATCTGCCGGTGTCAGCTTGATGTGGGCTTCGCCATTTGGGCCATTGCGCTTTGACTATGCTTGGCCTGTTGCTAAAGAGAGCGGTGACCGGACACAGAACTTCAACTTTGGTGTCTCGACCAAGTTCTAATTTTTCCTTTCTCCCGATCTTGAAGGGTCGGGAGAGAAAGTGTTCTGATGGCGGATTCATTATTTTTTACGCCGTCCCGACAGTTGACTGTTGGCGAGGCGGCAGCTTTAACAGGTGCCGCTTTACGCAATCCTGAATTAAGTGGTTCAGTAATCAAGCATCTTTCTTCGCTTGATAATGCGGAGCCGGGTTCTCTCGTTTTTGTCGAAAGTAGGAAATTTGCAAAGGCGTTGCTCGGGAGCCAGGCTCTTGCCGTTTTCTGTTCCGAAGATGTTGCTTCCAAAGTTCCGGATAATATTGCGACTCTTGTAACGCAATCGCCACATCGCGATTTTGCTATGATTGGACGCATCCTGTTTCCGACAGCTTCAACACCGGCCCCTTGGTTTGGAGAATATGGCGTTTCACCAAAAGCTTTTGTTCATCCGGAGGCAAAACTCGAAGAAGGAGTGACTGTCGAACCGGGTGCTGTTATCGGACGCGGTGCAGAAGTAGGGAGCGGTACGCTTGTTTCCTCAACGGCCGTCATCGGTGAAAATTGTCGGGTAGGGCGTGAATGTTATATCGCGCCATCTGTTTCAATTCAGTATAGCTTTATAGGCAATCGGGTACGTCTTTATCCGGGAGTGAGAATTGGTCAGGACGGGTTCGGTTATGTTGGTGGACCAAGCGGCATTGAAAAAATTCCACAGCTTGGGCGTGTTATTATTCAGGATGATGTAGAAATCGGTGCCAATACAACAGTTGACCGTGGGGCACTGAAAGATACAGTTATCGGCGAAGGAACAAAAATAGATAATCTGGTTCAAATTGCTCATAATGTGCAAATCGGGCGTTTTTGTTTGATTGCAGCGCATTGTGGAATTGCGGGTAGTTCCACAATTGGTGATATGACGCAATTGGGCGGAAGTGTCGGCTTGGCTGATCACGTAAAAATTGGCTCGCGTGTGCAAATTGCTGCAGCAAGCGGCGTTATGAATGACATACCTGACGGCGAAAAATGGGGTGGTAGCCCCGCTCGCCCGATCAAACAATGGTTCCGCGAAGTTGCGGCGCTAAGAAATATGACAAAGTTCAATAAGGAGAAATGACAAGATGAACGCTGCTGTTGAGAAGAACAGTCTGGAGGCAGTTGACATTCGTAAACTGCTGTCAATATTGCCTCATCGTTACCCGTTTCTTCTTATCGATCGTATTATTGATATTGATGGTGATCAATCGGCAATCGGCATTAAAAATGTTACGGTAAACGAACCGCACTTCACAGGCCATTTTCCGGAAAACCCGATTATGCCGGGTGTGCTAATCATTGAAGCGATGGCTCAGACTGCCGGCGCAATTTCGTTGCTTGTTCAGGGCGACGAAAAACCCGGCGTTGTTTATCTCATGACCGTCGATAAAGCAAAATTCCGTAAACCTGTTGTGCCGGGAGATCAGTTGAGGCTCCATGTCAAGAAATTGAAACAACATGGTGGAATCAGACGCTTTTCTTGCCTTGCGGAAGTTGATGGAAATCGCGTGGCAGAAGCGGAAGTTGCTGCTATGATTGCGGTTGCCGAGAATAAAGAAGAATAGGGTTCTAGAATGTCCGGTGTTGAAATTCATCCAACTGCGATTGTGGAAAAAGGTGCAGAACTTGGTACCAATGTAAAAATCGGGCCTTTTTGTACCGTAAGCGCGGACGCTGTCATTGGCGATGATTCCCGTTTGTTGAGCCATGTTGTCATAATGGGCCCAACCACATTGGGGGCAAACGCTCTTGTCTATCCGAATGCTGTTTTAGGGGGAGATCCTCAAAATAATAAACACAAAGGTGGACGTACCACTTTGGTTATCGGAAAAAATTGCATCATCCGTGAAGGTGTCACCATGCATCGCGGGTCGGATACAAGCCGTGGAACAACAACGGTTGGCGATGATTGCGAATTTTTGGCTTATGCCCATGTGGCTCATGATTGTGCCTTGGGAAATCATGTAACATTTTCCAACAATGTGATGATCGGTGGCCATGTTGTGATCGGTGATTACGTGATTATTGGTGGTGGCGGTGCGGTTCATCAATTCGTTCGTGTCGGGCATCATGCTTTTGTTGGTGGTTTGGCCGCTCTGGTTGGTGATCTCATTCCCTACGGGTCTGCTATCGGCGTCCACGCATGGCTTGGTGGCTTGAATATTATAGGCATGAAAAGATCAGGTTTGCCGCATAGTGAAATTCACGCTGTGCGTCATGCTGTACCGATGCTCTTTGACAGAACCAAACCCATTGCCGAAAGAGCCACTGATGTGCGTAATGCCTATCCAGCTTCAAAAGCGGTAACTGACATTATCGATTTTGTTGAAGCTGATCATAAACGCGCATTTTGTACGCCAAAACTCGATAATACAAATAGCAGCGACGAAATCGGATATTGAGTATGGGGAAGGGCGACACAAAACGTAGCCTTTCCGGTCGCACCGCTATCATCGCGGGAAATGGTGTTTTGCCTTTGGCTGTTGCCAACGCAATAGAAGAAATGGGGGGAAAGCCGTTTCTTGTTCCACTGAAAGGCGAGGCCGATCCGAGACTTTACTCCTATGATCATTGTGAAATCTCGGTCGTACAGCTAGCAAGACTGATAAAAGCTTTGAAAAAAGCGAATATCACCAATGTTATATTGGCAGGTGGTGTCAAAAGTCGGCCTAATCTCAAAGATCTGCGCCCTGATTGGACAACGTTATCAGCATTGCCAAAATTGTTTCGTGCTTTGGGGCAGGGAGACGATGCACTTTTGAAAGCCTTCATTAGCGTTGTCGAAAAATATGGTTTTCATGTTGTGGGCGCCCACGAAGTCGTTCCACAATTATTGGCACCCAAAGGATTCAATCTGACGAAGAAACGCGCTGACGAAAAAAATTGGCGGGATATTATGCTTGCAGCGGAGGCAGCTGCAATTTTGGGAAAACTTGATATCGGTCAGGGAGCAGTTGCTGTAAAAGGGCGCGTCGTGGCCGTTGAAGGTGCGGAGGGTACCGATAACATGTTGCGCCGTGTCACGGAAATGCGTAATGAAAAACGCATTCCTCTAACAGGGGGTGTGCTGGTCAAGCGAGCTAAAGAACAACAGGATGAAAGAGCCGATTTGCCCACCATTGGGCCTGAAACAATTATCCATGCCAAACAATGTCATTTGGATGGTGTTGCCGTCGAAGCAGAACGGACTTTCATCGTTTCATTAAAAGAAACGGTTGAACAAGCAGATAAATGTTCGCTTTTTATCGAGACCTTCGGAAAGAACGAATATGTCTGATGGTCCTATTAAAATTGCTATCGTTGCCGGCGAGGAATCGGGAGATTTGCTGGGAGCAGATCTGATATCGGCACTGGCGCGAAAAACCGGACGCAATATCAAACTCATAGGCGTCGGCGGCTCACATCTTGAAGCATTGGGGCTAAAAAGTGCCTTTAATGTCGATGACATAGCTTTAATGGGGCTTGGTGCTGTTTTGAAAAAACTGCCGAAGCTCATCCTGCATATACATCGTCTTGCGCGGTTTATTGCTGATGAAAAGCCTGATTGTCTGATCATTATCGATAGTCCGGACTTTACCCACCGTGTTGCGAAAAAAGTCCGGAAATTCGCGCCTCAAATCCCTATCATAAAATATATTGCTCCTTCGGTTTGGGCGTGGCGCCCCGAACGAGCCAAGGCAATGTGTTCCTATATCGACCATGTTCTTGTTGTGCTCCCTTTCGAAAAAAAAGTTATGCATGATTTGCAAGGGCCCCCGGCAACTTATGTCGGTCATAGATTGTTGACCTATCCGCCATTGCTGGCAATGGAAAGAATGCGGTTGCGCCATTTGGAAGAGAAAAAGTTGGCGCCGACAGTGGTCATATTACCGGGCTCGAGACATTTTGAAATTCGTGGCTTGATGCCGATTTTCGGGGCAGCTTTGGAAATTTTAAAAAAACGGCAGCCAGCTATCAATTTTGTTTTGCCTACTCTGCCAAGGCTTGCGGACAGTGTGCGCAAGCTTATGAGTGAATGGCGAGTGAAAGTTGATATTGTGGTTGGTGAAGAGGAAAAATGGGCAGCTTTTGCAAAAGCTGATGCGGCACTGGCTGCTTCCGGTACCGTTTCTCTGGAACTAGCCCTTGCTAATATTCCAATGGTTCTTGGCTATAAAGCGGATCTTTTTTCAAAAACCTTCATTTTACCGCGGGTAAAAGTGTGGAGCGCTGCATTGCCTAATATCATCGCCGATCGGCCGGTTGTTCCGGAATATTTCAATGAATTTTTGCGTCCCGGTATGCTTGCCCGTCAGGTCGAACAATTGGTTGTTGCCGGGCCGGTTCGTCAAGCCCAACTTGACGGATTTTCTTTGATCAAAACGACGATGAAAACATCTGCACCGTCTGGCGAAATTGCGTCGCAAGCCTTGTTGAAATATTTGAAGCTTCATTGAAAAGCTTGTATCGCTTATCAGGGCACTGGAGCTTCCTCGAAGCTGGGTGAAATGGAAAACAGCACCCGACCTAATTCAGGTTATTTTTAAATAAATGCGCCTATCGAATATGTGTCTGCCGAAAATTTGCAATTATCTACGTACTTATTGCGGAATTGCTTTAGCTACCAAAACGTTTTGTGCAGCCCGTTAAAATTTGTCGAAACAGGCGGATGAAACTGTTTCAGTCATCATAGGGCGTAATTTCGTTGAAAAACGCCATTCATGAACCGGTTTAACATTCGAACATTAATGTTTTATTTTTGCGAGAAAATCTTTAGCCCTTTGATTATCAGGGTTTGAGAAGAATTTATCAGGTGTTGTGTCCTCAAGAATCTTTCCATTTTCGAGAAAAAGAACACGTTCTGAAACTTCGCGCGCAAATCCCATTTCATGTGTGACGCAAAGCATGGTCATGCCGGTTTCGGCAAGCTTGACAATAACATCCAGAACTTCTCCGACCATTTCCGGATCAAGAGCCGAGGTTGGTTCATCAAACAACATGACCTTGGGTTCCATACAAAGAGCACGAGCAATCGCAACGCGTTGCTGCTGTCCACCGGATAATTGGGACGGGTATTTCTCGCTATGGGCCTCAATACCGACCTTACTCAAATATTTGATTGCGCGCTCTTTTGCCTTTTCCTTTGTCAGTCCTTGAACGGTCATGGGTGCAAGAATGCAATTTTGCATGACAGTCATATGGGGAAAGAGATTAAAATGCTGGAATACCATGCCAACTTCGCGGAGCACCTTTTTTTGCTCTTGTGGCGCTGCAGTCATGATATCGACGCCATAAATGCGGATGCTGCCTTGTTCGGGCACTTCGAGCTGGTTTATGCAGCGGATAAGGGTTGATTTACCGGAACCAGATGGCCCACATAAAACAATGCGTTCTCCCGCTTTAACGTCAAGGGAGATATTATGAAGGGCCTGAAATTCACCGTACCACTTGTTTAATTCTTGAATGACAATGACATGTTCATCAGATTTGGCTTTATCGTTGTTATTGTGCTGAACTGCCGCCATTGTTGTTGTTCTCCGTTTCTGGTTCTCAAAACCGTGTTAGACTGAAAGCATCAGGAGATGTCAATGGTTGTTCACCCGCCATTATCTCGGCAAGTAATTTTCCACTAACCGCTCCAAGCGTCAATCCATGGTGTGCATGGCCAAAATTGAGCCAAAGGCCCTTGTGAGCGGGAGCTTTTCCGATAATCGGGCGCATGTCAGAAAGACAAGGGCGTTCACCGAGCCAAGGTTCGGTCTCGACATATTCACCGAGCGGAAAAATGTTTTTTGCAATTTTTTCAGCCCGCTTTAATTGTGTCCAATAAGGCGGGGCTTTCGGACTTGCAAATTCGATTCCTGTCGTGAGCCGGATTCCTTGACGCATTGGCGCCAATACAAAACCGGCGACGGGATCACATATAGAATGTCGAAGAACAGTCTTCTCGTCAACTTGGCGGAAGTGAATATGATAGCCACGTTTTACGGCAAACGGAATGTGATGATAGCCGAATTTGTTCATAAATTGGACCGACTGGGGGCCAAGAGCAACCACAATATCAGGTGCCCCGATTGATATGCCGTTATCATTTATTTGCCAGAGCCCGTTATTATATTCGGTTTTCAAAGCATCGAGTGTCACGAAATTCCCACCTTGTTTGATGAAATAACGCGCATAAGCGGCGGTCAACCCGCCGGGATCATTGACAGTTTTCGGGTCAAGCCAATGAATACCGCCGACAAGCTGCGGACTGATAGATGGAACACGCTGAATTAAAGCGTTCCGGTCAAGAACATCATAATTGAGGTGAAAACGATCAAGCGTAAGAAGATGGTTTTTCGCTTTGTCAAAATCTTTATCGGTGCGGAATATCTCGAGCCAGCCCTTCGGCTCAATAAAAGAAGTAGCACCGGCTAATTCGGCTAAAAAATCGTGTTCTTTGACGCTATTTTCGATAAGCGGCAACAAAGCCAATGTCGATTTTTTTAAGTTCTTTGGCGATGATTGGTGCCAGAACCTGAAAAGCCATGGTGCTATGTGCGGCAGGTAACTCCAGTCAAACCGCACATCGGTTTGATGATTGAATGCATAGGCGATAAGACGCGAAAATTCACGGGGAAAATGGTAAGGAATGACGCTTGATCTCTCGATCAGTCCCGCATTGCCGTAACTTGTCCCTTGTCCGGGGTCTTTTTTATCGACAAGGCAGACATGATAGCCTCTCAATTGAAGATGTAAACATGTGCATACGCCGACGATTCCGGCTCCGAGCACGATAACATCAAATTTTTTCATTTGAACGTAATCCCGCAATCCTCTTTTATTCGGCTGACATTAACGCAGATGACGTGTCAGTCTACGTTCTGTCACGCCGATCAAGCGCCGAACAATTTCAACGATAATCAGATAAAGTACAGCCGCCCAGATATAGACCTGAAAATCGAATGTACGTGAATAGGCAAGTTTGGCAACGCCCATCAGATCATAAACTGTTACGAGAGATGCAACCGCACTGGCTTTGATCATAAGGATGAACTCGTTTCCTAAAGGACGCAATGCCATGATCATGGATTGCGGTAATATAACACGGATGAATGTGGTTTTCCGGGAGAGCCCCAATGCTTTGGCCGCTTCATATTGTCCGTTAGGTACCGATTGCATGCTGCCGCGGAAAATTTCTGCCTGATAAGCAGCGGTATTCAACGCAAAAATGAACAGACAACACCACCATGAGCTTTGGAAAAACCACCACAATCCGACGCTTTTCCAAAAAACACTGAATGAGCCGATGCCGTAATAAAAGAGAAATAATTGTGCAAGGAGCGGCGACCCACGGAAGAAATAGATGTAAATACGAGCTGGTAAACGCAGAAACGAATGTTTCGAGCGCCAAGCAAATGTTATCATGATGCTCAAGAAAAAGCCGACCGTATAGGAAAGTGCTACGAGCTTTACGGTGACAAAAAAACCATCAATAAATTTCGGGCCATAGCGGCTCAAAATATCCGGATTGACGATAAAATGCAAAAAGTCGGGTATCATCATGCGGATACCTTTTCATAACATGCATTAGCACGCTTTTCCAAATGGCGGATAATGAATGAAGAAACGGCCGAAAAGATAAGATAGATGACACAGGCAGTCAGATAGAAAAACATCGGTTTTTTTGTTGCTGCGACAGCGAGATTTGTCTGACGCATCACATCGACGAGCGCGATCGTTGAAACCAGAGACGTATCTTTGAGTAATGTCAACCAGTTGTTTGAAAGACCGGGCAGGGCGTTGCGTGCAAGCTGCGGCAAAACCACACGAAAAAACGTCGTGGCAGGCGAAAGACTCAAAGCTTTGGCAGCTTCATATTGGCCGCTATCCAGTACTTTGAAAGCGCCGAGCCAGACTTCGCAGGAGAAAGCCGCAAAGACCATCCCCAGAGCCAAAACACCGGCAAAAAAAGCATTCACCGAGAATTCTGCCTCAATATTAAAATGTGCCATCAATGATTGGACGAGGGTCTGCAATCCATAATAGACAAGAAATAATGTCAATAATTCAGGCAATCCACGGAAAATTGCGGAAAATATTGTTGCAATAATCCGGAAAAATTTCACATCCGACTGGATCATGAGCGAGCAGATGAGACCAAGTGGGAGCCCCAAAGGTAAACAGCAAAGCGCGAGTGACAAAGTCACTCCCGCTCCGATGAGCATAACCATACCCCAACCGCCACTGCCAAATGACAGCAATGACAAATACTCGATCATCAATGAAAGCTCCGGTTATTCGTTATCAATAGCCGATAGAAAAAATTGCAAAATGATTCAACCTGTTAATTAATAAATATCGGATTGAAAGTACTTTTTGGCAATTTTGTCATAAGTACCATCAGCGCGGATATCATCAATCGCCTTATTCAGACGATTCTTCAAATCATCGGAATTTTTGCGAATAGCAATGGAAATCGGCTCTCTTGTACCTTCAACTTCGCCGAGAAGTTTGCAGCACTCCTTGCCGTCTTTTTCAAGCCAGGTCAAAAGCGGGAATTTATCATGAATAATCGCGTCGAGACGGTGATTGATCAAATCGCTATTGGCTTCTTCAGGTGTTGGATAAAGCTTTAAATTGGTACCCTCGGGAGCATAATTATCTTCAGCATAGATTGCCTGTGTTGTGCCGGCCTGTGCCCCGAGATTTTTACCATTGAGAGATTGCGGACTTAAGTCCTTGATATCGGAATCCTTCGGCACCGCAACAGCGAGTGTTGTTGTATAATAGCGATTTGTGAAATCGACTTTTTGCTTGCGTTCTTCGGTCGGAACCATTGAAGCGATAATAGCATCATATTTTTTTGCCAGAAGTCCGGGAATGATTCCTTCCCAGTCTTGCGCTGTAACTGTGCATTCAACTTTCATTTTGTCGCATAATGCATAGGCGATATCGACATCGAAACCATGAAGATTGTTATTGGAGTCAACGTAACTGAATGGCGGATAGGCTCCTTCGGTTGCGATACGCAAGTTTTCAGCATGTGCGGAAAAGCTCATCATAAGGCTTCCCAAAACGAGTCCAGCTGCTAGGATTTTCATGTTGTACTCCTGTTTTAAACAAAATGGTTCTATTCCAATTAGTCTTAGCGCTAAGTTTTAGCGAAGGGCAATTTAAAAACATAAATCCACCGATATATCCCTTAAAAACACTTCATTGTCTCTCTCCATTGATGCGCAGCCGTCAGTTTGAACGGAAATGAAAATCCTGCCGTTTTTTGAACGAGTTCAATCAAGCATGGCAATGCTTGTCGACCTCACCAGTTTTCACTGTAAAAACTTGAAATCATGTGCGCCCTTTTAATAATGGGGGCATGAAGTTTGCCTCCTTCAGGACAATTATAGCGTGATACGTGAAATAAATGGTTCTCAGCCTACATAAAACCATTGCCGGACATGGGTGACATCAGGCGCAAATAAAAGGTAAGACCGAGAGCTTGAAAAATGCCGAATCTATTTTTTAACAGGTGTTCGTAAGCCCTTGTAAGTTCGATATTTTTTTGCCGCCTAATAAAGAGTTTTGCTGCCGTTTCTCGTTCCGGTTTTATATTCAATCGGCTTAAAGCACGTTGAAGGATAAGGACTGAACGCAATTTGAGCAATAAATAGGTTTCGGGCAGTTTCGGAAATGCTGCCATATTGCTCAATGCTCCGAAAGTTACCGATCTATTTTTTATCCAATATTGACTATTCTTCTCATTGAAACAGTTAACCCGCTAACTTCTGGAAACTTGAAAGTCCTCGGTTTTTCGTTATGGCTTTCATTTTAAAAAACCAACATATAGTTGTTTATCTTTACGATATTTTGGAAAAAGCAGATAACCTTAAGGAGAACTCATGCAGAGCGCCCAGACGCTTACGAAAGATTCGACTGAAAACGAAAGTCCGGCGGTTTCGAGGAAAGTTATTATCGCTGCCGTTATAGGGGGCATGCTCGAATGGTATGATTTCGGTGCCTATGCACTTTTTGCCTATCTCATTTCCGACCAGTTTTTCCCGACCGGCAATGAAACGGTGTCGATGCTGCTTACCTTTATCACTTTTGCCATCGGCTTTTTGACCCGTCCTCTTGGAGCCATTATTCTGGGAAGTTATTCCGATCGCGTAGGTCGAAAGTCGGCATTGTCGTTGACGATGATTCTGATGGCTATCGGCATGGGGATTATCGTAATATGTCCGACTTATACGCAGATCGGCATACTTGCACCGATAATTATTGTCATTGCCAGACTTATACAGGGTATCTCGGCGGGAGGAGAAATCGGCTCGGCATTGTCTATCCTCGTTGAAACGGCGCCTTCAAATAAACGGGGCCAATATGCTGCTTGGCAACAGGTCAGTCAGACGGGCGCATTTCTTGTGGCAGGCATCATAGGTTGGATGATTACCGCGTTTCTGCCGCTTGAAGATGTTGCGCTTTGGGGCTGGCGTGTGGCTTTTGCCTTCGGCATGCTGGTTGCTCCTGTGGGATTTTACGTTCGTCGACAAATTGACGAATCACCGGAATTCTTGGCCGAGAGGAACAAAGGCGTCAAAGAACATGTACCTTTTGCCATTTTGCTCAAAAATAGCTGGAAGCCGCTATTCATAGGTATCGGCATTGTTATGATCTGGACAGTGACGAGCAAGACCGCTAGTTCCTTTATGGCAACCTATGCAATTAACAATTTGCATATGGCTTTGACGTCTCCTTATCTCGGCATGATCGTAATGGGCGTTGTTTTACTGTTTTGCCCGCTGGTTGGAGCATGGTCGGATAAGATCGGACGGCGTCCGATTATGATTGGAGCGGCTATCGCCATTTTTGTTTTCGCCTATCCGTCATTCTGGATATTGTCAGCCCATCCGAATGTGTGGGTCCTTATCGGCCAACAATTCTTTTATGCGGTTCTTATGGTGCTTTATACGGCGCCTGCATCGGCAGCCTTATCCGAACTCTTTCCGACGGCTTTCCGCTCGTCAGGAATTGCACTTTCCTATAATATAGCTGTTACGATATTCGGCGGTTTTTCTGCCGCAATATCCACCGCGCTTATCGGAATGACCGGAGACAATCGTGCAATTGCCTATTATATTATGTTTGCGGCTTTTATAAGCGTTGTGGCGCTTTTATATTCTGGTAAAATAACGAAATTAAAATAGGGGAAAATCTGGAGTGCCTCGCGAGAAAGGCACGCCGGCTGTAATTGAAAATGATAGAAGATAGTTGTGAAGTCGCTGCTGCCATCAGAGCCTATCTGCCGGAAATAACGGCGTTGCGGCATCAAATCCACTCCAACCCCGAGACCGGTTTTGAAGAAAAAGCAACCTCCGCTATTGTTGCCAAATTGCTGGAGGAGTGGGGATATAAAGTCTCCAAGCTTGCCGGAACCGGCATTGTTGCAAGTTTAAAAGCAGGAAATGGCAAAAAAACATTGGGGCTGCGCGCTGATATGGATGCCTTGCCGGTTACCGAACAAACCGGCTTGTCCTATGCCAGTAAAAATTGCAGAAAAATGCATGCCTGCGGTCATGACGGGCACACATCAAGCCTGTTGGCGGCTGCTCGCTATCTGGCTCGCACGAAACAGTTTTCAGGTACACTCAATCTTATTTTCCAACCGGCCGAAGAAGGTTTGGGTGGTTGGTGCCCGACGTATGATTGAAGAGGGAATTTTTGAAAAATTCCCCTGCGAAGCTATCTTCGGTTATCATAATGTTCCGGGTATTCCTGTTGGGAAATTCTGCTTTATTCCGAGCTCTGCAACGGCAGCTTCGGATCGCGCAATAATTGTTGTTAAGGGAAAAAGCGGCCATGGTGCGCAGCCGGAAACATCGGTCGATCCGATTGTTGTCGGTGCTGCAATTGTCACGTCATTACAAACGATTGTCTCGCGCAATATACCACCGTTAAAACCTGCCGTTGTAACGGTCGCAAGTTTTCATGCCGGCGAAGCCTATAACATCATACCTGCAACCGCAGAGTTGAAACTAACGATCCGCAGCTATGACGAGGCTACGCGCAATTTTCTTGAAAAACGTGTAAAGGAAATTGCAAAATACCAGGCAAATGTCTTCGGAGCAGACTGTGAAATCGACTATTTTCATCTCAATCCTGCTTGCGAAAACGATAGAAAACTGACCGCTTTTGCTCGCGATGTTGCCGAAAAAGCCTTTGGCAAAGAAGCTATAGAAGAGCGGTCCCAGCCGTTCACTTTCAGTGAAGATTTTTCTTACATGCTTCAAAAGAAGCAAGGTTGTTATTTCTTTATCGGTAATGGCGACACGGCAAACCTTCACAGCGATCATTATGATTTCAATGATGAATTATTGTTGCGTGCAAGCACTTATTGGGTGCGGCTGGTTGAAACTTATCTTTGCTAGAGCGAAAAAATTGCGCTGGTAGGCCCGTTTATTCAACGAGACAGGTTAGGTTTGCCGCGTCCTCTCCTGGAAAAATGGGAGGTTGAAAAACTGTCGAACCTTTTGATTCTCATTCGTTGTGCAAAATTGCCGGAACAGAAAATAATGCTGTGGCCGAATATTGCTCCCTGATTCCGCTCGACCATGGTTTTATCGGCAATGAATCATCAAAGTCGCAATTTTAAGAAAGTATGTTTAATCTGCAGACTTCGTTTCAAAGCAACTAATGTCTCAATAATGGTTCTCAAAAATGCTTTTCGAATGAATGCGTTATGAAACTTATATGATTCATCACTTAAAAATGCCGAAGCCTCAGGAAAGATCGACCGTAAACGTTCTCGCGCGACAACGGTAGAAGAGTTCAGACATTTCAAAACCGGAAAATACAATCTTGCCAAATGATTTATTTTTTCCCCTTGCGATTTATTTTTTCTCCATGTGATTTAACGTTCCAATGTGATTTATTGTTGAAAGAGGTGGGGAGGAGCATGGGGTAGCTATTCCCCTCTTTGAAAAGAATCTGCTAATGAAAAAGCCATGAAAAACTATCTTGACCTTTTATCTTATGTTCTGAAAAACGGCGTTGACCGTTCCGATCGTACCGGAACGGGGACACGGTCAATATTTGGCTACCAGATGCGGTTTGATCTTTCCAAAGGCTTTCCGCTTTTGACCACGAAGAAGCTTCATGTCCGCTCGATTATCTATGAGCTGTTATGGTTTTTGCGTGGCGATACCAATATCAAATGGTTGAATGAACACGGCGTTTCTATCTGGAACGAATGGGCTGATAAAAATGGCGATCTCGGGCCTGTTTATGGCTATCAATGGCGGTCGTGGCCGGCTCCGGATGGCCGCCACATCGACCAGATTGCCAAGGTCGTTGACATGATTGTCAAGACTCCTTATTCGCGTAGACTTATTGTTTCGGCGTGGAATCCCGCATTGGTTGATGAAATGGCATTGCCGCCGTGTCATTGTATGTTTCAGTTTTATGTTGCCGATGGAAAACTGTCTTGCCAGCTTTATCAACGTTCGGCAGATATATTTCTGGGAGTGCCTTTCAACATTGCCTCATATGCTTTGTTGACAATGATGATTGCACAGGTCACTGGCTTGAAGGCTGGAGATTTTGTCCACACATTTGGCGATGCCCATCTCTATACCAACCATTTTGAACAGGCAAAGCTGCAACTCACGCGTGAACCATTGCCCTTGCCGACGATGAAACTCAATCCGGATGTCAAAGATCTTTTCAAATTCGAATATGAGGATTTTGAACTCGAAAACTATGTAGCGGCACCGCACATAAAAGCACCGGTGGCAGTCTGATGACAACGATCAGTATCATTGTTGCTGTTGCCGAAAACGGTGTTATTGGTCGCGATGGAACGATGCCGTGGCGTTTGTCGACCGATTTGAAGAGATTTAAATCACTGACACTCGGACATCCGGTGATTATGGGGCGTAAAACGTGGGATTCTTTAAAAAAACCGCTACCGGAACGAGCCAATATTGTTATTACCCGGGACGAGTCTTTTTCGAGTGAGGGGGCCATTGTTGCCCATTCCCTTTCCGAAGCTCGACAATTGGCTGAAGAAGAAGCAATAAAATCAAAGATGGATGAGATATTTGTTATCGGCGGCGGAGCGGTCTTCAAAGAAGCATTGCCTTTTGCCGATCGTATGTATGTGACGGAGATATTATCACCCGTTGAAGGAGATACATTTTTCCCGTCATTTGATCCCGAAAATTGGCGAGCTTTATCAACTGAAATGGTGCCGGAAGGGCCAAAAGACACATTTCCTACAAGATTTGTCGTCTATAAACGTCAATAAGCTTTTAAAAAAGGACAAAAGCGCGATCAATGCGTTGAAACGTAAGATTTACATCCCTATAAAAGAGGAACGATAAATTTGCGCGAGTATAGCGCTGAGCAAGAGGTGATTATGCCCTGGAGCAATCAGAATGGCGGCGGCCCGTGGGGAGGCGGCGGAAATAACGGTGGAAGCCCTTGGAGCGGTGGTGGAAACGATAATGGCAATAACAAAAATCCGTGGGGTGGAAAGCCGACAGGTTCGGGTGGAAATGGCGGCAGCGGTAATGGCGGCAATGGTCCTGATATCGACGATATTTTGCGAAAAGGACAGGATACGCTCAAGCAGTTTGGCGGCGGCGTTATCGTTCTCGTCATTATAATCGTCGCAATTGTTTTTTGGCTTTTCCAGTGTTTCTACATTGTCCAGCAGAATGAACAAGCAGTTGAACTGAGGTTTGGTGTGCCGAAACCCGGCATTATCAATGACGGTCTTCATTTCCATTTTTGGCCGATTGAAAATTATTTGAAAGTGCCACTTACGGAAAAATCGATTGCCATCGGCGGTAAGCCCGGGCAAACGCAACAGAGCGACGGTTTGATGCTATCAAGCGACCAGAACATCGTCTATGTCAATTTTTCTGTATATTATCGCATTTCTGATCCGAGCAAATATCTCTTCAACGTCAATGAACAGGAAGGCACTGTGCGGCAAGTTGCGGAAAGTGCCATGCGCGAAGTGATCGGACGCCGTCCGGTGGATGATGTTCTGCGTGACAAGAAAGAGGAAGTTGCCGATAACGTGAAAAAGATTATCCAATCGACAGCCGATAAATATCAAGTTGGTGTACAGATCAATCGTGTTTCTATAAGTGAGGCCGCTCCGCCGACAAAAGTTGCGGCAGCCTTCAATTCGGTTCAACAGGCTGAGCAGGAACGTGGACGTATGATTGAAGAAGGTAACCGCGTACGTTTCAAAAAATTGGGGCAGGCCAATGGTGAGGCTTCAAAAGCACGCGAAGTTGCCAAAGGTGAAAAAGCCCAGATGATTGAAGAGGCAAAAGGCCGTGCGGAACGTTTCGAAGCAATCTCGCACGAGGCAGCAGTAGCGCCCGAGGCTAGCCGTTATCGTCTTTATATGGAAACAATAGGAAGCATTCTTGATGCACCGGATAAACTGGTGCTTGACCAGAAGAACGGTGGACCTGTTTCCTATTTGCCTTTGACCGAATTGATGTCAGCAAAGGACCGGCCGTCCGCAACTTCCACGGCGACAAAGCCAACTCAGTCTGGCTCTGATACCACAGGAGGGCAACAATAATGCAGCAGAACCGTTTTTTCATTGTCCTTGGTGTCATTATTGTTGTGTTATTAGCAATCTGGATGTCGGTATTTATCGTCTATCCACGTCAGCAGATTGCGGTTAAACGTTTCGGGCAGATTGTCCGTGTCGAACAGGAACCGGGACTTTATTTCAAAACACCTTTTATCGATCAAACTGTCATTATTGATAATCGTCTTTTGCGCTATGACGTTCCCACGCAATCCGTGCAAGTTCGCGGTGGTGCCTATTATGAGGTCGATGCATTCTTCATCTATCGTATAACCGATACGAAATTGTTCCTGCAACGCATCAGCTCGGGTCGTCCGCAAGTTGCTGCAGAGGAAAACCTTGCACCACGCTTCATTGACGCTTTGCGTGCCGTTTATGGAAAGCGCGAATTCAAAGCTGCCTTGTCAGATGAACGCGGAGCCATGATGGAGGAAGTTCAGCAGCAATTTTCGGCTGACGCAGGTTCACTAGGTATTACGATTGTTGATGTCAGAATCCGTAAAACCGATTTGACAGATGCTGTATCGGAAGACGTCTATCGCCAGATGGCCGCCGAACGAGAAGCAGCAGCCGAAAATATTCGTGCTCGTGGTCAGCAGGAGCGGGACCGCATTGTCGCCGAAGCCAATCGCGAATACGAAGAAATCGTTGCAGCGGCCAAGCGTGATGCCGAAGTCACCCGAGGTGAAGGACAGGCTGAAAGCATCCGTCTGTTGCTGGAAGCAAGAAAAACCAATCCGTCATTTTATGATTTCTGGTTGGCAATGGAGAACTATAAGAAGTTGAAATCGACCCCGATGGTTATTTCGCCAAACGAGGATTTCTTCTATTATTTCCATAATCCACTTGCCACCGGAAAAGTGACTGCGCCGGCAAACGATTGATGGCGCTGCTTTTTACTGCAATTGGTCTTGTCCTTTTTATCGAAGGGCTTGTTTATGCAGGCTTTCCGGCATTGGTAAAAAAGATGGCGTCACAGATAGATGTGACGCCTGAATATATTTTACGTATGAGCGGCTTTTGTGCAATGGTTATCGGTTTGATAATTGTGTGGCTTTCACATTCGTAAATGATAGGGTAAAAATCAGCGAGTGATAATTGGGGGTAAAGGCCGGTTCAAGAAGAATTCAGTCATTCCCCTTTGTCATGAAATGTTCTAAACGGGATGATAGCACGGTCATTGTCGCTTTCAGATGGGATAGGAATATGGTGTTAAAGCGTTTTATGCTTGCTGCGGCTCTTTGCTCGGTTGTTTCATTTTCTCAGTCTGAAAGTTTTGCAGAAGTCGCATTGGAGCACAAAGCACCTGAATCGGTCGCCAATCTTGCGTCGGGTTTGTTGGATGCTGTTGTCAATATTTCAACGTCCCAAACAATAAAAGGAACAGAACAGGGAGATAAAACCACCCCGCCGAAAGTGGAAGAGGGAGCACCCTTTCAGGAATATTTTAACGACTTTTTCTCGTCTAAAAATGACAAAAATGAATTGAACCAATCACGCAAAGTCCAGTCTCTCGGTTCGGGATTTGTCATTGATGCAGAAAAAGGGCTTATTGTTACCAACAACCATGTCATCGCTGATGCTGATGATATTGAGGTAAATTTTACCGATGGTTCCAAGCTCAAGGCTAAGCTTCTGGGCAAAGATACGAAAACGGATCTCGCACTTTTGCAGGTTGACCCCAAGGTCAAAAAACTTACCGCCGTTTCATTTGGCGATTCTGAAAGTGCACGCATTGGCGATTGGGTTATGGCCATCGGAAATCCGTTTGGCCTTGGCGGCACAGTGACAGTTGGCATTATTTCGGCGCGCAATCGCGACATTAGTGCCGGTCCTTACGATGATTTTATTCAGACTGATGCAGCGATCAATCGCGGCAATTCTGGCGGTCCGCTTTTCGATATGAACGGCAAAGTCATCGGTATCAATACGGCAATTATATCACCATCCGGTGGTTCTATCGGTATCGGTTTTGCTATCCCCTCCGATATGGCAACAGGCGTTCTTGACCAGTTAAAAGAATTTGGTGAAACCCGCCGCGGTTCACTCGCAATAAGGATTCAGCCGGTGAGCCAGGAAGTTGCTGATAGTCTGAAATTACCAAAAGCAGAAGGTGCACTTGTTGCTGGCAAGATAGACGACAAAACAGTCGATAATGCTCAATTGAAAGATGGGGACGTGATCACACGCTTTGGTACGCATGCTATTAAAGACGCGCGTGAATTGCCAAGGATAGTAGCTGAAAGCCCCGTAGGTAAAATTGTCGACGTAACCATTCTTCGCAATGGCGAAGAGAAGACAGTAAAAGTAAAACTTGGTCGCCTGAAAGAAAAGGAACTGGAAACCGAGACTTCCGACGACGACGAGCATGGGGGAGAGGACAAAAAGGCGGAAGCCTCTGATTCCATCCATGCAATGGGGATGACACTGTCGGCTCTGTCGGACGAACTGCGCAAACGCTTCCATGTCAAGTCGGATATTAATGGCGTTGTCGTTACTGCCGTTACGGCAAATAGTGCGGCCGATGAAAAACGCATTCGCACTGGCGAGGTTATTGTAGATATCAATCAGCAGGCTGTCAAAACGCCGGAAGATGTTGCAAAACAGTTAGAACTTTTACGCGCAAACGGCCGTAAAAATGCGCTTTTAATGGTTGCTGGCGAGGATGGCGAGTTGCGCTTCGTTACATTACGTCTTGAATAAAGTGCGATATTCCGGTGATGCAGGAGAGAGTTTTTTAACATGGTGTGTATGACCCATGAATACTATTTATCAATAATCGAGCGTAACTGCATCTTTTATCGTTAATGCAAATCTATTCGCATTCAATTATCACTTCATCATAAAAACAGTCGCATATGTGAGAACAGCTTTCATGCGGCTATTTTCTATAACTTGGCTTTTCAACGGCTTTTGCGATATCCGATTTGATCAATTGACTATCAAGTTCGAGAAAGCGAATTTCTCTCAGGACAGCGCATGATTATAAGATATTTTTCAATGGAGAAACTCCGACTTGCGATAACCCTGTAGATAGAGAAGAGCAGTCAGATCACCATAATCAATACGAATCGAAGCAGCTTCGGCCACGAGTGGCTTGGCGTGGAGTGCTACACCGGAACCGGCCAGGTTAAGCATTGCAAGGTCATTAGCGCCATCGCCCACGGCCATGGCATCTTCCGGTGATATATTCAATTTTTTACAGAGTTCTTCAAGCTTTTCCAATTTTGCTTGTTTGCCTAAAATAGGTTCATTTACAAGACCCGCAAGATGCCCGTCTTCAACGACAAGTTCGTTGGCATTATGTTCATCAAAACCGATTGCATTTGCTATTTTTTTTGTAAACAATGTAAAACCACCGGAAACGAGGGCAGTATAAGCACCATGTCCACGCATGGTCGCGATAAGTTCTTTTCCGCCATTGGTCAGAGTAATACGGTTTTCAATGACATCGTCAATGATTGATAATGGCAGACCTTTCAACAGGGATACCCGCTCGCGAAGCGCCGGTTCAAATGCAATTTCGCCATTCATGGCGCGTCTGGTAATGTCGGAAATATAGTCGCGCAATCCTGCAACATCGGCAAGTTCGTCAATACATTCTTGCCCGATCATGGTTGAGTCCATGTCGGCGACAAGCAGTTTTTTTCGCCTCTTGTCTTGAATTTGGACGGCAAAATCCACCGGTTCGCCCTGAAGTGCGCTACGCAAGGCTTGTTCCGCCTTTTCTGGCCCGATATCGTCACCAAGCGGGATATCACATGCAACTCCGTCACAAAGCCAATAGACAGTGCTTGCATTAAGACTATGAGAGGCTTTATCAACGAGCTGCGATGTTAAAACCGGTCTATCAGGATTGGCAATCAACGTTGCCACAAGCAACTCACTTCGGGACATAGAAAACTCCGCTCATGAAAAAAACAACAATTACTTTGATAGCGGGACCAACAGCAAGCGGCAAGTCGGATTTTGCTCTAAAATTGGCAGAGAAAAACGGTGCCTCGATTGTCAATGCTGATTCTATGCAAGTTTACAGCGTTTTACAGATTATCACCGCACGGCCGAGCAATGATGATATGGGGCGTGTTCCACATTATCTTTACGGCTATGTTTCGCCAGAAAAACAATATTCCACAGGTCAATGGCTTAAAGATGCATCGGATATTATAAACTCCAATGAAGGTCCTCTTATTTTTGTCGGAGGAACGGGACTTTATTTTAAAACCTTATTGGAAGGCATGGCTGAAATTCCCGATATACCGGCAAATATAAGAGAAAAATGGCGTGAAGAGCTGAAGGAAAAAGGAGCATTTGCACTTTATAATATCCTTAAAGATATCGACAGTTCTGTTGCTCTCCGTCTGAGTGACCATGATGGCCAGAGAATTATTCGTGCTCTGGAAGTCTATGATGCGACAGGAAAACCTCTAAGTTATTGGCAAAGTCAAAAGACCAAACCGGTTCTTGAAGGTGAAGATGTCACCAAATTACTTTTAATGCCGGACCGTAACCTTGTTTATCGCCGTATAGAAGATCGTTTTGATAAAATGGTTGATAATGGCGCTTTGGACGAAGTGCGTTCACTGGTAAAACTGGGATTGGATCCATCGATGCCGGCTATGAAAGCCATTGGCGTACCAGAATTCAACCGCGTTTTACGAGGTGAAGACTCAATCGAAACGGCAATTGTCAAAGCCAAAACGGGTACGCGCCGTTATGCAAAACGCCAAATGACATGGTTCCGGCACCAATTGGGCAGTGATTGGAAAAGAATTTAAATCTTTTTGAAAAAGAACTGTTCAAACTTTTATCGGAACACGAAATTATGGGCTCGGGCTCAAAGTCGTTATCTAAAAATGCGATCAGTAAGGATATGCGTTTTGTGGTCGAGGCTGCAATAAGACAAAACCTCATGAGAAAAGCGCAATTGTCCAATTATTCGAAGGAACTAACGCAAAACTTTTATAAGTAAAAAATAATTAAAAATCAGTCTTATAATTAAAAAACTTGAATCAAAAAGTGAATATTTCAACCGGTCCGTGTTTCTCCCCTCTTTGAGGTATCTTCCTTTCAATAGCAATCAATTAACAGCTCTTGGCTAAAAGAGCCGCTTGAATATGCATGTTATTAAAATATTTTTCTGCCAATTTTTGGCTAATTGGTTTTTATGGCTGTTTAAAACAGCTTCATGGAATTCGTTTTCGTTGTAGAGGGCAGGGTAAGAGCAATCAGGAACCGAATTTGAGCAAGATTGAACGCTCGAAAAGGTCGGTAGCTTCCTGATAAGCTAATCATGAAGCGATAAGACTTGCGGTTGTTTTACGGTTATAAAATCTTTGAACTCTTCATTCGGGTTGAAATGCTCGTGTTCGATTGTCTTTTTGACTTGATAAAATAACAAAAGAGCAAACTGGAGCTTGAAAGTTTCTCGCTGATGAAAATGATTATTCTGCTGGAAGACGAGACTTTTTCGAGATTAATCCTATTGTCCTTGGCAAGGATTTTCGTGAACTTCCAGTTGTTAAATGTTTTCCGGAACTATTATTTGGACAGACCTGATCATAGCGCATATGTCGTGAATTGGCGGCCATACGGTGAATGACCAGCAAGTTAACCAGCATGAGATAAGTTGATGGAAAGAAATTGTAATTATCTATCCTATGTTCGGGAAAATCTCTCATAGGACGAGGAATACAAATCAGCTTCTGATCGTGAATTTATAACGAGCGGCGTTCATTGTTTATGGAAATGGAACCGCATGAACAATATAACAAATTGTTTTCGTCGATTTCTTCATCGGGCTGGCATGTTGCGGCTATCGATTTTTATATTCGATAAGCGGTCCATCCGGAAAATAGATTTGACAAAGTAGAAAATGACGCAATCGAGCGGTCAATCGGGTCTTTTTGACAAGTCTTTTCGTGTGCTCCGTTCGGGGTTCGGTAAAGAAAAAAGCAGAGTATGAATTTCGCGTTCTGTAACCAAAAGGGGGAGGGGACAAAAAAACGGCCCTCAAAGGGGCCGTTAAGAAAATTAGGAAAAGTATAAAATGATCAACTACAACCGCTTGTAGCACCACATGTATCACATTTCAAACAAGTACCATTACGCACCATTGTGAAATTCTGACATTCGGAGCACATATCTCCGGTGTAGCCTTGCATCAAAGCTTGTTTTCTGCGGTCAGATGCAAGTTTCTTGGCCTCTGCAACTTCATTGGCAATTTCTTCAGCTTTTGCTTCTTCAGAAGTGTCGGCATCAAACAAATTATTGATCTTGTTGTCTTCTTCAGCCAAGTCGTGTTTCAAAGCAGTCGCGCCATGCGTTTCCAAAGCTGATGAAGCTTTTGATTGGACAGCAGTTGCGGTTTTTAATGTCGTTACATTCGACTTTGTGACTGGCGTTGCGATTTTTGCAACCTGCCCTTTGGGATCTGTCAGTTTGTAACCGCGTGTCCAACCTGTCGATATCAGGTTTGTCTTACCTTCTCTCACACCTTTACCCAAGGCAGTGTTGGAAAAGTCGGACATATCGACATGGGCAAGGTCATAACGCCCGAGATAAGAAACTGCTAGTTCCCGGAAAACATAGTCAAGAATTGACGTTGCATTTTTGATTGCATCATTTCCCTGAACCATTCCAGCCGGTTCGAACTTGGTGAAAGTGAAAGCATCAACATATTCTTCCAACGGTACGCCATATTGTAGCCCAAGCGAAATGGCGATAGCGAAATTGTTCATCATTGCACGGAATGCAGCGCCTTCCTTGTGCATATCAATGAAAATTTCCCCTAGACGTCCATCACCGAATTCACCGGTTCTAAGATAGACTTTATGTCCGCCAACGATCGCCTTTTGCGTGTAGCCTTGCCGGCGATTTGGCAATTTTTCGCGTTCATGAATATATTTTTCAACGACTTTTTCGACGATCTTTTCTGTAACTTTCGCCGTACGCGCAGCCGCCGGTTGTTCAATCAGATTATCAACCGCATCTTCATCATCATCATCGGCAATAAGCGACGCATTCAATGGCTGGGACAATTTCGAACCATCGCGATAAAGCGCGTTGGCTTTCAATGCGAGTTTCCATGACAACATGTAAGCATCGGCGCAATCTTGGACAGTTGCATCATTCGGCATGTTGATTGTCTTGGAAATAGCCCCCGAAATAAAAGGCTGGGCTGCCGCCATCATACGGATATGACTTTCAACCGACAGATAGCGTTTGCCAATTTTTCCGCAAGCATTGGCGCAATCAAATACCGGATAATGCTCTTGTTTGAGGTGAGGAGCCCCTTCAAGTGTCATTGCACCGCAAACATGAAGATTGGCGGCCTCGATATCCTTTTTCGAGAAGCCGAGCGCAGGGAGCATTTCAAAAGAAACGTCATCAAGCTGTTCTTCAGTGAAGTTCAAAACATTTTTGCAGAAATCCTCGCCCAATGTCCATTTATTGAAGACGAACTTGATATCGAAGGCGCTTTTCATTGCCTCGTTCAAGGTTTCTATCTTTTCATCAGTGAAACCTTTGGCTTTCAATGTTGTCGGGTTAATTGCCGGCGCCTGATTGATATTCCCGTGACCGACTGCATAAGCTTCAATTTCGGCAATCTGGCTTTCGGAATAGCCTAATGTGCGTAAAGCTTCCGGAACAGCGCGATTGATAATTTTAAAATAACCGCCACCGGCAAGTTTTTTGAATTTCACCAATGCAAAATCAGGTTCAATACCGGTTGTGTCACAATCCATAACAAGGCCGATTGTGCCGGTTGGTGCGACAACTGTAGCCTGTGCATTGCGATAGCCATAGAGCTTGCCAAGTTCCAAGGCTTTGTCCCAGGCTTTACGGGCGCGTTCGATCATCTTCGGATCCGGGCAATCTTTCGCGATTAAAGCGACCGGATTAACAGATAGCCCTTCATAACCTGTCGTTTCCCCATAGGCTGCACGGCGATGATTGCGAATGACACGCAACATATTGTCTTTATTCGGTTTATATCCTTTGAATGCACCAAGTTCCTTGGCCATTTCAGCCGAGGTCGCATAAGCAATACCGGTCATGATTGCCGTAAGGGCACCACAAATTGCGCGTCCTTTGTCCGAATCATAAGGAATACCGGAGGTCATCAACAAGCCGCCAATATTGGCATAGCCAAGCCCGAGTGTGCGGTATTCATAGGAGCGTTTGGCAATTTCTTTTGACGGAAATTGCGCCATCATCACCGATATCTCGAGAACGATAGTCCATAGACGGACACTATGTTCATAAGCGTCGAGATCATAAGATCCATCGTGATTGCGATAGGTCAACAGATTGATTGAGGCAAGATTGCAGGCCGTATCGTCAAGGAACATGTATTCCGAACACGGATTTGACGCGCGAATCGGCCCTTCGGCTGGTGACGTATGCCAATCATTCATGGTTGTATTGAAGTGCACACCCGGATCGGCAGAAGCCCAAGCTGCATAAGAAATACGGTCCCACAAATCACGGGCGCGTACTGTTTTATGAACTTTTCCGTCTGTGCGACGAATAAGGTTCCAATCGCCATCATTTTCGACAGCACGTAGAAATTCGTCTTTCAAAGAAACTGAATTGTTCGAATTTTGCCCTGATACAGTAAGATAGGCTTCCGAATCCCAATCGGTATCGTAGGTATCAAATTCCATATCGCGGAAGCCTTGACGGGCAAATTGGATAACGCGTTGAATGTAATTTTCCGGAACCTGATCTTTTTTGGCAGCCCGAATTTCCCGTTTTAATGCCGGGTTCTTGTTGGGGTCAAAACAGTCTCCGTTATCTGCTTCGCAATTGACACAAGCTTTCATAATGGCTGTGAGATGTTTTTTGACAATTTTAGAACCTGTCACCAAAGCGGCTACTTTTTGCTCTTCGTGAACTTTCCAATCGATATAGGCTTCAATATCGGGATGATCGATATCGACCACAACCATTTTGGCTGCCCGACGCGTAGTACCACCCGACTTGATTGCACCGGCTGCCCGGTCACCGATTTTTAGAAAGCTCATCAAACCGGAAGATTTACCGCCTCCGGAAAGTTTTTCACCTTGGCCGCGCAATTGGGAAAAATTCGAACCCGTGCCGGACCCGTATTTGAAAAGGCGTGCTTCACGCACCCATAGATCCATAATTCCGCCTTCATTCACAAGGTCATCCGCAACAGATTGAATGAAGCAGGCATGGGGTTGTGGATGTTCATAGGACGATTTCGACCTTGTCAGTTCTCCGGTTTTCCAATCGACGTAAAAATGTCCCTGACTTGGACCATCAATACCATAAGCCCAGAACAGCCCCGTATTGAACCACTGCGGACTGTTGGGCGCGACACGTTGAGTGGCAAGCATATAGGCAAGTTCGTCATGAAAAGCGCGAGCATCTTTTTCTGTATCGAAATATTTGCCTTTCCATCCCCAATAGGTCCATGTCCCGGCCAGACGATCAAAAACCTGCCGTGCATCCATTTCCGAACCATAACGTCTATCTTCAGCAATTTTTGCCAGTTCTTTTTCATCTGCTACAGAACGCCAAAGCCATGAAGGAACGTCATTTTCCTCGACTTTTTTCAAGGCCGCCGGTACGCCCGCCTTGCGGAAATATTTTTGCGCCAGAATATCGGCCGCTACCTGACTGAATTGGCTGGGAACATCAATATTTTCGAGCCTGAAAACGATCGAACCATTGGGGTTTTTGATTTCACTTGTCGCTTTATGGAATTCAATACCAGTATAGGGAGATTGTCCCTCCTTTGTGAAATGGCGCGCAATTTTCATAGCCTGTCCTTATTCAATATGTTGTGTTTGTTCCTGTCGGTTTAACGCCGACGACAAACTGTCCCTAATCTCTTCAATCTTCTACAACGGGCGAGAGAGATTAACCCCTGATTTACGATCATAACTAGCGAGCAAAAAAACGGATCATTTTGTGATCCGTTAAATGCAGCTACTTATAACACACATTCTTAAGCGAAAGATGTCCGCTGGCATATATTGTGTTCTTAACTCAAAGATTATACCAAATATAGTAAATTATTCTCAATTTTTAAGTTTTACACAACGCTTCATGAACCCTTGAATCCACGCAAAACAACAAAAATGCGAGCCATACCCGCTCGCAATTACAATTTTGACTACTCACTGATTTACTCATGATTACAATGTGAAACGTGACGCGTTTTCGAGCACGTCAGCTTGAAAGTTATAAAAGAACAAAACCACTTTCCCGTCAAGGAGTCGTTTGTTCAAATCGTACGACAACTAGATATAGTGGGGGGCACGGACCGAAAATGGTGTGAATAACGGGGACGAACAAATTCCACTCTTTATTTTTCGTGAAATAACGTGAACATAAAATATCTCTCCCTCGAATTCTCGAAGTGAGGATTTTAAAAAACATAAATTTTATGGTGGGATAGTAAAAGTTCTGTTCCCGAATCACTGGCGCTACTACGCTTTGTCAGTAATTTTCAGCCAGATGTAATTTCACGGGATTTGAGAAATATCTGTAAAAATTCGAGTTCTATCGAATCAATATCCGGAGAACGGGAGAGAGTTTGGTATTCAACGGCTATCGGCCATAAGTCACGCGCTTGTTATTAACGCGGACGATAATCAAGAAGCAATTTTTTTAATTGTGGCTCGACGACTCGACGGGCCGCTTCTTCCGGCGTAACCCATTCGAAAATGCGCTGGCCGCGTTCCGGCCATTTTTTCTCCTGATGGGAATAGAGTACGGCGAATACATCGACACTGAAATTGCCATTTTCACCACCAGGCATGTCGGTTTTCGTGTATTGATAGGAACCGATCGAAGCTGTTTCGGCAATACCGCGCACGCCGGCTTCTTCATATGCTTCCTGAAGGGCAGCCTGGGATAGAGTGCGCCCCGGCATTGGCCAACCCTTGGGAATAATCCAGCGACCGGTACCTCTACTTGTAATAAGCAGAAATTCGACGGCACCTTTTTGCAGGCGATAGACCAAAGCTGCTACCTGCAAAAAATGGTCACCATCGACAACGATCTTTTTGTCGGCAGCCACCAATGTACCATTTATATCTGCTGCTTGAACCATCTCGTTCCTTTTTGCGTTAGCATAGCCGGAAGTAAAAATATTACCTGATTACAAAAACACCATGTCCGCTCTATTTCCGATTGACGAACGAAGAATTTGGTCGATCGACCAGGCAATGTCAGTTTGTCACCCCTGATTTGCTCGTCCGGCATAAGACTTTTGCAAGAGCGCGCAAACCGTTTCCGGGATACATCCCTTCACGCATGAAAATATTTCGAAGGGGAGCAAAGTTTCTCAACAATTCCAAACCGGCACTCCGCACGAATTGTACGGGCAACATATCTGAAAGCAATGCTTTGTTAAGAGCATGAACCGAACCGGTGCGTACCCAAATATCGGCTTTACGATATTTATTGTAATTTTCCATGACCTGCTCACTTCCGGGATCTTTCGAATCGCTTTCAATGGCTTTGACCATATTGATAGCGTCACGAATACCGAGGTTGAGCCCTTGCGCGCCAATCGGCGGAAAGACATGGGCGGCTTCACCAACCAGAATTGTTCGTTTATCGGCAAACGACTTCGGGACAATGCCGGATAAAGGCCAAGCTTGTGCAGGTGTAATAACAGTTACTTTTCCAAGCATTGCCTGCATTCTCTCTTCAATCGCACTCGCTAGTCCCTCGGGCCCAAGTCCAAGAATTCTGTTTGCACGTTCGGGATTGAGAACCCATACCAGACTGGATTTTTTGCCGGGTAATGGCACTTGTGTAAAGGGACCATCTTCCGTGTGGAATTCGGTAGAAATATTATTGTGCGGGAACTCGTGGGAAAAACTTAGGATAACGGCTGTCTGGGGATAATTCCACTGGCGGCAGTCAATCCCCGCAGCAATGCGGGCTTTTGAATTTCGCCCGTCTGCAGCAATAAGAAGCTGGGCATCCACATGAGAGTTATCTTCCAGAGTAATCGTTACGTGATCATCACTATGGACGATAGATTTAGCCGGAACATCCAAACGTTTGATCAGCTTACAGTCGGCTACAGCCTCACTGATGGCATTGTTAAGTGCAACATTCGGCATGTTGTAACCAAATGCTATCTCTCCGATTTCGGAAGAATGAAAGCTCACAACCGGACTGCGGATGAGTCTTTTTGTTCCGTCAACGATTCGCATTGTGGAAAGTGCAGCTGCCTTGTCTTGGAGATTTTTCCAAATGCCAAGAGAATCGAGAATTTTTATCGCCGGCATCATCAATGCAGTGGTTCTGAGGTCGTTGCTGTTTGTCTTAGGACCGATCAGATAGGAGCGATAGCCTTTTTGAGCGGCTGCAAGTGCAGAAATCATTCCGGCAGGTCCAGCACCGATAACGGCAATTGTTGTATTATTTTTGTTTGCTGGAGCTACCATAGTCGGGCCTTTCTACTAGATTAGCTGATAGAACGATCTCACTGTCAATTTAACACAATATGTGGATCAATCTAGCAATTGCAATCAATTGTTTTAATTTTTGTGATCAGTGATAGAAAGGGCATAAAAATTTATACTGAAATGTGATAATCGCATTTTACGAGAGGGACTGGTTTGCTTTGAAAAATAAACTTGCTGGTAGAATAAAAAGTAGTGCCGAAAAACTGCGCCATAAAAAGGTAACAATGCCGCAGGCGAGGGCATTTTCGGTTCATCTTCTTACCGCATCAGGGTCGTTTCTTGCCTTTTTGTCGCTGGTTGCTGCTTCCGAAAAAGAATGGACAGCAATGTTCGGCTGGCTCGGTCTGGCATTATTGGTTGATGGTATCGACGGTCCGATTGCCCGTAAGCTTCAGGTAAAATATGTCCTTCCCACGTGGTCGGGTGAACTTCTCGACAATATAATCGATTATGTCACCTATGTACTCATACCGGCATTCGCGCTTTATCAAAGCGGTTTTATGGGGGAGGGGCTGTCATTTTTGTCCGGCGCCATCATTGTGGTCTCCTCGGCTATTTATTATGCCGACACAGGTATGAAAACCAAGGAGAACTTTTTTAAAGGTTTTCCTGTCGTCTGGAATATGCTGATTTTTACACTTTTCATTGTCAAACCGGGAGAATGGACAGCATTCAGCATTGTGGTGATTTCTGCTATTATTTCATTCCTTCCGATTTATTTTTTGCATCCGGTGCGCGTTGTGCGCTTGCGTCCACTCAATTTGACAGTCTTTCTTATTTGGTGTGCTCTTGGCATTATCGGGATTTGCTACCGGCTCGAAGCACCGGAATGGGTGAAAATAGGTATGACAATTTCCGGCCTGTACATTTATCTCATCGGTGCGGTCATGCAATTGTTCCCCACACTCGGGACTAAAGAACACTAGGTCAAAAAATTTACCAAATATTAATTTTTGTCTCCTGCCTTGAGCCTCAACGAAACAAGGTTGATTGATTTTGAGGCCAATAATGATTTAAATAGCAAAAGCCTTTCAGTTTTCCTAAGGAGTTTTGGGCTATGCAACTTGATTTTGGTGGCGGGAACGAGGTCACGTTTTTAAAAGAAGGTCGGGCAGGGATTGTCCGTCTCACACGCCCCCAAGCGCTGAATGCATTAAGCCTTGATATGTTGCAGGCGCTTGAAAAAGCTTTGCACAGCTGGGAAACGGATGACGATGTATTATGTGTCGTGGTCGAGGGGGAAGGCAGATCTTTTTGTTCCGGCGGCGATGTTGTTTATGCTTATAAGGAAGGCAAGGCAGGGCGCCCGGCCTATGACTATTTTTCGTCCGAATATAAGCTCAACGGCTACATAGGGCGTTTTCCGAAACCTTATATCGCTATACTTGATGGTATCTGTATGGGCGGCGGCGCTGGTATTTCTATTCATGGCTCACACCGGATTGTGACAGAAAATACCACTTTTGCCATGCCGGAGAGTGCTATCGGCTTCTTTCCTGATGTCGGAGCAGGTGATTTTCTTTCCCGTTTGAACGGGCAATTCGGAATGTATCTGGCGCTGACCGGTGCAAGATGTAAATGGGGCGATTGTTTGCAAACGGGGCTTGCGACCCACGCGGTTTCACAAGACAAGCTTGAAGATCTGCGTGGAAGTATCATTGAACAGGGTAATCCACGCCCGGCGCTGGAACAATATGCGATTGAAGTCGATTTTGAAACAAATGCCGAGACGCGGTCACTGATTGCAGAGTGCTTCGGTACCGACACGCTTAACGAAGGTATCAATCTCATCAAACAAAAAGCCGATGAGGGAAACGATTTTGCCAAAGAAACTCTGGCAACGCTTCTGGCACGTTCTCCGACAAGTTTGATGGTCACCTGGCGCGCGATGAAACAATGTAAACCGTTAGGGCTAGATGACTGTCTGAAAGTTGAAAACCGTATTGCCCACCATATGATGGATAATCATGATTTTTATGAAGGTGTGCGGGCGGTGTTGATAGACAAGGACAATGAACCGCATTGGCAACCGGATAATTTGTCCGGTGTTACCGACGAGATGGTTGATTCCTATTTTCAACCGGTTGAAAAAGAATTGGAAATTTAATGGATAACCAGTTACGCCAAGTAGCTAAACCAAGTCTGGTATTATCATCTTATTCCATTTTTTTGCATTGTCTGGCTTTTGTTGCTCTCCTATTTTCCGTTTTTTACTGGATACGCTTGGTCGGCGTATTTCCCGGCACACTATGGCGAATTGATCGCATGCCCTGGCTTTGGCAGGTGCTGACAGTTATTCTGTCGGTTGTCTATCCAATTGCAGCTCTCGGACTGTGGATGGGTTCTCTTTGGGGTATAATCTTGTGGTTTTTTGCAGCCTTGACTGAATCTCTTGCATTTACTGTCTATAGCTCAAGCTTTATTTTTTTCCCCTCGCTTGCAGTATTCCATTTTTTGGTCGCTTTGCTATTTGTTATGTTTCGGGTTTGCCTGTTTCTCAAAAAGAAGAAAAAGATAATCTAGTTACCCAATTTTAACGTGACAATGCCTATATTTATTAGCTAACGAAGAGTCACTTTGTTGTTAGACATGATAAAGACACAAAAATGGTTAATTATAGGAAAAAGTGACAATTACTTCTACCAAATGCTGTTAAGCGTCAATGTCGATCTTATCGACGAGTGCATGCGTGGAAAAAATCAAGAATGACAAATAAAAACATGACATCTGTCAAAAATCCTTCAATAGGCCGCAGGTTCTTTTTAAAATCTTTAGCAACTGTAACGGCTCTGTCATATGCTCCCGTTCTTGCCAAAGCAAACAACGCATTGTTTGCCCAATCGGGGCGGGCCCGTTGGGATGACCAGTTTGATGCGGGGCCTGCAGGAAGTACCAAAGTTGCTTCCAATCAGCCTGTATTAAGCTTTGCAACTGTTGAAGACACTCAAAAGGCGATTACGCAATATGAGGGTATTGTCAGTCGCGGCGGTTGGCAAAGAGTTCCGACAGAACAGGGTAAATTGCAAATTGGTGTAACACATCCGGCAGTAACCGCATTGCGGCAAAGACTTGCAGCGTCGGGAGATCTTCAAAGCGGTGTGGGGATGTCTTCATCTTTCGACACCTATGTCGATGCCGCTGTAAAACGCTTTCAGGCTCGTCATGGATTGCCAGCCGATGGTGTAACAGGCGAGGCAACCTATAAATCGATGAATGTCGATGCCCAGACGCGCCTCAATCAACTTCACATCAATGTCGAGCGGTTGAAGACGAAAGTCGAAATGACAGCTCAGGAACAGCGCTTTGTAATGGTTAATATACCGGCTGCGCAAATTGAAGCTGTGGAAAATGGTGTGGTTGCGCAAAGACATACAGCTGTTGTCGGTAAAATTGATCGCCAAACCCCGTTACTGGATTCAAAAATCAGTCAGATCATCCTCAATCCGTTCTGGACAGTACCGAAGTCGATTATCCGTAAAGATATTATTCCTCTGATGCAAAAAAATCCGTCTTATCTTTCGGACAACAGCATCCATATCTTTAATAATCGAGGCGAGGAAGTACCCCCCGAAAGCATCGATTGGCATAGTGACGAGGCTGTCGGTATGATGTTCCGGCAAGATCCGGGCAAAATTAACGCAATGTCATCAACAAAGATTAATTTTGCCAATCCATATTCGGTCTATATGCATGACACGCCCATTCAAACACTGTTCAATAGCTTGATGCGTTTTGATTCATCAGGCTGTATCCGTATTCAGAACATTCGCGATCTCAATGTGTGGATTTTGAAGAATACGCCCGGGTGGGACAGGCAACGTATGGAAGCGGTGATTGCCTCCCGACAAAATACACCGATTAATATTCCCGATCCCATACCGCTTCATTTTGTCTATATTTCCGCTTGGTCAACGGGAGAGGGGGTTGTCCAATTCCGTGACGATATTTATCACATGGATGGCTCCTCGCAATTGGCTCTTGATACGGCCGGTTGAACTATTTTTAATAAAAAACATCAAAAAACCGCCTTTATGGCGGTTTTATTTTTATTTTTTAAGGGGATAGTTACTCATTCTATTCTATCTGGAAGGCATTGTCTTTTTCATCAGTTGTACAGGAATGCCAGAACAAGCCGGAAAGAATAGAAATTTCACGCGTTTTTTGCCGCAAAACATAATATTGGTTTTGCTGGTTACGGCCTTTTGTTCTGTTCTAGCTTTCGTTTATTATCTGTCAAAACCGCCGATTTACGAGGCGAAGGTAGAATTTTCCATTAAAAAACTGGATGGCATGACATTGGACGACGATAGTCGCAATCGGGTTGTTTCAATAGTCACATCGGGTCCGGTTTTGAAGCGGACAGTCGAACTGTTGGAAAAGCAGGAAATTCCGGTAAACCTGAACAATTTCAATTATTTTCTTTCACTCCATGAAGATAAAAATCATATTTTATTGGAGTTTGACGATGAAAATGCGACCCATGCCGAACTTGTCTTGGCAAGTTTGCTGGAAGCTTTCCGCCAAGAAGTGAAGAGGGTCTATCCCAATCCTGATTTGGCGCTGATCTCCGCTATTCGCTCACAGCGTAACAGCGTTTTGAGCTCGACTTTGAATAGCTTCAGCGAAAACGCCAGACGGGTTGAGCGAGAAAAGCAAACCAACGACCTCTATGCTGCGCTTATTGTCGCGATTGGTAATCGCGTTGCCTATAATGCGTCAATCGAAGTTTTGAAAAATCTCTTGAATACCGGCCAATCACCGCTTGTTCTCGACTTCATCGCCAACGACCCGGCAGTTGTGAAAACCACCGATGACTTGAATGCGTTGGCAACAGAAATTGCCAATATGGAAACCCGATTAGCGAGTAACCACCCCCAGATCAAAGCAATGCGTGCTGAACAAAATGCGCTTAAGTCAGAGCTTGAAAACAATGTTGACCTCTCAATCAAACGTCTCTACGCACAAGCGGATATTGCGACAAAAGTTGAACGGGGTTTGCGCGATGAACTCAATGCGGCAAGAGGCGTTTCCGGTTCTTCCGATGACAATCGGTCGCTTGACGAGCTTGAAAAAAAATTGAAGTCGATTTGGGACGACTATGATAAAACAATCGAAAAATCCGACCTGTTGCGGGCGAGTAATCTTGTGGTTGTGAATGGTCCAATAACAATCGCGAAACAATCTATTTTATCGCGGTATGGCGGCAGGATCTTCGGATTCGCGTTAATTGTTTTCTTGTTACTTTTGATTCTTCAGACGATTATTAAAAAGTGCGCTTTATTTAAAACACGCAAAAACGTGGATGGACAAATTTTTGATCACACGGGAGAAGCGGACGGCGGGAGCATGAACCCGGTCGGCCCGTCTTCGCGGAAAGTGACACTGAATTTTGCTGAAACGGTTGAAAAACTCGAACAAAACCACGCAGGATTTATCGCGGTGGTTGGAAAAACAGCCGCAAAAACTGCCGCGCGCTTGTCGATGGATTTGAAAAAAGAAAACAATGCAATCCTATTGGTTGATATATCGACCAATGAAATTGGAAATCTCATCGGTCCTCATCGTGGTTTCACTGATGTATTGACGGGTGACGCAAAAATTTCGGAAGTTATCTATAACGATTATGACACTGGTGTAGATATTTTGCCTCAAGGTTTGGCTAGTCCGCTTCGTGCCAAGGATTTTTCAAAAGATATTCCGGCATTCATTTCGGCGCTCGAAAGCAGCTATTCGATTGTTATCGTTGCGATGTCGGATGAGCCGGAATTCGGGCTGGAAGAAATATTTTCCGAAAGTGATTGCCTTGTTATTTCGCCCGGTGACAAATCCGGTGAAGATCATTGGACAGAATTGTTCTTGAAATTTTCTACGCAACCGGTATTCAGGCTTAACAATAATTGATAAAAGTGGAGACGCGACGGCTTGTCGCGGCTTGCACCCTTGTTTTCTTAAAAACATTGCTGCACCAATAGGAAAAAGAACCGGATAATCCCGGCAGATATTATTGAGTGAAAGCTTCACGTTATGACAATGACTGCAATTGATGAAACCGTGCCTAATGCCAGACAGGCGTACAATCGCAAAATGATCAAGATATGGCTTTATGTCATATTAATTCTGTGTTTGGCAATTGTCATTGTCGGGGGTGCTACACGACTTACCGGTTCGGGGTTGTCTATTACCGAATGGAAGCCGGTTCACGGGGTTATTCCGCCGATTGGCGAGGCAGAATGGCAAGATGAATTCGAGAAATATCAACAAATAGCCCAATATAAAGTTGTCAATCAGGGAATGACACTTTCACAATTCAAAGGCATTTTCTGGTGGGAGTGGGCTCACCGTTTATTGGCACGTCTTGTCGGTGTTGTTGCATTATTCGGACTCATCTGGTTTTGGGCGACCAAACGAATTGAAAAAACGTTTCTTCCGCAATTAATCGCGGTTCCTGTCATTATTGCCATTCAGGGAGCAATTGGCTGGTGGATGGTTGCGTCCGGACTCGGGGCCAGTGATTTAACAAGTGTCAGTCAATATCGTTTGGCGATTCATCTTGTTACAGCTTGTATTGTTGTCATCTTTGTCACTTATGTTTCACGCGGACTTGCCGATTATAGTGATAAGCCTGCCAACCGCAGCATACAGAAATTTGCCGGCTGGCTTGTTTTTATGGTGCTTGTGCAAATTTATCTTGGGGCTCTTGTTGCAGGTCTCCATGCAGGCAAAGTTTATAATACATGGCCGTTAATGGATGGACAATTGGTGCCGGAAGGGTTGCTCGCCGATCAGCCATCCTGGCGCAATTTTTTCGAAAATCGGTTGACAGTACAATTTGTCCATCGGTGTTTTGCTTATCTTCTGTTGTTGGCGGCGCTTGTCCATGCTTTGAAAGTCGAAAAGCTCGCATCTGGAACAACGCATGCGCGCCGTGCAATGCTGTTGCTTTTGGCCATTGTTGTTCAAGCTATTTTCGGAATCATTACGCTTTTGCTTGAGGCTCCGATCAGCTGGGGATTGATCCATCAGGGTGTTGCGCTATTGGTACTGGTATTTGCCGTTGCACATTGGCGCGCAACAAAAGGCGCTTATGCTGTAGAAAAAGCATGACCGGCTTGATAAAAAAGTCATATTTTCCTCAGGTTTAACCTCTCAGGAACAGTAAAACGAACGGCCGGCAAACAATCAAACAATTAAAAAAGCAAAAAAATTAGACCGGCAACAATGGCCGGTCTTCTATTATTTATGAGCAGGAAAAACCGGATTTTTATGATTTTCCGATCATTAGGTTGAGATTTTGCACCGCTGCTCCCGAAGCACCTTTACCGAGATTATCCAGAACGGCTGAAATATTGTAAATCCCGTTAGAATCATCACCAAATACGAATATTTTTAACTTGTCTGTATTGGCGAGCAATTCCGCGTCAAGCCGCGCCAAATTGCTGCTTTCGTCCTCATTCGCAACGCTGACGAGCTTGCTATCGTGATAATGGGCTTTGAAAATAGAGCGCAAAACATCAGTTGTAACGGTTTTTTGCAAAAGCGAATTATGAAGCGGAATATTGACGATCATGCCTTGAGGAAATCTTCCGACACTTGGTACGAAAATCGGCGAATGTGAAAGTTTACCATGAACACGTATCTCCGGCACATGCTTATGCTTGAGATTAAGCCCGTAAATGAAATAATTTGCGGTTATCTTGTCGTCACAGCTTGGGTCTTCCATTTGTGCAATCATCTTTTTTCCACCACCGGTATAGCCTGAAACAGCGTTAATGGAGATTGGAAAATCTTCTCCTATAATATGCGCTTCCCTTAATGGACGAATGATGCTTAACGCACCGGTGGGATAACATCCCGGATTTGCAACAAAACGTGCCGAGCTAATCCGTTCCGGTTGACCTTTCGTGAGTTCGGCAAAACCGTAAACCCACTCGGGGGCAATACGGTGCGCCGTAGAGCTATCGATAATGCGCACTTTATCATTGCCTGCAAGACTATTGACAGTGTCAATCGCTGCCTTGTCAGGAAGACAGAGAATAGCAATATCGGCTGTATTCAATCGTTCCAAACGCGCAGCTTCATTGTGGCGGTCTTCCAGCGGAATTGACAGAATTTCGAGGTCATCTCGTGCGGCCAACCGCTTCCTGATTTGCAAGCCCGTTGTACCGTGTTCGCCGTCAATAAAAACTTTTGTTTGCATTTCCTTGCACCTGATTTCACCGGGATTGGATTTGTTAAAAGACTTATATGAATGATGTTTCTCTTTTAAAGAACAGAGCCCATTCTATTAAACAAGAGGCGGTATATTGTGCCTTACGAAGCGATAAAAATAAATTCTTTTTTGTAACCGTTTAAGCGTTTTATCGAGGAAAATTATTCAACAGGCAGTTTTTCGATTAATCAAGCGATCAGTAAATTATAATTGCAAATCAAGCCGATTTTTCTGAGGATTTCTTGCGAATTATTGGCTATTCACTTCGAAAGCGTTTAACATATTATAAGGCTGTGATAATTATTAAGCGGCTATTTTTCATTGTTAGGAATATTTCCCATGAGCGACCAAGTGGATGTGGCGCAAAAGCGCTTTTTTAATGACGATCTTAAAACAACTGATTCCGAAATCTATGATGCCATTCGCGGCGAACTTTCCCGTCAGCGTAATGAAATCGAGTTGATTGCATCGGAAAACATCGTATCGCGTGCTGTTCTTGAAGCGCAAGGTTCGGTTTTAACCAACAAATACGCCGAAGGTTATCCGGGTAAACGTTATTACGGCGGTTGCCAATATGTAGATGTGGTTGAAAATCTTGCAATTGAACGCGCAAAGAAACTGTTCGGAGCTGCTTTTGCAAATGTGCAGCCCAATTCCGGTAGCCAGATGAATCAGGCGGTATTTTTCGCCCTTTTGAAGCCCGGTGATACATTTATGGGACTTGACCTCAATTCCGGTGGGCATTTGACCCATGGGTCGCCGGTTAATATGTCCGGTAAATGGTTTAATGTGGTATCTTATGGCGTACGCAGAGATGACCAAAGAATAGATATGGACGAAGTCGCTCGTATTGCTCGAGAAAACAAGCCAAAACTTATACTTGCCGGTGGTACTGCCTATTCGCGCTTTTGGGACTGGAAACGGTTTCGCGAAATTGCTGACGAAGTGGGTGCATATCTTATGGTGGATATGGCGCACATAGCCGGCCTTGTTGCCGGAGGTGTCCATCCGTCACCTGTTCCTTATGCCCATGTTGTCACGTCGACGACACATAAATCGCTTCGCGGACCGCGCGGTGGTATGATTTTGACGAATGATGAAGCAATTGCAAAAAAAATCAATTCGGCTGTTTTCCCGGGTATTCAGGGTGGACCGCTTATGCATGTCATTGCCGCAAAAGCTGTTGCATTCGGCGAGGCTCTGCGTCCGTCGTTCAAAACTTATGCCCAGAATGTTGTTAAAAATGCGAAAACCTTATCGGCACGCCTCATTAAAAATGGTCTTGATATTGTATCCGGCGGCACCGATAACCATTTGATGCTGGTTGATTTGAGACCAAAAAATGCAACCGGGAAACGGGCAGAAAGTGCGTTGAGCCGCGCTCATATTACCTGCAACAAAAACGGAATTCCTTTCGATCCGGAAAAACCGTTCGTTACATCAGGTGTGCGGCTTGGTACACCGGCAGGAACAACACGTGGCTTTGGCGAAAAAGAATTCGATGAAATTGGCGAGTTGATTTCCGAAGTTCTTGATGGCTTGAAAGCCGCAAATTCGGATGAAGGGAATGCTGCTGTAGAAGCACATGTACGTGAAAAAGTTCAGGCATTGACCGAACGTTTCCCGCTATATCCCTATCTTGGCTGATTATTTGAACGGAGTAAAAAATGCGGTGTCCTTACTGTCAATCTGAAGATACACAGGTAAAGGACTCGCGTCCGGCCGAAGATGGTTCGGTTATTCGCCGTCGCCGCATATGTCCCGTATGCGGCGGCCGTTTCACGACATTCGAACGTGTCCAGTTACGTGAATTGATGGTCACCAAGAAGAGCGGCCGTCATGTTCCTTTTGACCGTGACAAACTCATGCGCTCTGTGGAAGTTGCCTTACGTAAGAGAAATGTCGATCCAGAGCGTGTCGAGAGGGCAATATCAGGTATTGTCAGACAACTTGAAAGTTCGGGAGAACCCGAAATATCATCGGAACAAATAGGGCGCCTTGTAATGGAAGCGCTGAAAGGTATCGATGATATTGCCTATATCCGTTTCGCCTCCGTTTATCGCAATTTTCGCAATGCCAGTGATTTTCACGATGTAATCGACGAATTGTCGGATCGTGACGGAGAAAAAGAAAACAACAATAATGGTTGATAAAATTGCCGATTGTCGATTTATGGCTGCCGCTATCCGTTTGGCGAGTTGGCATATCGGGCAAACTTCGGAAAACCCTTCAGTCGGGGCGATTATAGTCGCTTCCGACGGTTATACGATCGTTGGACATGGGGTGACAGCAAAAGGTGGGCGCCCACATGCTGAAACGCAAGCCTTGGCAATGGCGGGCGAAAACGCGCGAAATGGTACAGCTTATGTCACTCTCGAACCCTGTTCACATTACGGGAAAACACCTCCATGCGCCGATGCTCTTGTAAATGCCGGTATAAAGCGTGTTGTCATTGCATGTCTTGATCCCGATAAAAGAGTGAGCGGACGCGGTGTAAAGATTTTGGAAAATGCCGGCATCATTGTTGAAACCGGTATATTGGCAGGCAAAGCTTTCGAGGGGTTGAGTGCCTATCTGAAAACAAGAGAGCTATCGCGTCCTGAAGTGACGCTGAAAATGGCGATATCGGCTGACAACGGTATCGGTATTAAAGGCAAGCAAAATGTTCTGATCAGTAATGAACTATCGCGTTCGGTAAGCCATATGATGCGAGCGAAAAACGATGCAATTCTGATTGGAATCGGAACTGTTCGAGCAGACAATCCCGAACTCACCTGTCGGTTGTCAGGTCTGGAAGACCGGTCGCCGGTGCGTGTCGTGGTTGATCCGGAACTCACGATACCTCTTGATTGCCGACTGGTGGCAACTGCAAAAGTCGTTCCGACATGGGTAATAAGCAGCAGGAATTCCAAAGAGAAAAAAAAGATAGAACTCCATGAAAAAGGAGTCAAACTTTTTGAAAGTGACGGAAGCAACACGGCCATAACGCCCGAACAAATCCTTCGCATATTGTTTGAAAATAATATTTCAAGCGTCCTGATCGAGGGAGGCGCGATAACAGCCCAGACTTTTCTTGACCAGAAGGCGGTTGACAAGGTCGTGCTCTTCCGTTCAACAATAAAGCTTGGCGATGACAGGATTTCTGCACCGGATTTCAAAAAATATCTTGCTGATTTCACAAAAATCGAACAAGCCGAATTTGGTAATGACAATTACAGTGAATGGAGGCTCCGTCCCGAATGTTTACCGGAATAGTAACGGATATTGGCGAGCTAGCCGAAAAAGAACCTTTAAACGAAGGCTTACGGATAAAAATCCTCACTCATTACGATATAGATACAATCGATATTGGTGCGTCGATTGCCTGTTCCGGTATCTGTCTGACGGTTGTTGAAAAATCCCGTTCGGGCGCAAACAAAAACAGTTTTACTGTGGAAGCTTGGGAAGAAGCATTACGTCTTACGAATATTTCCAGATGGAAAATTGGTGGACATATCAATCTTGAGAGGTCTTTGAAACTGGGCGATGAAATGGGAGGTCATCTTGTTTCCGGTCATGTTGACGGTTTGGCCGAGATAATGGAGATAAAAGAAGAAGGAGATGCAAGGCGTTTTCAATTGAAAGCTCCGCAGGAATTTTCTCCTTTTATTGCGCGCAAAGGTTCTGTCGCATTGGATGGTACGTCGCTTACAATAAATTCGGTCGACGGCGATTTGTTTGACATATTGATCATACGTCATACTCTGGAAGTGACAACGTGGGGGGAGCGCAAGAAGGGCGATTGCGTCAATCTTGAAATAGATCAATTGGCTCGATATGCTGCGCGATTATCGGAATTCCGCCACTAGCGCTCTGGTTATTTTTCAATTCATTTACCTTGCTGTCTTCAAATGGCACTCTATTGGAGCCATTTTGAGAAAAGCCGCTTTCGCATTTTAAAAAACTGTTTTAAATGGAAGTATATTGGCTGGTTCCCATTGTTTATAAAGGGCTTTGAGGGACATAGAGTGCCAACCCTATTTTTGAGTTGTAGGATCAGATTATGACAAAGAAGAACTTGAAAAAGGCTCACATATTAATTGTGGAAGCTCGTTTTTATGATGAAATTTCCGATGCATTGTTGAAAGGTGCAACGGAAACGCTCAAAGCAGCGGGAGCAGATTTTGATGTTGTAACTGTTCCGGGAGCCTTGGAAATTCCGGCAGCCATTGCCTTTGCGGAAAAGGGCGAAAAAAACTATGATGGTTATGTCGCATTGGGGTGTGTCATCAGAGGGGAAACATATCATTTTGAAATTGTTTCCAACGAATCATGCCGTGGCATTGCCGATTTGACTGTACGCAAGCGTTTGGCTATCGGCAACGGCATCATCACAGTCGAAAATGAAAAACAGGCTTGGGCACGTGCTCTGCCTGATAAAAAGAATAAAGGCGGTTTTGCCGCCGATGCAGCGCTACATATGATCGCGCTGAAACATAAGTTCGGAGTAAATCATTGAATAAAAGCCCTGCCAATAATATTAACATGCCGCGCCGCGCGAACAAACGCGGCGCTGCACGTTTGGCTGCTGTTCAGGCGCTCTATCAGATGGATGTTGCCGGAACAGGTATTTTGGAAATTACATCGGAATATGAGACTTATCGCTTGGGACAAGAAGTTGATGGCGAGCAATATCTTGAGGCTGATCCGCAATGGTTTCGTGCCATCATAGCAGGGGTGGTGGAGGAACAACGTCAGCTTGACCCAATGATTCGTCAACATTTGCCAGAGGATTGGCCGCTATCGCGTATTGATTCTACACTACGTGCCATATTAAGGGCAGGGGCGTGGGAAATCAAAAATCGTAAAGATGTTCCGATTGCTGTTGCAATAAATGAATATGTCGACATTGCCAAAGCTTTCTTTTCCGGAGAAGAGCCGCGAATGGTCAATGCGGTTCTGGACCGCATGGCAAAAGAATTGAGACACAAATAGGTTGTTGCAATAAAGAAAAACAAAAAAAGCTCTATCATTCGATAGAGCTTTTTTAATTCAACCAGCAACAAGTACAGAAACCGGTTCAATAGAGCCAAACACCTTTGCTCCGCCTACAATTGTTATTGGAAACGGAATGAAGTGACTATCAACGGCCATTGGTAGGTAACTGGGGAACGCCCTTCGAACCTTTGATCAACTGTGACAGGAATGATTGGTCATGACCACCGGTCGGGGTTGTCTTCGAAATGCTATCGAAAACTTTACCATCTTCCAGACCGTAATTGGCAATCCGTTCAACCTGTCCATTTTTGTTGAAGTAAATAGCCAGAATTTTACGATCGACAATTTTCGGCTTCATAAATTGCGCACCGCGATAACGCGTTTGGGAGATATAATAAAATACCTCATTGTCATACATTGCTGTCATCGAAGGCGAGCCAAGTGCAAGCAAAACCTGATCACGACTTGAACCGACAGGAACAGAAGCAAGTGCCGATTCGTCAAGAACATAGCCTTCGTTATAGGTCTGGCTTGTGTTGAGAAAATCATGTGACTTACAGCCGCCGAGCGTAATTGTTGTAGCAGCCATTAAACCGATGATTAACCCACGCTTAGCTCGGGTTGTAATGCGAACCGTGTAAAACAATGACATCTCCATCTAACGCATGGCGGGGATAAATTCTTTTTCAACCTTTTTGCCTAAACCACCTTAAAGCGGTTTGCAATAGATTGCATCGTTAGAGACTTGCAATTATTAACAATGAGTATGTAAAAAAAACGGAATAGAGCAAAGACTTTTCTGTGACTCTCATACGATATCGTTAAAGGTATTGGGCGTTATCGTTAAAGGTATCGGGAAAAATTATCGGTTGAAAAGAGGCTGGATAAAATCGTTATGGATGATAATGACCAAACACACAATAATGACCATCACGTCATGAGCTTTGCCATTCACTATCCTGTCAATGTCCGTTCGCTACCGGTGAAAGGAATCCGCATCAAGATTGATGCAGATGAAAAAGAGCGGCTGAAGCTTGTGGAAAACCATGGCTTGCTGGAGGTAAAATCGTTTCACGCCGATGTTCACATTTCTCCTTGGAAGAAACGCGGCGTTCGTGTCAAAGGCAAGTTTGAGGCTGAAATAGTTCAGGCTTGTGTCGTCACACTCGAACCTCTTCCAAAACATATAGAAGAAGAGGTGGAGTCGGTTTTTATCCCCGACGATTCCAAGCTTGTCAAATATCAAGAGCGCGATAATACAAGTGAAGTTTTTGTAGATGCTGAAGGTCCTGACACGCCTGAAGTATTTCATGGTGATTCAATTGATATCGGCGCTTTTCTTGAAGAATTCTTCGAATTATCGATTGATCCTTATCCACGTAAAGAAGGCGTGGACGGAAACTATATTGAAGATATGGAAAAAGACAAAACAGAACCTTCACCTTTTGCCATTTTAAAACAACTGAAATAGCCAAGGTCGTCGAAAAAACAAATTTTATTGTTGTATAATGGCTTAAAACCGGTATTTTCGGCGTTAAGTTTCACACAGCGTCGCTTTATTGCGGCATTGCTTATATATAATTCGAAACTAATAGGACATTTGAGAGTGATCAGAATTTCTGTGGATGCAATGGGCGGCGATTTTGGCCCTGAGATCACAATTGCCGGTGCAGCAATTGCGCAGAAACGTTTTCCTGAAATACGTTTTATTTTTTATGGCGTTGCGAGTGCAGTTGAACCGGTTTTGAAGCGTTATCCGGAACTTGGTTCCTGTTCAACATTCATTGCGACCGAAACCTATACCCGTATGGACGAAAAGCCTAGTCAGGCATTGCGAAACGGGCGCGGCAAGTCATCAATGTGGAAAGCGATCGAAGCGGTGAAAAATGGTGAAGCCGATGCCTGTGTATCAGCCGGTAACACCGGTGCATTGATGGCAATGTCATATTTTTGTTTGAGAATGATGGAAGAAGCCGACCGTCCCGGCATTGCGGGAGTTTGGCCGACATTGCGTGGCGAAAGTCTTGTGCTTGATATTGGCGCAACCATTGGCGCCTCATCGGATCAACTTGTCGATCTGGCGGTCATGGGAGCGGGTATGTTTCGTGCTCTTTATAATGTCGCACGTCCGACAGTCGGTCTCCTTAATATTGGAGTGGAGGAAGTCAAAGGACTTGATGAAATCAAGCAGGCAGGCATGATGCTGCGTGAAATCGGGCTCGACGGACTGGAATATAAAGGCTTCGTAGAAGGCAATGATATTGGAAAAGGTACTGTCGATGTTGTGGTTACCGAAGGATTTTCGGGTAATATCGCATTGAAAGCAGCCGAAGGAACAGCGAGACAAATGGCGCAAATATTGCGTGAAGCAATGTCCAGCTCATGGCTAACAAAACTCGGTTACCTTCTATCAATCAGTGCTTTCCGTCAGCTCAAGCAAAAAATGGATCCCGGACGTGTAAACGGTGGCGTCTTACTCGGTTTGAATGGTGTTGTTATTAAAAGTCATGGTGGAACCGACGCGGATGGGTTTGCTTCTGCTTTACGTGTAGGCTATGAAATGGTTAACAATAAACTTCTCGAGAAAATCGCAGCGGATTTGAGGCATTTTCACGATAAAAAACCCGAGCTTCTCAATCATGGTGACCATGCGGGCCATGATACGGAGCATGTATAACGCATTGAAAACTAATTGTTGATTCGCTGGTTAAGGATAGAACTGAATGATTCGATCTGCCATATGTGGCATAGGAAGTGCGCTGCCTAAAAAGAAAATGTTGAACAGCGAGCTCGAGGGGATTGTCGAGACATCCGATGCATGGATCGTTCAACGGACCGGAATCCGCCAGCGCTATATTGCCGGGAAAGATGAAACGACCGTTTCTCTTGGAGCGGCTGCCGCACAAGCTGCACTTGATAATGCCGGACTTACTGTCGCCGATATCGACTGCATTATTCTGGCGACAGCAACACCTAATCATACTTTTCCTGCTTCGGCGGTGGAAATACAGAATGCGTTAGGAATGTCGCACGGTTTTGCGTTTGATGTTCAGGCTGTCTGTTCGGGTTTCATTTTTGCAATGACAACTGCCGATCTTTATTTGAAAGGTGGCATGGCCAAGCGAATTCTTGTCATTGGTGCGGAAACCTTCTCGCGTATTCTTGATTGGAACGACCGTTCGACATGTGTTCTTTTCGGAGATGGTGCGGGCGCTGTTATTCTCGAAGCTGTCGAGAACCAGAGTGGCAATAACAGTGATCGTGGTATTCTTGCCTGTAAACAGCGTTCAGACGGTGCATTTGTCGACAAGCTTTACGTGGATGGCGGTCCTTCGACCACACAAACGACCGGACATTTGCGAATGGAAGGCCGAGAAGTATTCAAACATGCTGTAGGCATGATTACCGACGTGGTGGATGATTGCTTCTCTGCAACCGGAATATCACCGTCCGAGCTTGACTGGTTTGTACCTCATCAAGCCAATAAACGTATTATCGACGCATCGGCCAAAAAACTTGGTATCGCTGATGAAAAAGTTGTGATCACCGTTGATCAGCATGGCAATACTTCGGCCGCATCTGTGCCTTTGGCGCTTGCGGTAGCGGTTAAAGATGGTAGAATAAAGAAAGGTGATCTGGTCATGCTGGAGGCAATGGGCGGCGGATTCACATGGGGAGCTATTCTTATCCGTTGGTAGTGCCAAGACAACTTGACCGATAATATGTTTAACGTATAAGTTTTTTATACTTCAATTATAAGAAGGCGATTGTTATGGCTGGTAATACAGTGACGCGCGCGGATTTAGCAGATGCAGTTTGCAGAAAAGTTGGCCTGTCACGCACAGAGTCGGCTTCATTGGTTGAAATGATCCTTAATGAAGTTTGCGATGCAATTGTCAAAGGCGAGACGGTAAAATTATCGTCGTTTGCAACTTTTCATGTTCGTAACAAGACAGAACGTATTGGTCGCAATCCGAAGACAGGTGAAGAAGTGCCAATTTCGCCCCGTCGCGTTATGACATTCAAGGCATCGAATGTTTTGAAGAAAAAAATTCTCGACGGCCATCGTTCAAAAAAATCGTAAAATTACATAAATATATTTCGGCACTCCAAAAAGACCGATATTCGAGAGCAGTGGCAAGAGCCAATGGCCGATTGTTTAATTGTATATGCCGGAATTTTGTGAAAATGGAAGTAACGTTACGGTAACTGTCAATTACCAGAAAGTTCGAGGTTGTTATATTCGGAAAAGGCCAAAAAATGGATAAAAGTCCAGATGCTTTTCGTACAATCAGCGAAGTTGCTGAAGCGTTGGATCTGCCGCAACACGTTCTGAGGTTTTGGGAAACACGTTTTTCCCAGATCAAGCCGTTAAAACGTGGAGGCGGGCGGCGTTATTACCGGCCAGCCGATGTGGATTTGCTGAAAGGAATTCGCCAGCTCCTATATGAACAAGGTTACACAATAAAAGGTGCACAGCGCCTATTGAAAGAAAATGGCATAGCCTTTGTAATTGCGTTGGGCAATGGAGACGTTGCTGCAATAGATGCAATTACCCGGAAGAAAAAAGCTGAAGAGGAAGCCGAAAACACGCCGCTTCCTGCAAAACAACCACAATCCAGAGGCCTGTTCAGCTTTATGAAATCCGATTCCGACACTGAAGTGGGCGGAAGCAATATCGGAAAAGGCAAGGATAACAAAACTTTGCTTCAGGAAGCTTTGTTTGAATTGATTGAATGCAAAAGAGTTCTTGATCGCGCTCGTTAAGCTTCGTTTGGGGCCGAAAAAATATAGTTTTAATTTCGTTGACGCGTTTGATTATCATCTGACAGAAAACGGGCATTCACTATGTCTATGATTTGTCAGGACGCAGTATATGCAATTGGTCACGACAATTGGAACGCGTTAGTCACGATGATTGATATTTCTTGAGTTCATTTCGTTCAATTCTGCGCGTTTCGAGGGGATAGAAATTTATCACTTTAAAACAGTTTCATTTTTTAATAAACGATCGGTGAGGGTAGGTTGTTGCGGCAGTTTCGGTCATTTATGCGAATTTTTGATCAAGAAATTTTGTAGCCTGCCGATATCAAAGTCATAGGATGTTTTCTTTTAATACCACTCCTTTCCTATAGTTAAATGGAAGTAAAACCTGACGGGAAAGAGGTTAACACTATCTGGCCCCGCGAGAAGCTTATTCCGGACGCAACTATTAAATGGAGCAGCGTTTTATGTTCAGGCAGCTTTTACAGGCTATTGCCTGTGAAATATCTGAACGATTTTAGAAATCAGATTAACTTCGTGATTATTGGCTTCACCAGAGCTTATGGCGATTGAATTGTCATAATCGCAACTTTGCCTTCAGTTTTGGATAAACGTTTTTTGCTTCAACGCGAATAGCGAATTCAATTTTTGTCTCGCGGGACAATTCTGCTCATAAATTTTTTTAAAAAAGCAGAGTCACTCGTCACGAGGGGAATCAAAAAACCGGATATGCAGCTTATTTAACGGTTCCCGATTCTCGGAAACGCATAGCTTCTGAACGGTTGTCATGTGAGTGACAGGTCGTGAACGAGAAAAGACCAAATGGCCTATTTCTTAGGGCGCGGTAAGAAGAGGGGATAAGAGCTTGTTTGTTTCAACAGAAAGGTAACTCGTTGCCGTTCTATGACGATAAGAAACAAACGGAAAAACAAATTTTTTTAAGCAAGAAAACGGGTTAATTGAAAAACAGATGGTGGGCGTGACAGGGATTGAACCTGTGACCCCTACAATGTCAATGTAGTGCTCTCCCTCTGAGCTACACGCCCATCTGACGCTGTTGCATACACCACAACAAGACCGTTAGGTCAATGCCTTTTTATAAAAAATCGCTTATAAAATGGGAAATTGTGGATTTTTAAAAATGTCCTTTAGGCTGCGATAAGCATCTTTTCGACTTCGGAAACGAGTTCACGCAAATGGAATGGCTTGGACAAAACCTTTGCATCTCTTGGGGTATTGCTATCGGAGTTGAGTGCTACAGCAGCAAATCCGGTGATAAACATTACCCTCAAATCCGGATCAATTTCGGTTGCACGGCGAGCGAGCTCTATACCATCCATTTCTGGCATTACGATATCGGTCAATAAAAGTGAAAACGGTTCTTCCTGAAGCCGTTCATAGGCGCTTGCACCGTTATCAAAATCTGTAACTTCGTAACCGGCCCGTTCCAGAGCTTTTGCTAAAAATCGACGCATATCATTATCGTCTTCGGCAAGCAAAATTCGTTTCATAATAATGTCCAGCTGTTGTTTATTCGATTTGGAACCTTATCTCACTCTTATTCATACAATAAATTAGGTTCGTAAAAAAAGCGGTAAAGGCATGTTGAATGGACTTTGTTTCTTATAATGGTTAATTGCCGGTTGCGAATGCCATGAAAACTGGTTTACCTTTTATGAAACAAACAAAAAATGAGCAGGCTAACAATATGAATGCAAGCGGCGTGACAGCATTTCAATATTTTGAACCGGCTGAACTGCGTGTGCCGTTTTTGTTCAATTCACCTCATTCCGGCAGGTTTTATCCGGAAAGCTTTCTTGAGCAGTCCGTGCTCGATAATTTTACGATCCGGATGTCGGAAGATTGTTTCGTTGATTTGCTTTTCGGTAAAGTTGTCGGGCTTGGTGCCGCGCTTATGGCGGCAAATTACCCGCGGTCTTTTATTGATGTCAATCGTGCCCAATATGAGCTTGATCCTGATATGTTCTTCGAACCTATGCCGGATTATGTTCCAAATCCGTCGACACGTGTTATGGCAGGCTTGGGGACTATACCTAAAAACGTAGCAAGTGATCTACCGATATATAACGGGCGAATCCATCTGGAAGATGCTTTGAAACGTATTGATAGTCTATATGTTCCTTACCACAACCATCTTCAATCGACGCTCAATTCAATGCGGAAACGGTTCGGTTTTGCAGTTCTTATAGATTGCCACTCAATGCCGGGAAAACTGAAGTTTTTTAACGGTGGCGAACAACCGGATTTTATTCTGGGCGATCAATATGGGCAATCCTGCACCAATGCGTTTGTTGAATATACGGCCGAGCTTTTGAGAGAAAAGGGATATAATGTCAGCCTCAACCGGCCTTATTCGGGCGGTTTCATTACTGCCCATTACGGAAAACCTGCCGAAAATATCCATGCTCTTCAAATTGAAATCAATAGAAGTCTCTATCTAGATGAAATTACGCTTGAAGCGAACCATAATTTCAGTTCACTGCAGAATGATCTCACTTCTTTGTCCGCTGATCTTATGGCATTTCCTGAACGAGAATTCACGCTTTGCAAAATAGCTGCCGAATAATGTGATTTTTGTTAGAAAAGAGACATTGGCACTTTTCTTAAGCAAGCTATATTTGCCGAAAAAATAAAGCCAATCGAAGATTTCTATCCTATATCGGAATTGTACGAGCATTTTACGATTGCAAGCCGATATCAGGCGGTCATTGAGTTTTTATGAAAAAGCAGCTTAAATAATCTCTATCCGGTTCGACCAGATAATCAACAATCGAGAGTAATCATGAGTGATCTTCCGGGATTCGAATTTTTTCAAAAAATCGCTAAAATAGTAGAGGAGACGTCTCTTCCTTTTTTTCGACATACGCTTTCAATTGATAATAAAGACAAGACCGGTTTCGACCCCGTAACAATTGCTGATCGCAAAACCGAAATTGCCTTACGTGAATATATCCATCAGCAATGTCCTGATGATGGAATCGCCGGTGAGGAATTTCCTGCCTTGAATGGGCTTAACGACCATATATGGGTAATCGACCCGATAGACGGGACCCGTTCTTTCATAACGGGAATGCCTGTTTGGGGCAGTCTTGTAGGATTAAAAAAGGCTGGCAAAGCAGTAGCAGGGATGATGACACAACCTTTCACACGCGAACTTTATTACAGTTGCGGAAAGGGAAGTTATCTTTATACAATTCATGATGGTCAACACAGAAAGCTCTCCACAAGCTCATGCAAATTGCTTGCTGAAGCGACAATTTTTACAACTGATCCAGAACTATTCAAAGGGGGAGACAAAGCTCGTTTTGCCGAACTCCGCTCAAAAGCACGCTTAACGCGCTACAGTGCGGATTGTTATGCTTTTGCCATGCTCGCTGCGGGTTTTGTCGATCTTGTCGTTGAAACAGAACTGAAACCTTACGATATCATGGCATTAATTCCGATTATCGAACAGGCTGGCGGCGTCATCAAGCAGTGGAATGGTGAAAAGGCGGAGGACGCCGGAAATATCGTGGCAGCAGCTACTCCGGAATTATGCGATGCGGCTCTATCAATTCTCAATAATTGATATCATAGGCCTTGGTGCCTGGAATAAACGTGTCGAATAGTGCCCAGAACTGCTTTTTAGAATTGTCTGCCCCATTCAGGATGTCGTGCCCGGCACCAAAAAGGGTCATTATGTCGGCGAGCCTGACATTGTCGCAAAAACGAAGCAATTTCTGATTATTGATCAGTTTATCATTATGCCCCAGAACAAAAATCGTCGGGAAACGCAAATCGTTTTTGTTTAAGCGGGCCTTTGCAAAATTTACTGTTTCAAGAACCCTGGCAAGCCAGCGCCTGTCAGGTAAAGGAATATTTTGCGAGTTTTTTAGCCGATCAATTTCAGAATTCGTTCCTTTTGTCGGACCGTTAATGTTTGAACATAGTGATTTAGCTCGTGGCAGTTTCAAACGGCCAAGACCAAAATCGGTCATAAGGCTCGTGAGTTTGCTTTGGAAACTGTCGGTCGTGTACCCCAATGGAGTGAAAAGCGGTGAAAGACCTATAAAGCGTTGGCACTGGTTGTTGATGATATCGAGTGCGGAAATTGCGATAAGGCATCCCATATCATAAGCCAGAAAATAGTAGGGAGGTGGGCAATCGGGATAAACAATCTTTTGCAGAAATTCGTTAAGATCACCTATGTGCTGATTGATATCGAAGGTTAATCTGGAAATTTTCTTATTCCCTGTCTCAGGAACAGATTCACCCTGCCCATACCAATCAAAGGACGCATAAGAGAAGCCGCGTGCCGATAGCTCGTAAAACAATTCTCCATATCTTTCACAACTATCTTCCATCCCCTGAAGAAAAATCAGAGTGCCTTTTTTGTAGTTGTGTTTTTGTACTTTCGAAACAATGCGCAAGCGTCTTTTGTCCGAGGTTTCCATAAAAGACGTGTGGAGAAAGCATATTCCATTCTTGTCGCTTGGCATTGTCAGGAGCGTGTCCAATTCTACTATCTCACCTTGTTGTCTCGCTATAGCCTTTGTCCATTTAGTCCGCAAAATTTAAAAAAACATTTCCGACTTTTTACCTCATCGGAATGTATCACAAAAACATAACTTGCTCCTGCTTGGAATGGGTAAGATTACAAAATTCCGATTTCGGAAAAATGAATAAAAGAGAACCTTAAGCGAGAGGAGGGGAATAAAAAAACCTTTCTACGCCCGCCTTGGCGGTGGCGTCGATTTGCGGATGTTAAATTTTGAACAATTTTTAGCCAATGTCTTGAAAGTCGACTAATTAATAACCAGATAAGCTTTGCGATCGCCGATACGGGGTCGTTGGTTATATTGATCTGCCTTTTTGGAGATTGCCGTAACCAAACAAATCGTCGCTCTGAAGGAGGGCAATTATTATGCGTCAAGTAGATTTTTCACCATTATATCGTTCAACTGTCGGTTTTGACCGTTTATTCAATATGTTTGACACGATGACACAACCGGAGAGCGTTCAAGCTTATCCTCCATATAATATCGAACGGTTGAGCGAGAATTCCTATCGGATTTCCATGGCGGTGGCCGGATTTTCCGAAGATGAAATTGATATCGAAGCACAAAGCCATCAGCTCACTGTAAAGGGTGAGAAATCACATGAAGAAGAAAATGATGAAGGTGATTTTCTCTATCGTGGAATAGCTTCGCGGTCCTTTGAACGTCGCTTCCAATTAGCTGATCACGTTGAAGTGGTTGGCGCACAGCTTCAAAATGGTTTGCTTCATATTGAATTGAAACGGGAAATTCCCGAAGAAATGAAGCCGCGTAAAATAGCGGTGCAGACGCCAAAAGCTTCTAACACCAACAAGCGTGTCCAAAAACATGATGTGGAAGTTGAAGCAGCGGAATAATTATTCCTGAATGTTAACTTCGGAAAGCGTGATGGTCTGTCAAAGACAGACTTCACGCTTTTTTATTATCTAGTTTTTGTCTGAAATGAATGTTCCGGAATGAATTTCTCTTTTTCGGCACTGTTGTTTTTATCGACAATAATTGAAGCGCGTTTTTAAAACCACCATTCCAATCTTTATCCGGAAAGGCACTTCTCCAGCCACAGACTCTCGGGGATTTTTAACGGAGAGGAAGCCTTTTTCTTCCAACTAAAAAATAAATGAAACGAAATATCACAATTAAAATAATAAAAATAAATTAAATAAACAATTTTTGAAATAATATTTTAATTTTTACGTTTAGCAGTTGAAAACTTAGAATCTTTCTGACATAGCTTCTTAAACGAGAGATTACGCCGTGCTAACAATGCTATTTGAAGACTAAAAACAGCAAATTTCTGGCGTAGTTTTCATATTGGTTTGTGAAAAAAGGGCTTTCTAAATGTCGGATAGCGTTATTTCAGGTAATAAAATTACTCAAAATGGTTCAATAACGTCATCATTGGCGGGCGCAGGGGCCACGTCGGCTTATGGAATTCCGGCCGCGCAAGGACTGTACAGCCCTAAAAATGAACATGATGCTTGCGGGGTGGGATTTATTGCACAGTTGAAAAATGTAAAATCCCACAAGATCATTGAAGATGGGCTTTTCATGCTTGAAAATCTCACTCACCGGGGTGCGGTTGGGGCAGATCCTTTAGTGGGCGATGGTGCAGGTATATTGGTCCAGATACCGGACCGTTTTTTTCGTGAGGTTATGGCCGAACAGGGCGTGGAATTGCCGAAAGCCGGTCAATATGCTGTCGGACATATATTTATGCCGCGCGACGAAGCGATGCGAGCCCATATCGAGCAGATTGTGAAGGAAGTTATTGCCTCGGAAGGCCAGCATTTTATTGCTTTTCGTGATGTGCCGGTTGATAATTCTTCGCTCTCGAAAGCGCCTGCGATTGTTGCAACAGAGCCGGTTCATCGGCAGGTTTTTATCGGTCGCGACCCATCTATAAAATCGGATGACGATTTTGAACGGCGGCTTTTTGTGCTGCGCAAGGTTATCTCGAACAGAATCTTCCATGAGACAGGTGGAAGAGATAATGGCTTTTATGTCGTTTGTCTGTCGTCCCGCACTGTTATTTACAAAGGCATGTTTTTGGCCTTCCAAGTTGGTGCTTATTATAAAGATTTGCAAGATGAACGTTTTGAAAGTGCTTTGGCGCTTGTGCACCAGCGTTTTTCAACCAATACTTTTCCATCCTGGAAACTTGCTCACCCTTATCGGATGATTGCTCATAATGGTGAAATCAATACGCTGAGAGGAAACGTCAACTGGATGGCTGCCCGTCAGGCTTCGGTCGATTCAGAGCTTTACGGCAATGATATTTCAAAACTCTGGCCAATTTCCTATGAAGGACAATCGGATACAGCCTGTTTTGATAATGCTTTGGAATTTTTATATGAGGGTGGTTACTCGCTCCCTCATGCGATGATGATGCTCATTCCTGAAGCTTGGGCAGGAAATAGTCTCATGAGTGTCGAACGACGTTCGTTCTATGAATATCATGCGGCACTGATGGAACCATGGGATGGACCGGCGGCAATTGCCTTCACTGATGGTCGCCAGATAGGTGCAACGCTTGATCGTAATGGTCTGCGTCCGGCGCGTTATATTGTGACAGATAACGATTATGTCATCATGGCTTCGGAAGCCGGCGTTATTCCTGTTGAAGAAAAGCACATTATCCGCAAGTGGCGTTTGCAGCCGGGCAAAATGTTGCTCATTAATCTGGAAGAAGGGCGCATTGTATCGGATGAAGAAATAAAGTCCGAAATTGCTTCCAAACATCCTTATCGTCAATGGCTGGATAACACCCAGCTTATTCTTGAAGATCTTGCTCCCGTCGAACCGCGGTCTTTACGCAAGGATGTGTCGCTGCTCGACCGTCAACAGGCGTTCGGCTATACGCAGGAAGACAAGAAGTTTCTGCTTTCACCAATGGCAACAACCGGACAAGAGCCGATCGGCTCAATGGGTGTTGATACACCGATCTCGGCAATGTCCGATAAATCCAAACTGCTTTATACTTATTTCAAGCAGAATTTTGCGCAAGTTACCAATCCTCCTATCGATCCGATCCGTGAAGAGCTGGTGATGAGTCTCGTTTCTTTCATCGGGCCACGTCCGAATATATTCGATTTGGTCGGGACCTCGCGTCGCAAGCGTCTGGAAGTTCGTCAACCGATTTTGACAAACGGAGATCTCGAAAAAATCCGGGCTATTGGCCAGACGGAAGACCACTTTGATACAAAGACAATTGATATCACCTATTCCGTTCAGGAAGGGGCAGCAGGGCTTGAAGGTGCGGTGGAACGCCTCTGCGAGCGTGCAGAAGCTGCAGTTCACGGTGGTTATAATATTATCATTCTGTCCGATCGCCAGATTGGACCGGACCGTATACCTATTCCTGCATTGCTCGCGACAGCGGCTGTTCACCATCATCTCATCAGAAAGGGGTTGCGCACGTCCGTCGGATTGGTTGTCGAAACCGGCGAACCTCGTGAAATTCACCATTTCTGTTGCCTTGCTGGCTATGGGGCAGAGGCGATCAACCCGTACCTCGCATTCGATACATTGATCGACATGTTCGAGCGTGGAGAATTTCCGAAAGAAGTTGAAGAGCACGAAGTAATTTATCGCTATATAAAATCGATTGGCAAAGGTATGCTCAAGGTTATGTCCAAAATGGGCATATCAACCTATCAATCCTATTGTGGCGCGCAAATATTCGATGCAGTCGGGCTAAAACAGTCTTTTGTTGACCGTTTCTTTACGGGTACAGCAACCACAATCGAAGGGGTCGATCTGGACCAGATTGCGGCTGAAACAGTTAAACGCCATACAGCCGCATTCAGCAATGATCCTGTTCTCCTCCATTCGCTTGATGTTGGCGGTGAATATGCATATCGTATTCGTGGTGAAGCGCATATCTGGACGCCAGATGCAGTTGCAAGTCTGCAGCATTCTGTTCGCACATCCAATCCGGCGCTTTTTACGGCTTATTCACAACGTATAAACGGTGAAACCGCCCGTGCAAAGACGATTCGTGGCCTTTTCAAAATCAAAAGCGCAGAAGAGCGTGGTGCGAAACCCGTCGCGATTGAGGACGTTGAACCGGCTACCGAAATTGTAAAGCGGTTTTCAACCGGTGCGATGTCATTCGGTTCGATCTCGCGCGAAGCCCACACGACATTGGCTCGTGCCATGAATAAAATCGGCGGAAAATCCAATACCGGCGAAGGTGGTGAAGAACCAGATCGTCTTTATCCTTTGCCGGACGGTACACAAAACCCTGAACGGTCCGCAATCAAGCAGGTGGCTTCCGGCCGTTTTGGTGTAACGGCTGAATATCTTGTTAATGCCGATGTTATACAAATCAAAGTGGCGCAAGGTGCCAAGCCTGGTGAAGGTGGACAATTACCGGGGCATAAAGTTGACGCTATTATTGCCAAAACGCGTCACTCGACGCAGGGTGTCGGTTTGATTTCACCGCCTCCACATCACGATATCTACTCGATCGAAGATTTGGCGCAGCTCATTTTTGACCTGAAAAATGTCAATGAATTTGCAGACATTTCTGTAAAACTTGTGTCGGAAGTAGGTGTTGGAACAGTTGCGGCAGGTGTTGCCAAGGCTCGTGCCGATCACATTACGATTTCCGGTTATGACGGTGGTACAGGAGCTTCTCCTTTGACCTCGGTCAGGAATGCCGGTTCATCGTGGGAAATGGGACTTGCCGAAACCCAGCAAACGCTGGTTCTCAATGGTTTGCGTTCGCGTGTTGCATTACAGGTTGATGGCGGTTTAAGAACAGGTCGCGATGTCATTATCGGGGCGCTTCTCGGGGCTGACGAATTCGGCTTTGCGACAGCTCCGCTGATTGCGGCAGGCTGTGTCATGATGCGCAAATGCCATCTTAACACATGCCCGACCGGCGTTGCGACACAGGATCCCGTATTGCGCAAGCGTTTCAAAGGAACGCCGGAACATGTGATCAACTTCTTCTTTTATCTTGCCGAAGAAGTACGCGCTATTCTGGCACATATGGGCTTCAAAAAACTCGACGATATTATTGGTCAATCGGATTTGTTGGATAAACAGCCGGCGATCGATCATTGGAAAGCAAAAGGTCTCGATTTCAGTCGTATCTTCTATAAGCCTGATGCCGAAAAGAAACAGACAAGACACACGGAACGTCAACATCATCCGATTGAGGATGTACTTGACCGTAAGCTGATTGAGCGCGCTTCGGCAGCTCTCGAAACAAAAAAGCCTGTCGAGTTTGAAACGCTCATACGCAATGTTGACAGATCTGCCGGTGCCATGCTCTCTGGCGAAGTGGCGAGACGTTATCGTCAAAGAGGATTGCCGGATAATACCATAAACGTTCATTTCAAGGGCACAGCCGGTCAGTCGTTTGGTGCTTTCCTTGCCAAAGGGATAACCTTTGACCTTATCGGCGATGGTAATGATTATGTTGGCAAAGGTCTTTCTGGCGGCAGAATTATTGTTCGTCCACCTGAAGACAGTAATGTTGTCGCCGAGGATTCGATCATTGTCGGAAATACCGTTCTTTATGGCGGGATTGAAGGCGAATGTTATTTCCGCGGCGTGGCAGGCGAACGTTTTGCTGTGCGTAATTCGGGCGTTGCTGCGGTCGTCGAGGGAGTTGGCGATCACGGATGTGAATATATGACCGGCGGTATCGTGGTTGTGATCGGCAAGACCGGCAGAAACTTTGCTGCCGGCATGTCGGGCGGCGTTGCCTATGTGCTCGATGAAGCAGGTGATTTTGCTAAAAGATGCAACATGGCGATGGTTGAACTCGAACCTGTTCCCGAAGAAGATGATATGCTTGAAAAACTTCATCATCACGGTGGTGACCTCATGCATAAAGGTCGGGTAGATGTCTCGGCCAATATGACCCACCATGATGAAGAGCGACTGGCTCAAATGATTGCCAATCATCTGCATTACACTGGCTCGGCACGGGCCAAGGAAATCCTGGATAATTGGGATCAATATCGTCCGAAATTTGTAAAAATTATGCCGGTCGAATATCGCCGTGCTTTGGAAGAAATGGAACAGATGCGCATGGAAACAGCTGCTGAATAACAGCAGCCGGTGTCCATAATGCAAACTTCAGATACGGAAACAACAAATGGGTAAAGTAACCGGTTTTCTTGAAATAGATCGCCAATCTCAAAAGTATCAGCCAGCCTCTGATCGCATCCGCCATTTTCGGGAATTTACTATTCCGATGTCCGAAGCAGAGGTGCAGAAGCAGGCCGCGCGTTGTATGGATTGTGGCATTCCTTACTGTCATGGTTCGACGGGGTGTCCTGTCAATAACCAGATACCGGATTGGAACGACCTCGTTTATAAAGGCAATTGGAAGGAAGCGATCAACAATCTTCTTTCCACAAACAATTTCCCTGAATTTACAGGGCGCGTTTGTCCGGCACCTTGTGAAGAGGCATGCACGCTCAATCTTGAGGATGTTCCTGTAACAATCAAGACAATCGAGCAAACATTGGCTGATAAGGCTTTTGCACTTGGTTTTTTTGCACCTCAGCCTAATGAAGCGAAAACAGGAAAAAAAGTTGCCATTATCGGATCAGGCCCGTCAGGAATGGCGGCAGCGCAACAACTTGCCCGTGCGGGGCATATGGTCGATGTTTACGAACGTGAAAGCCGTCCGGGAGGGCTTTTACGTTATGGCATTCCTGATTTTAAAATGGAAAAACATCATATCGATCGCCGTATCGAACAATTGGAAGGCGAGGGCGTCACTTTCTATTGCGGTGTCAATATCGGCGTCGACAAGGCAGTTGATGATCTCCTAAGCAATTATGACGCGGTTCTTTATTGCGGTGGTTCTGAAACACCGCGCAAGATCGATATTCCGGGAATCCATTTTCATGGTGTGCATGACGCCATGTGTTACCTCGTTCAGCAAAATAAACGTGTCGGGCGCGAAAATATCGAATCAGTGGGCTGGCCTTCACCGCCGATCATCGCCGATGGAAAACATGTGGTTGTTGTTGGCGGCGGCGACACTGCGTCCGATTGTGTGGGAACGGCTTTCCGCCAAGGTGCCGTCAAGGTAACCCAGTTAGATATTCGTCCTCAACCACCGGAAAAGGAAGATAAACTCAGTGTTTGGCCTTATTGGGCTACCAAAATGCGCACCTCGACCAGTCAGGCGGAAGGTGCAGAACGCGAATTTCAGGTTGCTACACTCGAGTTCGTTGCTGAAAATGGCGAATTGACCCATGTAAAATGTTGTCATGTCGATGAACAACGTAAACCGATAGCCGGTACCGAGTTTTTTATTCGTGCTGATCTTGCATTTGTCGCAATCGGTTTTGCCGGACCGTTCGAAGCTGGTGTTTGTAGCGAGTTGGGAGACCGTCTGAAGTTGAAGGTTGATCGTCGCGGAGCGCATTCTGTCTTGGCCGATACGAACAATTATAAAACCAGTGTCGATAAGCTTTTTGCAGCCGGTGACGTGAGACGCGGTCAATCACTCGTTGTATGGGCAATCAGGGAAGGGCGGCAGGCTGCTCGTGCCATTGACGAGTTCCTGATGGGCGAAACATTGCTGCCTCGTTAAATTGACGACGAAGAGCGGATTAGCCGCGATATACCATGTGCTTCAAGGCTTCGGAATTTCCGGAGCCTTTTTATATTGAGCATTTTCAATGAAAGTTATTGTTGGACAAAACGGGCCGCTGAAATAGTGAACGATGAGCGGAAGCAACAATTCTTTCATGCGCAGATCGTGAATTCATTGGAATATCACTACCTCGTTAACTCACTATAACGAAAAAAGCTGACTACCAAATTGGCTTGATTTAGCTCCGGATATTCAGGAGCTTATTTATATGTCTTGATAAAGTGATATAGTGCCGGTCAGGTTCGCTGAATCTTGAAAATCCATAACACATTTCTGATCTTAAGATTGCAATTCGGGAGATTATTTCCCGTGATTCATCGTTTGATAAACGTAATGGTACGGTAAGGCGCGCCATTTTACACGAAAGAACTCAAAAAGCCGGAAAGAAGAATGGTCGGAGCGGCGGGATTCGAACCCACGACCCCTTGACCCCCAGTCAAGTGCGCTACCGGACTGCGCTACGCTCCGAACCGTGAAGAAGGCCTAAAATACTAGCGATATAAAGGCAAGCGAAAAATTCTTAAAAAAGATCAAAATTGCTAGAACACTATTCAATTGCGTTGTTTTGTGCAGATTTGACGGGAACCCGAATTATAGCTCTCCTCGAACTTTTATCAGTTTTTGGCCTCGATTATTGACCTTATGGGATCATCATTGCGTCCCACCGGCATTTAAATCTTTATAAGCGAAGTTATCGTTCCCGCAAAAACCGATTCCGGTTTCTGTGTTAAATCCATGTTCAAAATGCTTTAACCCGACAATTGCTTAATCTGTCGTTTTTTCACGAAGCTAAAGACAATCCATTTGATTTTTTATCATTTTAAAAAATGTGCCGTTATTCCGAAAACGCGTAGTGCCGGCACGTGCAGAACAAACATAGGCCAGCCGGCAAAAGTCGGATTTTTAATGCGGAGTTGGTTTATTTTTTATCGGGAACGGGCAAGACCGAATTCAGATACGCAATGAGATCATCAATATCCGAATCATTATTCAGGCGAATGGATGCCATCCGCGTTCCTTTTACCATCCCTTGCGGGTTATGAAGATAGGTTATGAGTGTCTCTCTATTCCAGATAAGGCCATTTTGACCGGCATTGACCATGGCAGGAGAATAGCGGTAGCCCTGAAGTGTGCCGGCTCTCCGCCCGATGATACCTTGAAGCGTCGGACCGATCCGATTGTCGGGCTTATCTGCATTATGGCAGGCGGCACAACGTTTGAAAACGATCTTTCCATTTTCGATATCAGCAGCGTAAGATGCCGGAGCAAGTGTCGAAATGCTAAAAATCGTAAGACAAAAAACAATAAGACGACGCATCAACTTGATCAAATTTCACTCATAGAATTTTCCGTTAGCTAATTATTAGCACCAAAATTTTTGTATTGGTATTCAAAGATTGAACCCGATTTTCCGAAAATCGTGATTAAATCTTGACGCCAGCCGATTGAAATACCAGATTAGCACTTGGAAATTAAAAGGAACAAGCAATCTATGGCCGGATTTTCAGTAATCACAATGACAGATGCAGCCAAAGAGCGCATTCGTGACATAATGGCAAATAACGATGCATATGGAATCGTTGTGGGCGTAAAAAAGGGTGGATGCGCAGGTATGGAATATACTGTCGACCTCGCAAAGTCTGTCGTCGAAAATGCCGATATTGCAGAAGATGATGGTGCGCGGGTTTTTGTATCTCGTGAAGCCACTCTGTTCCTGCTAGGCACACAGATCGACTTCGAAAAAACCACTTTACATACCGGATTTGTTTTTAATAACCCCAATCAGACGTCTGCTTGTGGTTGTGGAATGTCCGTTGAAATTCGTCCTGCGACCCAGGCTGATTTGGCTGTTGCACAGAAGTAATAAGAACTACGAAATCAATTGTGCTAACCTGATCGCGATTTGATTGCGCGATAGGGTGGATTTTATAGCGTTTCGCACTTATTCACAAAATTTGATAGCAATAAAACTCTCGCATCATCAGGGAATAAACGTTCAGTCATAGTCAGTGCGGATTTTGTTTATTTGGGATTTTGCTATTTTTTACGGCTTTCAACTTTGGCTTCATTCCAGAGTTTTTCCATCTCGTCGAGAGAGGCGTCGTTCAGGCTTTTGTTATTTTTGCTTAGCTCGTTTTCAATAAAGTTGAAACGGTAGCGGAATTTCTGGTTTGCGTTTTTTAACGCTGTTTGTGTCGAAACACCAAGTCGTCTTGCAAGATTGAGAAGCGTAAAATAAACATCGCCGAATTCATCTTCTATGTCTTTTTCATTTTTGGATTGGAGAGCGTCTTTGAGTTCATTAACTTCCTCGTCTATTTTTTCAAAAATAGGGGCGGGGTCTATCCAGTCAAATCCGACTTCCGCAGCTCGCTGTTGTAACGCGATAGCTTCCTTTTCTAATGGCTGAGCTGATTTTACGCATGCGAGATAGCCTTTTGGAGTATCGTCTGGAAGATTTGCCAATTTTCGCTTTTCACTCCTTTCTGCTTTTTCTTCTTTCTTTATGCGCTCCCATTCACCCTTTATAAGTCCCTTCTTTCTCTGTTCAGGAGAACCGAAAACATGGGGGTGCCGACGTATCATCTTTTTCGTTATAGCATAGACAACATCTCCAAAGTTGAAACTACCTTCTTCTTCGGCCATTTGAGCATAATATACAACTTGCAAGAGCAAATCTCCGAGCTCCTCGCAAAGATCATATTTATCATTTCGTTCAATTGCATCGGCAACTTCGTAAACTTCTTCGACAGTATAAGGGATTATGGATTTGAAATCCTGCTTCTTGTCCCAAGGACAACCGGTTTCAGGGTCTCTCAGGGCTCTCATAATTTCGATCAGGCGGTTAATATTGTTTGACGGTTCCATGGTGAAAAAACTTTCAGATATTAAAAAAATGCAATAATTTATTCCATTTGACAGCTTGTAAGTGATAAAGAATTCTTTCATAAAAGTCACATGTCTTGTGGTCTATAGGTTTCATTATGAATATTTTGGTGACTGGCGGCGCGGGTTACATAGGTTCGCATTGTTGTGTGGCACTTATGAATGCCGGCTATCGCGTTATTATTCTTGATAATTTCGGTAATAGTCATCCGGAAGTATTGCGCAGAATTGAAAAGCTCACAGGACGGGCACCGACGAACGAGTCAGGTGATGTACGCGATCGTAGTTTTGTCGAATATGTTTTGGAACATCATAAATGCGATGCTGTCATCCATTTTGCCGGTTTGAAATCTGTTGCCGAATCCGAAAAAAAACCGGATCTTTATTATGATTGCAATGTGGTTGGAAGTTTGCGTTTGTTGCAAGCGATGAAATCGACCGGTGTAAAAAAACTGGTCTTTTCATCAACAGCCACTGTTTATGGTCCTCCGAAATATTTGCCTTATGATGAAAAACATCCGCTCAATCCGGTGAGTGTCTATGGGCGCACGAAATTGACGGTAGAAAATATGCTGCGTGATTTTTACGCAAGCGACCCGAGCTGGGCATTCTCTATTCTTCGTTATTTCAATCCCGTAGGGGCAGACGAGAGCGGATTGATAGGGGAAGATCCCAAGGGTGTTCCAAATAATCTTATGCCTATCATCGCTCAGGTTGCCTCGGGAAAACGCGATAAAGTCATGATATGGGGGAATGATTACGACACCGAAGACGGAACCGGAGTGCGTGATTATATTCATGTGAGTGACTTGGCCGAGGGGCATTTGCGGGCCTTGAAGACCTTGGAACATCCCGGTTGCGATGTTATCAATCTCGGACGCGGTCGTGGCTATAGCGTGATGGATGTCATCAAGGCATTTGAACATATATCCAACAGGAAAATAAAATATGAAGTCGGGCCAAGACGCCCCGGCGATATTGGGGAATTTTTCGCCAATCCGTCAACGGCATTTGATAAACTTCATTGGCGAGCCGAAAAAGATTTGGAAAAAATGTGCGCGGATATGTGGAATTTTCAGGTCAAGAACCCAGATGGTTATAAATGAACCTTAACCGGAAAGGAAACTGAAGATGAAAATCAGTGCGCGTAATATTCTGAAAGGTAAAATTGTCGCCATCAAGAAAGGTGCAACCACGGCCCATATCCAGATCGACATAGGCGGACCGATTGTAACCGCATCGATCACCAATGAAGCCGTTGATGATCTTCAGCTAAAAGTCGGTGAACCGGCTGCTGCTGTTATAAAATCATCCGACGTTATGGTTGCAATTGCAGATTAAGAAAGCTTACCAACTGGCGATAAAGAACGGGTGATGACGCGGTATTTGGCGTGGGCGTAATTTTCGTGCCGAGAGATAAAAAATATCGCCATTTTTTTTCTTCGAATTTGTGAAATTACCTGCCGAAAGAACGACAATGTGTGTCGGGCTGTTTTGGTTTGTCTGTTAGGAGAGCTTCAAACAAAGAATGGTGCGAAAGCATATTGATTTGATAGCTCTTCTCGGAAGCAAGTTTTGGCATTAAAAAACGGGAATTTGTCTGGTCCAAGCGATAGAATCCTTCATTGAATTTGGGCCTCCGACAAACGTCCCCGACCAGCTTTCTTTTTCGTCAGTTTAAGTCAAGACAAAGCTTGGAAGAAAATGATATCCCGTTACTATCCCGTTTTTATTTTGTCCTCGGGAAGTTTGGCAAATAGCCGGAAAATTATTGCACGTATAAAACTTTGAAAAGTTATTGATGTTATCTTCAAAGCACTCATCTTTTAGAGCGTTGTGCTTTTTAGCTTACAGGCTTTCCAACGGTTGAGAGAGCGATGGCAAGCCTATATGTTTATAAAACTAGAGCTATTTTTGATAGTCACATAGCTTGCTTCCCGCTGGTGCGTTCACTTTCGTGAGCCCATGGCTTTGTCGATATTCCCGTTATTATTGTCTTTTAAGCCTGATGTGAAGTTATGCGTTTATTATGATAATTCGCAATGCCTAATTAATATGCTGTGAGGGGCAATAAATGGGAAAACTGTGCTTTTTCAAACGTTATAGGGGATGTTAATCGTCCCAGCGTTTATGAAACCACATCCATTGGCCGGGATATTCACGTACCCATGCTTCGACAGTGTCATTCAGCTTTTGGGCGGCTGCAACCTCATCGATATTGCCATCCTTATCTTTTGGCAAATCCATGCGTTCGTATAGTTCCAACCGGTAACGTCCGCCAGGTAACCGGATAGAGCGGGCAGGGTAGACATCGCAATCATATTGGCGGGCAAGCTTGATCAATAAAGGGTTGGTTCTGACAGGTCTGCCAAAAAAAGTTCCCTTTATGCCACGACGGAATTTTTGATCGACCAGCATACCGACATCTTCACCTTCTGCCAATTTGCCAGCAAGCGCCCACGCAGCACCGGCTTTTGAAGGTACAAGATGCCCCATAGCAGTGCGCCGCGCCTTCAAAACGCGTTTTGCGATATAGGGATTATTCGGTGGGCGAAAAAGTGCCGTTACATTGAGATCGAATGTTGCAGCACAAATAGGTAAAAGTTCAAAATTACCAGTATGGGCGGTAAAGAAAATGTGCGGTTTTTTCTCGTCTCGGAGCCGGACAAAGATATCAATTCCATCGACTTCAACCAGACCGGGCTTTTCCGCATTCGGATCAAAGTCAAAAATTTTATCGAGGAATACATATTCGGCAAATAAGCGCCCCATATTTTCCCACATTTCAAGAGCGGTTTTACGGATCCATTCAGGATCTTTTTCCGGATAGGCCTGACGCAAATTGTTAAGCGCAATCTGGTGACGTGGGAGTAGTGGACCGACAGTTCGGGCAAACCAGGCAAAAAAGCCGATTCCAGCTTTTGCCGGAAGATAACGAATAAGCGCCATCAATCCGGCGACGAAATGTGCCCAAGACCAGTCCCACCAGTCTTTCAATTTCGTCCGGATACGAAAAAGAATGAGTTTTGAACGCAAGTTTTGCATCAACTGATTTTCAGGATGATTTTACCAAACACATCACGGCTTTCCATCCGTTTCAATGCTTTTTCAATGTCTCCAAAATCGACAATGGTATCAACAACCGGATGAACAATGCCTTCTGCCATTTTTTGCATGGCATTCGCCATATTTTCCATTCGGCAGCCGAAAGAACCGAAAATTTTCAATTGCTGTTGGAAGAGTTGCATCAAATTCATTGATGTAGACACGCCTGAAGTCGAACCACAAGTAACGAGACGTCCGCCGCGTTTCAAAGACAGCATCGAACCGGCCCAGGTATCAGCACCGACATGTTCAAAAACGACGTCGACACCCTTTTTCTTGGTCAGCTTTCTTACAACATGTTCAAACCGATCGTTCCGATAGTTGATGACGACATCGGCACCCAGAGCTTTAGCCTTTTCGATTTTTCCGTCAGAGCCGACTGTTGTAAAAACTGTGCAGCCCATACGCTTTGCCAATTGTATCGCAGCCGAACCGATGCCTGATCCACCGGCATGTATAAGAATTGTCTCGCCGGGCTGAAGTTTGGCATTGTCAAAGAGCATATGTTCAACAGTGCCGAAAGTGATTGGAGCGACAGCGGCGTCAATTTCATCGCAATCAAGCGGTGCCGGTACCAGCAATCGGGCAGGCAAATTCACAGCCTCGCAGGCAAAACCATCAATATGGAAGCCGTGAACACCGCTGACATGTGTGCAAAGATTATCCCGTCCTTCACGACAGTTTTTGCAAAGTCCGCAGGTTCTTGCTCCGTAAATCGATACAATTTGTCCCACTTGAAGGTTACCAACGCCCGAACCGATCGACTGTACAATGCCGGAAGCTTCCGCGCCGATTGTGAGCGGTAATTTGCGCTTTGCAAAAGCCATACCACGCCAGCCCCAAACATCGATATGGTTAAGCGCTACAGCCTTTATCTGAACAGTAACTTCACCATTCCCGGGGGCCGGAGGAGGCGCTATTTCAGTTAATTCAAGACGTTTGTCGTCAAGCAATTGCAATGCGCGCATGACTATTCCTTCTTAAAATAATGTACCAGAGAATGCCGCTAAAAGGTGAGTTACCCGTTATAAGCTCTGATGACAAGACTTTCATTCTGTCCGCCAAATCCGAAAGAATTGGAAAGAACAGAGGTCACATTGCCCTTCCGGCACTTGTTAGGCACTACATCAAGTGGAATTGCTGGATCAGGGTCATCATAATTGATGGTTGGCGGCATAATACCGGTTCTGATAGTTAATAGTGAAAAAACGGCCTCTATCGCACCGGCTGCAGTCAGTGTATGGCCAATCATAGATTTGTTGGACGACACCGGAACATCATGAACACGTTCGCCAAAAACATTTGACAAGGCCAGATATTCCATCTTTTCGTTTTCCGGTGTCGAGGTCCCATGAGCGTTGATATAATCAACGTCATCAATGCCGATGCCTGCATCTTCCAATGCTTTGCGCATCGAACCGGTTGCAGGCGATGCATCGGGTTTTGACCGCGTGCGGTGAAAGTCGTCGGCTGTTTCTCCGCAGCCGGCAAGAATACCCAGTATTTTTGCTCCGCGCTTCAATGCGCTTTCAAGCGATTCCATCACAAGTGCGCCTGACCCCTCAGCCATCACGAAACCATCGCGGCCTTTGCTGAAAGGTTTCGAGGCTTTTTCGGGTATCTGGTTTTGTGTCGAAAGGGCGGATAATAAAGAAAACCGTATCAGAGCTTCCGCAGAAACCGAACCATCTGTACCAATTGTCAATGCACGGTCGGTTTCGCCGCGTCTTATCGCTTCCACGCCAAGTTGTATTGCCGTTGCGCCAGAGGCGCAGGCGGTAGACAAAGTAACAGGAAGGCCGGTTGTTCCAAAATGATCTTTCAACCGTTCAGCGATATAGCCGAATTGTGTAGTCTCGAAGAAAGCTTGATGAGGGGTTTTAGCGCATATTTCCAAAAATGCCTGATAGGACGGATTTTTTTCGCGATTAACTTCATCGTCAAGAGCAAAACGCGACTTCCAATCAAGTTCTACCGGAGGAGCAGCTAAAAAGAGTGGCCCGTTAAAAGCAGTTTCATCAAGTCCGGCTTCCTCAATTGCTTCGCTTGCGGCAACTGTCGCCAGTTTTTCCGACAAAGCCGAAGCACCAATGTGACTTTCTTCAAGAAAATCTACCGTGCCCGCTATTTGTGTGGTCAAACCTTCAACCGGAAAGCGCGTAATCCTGTGAATGCCGCTGACACCATTGACAAGCTTTTCCCAGTTTTTATCTTTTCCCTGACCTAAAGAACTGATGACACCAGCTCCGGTAATTGCGACAACTGGCCGCCCTAGATGATCGGTATATTTGTCCATTACGAATCCTTTAGCCAGCTATAAGTCTTGCCATGCCTTCGGCTCTTGTTGCGCCAACGGTAGAAACGATAACGCTCTCAAGTTTGCCATCGAATGGTTGTTCATCATCACTTAATGCTTTGAAGCTTTGTTTTTTCTTCATAGCCATAGCTCCGAGAGCCAGTGCGAGAGGAAATTGCGCTTCACGCCAATGGCCGAACAAAGTCGAGATACCTCGATAGGCAAGCTTGTTCTTGTCCCATAAGGTCTTCTCGGCTCCGGTTATGCCTTTAACACCGGAAGCGCCTGATATGATGAGATCGTTTTGCCCGAGAAGAGCGTTTCCTTTGACACGCTCCAGAATTGTATCCAGTGTTTTCTCAAGCGGTATCTTTTTACGATTGGTTTGATCGGCCACAAAATCCGAAATGACTGCATAGATATTGGCACCGCGTTTTTTTGCATATTCGGCACTTTCCAGTACAAGAAAAACACCGCCGGATCCAGTTACGAGACCGCCACCCAGACAATTCTCACGCTGCCATACAGGCGACCAACCATCCCGCTTCAACAATTGCCCCAATTCTTGCCCCAACAACATATCATAGTGCTGGGCATTATATGAGCCACCAACAAGGGCATGAGTGCTTTGACCGGATTTAATACGCGCAATTGCAACCATCAAGGCAGCAAGGCCACTTCCTTCTTCACCCATAAAGCTGCGTGAGGAACCTATAACCTTGTGAACAATGGAAATGTTACCAGCCAATAGATTTGAAAGCTGGGCAAGGAAAAGAGTTGGACGCAACTCGGTTGACAGAGTGGCGTTGAGCATTACGCCACGATCGGTTGTTGTGCGACCTTTGTTGAGTATCTCGACATCAACATTGACATCACGCTCGCCACCACCGGCACCAACGATCATATCCATGGTTGAAGTGATCGAAAGATCGCCTTTGACACCCGCATCGTCCAAGGCAAGACCGGCCGCATATGTACCCAATCTTTGCCAGGTTTCCATCTGTCTTTGATCACTGCGCTTGGGAATTTGCTTGCTCCAGTCAACTTCCCCGAGAGCATGAACGGTATAAGGAGAAAAGCTTTCACTATCAATTCGCGGGGAGAGGGGAGACGCATTCAGCATCTCCCAATGTTTTTCAACACCTTCTCCCAAAGAGCTGATTAAACCTATACCGGTGATGACAACAGAATGGTTTTTTTGCATTATACAGGATTATCCGGCGTTTTTGGCTGCAACAAGTTCGTCAATTTTTGCGCAAAGATTTTTCAAAACAAAATATTCATCTGTTCCTACTTTGCCTTCATTAACTTCCTGTGTCCATTGCTCTAGCGGTATTTTGATACCGAAAGCTTTGTCTATAGCAAAAACAATATCCAGAAAGTCCAGACTATCAATACCGAGATCGTCAATTGTATGGCTTTCCGGAGTGATTGTATTGCGATCGATCTCGCTTGTTTCAGCGATGATATCGGCAACTTTGTCAAACGTAGAGGACAATGTGCAATTCCTTTTACTAGTTACGGCCGTCAAGCAGCCTTTCAGCGACTCTATCTAGCGTCTTTCTCGATTAAAAAAAAGACTTAAAGCAGAATTAACATTTCTTATTGCTTCTCGGAAACAATATTCCGCCTCTTCCACTATAAAGCCGGTTCTATTTCGGCTTTTTTATGGAGATAGAGGCGGAATAACAGTCAAAAAGTAAAATGGAAAGCAAATTTTGCGCGTTTATCCCTTCTTGAGCTGTTTTTGATTCCCTTTCGTATTGGCTTCAAGGACGGCAAGAGCTGTCATATTGACGACGCCACGAGAGGTAACGGATGTTGTTAAAATATGGGCAGGTCTTGCTGTACCCAATAATATCGGCCCGACATGTAATGCATCTGTCAGATTTTTTACAACGTTAAGGGTGATATTGGCAGCATCGAGATTCGGGAACACAAGCAGATTTGCTTCTCCTTTTAAACGCGAGCCAGGGAAAACCCGATCACGTAAAATTTGTGAAAGAGCCGCATCTCCGTGCATTTCACCATCTGATTCAAGCTCGGGATAACGTTCGGCAAGAAGTTCAGAAGCTTTGCGCATCTTTCTGGCGGATTCCGTATCTTTAGAGCCGAAGTTGGAATGTGAGAGAAGGGCAACTTTCGGCTCGATACCGAAACCACGAACCTCTTCGGCAGCGAGGGCTGCCATTTCCACGATCTGTTCAGCACTTGGATCGGTGTTTACATAAGTGTCTGTCAGGAACAGTGTGCCACGCTGTGAAATCAACAGGCTCAAAGCCGAAAATTGGCCGATATTATTTCCGAGACCTATGATTTGATCGACAAGTTGAAGATTCCTTCCGAACCGGCCACCAAGCCCGCAGATCATGGCATCAGCCTCGTTACGCATGACAGCAAGAGCGGCAATTGCTGTTGTCGAGGTCCGCACGATTGTTTTTGCCGCTTCCGGTGTTACACCACGCCGGCCCGTGTAATGAAGAAATAGATCGACATAATCCCGATAACGGGGGTCATTTTGCGGATTGATAAGTTCGAAATCCTTGTCCGGACGAATTCTCAAACCGAAACGTTTCAGTCTCGTCTCGACCACGTCCGGTCTGCCGATCAGAATTGGTGTTGCTGTCTGGTCTTCGAGAACTATTTGAGCTGCGCGCAAAACTCTCTCGTCTTCACCGTCAGCATAGATAACGCGTTTACGTTCAGCAATTTTTGCGGCAGCAAAAACCGGCTTCATGATAAGTCCGGAACGGAAAACAAACCGGTTCAATCGATCAAGATAAGCGTTCATATCTTTGATTGGTCGTGTCGCTACGCCTGATTCCATCGCCGCCTTTGCAACGGCCGGTGCAATGCGCAAAATAAGCCGAGGATCAAACGGGGAGGGAATGAGGTAATTCGGCCCGAAGCTCAGGGCTTCACCCGAATAGGCACGGGCAGCGACATCGGAAGGTTCTTCCTTGGCCAGTGCAGCAATAGCGTAAACAGCTGCTGCTTTCATCTCCTCGTTGATTGCAGTTGCTCCAACATCAAGTGCACCACGGAATATATACGGAAAACAAAGAACATTATTCACCTGATTGGGATAATCGGACCGACCGGTGCAAATCATCGCATCGGGGCGCACTTTTCTGGCTTCCTCAGGCATAATTTCAGGCGTCGGATTGGCAAGCGCAAGAATGAGCGGCGTCTTGGCCATTTTGGCTACCATTTCCGGCTTTAGAACATTTCCTGCCGAAACCCCGAGGAATATGTCGGCATTATCAATGATATCATCGAGTTTGCGGGCATCCGTCTTTTGCGCATAGACACTTTTCCAGCGGTCCATCAGCGCTTCGCGTCCTTCATAGACAACACCTTCAAGGTCGCTGACCCAGATATTTTCTTTTTTAGCACCGAGTCGGACCAAAAGATTGAGGCAGGCGAGGGCTGCCGCGCCGGCACCGGAAGCGACAATTTTTACATCTTCTATTTTTTTGTGAGCAAGTTCGAGGCCATTGATAACAGCCGCACCAACGATAATGGCTGTCCCATGCTGGTCGTCATGAAATACCGGAATATTCATCCGTGCCCTGAGCTGTTCTTCAACTTCGAAACATTCAGGTGCTTTGATATCTTCAAGATTGATTCCACCGAATGTCGGCTCCAAAGCAGCGACGGTTTCGACAATATGAGGAATGTCACTTGCTTTTATTTCAATGTCGAAAACGTCGATATTCGCGAATTTTTTAAAGAGGACGGCCTTTCCTTCCATAACCGGCTTGGCGGCAAGCGGGCCAATATTTCCAAGACCGAGAACCGCAGTGCCATTTGAAACAACCGCAACGAGGTTTGCTCGTGAGGTGTATTCTGCTGCCGTATTCGGATCGTCGTGGATTGCCTCGCAAGGAGCAGCAACGCCGGGGGAATAGGCAAGTGCAAGATCACGCTGGTTTCCAAGCGGAGTTGTCGGGTGTATTTCGAGTTTTCCGGGGTTCGGATAACGGTGATAAAAAAGTGCAGCTTCTTCGAGTTCTTCCTGACGAGGAGATTTGTTTTTCTGTACCATATTGCTTATCCAAATTTCAAAAGGCGCTCAAATAAGAGCCGCCATCAATGATTAAATTCTGTCCGGTTATAAAACCGGATTTTTCCGAGCATAAAAAAGCGCAAGCCTGTCCGAATTCTTCGGGATTGCCAAATCGTTTTGCCGGATTTTGTGATTGTCTTTCCTTCATGATCGTGTCAACGGATATACCGGTCTCACCGGAAGCAACATCAAAGCTTTGTTTTAGCCTGTCAGTCAGAAATGGCCCGGGCAAAAGATTGTTTATCGTTACGTTATCGCAAACAACCGTCCGCGCAATGCCGGCGAGAAACGATGTGAGGCCGGCTCGCGCACCCGATGACAGGTCAAGTCCCGCTATCGGAGCATAGACGGATGTAGACGTAATATTGACAATGCGGCCGAACTTTTTTTGGACCATCTTGTCAATCACTGCTTTGATAAGTTCGATTGGCGTTATCATATTCTGAATGACACCATCGACAATTTTATTGCGATCGAGCTCTCTGAAATCACGAAATTGCGGGCCGTGATTATTGGTAACGAGGATATCCGGTTCAGGGCATTGTTCTAGCAATAAATGCTGTCCCTCGGACGTTGAAACGTCACCAACAACTTCTACCACGCTTGCCTGGGTAAGTGCTTTGATCTCTTTTGCTGTTTTATGAAGACTATCCGCATGTCGCCCATTGATTATAACTTCGCATCCTTCATTTGCCAAAGCTATTGCACATGCTTTTCCGAGTCCTTTGCTTGAAGCACATATGATCGCTTTACGCCCGCTTATACCCAAATCCATATTATACTTTCATTCAGAAAAAACTTGATAAAGAGATGAAATTCAATACTCATCTCGTCTTTTCAGACGAATGTTATGCTTTCGTTTCATCTTTTTCAACTATAGTCTAAGGACAGGCGCCTGTCATGATCCACGAGGGCTCCCTCCTTACACGAATGTGTTATAATCAAAATTATTATAGTTAATGGCACATTAATCTTTCTGAATGATACTTAAAATTGTATTGAGAGGAATCGACATTTCAACGGGGTAATGGACGGGTTGAATGAGTGATCGCATAAAAGCGAAAGAAAAGGCAGAGAACAAACCGGCAATTGTGGAACATGAGCTCCACGATGGTGTTTTGTCTGTCTTGTGCCATGGCTATTGGACGACCCACACTGTCTATCTTATTGATGACGATTTACGTAAACTGGAAAATGTTGATTGCCAAAAAGCGGTTCTGGACGCTTCGGGACTGGAAGCTCTGGACACCGCCGGAGCCTGGGTCCTTGAGCGGCTTTATGTAAAACTCAAAAAACGCAACATTGCTGTCGAACTTACGGGTACAAAACAATCCTGGCATTCGCTGCTCATCACTGTAGGTAAGAGTTTTGCAAATAAAGATGACACGCTCAATGAGCCGAAACTGCCAGCCTATATCCGTTTTTTTTCGGCTCTCGGCGAAAGAGTGATCAATAGTTATCACGATTTTTTACTTGCTATGGATATTTTGGGAGCTACGATTCGTGGCTCGCAAATGAAAAAAGGACGTGGATCCGGTGTAAGTCTTCCGGCAGTGGTGACGCAAATAGACCGAATGGGCGTCGGTGCTGTTCCCATCATCGTTCTTATGTCTTTTATCGTTGGTGCGATTATCGCTCAACAAGGGGCATTCCAATTACGTCTTTTCGGAGCTGAAATCTTTGTCGTCGATCTCGTTGGAATTCTGGTTTTTCGCGAGCTTGGTGTTCTTCTGACCGCTATTATGATCGCTGGCCGTTCCGGAAGTGCGATAACTGCCGAGATAGGGTCCATGAAAATGCGTGAAGAGACGGACGCATTGAAAGTTATGGGACTAAATCCGATTGGTGTCCTGATTTTCCCTCGTCTTGTGGCTTTGGCAATTATTTTACCACTTCTGACCGTTATTTCCGATCTTGCCGCGCTGGTGGGGGCTGGCGTGGTTGCCAATCTCTATTCGAATATTTCATATGAGGCTTTTATAACGCGTTTGAACGATGCTGTTTATACGACAACCTATTTTGCAGGACTTATCAAAGCTCCTTTTATGGCGCTCATCATCGGCATTATCGCATCTGTGGAAGGGATGAAGGTTGGTGGAAGTGCCGAGTCATTAGGACAACGTGTAACAAGTTCGGTTGTTAAATCGATTTTCGTTGTCATTGTTATCGATGGCTTTTTTGCCATCTTCTATGCTGCAATCAACTTTTAAGAGGTTTTCAAGGTGAGAAAAGCCAAACGAAACCACTCGACATTGGATCTGACAACCAATGAAATTATCTCGGTTCGCGATGTTACAGTCCAATTTGGCAGCAAAAAAGTTCTTGATGGATTGAATCTGGATATTCATCGCGGGGAAATTTTGGGTTTTATCGGTCCTTCGGGCGCCGGAAAATCAGTTTTGATGAGAACTATTCTGGGGCTTAATAAAAAAGTATCAGGCCATATAAAAATACTGGGACAGGACATTGATGAAATTTCGGATCACGAAAAGGTCGAGATCGATATGCGAATGGGCGTATTATTTCAGCATGGCGCGCTGTTTTCAGCATTGAATGTTCTGGAAAATATTCAGGTTCCAATGCGGGAATATCTTGATTTGTCACCAAAATTGATGGACGAACTGGCACGGCTCAAAATCTCGTTGGTCGGACTCGAAGCCGATACGGCGGAAAAATATCCTTCCGAGCTTTCCGGAGGCATGATCAAACGTGCGGCTCTGGCTCGTGCATTGGCGCTTGATCCCCATATTGTTTTTCTGGACGAACCGACATCCGGTCTGGATCCGATTGGCGCGGCAGATTTTGATCTGTTGATTGAAGATTTACGCGACACTATGGGATTAACTGTATATATGGTAACACACGACCTTGATAGCCTTTATGCTGTTTGTGACAGAATAGCAGTTCTCGGTCATAAAAAGGTTATGGTTGAGGGGACTATTGAGGATATGTTGAAGTTTGACGATCCGTGGGTTCAATCATATTTTCGCGGCAAACGCGCAAGACAGATTGTTCCTCGTGATCGACACCCTAAAACTGATGTAAAAGAGACGGCAGAGTAAGATGGAAACCAGAGCAGATTATGTGACAGTCGGTATCTTCACTGTGGTGACACTTATCGCTGCTTTTATGATCGTTTATTTCATAGCCAGAATGGGTGATTCCCATCAGCTCGAACCTTTGGATGTGCGCATTCCCGGTTCGGTGACAGGGCTTGGTGAAAGCAGCCAGGTTTTTTTCAACGGCATTCGCGTTGGTACGGTGCGCAGGCTGGTGCTCGATGATACCAATCCGAACATGGTTATAGCGAAAACCGAAATTAATGGTACCACCCCTATAACGCGCTCCACAGTCGCAACTTTAGGCTTTCAGGGATTAACCGGCCTTGCTTTTATCGAGCTTAAAGGGGGAAGCTTGAAAGAACCAAACCTTTTGCAAGAGGCCAAGAAGGAAGACACGGTCGCTCGTATCGACGCAGATCCGTCGACATTCAACAATCTGTTGGCAACAGCACAAGATATATTTGCCCGTGCCAATTCCACTCTGGGCGAGATGGAACAATTTATGAAAGATTCCCGTCAACCGCTCACCGAAACGATTAAAAATGCCCGCAATTTTTCGGATACTTTGAACAAAAACACCGATAATGTGCAGAAAATTCTTGATGATACGAGACAAATGATGTCACGGCTTAATACCGCCTCGGAAAAAGCCGATTCTATTATGGCAAAGCTTGACAATATGCTTTCACCCGACAACCGGAACAGTGTCATTGTACAAGCCCAGCAAACTTTAGCTTCTATTCAGAAAGCTGCTGACACTATAAATGAGCATATCGGGCCGATTGCGAATAATCTTGAAAGATTTTCGGGGCAGGGCTTGAGAAATGTCGAGGCGCTTGTCAGCGATAGCCGCCGCTCGGTTGACCGTATTGAAAGGGCAATATCCGATCTGGAGCGTGATCCTCAACGGATATTGTTCGGAGGTTCGGGAACTGTGCCACAATATGACGGGAGAACACGTCGATGATAATGGAAACGAAACACGTCAAACGGATTCTCAGCTATCCTTTGGGATTGCTGTTGGCGGCTTCTCTTCTTTCAGCATGTGGTGCGCCCGCACGTGATACCTATGATCTTTCTATCAACGATGTTGCTGTCGCCGGAACGCCGAAACATCAAAAGATACAGATACTTGTTGAAAAACCGGATGCAGTTAAAGCGCTCGACGGACAAGATATTGTCATCAAGCAGAATGGTTCCATCGCTTACCTTAAACGGGCGCAGTGGAGCGACCGTCTTCCTGATCTCGTTCAGGCACGTCTTGTTCAGGCCTTTGACAATAGCAATCATTTTGGTGGCGTTGGACGCCCCGGTGATGGCTTGGCAATCAATTATCGTATCCTGACTGATATCCGGTCATTTGATGTCAATGTTGTTAACGGACAGAACATTGCCACTCTGGAAATATCGGTAAAAATTATGGATGACAGAAACGGCAATATAATGGCTTCCAGAGTTTTCAAAACTGAAGCACCTGTTTCAGGAACAAAAAATAATCAATATGCCGCAGCCCTGGATAATGCCTTCAAGAAAATGACCAATGACATCATAAATTGGACAATTTCGACGATCTGAAAAGTGCAAAGCATTCACCTTTGAGGTGAAGAAGTGCGAATTTTGATACCCGATTATGGGGATAAGGTTATGAAAAAAGTAAACCAACCCCGAGCCGGTTCTAAAAAATATTGGTAAAATAAATGGTCAGCTTTTCGGTGAGAACCTATTTTATCGCCTTCAAACACCTAAGTCACTAAACGATGCGTGGGCCAAAAAGGGTAAGTTACGACTGCGCCATTTTTAATTTTCTTGTTATTGTTGTTTCAGTAGTTGGCTTCAACAATTTCAAACAGTTTCCATTAGGGGGCAGTTTGAAACACCAAAAGCAATTATGCTTGATTGTCCGGTTGTGAGTTAACAGGCCAATCGAACAAGGCAGACAATAGTTCCGGAAATCCGCGTAACGTCGTTTAAGAAAAAGCCAAAATTGTTTGGCCTATATGAAAGCCTGACGCGATATTATTTTTATTTTGTCAAAGGCGGCTTGTCAGGAAAGCAAAGAGTTTTGTGCGTGTTATCAACTTGCAATCTTGTAATGAATTTTGCGAAGCCGAACGGCTAACAATTTTTAAAAATAAGAATGAAATATCGAAAATCAATATCGCGCAATTTGCCGGATTTTCTGAAAAACGGAACGCTGTGTAGTGTTTCGCCTTTCTATGGCGGGATTGTATAACGATCGACAAGTCGTTCAGTCAGAGCCTTCGCTGCCTATTTGATTGTTTTCTCAATGCTTTATTGACAATTCATAGCTAAAAAAATTGATTTGTCTTGAATTGATAGGGCAGGTGGATATGAAATTCGGTCTTTGATTGTTGGTCGAGATAATTTGAAACAACGTCAATTGAAAAAACTGGATTTTCTCAAAGCAGTGAGCCCTTTCATATAATGGTTTTTGGGCGGTTTTTTCTGAAACTTTTGTTCCTGCCCGATTAAAAGGCTTCCGATTATTCGCTCGGTTAAGTTTATTCTTAACCGCTTCAATTAACGAAAGCATTCCGGCTAATGATGTTCGGAAAATTCGCGGTCAAATCCCCATATGTCCGAATGTTATTCTGCACACTAAAGCAAAGAAAATAGCAATAGTAGCATCAAAATTTAACGAAATGATTGGTCGCTTCTATTCAGGCAAAGTCACTTTGAATGTCCTGTTTTAGACCTCGGTAACGTCAATTGAGGGAAATGAACGAGATGAAAGATCAGGAAAAATAGGGCCGCAGAGACAGATGGACCGCGAATAGGGCGAAGGCAAATCCCCGACATTGCAATTAACTCTATTGAAGGGAGAGATAACGAGAAATGAAGTCGAAGACTGACGAAATTACAAAAGGAAGAACTTGATGCTAACGCTTTCAACCGGATTACCGGTTAAAGCCGCAGAGACAGATGGAACGCGAATAGAGCGTTGGCAAATTCCCAAAGTGGCCAATCTATTTTGATAGACGGACAGATAGTGAAAAATGAAGTTGTAGACTGCCGATATGAAAAAGGGGAACCTGATGTTCCCCTTTCAATTGGATTACTGGATACGGCCGCTTGCATGGGCAAGCATTGTATAAACCTTGCCTGTATCGGACGTCAGATATTTCCTTATTGTTTCTCTGTCACCGGTTTCTCTCGAGACATCGCGAAGCAGTTTTTCGAAATCTGCAATATATTGATTGACTGAACGGCGGAAGTCGCTGTCAACCAGATATTTTTGGCGGATTTTTTCGAACGTTTTCTGACCGTTCAACGTATAGAGCTTTTGCGTATAAATATTCCGCTGTCCACGACGATAATGATCCCAGAGTTGAACCGCAGCATTGTGGTCAATTGCCCGGACAATATCGACAGACAGAGAATTCAATGATTCGATCACATGATCGGCAGGGCGCGGCTGGTCAACTTTGGTAAGGGTTGCAACACCCGATTCATCCCCGCGAGAAGCCCGAGCTAAAAGATTTGATACCCAACCGTCCTTTACAGGCGCCGTGGCAGCTTTTGGAGCCATCGACGGATTTGCGGCAAAATTCTGTTTGAACATAGCGGATGAACGCTGTCTGTCGTCAAAAACGGGGGTTTCCGCTTTTATACTCGTAGCAGACGTTGATGGTCGCGAAAAATTGGTGTTCTGCGCATTTTGTTGCATGAGCAGAGACAATTCCTGCAACGCTTTGATCTGATCGGCAACGGCATGACGCATTTGTTCAGCTGATTCCTTCGTTTGTGCCGGCAGCTGACGGATAGTGGTGTTCAAATTATTGCTTGTTTTTTCAAGCTCGCTCTTGATCGATTCTGTTGCACGGCGAATTTCATCAGTAGCGTTGGAAAATTTCGACGAGGCGACAACAACCATCTCATTCAAACTCTGCTGGAGTCTGAACGCTGAATCGCGTGTGCTCTGGTCTGTTTCTTTCAATGCGGACCCGATAGCTTCCTCATAATGGGCAATAACCTGATTGATTTCTTCCGATTTGGACATCAATGCATCACTTAATTGAGCCAATGCATTTTGCTTTTCTTCAATCGTACCGCTAAACGAGTTTTGTGATTGATTGAGAACGTGAACAGCCTGATTGAGAACATTTGCGTGTTGATCAAGGCTTTGAGACATTTGATTTATTTGTTCAAGTGTGCTGCCAGACAAGCCTTGCAGAAGTTCAACATTATTGCCCAACATCTGGGTAGAATTATTCAGATTTTCAGCAATCTGATTACTGTTCTGATAGAAACTATTAGCAGCTTCATTGAACTGTCCGTCAATATTCTGGATTGACGAGATCAAGCTATTGGCATTGGCATTGATATTCTGTGCAGATTGCTCCATCTGCATCAACACACCCGAAACATTGCTGAGGAAGTCATCCTTGACACCGGAAACCGCTTGAAGTGTTTCTGATGTGCGTTGTGCCAAGGCGTTCATCAACGCATCATTTTGCGCTTGCATGCGCTGTTCGGCTTCTTGTGTTGCAGCGTTCAACTGATCATTGAATTGGGCTGCCAGGCTACCGAGTGATTGGGTCGTCTGTTGAGCGGCCTGTCCCAGATTTTCAGCAACATTTGTCAGTTGTTGGACATCACCTGCAATCTTGGTCGACGCACCATTAACGACATTATTGACGTTTTCGCCAATGCTATTCAGCTGATAATCAATATTGGTTTGCAGTTGCTGCATCGTTTCGTTCAAAAAGTTGGAACGATCAGCTAATGATTGTTCTATAGATTGTGCTGAACTGGCTATAATCGAATTGAACCGTTCGGTCTGTTGATTGATAATTCCCTCGGCTTTCGCCATTTCACCGTCAAACGATGTTGTCAAAGTCTGTCCGGCTTCATTGAAGCGTGTTGTGGCTTCATTAATTTTCGCATCAAGAGATGAAAGGATGTTGTCACCAGCAGCCGAAAGAGCTTGGCCAACTGTTTCGGATTGTTCTGCCAAGCTTGTAACAGCCCGTTTTCCGGAAGCAGACAGGACACCTTCGGCTTTCACAGCTACATCGGCAAAAGACGTCACAAATCCCTGGCCAAGATCGGCAATCTTGGTTTGGACTTTATCTGTTTCACTGTTGAGCGTCGACAGAATGCCATCGCTAATATTGGTGAGGGTAGACTGAAGTTTTGTTGCTTCCTCATTAAAGGAGGAGAGAACCTGATTGCCCGATTGCGACAACAAAGAAGACGCTTTGTCAGCGATATCGTTCAGTGACCCCTTCAAAGATTCATTTGAATCTTCCAGAATTGTTTTGGTTTTATCCGTTTGTTCGGCCAAAGATGTCGCCAAACCGTTTCCGGCAGATGAAATGATGTCGGACGCTTTGTTTGTTGCTTCTGTCAGCCCGTTAACGAGTTTATCGCTTGTTTCGTTCAATAGCGAATGCGCTCTATCGGTCTGAGATGTCAGGTTGGACACCAGTTCACCACCCGATTGTGAAATCAACTCGGCCGCTTTTTTAGCTTCGTCGGTGAATGTTTCGGAAGCAGAAGTAATGTTGTCGCGAAGACCTCTGGCAAAAGACAGAGCGGATCCTTCCAACGAGCTTTTTACGTTCTGTATACCGGTTTCCAGTGCGTTCTGTATCGTCTGGGTACGATCGTCAAGAATCGCAGTCTGTTCGGAAAACGTGCGTTTAATGCCTTCATTGTTTTCGGCTACGACGTTTTTCAGCTCGTCTGATCTTTGTTCTAACAAGTTGCTTTGCGCTTCGAACGATTTCGATATTTCACCGAGCGTATTGGTAAAAGTATCTTGTAACTCCTTTGCGCGCCCGGTGATGATATTGGAATTGGTGGTCAATGTTTCATTCATGGACCCGATGCGCTGATCCATTGACGTTAACAATGAATCATTTGATTCGGTCAGCGCTTTTTCAAGCAATTGCGTATGATTTTTAAGAGTGTCCAAATGATTCGCGAATGTTGCTTTCAGTTCTTGACTATTGTTGGCAATCGAATCTTGTACTTTCAATACCTGACTGCCGACTGTGTCGTTGAATGCTGCGTCACCTTTCGCAATGACATCTTTAATATAATCGATGCGCTCTTCCAGAACACGTGCCTGATCGGCAAGGACTTCATTCAGGGCGGAACTATTGACCGTGAGAGAATCTCTTAAAGCATCCGCTCTTGTGTCGATATTTTTGGTTTGTGTGTCAATGAGCTCGTTGGCTGTTTCAAAACTCTTTTCAATAGCAGCCTGTAATGCATTGGTGCGTTTTTCAATTCCTTCAACATGCTCGCGCGAGTGCAGATCAAGTGTTTCGACATTTTTAACCAAAACTTGTTCTATACTGCTGACATGCTGTGAAAGTACGTCCATTTGACCTTTCACGGCTTGAGCCAATTTGTCGGTTTCGCTGCCGAGCATTTCTGCTATGAGTTCTCGTCCTCCGGCCAACTGTGATTTGAATTCGTCGGACCGGTTTTTGAGCATTTCGCTAAGCGAGATATCAAGTCCTTTGACTTCATCAGCGAGCAATTTTTTGCGGTCATCAAATGTTGTCAAGAAATCATTACGACCGGCGGTAAATGTATTAGCGATTTCGATCGTGCGAGCCTTGAGAGTTTCGTTGATTTGATTTGCTCTTTGATCAAGAACACCACTCAGCTTTTCAGTGTTTTCTTCCAGCTCCTGAGCACGGTTTATAAAGGCAGAGATGATTGAATTACCACGTTCGTCGAGTGAACTGTCGACATCGGCAAGACGTTTTTCAAACGCCGCAATCGCGTCTGTGGTGACATTGTCGAATTGTGTGGATAAAGTCGTGGCGTGGTCGCCCAGTTTTGTAATTTTTTCATTAAAATCGGATAAGGCCCGCTCGGTAGCAGCTTGCATCCGTTGACTGAGTGCTTCTGCGCGCTGCTCGGCTTCCTCGGCTCCTTGACTGAAACTTGTGGTAATTTTTTCGCTATTCTTTTCCAACCGCTCTGTAGCAGAAGTAACGCTTTGTTCGAGATTGGTATAAAGATCGGAATTCTGCTTTTGTAATTCTTCTGCCGTCTGGCGGAATTTTTCAGCAAGTTCGCCACTTACTCCTTCACCAACTTCCGCCAATCTGGCAACAAGATCTTCGCCTTGTTTTTGGAGTGTTTCAGTCAGTGTTTTTGTAACATTCTCGACATTCGACGAAATATTGGACGTGATGGCGCCAAATTCTTTGCTCAATTCATTCTGTGTGCCGCGAATAGTGGATTGCACCCGATCGGCATGACCAAGAATTGCCTCGCGTTCGGTGCTCAGTTCGCTAATGAGATTATGAATACGCGATTCATTTTCTGTATATGCACGTTCAAGATTTTGAACCTCACCCTGAATAAGTGCTTCAAGTTCCACAGCACGTGACAGAGTCCGTTCAATGCCTTCGTTCATGGCAGAAACTTCCTGACGGATAGTTTTACCAAGTGATACAGCTTGTTCTTCTGTTGCTTGCGGATGGCTTAAACGCAAAGCGGCATCACTTACTGCTGCTGCGATATTCCGGAGTTCATTGGAGCGTTTGGAAAGCTGTGCAAACCCCCAGAACATTAAAATAGGTACAGCAGTTCCGGCAGCAACGGCGAGCCCCACCGGAGTGGCAGCAAATGCTGCAAGGCCGGCAGGAGCCAATGAATTGGCAACATATGCACCGCCTGCTGCCCACAGAGCACTGAGTGCCGTCGTACTCCAATAAATACGTGATGGCTTGGTTGTATAGTTTCCGGAAGCCTTTATCAAATTGAGATCATCATTGGCAGGCTTTGGTGGATTGGCTACCAGACTGTCATGGACAGTACCGCCAGTCGATTCGCGGTCCGGTTTTTTGCCGAACAGGCTTTCAGCCACAGATTCATCAACAGTAGGGCTATTCTGGGCAGTCAATCGAGCGGAGGAAGCATTTTCAGCAGCAAGCTCTTCGGTTGCTTGCGCTATCTGCTCGGCGAGATCATCCAGGTCGATCAGGCCATTGGTCGATTGGGCAGCACTCTCTTTTGTGGTGGCATTATCGAAATTGAAGTCCAAAGCCTCTTCGAGTGCTTCCTCGACTTCGACGTCAATTTTTTCTGCCTTGGTTCTACGTGCCATCTTAGCCTCTTTACTCTATACACATTGAAAGACGGTGGTACTTTCAATAAAGCATGCTTATCCTAACCTTTAAGGAATTAGAAAGGAATACGTTCTTGGCTAAAGTTTGAAAAGTTTTAAGATAAAGTTAACGCCGCCAAGGGATGACTCCCAAAAAATTGAAAAAAATAATATAAATCAATTATATAGGACGATTGTAAGTTGGTACACATATTGTTCATAAGTAAGGAAAACAACCAGCAATTTGCTGTGGATAGCTCATCAGGCCTTACTCTGATGGAGGCTGCACTGGAAAATAACGTGCCCGGCATCATTGCCGAATGTGGTGGCGCATGCTCCTGTGCTACATGTCATGTCTATATAGATGACAAATGGCAAAACAGGGTAGGGGCGCCAAATATAATGGAAGATGATATGTTGGATTTTGCTTATGACAGACGCGAAAATTCCAGACTTTCTTGTCAAATTGTTCTTGATGAAAGTCTGGATGGACTTGTTGTTTACATTCCCGAACGCCAAAGTTGATAATTATTGCTTTGCTTGTTCAAGTTTTTGCAAACGCCCGACAAGCAAATTTATAAAGCGGTGATCGAAATTGACTGCCTCTGCACGATCAAACTGTCGTTGGGCATTTTCATGGTCGAGCAGTATATTATAGGTTGTCTTTTCGATATCCTGTTTCAACAGATTGCAATTGGACCTGTAGGGAAGACTTTTTACCGAGCGTTCTATTTTTGTCGCATGGGAGCGGGCAATCACAATGTGACTTTCTTCATGGCGCTGGATGTCCCTCGACAATGTGTCCCATACGAGCGCCATTTCTATCGATTTGGTCGTTGAACGTTGTTTCCATCTAGGCAGAGACATTTTTGCATGAACATCAACACTTACAGATGCGACCTTGCAATAGCGACCGTCCTGAACAAGTTTCAATCGCGGATCAAATGAAATTGTTGTGGCTCCGGGATGGCGGCTTCCGGTACTTTTAATATAGGGGCCCTTGTGTGCCAAGGCTTTATCAAGTTGGGCAGGGGTTGTGCCTGACAAGGTGTAATAGCTGACAGTTTTATAAATTCTGGCGGCATCGGCCGTTCCAGAAAACGGTATCAAGAAAAAACATGTAGCAGCCAAAGTACTGATCGTTTTTTTGAACATTTTAATCTCTGTCGTTAAAAATAGTAAACTTGTGTGATCATTTACATGAATATGCTAAGAAAGCGTCTACAAAATAAGACAATCTTAAAGCAAGCGAAATTTAATATGAAAAACTTCTGGTCGATTGGTCATAATAAAAGAATTTCACTTCATCCTTCATCTGTTTTGATGGGCATCCTGAATGTAACTCCCGACTCCTTTTCAGATGGGGGGGACCACAATTCTTTGCAAGAGGCCGTTAGCTTTGGGCAAAAAATGATGGATGATGGCGCTTCCATTATCGATATCGGAGGCGAATCCACCCGACCGGGATTTGATGCCGTCAACGTAAAAGAAGAGCAAAATCGTGTATTACCGGTTGTCGAAAAATTGGCCGGAAGAGATGCAACTTTTTTGTCTATCGATACATATCACGCGGAAACTGCCTATTTTGCCTTGAAGGCGGGTGCACACATTATCAACGATATTTGGGGGTTGCAGCACGACCCCGAAATGGCCGAGATTATTGCTTCCGAGCGGGCGGGCGTTGTCATTATGCACAATTGCCGTGACCGCGACGTTATGACGGACATTATCGACGATCAGAAATTCTTTTTTGATAAATCTTTGGAGCTTGCCAAAAAGTCCGGTATTGCCGATGATGCTATTGTACTTGACCCCGGATTCGGGTTCGGTTTGGATTTTCATGATAATCTTGTCTTATTGAACCGGGCGTCAGAACTTCATATGTTCGGTTTTCCTTTACTGGCTGCTACTTCGAGAAAACGTTTCCTCGGTACTCTCACCGGTCAGCAAGACGCGAAAATGCGCGATATAGCAACGACAGCAACCTCCGTTTTATTGAGACAAGCAGGTTTTTCCATATTTAGAGTACATAATGTGATGATGAATAAGGATGCATTGGCGGTTGTAGACGGGGTCGAAGGCGTGGCATGCAATTAGCTTATAAGAAAAAAAGTTCAAATAATATTCCCAACAAAGCCTGGCTGGGGCTAGGCGGCAATATCGGGGATGTTCCATCTACTTTGAAATATGCTCTTACCGATATCGAACACTCTTCAGAAAATCATTTGATATCTGTTTCATCCTTCTATCAGACACCCCCATGGGGCAAAATAGACCAAAACCGGTTTGTCAATATTTGCTGTGAAATCGAGACAGTTTTCGATCCGGAAAATTTGTTGCAATTCTGTTTGTATATCGAGAAAAAATATGGTCGGGAAAGAAAAATAAAATGGGGGCCGAGAACGCTTGATATAGACGTGCTTGCTTATCAAAATATTCCTCATTACCAGTCGGAAACTTTGACATTGCCGCACCCGTTGATGACGGAAAGAGCGTTCGTTTTATACCCTTTATGCGAAATCGCACCGTCTCTTATTGTCAATGGCCGCACTGTCAGCGAGTGGAAGAAGGACTGCTCAGATGAAGGCATTGTGATACTTCCGACACACTTCACAATGAGATGACTGTCATTTCACATAATAATGATGACGGAGGAGAAAAAAATCGTTAAAGGGCTTTATAAGTTCGATCGTGTTTAAAGCATTATCGAAGAGCTAAGCTGAGGTGCCCGTATGTCAAGCGTATTTCCTAAATCCATCTTTATCTTTGCCGGTTTTGCACTTTCCGTTACCGGATGTACGACCACACCAAACTCGACAACGGCGACAAATTCCCTGACGACTGCTGTTGCAAGCAATCCGGCACCGAAATTTCCTTCATTTACAGCGCCAACACGCAGCGTAGCCCCCGATCTCGCACAAGCATGTATCAATAGTGCAGCAAATAAGTATTTTTTGCCTACGCGCGTTATTAAAGCAGTTGATTCTCGCAAACCCGGAGATGGCTCGACACAAGTTATCCTCAAAGTTGATTTACGTGATGCTGTTTGTACCGTCAGTGCAGGAGGTGTCGTAAAATCGGTGATTGATACATCTCCGAAAAGCGCAGATCAGATAGCTGCAGAAGCTCAAGCTGCTGCGGGAACCAAAGCTTTATCACAAAATACAACGGAAACGACTGTTGTCAGGACACCTAAGAAAACTACATCGACAACCTCTACCAGCGTTAAAAAACGGGCACAAGCGACAGCAGCTTCAGGGCAATCATTATACTAAAAGATTGACTGACTTAGCCTTAATTCTGGCATAGCGTTGATATCGGCATAGCATTAATAAAAGTGTAATCGGGATTTTATTTATCCGGATAGGAGCGGGGAGTATAGCTCCACACTGTGCCGGCTCTTTGAACACGACGTGTTTGACTTGAACCAATAATAACCACAGAACGACTCGTAATGTCTCGGATGTTCAAGTCGGCAAGTGTCGTGATTAAAGTCTCTTCGCCAATGCGTCCGATATCGGTGCCTATCATAATAACCCGGTCGGCAGGGCAAAGTTGGTTCAATATACGCAAGGCATCAACGATTTTCGTCGGGCGGGCGCGTGATACGGGGTTATAGAGTGCCAACACCATATCCGATTTTATTGCCGCAATCAGTCGCCTTTCAATGATTGCCCAAGGTTTCAAATTATCAGACAATGAAATAACCGCGAAATCGTGCCCCAATGGCGCGCCCAGACGTGCTGCGGCAGATTGGGCCGCAGTGATACCCGGTTCTACTTTTACTTCGACATTGTCCCAAAGCGGCGAATAGTTCTCGTCGAGAGTTTCAAAAACAGCGGCAGCCATGGCGAATATTCCGGGGTCTCCCGAAGAAATCATAGCCACTCTTTTGCCCGTAGCAGCAAGGTCCAACGCTTCTTTTGCCCTTAAAAGTTCTTGCCTGTTATCGCTCGGATGAAGCGTTTGTTTTCCCAGAAACGGAGACGCGAGTTTTATATAATAATCATAGCCGAAAATATCGGTTGCTTCTGCCAAAGCATTACGAGCAGAAAAGGTAATATTTTCGCTGTTTCCAGGCCCCAGTCCGACAATTGTAAGCAGCCCGTTTTTTTTGCTCTTGCGATAAATGAGCTTGGTAGACGAGCCTTTTATATCACTCCCGTTCTCATCAATAACGATCTTAAGTGAAGCGTCTGTTGCGAATGGGAGTGAACCGGTAGAAAACCACTGATGCGTTCCCACCAGCTCTACCGTTTCTCCGGCAAGAAGCGAAGAAAGAAAACTTGCAGCGTCGTTTTTGTTGACAAGTTCAAGGTCCTCCGGAGGGGTGAGAAGATTTAGACCAAAACGCAAATATCCGCTGGTGGTAATTGCTGCATGACTATCAAGAAGCTTTGCGAGATCTGAAGCGAGATCATTCGCCCCGATATTCGCTCCCAATAATGGCACAACGGAAGAGCCATCTTCTGCAATGCACAAAACCGGAGGTTCACTGAATTTGTCTTTCAAAAGCGGGGCAAGAATTCTGACAATGAGACCACAAGCACAAAAAGCAACGATTGGACGGCCGGATAGGAAAGCATCTTTTATTGAACTGGCTATGTCATCGACAATGGTAATATCGGTGCCTTCGACACGGCTTGTTCCATATATGGTTGCGTTTTTCAAAAACTTGGAAATAGCGGTAGCCCGATCTTTCGATAAATCGGAAAAAATAAAAATATCAGTATTTTGCGACGAATAATTAAACAATATAATTAACCTTTTTACCTGTATCAGGTCTTAATTTTGTGCTTTATACCCGGTATCAATACAAGTGAGAAATATGGTGATTTTTCTCCATCGGCTTCAAGGATCGGAATGATTTTCTGCTCCCCCATTGTCGCTCTCTCGATATAAAGTGCGCGTTCCGTCAGGCCGGTTATTTCCAAAGCCTCTTTTATTTTGGAAAGGTTTCTTCCCACTTTCATAATAGCAAATGCATCGCCGTTGCGAAGTTTGTCGATAAGCGCCTGTTTCTCCAAGACGCCCGACAAAACGGTAAAGCTTTGATTGCGGTAGCACAAAGGCACTTGTAAAACAGATGCGGCTCCGAATATTGAAGAAATGCCCGGAATGATTTCTGTCGGGTAGCTTTTTCCCAGAAGGTCATAAAGATACATAAACGAGCTATAAAACAGCGGATCACCTTCAGCTAAAATGACAACAGTTTTGTTATTTTTTAAATATAAATCAACTGTTTGGTATGCGTTTTTATAAAACTGATTTAACTTTTCTCGATAGAGATCGGATCGGCTGTCGGATTGCACGGTTACAGGGTAGGTCAATGGCTGTAAATGTGCTTTGTCAGAAATCCAACGTTTGGCAATTCTTAGCGCATTGCTGTTATGTGTTTCCGTTTCGTGATAAACGATAACGTCGGCGGCCTGAATAGCTTTCATCCCTTTAACCGTTATAAGCTCGGGATCACCGGGGCCAACACCAACACCGATAAGCTTTGCTCGTTTCCTAATCATTCGCGTTCACTCGCCAAAGCGTTAATAGCAGCCGCAGCCATTGCGCTACCACCACGTCTTCCGTGGACAACAATATAGGGTATGGAAAATTGGTTTTTAGCCAAAGCCTGTTTGGATTCTTTTGCGCCGACAAATCCCACTGGGCAACCGATAATCAATGCGGGCTTTTCAAAACCTTGTTCAATAAGGTTAAGTAGGTGAAAGAGTGCTGTTGGTGCATTACCAATTACGACAACAGAATTTTTTATATAAGGTTTCCAAAGTTCGACAGCTGCTGCTGAACGCGTGTTTCCAATTTTTTTCGCGTGATCTGCTACAGATTTATCTTCGAGTGTACAGATGACCTGATTGTTTGCCGGTAAACGTTTTCGTGTGATTCCTTCGGCAACCATTTTGGCGTCGCATAATATCGGAGCGCCATCGGCGAGCGCCTTCCTGCCGATACTGCCAGCGCCGTCAGAAAATGCGATATCTTTCACAATGTCAGTCATACCGCAAGCATGTATAACCCTGACAACCAGCTTTTCGAGATCGGCCGGTATATTAGTGAGATCGGCTTCCGACCGTATTGTTGCAAATGACCGGTTGTAAATTTCCTGACCATCTCTCAAGTAATCAAGCATAGCTTCACGCCTTTTTATGGTATTTTTCTATTTTTGGTTTTCAATATAGCGCATAACATCAGATATGCTCATATTCTCGCACAAAAGTTGCCCGAATTTATTTTTTCCCGTCTCATTCGTTAAATTTGCACGATAGAGGTTATAAATACCGTCTTTGACAGCGAGAATCGTGAACGGAAAAGCTACAGTTGCCACGCAGGATTTCGGACACGCGGTCAAATGAACGAGCGCTTTCGGATTGCATGAAAAATGATCAACGAGATATTTCCCATCACGTTGAACATTGGAAAGTGCCGAATGACAGAGAGGCGCACCGGCACAACAATAAACATAAAGTGCAGGGTTGTTTTCATCGGTTGCAAGCCCGAGTTTCGAAAGGCCGTCTCTGATCAATGTTGCCTCATCCCGACTGCAATCGGGTATGATGATCCCCTGATAATGAGTGAGGCGTACCGGCGTGTTGAGTGCACGAATTCTGGCAAGCTCTGCGACGCCGTGCAAGGTTTTTGAAGCCATTCGTCCGAGTGCGGGTCTTGCTCCCACATAAAATAAGTCCTTCTGTTTCTGGGCAAAAATGCCGGTTAATGTCGACAGGTCTTCATGTAAGTCAGGGTTCATCAATGGTTTGGAGATGTCATTGCCGAAATGTTGATAGATATGGGTTAGAAAATCTTTAAATCTGCCACTAACGCAAAGATGCTTCATGCGACTTATGGAAGGTTCGGATTTTGTAATGGAGATGAACAATCCGAGCACATATCGTATGAATTCCAGCGCTCTTTTTGCTGTGATACTGCCAATGGCAGGCGATTTGCCATTCTGTATGTCGAGCGCTGATGAAGCAAATCCGAAATTGTAAGTTTCGCCGTCAGGATGGGCTGAAAGCCAGATATCGGCTTTATGGTTCAGAACCTGTGTTTTTTCACCGCCATTTATAAGAAATGAAAATTTCGGAGACAGGGCCGCAAAGTTCTTGTCAAGTTGCAACATTGCAAGAAGCTTGTCGGCAAATTCAACAGTATTACACGACATGTCTACGTCAATGCCGGCGGTTGGTGCAACCATGACATTTCGAATGTCATCGCCTTCTGGAGTTAAAGGCCCGAGACCCAGATCAAGAATTTTGTTGATGAGCTTTTGTTGGTTGTTTTTTGCAACAGCGCGTATTTGCACATTTGCTCTTGTTGTGAGTTCGACATAACCACGTGAAAAAGTTTCGGCTGCGTCTGCTATGCCGTCAATTTGCTCGCTCGTCAAACGGCCCAACGGAAGTTTTATTCGGCAAATACCGCCATCATTGGCTAACGGCATCCGAAACAATCCCGGACAGGCAAATCGTCTATCCTGAACTGCTTTGATTTTACGTTCATTTTCTGTAGGTGCGGCGATAATCATTTTGCTTGCTCTCGGAGTGGGCAGATTCTAATAAAGCTAAATAGGGACAAATAGCTTACCGATCAACGTGAATGAATAAAAAACCTTGGCTGAAAATTATTGGTATTGGAGATGATGGCTGGAGTGGCCTTACACTGCGCCAACAAAATGCTATAACTGCGGCTTCCTATATATTTGGTGGCAAAAGACACCTTGGGTTTTTGCCTGAAAATTTGCCGGCAAAATTAATTCCTTGGCCGTCACCTTTTTCAAAAGGCGTAGACGGAATATTGTCGTTAAAAGGGCAAAATGTTGTCGCGCTGGTCAGCGGAGATCCTATGTTTTTCGGAGCAGGAGCAACTTTACTGCGAAAATTACCTATAGCCGAGGTATTGGTTTTGCCGCACCCGTCGTCGTTTTCATTGGCCGCATCCCATCTCGGCTGGGCATTGCAAGACACAGTTTGTCTATCAATCAATGGACGTCCTATTCGTTCTATAATCGGCCAATTGCAGAACAATAACCGGCTGATTATTCTGTCGGAAAACAAAGATAGTCCGTCAGAGCTTGCGAAACTTTTAGTAGAATATGGTTTTGGTGCAAGCGAACTGACTGTCATGGAACACCTGGGTGGTGAAAAGCAGCGCATTCGCTCTCGAAAGGCTGATAAATTCGACCTTGATGATTGCGAAAATCTCAATCTGGTCGCGGTTGAATGCCACGCCGATAGTGCAGATTTCGGATTTAGTTTTTGTTCGGGATTGCCTGATGAGGCCTTTTTCACAGACGGTCAACTCACCAAACAGGATGTCAGGGCAGTTACTATGGCGCATCTTGCTCCGAAATTTGGTGAAGTATTGTGGGATGTTGGAGCCGGTAGCGGCTCGATTTCGATTGAATGGTTACGTGCCGCTAGAGGAACACGTGCTTATGCAATTGAAAAAAAAGAGAGTAGACAAAACACGATTTTAAAAAATGCCGATCACTTTGGAGTTATTGGTCTCTCGCTCATAAGAGGAGAAGCGCCGTTCTGTCTGGATGGCCTTGAACGCCCCGATGCAATATTTATTGGTGGTGGTTTTACCCATCCCGATTTGTTCGACCACTGCTGGACAAGTTTGAAGCCCGGTGGACGGCTGGTTGTCAATGCTGTAACGCTTGAAACCAATGCCATCCTTGCAGAGCAATCCAAAAAAATTAATGCACGCCTCATTCATCTTGCATTTGCCGAAGCGGTTCCTTTGGGAAATTTTCACGTTTGGCGCAATACGCTTCCTATCACCATGATGATTGCCCGAAAAACCTGAACTGTTTAACATATTATGCTACTTAAAGCTGTGGGCGCGGTTGTAGTTACGGATTGACAACTGGTGGTTTTTTGTTCGATATGAACAAAATAGAATTTTATGCGGTTCGAAATATAGGTATAAGAACAATGACAGAACGATCGCAGCACCTGCAGGATCTCTTTCTGAATGCAGTGCGTAAACAGAAGATTTCTCTTACAATCTTTTTGGTAAATGGCGTCAAACTTACCGGCATAGTAACATCGTTCGACAATTTTTGCGTGTTGCTGCGACGTGACGGGCACTCCCAGCTCGTTTACAAACATGCGATATCGACCATAATGCCTAGTCAACCGGTTCAGATGCTGGATGAAGAAGAGGATATTGAATAGCTCCTCCGGGATAATTTCTTGGGGGAATAGCTCCTCGGGCATTTTTTAAAAAAGGAATTTTCGGTTGAAACTTCAAAAAAGAGTTTTCGGTTGAAAAAAGTTTTCTTGCCAAAAAGATCAGGTTTTTTCACTTTCCGGTCTTTTCGCTTCTTTGTTGTGGTTAGCTTGTCATGATGGATGATCATGACAAGACCCACAAACTGGTTTCAAGACAAACAGTTGAAACACGAGCAATTGTTATCGTTCCCGTCATATATGATCGGGAGAACTCGAAGAAAAATTATGAAGCATCGTCGCGCTCGCGTATCGATGAAGCGGTCGGGCTTGCCGAAGCTATCCGGTTGGATGTTGTTGAAAAAATATCCGTTAATATCGAAAAACCGCGTCCGGCAACCTTGTTAGGTCAGGGAAAAGTCGAAGAAATCGGCAAGATTGTTTCTGATAAAAAAATCGACCTTGCGGTCATGGATTCTTCCCTGACGCCGATCCAACAGAGAAATCTTGAAAAAGCCTGGAACTGCAAAGTTATTGATCGCACAGCTCTTATTCTCGAGATTTTTGGCGATAGGGCGAGAACAAAAGAAGGTGTCCTTCAGGTGGAGCTTGCCCACCTCAATTATCAAAAGGGTCGATTGGTCAGAAGTTGGACCCACTTGGAAAGACAGCGCGGTGGTAGCGGCTTTCTCGGCGGACCTGGTGAAACACAGATTGAAGCTGACCGGCGCATTTTGCAGTCAAAAATCGTCCGCATCAAGCGTGAACTTGAAACAGTTGTCAGAACAAGAGCACTCCATAGGGCGAAAAGAAAAAAAGTCCCTTATCCGGTTATAGCACTTGTCGGTTATACCAATGCCGGTAAATCGACATTATTCAATCGTTTGACGGGCGCGGATGTACTGGCCAAAGACATGCTCTTTGCAACACTTGATCCGACATTGCGCAAAGTAATCTTGCCGCACGAACAGACGGTGATGTTGTCGGATACGGTTGGATTCATTTCCGATCTTCCAACCCATCTTGTTGCAGCATTCAGAGCAACATTGGAAGAGGTTGTCGAAGCTGACCTTATCCTTCATGTGCGCGATATGTCGGACGTCGAAAACCACGCCCACGCGCAGGATGTCTTGAATATTTTATCAAGTCTCGGTGTAGATACAGATGATCCTCATCACATTATAGAAGTTTGGAACAAGGTCGATTTGCTCGACGATGTGTCGTTGGCTGCTTTGCAGGATTCTGCCCGCACTTCTCTCACGTCGGTTGTGGCTGTTTCTGCTCTAACCGGCAAAGGCGTTGACAAACTCCTCGCGATTATTGAAAAACGAATATCTGGCGAAATGATCAAACGGCAAATTGTTCTCAAGCCGGATGAATATGGTCTTCTTGATTGGCTTTACAAGAATGGTGAGGTCATCAAAAAGACGTCTAAAGATGACGGTTCGGTTATTGTTTTGGCAAATCTAACCGGACAGGCGAATGATCGTTTCGATAATATCATTAAAACAAAACATTCGGACTAACCGAAATTTATCTCCGGAGGGAAATGCGAATGGCTTTTTATCGGCTTGATGGTATAGATCCCGTTGTTGAAGATAGTGCAGCAAGCTGGGTTGCAGAAAGTGCCGAAATTATCGGAAAGGTGGTTTTAAAGCCGCGCTCCAGTGTTTGGTTCGGAAGCGTTTTACGCGGGGACAATGAAACGATTACTATTGGTGAAGGAACAAATATTCAGGATTTGACAATGGTTCATACCGATGCCGGCATCGAAGTGTCAATTGGCAAAAATTGTACCATTGGTCATAAAGTTATACTTCACGGTTGCACCATTGGAGATACAAGTTTGATCGGAATGGGCGCTATTATTATGAACCACGCGGTTATTGGCGAAGAGTCGATCGTGGGAGCCGGTGCATTGGTCACTCAAGGTAAAGAGTTTCCAAGCCGGTCACTTATTGTAGGCAATCCGGCACGTTTTGTCAGAAATTTGACCGATGAGGAAATAGAAGGCATTAAAAAATCTGCGTCACATTATTATGACAATGCACAAAGATTCAAATATAATCTGGTGCCTCTCACTTTGCCGGAACAATGATAGGTCCATATACGAGGGGCTACTCATCAACTATTCCATTTTCTTCGTACAACAAGAAGAATAACAATAATGAAGTTTTTGCCAGACAAATTCTTAACTGCGCTGATTGTGGCAATTATCATTGCCAGCATCGCTCCAATATCCGGAAAAGCTGCGGATTGGTTTTCGTTGCTTACGCAGATTTTTGTCGGATTACTATTCTTCCTGCACGGAGCAAAGTTACCGTGGCAAGCGGTTCTAGCCGGTATTGTTCACTGGCGACTGCATTTGACAGTGTTTCTTGCGACATTTGTTCTGTTTCCAATTTTGGGTGTTTTGGCAGGTTTCATAGTTCCGGGGTTGAAAGAATCTGCTTTCTATGCAGGCATTCTCTATTTGTGCGTCTTGCCTTCAACGGTCCAATCGTCGATAGCTTTCACGTCCATCGCTGGTGGTAATATTCCTGCTGCAATTGTTTCGGCTTCAGCCTCGAACATTTTTGGTATGTTTTTGACGCCGCTTCTTGTCGGATTATTGTTTTCCGCAGGCAGTGGCAACGCAACCATATCGGCAACGGCATTTGAAAGCATTCTTGTGCAACTGCTTATTCCGTTTGTTCTTGGTCAGCTTTGCCAGCGCTTTATTGGAAATTTTATAGTACGACACAAATCCTTGACTTCAATCGTCGACAGAGGGTCAATTATTCTGGTTGTCTATCTTGCGTTTAGCGAAGCAACCACAAGCGGATTGTGGCACACCACAAGCTGGCACGATCTGATTGTGATGATTATTATCGACGTGGTTTTGCTAGCGATTGTATTGACTGTCACATGGTATGGGTCAAAATTGTTAGGCTTCGACGAGAAGGACTGCATAACAATTACTTTTTGCGGTTCGAAAAAAAGTCTCGCAAGTGGCGCGCCAATGGCAAATGCCATTTTTGCGGGCTCGGGTGGGGCAATCGGCGCAATTGTCTTGCCACTCATGTTATTTCACCAGATACAATTGATGGTATGTACGATTATTGCCCGTCATTTATCGGAAAGAAGAAAACAAAGTGGCACAGACGAATAAAGCCGAATTGGAACATTTTTATAACCTCGGGCTTTCCCTTGAAAAACAGGGAAAATTTGATGAAGCAGCCGCAGCATATCGGCGGGCATTGGAAGCAGATCCCGAAGATTATGGCGGGATTAGAGTGAGACTTGCTTCTATTAATCGGGGAGAAACGCCGAAGACTGCTCCAAAAGCCTATGTGGCAACTTTATTCGACCAAAATGCCGATATGTTCGATTATATTCTGGTTGATCAATTGGGCTATGACGTACCGTTACAATTGCGAGAACAGTTATTAGCAGCTTTTCCCGACTTGAAATTTGATCGAATGCTTGATCTTGGCTGTGGCACAGGACTTTCGGCTGATGCACTTGATGATCTGGCAAGTGACAAGACCGGTGTCGATCTTTCCGAAAATATGATCGAGATTGCACATGAAAAAGGTGATTACCAGCATCTGTTTGTGGGCGATGCCGTGGAATTTGTTACACGCTCTGCCGAACAGTGGGATTTAATCGTCGCTACCGACGTTCTACCCTATATGGGGGACATCGGATTGTTTTTCGATAAAGTTTCTGAACGTCTTGCACAACATGGAGTTTTCGGTTTTTCAACCGAAACACTTTCTGAAAGTGCATTTAACGGACTGAACTATAAAGTCGGGCCGCATCAACGTTTTGCCCACAACCAGGATTATATCCGGAATGAATTGGCAAAACACAATATTGAATGTGTAAGCGTCAATAATATAGTTGTTCGTGCCGAACAGGGTGAGCCTGTGCCGGGACACTTATATGTCACTCGCAAGACATCCTGACTTTTCGACCGGATCAGTATTTGGTAACAGAACTGGGCTCTTTGTTCTCATTGTCTATTTGATTGAACGAATAAACCGGCGATTATTTCCTCTATAGTGTTGAGGAATTCAAGAGCTCGCTTGCTTCGTGCTCCATCCGTTTTTGTTACCCCATAAGCCGGACATAGAATTGAGGTTTTTAGTTAGTGGAAACAAAGTGGGAAATATGTCGGGTTTCTGATATATCAAAAATGCTCTTGTGATCCCTGAAACCTATATAAAATAGTGCGGAAAACTTCCAAGATTCAAGAAACGTATTTCTCTGACGATTGAATTCGATTGTCTGTTACACACGGCTTTGACACGTTGATTTAAAAGACGCGTACATAATAGAAGAGGCTTTATACAAAAATATGCAATCGGAAAATCAAGATTTTGCTTAATAAACTACACATATTAGATAAAAATTGAAACTTTTGGATTGACGGGCTGTCATAGGCATAATAATGTTTCGCGCATGAAACAGATTATTCTAGTAGTGCGAACGCGTATGGGGCAAATGGTGTAACCATTCGGCTAATAGCCACTCATACGCGAAACAGGCTCCCTTGGGGGGCCTTTTTTATTAGCCAAAGAATTCAGTTGACGAGTAGGAAAAATGAAAGAAGAACCAAAACCAAAAGACAGTTTCGATGGAAAAGCAATGTCTGGTGCGGAAATAGTAGTGCAAGCGCTTATCGATCAAGGCGTCAAACATGTTTTCGGCTATCCGGGCGGAGCCGTTCTTCCGATTTTTGACGAGATTTATCAGCAAAATTCATTTAGACATATTCTTGTTCGCCACGAACAAGCCGCTGGTCATGCAGCAGAGGGCTACGCCCGCAGTACCGGTAAAGTCGGTGTTATGTTGGTGACATCTGGTCCGGGGGCTACAAATACCGTTACAGCATTACAGGACGCATTGATGGATTCTATTCCGCTTGTCTGTTTTTCAGGGCAGGTTCCTACAACGCTGATTGGTACAGACGGTTTTCAGGAAGCCGATACCGTCGGTATTACACGTCCGTGTACGAAACATAACTGGTTGGTAAAAGACGTAAACGACCTCGCCCGCATCATTCATGAAGCGTTCTATATTGCACAAACGGGACGGCCGGGACCGGTTTTGATCGACATACCGAAGGATGTACAATTTGCTTCGGGCGTTTATACCGCGCCGCGCTCCATGCCACGCCAAAGCTATCGCCCCCAATTGGACGGTAACGCCAAAGCAATCGAATATGCAGTTTCAATGCTCGCTGAAGCGAAAAAACCGGTAGTTTATACCGGTGGTGGTGTTATTTCCTCCGGTGCCAATGCGGTAAGATTGTTGCGTGAGCTTGTTGCTCTCGGTGATTTTCCTATCACGTCAACACTGATGGGATTGGGAGCTTATCCGGCATCAGGAAAAAATTGGCTGGGTATGCTCGGTATGCACGGTACTTATGAAGCCAATATGACAATGCATGATTGCGATGTGATGTTGGCCATCGGTGCACGTTTTGATGATCGTATTACCGGTCGTCTTGACGCTTTCGCACCGAAAGCAAGAATTATTCATATCGATATCGACCCTTCATCAATCAACAAAACTGTTCAGGTTGAAGTCCCGATCGTCGGCGATGTTGCGCATGTTCTGGAAAATATGACGCGCAGTTTACGCGCTTTGAAACCGGTGCCTGACAAAGAATCAAGAAAAGTCTGGTGGGATGAAATCAATCACTGGAGAGCGCGGAATTGTCTGGCTTATAAGCACAGATCCGATGTTATTATGCCGCAATATGCGATAAAACGCCTTTATGAACTGACGAAAGACAAAAACGCATATATCACAACAGAAGTTGGCCAACACCAGATGTGGACAGCTCAATATTATGGCTTCGAGGAACCACGCCATTTCATGACATCGGGTGGATCAGGGACGATGGGATATGGCTTTCCGGCTTCGATCGGCGTGCAAATTGCGCATCCTGATGCGCTGGTTATTTGTGTTGCAGGCGATGCGTCAATTCAGATGAACATTCAGGAATTGGCAACGGCAATGCAACATAAAACACCCGTCAAGGTGTTTATATTGAACAACCATTATATGGGAATGGTGCGTCAGTGGCAGCAGCTTCTCCATGGAAACAGGCTGTCGAATTCCTACACAGATGCTATGCCGGATTTTGTCAAACTCGCCGAGGCTTATGGTGCAGTTGGCATAAGATGCTCGAAACCGGAAGAACTTGACGAGAAAATTAAAGAAATGCTTGAATGCGACAAGCCGGTTTTCTTTGATTGTGTGGTTGCCAAACAGGAAAATTGTTTTCCGATGATTCCATCGGGTAGGGCACATAATGACATGCTTCTTCCTGACGAAGCTAATGATGAATCAATTCAGAATGCTATCGACGCAAAAGGTCGCTCGCTCGTATAAGGGATAGAATGATGAACGCACAGAATTTAAGTTTTGGTTCGGCTTATTTTATCGAGCCGAATAATGACCCGATGGAAACGCATATGCTTGCAGTTCTCGTTGATAACGAGCCGGGCGTGCTTGCCCGTGTTATCGGGATGTTTTCGGGACGCGGTTATAATATTGAAAGCTTGACAGTTTCGGAAACAGAACATGCAGAAAAGCTTTCCCGTATTACGGTTGTGACACGGGCAACGCCGCAAGTTCTTAACCAGATTCGTCATCAGTTGGAACGGATTATACCGGTTCATCGCGTGGTCGATTTGACTGTTCGTGCACGTGAGCAGGGGCAAGATGGACCTATCGAGCGGGAATTGGCACTTATAAAAGTAACAGGTGAAGGTGCCGATCGTGTGGAAGCATTGCGTTTGGCCGAGGCATTCCACGCCAAGGTGATTGATGCAACGGTCGAACATTTTATTTTCGAAATTACCGGACGCACCGCCAAAGTCGATCAGTTTATTTCCATTATGGAGCCTTTGGGATTGGTAGAAATATGTCGTACAGGTGTTTCGGCGATGAACCGTGGTCCGGACGGCATGTGATAACGGAAAGCTAAACGATAAACCAGTTTGAAGGTCTCTACCGCAAGGTAGGGGCCTTTTTTAAACGCTATTTTTATGACGATTGCATAGCAGCAAGAAATTCTTTTTTGAGGCAAGCAAGGAGTTTCTTTGCGTCCATTGGTCGGGAAAAGGGAGCACCTTGGCCAGCCCAATAGGCACCAAACCCGAAGTCCTGATGTTCTTTGGCAAGATTGGCAATTTGTTTTGCCGCGTCATAGGCATAAGGATAAGGAGGCACATCTTTATCCGATTGATGCCGGGTGAAATCGACAAAAGAATTATATAGCGCACGCGCTGGTCGCCCCGAGAAAGCACGTGTCATAACTGTATGATATGCTGATTGGCTGGCGAGAGTTTGTTTATATCCGCTATCGGCTTGCGATTGGGGGCAGGCTATAAAAGCGGTTCCCATTTGTACCGCGCTCGCACCGGCTTTAATGCATTCTGCAATATCTTGACCATCCATCAACCCGCCAGCCGCTATGACGGGGATGGAAAGATTTTTCAAAATTACCTTTAAAAGCTGTTTGAGAGAAAGACAGGAGTCCGCTAAATTTTCATCAAATGTCCCCCGATGACCGCCGGCTTCATAACCTTGGGCAATAATTGCATCCAAACCGGCTTTTTCAATAGCCAATGCTTCATCAAGATTGGTTGCAGTTGCTATGAGATATATTCCCGCTTGCTTCATTGCCGAGATTTTTGCTGTTTCCGGAAGTCCGAAATGGAAACTGACAATTGCCGGTTTTTCTTTCATGACGAGCTCGAACAATTCGTCGTTCATATAAAAACTGCTATAGATTTCCCGCAAAGTTCGAGGTGGTTCGGCGTTAAATTTGTGGAATAGGGGGCTTAATTTCTGAAGCCACGCGTCGTCAATTTGTTTGTCGGGTTTGATAGGCTTGTGGCAGAAAAAATTGATATTAAAAGGTCGCCTTGTGGCCTTTTTTAATGTTTCGATTGCCCGAGATGCAGCATCAGGCGAGGATGCGCCCAATCCCAGAGAGCCAATAGCGCCATTATTACAGATTTCTGCCGCAAGCTCCGGTGTTGAAACTCCCGCCATTGGAGCTTGAATAAGCGGGATTTCGAGATTGAAATGATGACAGAAATCGATGTAGGACATATCTTCCTCCCTAAAAACACAGGTGCTGTTTTTAAAAGGACTATAATGGACTTGCTCTGAACCGTCGAATCCTGTTTGGATAAGCTATGCAATTTTCACCACAACAAGATAAAGCACTGACCAGTGTCGCAAATTGGCTTAAAAATGGTCAGTCTCAGGTTTTTCGTTTGTTTGGCTATGCGGGCACAGGAAAAACGACCTTGGCACGCTATTTTGCCGAAAGCGTCGATGGTACGGTTCAATTTGCCGCTTTCACCGGTAAAGCCGCTCAGGTATTGCGTTCAAAAGGCGCAAGTAATGCGCGAACTATTCACTCTTTGATATATCGCCCACGGGGTGAAGAAGAAGTTGCCGACGAAAATACGGGTAAAACATCAATGGCACCGATGTTTTCACTCAATCGTCAAAGTCCGATTGCTCAGGCCAAGCTTGTTGTCATTGATGAATGCTCGATGGTTGATGAACAGCTCGGCCGTGATCTCATGAGCTTTGGAACCCCTATTCTTGTATTGGGTGACCCTGGGCAATTGCCGCCAATATCGGGAGGCGGATTTTTTACCGAACATGAACCGGATTTCCTTTTGACGGAAATTCACCGTCAGGCACGGGATAACCCGATTATCCGTCTGGCAATGGATGTTCGTGAAGGTCGTGATATTGATTATGGCGACTATGGTGCGGCTCGGGTCATAACGAGGAAACAGGTTGACCAGCAATTGGTTCTCGAAGCTGATCAGGTTCTCGTCGGCATTAATCGAACACGTCGCCTTTATAATAAGCGTTTAAGAGAACTCAAGGGTTTTACAGCCGATTACCCGCAAGCCGGCGATAAGCTTGTTTGCTTGCGCAATGATCCGGCCAAAGGTTTGTTGAATGGGTCGTTATGGAGAGTAATGACGGCATCCAAGGAAACGGTAAAACCCGGTATAAGTTTGCTCGTCACTCCGGAAGATGATGATCGCGGTGTTGCAAAAATCAAGTTATTGAAAGCAGTTTTTGATGATCCGGAAAGCGATATTTCCTGGCAAATGAAGCGCCGTTATGATGATTTTGATTATGGCTATGCTTTAACGGTCCATAAAGCCCAAGGCTCGCAATGGGATAATGTTGTATTATTTGATGAAAGTTTTGCTTTTCGTGATACGCGCGAACGTTGGCTTTATACTGCAATTACGCGTGCAGCCGAAAAATTGACAATTGTAAGATAATCAATTCTTCTGATAACATTCGATAATTGCGATTAAAATTGAATACTATTTCAATGTAGCTATGAGGAGAATTTACTATGCGGGTGAAAGACAAAGTTGCAATCGTTACAGGCGGTGCAAAAGGTTTGGGCGAGGCGACATCACGTCTTCTAGCCAAAGAAGGTGCGAAGGTTGTTTTGACCGATCTTGATGAAGTGCAAGGCAAAAAAGTAGAGGCGGAAATTAATAAATCCGGCGGTACTGCAAAATATATGAAACATGACGTTTCCAAGGAAGACCAATGGAAAAAAGTCGTTGACGACACAGTAAGTCTCTTTGGCCGGCTGGATATTCTGGTGAATAACGCCGGCGTTGGTCATTCGGCTTCCGCTGAAGACGAAACTTTGGAAAAATGGCGCTTTCTGCTATCAATCAACCTTGATGCGGTTTTTCTTGGAACACGCGAAGCGATACGTGTGATGAAAAATCAAAAGAGCGGTTCGATTATCAATTTGTCGTCGATCGAAGGCTTGGTTGGGGATCCAACGCTTGCTGCCTATAACGCAAGTAAGGGCGGGGTTCGCCTTTTCACGAAATCTGCTGCATTGCATTGCGCAAAATCGGGTTATGGAATTCGCGTCAATTCCGTCCATCCTGGCTATATCTGGACACCGATGGTTGAACAAAATGCCATAGACAGCGGCAATGTCGAGGAAAGAAAAGCAGAGTTAACAGCTCTCCACCCGATTGGAAAATTAGGAGTACCGGACGATATTGCTTACGGTATTCTTTATCTTGCTTCCGATGAATCCGGTTTTGTCACCGGTTCGGAATTGGTTATTGATGGCGGATATACTGCCCAATAAAGTGCGTTAAATCATGCCATTGCCCAACCAGACTATATGGGCAGTCGCTAACGCTACGCGAATGCAGGCAACCGGCTGAAGATGCGTCTTATGCCGGTTGTGACCGGCGTGTGACCGGCGGCGAATGTCGGTTAGTAGAGTTGAGTGAATTTATGGGATTCGCCGAAGACACTAAATAGCCAACTTTTTTAACGACGCTATCTTGGTCTCTAACGTAATGTTTGAATTAAAAATAACCCCGTCACAAAATGTTGTGGCGGGGTTATAATTTTTATCTTTCTGAAAATTGAATATTTCCGAAGCAAATTATTTCCGTTTGTCGATAGGAACATAGTCACGCCGTGCAGCACCGGTATAGAGTTGACGCGGACGGCCGATCTTCTGTGCAGGATCTTCGATCATTTCTTTCCATTGTGCAACCCAACCAACACAACGTGCCAAGGCAAACAGAACCGTGAACATATCGGTCGGGAATCCGAGAGCTTTCAATGTAATGCCGGAATAGAAATCAACATTCGGATAAAGCTTCTTCTCGATGAAATATTCATCATTAAGAGCAATATGTTCGAGTTCCATAGCGATGTCGAGAAGCGGATCATCCTTGATACCAAGTTCAGTCAAAACTTCATGACATGTCTTTTGCATGATTTTTGCACGCGGGTCGTAATTTTTATAGACGCGGTGACCAAATCCCATCAGGCGGAAAGGATCGTTTTTATCCTTGGCGCGTGCGATAAAGTCAGGAATTCTATCAACCGAACCAATTTCCTGAAGCATTTTCAAGCAGGCTTCATTAGCACCGCCGTGAGCAGGACCCCACAGGCAGGCGACGCCGGCAGCAATACAAGCAAACGGGTTGGCACCCGAAGAACCGGCTAGACGAACAGTTGATGTCGAAGCATTCTGTTCATGGTCGGCATGAAGAATGAAAATACGATCCATAGCGCTTGCCAGCACCGGATTAACTTTATATTCTTCGCAAGGAACAGCAAAGCACATTTGCAGGAAATTAGCAGCGTAGCCCAAGTCGTTGCGTGGGTAAACAAACGGTTGGCCAATTGAATATTTGTAGGCCATAGCGGCGAGAGTCGGTACTTTCGAAATCAACCGGATTGATGCGATCATTCTTTGACGGGGATCAGCGATATCAAGTGAATCGTGATAGAAGGCCGACATTGCTCCAAGGCAAGCCACCATCACAGCCATCGGGTGTGAGTCGCGGCGGAAGCCGTGAAAGAATCGCGAAAACTGTTCGTGAACCATTGTATGTTCGCGCACTGTGCGGTCAAAATCTTCTTTTTGTTTTTTACTCGGAAGTTCACCGTATAGAAGCAGGTAACAAGTTTCCAAGAAATCGCCCTGTTCTGCAAGCTGATCTATCGGATAGCCACGATACAGCAATACGCCTTTGTTTCCGTCGATAAAAGTGATTTTAGATTCACAAGAAGCTGTTGACGTAAAACCGGGATCATAAGTGAATGTTCCGGTTTCTTTATAGAGCGGAGCAATTTCGATAACGTCTGGCCCCATAGTGCCTTTACGTACCGGAAGCTCAATGCTTTTACCGTCAACAGTTATATGTGCTTTATTATCTATCATATGTCTTCCCTTTCAGAACCTCCACCCCACAAACGATGAGGTACCGCGTTCACATTACAGGTAATGACTGCGGCTCATGTCCAATGCCTGTGTTGTTTTCCAGATTATCCGAAAAGAGCCTGCTTGCAATGTCTAAGTTGCGTATTTTTTCGTTACCGGTGTCAATCTTGTGTGATTCAATTTTAAAAAATTGCGTAAAAATGCAGGGGAATTCTTGCAACTTCTGATTTCTATTCAAACTGTTAAGAAAAAAAGCCACAGCCCTTTAAAAAAAAGGCTGTGGTGCAAAATTAATCTATAAATATTAAAGTCGTTTTCAGATTATAAAGCTTGTTTTGCAATTTTTCCTTAAGCAATCTGATCACGAATTCGTCCAAGCGACTCGTCACGTCCTAAAATGACAAGAACATCGAAAACGCCTGGCGAAACGGCTCTTCCGGTTAATGCTGCACGCAATGGCTGAGCAACTTTACCGAGCTTTAATTGAGCCTCTTCAGCATAGTTCCGGATAATATGATCAAGCTTTTCTTTGGTCCAGTCGGTGCAAGATTCGAGAGCAGGATAAATCCCTTTGAGGATGGTCTTGCCTTCGTCACTTAATAGGTTGGTTGCCTTTTCATCGAGTTTCAATGGACGGTCAGAAAAGATAAAAGCAGCATTATCAATAAGCTCGACAAGTGTCTTTGCGCGCTCTTTGAGCTCCGGCATTGCCTTTAGGAATTCTGAACGATTTTTCTCGTTCAATTTGGCCTGTAGTTCTTTACCACCTTCAATCTCGGGCAGAATAGAAAGCGCAGCGTCAAACAAATCTTTATCGTCACTCATACGCATATATTGACCATTGATCGCTTCGAGCTTTTTAAAATCGAAGCGCGCTGCACCTTTGTTAATGTCGTCAATATCAAACCACGAGATCATATCTTCGGTCGACATAATTTCATCGTCTCCGTGGCTCCAGCCGAGACGAACAAGATAATTGCGCAAGGCAATAGGCAAGTACCCCATGGCACGATAGGCATCAACGCCGAGCGCACCATGCCTTTTTGAAAGTTTTGCACCATCTGCCCCATGGATGAGCGGGATATGAGCCATAACCGGAACATCCCAGCCCATAGCATTGAATAGAATTGTCTGGCGGGCCGCATTGGTCAAGTGATCATCACCGCGGATAACATGGGTTACTCCCATGTCATGATCATCTACAACGACCGCAAGCATATATGTTGGCGTGCCGTCCGAACGAAGAATAATGAAATCGTCGAGATCTTTATTCGGAAAATGTACATCCCCCTGAACGCGGTCATGAACAATTGTCTCGCCCTGTTGGGGCGCTTTGATGCGAATGACCGGCTTTACACCTTTCGGCGCCTCTGAAGGGTCGCGGTCACGCCATATGCCGTTATAACGCGGCGGCTTTCCCTCTGCGCGCGCTTTTTCACGCATTTCGGTCAATTCTTCCGGCGTTGCATAACAATAATAGGCCTGACCTTTTTTGACGAGTTCTTCTGCTACTTCGCGATGCCGGTCAACGCGCGAAAATTGTGAAATGGGATCGCCATCCCATGTCAGTCCCAACCATTTCAATCCGTCAATAATTGCATCGACGGCAGCTTTTGTTGATCTTTCGCGGTCGGTATCTTCAATGCGGAGCAGCATCTTGCCGCCAGTGTGTTTGGCATAAAGCCAGTTGAAAAGAGCGGTACGCGCCCCTCCGATATGGAGAAAACCGGTTGGTGAAGGGGCAAAACGTGTAACTACAGGCGTGGACATAATGTCTCCAGATTTCTATGAGTATTCCATTGTCAGTATGGCGTCGAACCATTAGCATAGACTCAGCACCATGCACCAGCCATACCAACGGGGACGGATAGAATTATAAAGCAGAGAAATGCGTTAGAAAGCAAATCAAATGCGCAAAGGTTGAACAGCCAATCCGTTAAGACCAGAACGAGGTCTGTTGCGCAGCTTTACAGTCCGCTTGAACGGCATGTCGTGAGTCTGCCAGATGATATACCATTTATCGTTCCACATAAAACAGGGTTAAAGCGGCTTTATAAACAACTCGCCGATATATTTTTGCGGGGGTATTCCGCATTCATTTTCGAACGCGAACAAGGATTATTATTTTTACTAATACCTGTGTTCATGACTGTCGGGGTAGTCATCTATTTCGGACTTTCTTACGAACCTGATGGCAGAACTCTTACAGCGTTTTCTATGATCGCAATCGGGATATTTATTCTCTCCCGTCACTTTCGTCCGGCCTTTTATATAACCGGTTTGGCAATGTGCATTTTTCTTGGTGCTTTGTGTTCGAAAATAGAAACCTTGCGCCTGTCTACGCCAATGCTCGGGAGTGATATCTCTTCGACAATTAAAGGACGGATTATCTCTGTTGAAAAGGTAACACGGGGGAAATCACGGTTGGTCGTGGATATAATTTCCACCGAAAAACCACATCTCAATCACGCTCCCGAACGTGCAAAACTAACATTTTCCGGTAATAACACAGAATTTGAACCCGGAGATGGCATCGAAGGACGTGCAAAATTACGGGCGAGCTCCGGACCGATACGTCCTGACAGTTATGATTTCAGCTTCGCAAACTATTTTCAATCAATCGGCGCACAAGGATATTTTGTCGGTAAACCGACGAAGATTTTTGTTGTGCCACCCATCTCATCACTGGAAAGGTTCTCTCTAGCAGTCGCGCGTCTCAGATTGGCAATGACGAACAGAATAATCAATGCGATAGGCGGCGAAACAGGTAGCATAGCAGCGGCACTTATTACAGGCCAGAGGGGCGGTATTTTACCGGCAACAAATGAAGCATTACGCATAGCCGGACTTTCCCATATATTGTCTATTTCGGGTTTACATATGGCGATGGTCGCCGGAATGGTTTTAATTGTTATCCGGACATTGCTTGCACTATTTCCTTCTTTTGCTTCGCGCTATCAATCAAAGAAAATTGCTGCTGCGGCTGCGTTGTTTGCATCCGCTTTTTATCTGTTATTGTCCGGCTCGGACGTTGCCGCCCAACGCAGTTTCGTGATGGTTGCGGTTATGCTTGTGGCAATAATTTTTGATCGTTCCGCAATTACAATGCGTAACCTTGCTATCGCAGCGATTATAACTCTGGTTGTGTTTCCGCATGAAGTGTTGGGGCCGAGCTTTCAAATGTCGTTTTCGGCAACCGGCGCGCTGGTTGCAACATTCGGATGGTGGAGCCGGAAACATAAATCCGGTTTTCAGACAACACCAATGTTTTTCGGCGCTGGCGTGATGCGAATTATTCTGTTTCCGGTCCTCTCTACAGCCGTCGCATCACTTGTTGCGGGACTCGCAAGCGGGATTTTTTCCGCTTATCATTTTTCCAACACGGCACCTTTAGGCGTTCTTAGCAACGCTTTAGCCTTTCCTGTTATGTCGATTGCTGTCATGCCTTTCGCTCTCGCTGCCGCGCTGCTTATGCCTTTTGGTGTGGAGTGGTGGCCCTTGCAAATTATGGGAGTAGGGGTGAAAATTGTCGAAAAGATAGCTTATAGCGTGGCTTCGATTTCTCCCGACGTCAATCCGGGGCTGATACCCCCTATAGCATTGGTTTTTTTATCCATCGGCCTCGTAGTCCTGCTGTTTTTCAAAACAAGACTATGTTTGTTTTCTATAATATTCTTCTTTGTCGGTATAACTTTTGTCATTCATCAAACACGACCTTTATTGCTTATATCTGAAGATAAAGGAGCAGTCGGATTGATAGATCATAAAACCCTTTATATCACCGATATAAAACCGACCAGATTTACAACGGAAGTTTGGTTGCGTTCATACGCTTTGAAGGGAATTGTCGGCCCGTCATCTGACGACCAACAGAAGAATCCCCAATTCAGTTGTGATCAGGGTACTTGTCGCGCGCAAAAAGAAGGCGGGCTTAAAATAGCGGTGATTGAAAAACAAAATAGCAACAACTTGACCTGTCCTGATGACGATATCCTCGTACTTTCCAGTAATATTCATCTGATAAATTGCAGGCCGGACCAAAAGGTTATTACCGAAACTTCCCTGAAACTCAAAGGAAGCATAGTCGTAACAGACAATGGCAAAATTATATCGTCAATCGAAAGTGGACCAACACGCCCCTGGAATGAACATAGGAAATATTTGCGTTTGTCAGGTTCCGAATTTTGAATGATAAAATTAAGAAAAGTAGGTGGCCTGTTATTCTGGATTGATCAATCGGAAGACATTGGACATTAGTTTCGGATAGCTGAAAAACAGGTAAAACATCAAGCCCCGATCTTATTGATGAATATTCATTGGTCTTCATGAAACGTCAAATGCGTCGATCAACTATCCGGCGTCGGGATATTTGATAGCAAGCTGAAAATCTACAATATTGAGCGACATTTCCGTAGGACAAATTTCCTCATAGTCACCGGTTTTAACAACATGAATGACGTGACATGACTGGCGGGCTGCTACTGTCATGACAGCATCAAGTTCAGGTTTTCAATTTTCTATCTAGAAAATTAGCTTAACAAGCTGATCACTTAATAAATTGACCGGTCAAACGGCTTACTTAAATCAAAACTCTTTTTAGCGAGAGTGATTATATTTTTTAAAAATATATAATTAAAACAGAACAAATCAAGGAAACTGGCTGGAGCAAAGTTTTTCTTGAGCCCCAGCCAATAAACAAAAAAATTACTCTTTTGCTTCAGCGTGCTCGGCCGAACCGGCATTGAGCTGACCATATTTCTCTTCACCAATCTTGTTGAGAAGAGTAAGCTGTGTCTCAAGAAAGTCTATATGTCCTTCTTCATCTTCCAACAATTCGTCAAACACTTTTTTCGAAATATGATCGGAAAGTTCGGCACATAGTTCACGTGCAACGCGATAAGCTTCTCTTGCTTCATATTCACCAGCCAAGTCGCATTCGAGAACTTCTTTTATGTTCTGTCCGATGCGCAATGGCGCAAGAGTTTGAAGATTAGGGTGACCTTCAAGGAAAACAATGCGCTTTACCAGCTTGTCAACGTGGCCCATTTCTTCAATAGACTCTTCACGTTCCTTATTGGCAAGTTTTGTGTAACCCCAATCTTCGGTTAAACGGTAGTGGATCCAGTATTGATTGACTGCACCGAGTTCCAAAAAGAGCGCATGATTAAGCTGCTCTATGACCTTTTCGTGACCTTTCATGTTGGCCTATTCTCCTATATTTCAATCGTAATGCGCGCACACGATCAAGATAGGAGATAATTTCAGCCTCGTCCCGATTATGTAGGCGATGAAAATTTTCCGAAACTCGAATAATAGTTTCAAGTATATTCGGAAAGCAACAGCAACACTTGCCGCGCTTCGCCAGTACTTTATAAATTTTTCCGGGAACAATCAATTGCCAACAATCCTCTTCCAACAGAGAATTGATCACATCTTCGATCTCTGATTGAGTTATTACGTTACACGAACAAACAATCATTATCGATAACCAAGTCCAAATTAACCCATGCGACTCAAATAAACATGACAAACATATGAAACTTTAGAGCTGAAATCAAGGGTAAACTGGATTTTTTTTATCAACTATAAAAACGGGGTATAAATCGGCGAATTTTGTCCAAAAGAGCTGTTTCATTACGCGTAGTGATTGCAATTTTTGGACCGATACGTAAGAGGTAAATAGCATTTTTTAGGAAAAACTGATCGTCATGGATTCTCTGCAATTAAAGAAAGCCGCAGCCGCAAAGGCCGTTGAATTTGTCGAAGACGGAATGAAATTGGGAATTGGTACCGGTTCAACGGCTAATGAATTTATTCGTTTACTGGCTCTTAGAGTAAAAGAAGGACTGAAAGTAACAGGTGTTGCGACATCGGAACGCTCCGAACAATTGTGTCGTGAGTTGGGAATTCCTGTTGCTAGCCTTGATGAAATGCCCAGTCTCGACCTTGATATTGACGGTGCTGATGAAATCGGACCGAAGATGGCGCTTGTCAAAGGTGGAGGAGGGGCTCTGTTGCGGGAAAAAATTGTGGCTTTCGCATCCGCCCGAATGTTGGTCATTGCTGATCAGTCCAAACTTGTAAAAACACTCGGGGCATTTCCGTTACCGATTGAAGTCAATCCATTCGGTTTGGAAGCAACAAAACTGGCCATTGTCGACGTTGCAAAAAGCCTTGGCCTTTCAGGTAATATTTCTTTACGCGTCAAAAATAACAAAACTTTTGTTACTGATGGTGGACATTTTATTCTTGATGCATCATTTAGCCGTATTTCTGATCCAGAGAGTTTGTCGAATGCGCTTTTCTCTATTCCCGGCGTTGTCGAGCACGGATTATTTTTGAATTTGGCTAACAAATCAGTGGTCGCAATGGCTAATGGTGAAATAAAAGTTTTGGAAGAGTCGGATTTTTAGAGTAAATGTCTTTGTCATCGGGATATTTCTTGACGAAAAAAATGGCTAAGAATTATTGACCACAATTATGGAGTAACCACTGAATGAATACGGCATTTTCCATTCGCCGCCTTGCTGCAACGCTGGGAACGGTTGCCATTGTTAGTATCGGAATCAATTTTGCCCATGCTGACGATATTAGCGAAGCCCACTTGCAATCAGCACAAAAAGCAATCGCAGCAATCCATGCAACAGACCAATTTGATGAATTTCTGCCAAGCACCGCTCGTGATTTGAAAGACGAGCTCATGCGCAAAGACCCTAATCTTTCGAATATCATTTCCGATACGGTCGACGAGCAGGCCATGGCGTTGGTCAAACGTCGTGCCGATCTTGAAAAGGAAGCAGCGCGTGCTTATGCCAAGCATTTCTCACAAGCAGAACTTGACCAAATTACCGCTTTCTACACGTCTGATACAGGCAAGAAATTGCTCACAGAAGGACCGGTTGCAGTCAAGGATATTCTTTCGGCCTACGACGTATGGCGTCAAGGCGTTGCTCAAGATTTAGCGGCAAATGTTGGTAAAGCAATGGCTCAAAAGGTTGGAACACAAAAACGTGCCGCGCCTGCTGCACCGACAGCGCCTTCGACAGCTAAACCAAAAGCTCCGGTACCAGCTCAATAATAACTTTTCGGTGATTCTTGGAAATAGCGGCATATTTGCCGCTATTTTTTTTGGCAAAAATTCCAAAATTTCGGTATTGCAGAACTGGAGTAAAGTGAATTGCATTACGTTGGCTTACAATTTTGGTGCGATTACACCATATAAAAGACTGCATAACCGAATTGAAAGGAATAGCCTGTGTCATCTTATGATTTTGATTTATTTGTAATAGGTGGTGGCTCGGGTGGCGTGCGTGCAGCGCGTTTGGCCGGTGCACTCGGCAAAAAAGTTGCTATAGCAGAAGAATATCGGATGGGTGGCACTTGCGTTATTCGTGGATGTGTTCCGAAGAAACTTTTTGTCTATGCCTCCCAATATTCTCAAGAATTCAAAGATAGTCATGGTTTTGGATGGACTGTCGGCGGTTCCCATTTTGATTGGGCAAAACTTGTTGCGGCCAAAAACAAGGAAATTTCGCGGCTCGAAGGGCTTTATCGTAAAGGGCTTGATAATAATCATGTCAAGATATTCGAGAGCCGCGTTGTTTTTGTTGATGCACACACCTTGAAGATAGAGAAAACGGACGAAGAAATTAGTGCTGAAAAAATCCTCATTGCTACAGGCGGACATGTTTCCCGTCATCCCGAAATTATCGGTCATGAATTGTGTATCAGTTCTAATGAAGCTTTTAACCTCGAACAATTACCGGAATCAATTGTGATTGCCGGAGGCGGTTATATCGCGGTAGAATTTGCAAATATCTTCCACGGATTGGGCGTGAAAACAACGCTCGTTTACAGAGGTGATCTTGTTTTGCGCAAATTCGATTCCGATTTGCGGCAATTGTTAAACGATGCGATGCAGGAAAAAGGCATCCGCATTGTTTATCATGCAACGATCAACAAAGTCGAGAAAGAAGCGGAAAACTTTAAAGTCGAGCTTTCGAATGGCGAAACCCTGACAGTGGGAAAAGTAATGCTGGCACTCGGGCGCTCGCCCAATACGGAAGGCTTGAACCTCGATAAAGCCGGGGTAAAATGCAATTCTCATAATGCAGTTATCGTTGACGAATACATGAAAACGACTGCTGATAATATATGGGCTGTCGGTGACGTGACTGACCGCATACAATTGACACCGGTCGCGATTCATGAGGCTATGTGTTTTATTGAAACTGCTTTCAAAAATAATCCGGTCGCTCCGGATCATGAATTGATTGCGACGGCTGTATTTTCCCAGCCTGAAATCGGTACAGTCGGAATGACAGAAGAAGAAGCTGTACAAAAGTTCAAACGTGTCGAGGTCTATCGCGCGCTTTTCCGTCCTATGCGTAATACACTTTCAGGAAACAGTGAAAAAATGCTCACCAAACTTGTTGTCGACGGCTCGTCGCGGGTCGTTGTCGGTGCCCATATATTGGGACACGATGCCGCCGAGATGGCACAACTGCTTGGTGTTTCTCTCAAAGGCAATCTAACAAAAGATGTGTTTGACAGAACTATGGCACTTCATCCGACTGCTTCAGAGGAATTGGTCACAATGTATAAGCCGACATACGTTTATGAAAACGGGAAAAAGCTTAATTGAAAACTGAACTGATAGACGAGAAAAATTGTTGAATTTCGATAAAAATAATCAATTTTTTTGATTAGAAGAGCCTGTGTCTTGGCTTTAAACAACAATTCTGCTTATATCGGAAAATTGTTAAGTGCCTCATCGCGAACATTCCATAATCTTCCGGTGGAAGTGCGCTTATCTTATGATTTATACTGTGAAGCGAGATAATGATGACTAAAAATTGGACGCCTGCATCTTGGAGATCAAAACCGATCAAGCAGGTACCGACCTATCCTGACCCTGTAGCATTGGCTCATGTTGAAAGCGAATTGCGTCGTTATCCTCCTTTAGTTTTTGCTGGCGAGGCACGTAATTTAAAACACGAGCTGGCCCAGGTTGCCGAAGGTAAGGCATTTCTTTTACAAGGTGGCGATTGCGCGGAAAGTTTTGCAGAACATGAAGCAGATAACATCCGTGATTTTTTCCGGGTGTTTTTGCAAATGGCTATTGCGCTTACTTTCGGGGCGTCAAAGCCGGTTGTCAAGGTTGGCCGCATTGCCGGTCAATTTGCAAAGCCTAGATCTTCTGATACCGAAACCAAAGATGGCGTAACGTTACCGTCATATCGTGGCGATATCATTAATGGCATAGAGTTCAATAAAGAATCCCGTACTCCCGATCCCCAACGTATGTCGGAGGTTTACCGGCAGTCTGCTGCAACATTGAATTTGCTGCGTGCTTTTGCTCAAGGAGGCTATGCCAATCTTGATAATGTCCATAAATGGATGCTGGGTTTTATAGCAAACAGCCCGCAAGGTGAACGTTATAGCAAGCTGGCACAACGGATTTCGGAAACGATGGATTTTATGCGGGCAATCGGAATTACGCCGAAAACCAACTCATCACTTCGGGAAACGTCATTTTATACCAGCCATGAAGGTCTCCTTCTTGGTTATGAAGAAGCATTGACCCGTGTGGATTCAACTTCAGGTGATTGGTATGCAACATCGGGTCATATGCTTTGGATTGGTGACCGCACCCGTCAGTCCGATCATGCCCATGTCGAATATTGCCGTGGCATTAAAAACCCGATTGGTCTCAAATGCGGACCATCACTTGATCCGGATGATCTGATAAGGCTCATTGATATACTCAATCCGGAAAACGAGCCGGGCAGACTTACTCTGATAGCACGGTTCGGATATGATAAAGTCGAAGACCATTTGCCGCAGCTTATTCGCGCCGTCGAACGCGAAGGCAAGAAGGTCGTGTGGTCTTGCGATCCGATGCATGGGAACACAATAACCGCAAACGGCTATAAAACCCGTCCGTTCGAGCGTATCCTGAAAGAGGTGGAGAATTTCTTCGCAGTTCATCATGCGGAAGGAACCTATCCCGGTGGCATTCATATCGAAATGACCGGTCGTGACGTAACAGAATGTACGGGTGGTGCACATGCTATTTCGGTAGATCACCTCTCTGATCGTTATCACACGCATTGTGATCCAAGGCTTAATGCAGATCAGGCTCTGGAATTGGCATTTCTTGTTGCGGAATTGTTGAAAAAACAACGTGATGCCGAGACAGTAAAGGCTTCGGCATGAAACCGGGAATAAAAGCAGTTTAATCTACAAACTGAATGGTGAACGCATGGAGAGATTATTCAAGGCATTTTTGAATTCCCTTCATGCGCTCGGATATTTGCTAACCCACGAAAAAGCTATTATTCAAGAAGCTGTAGTTTTTTTAGTTTCTCTCCCCATAGCTTTTTTTATCACTAAAGAATGGGGTAGCTTTCTTCTACTTACAGGATCTATTGTTTTTGTTATTATCGTAGAGGTGCTGAACACGGCGATTGAAGCGGCGTGCAATGCCGTCACACACGATTATCGCGAAGAAATTAAAATCGCTAAAGACGCAGGCTCATTAGCAGTTTTGCTCTCTATTATCTTAACACTATGCATATGGATTACAGTGATTATTCAAACCTTGTTTTTCGTTTAACTTATGCCGTTGCAAGTGCAACGATGACAGGCTAAATCAAGATCATGACCAAAAAGTTGATAGAAAATGACCTCACGCTCGCAATTGCACAATTAAACCCTGTTGTTGGTGACATTGAAGGCAATTTAAAACTTGCACTTGACGCCCACAGGCAAGCAAGCGATGCGGGTGCCGATCTTTTACTGTTTACTGAACTCTTTATTAGCGGTTATCCGCCTGAAGATCTGGTTTTAAAACCGTCTTTTAATGAAGCATGCGAAAAAGCAATCAGCGAGCTTGCAACTGTTACGACCAAAGGTGCAGGTATCATTATCGGCGTTCCTCTCCGTCGAAAAGGTCATGTTTATAATTCTGCACTCCTTCTTGATGAGGGAAAGATCATTGCTGAATGTCGTAAATTCGACCTCCCGAATTATAGCGAATTTGATGAGAAACGTGTTTTTTCTCCGGGTCCTCGTCCGAAGCCGATCAATTTCCGCGGCATAAAAATAGGTTTACCGATTTGTGAAGATATATGGAACGACGACGAAGTGGCAGCTCGTCTTGCCGCTGATGGTGCCGAAATTATTCTCGTACCGAATGGTTCCCCATATAGCCGCGAAAAACCGGAATTGAGATACGACGTTGTCAAAAAACAGGTGGTGAAGTCTTCTTTGCCGATCGTTTATGCCAACCAGATAGGTGGTCAGGATGAACTCGTTTTTGACGGCGCGTCTTTCGCACTCAATGCAAATGGCTCGAATGCTTTTCAAATGAAACATTTCGAAAGTGACTTGGCATTTAGCAATTGGCAAAAACAGAATGGGAAATGGTTTTGTCTTTCAGGTCCACAAGAAAAATTGCTTCATGACCTAGCTGCCGATTATCAGGCATGCGTTTTGGGATTTGGTGACTACGTCAATAAAAACAGATTCAAAAGCGTAGTGTTAGGGCTTTCGGGCGGTATCGATTCGGCTCTTTCGGCAGCTATTGCTACAGATGCTTTAGGTGCGGAGCGTGTTCATGCAGTTATGCTTCCCTATCGCTATACATCTTCAGAGTCGATAACGGATGCCGAGGAATGCGCCAAAATGTTGGGCTGTCGTTATGATACCGTACCAATTGCAAAACCGGTCGAGGCATTTGAGGATATTTTGACACCGCTTTTTCAGGGGCGCAAACCGGATATTACCGAAGAAAATTTGCAAAGCCGTACGCGTGGTACGGTTTTGATGGCTATATCCAACAAATTTGGCTCAATGGTGGTAACGACCGGTAACAAATCTGAAATTTCTGTCGGATATGCCACTCTTTACGGCGATATGAATGGCGGTTTCAATCCGATCAAAGATATTTATAAAATGCAGGTTTATGCACTATCCAACTGGCGTAACAACCATTTTCCGATAAATGGTTTAGGGCCTAAAGCAGCCGTCATACCCCAGAATATTATTGAAAAGGCTCCGACTGCCGAGCTCCGTGAGAACCAGAAGGATGAAGATTCGCTTCCACCTTATCCTGTATTGGACGATATTCTTCGTTGCCTCGTCGATGAAGAAATGAGTGTTTCGGACATTGTTCAACGGGGGCATTCACGCGAGATAGTCGAAAAAGTCGAGCATTTGTTATACATATCCGAATACAAAAGACGCCAATCGGCTCCCGGTGTGAAAATCAGTCACAAGAATTTCGGCCGCGATCGGCGTTACCCTATTACCAATCGTTTTCGCGATAAAAATTGAGTTATATTTATGATTAAAGTTCGTTTTGCACCGTCTCCAACCGGTTATATTCATATTGGAAACACCCGAATAGCTTTGTTTAATTGGCTTTTTGCAAAAGCCAAGCAAGGTAAATATGTTTTACGTTTTGACGATACCGATCTTGAACGGTCGAAACAGGAATATATTGACGGTATTGGCGTCGATCTTGATTGGTTGGGGATAAAACCTGACGAAATTTATTATCAATCCAAGCGATTTGATCGATATAATGAAGTTGTAGCAAAGCTCAAAGAGCAAGGCCTTCTTTATCCCTGTTACGAAACACCGGAAGAGCTCGAAAGACGGCGTAAAATTCGTTTGTCGCGTAAACTCCCGCCCATTTATGGACGTGAATCCTTGAAACTTAAACCGGAGGAGGTCAAGGCTTACGAAGAGGAGGGGAGAAAACCGCATTGGCGTTTCAAATTGCCTAATTTTGAATCGGACCCTTTCAAGACCAGAAGGACAGATGTGCACTGGGACGATGTGGTCCGCGGTCCACAGACGATAGATCTTGCCTCGATGTCCGATCCGATACTTATTCGTGAAGATGGCAGTTATCTTTATACACTGCCATCGGTCGTGGACGACATCGATATGGGGATAACCCATATTATACGCGGCGACGATCATGTCACAAACACCGGTGTACAAATTGCTATCTTTGAAGCACTTGGTGCAAAAGCGCCGACATTCGGTCACATCAATCTTTTGACGACGATTTCGGGTGAGGGGCTGTCTAAACGCAAAGGTGATCTGTCTATCCGCTCGTTGCGAGAAGAGGGATTCGAGCCTTTAGCAGTCGAATCTCTGGCAGTTCTTATCGGTACTTCTGAAAATGTGACTGCTTGTCGAAATCAAAAGGAACTGCTTGAACATTTTGATCTCACGTCCGCATCAAAGTCGTCAGCGAAATTTGACCCGGCTGATTTGTTGACGCTCAATAAGCACATTGTGCATGAGCTTGAATTTGATGAAGTAAAAGCGAGACTGGAAAAGATTGGCATCAAAGGTGAAGACGCCAAGCGGTTCTGGTATGCCGTTCGGGGCAATATCGATAAAGTGTGTGAAGCAAAAAACTGGTGGGACAATTTGGAGGTGAACAAAACGTTCGATGCAGTTTCACCGGAAGACCGTGAATATGTTCATCAATCAGCTTCACTTTTGCCAGATGGCGAACTTGATGAAAATAGCTGGAAAGTCTGGACGGATGCCTTGAAAAAGCAGACAGGCCGCAAGGGAAGAACGCTTTTTATGCCATTGCGGCAAGCATTGACAGGATTGGACCACGGGCCGGAAATGGCTGCTTTGCTGCCCCTTTTGGGTAAAAACAGGGTTCTTCAACGCCTGAAGGCTTGAATATTATATCCTTCGAATATTCATGAAAAAGGCAGCTTGTTTTATGAGCTGCCTTTTTATATTCATTCATTAAGAGGTAGACCAGCGTGTAAGTCTTATTATCCGCTAATCAACATTTACGCGCTGTAGTAAGCGTTGTGTTTGCGCTATTTCCTAACGTTTTTAAGCACAGCAGGCGAAAAGAATTCACCTTTTCGTATCAATAAGCATAAATGCGGGAATATCGTTCCCAAATCCCTTGGGTGAGGGGGGCTCTTTTGACGAGTATTTGTCTTGATTGTGTCTTTGAGACCGTATCTGCTGTTGGTTGACCGGAAAAGCAGTCTGTTTGTCGCCAGAACTGTCGGTTTTTTCGCCATTGGTCTTTGTCTGTTTTTTCCGGCGTTTAGGTTCGGTGGATTCGGTCTGCTTTCCACTCGCGGGAGATTTCGACTCCGATGATTTTGTGTGTTTCTGATCGGAGTCTTTACCGTTTTCTTCCGGAACTAGAGAAGATAAGTCGCCATCATACCATTCGATTTTTTGATCGCTCATCTTTTCTATGGCGTCGACATATTTTTTGTCGGCCTTGGTAACAATGGTGAAAGCTTTACCGGATTTTCCGGCACGTCCTGTGCGACCGATACGATGAACGTAATCTTCTGCATGTGTCGGAACGTCATAGTTGAACACGTGACTGACGTCAGGAATATCAAGCCCGCGGGCTGCGACATCAGATGCTACCAATAAAGCAATTTTCCCATCTTTGAAGTTTGCCAGCATAGACATGCGCGAACGTTGGTCCATATCTCCATGAAGAGCACCAACACTGAATTCATGCCGAACGAGAGAGCGGAAAAGTTCTGAAATGTCTTTTTTACGATTACAGAAGATAATCGCGTTTTTTAATTCATCACCTTCATTATGGATAAGATCACGCAAAACTGCTCGTTTTTCCCATGGTTTGCGACCGGAAGCGACAAGCTTTTGTGTAATCGTCTCGGCGGTAGAAGACGCTTTCGCGATTTCGATACGAACAGGTGTATGTAGAAATTGTTCGGTCAATTTTGTAATTTCCGGTGCCATTGTAGCCGAAAAGAACAAAGTTTGGCGGGTAAAAGGAATAAGTTTGCAAATACGTTCGATATCCGGAATAAAGCCCATATCAAGCATACGGTCAGCTTCATCAATAACCAGAATTTCTACACCGGTCAGCAAAAGTTTTCCACGTTCGAAATGGTCTAAAAGTCGCCCGGGCGTTGCAATCAGAACATCTGCACCCCGGTCGAGCTTACGGTCCTGATCATCGAATGAAACGCCACCAATGAGTAACGCTACGCTTAAATGGTGATTGATGCCGTACTGATCGAAATTTTCTTTCACCTGCGCTGCAAGTTCACGGGTGGGCTCTAAAATGAGTGTACGGGGCATCCTCGCGCGTGCACGTCCCTTTTCAAGGAGCGTCAACATAGGAAGCACAAAAGAAGCGGTCTTACCTGTGCCCGTTTGTGCGATACCTAATACATCTTCGCGTTTTAAGACATGAGGAATAGCTCCAAGCTGAATTGGTGTTGGTTCTTCATATCCAATGGATTTTACTGCTTTGAGAACCTTTTCTGAAAGGCCCAAATCATTGAAACTGGTCAAAGGCGCTATCACTCTTTCTCTTTTTCGCCTAACTATAAGTGACGATAGACAGAACGGCCCGGCCATTCTACATCATCAACAAACGCGTTAAGGTGCATTGATAAAAAAGTCAACAAAAACGATTGTTTGCAATGCGTTTTAACGTGTATTCTTCTCAATAACGAAATTGTTCGGATAATATACGTTCGTCCCATGAATGGTTGGAATCAAATAAAATTGACGCTTTTACACCCTTTGCCAGAGAAATGACCACCGAACTGACCGACTTTACTTCTACATTGTCAGCAGCAGCATTAACCGGCCGTTTATCTAGTTCAAGCATATCAAAACGAACTGTGACAGAATTTGGTAAAAGTGCGCCATGCCATCTGCGCGGACGAAATGGGCTAACAGGCGTTAGCGCGAGCAATGGAGCAAGTAATGGTAAAATTGGCCCTTGAGCGGAAAGATTGTAAGCTGTAGATCCCGCTGGTGTTGCAACCATCACGCCATCGCAATTAAGCTCGTCCATACGGATTTTGCCATCTATGCTGATTTTTATTTTCGCAGCTTGGTAAGATTGGCGAAATAAAGAGACTTCATTGATTGCCAATGCTTCGACATGACCTTCGGAGCTGGAATCGGCAATCATTCTGAGCGGCTTTATATCTTCTTTATGTGCTTTCGCAATCCGTTGTGGTAGATTGGCTATCCGATATTCATTCATAAGAAATCCGACAGAACCGCGATTCATTCCATAAATAGGCTTTCCGGAATTCATGAAGTTGCGCAGAACTTCCAACATTGTCCCGTCGCCCCCCAAAACAACAATGACATCAGCGTCATCTACGGTCGATTGACCGTAGCGCTCTATCAATGCTTGAAGAGAGTTGCGCGCCTGTTCGGTTTTAGACGCGATAAAATGAAATCGCTCTATAGGTTTTTCCATCAAGTTTTTCCGTTTTTCCAAGTAAATGAATTGGACGTGCTTTTGCCCAATAGTTATCAATCAAAGCATCCAATATCTCATCTGATACGATATCTAATCTGACATGACGGTTTTTTCAACAATACACAAATTTTGCTGACAAAGTTCGAGAATAATGGCAAGTTTTAATCATTGCTTATTCGGGCAGATTAACCATTGAATCGATAGCGGCGCGTTTAGTGAAAGGTATCGCTTATGAAAAGAAAATTGTTCTTGGCCTTTCCTCTCGTATTTTTAACTTTTTCATTTGCTCATGCTGAACCGGCATTGAAAGGTTGTGCAGCTAAAAAACAAGCTATTGAAACGCAGCTTGATTATGCCCGTAAATACAACAATAGCCATCAGATAATCGGGTTGGAAAAAGCGCTAAAAGATGTTTCTGAAAATTGCACTGACGAGAAACTGAGAGCAGAACGGAAAGCCAAAATATCCGAAAAAATGAGAAAAGTCTCTGAAAGGGAGGCCGAACTCAACGATGCAAAAGCACAGGGTAAGCGGAAAAAAATAACAAAGAAAATGGAAAAACTGGAAAAGGCAAAACAGGAGTTGAAAGAGGCGCAAGACGAATTGAATCGCTAATCAAACAAGTTTTGTTTTGCGGTTTTTTCAGCCCGTCAACGACAGTTAAAACCTGAAACATCTGAACGTCCGTTCAGGTTAGAAGTTTTTCGCTTTTCAAATCCCGCAATAGATAACCGGTTCCTGCGGGCAGGGGAGAATATTTAGAGAAGTATTGTTTCTACCCGATTTATGCGGAGTAAGCTATCCAATCTATATGCTGTAAAACTTTCAATTCGCGAGCGTAAATGACAATTTCAACGGGATTTTTTGATCATTCGACGAAGCACATTTCAAAAGCTTTCTATATCAGAAGAGAACTTTTCATGAGCTTTTTGGAATAAACGCCGCGAGAAGGCATAAATACCATTACGATATTATTTTCCAACCAAAACCTGTTCGTAAAGTTGATACTGATCTCGACTTCAAGCAGATAGAGGTTTTCAAAACCACTTCCTGATTAACTCCAAAAACCGTTATCAGTGATATCTTGGTATGCAAAAAGGACTGTATTTTAACCTATCTGTTAGAATGATTAATCCTCTGGCTCTGTCTCGCTCAATTCGAAAGGGTTTTGAGCGGATAGTTCAATAGTTTCGCGGGCTTCCGGGGATGTAGGTTTCCGTTATTTTTAATATTTTTCAACTTATTGACATAGAGAACGTTTTTCACCATTGAACCATTGACTGTGATCGGCTAGAAAAACGTCGAACAAATCGAATTTTCGAAAAACAATTTTCGGTTTTGCACCCGTAGCTCAGCTGGATAGAGCGCTGCCCTCCGAAGGCAGAGGTCAAGAGTTCGAATCTCTTCGGGTGCGCCATTTTTAAATATCGGATTCGATCCGTGGACTGTTTGGGCAGCACCGTCAGGGATAAGTCTACATCTTATTCCTGTCGTTCCGGATCAATAAAGTTCAAATAACAAATACCTAGACCATGAGCCAATGGAAAGCCAAAAGTTATCAATCATAAGCTCGTTATGACAAACAGAACTCTCCAATCTATAATATTGTCGCAAAAGAGATTGCATCAGGTACTCGGGAAAAATCGGACATTGATGTGATGAGTGCTTAAATACAGGGACAAGGATACACAAAATAACTGAACTAACCCTATTTATTGATAGGGGCGGCTTCCTGATTGATTCTGATCAGGGTTATGAAGATCATTTTGGCTAAAAACCGACAAAGGTTTATGACAATCTTGAGTAAGCGTACGAAAAACCTGAAGGTTATTTTGTTGAGTTGTCTCCAATGAATAATTTTACGGCTTGCTACGAAGGAGTGTCGTTTTATAAACCTGTTATCTTAGGGAGAGCCTAAAGAGCATTCTAGTTGCAATAAATAACTAAAGGCCATGGGCTGAAAAAGGTCTAAGCAAGCAACAGCCAATAATTATCAGGTTCTCAATAGACAGGAGCCATCACATGAAAAGTAAAAAAGATATCCTCATTTGATGACCGGATGAAGTATTGCCACTTATGGATAAACGTTGAGAATGCTGGACCACTTATGTGTCGGCTGAACTACCGCTTGAACTGTTATCAAATTACACGTTATAATAGTGAAGATCACTTTGATTTCAGGTGCATTGTAATGACAGAATAAGAACACAGGCTCTAACGCAATAGCTTTCAGTTATTAAAAGCTATTTTTAATAGTTTTGATGTATTCCTCTTTTTAGATTAATTTTTGGATGCACCGAGCCACTTCATGCCAGCATTAGTCTATCGAACTTGTACATCAAAATGTGATTGAGTGTTAATAACTGATTTTCCAACAAAACAAAAATTTTCTATAACATGCCAGATTAACTCTACACAGTTAGCCAAACCCTTTAATTTTTTGTTTTATTCTGTACAATGTTCTATTACCTTTCGGTTCTGATTTGATAAAAGAGCAGCGAGATGTGGCAACTAGTATTTAGCTTTGTATTAACTGGTTTGATTGGCAGTTACATCACATTCAAATATCAAAAGCGAAATATTGAGTATCAGTCTTTTTTGGCAAGAGAAAGAAAGAGGATTGATAAGATAAATGATATTAAAAAGTATATTAATAAACTAATCATCTCATAGAGTCGTTGCTTCAAGAAGAATACTAGATTGTTATCAGGGAATTGATAAAGAAGCGTACCTTAAAGACGTGCGAGATGAATACATTTTAGCAAAAGACAAATGGAATTATGGTATAAATTCTATATTCCTAGAGCTTGGAAATCTTGGAAGTGAGAGGATTTATCATTTTAATGCCTTTTATATAGAACGAGTTATACATAAAGCTTTTGTTGAATGTCATCATTTAATAGTAGACATTAAAATCACAAAAAATATATCGAAATATTATGAAGCAATATCTATATTAGATAGTATATATAATATGCAAAGTGAAATTACACGGCGTTTGACGCGTGAGGTCAATCTAATTCAGTCTAATATAAAATATGGTGACACCGATCGTTGAGTATTGAAAATCTAGATAAAGCCAGTCTATTAAACTTATTATTTGCTCTCTTTTACAAAAACCCGAACCTTTTGCGCGTACCTCGCTCTTGATTCATTTGCAAAAAACCATTCTTTTGTGGGGTTTAAGGGCATAGGCTTCAAAAGCATTGCAGCTAAAGACGCCATCTCTAACTCATTCAACACTGGTTTATCTTTGAAACGTTTTTCGATCGCAGCTTCAAAACCTATTATGTGGCTGCCTAAAAATGCGTTGCGCATATAACAATTTAAAATTTGCTTTTTTGAAAATTTAAAATTCAGTAAAATAGCTAGAGTCATTTCATATATTTTTCGTGAGATTGTTCGTTCTCTGTAATTAGTAATTGTTCTCACAAGTTGCATATCAATAGTACTAGCGCCGCCATATTTTTTACCTATAAGCATATTTTTAAATTCACGAAGAATAGCTTTAAAATCAACCCCACAATGCCTAAAAAAATTTCGATCTTCAAGGGCTAATATATAATAATGAAGCTCAGATACGTATTCGTCATTATCCTCCATATAAGAAGAAATCGATATAATATCCATATTTATGTTTATTATCAAATTCCTTATTTTTCTATTTACATTTTTAAATAGTAGATTATGTGGTTCGGAATTCATTTATAATGACCTATCGTTTATTTATAAATATTTTTATGTACCTTAATTTTCTCATAACTCATTGATGATAGCTGTTAATTCCGTTATACGTCGATTGATTAATGTGTTCATCTCTGAAGTGTAAATTAAATGATACATTGTACTACTTTCGACTTTTAATGCGGCAAAGCTAGCTTGAGCTTTTTCGTATTTTTCCCATGCCTTTTGTGATTCTTTTAATACTTTTTCTGAAAATTAGATATCCATTCAGATCGTTCAATTTTTGTTATGAGCTGTTCTATTTTTTTCTGATATTTCCATGTTATCGGATGCTTCAATATTCATTGCTGTCTGTGTCATGGCCTTGCTAATCTTCTCAACTGATGTTTCAACGATTTCGTCTTTTTGTTCCTATAGTGAGAACGGTGATACGTCCGTATCAGCGTTTACATTTTAACTAAGCTGGGATCGTAATTTATTCTTTTTGGATATTTCATCATTTCCAAGTTATTTAAATTTTTTTGAATGTATTTTTTACCAATAAATGAACAAATAAGAGCAATAATCGCCAGTGCAGGTTGGATTAAAAGCTGATCATTTTATATCCTTTTAGGATGACAAGAATAAAAGTTGTTACTGTCCAATTTATAAGTGTTCCTCAAGGTGATGATTTATTAAATAACTCTTTTAATTGTATAGCTTGAGGGCACGCGCGGGTAAATTATTATCTTTGTGAGTAAAATCTAGAAATGAACATCTACAAAAAATCACAAGGTAATTGGATCAATGAGTTGAGGTGTTTAAAAGCGAGCATATGATCCTCCGAAGGCAGAGGTCAAGAGTTCGAATCTCTTCGGGTGCGCCATTTCCTCGTTTCAATTTGTTTTAAAGTTGAAAGACGATTTTCAATCGTCCCCTATTTATGGCTAAAATTGCTAAGAACCGAATTTGAACGGATAGAGGTTCTAACAAGCCGCTATGTTGAAAAACAAGGTCGACGACCATTCTTTCGAAATGTTGTGATGGAAAAACAACTCGGGAAAAACATATTTATGAATCATGAGAGCTGCCGTTCTTTGAATGTTTGTTTTGTCACAACACCCAAAGAGGGCAACTCTCACTTTGAAAAGCCCAAATTGTCAGATTATGTCTAAACTTTTACAAGTAATGATGACAGTCGTGTTTACCTGATATTATCTGCTTTTTTTAGAATACGATATTATAACGCCACCGATGAGCGTTTTTACCACTCAAGAAAAGATCTCCACTTGCAATTGTTTTGCCACTTTCCCAAAGCTTTCTTGCCCGTTCGTTCGTGCCGGGAGCGAGTTGCGATTTGTCAACTTCAAGTTCACTGACTTCGCCTCCCCCCTCTTTTCGCTTAAAAGCGTAGTTGACCTGGTCAAACATCGGATCGTTTAGTTCGTCACCCATATAGATTTGATAATCACCTGAAACCAACTTATCCATAAGGCCGTGACGATCTTCGATTCTACCTTCACGAACACCGATTTTATAATATTCAACTACAATCTCTTTCATTTGATCTTGAGAGAGAGCATAAGGGTTGTCTTCCAAATAATCATATAAATTTTGATATATAACACTTGATAAACTGCGAGACGATGGACCATCTTTTACTTGTGTAATATCAATAGCGTCGCCTATGATTTTTTGTATTTTATCAACAGAAGCCTGATTTTCGGGAGAAACATCAACCTTCACCTTGTTATCATCTTTGACTTTATCTTGAGATTGCGCATTATTTGCTTTTAAAGCATTTTCAATCAACTTTGATCGAAATTCAGCTTGTGACTTGTCCCGAATTTCACCGGCTTGTTTTACAAGTTCTTGAATATTGTTTTTAACGTCAGAAGGATTTGATTTATCTGAATTGTTGTTCTTTGACGTTATCGATTGAATCAACTGAAGTGCTATTTCTCCACTTCGTCCACTTAATGTAGTAGATGAGATGCTCATGTCGTATCCCCTTAAGAATACTGCAGCCTTTCAAGCTCTCATAGCTATTCCAGCGCTCCCTCACATTCTTCATAAATGTATCATAACGGTACATTAGAAAGATAAATTGTCAATATTAATAATTCTATCAACAGGAAGAACTTTAGCGTTTATAATATTAATATTTATTAGGCAGGTGCCAATCACTACTGAAAGAGTTATTTTATTTCATTACGATCAACCTTAGGTTTGGAGTGCTGATTATCAGCTATTATATATTCCAAACGTACACTTAAGGCCTTATTCGGAGGGGGACTATAGTTGTTAAGTGTGCAGACATTCCAATTTTGATGAATTTCTTCAACTCTTCAGCAAGCTTTAGCAATTCGACCTCATGTTTGATAATTTTTCTTCTCGATCATGAGAGTTGCTTTTGTTTAAATGTTTGTGTCGTCACCCAATCAAAATTAGCACTTTGAAAAGTCAAAACTGTCAGATCATGTCTAAACGTTTAAATATCCGGGTACCGGAGTTATTTTCTTAATTCTCAATTTGTTAGACGCAAATGTAAAATATTGATAGGTAAAAAATGAGGTTTTGTTGGTCTAGCCTTTGCCAATCTCTATTGGCTCTCTATTCATGTTTATATGAAGTTGGCTGCTGACAAATGATCCGGCTAGCTGATCAATCCGTTAATTGCCAAATTCATATCAACTTGAAATTACTTCGGCCATCTCGCAATCTTAAAACAAGCAATGTCTTTTCTGCCATCTACGGTGCCTTGTGTTTTGCTTTTCAGGCAATCGAAAACGACTTCTGTATAACTATTTCGGTTAATTGGATAACCGCGTTCATAGTGAATAAGCTTGGTCAAGGCTCTGTGCGAGGGGCTAAATCAAAAAGCCTCACAAAGCTTGAAAAATTTCGAGCTATGTGAGGCTGATAATTCAAGTGGAAAAACGATCAAAGTTCTTCAAATTTCGAAAATCAGAAGAAACCTTTTCTTTGCCACCAACCGACGCGTTTCGGTTTGTCTTCATCATTTTCGTCTGAAGATGTCACAACAGGTTCGGTTGAAAGTGTCTCGTCTTTTTTGCTTGTTTTGGATTTTGTCCGGCTCGTCCTTTTAGAGGACTTCGTTTCATTTTTTTCGTTATCGATTTCTTTATTCTCGTTCACGGATTCGTCGGATTTTTTCTCATCGACTTTCGCTTTTCGCGAGCGTTTTGAAGTCTTTTTAGCAGGTTTATCGTCAGCAGAAGTCTCATCCTTTATTGCTTCTGTAGCGGGGGACTGTTCTTCTGAAACAGTTTCGACAACTTGTTTTACAGTCTTTGTACTACGTCTGCGAGTGCGCGGTGACTTTTTGGCCGGTTTGTCAATAGTGTCATTCCCGGCAGTTTCATCGCTGACATTTTCAGAAGAAGGCACTTCGGCTTCGGCGCGAGTTTTCCTCGTCCGTTTTTTGCCTGTTGTTTTAGGTTCTTTTTCTTCTATCTTGGCTTCCTCATGAGCAACTTCCGGCACATTTTGTTCTTTTACGACAACCGGCGTTGGCTGGGTTATAGTTTCTGTGACCGAGAACCCGACTGGTTCGGCGGCTGGTACGCGCCTTTGTCTTCTTGCAGCAATAACCTCTGCAAGCGCTTTTTCGGCAAAATCGCCTACCGGTTCCGCATAAGGAATTCTGCGACGTTCGAATTCGCCGTCACGATAGCGCCTGCCACCGCGACGCCCGCGCCGGCGACGACGCTTATTATCTTCGTCACTGCGCGCAACATCATCTTCATTCCGGACGCGTTGATTTTTTGCTTCATTGCGATCGTTAGATTTTCCGCGATTACGACGTTTGCGTCTTTGGTTATTGTCAGTATTGTCAATATCCTTTTGTTCGCTTTCGAGCTCAACGGCAATTTCTTCAACCTCATTGTCGTCATCCGCTTCATCGACAGGCGGAAGCTGAGGTACCGCAGCAGGCGTTCCTTCGGCAGGTGTCCCTTTATATATAGCCAAATTCTGAGCACCAACCTCGTCATCTGCTTCGATATTGATCGTCAAACCAAAACGGTTTTCCAAATCGGATAGAGCTTGTCTTTTATGATTAAGAACATAAAGGGCAGTAGCGACCGATGTCCGGACGATAATATTAAAGTGCGGATTGCGCAGAAGATATTCCTCAATAGAGCGGATAACGTGCAGAGCTAAGGACGAATCAGAACGTATATAGCCGGTGCCATTGCAATGTGGGCAGGGCTGCATCGTGCTTTCCAGCACCGATGCCCGAATGCGCTGACGGCTCATTTCCATAAGACCAAAATGCGAAATGCGACCGACTTGAATGCGGGCCCGGTCATCTTTCAGGCAATCTTTGAGTTTCTTCTCGACAAGACGATTATTGCGTTTTTCTTCCATATCAATGAAATCAATAACAACCAGTCCTGCGAGGTCGCGCAGTCGCAACTGTCTGGCAACTTCTTCGGCAGCTTCGAGATTTGTTTGGCAAGCCGTTTCCTCAATAGAATGTTCTTTTGTGGACCGGCCCGAATTGACGTCAATTGCGACGAGGGCTTCGGTTTGATTGATAACCAGATATCCGCCGGATTTGAGCGTTACTTCCGGCTGCAACATACCATCAAGCTGTGCTTCAATTCCGTTATGCGCAAAAATTGGCAGCTGCTCACGATATGGTTGAACAACTTTTGCATGACTCGGCATTAACATGCGCATGAAATCTTTTGCTTCACGATAGCCTTGTTCGCCCGAAACAAGTATCTCACTGATGTCTTTGTTATAAAGGTCACGGATCGACCGTTTGATAAGGCTACCTTCTTCATAGACAAGACAAGGAGCAACAGATTCAAGTGTCAATGCACGGACATTTTCCCATAGGCGCATCAGATACTCGTAATCGCGTTTGATTTCGGTCTTTGTCCTATTGGCACCGGCTGTCCGTAAAATGACTCCCATTCCCTTCGGCACGTGAAGATCCTTAACAACCTCCTTGAGACGTTTACGATCCTGCACATTGGTGATTTTGCGGGAAATGCCACCGCCACGTGCCGTATTCGGCATCAAGACCGAATATCGTCCTGCTAAAGAAAGATAGGTGGTCATGGCAGCGCCTTTGTTGCCACGTTCTTCTTTTACAACTTGTACCAGCAGGATTTGGCGGCGTTTGATAACTTCCTGAATTTTATATTGCCGACGCGGGGTGCGCTCGCGGGTTGGCACCTCTTCCAGAGCGTCTTCTGCTCCGACAAGTTCTACACTATCTTCTGTGTCGTCTGCTGTTTGTTCAGTATCGTCGTTTTCCTCACCGGAAACAGAAACTGTCTCGCTTTCATTGCTTGCTTCGGACGAACGACTTTTTTTCCTTTTATTGGCTCTTGAAGCCTTTTCGTTTTCCTGTTCATCCTCATCTTCAACACGGGCAGCTTTTTCTTCTTCTTCAAGAAGCGCTTGGCGGTCAGCAACCGGAATTTGATAATAGTCAGGATGAATTTCAGAAAACGCAAGAAATCCGTGACGATTACCGCCATATTCCACGAATGCAGCTTGCAGAGAAGGTTCAACTCGCGTTACGCGAGCCAGATAAATATTTCCTTTTATCAGTTTTTTGTGTTCGGATTCAAAATCGAATTCTTCAATTCTGTTACCACGAACAACAACCACGCGAGTTTCCTCCGGGTGGGAGGCATCGATAAGCATTTTGTTTGACATTATAGAAAATCCTGCAGGCGACACGTATGGAACAACGGATAGAGGCCTTTGAAAAACCTATGAATGCCGATGCATACTGTCTGCCGATGGAAAGAAGATTTGCCAACAAACTATAGTGAGAATGGGCGTGCATATCCCCGCTTGCATGTGCCGCGCTTAAAACTATTTCTACTACCAGTTGTGTTCGACTCATATCCAGCGAGTCTCCGGCAAAACGTTTTTAAAATAGTTCGGGGTAACCGAACCAGCGAAACTTAATCATTACAAACTTGCTCCTTATTCATTGAAAACATAGCGTCAAATGACCTAGGAACAGCTAAAGTTTGTAGACTTTTTGGCTGAAAATGTTTTGAATGAACCGGTTAACCGAAGGTTCATTTATTGTTTTTCCAGCCGTTCAAGACATTTACGCTTTTAAGTCGATATCTGGCCGAACACAAGTAACTTTATAAAGTCGTCTACTTTATTTGCTGGAAAAACATAAATTTGACGGTTCGCGTAACGGTCGTGTCCACAGGTCGAGATGTTATTTTAAGCAAATATTATCTTAAAATCGCCAAAGACCCTGATTATCGTTCGCGCGATTTGCTAGTTTTTATTTAAATGCTTTAGAACAAAAACTGGAAGTAGAGAAACGAGGGCCACGCCGCAATGGATCATGCCGGACAACAAGCAAATTTTATTGGCAATATCGGACAATCAAAATGGCTTGTTTTTATTGTCGCATTTTTCTTAAGTCTCATGAGTTTTCCAGGTAAGGGCAATGCCGGTAATGAACAATTGGAACTCGTGAACATCAGAGCGGTAGGAGATCTTACGAGAACAAGACTTATTGCTGTATTCTCGGGCGCTCCAAACTATTCCTTACAGTTTCTCGATCATCCGAACCGGCTCGTTGTCAATCTTCCCAGAACTGATTTTTCCTCACAAAAACAGCCTCCCTTAAAGCTTGGTATGGTTTCCGATTTACGCTACGGAACATCCGGCCCAAATTCATCAAGAATTATATTGACGACAAATGCCCCTTTCGGGATCGAGAAAGATAATATCGAACAGCTTGATAGCGGGCTTTGGCAATTGGTTATAGATTTGACCAAGGACAGTGGAGAGAACTTCCAGAAGTTGATCCAAAAACAGCAAACAGAAAATAATGCGCCGGCACGTGACGATAGGCCGGCTCAACAAAAGCCTTTTCGTGTTGTGATTGATGCCGGTCACGGAGGAATTGATAGCGGGGCGGAAAGTGTGTCGGGTGTGCTTGAGAAAAACGTTACATTGGCGTTTGCGCGCACATTACGCGATGAATTGGAAAAAAACGTCAATTTGCAAGTGTTTTTGACGCGTGATTCCGATATTTTTCTCAGACTTAACGAACGGGTCCAAAAAGCACGCGATTATGGTGCCGATCTGTTCATTTCTATCCATGCCGATACGATAAATATGACATCGATGCGTGGCGCAACCGTTTATACAATTTCAGACCGCGCATCTGACGATTTGGCAAAAGCTTTGGCAGAAAGAGAAAATAAAGCTGATTTGCTTGACGGCTTGCCAGCTGACGAATCTCCCGAGGTTACCGATATTCTGATTGATCTTGCAAGACGGGAGACGTTGTCTTTTTCGGTGAATTTTGCTGATCGCGTAGTTTCAAGTCTTTTGGAAGATAATATAAACCTTATAAAAAATCCGCATCGCTATGCCGGTTTTCAGGTTCTAAAAGCCCCCGACATTCCATCGGTTCTCATTGAAATCGGATATTTATCGAATAAGGATGACGAGAAGCTCATTTCGGATCCCGTTTGGAGGCGACAAGCAGCAAGCGCAATTGCGACAGCTGTGCAACAATTTGCAAATTATCGGACCCGTAACGGGAATAATCCACAGCCATGATAAAAATGCTTGAGAAAAACAAAAGCGATAGTCTTAACTTTGACATTAAAATACTAAATAGTGCATTTAGCCTTGTTTCTAACGAAATTCCAGTGCACACGCATCGGGTCTTACCAATAAAGGTCTCGCATAAAGCGGGTACGGGAGAAAGCGACATCCGGTTATTATGATGAAGTTTTTTAGAATTTTTCTTGCCGCTGGAGTTACTCTCAGTCTGGGCACATATTTAATCGGCTTGGCAAGCGCCGAGAACGATCAGCAAGGCGACGAGCTTCCGGATTATCAGGTGCTGGCTGATTACGAGCCTCCTGTTATGACCCGTATTCACGCTGCAGATGGTGGCCTCATGGCAGAGTTTGCGACGAATCGTCGACTTTATCTGCCAATCCAATCGGTTCCCGACTTAGTGAAATTCGCATTTATTTCTGCCGAAGACAAAAATTTTTACACCCATTTCGGTCTTGATCCGGAAGGACTTGCGCGGGCTTTGGTAAGCAATGTTAAAAACATAGGATCCGGTCGCAGACCCGAAGGAGCGTCGACAATCACCCAACAGGTGGCAAAAAACTTCCTTTTGAGTTCCGATGCTACGATGGAGCGTAAAATCAAGGAAGCCATATTGGCAATGCGTATCGAACGGGCCTATTCGAAAGATCGTATTCTTGAGCTCTATCTGAACGAAATTTATCTAGGACGTGGCGCTTATGGTATTGCCGCTGCTGCACTTACATATTTCAATAAATCGGTGAACGAGCTTACATTGGAAGAATGTGCCTATCTTGCATCGCTTCCGAAGGGGCCGAGCAATTACGACCCGTTCAAACATACCCAGCGTGCTCTCGACCGTAGAAACTGGGTAATTGATCGTATGGTTGAAAATGGCTATGCAACGCAGGCACAAGGCGAGCAGGCAAAACTGAAACCTTTGGGCATCTCGCTGCGGGGCGACGATTCATATATTTTTGCGGCAGACTATTTCACCGAAGAAGTCCGTCGGCAATTGATCAACCGTTATGGTTCGAAAACCCTTTATGAGGGTGGCTTATCCGTTCGCACAACTCTGGACCCCAATTTACAAGTCCAGGCCCGTCGGGCATTGCAGGACGGTCTTGTCAAATACGACCAGAACCATGGTTGGCGCGGTGCTTATAAACACATCGACATTTCTGATGATTGGGGTGTCGCTTTGGGGGATGTCAGCGGCTTTAGCGATGTTCCGGAATGGCGTTTGGCTGTCGTTCTGTCTGTTTCTCCGGATAAAGTAAAAATCGGTTTGCAACCAAAACGTGAAGTATCCGGCGCACTTTCGGCCGAGCGCAATGTGGCCACAATTACCGCAAGCGATATGAAGTGGGCTTACCGGATGGTCGGCAAGAACGACCGCCGCTCTTCGGCTTCAAATCCTGGCGGAGTTCTGCAGGTTGGCGATGTTATTTTCGTCGAGAAAAAGCCAGGAAACGAGGACATTTATTTGCTCCGGCAACCACCTAAAATTGAAGGTGCTATGGTTGTTATGGAGCCAAGAACAGGACGTGTTTTGGCGATGGTTGGCGGATTCTCGTTTGCTGAATCGGAGTTCAACCGTGCAACCCAAGCCTATCGGCAACCCGGTTCTTCTTTTAAACCTTTTGTTTATGCCGCAGCACTCGATAATGGTTATACACCGGCTTCGGTTGTCCTCGACGGGCCTGTGGAAATCAAACAGCCGAATGGCGAAGTTTGGCGACCAAAGAATTATGGCGGCACTTTTGCCGGCCCCTCGACATTACGTTATGGTATCGAACATTCACGTAATTTAATGACAGTCCGCTTGGCTAACGACCTCGGTATGCCGATTGTATCAGAATATGCGGAGCGTTTCGGAATCTATGATAAATTGCAACCTTATCTTCCAATGGCATTGGGGGCAGGGGAAACAACGGTATTGCGCATGGTTACCGCTTATTCGGTTATCGCCAATGGCGGCCGCTCCATTTCACCATCCCTTATAGATCGAATCCAAGATCGGTATGGAGCGACGATCTATCGGCATGACCAACGTAAATGTGAGGGATGTAATGTAAAAAACTGGGATAACCAGCCCGAACCGACATTGATAGACGAGCGGGATCAGGTGCTTGATCCTATGACAGCCTATCAGATCACATCAATGATGGAAGGTGTGGTTCAACGTGGTACGGCCGCACGCCTTGCATATCTCAACCGCCATATTGCCGGTAAAACCGGAACGACGAATGACTCGAAAGATGCATGGTTTATGGGCTTTACCCCCAATATCGTTGTTGGCGTGTTTATCGGCTATGACCAGCCTTCAACACTTGGATATGGTGGCACAGGAAGTTCACTTGCAGTTCCCGTATTCGGTGAATTTATGGAGAATGCTATGAAAGGCGTTCCTGACGTTGATTTTAAAATACCGGATGGCATGATGCAAATTGCTATTGATCGGAAAACCGGCATGCGCGCGGAACCCGGAGATAGCAATGTGATTGTTGAAGCCTTCAAACCGGGAACAGGTCCAGCCGATGTTTATCAGGTTATTGGCGGAACGACATCCTTCAAAGAAGGTGTGCCGGTTGCGCCGACTTCTCCTCAAGTTAATAAAGCTATTCAAAGTGGAGCCGATGGCCTTTATTAAAAATTGTCTTTTGACAAAAAAGACATCTTGTGGATATTGCTGCACAAATGTTGTTGGACAAATGACGTTTCGAGCGAAAAAGTTGATTTCGCCATTATAACGGAAAATTAAGCCCGGCAACGAACACCAAAATAAATGAGCAGGAAAAAGACATAACAATGCGAGCAGAAATCGAAACTTTGGTTGAAGAAATCAAGCAGGCTATCGGCTTGCTGAGGAGGCATCTTTGACTGGGATCAGTCGGTAAAACGTCTGGAATATCTTAACGAAAAAGCAGAAGATCCGAGTTTGTGGGACGATGCCGCGAAAGCGCAGGAGCTTATGCGCGAACGTCAACGGCTGGACGACGGTATTAATAATATCAAACATCTGACGCAAACACTGAACGACAACATCGAATTGATCTCCATGGGAGAAGAAGAGGGCGATGACGACATCGTTAGGGATGCCGAATCAGCAATACATGCCCTTAAAGGTGAACTTGATAAACGCCAGATCGAAATGTTGTTATCCGGCGAAGTGGATGCCAATGACACTTATCTCGAAATTCACGCTGGTGCTGGTGGTACAGAAAGTCAGGATTGGGCTTCTATGCTCCTTCGCATGTATACGAGATGGGCCGAAAAACATTCAATGAAAGTTGAAGTGCTGGAAGTTCATGATGGCGAAGAAGCAGGGATAAAATCGGCAACCATACTTGTTAAAGGCCATAACGCTTATGGCATGCTTAAAACCGAGTCTGGCGTGCATCGTCTGGTTCGTATTTCTCCATATGACTCCAATGCGCGGCGCCATACGTCCTTTGCCAGCGTCTGGGTCTATCCGGTTATTGATGACAATATCGAAGTGGACGTTTCGGAAGCTGACGTACGCATTGACACATATCGTTCGTCAGGCGCAGGCGGACAGCACATCAACACGACCGATTCCGCTGTGCGCATTACCCACCTGAAAACCGGTATTGTTGTACAGTGTCAAGCCGAACGCTCCCAACATAAAAACCGTGCGACAGCTTGGGCCATGTTAAGAGCGCGCCTTTATGAAGAAGAGTTGAAACGTCGTGAAGACGAAGCCAACGCACTGGAAGCATCCAAAACAGAAATCGGTTGGGGCCATCAAATCCGCTCTTATGTTTTACAACCTTACCAGCTTGTTAAAGATTTGCGCACAGGTGTAGAAAACACCGATCCACAAGCTGTACTTGATGGCGAACTTGATGAGTTCATGGAAGCAGCGCTTGCTCAAAAGATCAAAGGTGGTGTCGAGCATGTTGAAGATGTTACCTGACATCTTCAACGTTAATTTAACATGAATTGGAACGACCCTTTTGGGGTATACTATTATACTTCAATTCGACGAATTTTTATATCAGTTCGCAGATTGAAGTATATTTTTGAACCTGATTTACCTTGCAGGTATCCATCGGATTGCTAACAATTGGCTATAAAGATCATTAAGCCGAGATAAAGAAACTTATCCACGTGGACCTGTTATTATGGGGTCAATGCCGGCATAAGGTTTTAGTACAATATTTTCTGTTTTTGGAACCGAAACTTTCGGCATAGACGGAAGAGATTGATGAAAATAGGGCTTTTTTGCATCTGTTTCTTTTGTCAGCTCTTTTGCTGTTGTAGCAACCGACATTGCTGCAAACAAAAGCGACGATAGAACCAGAATCTTTGCAAAATAGTGCATATTTTCATCTTCCCTGTTCAGTCCCAATTAGCACATTAAAAAGTTAACAAATCCCTAACGATTGTTAACTTCAAGCAATTGTTGTCGCCTTCTCCAATACCGCTTTGGCGTGGCCGGGAACTTTAACTTTTCGCCAGATTTCAGCGATTTTACCGTTTTTATCGATCAGAAATGTCGTGCGTTCGACGCCCATATATTTGCGTCCATACATCGACTTTTCCACCCATACACCATATTTCTGAAGCGTCGTTTTTTCCTCGTCCGAAACAAGGATAAGCTGAAGATCGTGTTTCGTTTTGAATTTATCGTGTTTTTCAGGCTTGTCCGGCGACATTCCGATAATTGTTACGCCAATTTTGTCGAATTCGGGCCGAAGTTCTGTAAAGTCATGTGCTTCAAGCGTGCAGCCGCTGGTATCATCTTTCGGATAGAAATAAAGCACAACAGGATGACCTCGCAATTCGGATAAAGTTTGTGTCTTTCCACTATCACGAGGCAAATTGAAATCAGGTGCAACATCGCCTTTTTGTAAACCTGTCATTATAATTACCTTTCTTCTGTGGGTAGAACGAAAATTGAATTAGAAACCATAAGAATCAACATTATTCGGTGCTATAAAGAGTCTTACGATATTAATCCTACATCGTAAAATGTGATTAGTGAGATAAATGGGGTTGGTTGCAATTTGTCAGATCCACATGAAGAGATTCGCTTTAAAAAAAGCGAGATAAAAAGCCTCGACCAATTTCCGTCAGCACAAGATAGCGATGGCGTGACGGTTGATACTCCACGTCGACGCAAAACATTGGCAAGGCGCCTTTTCCATATAGTTGTGTGGGCTATTATTATCGTTATATTATTGTTGGTGCTCATCTTTTCTCTATTGAAAGTAGGCATTAGCGGCAAATATTTGACGCAGAAAATGCAGGCAACACTTACCCAGCAGTTAGGTGATTACGCACGTGTAAAAATTACCGATGCACGTCTTTCATTAGACGAGGATTATCATCTTGCATTGGAAACGCAAAATGTCATGTTGGATGATATCAAGGACGGCGTAAAAGTAGACCAGATTGGGGTTTTTCGCGTTGGCTTTTCTTCATGGGCTCTTCTTATGGGGAAATTGCAGATAGCACAGATCGAACTTCATGATGCCAACGTCCTTTTGCCGCAAACTGGCGGACCGGGCTTTTTCGAACGATTACCAAAAGATGAATATGGGCGCATCGACCCCGACGCAACGTCCAAAGCACTGTTTTCCGCTTTCGATATTGGTGCTGATAAATTGCGTTCAATGTCGATTAATGTACTCATTTTGAAAAATATTTCGCTTCATATGCCGGGCGATAATGGTTCAACGTTGGGAATAAAAGATTTTGATTTGCGCACACGCTGGAGAACAGCCGCACTTTTATCTTCGTTGACTTGGAATGGTGAAAAAATTGGCGTTACAGCAAACGCAAACTACGTCAGTCGGCACGCCACCGACATAACGCTTGAGGTCAAATCTTTCCCACTCCATTTAGGCGCAGCCGATAATGTTTCACCCTTTTTGCCTAACGGTCACACAAATAACGGGCATTTCAGATTAAAGGGAAAAGCCAATCTCATTGTCGAGGCTCATCGTGTTTCATTAGAGAATGAACCGGTGGTGCGCACATCGCTTGTGATGCCTGATGGCGTTATGGACTTTGGTACAGAACAAAATATTCCTTCAAAAATCGATTTAAATCTGTTGCACACACCCCACAGTGGTAAAATCGAACTCGAAACGTCATTATTGACAATCGGCGGGCTCACTATACCGTTTAACGGTGCGTTAGGGATTACCCCCGACGATAAAGAAACAGGAAAACCGGTTAACGATTACCGTTTCGAAATCGTCGCTCAACATGCAGTCAGCGCCTCGAACGAGGTACCCGATATCGCACTCAGATTCGAGATGAAGCTCGCTGGTCAATACAACATTTCCGACAAAAAAGTATCGATGGATGAAATAACTATCAATACACCACATGGTAATATGATGGGGAAGGGGAGTCTCAGATTCGGGAACGGAACCCCCGAAACGATCTTTGTCCTTCGTGTTCCTCAAATGGATGTGGCTGAAGCAAAACAACTTTGGCCTGTCAATCTATCTCCGGGAGCAAGACGATGGGTTGTTTCCCATATTTTCGGTGGTCAATTAAAAAACGGCTCTATCGAAATAGCCTTACCGCAAGGATATTTTCAATCGGGAATACCGACGGGTACACTTTCAGGAAATGAAATAAAAATCAGGACGGAAATCCTGAATACGCGCTCTGATCTTGTTGGAGAACTACCGGCTTTGCGTGATGCGTCTGGTAATATCGCCATTGACGGGATGACGACGACTATCAAGCTTGACAAGGGGGTAAGCTATTTATCCAACGGACGTAAAATCGAAGCGACAGACGGAACGATGGTTATTCCTTGGGGGCCTCAACGGCCGGTTTATGCCGATATGAACCTGACAGCGCGTAGCGAGATTGATGCAGCCGGTGAGATGATCGGTTACGCACCGATCAATGCCCGCCATCGTTTGCCGTTCAACTCTGATCATGCTGAGGGCAATGTAGAAGTTGATCTCGATCTCCGCTTTCCGGTAACGCGTGATAATCCACGTGGTGAGATAACTTATAACGCTAATGTCAATTTCAGTAATTTTTCTATTCCTGACCCGATTGAAAACAATCAGGTCAGCAATGCTTCCGGCACAGCTAATGTCACTAAAGCGGGTATTGTTCTGGAAGCTAGCGGCCTGCTCAATGAATTTCCTGCCCAAATCAAGCTTGTACAGCCGTTTGATAACTCGAATTTACAAAAAAGCGAAAAAATTACGCTTAATATTGATGATTCAATTCGGGCGAAACATTTTTCGTTCCTCAATAATTTTCTATCAGGGCCGGTCAATATAGAGGTTGGGCAGGATAATAATGGAAAACGCCATTTTAATGCTGATCTCACCAATGCCGAGCTGGAATTTTCATGGGCAGGCTGGAAAAAAGGCAAAGGCATGGCAGCACGTGCCCAGTTTGATATGCCATCAAATATAAAGGACAAACCTGACTATACGATAGAAAATTTCTCTTTATCCGGTCAGAATCTGGATGTAGCCGGTCAAATCCATATCAAGGACAAACAACTTGCAAGCGCAGAATTCGGCAAAGCCAATTTAAGTCGAAACGACGATTTGGGATTGAAAATTATCAGTTCCGGAAAAACCTATCATATAGAGGCGACCGGAAAAAGTTACGATGGACGCGCCTTGATCCAGCAATTGGGAAAAACACAAAATTCGAATTCCAATGATAAAACAGCCATATCGTTGAATGCATCTATAGGAAGCCTTGCAGGTTTCTATGGGGAAGAACTTGATAACGTTAAGGCGACTTACGAAATAACCGAACAAAAAGCGGCGCAGTTTTCATTGAGTGGAACAACCCATAGTCGCAGATCTGTCAATGTCGAGACACAAAAAAGTCAAGGGAGACAAACGATCTCGGCAAGAAGCAATGACGCCGGCGCATTGATGCGATTTATGAATTATTATGACAAGATTCGCGGTGGTGATCTGAAAGCCGATTTATCGTCATCTTCCGGACAACCGTTATCCGGTCGGGTCAGTATCAGAAACTTTGCGGTGGTTGATGAACCCAGATTGGCTGCGATTGTTTCCTCGCGACCAAGTGGCGGCGGTAAAAGTTTGAATGAAGCCGTAAGAGGTAAAATCAACAGTTCGAGTATCGGTTTTGATCTTGCTTATGCCCATATTGCAAAGGGTGACAATTATTTGGTTCTTGATAAAGGTGTTCTGAGAGGACCGACAGTCGGTGCGACTTTTCAGGGAGTCCTTTACGATGTCGCGGGAAATATGTCGATCACCGGTACTTTTATGCCGGCTTATGGTCTGAACCGATTGTTTGGAGATTTGCCAATTATAGGGCAAGTGTTAGGAAATGGCCGCGACCGTGGATTGATCGGAATTACTTTTAAAATTGAAGGCAAGGCGAAGCACCCGCAAGTTATGGTCAATCCGATTTCCGTGATCGCGCCCGGTATTTTCAGGTCGATATTCGAATTCCAATAAGCTTTTCAAGTGAAGAACGAGAGTGGATTATCAGCGTGTTCTGGTAACGGAATGGTTTGTCTGCGGTATTTAATGTTGCTTGACGAACCGGATTTAAGCAGAGAAAATCGGATTTTAAGCTTGCCTCGTCAATCACGTTAACAGGTGAAATATAACTGTTGTCATATAGGGTAAGCTCTCAAGAGACTTTTTCCGTGAGCCACGTTTCCATGTCCGAGTTATAGAGCTTTATTGGAACGCCTTATCGGGAACGAAAAAAATTTTATTGCAAAAGGACTTTTATATAAAAATACTTCCGGCAAGATCTGCCGGAAGACCATTATTATGACCGTGCAAGAATGCGAACTATTCAGATTGGCTTTGCGAGAACGTGCTTCTTTTTACCGAAAGACAATTTGATGACGCCGTCGGCATTGACATCATTTTCATTGATTAAACGTTTTTCGTCTTCGACCAGCGCATCATTCACCCGTATACCACCACCTTGTACGTGACGCCGCGCTTCGCCATTCGATTTGGCAAATCCTGCTTTTACCAACAGGGTAAGTAGGCCAATACCATTTTTAAGCTCGTTTGCCGGAACTTCGATTTTAGGAAGGTCATGACTGACTGCACCTTCTTCGAATGTTTTACGCGCAGTTTCGGCAGCTTTTTCAGCGGCGTCGCGTCCATGGAGCATGGCGGTTATTTCTGTCGCCAATATCTTTTTCACATCGTTGATTTCCGAGCCTTGGAGGGCAGAAAGACGTTTTATTTCATCCATTGGCAATGTTGTATAAAGTTTCAAAAAACGCGAAACGTCAGCGTCTTCTGTATTGCGCCAATATTGCCAAAAGTCATAAGGAGAAAGCATGTCGGCATTGAGCCAGAGAGCACCATTAAGCGATTTTCCCATTTTGGCGCCTGATGCTGTCGTCAATAATGGCGAAGTTAAAGCAAAAAGCTGTGGCGTATCCATACGATGCCCAAGATCAATGCCGTTTACGATATTTCCCCATTGATCGGAACCGCCCATCTGCATACGAAGACCGTAACGTTTGTTGAGTTGAACAAAGTCATAGGCTTGCAAGATCATATAATTGAATTCGAGAAACGATAGCGAATGCTCTCTATCCATGCGCAATTTGACAGAGTCAAAAGAGAGCATCTTGTTTACCGAGAAAAAGCGACCGACATCGCGCAAAAATTCAATATAATTCAAATCCCGAAGCCAGTCGGCATTGTTGACCATAATGGCGTCTGTGGCACCGTCACCGAATTTGATATATTTGGAGAAAACTTTTTTAATACCGGCGATATTGGAATCGATTTTGTCGACGGTGAGGAGCTTACGTGCCTCGTCCTTAAATGACGGGTCGCCGATCATACCGGTACCGCCCCCCATGAGTGCGATCGGACGATGGCCAGTCTGTTGCAACCAGTGAAGCATCATAATCTGGATCAAACTGCCGGCATGGAGGCTTGCAGCCGTTGGATCAAAGCCGATATATCCTGTCACGATTTCCTTTGAAAGGAGATCGTCCAGACCTTTTTCGTCGGACATTTGGTGGATAAAACCACGTTCGCTCATCACATTTAGGAAATCGGATTTAAAACCGGACATCAGACTTTTTCCCTGAAAATTTTATATTTGGAAAAGAATATTCAACTGTTTTGTGGGCTTTATCATAGAATATATGTGATTCACAAGGAAACATAGTACGGGAAACAAGCTATGCGCGCGGTAAAAACGGCGATCGGCCTCATGAGTGGTACCTCTATGGATGGCATTGATGCCGCGTTGATTGAAAGTGATGGCGAAAAAATCGTCAACATTATCGGCCATTTGTCTTGTGAATATGATGCTGCTTTTCGTAAGAAATTGAAGTCAACGCTTGATGAAGTGACAAATGTTGTGAAGGCAGACGACCTTCCAAGATCGGTTTTGAATGTCGGAACCGAGCTGACAGTCAAACACGTCTTTGCGGTCAATCAATTATTGAAAAAATATTCCATTTCTTCGAGCAAGGTGGATTTAATCGGATTCCATGGTCAGACTATACTCCATAAACCCGAGATAGGATTGACTATCCAGATAGGCGACGGGGCAATGCTTGCACAAGAGTGTGGCATTGATGTTGTTTTCGACCTGAGATCAAACGATATGAAACATGGTGGACAAGGGGCGCCATTGGTTCCAGTTTATCATCGGGCTTTGGCTTTGAAATTGACCGATAAACTCGATTTTCCGGTTGCTTTTATTAATATTGGTGGAATCTCCAATTTGACGTTTGTTGGTAAAAATGACGCACTTTATGCTTTTGATTGTGGACCGGGGAATGGTTTGATCGACCAATGGATGTATTCGAGAACCGAAAACCCGATGGATCGCAATGGTGAAGCCGGTCTACGCGGAACTGTTCATGAGGGGATTGTGAATTCCTACTCTCAACACCCGTTTTTTAATCAGAAAAAACCGGGTTCTCTCGATTGGCGTAGTTTTAAACCTTTAACGGATAAAGCTGTTTCTGTTGAAGATGGAGCAGCTTCGCTGAGCTTCGTAACTGCTTATGGAATCGTCAATTCTTTCAGACATTTGCCGACCTATCCAAAAACACTCGTCCTCTCTGGAGGCGGGGCTTATAACAGAGCAATTATAAAGGCATTAGAGGAACTTACGCAAAAATACGGAATCATCACATTAACGGCGCAGTCCCTTGGCCTTTCTTCGGATTTCATAGAAGCAGAGGCTTGGGCTTATCTTGCAATAAGGTCCATTTATAACTTGCCGATAACATTTCCAACCACAACCGGTTGTCTAACACCACAATCGGGCGGCCGTCTTGCACGACACCAGAATACGACACCGGATCGCAATATAACCGCAAATTGAATAAAACAAATTTTAAAATTGGGGTAGGCAAGCGGCAAAATCCACCGTTTCGACAGTCACCGAAAAACTGTTTTATCGGATGTCTCAATTATGAGTTTCGAATTTTGATATGGGCAGTGAAAGTTTTTTCTGAAACCGATTACGCTCATTAAAAAAGGTCCATGCGGAAACTCTCGCATGAACCTATTTTGGAGGAAAATAGTAGCAAATAGTGAAAAGTTTTATCTTAACCGTTTCATACGCGGCTCGGATAATTCGCCATTAAGACGCCGGTCGAGATAATTGGCGCAATCATCAATAAGTTCGTCAACCTGACCAGCAAAAAAGTGGTTTGCACCTTCAAGAATTTGCTGGGTTATCGTAATTCCCTTTTGTGTTTTAAGCTTGTCCACGAGGCCCTGAACGTCTTTTACCGGAGCAACACGATCAGCGTCGCCATGAATGATGAGGCCCGACGAAGGGCAGGGAGCAAGAAAAGAAAAATCATATATATTGGGCTGTGGAGCGACCGATATAAACCCTTCGATTTCAGGTCGACGCATCAAGAGCTGCATGCCGATCCATGCGCCGAAAGAATAACCGGCCACCCAACAATTTTTCGAATCCGGATGCAGTGCCTGTACCCAATCGAGTGCTGCTGCGGCATCGGACAACTCGCCGGCTCCATGATCGAATTCACCTTGACTGCGTCCGATACTGCGGAAGTTGAAACGCAAGGTGGTAAATCCGCGTTGCTGGAACATATAGAAAAGATCATAAACGATCTTGTTATTCATCGTACCGCCAAATTGGGGATGTGGATGGAGAATAATGGCTATAGGAGCATTTTTTTCCGGCGAGGGTTGATAACGGCCTTCAAGGCGACCCGCAGGACCATTGAAAATGACTTCAGGCATCAAGTACTCCTTACTTCATCAGCTTGAATTTCCGTTGTGACATAAATGGATATCGGTAAATTCAAACTGTTTTTCATGTTTAAAATTTATTCTAAGCGTTAGATAGTCTGTAATGGGTGCACTTTTCAAGGAAATTGCGTTATGGATGCGTTTGAAATAATAAAAATTACGAGGCCTCCATATGTCATCTTCAAGATGCTATCTCGATTATAATGCTACAACGCCTTTGTCAGATGCTGCCCGCAACGCTTTGGTGAGCGCACTTGACGTATATGGCAATCCTTCCTCAGTCCATCGGGAAGGGCGTGCCGCGAAAGCCTTGCTGGAAAAAGCACGGCGGCAGGTCGCTAACCGCCTTCATACCGAGCCGGATCACGTTGTTTTTACCTCCGGTGCAACGGAGGCGGCAATGACGCTCCTTACACCCGATTACAAAATGGGACGTTCGGATGTTCACTTTTCCAAAGTTTACATAGGAGCAACCGAACATCCCTGCATCGGAAAAGGCGGCCGATTTAAAAAAGACCAGCAAGAAATTATCGATGTTGATGAAAATGGCATCATCAACCTGGACGAGCTTGAACGAAAACTCTCGGCTCATGATAAATCCGAAGGTCTGCCAATGGTTGCTATTCAGGCAGCCAACGGTGAAACCGGTGTCATCCAGCCAGTGAGAAAAATTGCCGATATTGTCAAACAGACGGGCGGCGTTCTTGTTGTCGACATCGTTCAATATATAGGCAAACTCCCCGTGGATGTTGCAAGCTCCGGAGGGGATTTCTTTATTGTCGCAGCACATAAAATCGGTGGGCCCAAAGGCATCGGAGCATTTGTCGCCACAGGAAGTGCTCTTATGCCACAACCGCTTATATTGGGCGGCGGGCAGGAAAAAGGCTTCCGCTCCGGCACAGAGTCAGTTCCGCTCATCGCCGCTTTCGGTGCAGCGATGGAACAAAAACCAACAACTCAGGATTTAGACCATTCTAAAGCGCTTCAAATGCGTCTGGAACACGGGTTGCATCAATTGAGTAACAATCTTGTTATTTTTGGAGAAAAATCGTCGCGTTTACCGAACACAACCTATTTTGCTGTTGAAGGTTTAAAAGCGGAAACGCTGCAAATCGGTTTTGATCTTGCCGGATTTGCGGTTTCGGCCGGATCGGCTTGTTCCTCGGGAAAAGTAAAACAAAGTGGTGTTCTCGCCGCAATGGGGTGTCATGTACCTGATGGGGCAATCCGGGTTTCTACAGGCAAACGCACAAGCTTGAAAAACATTGATGACTTTCTCTCTGCTTTTGAAAAAATCATCCGGAATTCAAAAAATTAAAAAACAGCACTTGAAATCTTCTTTAGAACTGTTTTAAACAAGGTCAAATAAGCTTGACTAGATTTATCATGTTTTTCATTGAAGTCCGGCGATCGAGACACTAAATCAAGTTGTGCTTATTTTGGTATAATCGACAACTGCCGGTTTTTGACCCGGCCAGGAGGGAGAAGCCCATGCCTGCAGTGCAGGAAACTATAAGTCAGGTCCGTGAAATTGATGTGGACCAGTATAAATACGGTTTTGAAACCAAGATCGAGGCAGATAAAGCCCCGTTAGGTCTTAACGAAGATATTATCCGTTTGATTTCTGCAAAAAAGCAGGAGCCGGAATGGATGCTGGAGTTGCGACTGAAAGCATTCCGGCATTGGTTGACTATGGAAGAGCCCCATTGGGCTCGTCTGGAAATCCCCAAGATAGATTTTCAGGCAATTTCATATTATTCGGCGCCTAAAAGTCAGAATGCACCAAAGTCTCTGGATGAAGTTGATCCTACATTGCTGAATACTTATGAGAAGCTTGGCATTCCTTTAAAAGAACAAGAAATTCTCGCGGGCGTACGTAAGCAAGCAGAACCTTCACAATTGGACGATAATGTTTATGCATCCGGTCGCGTTGCGGTCGATGCGGTGTTCGATTCGGTTTCTGTGGTCACGACATTCAAGAAAGAATTGATCCGTTCAGGTGTTATATTCTGCTCGATATCGGAAGCGATACGTGAGCATCCTGATCTCATAAAGCAGTATCTCGGCTCGGTTGTTCCTGCCGGAGACAACTTTTATGCGGCGCTTAATGCGGCGGTTTTCACGGACGGGTCATTTATTTACGTTCCTAAAGGTGTTCGTTGTCCAATGGAGCTGTCGACTTATTTCCGTATTAACGAACGCAATACCGGCCAATTCGAACGCACATTGATTATAGCCGATGAAGGTGCCTATGTATCCTATCTTGAAGGTTGTACAGCGCCCCAACGCGACGAGAACCAGCTGCATGCGGCGGTTGTCGAACTTATCGCCCAGAAGGATGCAGAAATAAAATATTCAACAGTTCAGAACTGGTATCCGGGTGATAAAGACGGCAAAGGCGGAATTTTCAATTTCGTTACCAAGCGTGGTGATTGTCGCGGTGACAATTCAAAAATTTCCTGGACACAGGTTGAAACCGGCTCAGCGATAACCTGGAAATATCCTTCATGCCTGTTGCGTGGTGATAATACACGTGGTGAATTCTATTCCATTGCAGTTTCCAATGGACACCAGCAGATCGATTCAGGCACAAAGATGATCCATCTTGGAAAGAACACATCAAGTCGTGTTATTTCCAAAGGTATTTCAGCCGGATTTTCCAATAATACTTATCGTGGACAAATCTCGGCCCATCGCAAAGCCACCAATGCCCGTAACTTCACGCAATGTGACAGTCTGTTGATTGGCAATAATTGTGGTGCTCACACAGCCCCTTACATTGAAGCGAAAAACGCGACGGCAAAATTCGAGCACGAGGCCACGACGTCGAAGATTTCCGAAGATCAGCTGTTCTACGTTATGCAGCGGGGCATTCCGGAAGAAGAAGCGATTGCTCTTATTGTAAATGGCTTTGTCAAAGAAGTTATTCAGGAATTACCGATGGAATTTGCGGTTGAAGCCCAAAAGCTTATTGGCATCAGTCTTGAAGGTAGTGTCGGCTAACTGAAGCTGTTGTTTTTTGTTGGGGGCCTTATAAGTGTCCACAAAATAGGATTTAAAAATGTTAGAAATTAAAAATCTCCATGCACGTATAGCCGAAACCAAGACAGAAATTCTGCATGGTCTGGATTTGACAATCCACGATGGCGAAGTTGCAGCAATTATGGGGCCGAATGGTTCCGGTAAATCAACGCTTTCCTATATTCTTGCCGGCCGTGACGATTATGAAGTGACGGACGGAGAAGTACTCTTTAACGGCAAGTCGCTTCTTGATATGGATCCGGCAGAACGCGCGGCAACCGGCGTTTTTCTGGCTTTCCAGTATCCGATGGAAATACCGGGCGTTGCGACAATGGAATTTTTGAAAGTCGCAATGAATTGCCAGAGAAAAGCGCGCGGCGAAGAAGAATTGAAAGTGCCCGAATTCTTGAAAAAAGTAAAAGCGGGCGTTGCTGAACTCGAGATGGATATGAGCATGCTCAAGCGTCCTCTCAATGTCGGTTTTTCCGGTGGTGAAAAGAAACGGGCAGAAATACTCCAGATGCTGTTGCTGGAACCGAAGCTCTGTATTCTTGACGAGACAGATTCAGGCCTTGATATTGATGCGTTGAAAATTGTGGCAAACGGTGTCAATGCTTTACGCTCTCCGGACCGTTCGTTCATGGTCATAACCCACTATCAAAGACTTCTGGACTATATTGTGCCGGATACTGTGCATGTCCTCTATAAAGGTAAAATCGTTAAGACTGGCGATAAGACATTGGCGATGCAGCTCGAACAAACGGGTTATGCCGACATTATCGACAAGGTAGAAGCGGAGGAAGGACATGAGTGAAACCTCCAAAGTCGATAAAAAACCGGAAATGACTGCTGCAGAACAGGCAATAGTCGATATTTTTGGTCAAAAATTGGGTGATTTTCCTGGAAATAGTGAGGTTATGTCAACGCGGGATAGCGTGGTAGAACAGTTCAAACGTGTGGGCATACCGTCCAGAAAACGTGAATATTGGCATTACACCGATTTGCGTACCTTGTTGAAGACAATCCCGAACTTCAGTGATGAAGGTGACGGATTATCTCGTGACCCGCTTCTGCCGAAGGATTCTGTATTTGCCATATTTAACGGCAAAACACTTGATGCTCCACAAGTGCAATCGATAACGACAAAACGCGTGGCCGATGAACTTGCTAACGAGCATTTCACCCTGAAGCCGGATATTTCCGACGATGATTTTGTCGGTCAGGTCAATACCGCTTTTGTTACAGATGGCTGGCTTCTCGAAGTAGCAGAGGGTACAAAAATTGCTGATCCGGTTGAATTGCAAATGATCAATCCGGGTGGTCAGGCTCACGCCTATTCCCAAATCAAAGTAGGAAATAACAGCTCGGTTACTTTCATTGAAAGACAGTTGGGTGGAGAAAAGCCCACATTTGTAACTTCCGTGCAAGACCTCAAAATAGGCGAGGGCGCAGATGTAACCTGGATTATCATTCGTGATCGGGGTTTCGATGCGACGCAGTTTTCCAAGTTTCTCGCCAATCTTGATAAGAAAGCAAAACTGACCCTTTACATTGTGAATGTCGCAAGTGAGTTGAACCGGCAGGAAATTGACATCGAGATGCCGGGCGAGGGAGGGAACTTCCAATTGAGGACGATCAATCTCCTTGCAGGCGCCAGTCATAGCGACGTTACAATGTTTGTCCGTCACATTGGCGAAGATACTGTTTCGACCGAAATTGTCCGTAACGTCGTAGCTGATAAGGCAAGAGGTGCGTTTCAGGGTATGATCAAGGTTTCCAGAGAAGCTCAGAAAACCGATGCCCGGATGACGTGCAATAGCCTCATCTTATCGGATGACGCAGAATTCGATTCGAAACCCGAACTTGAAATTTTCGCCGATGATGTTGCTTGCGGTCACGGTTCTACAGTTGCGGAGATCGATCACGAACAACTCTTTTATCTGATGGCGCGCGGTATCGAAGAATCTGTCGCTCGCGGATTACTGGTAAAGGCTTTTGTCTCGCAATTGATTGATGACGTGGAAAACGATCAAATGAAAGACGTCATTGTTGCTCTCATTAATCAATGGTTGGAAAAGCACCTTTAAGAAGGAATAATGATGACAGACCAAACGTCTTCGTCTTTCGATATCAATCAAATACGGCGTGATTTTCCGATCCTTGATCGGAAAATCTACGGTAAACGTCTGGCTTATCTTGATAATGCTGCTTCGGCCCAGAAGCCGAAGCAGGTGCTGGAGGCTATGGACGAGGTCTATCGGACAAGCTATGCCAACGTTCATCGTGGCCTTCATTTTTTGTCGAACACTGCAACCGAGCTTTATGAAAAAGCCAGAGAAAGCGTTCGTAAATTCGTGAATGCTTCATCTCATGAAGAAATTGTCTTCACCAAAAACGCGACTGAAGCCATCAATACTGTTGCATATGGATATGGAATGCCGCGTTTTTCGGAAGGTGACGAAATTGTTCTGACGATTATGGAACATCATTCCAATATCGTTCCCTGGCATTTTATACGCGAAGTCAAGGGCGTAAAACTTGTTTTTGTGCCGGTTGACGACGATGGAGTTCTCCATTTGGAGGATTTCGAAAAGGCATTGACCGAAAAGACGAAACTTGTGGCAGTCACCCATATGTCTAACACCCTCGGCACAGTGCCACCGGTCAAAGAGATGATAAAGGCCGCTCATGAGCGGAATATTCCGGTTTTGATCGACGGGGCGCAAGGATCTGTTCATTTGACAGTCGATGTTCAAGATCTTGATTGCGACTGGTATGTAATGACTGGCCACAAGCTTTATGGCCCGACAGGTATTGGCGTTCTTTACGGCAAAAAAGACCGATTGCAAGAGATGCATCCGTTTCAGGGCGGCGGCGAGATGATTGAAGACGTGAGCGTTGACAAGATCACTTACAATGAACCGCCTCATCGCTTTGAAGCAGGAACTCCGCCGATTGTGCAAGCTATCGGATTGGGGGTTGCTCTCGAATATATTATGTCGAAAGATCGTAAAGCTCTCGAGGCACACGAGAAAGCACTGACGGCCTATGCTCATGAACGGCTCGGGGCGATCAATTCGTTGCGTATTTTCGGGCGTGCTCCTGATAAGGGTGGCATTATCTCGTTCCAACTCGAAGGAATTCATCCCCACGATGTCTCAATGTATATTGACCGTCAGGGAGTAGCCGTGAGAGCTGGAACCCATTGTGCCCAACCGCTCCTTAATCGCTTTCATGTCACATCGACCTGTCGTGCATCTTTTGCAATGTATAATGATCGCGATGATGTCGATCAGCTTGCCGAAGCGTTGGAAAAGGCAAGGAGGTTTTTTAATGAGTGATTCCGACAACAAAATTCATACTGCCGAGCCGGTAGGTGATTGGAGCGATCATGTTGTTGCAGCAAACACTTCAACGATTCCTCCTGCCGAACTTGATCGCATGACGGACGATATCATCAATGCTTTAAAAACAGTCTTCGACCCTGAAATTCCCGCCGATATTTACGAGCTGGGTCTGGTCTACAAAATCGATATCGAAGACGATCGCACTGTAAAAATCGATATGACTTTGACTGCTCCGGGATGTCCAGTCGCAGGTGATATGCCGAGCTGGGTAGAAAATGCCGTCGGTGCGGTAGAGGGCGTTTCGCATGTCGAGGTCAATATGACATTTGATCCACCTTGGACGCCGGATAGAATGTCTGAAGAAGCCCAGATTGCTCTTGGCTGGTATTAACCACTTTTGTCTTGATTATAATTGTTGCCCGATGAGAATATATTGAATTTTTTAGACATATTCAATTTCGGACATGTGATTGAAAATAGGGTTGTTCTTCCAGAGTTGAAGCCGGAAGAAGAGGGCTCTTTATAATCAAAAATTCAATAAAGCCGACATTCTTCAGGCTATATTGTTTGGATATAGATATGCGAATTAAGCATTAAGTCTAAACGTGTGAAAAAGACAGAGTTTTAACAGGTAAAACCGACATGGCTTTTCTTTTCGAGCGAAATTTGCGAACCTTTTTATCATTCGGAAAATAACGATTTTCTGCTTTATCGGGATTTGTCATCCAGTGTTTTGTGCAAGGAAATATTTTTTCCGAATGTGTAGCCGGTTTCGATTGATTTATTTCCGAATTTGGCACGGAGTTTATCCATAGCAGTTTCAGCAACCGCCCTTTTGTGCTGAAATGGGTCGAGAAGATCATTATCATATAAATGAGAGGCTTTCGATAATTGCTGGACACCTATTCCGAGTAGCCGGAATTTTGTTCCATCAAGTTCCTTTTGCAATAATCTTAGCCCTACGCGAAAAATTCGGTCAGCAGTCTGTGTCGGGTCATCAAGGCTCTGGTTACGGGTTCGCGTTTTGAAATCTTTGGTCTTTAACTTCAAAACAACAGTTTGCCCGGCAATTTCACTTGTCTTCAGTCGTGCTGAAACTTTTTCAGACAACATTCGTAAAACCGGTATCAAGTCTTCCGCATTTGATAAATCACTCATGAAGGTCGTTTCAGAAGATATGCTCTTCATTTCTCGTTCAGGTTGAACCGGCCGATTATCTTGCCCGCGCGACAACCGATAAAGGCGCTGGCCCATTTGTCCATACCGTTTGATGAGTAATGCTTCATCCAGCTGTTGAAGTTCACCCACTGTAGTAATTCCGTCATGGGATAATTTTTGCGCTAAAGCGGAACCGACACCCCATATTTTTGTTACAGGTTGTTTTGCAAGAAATGCGAGTGCTTCATGTTCGCCGATGATCGAAAAGCCACGCGGTTTATCAAGATCGGACGCAATTTTTGCCAGAAACTTGCAATACGACAAACCGATCGAGACAGTAACACCGATTTCTTGCTCGATACGTTTTGCAAAACGTGCGAGTGTATATGAGGCCGGCGCCTTATGGAGTTTGTCAGTACCGCGCATGTCCAGAAACGCCTCGTCAATCGAAATTGGCTCGACAAGCGGCGTCAGTTCGAACATGAGCTGACGGATTTCCCGCCCTATGCGGGCATATTTTGTAATATCGGGGGGAATAACTATCGCATCGGGGCACAGTTCCAGTGCCTTGAACATCGGCATTGCCGAGTGTACCCCCGAAATCCGTGCAATATAGCAGGCTGTGGAAACAACTCCACGTTTGCTACCTCCGACGATAACCGGTTTATTGCGCAGCTCCGGATGGTCGCGCTTTTCAACGGAGGCGTAAAAGGCGTCACAATCAATATGGGCCAATGTGAGAGAATAAAGTTCCGGATGGCGGATAAGGCGCGGCGAACCACATTTTTCGCAGCGTTTATTGAACTTATGTTGAATGGATAAACAATCCCGACAAAAACCAAATTCAGGTTGGTTAAACGGGGTCAGAGCCATATAGGTTGTTCTCCACCAGGAAGAAAGTTGATTGCTTCACCAACCGATTGCGGGGGATAGCCAGATTCGGTTGAAAAGGCTATAAGTGTTGGTTCATGAGCCATTATGAATTGCAAAACACCGGCTAGAAACCCCTTGGTTGAGGCGGCTTGGCGAATATCGGAAGCATTTATACCTGTGATATTTAAAAACCGTGGCATAAGTTCGGCATCGTTTGCAATGAATAACAGCGCTGCCACAGCCAATTCTTCAGCTTCTTCGCGATTTGTTATTTGTTTTTTCATATCATTTTAGCCAAGTAGTAACTACAGCGAGTTTACTCTCCAAAGCGCAAAGCTGGAAGAGCGGAGATTATATAATGACAAAAAAAGTTATGATCGTGGAAGATAATGAACTTAATATGAAATTGTTCCGCGATCTCGTCGAAGCGAGCGGCTATGAAACAGTAGAAACGCGTAGCGGTTTAGCAGCGTTGGATTTGGCGCGGCAAAGCAAACCCGGTCTCATTTTAATGGATATCCAATTACCGGAGGTTTCCGGAATTGATGTTATAAAACAATTGAAAGCAGACGATGAATTAAAATCGATTCCGGTTGTTGCAGTTACCGCTTTTGCCATGAAAGGTGATGAAGAAAGAATAAGAGCAAGTGGCTGCGAAGATTATATGTCAAAGCCGATATCGGTTGTTAATTTCATGGCTATGGTCAAGCGATTTCTCGGATGAGATCTTCTCGTCAAGATTTTTTGATTCGTTAGATTACAGAAATAAAAAAGCCCCGCAAAACGGGGCTTTTCCGAACACAAAATAGAAATTAACGTTTGGAGAACTGGAAAGAACGGCGGGCTTTTGCCTTACCATATTTCTTACGTTCAACAACGCGGCTATCACGAGTAAGGAAGCCACCCTTCTTCAGTACCGAACGCAGACCAGGTTCGAAATAGGTCAAAGCCTTGGAAATGCCGTGACGAACAGCACCTGCTTGACCGGAAAGACCACCACCGGCAACCGATGCAATAATGTCGAACTGACCATCGCGATTTGCCGCAAGAATTGGCTGACGCAAAATCATCTGCAAAACAGGGCGTGCAAAATATTTGTCAAAATCTTTACCGTTGACGACAATTTTGCCGCTACCGGGTTTTATCCAAACGCGTGCAATAGCGTCTTTACGTTTACCTGTAGCATAGGAACGTCCTTGAGCGTCAAGTTTACGTTCGTGAACAGGAGCTTCCGGTGCTGCAGGAGCTACAACCGTTTCGGTTGCCGCACCAAGCTCAGAAAAAGAACTAATCTCGGCCATAATTAAGCAATCCTTTTATTTTTACGGTTGAGTGCACCAACATTGATAACTTCAGGTTGCTGGGCTTCATGAGGATGTTTTGTTCCAGCATAGACACGCAAATTTTTCATCTGCCGACGGCCAAGAGGACCACGCGGAATCATGCGTTCAACAGCTTTCTCGATAACTCTTTCAGGAAAACGTCCCTCAAGAATTTGGCGGGCTGTGCGTTCTTTGACGCTGCCGATATATCCGGTATGCCAGTAATATTTTTTGTTATGAAGTTTTTTGCCGGTCAAAACGACTTTGTCGGCATTGATTACGATAACATTATCACCATCATCAACATGAGGTGTATAAGTTGGTTTGTGTTTACCGCGTAACCGGTTGGCTACCAGTGTGGCAAGACGACCTAAAACAAGGTTCTCTGCGTCAATAATGACCCATTTCTTGGCCACTTCAGCGGGCTTTTGTGAAAAAGTTGCCATTGAAGCTTTCCTTTTTAAAATCCCTTGTTGAACAAGGGCGTTTTTTGTTGCTTAGCGTTGCGATATGATACCGCAACAATTGTGCCGAATACGACACGTGCGAGCTTCTTATAGGCTTGCAACTATTACGTCAATCGAAAAATAAACCAATATTTCCAATATTTTGCAATAACGGTAATATAATACCACTATTGTCTGGTTGTTGATTACGACGATTACACCAAGGATTTACCTCTGCTTCTCGAATTTTGCCATTAGAATGAAAATTTTTACAGAACTATCATCAAGAAAATCTAAAATATGTCGAGAAATCAAAGAGGTGAGTAGCTTAATGGCCGGCACAAACAAGTTGGGTTAAGCGATCGGTATCGACGCGCAATCAAGGCTCGTGTTGCACTGCAGCAAAATATGAATGTCCGATCAGGTGTATCGCTTTTAAGTGCTTATTGAATGCATTTGTTTTATTGTCAAAACAATATTTTGGAACAGGTTTTTACGAAATATTGTAATTGAGATAATTTGTCCGCATCGGCTTCAATACGCCTGCGGATGGATTGAGAGTGGGGCGAAAGAGAAATCATTGACTATCAATACCGACCCATTGTTTTATATGATTGCCTTCCGACGGAATAAATTCTGTAAGGAGACAATTGTTACAGGTTAAAACGCAAGCCGAACGATAAGGCTCAATAAATTCCTTTTGCCTTCACGGAAGGCGAGGTTGTGAACTTGAAATTCAATAATCAATTTTCAAGCCGCTATGAAAGATGCGACGTGGCAGCTCATGACAAACGAAAGATAAAGGCTGTTATCATTATCGTTTGTTTTTATGGTTTTATAGAATTTCTCTGAATCGGAACTTGAAGAAGAGTGCATAAAGTTCAACTGCTAACCGGTTGTCAAATTATGAAACGGGCTAACATGTTGCCGGTTTTTTACAAAATGGTGTCGTTTACCGTTTTCTACGTAAAATATTGATCGGAAAAGTTCAGCTTCATTGCCATAACGAATAAAATTGACGTGCGGTTTTTGTTTATCATCATAACTGAAGGGATGGGTTCTTCAGGTTTGAGAACGGGCGAACCTCTAAAGGTGATAGCGGTTTTTTAATTTCACGTCGCAAAACACAGACAACAAATGATTTATCGCGCAATAAATGACTTTTCCCGATAAATCATGAGAGCTTCGTTGATGTTACAAAATAGATAATTGTCTTTAACAAAGAGCGAAAATGACGGGTTTTGCTAGAGTTCTCATACGGATTTTATCTTTCTAAAATCTTTTCTATTTGGCCGGAAGAAAATTACAGGGAAAACAAATATCAAAAGTCGGGGTATTGTGAGATGAAACGAGTAATAATTAAGGGATTAAAGAAATTGTTTTCTTGTACTCATTCTCGGTGTCCTCTAGCCTCATTTTAAATAAATATTGCGCGACGCTCTATGGAGATGAAAATGACAAAAGTTACACCTGGAATAGAAACATTGGCGGTTCATGCGGGAACTGCTCCGGATCCGACAACCGGAGCGCGGATTACACCAATTTATCAAACGACAGCTTATGTGTTCAAGGACGCTGATCAGGCAGCAAACCGTTTTGCTTTGACAGAACCAGGAAACATCTATGGCCGTATCACCAATCCGACACAGGCAGTTCTTGAGGAAAAAGTAGCAGCACTCGAAGGTGGCACAGCAGCCTTGGCAACAGCATCCGGTCATGCTGCCGAGTTTCTTACATTCCACACGCTCATGGAACCAGGTGAAAATTTTGTTGCGGGACGTCAATTATATGGCGGTTCTATTAACCAGTTTGCAAATGCTTTCAAATCATTTGACTGGCAAGTCCGTTGGGCCGACAGTGAAGATCCGCAATCGTTCGAGAAGCAGATTGACGACAAGACTCGTGCGATTTTTATTGAAAGCTTCGCAAATCCTGGTGGCATCGTCGTTGATATTGAGGCAATTGCAAAGATTGCCCATGCTCACGGTGTTCCTCTCATAGTTGATAATACGCTTGCAACACCTTATCTTTTGCGCCCGATAGAACACGGAGCAGATATTGTTGTTCATTCTCTCACAAAATTTATCGGTGGCCATGGCAATTCGATGGGCGGTCTTCTCATCGACGGCGGTACATTCGATTGGGGTAAATCGGGACATTATAAAAAATTGACAGAACCGCGTCCGGATTATGCCGGTCTTGTTATTTACGAAGCAACTGGTAACGCTGCTTTTGCAACTGCCGCCCGCGTTTTGGGAATGCGTGATTTTGGTCCGACGATTTCGCCGTTCAATGCATTCCTTATTTTGACGGGTGCGGAAACTTTACCGCTACGTATGCAAAAACATAGCGATAACGCTTTAGCTGTAGCGCAATATCTTGAAAAACATAACAAGGTTTCCTGGGTTAACTATGCAGGTTTGACCGGCAATAAATATCATAAATTGCAGCAGCGCTACGCCCCTAAAGGTGCCGGTTCGGTCTTTACGTTTGGAGTAAAAGGCGGCTATGAAGCTGGTGTAAAATTTGCTTCGTCATTGAAGTTATTTTCGCTTCTTGCAAATATTGGCGACACACGGTCCCTTGTTATCCATCCGGCTTCCACCACACACCGTCAGCTCACTGATAGTCAAAAAATTGCTGCCGGAGCAGGACCGGATGTTGTTCGCCTGTCAATTGGAATTGAAGATATCAAGGATATCATTGGCGACATCGAACAGGCTTTGAACCAGATTTGACTGGAAAATTCGGTCAATTACGAATATTGTAGCCTTCAGCCGTGGATATATCAAAAAGGGCTGAAGGCTCGAAGCAATTGTGTAAAATGTCTATGCTTCGCTCTGTCGGGATTAGTTTAATCCGATTTTTGTCCTTCGCTTTCAGTGCTGTTTTGTTGTATCAAATCAATCATGAAACAGACAAAACAAAATTTTCTGGGTGTGGCGCATTCCGCACTTGGACAGACGTGGATTGATAGCCTTGACAGAGAAGGGCTAAACAATGCCCGTACTCTGTCGCAAAAGTTCGGTCTTGCCGAACCTTTGGCACGTGTTCTCACTGCACGTTCGGTTTCCGAAGATGAAGTTATAAATTATCTCGACCCGACTTTGAAAGCTTTGACACCTGATCCGACGACTTTTGTCGATATGGAAAAAGCAAGCCAACGCATTGTCAAAGCAATCAATCGAAAAGAAAAAGTCGCTATTTTTGGCGATTATGACGTTGACGGTGCTTGTTCGTCGGCCATTCTTTTTCGATTTCTGACATTTTTCGGTCTCGACGTGACGATTTACATACCTGATCGCATCGTAGAGGGATATGGGCCTAATCCGCAAGCTATGAAGATGCTTTCCGATGATGGTGCCGGTTTGATCATAACAACGGATTGTGGAGCAAATAGTCCGGAGGCGATAAAAGCAGCACATGAAAAAGGTGTTGATGTCGTTGTTCTAGACCACCACCAAATGTCTGAAATCCATGAGGAAGCTTATGCACTTGTGAATCCTAACCGTCCTGATGATCTGTCAGGGCAGGGGCATCTTTGTGCTGCCGGACTTGTTTTTATTGCTGTTGCCTGGACACTTAAACATCTGAAACAACAAGGAAGATATAAAGAGTTTCCGGATATTCTTTGTTATCTTGACCTTGTAGCACTCGCAACAGTTTGCGACGTTGTGCCATTGAGAGGCATTAACCGCGCATTTGTTGTCAAAGGACTTCAAGTTGCAAGGATGATGTCCAATCCCGGTATTGCTGCGCTTTCACGCGTTGCCAGAATAGGTGAGCCGCTCAATGTTTTTCATCTCGGCTTTTTACTGGGGCCACGAATTAATGCGGGAGGGCGTATCGGAGATCAGGCACTTGGCGCACGTTTGCTAACGACAAAAACAGAGGGAGATGCCAATTCTATTGCAGAAGAGCTGAATGTTCTCAACCAAGAAAGACAGGACATTGAAGCTCGACAACTTCTGGAGGCCGAAGTTGACTTACAGTCAATGAAAATCGATCAAAACCCAGGTGTAATTGTCGTCGCACATGAAGGTTGGCACCCAGGAATTGTCGGTATTCTCGCAGCGAGACTCAAAGAAAAATTTCGTTGCCCCGCCTTTGCGATAGCCATCAAAGAAGACGGGTCTGCTACCGGATCGGGTCGTTCAATTAACGGAATTAATCTTGGAGAGCTCGTGCGCGAGGCGGTTGAACTCGGGCTTCTCGAGAAGGGAGGCGGGCATGCAATGGCCGCTGGCATCACGGTGTCAAAAAGTAAAATTCAAGAATTCCGAACATGGCTCGAGCACAAATTGTCAGCTCGCGTTAACGATATTCATGCCCATGAAACACTTTTGATTGACGGTGTTATTTCTGCTTCCGGTGCTACAAAAGAGCTCTACGAAATGATTGAAAAAGCCGGACCTTTCGGAGCAGGGAACCCTTTGCCGGTATTTGTGTTGCCTTCACACCGTTTGTGCGATGTGCGGGAAGTTGGAAAAGGGCATTTGCTTATGTCCATTTCGAATGTTGAGGGTAAAAAGTTGAAAGCCATAGCATTCCGCGCAGTTGGAACAGAGTTGGGCGACTTTTTAATGGGTCATCTTGGAAAAAACATCCATATCGCCGGTAACCTCAGCCTCAATTATTGGAACGGGCAAGCTTTACCCCAATTACGTGTCATTGATGCCGCCGAACCTAATTAATAGATTATTGAGCTATCATGATTGTTATAAATTTCGGTTGGAAGGGGCGTATTTCGTCCATCGGGCCATGCTGACACCGTCTTATAATCTAACAACAACATTCTCTTTTTCCGAAGATTGTTTTATCAAACGTATTTTTTGATTTAAAAAATCATGTAGAACCGGCTGATAATGTAGATCATTTAAGAAACAATATCGGCATTAGAACGGAAATTTTCTATATTTTGTGTGATAATCAACGTAAAATAATGTTTGGTGCAGCTTCCACCGATGACGAAATCTTTTCATCACCTGAATTTGTCAAAAATATATTATTGGAAATTTGTTGAATAATTAAAAACTGCTTTATATATAAAAATAAAAAACGTTTTAAAACCAACAACATAAATATCTATTTTTATTCAATATGTGAACAAAATAAACACTAATTTATATAGATGGAATTTCCATTGCAAAAACGATGTTGTTCGTGAGAGGGAATTAAAAAACCATAATGACAATTAAAGACTGTTACATTTCAATCTGTCTATTCAGATATCGAGATTATCAGCAAATTCGGCATTGTCCTGTATGAAATGGAAACGCGCTTCAGGTTTTGAGCCCATAAGATCTTCGACAACCTTTTTTGTTTCCTGATTACTTTCGCTATCAATATCAACTCTTAACAAAGTACGATTTTTAGGGTCCATTGTTGTCTCTTTGAGCTGATCGGAACGCATTTCTCCCAAGCCTTTAAAGCGACCGATTTCGATTTTTCCCCGTCCGGTGAATTTTGTTTTCAATAATTCGTCTTTATGAGCATCGTCACGTGCATAAGCAACAATTCCGCCTTGTGAAATGCGATATAAAGGAGGAACGGCTAAAAACAGGTGTCCTTTGCGAATGAGATCAGGCATCTCCTGATAAAAAAAGGTAATCAGCAAAGACGCGATATGCGCGCCATCGACGTCCGCATCTGTCATGATGATGATGCGATCATAACGCAGGTCGCTTTCTTTGTATTTCGAGTGGGTACCGCATCCCAGTGCCAAAATGAGATCGGAAATAATCTGATTATTGCTGAGCTTATCGCGACCGGCACTGGCAACATTCAGGATTTTTCCTCTTAACGGCAAAACAGCCTGTGTCGCGCGATTGCGTGCCTGTTTCGCCGAACCTCCTGCAGAATCACCTTCCACAAGGAACAGCTCGGCTCCGGCAGCAGAATTATGTGTACAATCTGCAAGCTTTCCGGGAAGGCGCAATTTGCGAACCGCTGTTTTACGACTTACTTCTTTTTCCTGACGTCTTTTGAGCCGTTCTTCAGCTCTATCCACAACCCAATCAAGAAGTTTGGTCGCTTCTTGTGGCGAATTGGCTAGCCAGTGATCAAAGGGGTCGCGAATAGCGTTTTCAACAATCTTTTGTGCTTCCGCTGTTGCTAAACGGTCTTTGGTCTGCCCGACAAATTCCGGTTCTCGAATAAACACAGAAAGCATAACGGCAGCAGATATCATAACATCATCTGTCGTAATGACCGATGCACGTTTATTACCGATTAACTCGGCATAGGCTTTTAATCCCCGCAACAGCGCCTGTCTCAAACCGGCTTCATGTGTTCCGCCTTCACCGGTAGGGATGGTGTTGCAATAAGAATGAACAAAGCCATCGCCACCATACCATGTAATAGCCCATTCAACCGAACCATGGCCGCCGCGTTGTTCAGTTTTTCCTGCAAAAATATCGGAAGTGACTTGGTATTCTCCATTGAGGGATGAACTTAAAAAATCTTTCAACCCGCCCGGAAAATGAAAGACAGCTTTTTCAGGGATATCGTTTTTTCCGGCGAGTTTTTCCGGCGCACAATTCCAACGGATTTCAACGCCACCGAAGAGATATGCCTTGGAGCGTGCCATTTTATATATCAATTCAGGGTCAAAAGCGGCTTTTGGACCAAATATTTCTGCATCGGGGTGAAAACGCACGCGCGTGCCGCGACGATTATGAATTTCGCCTAAATCCTCTAGCCCTGTTTGCGGAATTCCGCGTGAAAAACGCTGGCGGTAAAGCCGACGTCCACGCGCTACTTCGACTTCCATGTCATCGGATAACGCATTAACGACCGAAATACCGACGCCATGCAAGCCACCCGACGTTTCATAAGCTTTTCCGTCGAATTTGCCGCCGGAATGAAGCTCGGTCATAATGACTTCGAGTGTCGACTTATCCGGCATTTGCGGATGGTTTTCAACCGGTATGCCGCGCCCGTTATCCGTAACGGTGAGGTAACCTTCATTATCCAGCGTGACTTCGATGAAATTGGCGTAACCGGCGACGGCTTCATCCATGGAATTATCGATAACTTCCGCAAATAAATGATGGAGTGCTTTCTTATCTGTGCCGCCAATATACATACCAGGCCGCAAACGCACAGGCTCGAGACCTTCCAATACACGAATCGAAGACGCATCATAGCTATCTTCAGCGTCGGTAGTGATATTCAGAGACTTCGATGTCTGCCTATCTTTTTTCCCCGAATTTGTAGTTTTCGAGGGAGAATCGACAAGTTGTTTTACGGTTTCGGTTTGGCTTTGCAAGTTGCCAAAAAGGTCATTATGTTTCTCGTCCATCGGTCCCGATTATATATCCAATAATTAACAGAAAGTCAGTTCGTGCGATTCGTATAGATTTTACACATTTGACGAAAAAAAGCGAGAATGTTCGTGTTATGTTCGCTATACTTTTCTTTGTGATCAATTCGTGCGAAAGAGTATACACGGCTATAATATTTGCGGGTGAGAGCAATGACAACAGTTTCTGTGATAAGCCCATTTTATAATGAAGGACGCGGTCTTCAACTGTTTGTTGAAAAAGTAGCGCATATTTTCGCCGGTATGGATTATGATTTGACGATCATCATGGTTGATGATGGGTCAAAAGATAATAGCTGGTCAAGCTTAAAAGAAATTGTTCCGGAGAATTTTAAACTTTTGGGCATACGTTTGGCCAAAAACTTCGGGAAAGAAGCAGCTATTGCTGCCGGCCTTTCATTGGCGGATAGCGATGTAGTCATTACGATTGATTGTGATTTGCAACACCCCCCAGAATTGATGGAGTCAATGCTCAAACTTTGGGAAGAAGGGGCTGAGATTGTTTTAGCTGTAAAACAGGAGCGTCAGAAAGAATCGTTTTTCAACCGGTTGGCAGCCAAGTTTTTTTATAAAATTTTCCATTGGATTACCGAAAATGATATCGATGGATCTTGTGATTTTATACTTCTGGACCGCAAAGTTGTCACTGCGCTGAACGCTTTGCCGGAAAAACTCTTTTTTTATCGGGGAGTTGTTCAATGGATTGGTTTCAAGCAAAAAAGCCTTTCATTCATTCCAGCTGATCGACAAAATGGAAAAAGTAGTTTTTCATTTTGGAAAAAAATTCGACTGGCAGTGGATTCTCTAACGGGTTTTTCAGCAAAACCATTAATTGTTATCTGGCTTTTAACATTTCTCTTCATGATCTTTGCAACGGTGATTGGCGGAGAAGCCTTAATTTCGAAAATTATGGGAAAGTCCGTTGGCGGGTTTTCCACTTTGATTTTGGTTGTGCTGATAACAGGCGTGGCAATTCTCTCCTGTTTTTGCGTTCTTTCAGCCTATGTGCGCCAAATATTTTACGAGGTCAAAAATCGTCCGCGTTATCTCGTCAGTGATCAAATTGGTGTAGAGGCAAAAGACGGACGAAAAAAAAGAAAAATTGAAGAATGACGTTATATTGCCTTATGAATGCGGATGATTTTGCGTTGAACACGTCTTGTTCGGAAGCTATTATCACTTCAGTAAAAAAGGGGAGACTTCAAGCAACAAGCGTTCTCGCCGGGGGTGAAGATCAGGCAAGTTACGACGCACTGAACAAGGCGGGTAACGTTTATATAAACGCACATCTCAATCTTCTTGAAGGAAAAGCTTTGACGGAGGGGGGAAGCGAATTCGGATTAACAACTGACGATAACTTCTTTTGTTTATCTTTGGGAGGATTGTTGAGAAAATTATGGTTTTCACCAAAAACAAAGTTGCTTCAGGAGTGGATTTTTAACGAATTTTGTTGCCAGATCGAGTCCGTTTACAAGCATTTTGACAATAAGCAAATAAGGATTGATGGGCATTTACATATCCATACTTTACCGCCGTTAAAAGGGGTTATCGAAAAGCTCCTGAATAAATATTCTGTTTGCTACATTCGCACCCCTTATGAAATCGGATATCGCTATAGTCCTTTTTCAATTGAAAATATGAAAGGTAATTTGCGGCGGCAATTGCTGGGGTGGTGGGCAAAAGCTACGAAAACTCTGGCCCGACAATATCATCTTGAGACAGCCGATTTCTTTTTGGGGGCGACCGCGAGTTGCCGGCTAACTTTGGACGATATTGATAGAAGTTTGGCAATGATATCACGCCAAGCCGGTGGGAAAGATGCAACAATCGAAATAATGATACATCCCGTTGTTAAAGGCTTTTCCGAGGGTAGTTTTTATAAGGATAGCCTTTATCGCTCGGCTCACATAACTCAGGAACGGCAAGAGGAACTGGACCTGCTGTTATCTGATGAACTTATCCAAATCATGAAAAATCATAACGCTGTTTTCCTGGATACGAACAATTAAATTGCCAATTATTGTCATGATTTCTTAAAAAAAACGATGTGATTGAGAAAAAAATTGGCAAACAGTCCCGCAATCGATCCCGCAGCAACAGCTATAAACATCGTTACAGGATTAACTTCGCTAACGCTCTTTACGACAACCATACTTGCGCAATAATTAAAACTGCCACCGATTGTAGCCAATGCAATATAGGTACTCCAGCCTTTCAGGTTTTTAAAACGTGCTTCACGTTCGCGAAATGATATTTTTGTGTTGAAGACCCAGGTGAACGTAGCAGCAATAATAAAAGCTACTGCTCGTGCGAGCCAAAGGTTTAACCCCACGGTTTGCAACATCCAGAACGTCAAAAAATCAATCCAAAAGGCTATCGCGCCCGAACATAAAAACCATAGAATCGTCTTATGTCTTTGATAGAACTTGGAAGATCGGACAGCTATTGCTGTCCTCCAATTATTTGGTTTCGGGGGTGTTATTGTCATTATATTCGCCAAGGCACATATTCTTTTTCCCGAGTGATATAAACAGATAATCTCCTAAATCGAATATTCTGTAATAAGGGGTGGTAATATCCGGTAAAGCGCGGTTAGCACATAGTTGTGTTACTAATTCATGAGCCTTCGGCGTATCCGACAGATTGATAATGTTATTATAACCGAACTCTTTTAACTCAGATGAAAGCTCCCAGGAATTGGCAAAAGGAATTATAGCGGCAACGAGCCGCATTCTTTCCGTTGTCTGTGCAACAAATAGTGATTTTCCTAGTCCACCGATGATTACAGCCGGTTTATCAGCAGGATAGCGTTCCAGGGAAGTTGCAATGCGTTGCAGATAAAAGCGGTTTAAATCATTCTGAATTCGGGTTGCGCTGTTGACGATATAGCTGAACACAAGCGGGCATAGAAGCAAGAGGAGTAAAGTCACCCAAATTAATTTTGTATTGGCAAATGTTCCGATTTTTTCAACGAGCTCAGGTTGCTGGAAAACCGTGATAAACCGGGATAGCAGAAAAACGATCAACACAGAAAAGAAAATTGATGCTGGCATAACTCTCGGGGGAATAACGCCATCGCCAACAATTCCGTATAATACTCCGAGTGAAATGGGTAACATGAATAAAAAAACAATTGAACAAATCGTGGCTCTCAAAACCGGATGATCAAAGTTTGTATGTCTGTAAAAGTGAAGCTGAATTTGGATAAATGCCAGACAGATAGACACTGAATACAATATTTTACCGGTAGTGGATAGAAAACCGAAATAACGAGAAAAAACGTTTTCCATCATAACTGCAAAATATTTCCAAACACCTTTTTCACCGAAAAAAATAAACTGGCTTTTTCCGGTCGCGTATTCATTAATGAACAATTTATCGAATAAATAGGTAGCGATACAAATAAGGGCTGCGAAAACGAATGCTTTGACCGCAAACTTTACCGCGGAATAGACAGGTTTTCCGCTATAAACCGCATATAATGTTTCCATTATGATGAGAACAATAAACATGTTGATATAGGATTGGTAAAATCCCATTGAAATAAAGCAAAATAACGCGGACTTTAGTTTCGAATTTTTGTAGTAGGCCCATCCTAGCAGACCGCAGGCAACGCCCATTGCCATAATGACGCAATCAAAACGATAGAAAAAAGCCGACAAAAGAAAAGGATTAAAAAGATAGGTGACGACCAGAACCGCAGTTGTCGCATTGAACGGGATCGCGCGTATTTTCAGACTCAAACATGTTGAGATTATTGTTAAGAATAAAGCAACCAACAGGAAAAAGGGGGACGAGTCGGGTAACCACTGCCAGTCAGCCGAAAGAAAATATGCGAGTAAATCTGCGAATGGTCTTCCTAATTCGCTCCAACCCGGTTTTTGTGAGAGAAGACGTTCAAAATCATCACGGTAGTAATAGCTCCCGATGACAAGTGGGAAATAAAATAAAACAGTAGCAATAGATGCAGTAATTAAAAACTTTTTTTGGTCTGTATTGTCGCAGATCATAATTTCGAACCTAAAGGTTTAGAGAACGTGTTGGACCAAATATTTTTTCAAAAGTTTTTTTAAGAACAACGTCAACATCTGCCATTGTGACAGGCAAGCCGAGATCAACCAAACTGGTTACTCCATGGTCCGATATTCCGCAAGGAACGATGCCACTATAATGTGATAAATCCGGCTCCACGTTGAGGGCAATTCCATGAAAACTAACCCATTTGCGTAAACGAATACCAATGGCTGCAATTTTGTCTTCAGCTGGTTCGTTTTTTATCGTCGATGGTTTTTCTGGTCTTACGACCCATACGCCAACCCTGTCTTCCCGACGTTCACCCTTAATGTTGAATTCGGCAAGAGTCTGTATAATCCACTCTTCCAAAGCTCCAATAAATGCACGGACGTCTTCCTTTCGTCTCTTTAAGTCAAGCATGACATAAATGACACGTTGGCCAGGGCCATGATAGGTAAACTCGCCACCTCTACCCGTTTGGTAAACAGGAAAACGGTCAGGGGCGAGTAAATCGCTTTTTTTTGCACTGGTTCCAGCGGTATAAACGGGAGGATGTTCCAACAACCAGATGCGTTCATCAGCTTCACCTGAAGCAATTTTAGCAATGCGTTCTTCCATTTCATGAAGAGCATAGGGATAAGGTGTCAATCCGTCACTAACCAACCATTCGACCGGACGGGCAGGGGAAACGCTGGGCAAAAAAATATGATTGAGATTTTGGCGTATGTTATTATTCATTATATCCTGAGAAGAAAAAGCTTCAACTCGCGCAATTTATAAGCTTCAATCAATTAAATCAAGGTAAACCGATAGTCCAATCGTGGCGCTAGCGACCAGAAAGTGACGATTATTGTTCGTGTCAAAATCGAGCTTTAAAAAACAGTCGTGCAATGTGAAAAGACGAATTTCAGGAGAGGTAAGGTAGCAGTAAAAAAATATATTATTGACACAATAAGTAAAATTTTTAAATAAAAAATAAAATAACGTGATAATATTACATATCAATAAAATTAATAAACAAAATAAAATAAACAAAAATACGTTTAGATTAATTATGAAAATAATTTCACGTTACGATTAAATATATTTTGTTATAATAATTTTTAGTGATAGGGGGATTATAAAGATAACGGATATTTTTATCGTTTATATTTCGATGATATGGTCGGGTAATTCGTTTTCGGTAGTTGCGTTCCGTGGAAAATAGTGTGTCAGTACTGCGCCTGACTTTTTTATGGCTTCGAGATAAGCTTCGGTCAAATGGCCTTCCCTTGCCTTGGTCATCATTCCTTTGACAATATCAGTCCAGATTTCTGCAGGTACTTTTTCGACAATTTTGATATCCGATATAACTTCCGCATAATGTTCAGCTTGCGAAATGAAAAGCAGGATACCTGTCCGTTTCTTTGTATGATTGATATTTTGCGCAAGAAATTGCCGCACTGCATTCGCATGACAAATGCGATTTTTAATTGCGGCCAGTGTTATGAGAAGTCGTAACTGCGGTAAAATCGACAAATAAAACAAGCCCAGAAGGTGGATGGCAAGGACGGTGGAGGCAAAATAATGTAGGGGAACATCATGCCAAAACCAATGAATTCCATAGGCCGCAATGATTGAAGTAAAAAAAATCGCTACAGTCCAAATGAAAAATGAAATGAAAAAATAATTGTCACTTTCTTTTGCAAAAACCGCGAAAATTTCTCCGTTCGTCGACTTTTCTGCGGAGCAAATAGCTGCACTAATTTGATCACGTTGAAGAATAGTCGTATAATTTGAAGAGTTTGTTTGCATTACCATCGCCCTGAAGCTCCACCGCCTCCCGATGAACCGCCGCCGCCGCCAAAGCCACCGCCGAAGCCGCCGGAACCTCCGCCAAATCCACCACCGAATCCGCCTCCACCGAATCCTCCGCCTCTGCCGGACCCCAAGAACCAGAGAACAAACACTATGCCAAGCCAACGGTAACGTCTTGGTCCGACTTTTGTACCGAAAATCGATGCAAGTACCGGAAGTACAAAAAAGAATAAAAATATTAGAACGGCAACGGTATTCGCAATCATGTCCTGTCTTTGTTGTTGTTTAAGTCTTTCCTGTTCAATCTGTTGGTAGTTGTGAACGCGTGCATCAAAATCTGCTTTGCTACCTGTCAGAACATCGGCGATCGCCGCAACTCCTTCAACAACACCTTTTTCAAAATTATCTTGCCTGAAATTTGGTAAAATAATTGCATTAATAATGGTCGAAGAAAGAGCGTCAGTCAGAACTCCTTCCAGACCATAGCCGACCTCGATTCTAACTTGTCTCTCGCTTGGAGCTATGAGCAGCAACACGCCATTATTCATCTGCTTTTGCCCTAATGCCCAGCGTCTGAATAAGGAATTTGCAAAGGTCTCGATATCGTATCCCGATAGGGTAGGTAATGTAGCAACGACGATTTGGTCGCCTGTTTTGTCCTCCAGAGAAGCGAGCTTCGCAGTTAAAGAGGCTCTTGCCGTTGGACTTAACAGATTGGCATTATCAACAACTCGGCCAGAAAGGGCAGGCAGAGAATCTTCTGCTAACGTGTTAGCACACACAAATGGCGTGATGAAGATGAAGGCCAATCCGAGAAAAAATAGTGCTCTGTTGATTGGCCAACGGAAATGATTCATTTGTTGAACTCGACCTTAGGTGCTTTCTCGGCTGCTTCGTCGATTGAAAATGTCGGCATGGGCTTTGCGTCGCGATACCACAACCAAGTCCAAATCATAGTTGGCATGGTTTTGAGTGCAGTGTTGTAGATACGAACCGCTTCTATATAATCACGTCTTGCAACAGCAATCCTATTTTCTGTTCCTTCCAGTTGCGATTGTAGAGCAAGAAAATTTTGATTCGCTTTCAAATCTGGATAATTTTCAGCCACTGCCATCAAGCGCGAGAGGGCTCCGGTGAGATTGGACTGGTTGTTGATAAATTGTTGCATTGCCTCGGGATTATTGAGCATATCGGCGTTAATGTTTGTCTGCGTTGCCTTTGCACGTGCCTCGACAACACCGGTCAATACAGCCTGTTCATGCTGAGCATATCCCTTCACTGTTTCAACGAGATTAGGTATCAGATCTGATCGTCGTTGATATTGGTTGAGAACTTCACTCCAAGCGGCATGAGCTTTTTCTTCATTCGTTGGAATCGTATTAAATCCGCATCCAGACAGGACCGGCAGAAGAAATGAAAATAGTAGAAAAATAAGGGGCAATTTGAGGGAATGAGAGTCGTTTTTCATATAAGCCGCTTGCATAAAATCATCTCCGTATAAAAACACCATACAGGTGCAGATAGGAAAAACTTTGATATTGAAAAGATCTTTATCGCGCTTTTTATGGCTTTTTGTCGGTGACAAGAAAAAATTGATTCAAGTAAATGACCAGGTGCCTAATCACTGTCTTCGGTGGCACGCTGATCCTATGGCCGATAGTCCAGTTTCGTGAAAAGTCGGCAAAGAATCATGATCGATCTTGATCAATTTGAAGCCAAATAATTTTAGCGTGTGGGCTTATCGGGTGTTTTATGCCTTCATCGATAAGCCGATATCGATAAAACCGATACATTTTATAATTTCGTTTAATCAGCCGTTATTAATTTCCAAAGAGCAATTTCCCTAAGTCAAATAGAGAAGATTAATGGCTTTAAATCCTATTTAATGAAATGAAGAAACTATTCAATCGGGGGCTTTAGACAATGGACAAATGATCGTTAGCCACATCTAACGCAAAAACTTTACATTATTTAATTGATATTCTTTGTTGGATGCAATCTTTACGAAGTCGGAGTCTATTTTTACGAATTCACGACTGACGTATTATTGTAAGCAAATTTGCTCTTTCCAGATATCCTCAATCACTTAAGAGAGGATATCCAGCTCTTTAGAAGACACTTGATAAAGGATGAACTGGAGAACCGACATTTATATGTGGTGACCGAGTTCAATCATCAACGAAAGAGAAGTTCGGCAATTATTTTAGACGCGCTTGTAATGAACCAGGAATCAATAAGTCGGCTCATGGAGTATGAAAAATCAGTGCTACCCGTGCTGCAAATGAAGGAGCAACGGTAGCACAAGTGAAATCACTGTTCTGTTGGGAAACGGATAATATGGCGTCTCGTTAGACAAAAACAGATGATCGCCGCCGCTTGACAAGAGAAGCAATCACAGAGCTACAAAAGAGTTGAAAACGGTTTTCTATGCCCCCCACCTTTTGATAGTTCGCCCTTACCGAAAAAATAAACATTCAAATCAATTATTTATAATGGCAAAAGGGGAGGATGGTAGGCGATGAGAGACTCGAACTCCCGACATCCTCGGTGTAAACGAGGCGCTCTACCAGCTGAGCTAATCGCCCGCCGTTACCTTGGTCGGTAACAACTGCAGCTCTCTTTAGGCAAAAGTTTTCCTAAACGCAAGAGAAAGATCGCGTCCAAATAGTTTTTTTTACCGAAAAATTTAAAAATCGCGGTTTTCCGCCGTTTTTTGTAAAAAAAACAATTTTTATAAAAAAACTGAACTCTTGTCGCTTGACAGATGCAGACGAACACCTTAAACGACCGCACACAGTCACAATGACTGAACTGAAAAGTGCGCGGGTGTAGCTCAGTTGGTTAGAGCGCCGGCCTGTCACGCCGGAGGTCGCGGGTTCGAGTCCCGTCACTCGCGCCATTTTCAAGTAGCTTTTTAAGCTTGTTGGAATTGGCGTTTTCTCCAAACGATCCAACTTTTCTATTGATTTCCCGATAATTAAAAAGTCTTTCAATATTCCGCCTGGTTAAATTTTGTTTGGCTCACGGTCTCCAGTAGCCTTTTAAAGTTTCGTGATAGAATCTGCTCAACGATCGTCGTGCTCAAAATATCCTATATGATAGGAGCATATGTATCGTTTCGGTTCAAAGATGACGTAAATATCGTCGCTCGCCAAAACGTGACCAGATGAATAAAATGGGAAATTTTGAATATTTTATACCGAATAATATACGTAAAAACCCTTCCAATACATTGTTTTCTAATTGTTTTTTTGAATAATCAAGAATGTTTTACACATTGATGCTTTTTTTAACATGTTGGATTTTTGCACAGTTTGCTATTTTATGATAGCGTTAGCTATTGCGTAGGAGCGTTTGGTGGGGTAACGCTTAGCGCAGATTTGTCGCACGGCATGCCCTTTAAGCTGCACGAGCGGGATTAACTTATCAACCAGCAAAGTCGTCGTTTTAACCGGCGTTGGTTGCGTTAGTTCGGCACCTAATTAAAGGCAGAAGTGAACCATGGCTGATCTTATTAGTTCTTATTTGCCAGTATTGATTTTTATCATAGTATCGGCGTTGATAGCCGGCGTACTTTTGATAATGCCTTACATTGTGGCTTATCGTTCCCCTGATCCGGAAAAATTATCTGCATATGAATGTGGTTTTAACTCATTTGATGATGCACGTATGAAATTCGATATCAGATTTTATCTGGTTTCAATTCTATTTATTATTTTCGATCTGGAAGTAGCCTTTCTTTTTCCATGGGCTGTTTCTTTCGACGCAATTGGCTGTTTTGGGTTTCTCTCGATGATGGTGTTTCTTGCTGTGCTGACTGTCGGCTTTATCTATGAATGGAAAAAAGGAGCACTAGAATGGGATTGATACATGACAATTCGGCATTGGTAGCTCCTAAGCCTAAGGGCATAATTGATCCGAATACAGGAAAGCTGATTGGATCTGATGACGAATTTTTTCAAAATATAAGTGGCGAGCTTTCCGATAAAGGTTTTTTAGTAACATCAGTAGATGCACTTGTAACCTGGGCAAGAACCGGTTCGCTAATGTGGATGAGTTTTGGCCTGGCATGCTGCGCCATTGAATTAATGCAATGTTCTATGCCTCATTATGACAATGAGCGTTTTGGCTATGCACCGCGTGCTTCACCGCGTCAATCGGATGTGATGATGGTCGCTGGCACATTGACAAACAAAATGGCACCTGCGCTGAGAAAAGTTTATGACCAAATGCCAGAACCACGTTATGTGATTTCGATGGGATCGTGCGCAAATGGTGGTGGCTATTATCATTATTCATATTCTGTTGTCAGAGGATGCGATCGGATAGTACCTGTAGATATTTATATTCCGGGCTGCCCACCAACGGCTGAAGCTTTGCTTTATGGTGTGCTTCTGTTGCAGAAAAAGATACGTCGCACCGGTTCGATTGAACGGTGAGGGGAGAGCGGTTGATGACTACTGAAGCGCTAAAGGAATTGCAATCCTATGTTACAGAACGCTTGGAGACTGTAATTGAGGATTCAACTTTTGCCTATAATGAGCTCACGCTCGTATCGAAACTTGATGCAATTGTCGATGTCCTGTCGTTTTTGAAAGATGATTCACATTGTCAATTTGTTTGTCTGATTGATATATGTGGTGTCGATTATCCGGAACGGGAAAAACGCTTCGATGTTGTCTACCATCTTTTGTCACCTCGTCACAATCTTCGGCTGCGTGTGAAAGTCCGCACGGACGAAGATACACCGGTTCCTTCTGTGTGCAGTATATATCCGGGTGCGGAATGGTATGAACGCGAGACCTATGATATGTACGGTGTTCTCTTTTCCGGTCATCCTGATTTGCGGCGTATTTTGACGGATTACGGTTTTGAAGGTCATCCTTTGCGGAAAGATTTTCCAACGTCAGGGTTTGTCGAATGCCGATATGATAATGAAGTAAAACGGGTTGTTTACGAGCCGGTTGTGCTTCGTCAGGAAATGCGTAATTTCGATTTTATGTCTCCATGGGAAGGAACCGAATATGTTCTGCCGGGTGACGAAAAAGCGGGGAGTGCGAAATGAATTGCTGTCCATCCCGTTTAAAGTCGAACGTTACGAATTCCGGCTGTCATTCATTGCCAAACGTTATGAACGATCAGATCATAAAATTCATACCATTTCGAGACAGAGGAGTTGATCGTGGCTGAGGTCAATGTCCGTAACTTCAATATAAACTTTGGTCCGCAACATCCTGCTGCACATGGTGTTTTGCGTATGGTTCTGGAGCTTGACGGCGAAGTCGTCGAGCGTGTTGATCCACATATCGGTCTGCTTCACCGTGGCACCGAAAAGCTCATGGAAACGAAGACCTACTTGCAGGCTACCCCTTATCTCGACAGATTGGATTATGTTGCGCCAATGAATCAGGAACATGCATTTGTTCTTGCTGTCGAGAAATTGTTGGGGCTAGAGGTTCCTAAAAGAGGACAACTCATTCGTGTTTTGTTTTCGGAGATTGGTCGTATCCTCAATCATTTGCTGAACGTTACGACACAGGCAATGGATGTTGGCGCATTGACGCCTCCATTGTGGGGATTCGAACAACGCGAAAAACTGATGATCTTTTATGAACGTGCTTGTGGGGCTCGTTTACACGCAAATTACTTCAGACCGGGTGGTGTGCATCAGGATTTGCCGGAAAAACTGGTAGAAGATATCGGCGAATTTATTGACCCGTTTTTGGTTGCACTTGATAAACTTGATGAGCTTGTCACACCGAACCGTATTTTCAAACAACGTAACGTTGATATCGGTGTTGTGAAAATTGAAGATGCATGGGTTCGCGGTTTTTCTGGTGTAATGATTCGCAGTGCAGGCATTCCATGGGATTTGCGTAAGAGCCAACCCTACGAATGTTATGACGAAATGGACTTCGATATACCAATCGGTAAAAACGGCGATTGTTACGATCGTTATCTCATCCGCATGGAAGAGATGCGTCAATCGGCCAAAATTATGCGTCAATGTGTTGAACGCTTGTTGAGTACCGAAAAAAGTGGGCCTGTTCTGGCTGTTGACCATAAAGTCACTCCGCCCAGAAGAGCTGCTATGAAAAGTTCGATGGAATCTCTTATTCATCATTTTAAACTCTATTCGGAAGGGTTTCATGTTCCTGCCGGAGAAGTTTATGCTGCTGTTGAAGCGCCAAAAGGTGAGTTTGGGGTTTATCTAGTTTCGGAAGGCAAAAATAAACCTTACCGTGTAAAGTTGCGTGCTCCCGGTTATGCGCATTTGCAAGCGATGGATTTTCTTGCACGGGGTCATTTGTTGGCTGATGTTACTGCAATACTGGGTTCTATTGATATTGTTTTTGGAGAGGTTGATCGCTGATGTCTGTGCGCCGTCTTGCCAATGAAGCCATACAACCCAGCTCATTTTCCTTTAACAAGGAGAATTTACAATGGGCAGAAAAGACTATTGCTAAATATCCGGAAGGGCGGCAAAGATCTGCAGTCATTCCATTGCTTATGCGCGCTCAGGAGCAGGAGGGGTGGGTTACCCGTGCTGCAATAGAATATGTCGCGGACATGCTTTCGATGGCCTATATCAGAGTGTTGGAAATTGCGACATTCTATACTCAGTTCCAATTGAAGCCGGTCGGGACAAAAGCTCATGTTCAAGTATGCGGTACCACTCCTTGTATGTTGAGGGGTGCGGGGGACCTTATTAAAGTTTGCAAAAACAAAATAAATGAAGCTCCTTTTGTAACGAATAAGGATGGAACTCTTTCTTGGGAAGAAGTCGAATGCTTGGGTGCATGTACAAACGCGCCGATGGTTATGATCTTTAAAGATACTTATGAGGATCTTACACCGGAACGTTTGGAAGAAATTATCGACGCATTCGAAGCAGGTAAGGGTGACACCGTTCCGGTAGGGCCTCAAAATGGGCGTAAGACGTCAGAACCGATTACCGGTCTTACGTCCTTGCTGGATGGAGAACAAAAAACAACCAAGAAAAAGTCTTCCTCAAAGAAGGCTGATGAATGAAGCATTGGTCGAGGTTTGACTGCTTAATCAAGGTTGGAAGATTTTTGATAAAACAGTCTGAAGTAGCTGAATAAGGTATTGAAACGAAGGAAAAGGTGAGAAATGCTGGCTGATAGTGATCGCATCTTCACCAATATATACGGTTTAAAAGATAGGTCTCTCAAAGGCGCGATGTCTCGCGGTTGTTGGGATGGAACCAAAGCCATTCTTGAAAAAGGCCGCGACTGGATCATCAACGAGATGAAAGCGTCCGGTTTACGCGGAAGAGGTGGCGCGGGATTTTCGACTGGTATGAAGTGGTCTTTCATGCCTAAACAGAATGATGGGCGTCCGCATTATCTGGTTGTCAATGCTGATGAATCAGAACCGGGAACTTGTAAAGACCGTGAAATATTACGCCACGATCCTCATACTCTGATCGAAGGATGCGTTATTGCGACTTTTGCTATGGGAGCGCACACAGCTTTCATCTATGTTCGCGGAGAATATATTCGTGAACGTGAGGCTCTGCAGGCGGCGATTGACGAGTGTTACGAAGCCGGTCTTCTCGGTAAAAAGACAAAACATGGTCATGCTTGCGATATTATCGTTCACCATGGTGCAGGCGCATATATTTGTGGTGAAGAGACGGCTCTCTTGGAAAGCTTGGAAGGTAAAAAAGGCCAACCGCGGTTAAAGCCGCCTTTCCCTGCCAATATGGGTGTTTATGGTTGCCCAACGACAGTTAATAATGTCGAGTCAATTGCTGTTTCGCCGACGATTTTGCGGCGTGGGGCGTCGTGGTTTTCGTCCATTGGGCGGCCGAATAATGTGGGCACTAAACTCTTTATGTTCTCCGGACATGTTAACACACCTTGTGTTGTTGAAGAAAGTCTGGGACTTACATTTCGGGAATTGATCGAGAAACACGCCGGCGGAATTCGCGGCGGTTGGGATAATCTTCTGGCTGTTATCCCGGGTGGTGCTTCCTGTCCGGTCGTACCAGGAGAAAAGATGCCCGATGCGATAATGGATTTTGATGGCATGAAGGCAATCGGTTCTTCATTCGGCACAGGTGGTGCAATTGTAATGGATAAATCGACAGATATCATCAAAGCTATTTGGCGTATTTCTGCGTTTTTCAAACATGAAAGTTGCGGGCAATGTACTCCGTGTCGCGAAGGAACCGGCTGGATGATGCGTCTTTTGGGACGCATGGTCGAAGGACGGGCACAAAAGCGTGAAATAGATCTTTTGTTTGACGTTTCAAAACACGTTGAAGGACATACAATTTGCGCATTGGGGGATGCGGCCGCTTGGCCTGTACAGGCCCTTATCAGAAATTTCCGTCCTGAAATAGAAAAACGTATTGATGATTATACACGCAATGCGGTTCAAAGTAAGAACATTGCTTTGGAAGCAGCGGAATAAAGACGGCAGTGTTTGAGAATTTAGAGTTTTAAAGGTTAGGCGGTTTATCCGCGGACTGGAATAACAATGGCGAAGATCAAAATTAACGGAAAAGAGATCGAAGTACCGGATCACTATACGCTTCTTCAGGCTGCCGAGGCAGCTGGAGCCGAGGTTCCGCGTTTCTGCTTCCACGAGCGGTTATCGATCGCTGGTAACTGCCGCATGTGCCTTGTTGAAGTGAAGGGTGGTCCCCCCAAGCCGACAGCATCATGCGCAATGGGCGTGCGCGATTTGCGTCCTGGTCCCAATGGTGAGCCGCCGGAGATGTTTACCAACACTCCGATGGTGAAGAAGGCACGCGAAGGGGTGATGGAATTTCTTCTTATCAATCACCCGCTTGACTGTCCGATATGTGATCAAGGGGGTGAATGTGACCTTCAGGATCAAGCGATGGCTTATGGTCACGATTTCTCTCGTTATACAGAAGACAAGCGCGCTGTTGAAAACAAGTATATCGGGCCATTGGTAAAGACGGTGATGAATCGTTGTATCCATTGTACAAGATGTGTCCGTTTTACAACGGAAGTAGCGGGAATATCAGAGCTTGGGTTGATTGGACGCGGTGAAGACGCAGAGATTACAACTTATCTTCAACAAGCCATGACATCCGAATTGCAAGGCAATGTTATTGACCTCTGCCCCGTTGGAGCTTTGACGTCGAAGCCTTATGCTTTCCATGCTCGTCCGTGGGAACTGACAAAGACTGAGACGATCGATGTAATGGATGCATTGGGTAGTGCTATTCGGGTCGATACACGCGGGCGGGAAGTTATGCGTATCATGCCACGTGTCAACGACGATATTAACGAAGAATGGATTTCCGATAAAACGCGTTTCATCTGGGATGGTTTGCGTACCCAAAGACTTGATCGGCCATATGTCCGGAAAGATGGGAAATTGGTTGAATCAAACTGGGCAGAAGCATTCGGAGCTATAAAATCGGCAGTAGAATTGGCTTCGGCTGACAAGATCGGTGCTGTTGCTGGTGATTTTGCTACGGTAGAAGAGATGTATGCGCTTAAAATGTTGCTGAAATCTCTTGGTTCTACTCTAGTGGATTGTCGGCAGGACGGAAGCTTCCCTTCGGCTGAAAACGGGCGTTCATCCTATATGTTCAATCCGAAGATTACCGGAATTGAAGAAGCTGATGCGCTTTTGATCATTGGCTCCAATCCTCGCTTTGAAGCGGCCGTTATGAACGCCAGAATTCGTAAACGCGAACGTCAGGGCAATTTCCCGATCGGTGTTATCGGAGATAAATTGGATCTCCGTTATCCCTATACTTATCTCGGTGCCGGTGCCGATACTCTCGCACAAGTGGTCAACGGTAAAAACGAATTTTTTGAAGTTTTGAAAAAAGCGGAAAAACCGTTGATTATCGTGGGGCAGGCCGCTTTGGTGGGAGAAACAGGCGAAGCCGTGTTGAAGTCGGTTGCCAAGCTTTGTGTCGAAGTAGGCGCTCTCTCGGAGACATGGAACGGTTTGGGCGTTCTCCAAACAGCAGCTTCACGTGTCGGTGGGTTGGACATTGGTTTCTCCTCGCACCTTGGTGCAGACAACATTGTTCAAAACTCTGATGTATTATTCCTTCTTGGAGCTGACGAAATCGATCTTGATAAAAAAAGAGGATTTACGGTCTACATTGGTAGTCATGGAGATAATGGCGCGCTGAATGCGGATGTCATTTTGCCTGCATCAGCCTATACCGAAAAATCCGGTATCTATGTCAATACAGAGGGGCGCGTCCAAATGACTGCACGTGCAGCCTTTGCGCCGGGAGAAGCCAAAGAAGATTGGGCGATTATAAGGGCCTTGTCGGAAGTTTTGGGGCATAAGCTGCCATTTGATACATTGGCTGAATTGCGCCGTAACTTGTTTGAAAATTTCCCGCATATGGCCAATATAAACGCAATTAAAACCGGGGATATCAGAGACATTGAAAAGCTCGGTTCTCAGACTGCCAAACTTGGCAAGCAAACCTTTTCTTCTTTGATAAAAGACTTCTATTTGACAAACCCGATTGCCCGTGCGTCGGCTGTAATGGCTGAATGTTCAGCCCTTGCAAAAGCCCGACTGACAGAAGCGGCAGAATGAAGGTAGAGAGGAAAAATAAAGACGATGGGTGATTTCTTTATGACCTGGCTGCTTCCCCTGCTGATTATCGTCGGCAAAGCGGTACTGCTTTTGGTAGTTTTGTTGATTATCATCGCATATCTGCTTTACGCCGATAGAAAGATTTGGGCCGCCGTTCAATTGCGGCGTGGGCCAAATGTTGTAGGGCCTTGGGGCTTGTTCCAATCTTTTGCGGATTTGATCAAATTCGTAGTGAAAGAACCGATCATTCCGGCAGGAGCAAATAAGGGCGTGTTTTTGCTTGCGCCGTTTATTTCTTCTACATTGGCGTTATCGGCATGGGCCGTTGTACCGGTGAGTGAAGGTTGGGCAGTAGCAAGCATCAATATCGGACTACTTTATATTCTCGCTATATCTTCACTTGAAGTTTATGGCGTGATTATGGGGGGGTGGGCTTCCAACTCGAAATATCCTTTCTTGGGTGCTTTGCGTTCTACCGCTCAAATGGTCTCTTATGAAGTTTCGATAGGTTTTGTTCTGGTAACCGTTATTCTGGCGAGCGGTTCACTTGACCTCACAACTATTGTCAATGGACAAAAAGCGGGCCTTGGTACAAATATCGGGCTGCCGTTCAACACATTCCTTGATTGGAATTGGTTGGCACTGTTTCCGATGTTTATCATCTTCTTCATTTCAGCCTTAGCTGAAACAAATCGTCCACCGTTCGATTTGGTAGAAGCTGAATCCGAGCTCGTTGCCGGCCATATGATTGAATATTCTTCAACGCCTTATATGTTGTTTTTCCTTGGGGAATATGTCGCAATCGTTCTTATGTGCGCACTGACAACCATTCTGTTCTTGGGTGGATGGCTACCGCCGTTAGACGTCTGGTGGCTAAATTGGGTGCCGGGGATCATCTGGTTTGTGCTCAAAGTGTGCTTTGTTTTCTTCTGGTTTGCTATGGTGAAAGCATTCGTTCCTCGCTACCGCTATGACCAACTAATGAGATTGGGTTGGAAGGTATTCCTGCCTATTTCACTTGCCATGGTTGTTATTACGGCAGCTTATTTGAAACTTGTAAGTTGAAGGTGAAGAATATGTCTGGTCTTTATAGAGCTGCCAAGTCACTTCTTCTGTTAGAGTTCTGGAGTGCGTTTTGGCTGTCGATGCGCCAGTTTGTCGCTCCGAAACCGACGATCAACTATCCTTATGAGAAGGGAGTTGTCTCTCCCCGGTTCCGTGGCGAGCATGCGTTGCGCCGTTATCCGAATGGCGAGGAACGTTGTATTGCATGTAAACTATGCGAGGCGATTTGTCCGGCACAAGCTATTACCATCGAAGCAGGACCTCGTCGTAATGACGGTACCCGTCGGACGGTCCGTTACGACATTGATATGGTTAAATGTATTTATTGTGGCTTTTGTCAGGAAGCCTGTCCGGTTGAAGCAATTGTTGAAGGTCCGAACTTCGAGTTTGCTACCGAAACACGGGAGGAACTTTATTATGACAAAGAAAAACTGCTTTCGAACGGAGACCGTTGGGAACGTGAAATAGCACGAAATATTGCTATGGATGCACCTTATCGGTGAGTTTAGAGAAATCGTGTGGTCGCGTTTATTGACGCGGCAGAAGATAAATCGGCGTAATTTTTTGCGTCATCGTTTGGTTTAACTTAGGGGAAACCAATGTTAACAGGTATAGCAGCGGCATTCTTTTATTTGTTCGCTTTCATTATGCTGGCTAGCGCAGTTATGGTTGTTGCCGCGCGTAATCCGGTGCATTCAGTGTTGTTTCTTATTCTTGCGTTCTTTAACGCGGCAGCATTGTTCATTTTAACCGGAGCAGAATTTCTGGGCCTCATCTTATTGGTTGTTTATGTCGGCGCGGTCGCTGTATTGTTCTTGTTCGTCGTGATGATGCTTGATGTCGATTTCGCCGAATTGAAAAGTGGCGCGTTGAAATATGCTCCCATCGGCGCTCTTGTCGGAATAATTATCGCTGTAGAACTTATTGTGGTTTTTGGAAGTTCGTATTTCTCTCCGACACTGGCAGAACATGTTACCGAGCCGATGCCAAGTTTGGCAGAGCGTACAAATACGCAGGCTTTGGGTGACATTCTCTACACGGATTATGTGTTCTATTTCCAGCTCGCCGGCTTGGTATTGCTCGTGGCGATGATTGGGGCGATCGTTTTGACGTTGCAACATCGTGCAGGCGTAAAAAGGCAATCAATCTCCAAACAGGTTGCCAGAATGCCTGAAGACACGATGGAAATTAAAAAAGTTGAATCTGGTAAAGGTATTTAACGGGAAGAATAATATGCACATTGAAATTGCTCACTATCTGACCGTTTCTGCATTGTTGTTCACAATTGGTGTCTTTGGCATTTTTCTGAACAGAAAAAACGTCATTATTATTCTGATGTCGATTGAGCTCATATTGCTTTCAGTCAATTTAAATTTTGTGGCCTTTTCTTCGGTCTTACACGATCTCGTGGGGCAGGTATTTGCGCTCTTTGTGTTGACCGTTGCTGCAGCAGAAGCTGCAATCGGCTTGGCTATTCTGGTTGTGTTCTATCGTAATCGCGGTTCGATTGCGGTCGAAGATGTTAACGTGATGAAAGGCTGACGCGTTATGTTTTACGCTATTGTCTTCCTACCTATTTTAGGCTTTTTCATTGCCGGATTGGGTGGAAAAACGCTGGGAGCCCGCGCCGCCGAACTGGTGACCTGTACCTTTATGGTAATTGTCGCTGTTCTTTCATGGATAGCATTTTTCGATATTGCTATTGGAAGCGGGCAAACGGTTGATGTTCCAATATTTCATTGGATAAGAGTGGGGGGCTTGCAATTTGATTGGGCTTTGCACATCGATGCTTTAACGGCGGTGATGCTGATTGTTGTCAACACAGTTTCTGCATTGGTTCATATATATTCTATCGGCTATATGCACAACGACCCGTCGCGGCCCAGATTCTTTGCTTACCTGTCGTTTTTTACATTCATGATGTTGATGCTGGTCACGTCGAACAATCTGGTCCAACTCTTTTTTGGATGGGAAGGCGTCGGTCTGGCATCATATCTCTTGATCGGTTTTTGGTATCAACGCCCCTCGGCATGTGCTGCTGCAATCAAAGCATTCGTCGTAAACCGGGTAGGGGATTTCGGATTTCTGGTAGGTGTGTTCAGCGTTTTTGTGCTGTTCAAATCAGTAAATTTCAATACGATTTTTTCACGGGCTGCTGATCCGAGTTTCGTTGAACATATGACTTTCCTTAGCTGGCAAGTAGATGGCAACAAAGCAATAACTGTCGCATGTCTATTTCTTTTTGTCGGCGCAATGGCCAAGTCGGCACAATTTTTCCTGCACACTTGGTTGCCTGACGCTATGGAGGGGCCAACGCCGGTGTCGGCGCTTATTCATGCCGCCACGATGGTTACCGCCGGCATTTTCATGGTTACGCGTATGTCGCCGATTTTCGAACTCGCTCCTACTGCTCAGACAGTCATTGTGATTATAGGTGCGACAACCGCATTTTTTGCAGCGACCGTTGGTCTGGTGCAAAACGATATCAAGCGTGTCATTGCCTATTCGACGTGTTCGCAGCTTGGTTACATGTTCGTGGCGCTCGGTGTTGGCGCCTATAGCGCGGGCGTTTTCCATTTGTTCACTCACGCATTTTTCAAAGCATTGCTCTTTCTCGGGGCAGGTTCGGTCATTCACGCAGTTTCCGATGAACAAGATATGCGTAAAATGGGTGGTTTGCGTAAGTTTATTCCGACTACCTATTGGATGATGGTTATCGGAACGCTCGCTCTGACCGGCGTCGGTATTCCTGGAACGGTCTTCGGTACAGCAGGCTTTTTCTCTAAAGATGGAATTATTGAATCGGCATTTGCATCTCATAATGTCGCTAGCGGCTATGCATTCTGGTTGCTTGTTATCGCAGCGTTGTTTACGAGCTTCTATTCGTGGCGTCTGATTTTCTTGACGTTCCACGGCAAGCCACGGGCAACAGCAGATATTATGCACCATGTGCATGAATCGGGAGCGGTAATGATTGTGCCGTTGATTATTTTGGCGATCGGTGCAGTTTTTGCCGGTGTTATTTTCCAGCCATATTTTTCCGGCGAGTTATACGATGCTTTTTGGAAAGGCGCGATATTTACTGGTGCTGAAAACCATATCCTTCATGACGCTCACGGCGTTCCGGTATGGGTAAAATGGTCGCCATTCGTAGTAATGGTTGTCGGGTTTGTATTGGCTTATCTTTTTTACATCGTTGCAACTGCCATTCCAAAGGCACTGGCCAACGCATTGCCCTTCCTTTACCGTTTTCTACTCAACAAATGGTATTTTGATGAACTTTATGACGTAGTATTTGTCCGCTCGGCTTTTGTAATTGGTCGCTTCTTCTGGAAGGTGGGAGACGGAAAGATTATTGATGGCCTTGGCCCGAATGGCGTCGCGGCCCGCGTCGTAGACATAACCAATAAGGTGGTTCGTATGCAGACTGGGTATCTGTATCATTACGCATTCGCGATGCTGATCGGTATCGCTGCGCTCATCACCTGGATGATGATCGGGAGCTTAAACTGATGACCGACTGGCCTATTCTTTCTACGGTCACATTTTTGCCGCTTGTTGGCGTTGTTCTGATCCTTTTGATCAAGGACGATGGTGAAACAGCAAAACGCAATATTCGCAATGTGGCACTTTTTACGACTTTGTTCGTATTTGTATTGTCCCTCATCATCTGGGCTGGATTTGATAATAATAATTCCGGATTCCAGATGGAAGAGCGGATCGGTTGGCTTGGTGGTGGCATAAACTACCATATGGGCGTTGACGGAATTTCGGTTTTGTTCGTTGTCCTTTCAGGTTTTCTTATGCCGCTTTGCGTTCTGGCAAGCTGGGAAACAGTAAAAGATCGTTTAAAAGCTTATATGATTGCATTTCTTCTTCTTGAAGTTGCGGTTATTGGCGTTTTCTGCGCTCTTGATGCTGTCTTGTTCTATGTATTCTTTGAAGGAAGTCTGATACCGATGTTTATTATCATCGGTGTGTGGGGCGGTCCGAGGCGCGTTTATGCAAGCTTGAAATTCTTCTTGTATACGTTTTTGGGATCGGTGCTCATGCTGGTCGCCATTATGGTGATGTTCTGGCAGGCTGGTACTCTCGATATTCCGACACTTCTGCACTATAAGTTTCCAGCTCATATGCAATTCTGGTTATGGTTCGCATTCTTTGCATCTTTTGCTGTGAAAATGCCGATGTGGCCGGTTCATACATGGTTGCCGGACGCCCACGTTGAAGCACCGACAGCCGGATCCGTGATTTTGGCTGGTATCCTGTTGAAGCTTGGTGGTTACGGTTTCATACGTTTTTCATTGCCAATGTTTCCGGTTGCTTCGGCTGACCTGGCGCCCTTTGTTTTCACTTTGTCATTGATAGCTATTATTTATACCTCTCTGGTCGCACTCGTTCAGGAAGATATGAAAAAGCTGATTGCCTATTCGTCTGTCGCCCATATGGGATATGTGACAATGGGTATTTTTGCGGCCAATGAACAAGGTATTCAAGGCGCGATCTATCAGATGCTATCTCATGGTATCGTTTCTGCCGCTCTGTTCCTGTGTGTCGGTGTTATTTACGATCGGCTGCATACCAGAGAGATTGCCGCATTTGGTGGTCTTGCCAACAATATGCCGAAATATGCTGTTGCTTTCATGGTTTTCACAATGGCTAACATCGCGCTTCCCGGTACGTCGGGATTCCTCGGTGAATTCCTGACCTTGATCGGTGTATTTCAGGTCAATAGCTGGGTTGCTATCATTGCTACGACCGGCGTTATTTTGTCTGCGTCTTATGCGCTTTATCTTTATCGCCGTGTTATCTTTGGAAAACTCGACAAGGAAAGTTTGAAGGCTCTTCTTGATTTGTCACCGCGGGAGAAATTCATCTTATATCCGATGATTGCTCTTACCGTATTTTTCGGTTTCTATCCGACGCCAGTTCTCAATACTACGGCTGCGGCAGTAGAAGCTCTTGTTAACCAGCTGCACTAAAGAGGCGAAGGTCCATGCATACTGATTTAATGGCTCAATTGCCGCTGATATTTCCCGAACTCCTCATTGTTATAGGAGCTTTGGTGCTGCTTTTGATCGGTGTATATTCCGGCGCACGTTCTTATGTAACGATCACCGGCTTATCCATTGCACTTTTAGTCGCGACAATTTTTGTAATAATTCTGTCACCGAAAGATAGCGCATTTGCTACCAATGCGCTTGTCATTGATGATTTTGCCCGGTTCATGAAAGTCCTCATGCTCGTCGGCGCGATATTCACACTGATTATGTCGGTCGGATTTGCGCGTTCGGATAAACTTGCCAAGTTTGAATATCCAATTTTGATGCTTTTTGCCGTTCTCGGCATGATGCTCATGATTTCAGCCGGAAATATGCTCACACTTTATATGGGCTTGGAACTTCATTCTTTGGCTCTTTATGTACTTGCTGCTTTCAATCGGGATAACGTAAAATCATCGGAAGCCGGATTGAAATATTTCGTGCTGGGCGCCTTGTCTTCAGGCATGCTTCTTTATGGAATTAGTTTGATTTACGGCTTTACCGGTCAAATCGGTTTTCATGAATTGGCATCGGTTCTTAATGGCCAGGTTCCGCAGCTCGGTATCATTTTCGGCATTGTTTTTGTACTTGCAGGTCTCGCGTTCAAAATTTCGGTTGTTCCGTTTCATATGTGGACACCCGATGTTTATGAAGGTGCTCCGACCCCCATCACAGCATTTTTTGCGAGTGCTCCGAAAGTTGCAGCCATGGCGCTTATTATTCGTGTCATTGTTGAAGCTTTTCTTCCACTATCGGGTATGCACGGTGCTCTGGCAGCTTGGCAACAGATTCTGGTTTTCATGTCGATTGCTTCTATGGTTTTGGGGGCATTCGCCGCTATCGGCCAGACAAACATAAAACGGCTTATGGCTTATTCATCAATTAGCCATATGGGTTATGCGCTTGTTGGTCTTTCTGCTGGAACAACATTCGGTATTACCGGCGTGATCCTTTATATGACGGTTTATGTCGCAATGATTTTAGGATCTTTTGCATTTATTCTCGGGATGAGGACACGGGACGGTAATGTCGAAAATATCTATGATCTCGCAGGATTAGCGAAAAACAGGCCATTTATGGCATCTATAATGACAATCATGTTATTTTCTTTGGCGAGCGTTCCGCCAATGGCCGGCTTCTTTGCCAAATGGTACGCTTTTTCTGCCGCAGTTTATGCCGGATTGATACCGCTTGTTGTTGTTGGTATGATAGCCTCCGTTATCAGCGCTTTTTATTACCTTCGTGTGATAAAAATTATGTGGTTTGATGAAGCCCAGCAATCGGTCTTTCTTCCACTCACAGGAGAGCTGAAGTTTGTATTGACCATTAGCGGTATTTTTGTCCTGTTTTACGTATTCTTTGGCAGTTGTCTTTTGCAATTGGCAGAGAAGGCTGCTGCTTCACTCTTCTGAGCGAGATGAATTTTTCACTTTCTCTTCTCGCTCAAGAACATCATTATAAGCTGGAGTCCTACGTGAGTGTGGACTCCACCAACCGTGTTGCTTTGGCACAAGCTCATGAAGGCAAGGACCGGCTTTGGGTTGTTGCCGAAGAACAAACTTCGGGAAGGGCCCGGCGCGGGCGCCAATGGAATAGCCCTAAAGGTGATCTTTATTCGAGCCTTCTTCTAACCCAAAATATTAATCCCATAAATGCTGCGCAGCTGGGGTTTGTTGCCGGTGTTTCCCTTGCCGATGCAGTAACAGCCTTTTTTAAAAAAAATGGAATTACCGAGGATGTTGTGCGGCTTAAATGGCCAAACGATATGCTGTTAAAAGGCGCAAAAGCTTCCGGAATATTGCTTGAACTGGAGCGTATGAGCGAAAATCGTTATGCATTGGTGATTGGCATCGGTGTTAATATTATTCACCCGTTTCGGGATGCTCCTTATCCGACCGAAGCACTCATAAACATGGGAATAGCTGTTGATAGCGCGACAATTTTCAAATTACTTAGTGAATATTGGGCATTGAATTATGATTTGTTTCTTTCTCCCGAAGGAACGGAAATCATTAGAAAAAAATGGCTCGATTATGCTGCCCATCTTGGCGGAGAACTGACAATCACCGGTAATAATCAAACAATCTCCGGAATTTTTTCGGGGCTCGATGACAAATTCAGTTGCATTATTACCAACGATCGAGGTGAAGAAATAACTGTTTCCGCGGGCGACGTACATTTTGGTAACGTTGCATCTTCAAGCGCAGGTCGATAAAAGAAGTAAATTCAGGCAATTACGGCCCTAAAAATTGTGTATCAGGGAGTCTTTAATGGCATCGGGCAAAAATAATGAGCTGGTTTTTCTACCACTTGGAGGCGTAGGCGAAATTGGTATGAATCTCGGCGTCTATGGCTACGGTCCGGAAGATAACCGACAATGGTTGATGGTTGATCTCGGAGTTAGTTTTGCAGGCCCTGAATTGCCCGGTGTAGATCTTGTAATGCCGGATATAAGATTTTTGGAAAACGAGAGACCGAATATACTGGGGTTGGTTGTCACACACGCCCACGAAGATCATTTCGGTGCTATACTGGATTTGTGGCCGAAGCTTAAGATACCGGTTTACTGTACCGCTTTTACTGCCGGATTGCTGGAAACAAAACGCGAATTGGATTACAGTTCTTATGATGTTCCAGTCACACTTTTTAAAGCGGGAGACCAATTCGAACTGGGCCCGTTTGCAATCGAAGCTATAGCCGTTGCACACTCTATTCCTGAACCGGTTTCATTGGCAATCAAAACGTCACTTGGCACTGTCATTCATACTGGCGATTGGAAAATCGACAATGAACCATCTTTAGGCGCACCGACTGACGAGAAGCGGTTTAGGGAATTGGGTGATGAAGGTGTACTTGCTCTTGTCTGTGATTCGACCAATTCTATGCGCGAAGGGATATCGCCCACAGAGCATGATGTTTTGGAAAGTCTCACAGAAATAATCTCGAACGAGAAGGGGCGTGTTGCAATTACAACCTTTTCCTCGAATGTCGGAAGAATTATTTCGATAGCTCGTGCTGCAAAAGAAGCCGGTAGACAAGTCTTGTTAGTTGGTCGGTCGATAAAACGCAGTGTTACTGTAGCGGAAGAACTCGGATATCTTGAAGGTATTGATCCATTTCTGAATGAAGAAGATTATCCCTATATTCCACGTGATAAAATTGTCATGGTTCTGACGGGAAGTCAGGGAGAACAAAGAGCAGCTCTAGCCAAATTATCACGTGATGAAATGCGTTCACTCGCTTTGACCACCGGCGATACTGTCATTTATTCATCGCGGAGTATACCTGGTAATGAACGGTCGATCATTGATACACAAAATCGCTTGATTGATATGGGCGTGAAAATTATCACCGATCATGATGCACTTGTTCATGTTTCTGGTCATCCGCGCCGCAATGACCTTAAAAAAATGTATGAATGGGTTAGGCCGAAAATATTGGTTCCGGTTCATGGTGAAGCGCTTCATTTGGCGGCACAAACCGCGTTAGGACGGCAGGCAGGGATCAAAACGGTGGCAGAAATCCGCAATGGTGACATGCTTAAACTAGCCCCCGATCCGGCCGAAATCATCGATGAAGTTCCTGTCGGGCAAATTTATAAAGACGGAAATCTCATTGGCAATGAAGATGAACTTGGCATTAGTGAACGTCGCAAATTAAGCTATGTAGGACATGTTGCTGCGTCATTTCTTCTCGACAAACATTATAATGTGGTGGAAATGCCTGAAGTCGTTACTTTCGGTTTGCCCGAGACTGACGATGAGGGTGAGCTTTTTGACGATATTATTTTGGATACAATTGAAACAACGATTGACAGTATTCCACGTGCAAGACGTAAAGACGATGAAGTTGTTCGAGAGGCCGTCCGTCGTTCAATCAGAGCTACAATTAATGAAAAATGGGGTAAAAAACCGGTCTGTACCGTGTTTATACATCATTTGAAATAAACGGAATTTGCAATAGATGAATTCCATTTTTGACGGTCATTGATTGTGTTCGTTAATAATTTGAATTGTGTAACCGTTTAGCAATACGTAAGCGGAATATGTGCAATATCGAATGACGGCTTCAGTTGGCGTAAGAGAAAACAGGCAACATATTTCTTGCGAAAACTTCCCGATCGTGGATTGTTTCTATTTTCAAGCGTTAGTTTAGCCGCTATGGTTAATAAATATTGATAATTCTGCTCCGATTCGAAGAGCTTTAGTTGGATTTTAATGGTCGATGCGTCTATCTCGTTATTTTTTGCCTATATTGAAGGAAAACCCGAAAGAAGCTGAAATTGCTTCTCACCGTCTCATGTTGCGTGCCGGTATGATCCGCCAACAGGCTGCGGGGATATATGCCTGGCTACCACTTGGCAAAAAGGTTCTTGATAAAGTTTGCGCCATTATTCGTGAGGAGCAAAACCGCGCCGGAGCCCTTGAAATTTGGATGCCAACCATACAATCGGCTGATTTATGGCGTGAAAGCGGTCGTTATGACGCTTACGGGCTGGAAATGTTGCGCATCAAAGACCGTCAGGAACGCGAGCTTCTTTATGGTCCGACCAATGAGGAAGTGATTACTGATATTTTCAGGGCTCATGTAAAGTCATACAAAAATCTTCCCTTAAATCTTTATCATATTCAATGGAAATTCCGTGACGAGATAAGGCCACGTTTTGGCGTTATGCGATCACGTGAATTTTTGATGAAAGATGGCTATTCTTTCGACATTGATTATGAAGGCGCAAAAGCCGCTTATAATCGTGTGTTTGTTTCCTATTTACGCACCTTCGCCCGCACAGGGCTTAGAGCAATTCCGATGCGCGCTGATACAGGGCCGATTGGTGGTAATTTAAGCCACGAGTTTATCATTCTGGCCGATACCGGCGAAAGTGCCGTTTATTGCGACAAGCATTTTCTGGACATGACCATTCCTCCGGCTGATGTCGATTTTTCTGACGATGCCGCTATGGCTGACATTGTCAAACAATGGACTACACCCTATGCCGCAACCGACGAAATGTATGATGAAGAGCTTTGGGCGAAAGTTCCACAATCCGACCAGATAGCGGCAAGAGGAATTGAAGTTGGTCATATCTTCCATTTCGGTACAAAATATTCGCTGCCGATGCATGCGACAGTTATGGGTCCTGACGGGCAGGAACATCCGGTATCAATGGGATCTTATGGCATTGGTCCATCACGGTTGGTAGCCGCAGCTATTGAAGCCTCTCATGATGAAAACGGTATCATTTGGCCACGTGCAATGTCGCCATTCGATTTTGGCATCATAAATATGAAGCCCGGTGATCAGAAGTGTGATGATTTGAGTGAAAAATTATATCAATCACTCATTAATGCCGGTTTTGATCCACTGCTTGACGATACACAAGAACGTGCGGGTTCGAAATTTGCGACTATGGATCTTATCGGACTTCCGACACAAATTATCATTGGTCCCAAAAACGCCGCTCAAAACGAAGTCGAAATAAAAGATCGTAAAACCGGTCATAAAGAAATACTTCCATTTGATGCGGCTATAAGGCGTCTGACGGAGGCCTGATGAGTACGAGAGCCAAGGGTGTAAGCCGGTTAAGATTTTCATCCTATGAATGGATGATCGCATTTCGTTATATGCTTCCTAACCGGAAACAGATGTTTACATCGGTGATATCGATCATATCGCTGATTGGCATTATGCTTGGTGTTTTTGCATTAATCGTAGTGATGGCCGTTATGAACGGTTTCAGAACTGAATTGCTCGATCGCATTTTGGGTATGAACGGCCATCTCGTAATTCAAGCAATTGATAGCGATTTTACCGATTACAATACGCTCATTCCACGTATTGAAGGTGTCGACGGTGTCAAATTTGCGCTTCCTGTAATTGAAGGGCAAGCTATGGCACAAGGAGAAGCCGCAGGCGGGACCGGAGCACTGGTTCGTGGACTTCGTAAGCAAGATCTGGATAAACTCACGACCGTTACAAAAAATATCAAATCCGGTAGTCTTGACGACTTCGACAAGCAGGATGGCGTAGCGATTGGTAGCGGTATGGCTGAAAAATTAGGCCTTTCTGTGGGAAGCGATATCCGCATTGTTACTCCCGACGGAGATGTGACACCTTTTGGTGTAACCCCGCGCGTCAAAGCCTACAAAGTCACTGCTATCTTCACCGTGGGAATGTCAGAATATGATACGATTTTCGTCTTTATGCCTTTAAAAGAAGCTCAGGCTTTTTTCAATTTAGGCAATAAAGTCCAATCACTTGAAATATTTTTGAACGATCCCGATGCGGTTGACAAAATAAGTCCGGAGATCGAAAAAGCTGTCGGGCGGCAAGTTTATTCTATTGATTGGCGTTCGAGAAATCAGGCGTTTTTTTCTGCGTTACAAGTTGAACGCAACGTTATGTTTTTTATATTGTCGCTTATTGTTTTGGTAGCAGCTTTGAATATCATTTCCGGGCTCATCATGTTGGTCAAGGATAAAGGGCACGATATTGCCATTCTGCGTACCATGGGTGCCAAACAAAGTGCGGTAATGCGTATATTCATTATGACCGGTATGGTAATCGGTGTGATTGGTACGGTTCTCGGGCTTTTGCTAGGCGTGCTGACATGTGAGAATATCGGGCATATTCAGGATTTTATTTCATGGCTTTTTAATGTCGATGTCTTCAATCCCCAGCTTTATTTTCTTACCAAATTGCCAGCGCGTCTGGAGTGGGGGCAGACGTTGATTGTTGTATTTATGGCACTTTTCCTCTCTTTCCTTGCGACATTGATACCGGCCTGGCGCGCTGCCAAACTCGATCCGGTGCAAGCCTTGAGGTATGAATAATGGCCTCGTTATTACAACTTGTGAATATTGATAGACGTTATCTGGATAGTGACAAGCCCCTTGTCATTCTGGAAAAAGCCAATTTTTCACTTGAACAAGGGCAAACTGTTGCTTTGGTAGCACCGTCCGGTGCCGGTAAATCCACTTTGTTACATATTGCCGGACTTCTTGAACGGCCTAATGGTGGAGACGTCGTTTTACGCGGGCATTCCTGTTCCAATTTGTCTGATAACGACCGTACCGCGATACGTCGCAATGATATCGGTTTTGTCTATCAATTCCATCACTTGTTGCCGGAATTTACGGCTTTGGAAAATGTGATGATACCGCAGATGATCGCCGGACTTAAGCGTTCTGAAGCAGCTGACCGGGGACTGAAACTATTGACTTACCTTCGTGTGGGTCATCGTGCCAAGCACCGGCCATCCGAGCTTTCCGGTGGCGAGCAGCAACGTGTGGCTATTGCCCGGGCAGTTGCCAATGCACCTTCGATTCTGTTGGCGGATGAACCGACGGGCAATCTTGACCCTGTTACATCGGCATATGTTTTTCAAGCACTGGCTGCTTTGGTTCGTCAATCGGGGTTGGCTGCTCTGATTGCAACGCACAATCTGTCACTTGCAAAACAAATGGATCGGCGCATAACTCTTAAAGCCGGCAAGATTATCGAGCTTCCTTGAAGTTATCTTCATAAGCTCATGATATCTATATATTTTTTAAAACTGAAATATCGTTAAATGTTTTGGAATAAGAGATAAGCTAATATACTGACGACGACTGTCACAAAAAGGCTTCGTGTTAGCATACCTGCAATGAGCGAAACAATTGTACTCAAAAGTGCAACCGAAATGCCGAAACTGGTCGTTTCCGGTTTTTCAAGAATTTCGGCAACGATAATAGCAGATAGCACAGCCGCCGGAACAAAATTCAGCCAATAACGAAAGAGTCTGGGAAATGGCCTGTGAGCCAAAGCCATGATAGGCACAATTTTGATGAGCGCGGTAACTGCTGTTGCGACTGAAATTCCCAATCCGATATTTTCCATCATTATATTTTGTTACTCCCCGACTTGAGAAGCATAAACATGCCAATGGTTGCCGCAATGAGGGTAGCGACGATTGATGATGGATTTGCCGCAATTATGCCGTGTGAAAAGGTAACAATTGCCATTGCAACAATAATCACAACAATATCGATTTTTTTGGTCTGGCTTGCATACCATCCAAGCAATAGAAGACCGATAAACATACCGACAAGACTGAAACTCAGGCTGTCTTTTAACCAATCGGGTAGGGATGCCGCAAATATAGTTCCGACAAGTGTTGCAAGAATCCAGCTTAGCCATGCTGTGATATTAAGTCCCAATAACCATGAAAACGGGAGAACATTACCATGAGTGCGAGCATATTGTGACGCAACGCCAAAGGTTTCATCGGTCATCAAAAAACCGCCAACAAGCTTTTCAAGCCGATTGGCGTGAGAAAAATATTGCGCCATATAGGTGTTGATTAAAAGATAACGCATATTGATGAATAATACACCTAATGCGATTTGCACCAATCCTGCACCTGTGGACGCCATTGAATAAAACAGAAATTGCGCAGACCCTGCGTAGACAAATGTGCTCAAACAGAAAATCTGTAAAATCGTAAAGCCGGATACCGCACCAATAGCACCGCAAGCAAAACCGATCGCCCAATATCCGAGCAAGGTCGGAATGCAGGCAACGACACCTTGTTTGAAAAGACGCCAGTGGCTTTTATCCATCGTTCAAAGACTCAATTCATATTCAACGTCTTTTGAAATGACGTCTTCATATACATGTTTACATATTTGGACTATTGTCAAACAACGAATTATTGAAAGCTGATCGCAAGCGTAATATAGAACAAATTCCCATATTGTGTTGAACCGGAGGATGTGATGACAGGCTCGAAAGTCGATAACAGTAAGCTGAATGCAAGGCAACGCCGGCTTGTGTTTCGTGCATGGCATCGCGGAATTCGTGAAATGGATCTGGTCTTCGGACAATATGTTGATGCCCATATTATGAAGTTGGACGAAAAAGCCATGGATGAGCTTGAATATATCATGTCCTTTGAAGACAGGGATTTATTGACCTGGGTAACAGGTGAAGTGCCTGTGCCCTATGATGTCGATTCGCCGCTTTTTCGTGATATTCTCGATTACCGCACGCGCATGGATTTTAACGCTTAAGTTATGTCGATATTTAAGAAAAACTTCGCTACTGAAAATTTACCACAATATCTGAGTTTTGATGGCGTCGTCTCCGGTTACGAACCATTTGCGATATATAAAATAGCGGCTGAAATCGGCAAAAAGGGGCCAATTCTTTATATTGCGCGCGACGGGCAGAAACTTGATGATCTGACGCATGCTTTGAGTTTTATCGAGCCACAGATGCCGGTGGTGCAATTGCCTTCATGGGATTGTCTTCCCTATGACCGTGTTTCGCCAAATCCTGCAATTTCGGCAAAGAGGATGTCAGCGCTTACAAACATTTCTGCTCTGTTAAGAAACCCTCATCCGGCAATTATCCTGACTACTGCCAATGCAATTATGCAGAAGCTGCCTCCGCGTTCCATGGTTGAAGGCCAATCGATTACGGCGAAACCAGGCCAAAGCCTCGACATGGACAAACTTGTTCATCACCTTGAGCATAATGGTTTCGAAAGGGTGTCAAGTGTGCGTGAAATTGGCGACTTTGCTGTGAGAGGCGGAATTGTCGATTTGTTTGCACCGGGAAGTGATGCACCGGTAAGACTGGATTTTTTTGGCGATACGCTTGAAACAGTACGTGCGTTTGATCCGGCAAGCCAAAGAACAACAAAAACGCTCAAAGAATTCTCGCTGGAGCCGATGAGCGAAATCACTTTAACGCCTGAATTGATTAGCAAATTCCGCACGAATTATATCAGATCTTTCGGTGCAGCCAGTCCGAATGACGCACTTTATGAAGCGATTTCGGAAGGCCGACGTTTTTCCGGAATGGAACATTGGCTGCCGCTTTTTTACGATCATCTTGATACGATTTTCGATTATATTGGCGATATTCCAGTGGTGTTTGATCATCTTGCCGAAGAGGCAATGGTCGAACGTAATAAGCTCATCGAAGATTATTATCAGGCCCGCTTGGAACAACACGACCCTAAAGATTCTTCGACACCATATAATCCGGTAAAACCGGCAGAGCTCTATCTGACGCCTGAAGATATTGCGTCATTATCTGAAAAAGTGCGACACCGGATTGACCTTACGCCGTTTAACAAACCTGAATCATCTGGCCATCTGGTCCTTCATAGCAATGTCACGATAGGGCGGGATTTTGTTGAAGAACGTACGTCTGAAAACAAGAATTTATTTGAAAGCGTTGTCGATCATGTTGCGGAACTCCGCTCAAAGGGTCACAAGGTTCTCCTTACCGGCTGGAGTGAAGGGTCGTTGGAGCGCCTGTTACAGGTGCTTGATGAACATGGACTTAAAGGAATAGAGAAGGTTACATCTCTTCATTCCGTAAAAGTCACACCACGCGATCATATCACTGCAGCAGTGGTAACTGTCGAACACGGATTTGTTGCAGACGATCTGGTTGTTGTTGCCGAGCAGGATATATTGGGCGACCGGCTTGTGCGCTCGGCACGTCGGCGCAAACGCAATGCCGATTTCATTTCGGATATGACCACATTGAATAGTGGTGATATTGTTGTTCACGTTGATCACGGTATTGGTCGTTTTGTCGGCTTGAAGACCATTACAGCAGCCGGAGTTCCCCGAGATTGTCTGGAAATTCACTATGCTGATGAAGACCGGCTTTTTCTTCCCGTCGAAAATATCGAACTTCTTTCACGCTACGGCGGTGAAGGTACAAATGTTGTTCTTGATAAACTTGGCGGCGTTGCATGGCAGGCAAGAAAAGCAAAACTTAAAAAACGTTTGCTCGAAATTGCCGGTCATCTTATTCACATCGCGGCCGAGCGCGAGATGCGCAATGCCCCTGTTCTTGTACCGCCAACCGGTAGCTATGACGAATTTGTTGCCCGTTTTCCCTATGATGAAACGGATGACCAATTGCGTGCTATTGATGCGGTCCTTGGCGATCTCGCAGCCGGAAAACCAATGGATCGGCTGATTTGTGGTGATGTTGGTTTTGGTAAGACAGAAGTTGCAATTCGAGCTGCATTTGTTACTGCATTAAATGGCTATCAGGTCGCCGTTGTGGTGCCGACAACGCTTTTGGCGCGCCAGCATTATAAAACGTTCCAAGCCCGCTTTCAGGGATTACCTGTAAAAATCGGACAGGCATCACGGCTTGTGGGAGCCAAAGAGCTTGCAGCAGTTAAAAATGGTGTGCGTGAAGGTACAGTTGATATTGTTATCGGAACGCACGCACTTCTTGGGTCGACTATGCAGTTTTCACGGCTTGGCTTGTTGGTTGTCGACGAGGAACAGAACTTTGGCGTTAAACAGAAAGAACGTCTGAAAGAACTGAAGACAGATATTCATGTGCTCACCCTTTCGGCAACTCCGATTCCGCGTACTCTACAACTGGCTTTGACAGGTGTCAGAGAGTTATCCCTTATTACAACGCCACCGGTTGATCGTATGGCGGTGAGAACCTTTGTTTCGCCTTTTGATCCATTGATCGTGCGTGAAACATTGATGCGTGAACATTATCGTGGGGGCCAGAGCTTCTATGTCTGCCCGCGAATTTCGGATCTGAAAGATGTTCAGGAGTTTCTTGCCAACCACGTTCCCGAACTGAAAGTCACAGCAGCTCATGGTCAAATGCCGCCAGGCCAGCTTGATGATATTATGAATGCCTTTTATGACGGGCAATATGACGTGTTGCTTTCAACCAGTATCGTTGAATCCGGTCTTGATATTCCTTCGGCCAATACATTGATTGTTCATCGTGCCGATATGTTCGGTCTTGCTGCTCTTTATCAGTTACGCGGGCGGGTAGGGCGTTCAAAGCAAAGAGCCTATGCTTTGTTCACGCTTCCCAACCAGAAAGTTTTGACACCGGGTGCCGATCGGCGGCTGAAAGTCTTGCAATCTCTTGATAGTCTTGGAGCCGGTTTCCAGCTTGCAAGTCACGACATGGATATAAGGGGTGCCGGCAACCTTCTTGGTGAAGAACAATCAGGGCATATCAAAGAAGTCGGTTTCGAACTTTATCAGCAAATGTTGGAAGAAGCGGTTGCCGAATTGAAAGACGGTACGGCTGTGAGTGAAAGCCAATGGTCGCCGCAGATCTCGGTAGGAACAGCGGTTATGATACCGGATAATTATGTTCCCGACCTTCCATTGCGCCTTTCGCTTTATCGCCGGCTCGCAGAAATTGAAGAATTGGGTGATATTGATGCTTTTGGTGCCGAACTGATCGACAGATTTGGCCCCTTGCCTGTTCCTGTACAGCACTTGCTCAAGGTCGTTTATATCAAGGCTCTATGTCGGCAAGCCAACGTTGAAAAACTGGATGCCGGTCCGAAAGGCGTTGTTATCCAGTTCAGAGAAAACAACTTTGCCAACGGTGTAGGACTCATCAAATGGATTGGCGAGCAGGGAAGCATGGCCAAGATACGTCCTGACCAAAGCGTGGTCTTTATTCGTGATTGGCCGAATGCAGATCAACGTTTGAACGGCGCTGCAACCGTCATGACCCAACTCGTAAAACTTTCAAAAGAAGCCGTAAAGAAATAGACTTTGCGTCTTCATTCGTAAGCTATTCCGACCGTGATTTACCGGTGCTGTTGATCACGCATTAAAACGTTTTTTGAATTTTATTTGATTAAAACGACTTGTGGGATTACAACTGAACCCTATGTTAGCGATCTTCGCTTGCGCCCGGTTCATAGCCGTCGGCAATTTGTTCAATAGTGTCGATTAATACCTCGGTTGGTTGCGCGCCCATGACCACATATTTTTTGTCGATAATAAATGATGGCACACCACGTACACCGATATAATAGGAATGAGCGCTGTCCTGTTTGATGGTATCTTTATCAATATCCGTCTCAAGCAATTTTTCGACAACGTCGGAACGCATTCCTACGCTTTTTGCTGCGTCAACCAATATAGCGTGATCACCAATATTCTGCCCTTGTTCAAAAAAGCGGGAAAAAAGTTCGGCAATGAGCTTCTCCTGTATACCTTTTTTGTCCTGAGACGCCCAATAAACCACGCGGTGGCCATCAAGAGAATTAGGCTCGGTTTTGATAGCGGCAAAATCGAATTCGATATCTTCTTGTTTACCGAGGTCGATTAATGTCCGTTCGGTTTCGTCAATTGTGTTCTGGTTGCCTAGAACTTTCTTCATATGAATTGGATAGGGGATACCTTCCGGCTTCATATTCGGATAAAGTTGGAATGGCGTCCATGATAGTATTATCGTGATTTCCGGTAGTGCTGCTATTGCTTTGAAAAGTCTCTTACGTCCAATGAAACACCAAGGGCAAACGAGATCCGAGATCATATTGATATAAATTGTTGGAGAACTCACTGTATTTTTCCTTTAGCGATGCCACCAGGCCGGCAAGCGATATCCATAAAGCGGGGTATAGGCCGGATATTCTATACGCGACCAATGTGCAACCCATTGGTCAGGCAAATGATAAAGCGGAAGATAGTAACTCCCCGAGATGAGTAAACGATCAAGAGCTCTGACGGCTGCCGTAAAATCTTCATTCGAGCGGGCATTGAGCAATGCTGAAATCATAGCATCAATTGCCGGATCGGATGTTCCTGCAAAATTGAAACTACCTTCAAGGTCGCGGGAAGAAGAGCCCCAACGATTAAGCTGCTCATTACCGGGCGAGAGTGACGCTTTTAATTTCCCGACGATCATGTCGTAGTCAAAAGAGGTTAACCGGTTTTGATATTGTGTATCATCAACTGTTCGCACGTCCACCTTGACACCAATTCTCTCAAGTGAACGCTGATAGGCAAGTGCAATTTTTTCCTCTTCCAACGACTGGGTCATAATTTCAAAGTGAAGCGGTTGACCGTCCGGGCCAATTGCTTGCTGATTTTGCAGTTTATAGCCCGCTTCCCGCAATAACTGCCAGGCTTTTTCTGCAGAGGCCCGATCAATGCCGGAACCGTCGGTTTTTATATTATGCCATGTTCCGTCCATGACCTCGGGTAAAACGGCGTCAGGGTAGGGACTTAAAAGTTGTTTTTCTTTGTCTGACGCCGGCCGTCCAACGGCAGAAAGTGTTGAACCACACCAGAAACCTTCCGTACGGCTATAAACATCGTTGAAAAGATTATGATTGACCCATTCAAAGTCGAACACAAGTGAAAGTGCCTGCCTTACCTTTCTATCTTTAAAAATAGGCTTTCTGGTATTGAACACGAAGCCAATCATATCGGCCGGTGTTCCTTTCTTGAAACTTTCTTTGATAACGTCGCCATGACGCACAGCTGGAAAATTGTAAGATAAACGCCAGCGGTTCGGATTGGCCGGTTCCTCAAGAAAAACGTCCAAAATCCCCTTTTTGAAAGCCTCGAAACGGGTATTATCATTACGGAAATATTCGATCTGCACGGTATCAAAGTTGTTCAAACCGCGATTTACCGCCAAATCTCTCCCCCAATAATTGGGGTCACGTTCGTAAATGATGCGCTCGCCTGCATCAATATGCGAGATAATATAGGGGCCGCTTCCCGGAATAGGGGTGAGACCATTTTTTTCAAAATTTTCTACGTCAATTGCATGTTTGGGAAGAACAGGCATGCTGCTTGCCAGAATAAAAGGAAATTCACGATCTTTCGAATGTGGAAATTCCATTTTTACAGTCTGCTCATCAAGCTTTTCAATATGTTCGATGCGCTTCATATAGCGGTCGAAAGGTGGTCTGCCCTTATTTTTTAAAAGATCGACTGTAAATAAAACATCCTCGGCCGTAATTGCCGTACCGTCAGAAAATCTGGCCTTGGGATTGAGATGGAATATGATTTCGGTACGATCGTCATTCAAAATAACGTTATCCGCAATTAGACCGTAAAGCGTAAAGGGTTCATCACGTGTACGAACCATCAAACTTTCGTAAACGAGACCACCAAATTGCTCGTCGGCAAATAAACCGCGCGCGGTTGTCCGGAAACTGCGAATAACAAAAGGATTAAGACCGTCAAATGTACCGACCACTCCGTAAGTGATCTTGCCACCTTTGGGAGCATCAGGATTGGCATAGGGAAAGTGATCGAAACCGGCACCTAAAGCAGGCGTTCCGTGCATTGCTATTCCGTTTTCGTTTGCCTGACAATTTTGCCCGAAACTCAAACAGAGAATCATAAAGAACAAACCGAGTTTATAGACAATGTTCATGTGAAACCCTTGGGAGCCGAATATTTCCGATTCGCCCAGTTTTAACCTGCCAGCGACTATTTGGTTGGGATTTATAATCAATTACAAGAAAAAATGCCATTTTTAACCGTTGTTCATGAAATGGAGTGTGATTGGAAAAACACAAAGATCGGTGCAATTTATAATTTGTTCGCTTCTAACGCTGGATTTTTTGATTAATCTTGTGTAAATGCGGCTGTAAAGGAAGGAAACGTCATCCTGTTGCCCTAATTCTGCGTAGAGCTGTCATTATAGAGGTTGATATTTACCTTTCGGGATTATTTTTTTGCGCATTGAAAGGATTTGCCTGATCATGTCCCATAAAAGAACCTACGCTGCTATTTCCGCATTGGCTGGCGCTGCTGCTCTACTCGTTGCGTCACATAGCACCGCCAATGCTCAGGGCATGCCTCAGGGGTGGTATAAGGTTTGCAGCAAGCAACAGGATGTTGATGTTTGTAACACAATGAATACCGTTGTTTCCAACACCGGACAACCGCTGACGGCTGTAAATTTGGTTGAGGTCAAAGGAAAGCAAAACGAAAAGCGTATCGGTATTCAGGTACCGACAGGCCGTTTTATTCCTGAAGGCGTTCACATTCAGGTCGGTGATGGCCCTGTGAAGAAGATACCTTATGTTATCTGCAACGGCCCGAGCTGCATTGCTAATGATACATTTGATGACAAGCTCATCAATGCTATGAAGACCGGTCAGAAATTGGTGGTAACAACCATCAACTTCCGCGGCACTCCTAACCCGATTGAAATTTCGCTAGACGGTTTCAGTGCTGCCTATACCGGTCCGGGTATGCAGGAAAAAGATTTTGAAGCTGAGCAGATGAAGCTCCAGAAAGCTGTTCAAGCCAAGGAGAAACAGTTTGAAGATAAAATGCGCGCCGAACAGGAAAAAGCCAAGTCCGGCAATTGATGCTTCAATCTTCATTCAAATAATGGAAGGCCGCTTGCGGCCTTTTATTTTGCCTGAAAAGTTAGATTATTTAACCAATAGATAACCAATCCGAGTTTGCCTCAAAGCCTCAAAGCCTCAAAGCCTCAAAGCCTCAAAGCCTCAAAGCCTCAAAGCCTCAAAGCCTCAAAGCCTCAAAGCCTCAAAGCCTGTCGAATGATCAGCTATTTTCAGCTTGAAGGTTCGGGTACCGGGTTCCGTTGGCCAATTGTTCTATTAATTTCTATGCTCAATTGGCGAGGATATGTTCGGTGCCAACGGAAAAATAATGAACTATCCGGGGGAAGGTATGTGCTCAACTTCACTAAACCGGTTTTTCTTCCAATTTAAAACACGTTAACGGTTTTCTCAAAAAGCCCAATTCGTTAAGCAAACCGGTTTTAAAATAGATCTACATGCCCATTCTTACTATCTGTCAGCTGCAGTTTTTTGTAACGCACAAAAAATTAAGCCCCGGAATTTGTTTTTTCTGGAGCTTGTGACTTATGACGGGTCAATCCCTCAAGGTGATTTGAAATACAAATCGGATTAAAAAGATTTAGGGCGAATCTTTTTAAGATTGCCATTAACCTGCATGTGAATCAGCTATCGGTTTTTGGAACGCATATCCCATATCCCACGGGAAATAGATCCATGTATCCTGACTGACTTCAGTCACAAAAGTGTCAATCAGTGCACGGCCTTTCGGTTTTGCATAAACTGTTGCGAAATGGGCCTTCGGTATCATGTCGCGGACGATTTTTGCTGTTTTACCAGTATCCGTCAAATCGTCGACAACAAGAACTCCTTCTCCATCATCAACTTTGACGTTATCGCTAATTCCTTTAAGTATTTCCATTTCCGATTGGTGGCGGTAATCGTGATAAGAAGCAATGCATACAGTTTCTATAAGACGAATTCCAAGTTCACGACAGATGATAGCAGCGGGGACCAAACCGCCGCGTGTGATGGCAACCATAGAACGCCATTCCTTTTTCTGGTCAGCAATGCGCCACGCCAAGGCGCGAGCATCACGGTGAAATTGATCCCAGCTTACGGGAAAAGCTTTATCCGGAAGCGACATACCAAGCTCCTAATTTCCAAAAATTTTGATTGTGCCTTGTAATCCTTTTTTACCGCCCATATCAAGCAGTTAGCCATCAGTTAATTTATCTGCCGATTAGAATCTGTGTCAGATCGGCTCCCCATCATAAAGTCTCCGCAATCAGATGCGTGCGATTCGCAAGAATAGACATTGAATTAGGCGATGATCGACTGATTGTAACAATCTGCATCGCGACAGCCAATTTGTTATATCGTTTTTGCTTCATTGAAACGATAAACCGGAAACCGGTCAAACTGCCTTTTTGTTCCGTTATAATAGATATTCATTGGCAATCGTCGTTTGTCGGTACGTTAAAAAGTCAAACAAGATCGCGCTTTGTTTGGTTCGAGTGACCAGCAAAAATATGTATTTCGGTGGGGTGGTCTTGTTGGAAAAAACAAGATTTTTTAATCGAGTTGAAAATTTTTTGCTAAAAGGTGTTGACCTGACGCGATCTCGCCCGTATGTTCCGCCCCACTTTCATCAGGTAAAATGCCTTAGTGAAAGAGCGCGTAGCTCAGCCGGTAGAGCAACTGACTTTTAATCAGTAGGTCCAGGGTTCGAATCCCTGCGCGCTCACCAGCTACTCAAAGACTTTGTCTTATAGAGCTGGTCTGATTTACATTCTTTCCCGAATAAAAAAATTATTTGCTTTAAATCCATTTGGTCGGGATAGACTTCCAAATTCTATTTTCCATAAGCTATCCGCTTGTCCGTCAGCCTCGTTTTCACATTGGCAGGTATTGCAAAATCAAGAAGGGCGACCGGATTGGAAAAACGCGTTTGTTAACGATATTTTAAGAAAGCAGTCTAAGCAGCGTATACACTTCTTAAACAATTATTAAAGATGTGTTAATCGAAACGGCATGAAATCTTATCCAACACGATAAGGCTCGGGAACGTGGGTATATATAGCAAGGTTAATTACCGCCTCACGTCACCTTCTCTTATTGATGGTTAAATCAAACGGGTTAGTTGATGCTGTTAGAAGTTGAAAAGAATACAAAGGACAAAAGCAAGGTTTTTGCTCGTGGTTTATTTGTTTCAGTCGTTGCAATAATGCTTTCAGCATGTGCCAATCATGCAAAAGAAGTAGCAGACACAGCTCCTGTCAAATCGGAAAGCAACCAAACCAAGGCCTATACAGTGATACCTGTTGCAAAACCTGCAACATCGCATCATAAAAAAACTGTACAGGCCGAAAACAGCTTTTATGAAGAAGGCAAGACTGCAAAGCCTGTAGCTTATCTTTCACCAGCCGAACGGGCATATAAAAAAGTCGGTCGTGCCTCATGGTATGGGGCAGCTTTCAACGGCCGTTTGACGGCGAATGGCGAAATTTATGATATGCATAATTTGACGGCCGCCCACCCGACAATGCCTCTTCCGAGTTACGCACGTGTAACAAATCTCGAAAATGGCGCTTCCATAATTGTTCGCGTCAATGATAGGGGACCTTTTGCCGCTGACCGGGTTATTGACCTCTCTAAACAAGCAGCAACAATGCTCGATTATAAAGATGACGGTTTGGCTGACGTAAAAGTGGAATATGTCGGGCGGGCTCCCATTGGAGGGAATGATAACGAGTTTCTTATGGCGTCTTACAAGCCAGGCAATATCACTCCCGAGACATTGCTCGCTATGGCCGGGGTAAACCTTAATTTGCCGACGACACAGAATGCATCGGAAAATTCCAACATAGAAGCTGCTCCACAATTTAATGAGCAGACGACAATTGGAACGACTTACCCGAATTTACCGGACGTTGGACCTCTTCCTGCTTTCAAGCCGGAAAACTCCCAATTGGTGGCCTTTGCTGATCAGGCGTTCAAGAACTCTAAAGGTGACGTTTTCAATACCGTTCTCAATCACAATGACAATTTAAAATCTGTTCCTGTTTCGAAGGACTCTTCTGCAAATAAAGCTGGAAAACCGGCCGACAAAAACGACATGAAAGAGAGCGCAAAAACAACTGTTGGAAAAGATTTTGCGAAAGTAAGGGTAAAGTCGGCTGCAAGACGTGGAAAAGCAGCCGTTGGAACACCGGATCATGGTCTTGAACTGGCTTGGGCAACAGGTGTGAGTGAAGCTTTCAGTTTTGCTAGTGTCCGTTAAGCACTTGAGTGAACCGCTGGTTTGTGCTGAAAACAAATCACGGAGATCAATGATGCGCTCAACTATTGTCAAACTGTTATTGTCCATTTTTTTCGCTTTTGTAACGTCGAAATCTTTTGGCCAAAATTTTGAAGTTTCAGCCACACAAGCGATCATGATCGACGGTGAGACAGGGTCGATACTTTATCAGAAAAGCCCTCACACGAAATTCGAACCAGCGTCGCTCACCAAGCTGATGACTGCGGAAGTGGTTTTTCATCTGCTCGATAGTGGTGCATTGCGTGAAGACCAGCTTTTTCACATCAGCGTTAATGCGTGGAGAACCGGAGGCGCACCATCGCGCACAAATACAATGTTTGCTCCGGTAAATAGCGATATAAGTGTACTCGATTTGCTGCGCGGTATGATTATCGTAAACGGCAATGACGCGGCAATTGCTTTGGCAGAAGGTATTTCCGGCAGTGAAGAAAAATTTGCTGACCTTATGAACGAACGGGCCAAAGAGTTGGAGCTGAACTCAAGCCATTTTGTAAATGCAACCGGATTACCGCAAAATGGCCAATACACCAACGCCAGCGATATTGTCAGACTATCACGATATATCGCGACGCATTATCCGAAATATTTCAAAATTTATTCCGAGCCGGAAATAACCTGGAGCAGAATTACCCAACGTAATAAAAATCCGCTTTTTGCATTGGATATCGGCGCTCAAGGCTTTGCAAATGCCTATAGTGACAGTTCAGGATTTTCCACATCTTCAGTTATCCAGAATAATAACAGACAACTTTTTCTGGTTTTAAACGGTATTAAAAAGGAAAAAGATAGGCCAACCGAAGCCGCGAAATTACTGAACTGGGGAATGAATGCGTTCGAATTCAAACAGGTTTTTTCAAAGGATGTGGTCGTTGGTTACGCACGTGTTTTTGGTGGCGTAAAACCGGTTGTCCCGCTTTCAGTCAAGGAACCTGTCGACATTTTGATGAATATTGAAAAGAAACCGGTCATATCAGCCAGGATCATTTATCATGGACCTCTGGACGCGCCTATATCGCCTGATGTGGAGGTCGGCAAATTGCAAATATTGGCAAATAAAACTGTTCTTCTCGAAAAGCCGGTCTTTACCGCCGATGAAGTTGAAGAGACAGGACTTGTCGGAAAAGCCAAAGATGCCCTATATGAGCTGACAATCGGTTGGCTAAGAAAATATATTTGATCTATTATAAATCATGTTCAGGATTTCATTGTGAGTGGCTGTTTTTTTACATTCGAGGGCGGAGAAGGGGCTGGAAAGTCTACTCAAATCAATCTTTTAGGACAATTCCTTAAACAAAAAGGTTATGACGTGGTTGTTACCCGCGAACCCGGTGGCACTGAGGGTGGCGAGGCAATAAGGCATGTTCTTCTTTCGGGAAGCGCGTTGAAAGCCGGTAAGCTTTTTGAGGCCACACTTTTTGCTGCCGCACGCATTGATCATGTGAACGAAGTCATCGAACCGGCATTAAGGAACGGAAAAATTGTCTTGTGTGACCGGTTCATTGATTCGACCAGAGTTTATCAAGGGGCAAGCGGCGAGAATATTAACCAATATCTCGACATACTTGAGAAATCGGCAATTCATGGACATATGCCCGATATCACTTTTATACTGGATTTGCCGGCAAAAGCAGGTATGGAAAGAGCTGATAAACGGCGTGGAAAGGCCGCGAATGCAGACCGTTTTGAAAAAGATGCTCTTACGGTTCAAGAAGCTCGCAGGCAAGCTTTCCTGAAGATAGCGGAAGCCGAACCGCAAAGATGTTATGTTATTGATGCAACGCGGGATATTAATGACATCGCGAAAAAAATAGAAAATATAACTTTGCTTTTTTTGGACAGGAAGAAAGATGCAAGCACTTGAAACGCCAAAACAATATGATGACATTGATGGCGTTATCCGTCCTTCGCAAAACACACATATTTTTGGCCACAACGGCGTAATAAGCTCACTCGGCAACATGCGTAAAGAGGGGCGTCTTCATCATGCCTTGTTGTTTGAAGGCCCGCTTGGTATCGGAAAGGCAACATTAGCTTACCATCTAACATGGAACATTCTTTCCTCGGTTTCCGGAGATTTTGTAGCCCCCGAGGAGAGCTCGCCAATTTGGCGGCAAATTGCGCAGGGCAGTCATCCGTCTGTCATCCATATTTCAAGGCGATATGACAATAAAACAGAACGCTTCAATACCGGAATAACGGTTGATGATATAAGAGAAATCAACCGTTTTCTGGCTCAAAAATCCTATAATGGCGGTTGGCGAGTCGTGATTATCGATACGGCTGACGATATGAATAGAGCTGCCGCAAACGGCGTTTTGAAAACCCTTGAAGAACCACCGGAAAAAACGCTTTTTATTCTTATATCGAATTCGTCGGGGCGTTTATTGCCAACAATCCGTTCGCGCTGCCATCTCATCAAATTTCGTCCACTTGACTACGATAATATGGAAAAAGCGCTCCACCATATTCTGGTAAACCAGTTACCACAAACCTCCGAACTAGACGCAATCATAGCAGAATCCGAAGGAAGTGTCAGAAAAGCAGCTCTATTGATATGTTATGGCGGAATGGAAATTATCCGCGTTCAACGGGAAATATTGAATGGGCTGGTCTTTGATGTTGTTAAAGCACAGACAATTGCCCAAGCCTTATCGGGGCGGGACGCTGTTATTCAATTTCACCAGTTTTGCGATAATTTGCTTTCTATTATCTCATCAAAAGCGATGAAAGCAGGCCTTGGAGGGAATTCGTTGCTCAGTAACCGGTATGCCGATGCATGGAAGAATATTGCTGACGAGATCGCAAAAACAGAAGCATTTAATCTGGATAAAAAACAATTTGTGATTAATGTTCTTTATAAACTTCATAAATTGTTTGCGGAAGATGTCTGACTATTTGGTTTTTCCGTGACAAGTGCCTCAACTATCGCTATGTCAGATGAAAAGCTGATATTGATATAGTTGGATATCCGATGCGTGAAAAATTTTATATAACAACACCAATTTTTTATCCGAATGGCAATCCCCATATAGGCCATGCCTATAATGCTATTGCGACAGATTCTATGGCGCGTTTTGAACGCGCCAATGGTAAGGATGTATTTTTTCTTTCCGGCACTGACGAGCATGGTTTGAAAATGCAGCAGACTGCCGAAAAACTGGGATTGACGCCACTGGAGCTCGCTGACCGCAACAGTGCGGTGTTTCAAAAAATGCTCAAGACATTGAATGTCTCGAATGATGACTTTATTCGTACAACCGAAAAGCGCCATTATGATGCCTGTCAGGCCATCTGGAAGTTGATGGAAGAAAACGGCGACATTTATCTTGATCGTTATTCGGGCTGGTATTCTGTGCGTCAGGAAGCTTACTATGACGAGAGCGACACTGAAGTAGGGGAAGATGGAATCCGGCGGGAGAAAGAAGTCGGTTCACCGGTGGAATGGAATGAAGAGGAAAGCTATTTTTTCCGTCTGTCGAAATATGAAGACCGTTTATTGGAGTTTTACGAAAAAAATCCCGACTTCATTGGTCCGAATGAACGCCGCAACGAAATTATCAGTTTTGTGAAATCGGGTCTGAAAGACCTTTCGATATCCCGTACAACATTCAATTGGGGAATACCTGTACCGGGTAATCCCAAGCATGTCATGTATGTGTGGGTCGATGCGCTGACAAATTATCTCACAGCCACCGGTTTTCCGAACAAGACTGCGCCAAGGGCGGATTTTTGGCCTGCGAATGCCCACATCATCGGTAAAGACATTATCCGCTTTCATGCAATCTATTGGCCGGCATTTTTAATGTCGGCGGGGATTGCGCTTCCAAAGCGTGTTTTTGCACACGGATTTTTATTGAACCGTGGGGAAAAAATGTCAAAATCCGTCGGAAATGTTATTGATCCGTTCAAGATGGTTGAACATTACGGTCTTGATCAGGTGCGCTATTTCTTTCTGCGGGAAGTGCCGTTCGGGCAGGATGGAAGCTATAGTCACGATGCTATTGTCAATCGGACGAATGCTGATCTAGCCAATGATCTTGGTAATCTCGCGCAGAGATCGCTTTCGATGATTATGAAAAACTGTGAAGGCCTTGTACCGGTTCCTGACAAATTTCTCAAGCAGGATAACGAGCTTTTGGATAAATGCAAAAACGCGCTTCAAACAGCTCGTGAAACAATGGCAAAGCAAGCACCGCATTTGGCTTTAAGTGCCATTTTTGCAGTTATTTCGGATGCGAATCGTTATTTTGCTACGGAAGAACCGTGGGCACTAAAAAAGACGGATTTCAAACGTTTCTCGACGGTTCTTTATGTAACAGTTGAAGTACTGAGAGAAGTTGGCATTTTGCTTTGTCCTTTCATTCCGCAATCAGCTTCAAAACTCCTTGATTTGCTGGCAATTGATCAAAACGAACGTATGCTTGATGATATAGTTAGCCGGAAAATTGTTTCGGAAACGAAATTGCCGGCACCAGAGCCGGTATTTCCACGTTACGTTCCCACAGAAGACGAAGATTAACCATGCTTGTCGATACACATTGCCATCTGGATTTCGAGACTTTCAGCAACGAGCTCGATGATGTCGTCGATCGTGCTCATCAGGCCGGCGTGGCTCGGATGATCACTATTTCCACGCTTGTTCGGGATATGGACAAGCTGTTGGATATAACGGAGCGGTTCGAGGATGTTTATTGCTCGGTTGGCACACATCCGAGTTCTTCTCATGACGAAAATGACACGACAGCCGAAAAACTTCTGGAATTTGCAAAAAATCCGAAAGTTGTGGCGATAGGCGAGGTGGGGCTCGATTACCATTATGACGATGCTACACCCGCGGAGCAAAAACGTAATTTTCACGAACATATCGTTGCCGCCCGCGAAAGCTTTTTGCCACTCGTTATCCATACGCGCGATGCCGACAATGACACACGCGACATTCTGGTTGAAGAAACAAAAAAAGGAAAATTTCCTTTCATTCTTCATAGTTTTTCATCCGGAGGTGAGCTTGCACAAACGGCACTTGAGCTTGGCGGATATATCTCGTTTTCAGGCATATTGACGTTTAAAAATGCTGAAAATGTCCGCCAGATTGCCAAAACCGTGCCAATAGAACGAGTGTTGGTCGAAACCGATTCACCTTATCTCGCGCCCGTGCCCTTCAGGGGCAAGACAAATGAACCTTCCTTTGTCAAACAGACTGCGTTAGTATTGGCTGATGTTCTTGGTGTCCCTTTTGATGAAATAGCCAAGCACACCACGGAAAATGCTTACCGTATTTTCTCCAAGATGAAATAGGACAAGATTTATGCAAGATCGCTACAAGTTTACAATACTTGGTTGCGGCTCCTCGCCGGGGGTTCCCCGTGCTAATGGTGATTGGGGGGCATGCAACCCCGATAATCCGAAAAATTATCGCTATCGCGCATCGATATTGATTGAACGTATCAAGGAAAATGGAGATCGAACAACCGTTGTTGTCGACACAGGGCCGGACTTCCGTTCGCAGATGGTTGACCATCATGTTCATGAAATAACGTCTGTCGTCTATACTCATCCCCATGCAGATCATATTCACGGAATTGATGATCTGAGGACTTATGCAATAAGCCAACATCATCTTATGAATATCTATGCGGATGATGAGACATACCAAAGACTAGACGAAGCATTCGGCTATTGTTTCAAAACGCCGGAAGGGTCGAATTATCCTCCAATATTAAACCGTATAAAAATTACCCCTTACAACAAATTCACTATAGTGGGGGCGGGCGGGCCGATAACCCTTATGCCTGTTTTACAAATACACGGAGATATCCACTCGCTCGGTTTCCGGCTGGATGACGTCGCCTATTGTACGGATGTGAATGCTTTTCCTGAAGAGACGCCACAATATCTCGAAAACCTTGATGTTCTGATTATCGGTGCTCTGCAATATCGCCCTCATCCAAGTCATTTTTCCGTCGACCAAGCGGTTGAATGGGGTAAAAAACTCAATGCCAAGCGGGTTATCTTGACACATATGCATATTGCTCTGGATTACGACGAGGTGGCGAAATATACGCCCGACAATGTCGAACCAGCCTATCAAGGACTAACTTTCGAGGTCGACGCAAAATAGGCCATTGAATAAAAATGCCGGCACAATATTCTCGGTTAACAACATCCAGATGTCGGCATTTTTTCAGCGAGATGTCGGGTAATATAATCACATGTTACGGTGATGATTACATGGCACTGTAAAAACTTCCCAGTTTTGGAATGAGCCCGAAATCCTGGCGACTAATCAATAACTCCAGTTACCAAATAGCTTTGAAATTGGTCTCCTTGTCGGTTTTTTGTCCGCGGAAATCATGAATTTGAAAAACTGAAGAGTGCGCCGGACAAATTCGGATTATTGGTTTTTAACCCATTATCCGGCATATCGAATGGGTATTATTGATTGATTAGCTATCTCGTTACTACAGTGGATAGCAAAAATAATTTGTTAGCTTCATCACATACGGAAATCTATTAGTTCAAAATGTCGGACTTGTTAGCATTTCCGCAACCACAACAAGGGCAGGTGGAGCGCTCAATTTTATCATGACGGTGTCTACACGACTTAATATCCGTATGATCTTATAGAAAACAGGTAATATCCGAAAATATTCCCTTATTTTTTGAGATTGCAAACTTGAGAAATTTTATATAGTTTACGCCCTAAAATAAATTGAGGGCGATATGAAACTGGACTTGCACAACGTAAAAGCCGGATATGGCAAGTTGACAATCTTGCATGATATTTCCGTCAATTTTGTTCCTGGTGAAGTTACAGCTCTTATCGGTCAAAATGGTTGTGGCAAATCAACGCTTCTCAAAGCGATAATGGGATTTCTGGATCTTCAAGGTGGCAAGATCACTTTGGATGGGCGCGATATAAGAAGTTTTCATCGGAAACAACTTGCGCAACTCGTTTCTTATCTTCCTCAGGAGAGTTTTTGTCCCGATTACCTTACATTGGGACAACTTATCGAGCTCTCCTCTTATGCACGTAATTCTTTATTTTCCGACCCTTCAGCGAAAGATCGCGAATATTTCCACCAAGTTCTCGAGATTGTCGGGCTTGCTGACAAGGCGCATTTACCTGTTAATTCTCTTTCAGGCGGACAAAAGCAAAGAGCCTGGCTCGCGCTCGTATTGGCGCAAAAAACCGATATGATATTGCTTGACGAGCCCGTCAATCATCTCGATGTCAAATATCAGTACGCTATTTTGAATCTCGTTCGCGAATTGAGTTGCGAACTGAAGAAGACTGTCATCGTCGTTTTGCACGATATCAATCTGGCCACCTATTTTGCCGATTATGTTGTGATGGTGAAAGCGGGTAAAATTCATGCTCATGGTCGAACGCAAGACATTGTAACGGAAGAAAATTTACAGCAAGTCTTCGGAATTCCGGCAGAATTGTTTGTCCATAACGGGCATCTCATTTGTCAGCCTTATCCCGACGCGACCCAGTCTGTTCGGTACATGGAAGAATAAAATGATTTTTTCCAAGTTCTGGGCCGGGAGTGTTGTTCTTTTTTTATTTGTTTTCTATTTCGGAATAGCTTGGGGTGGTACATTTTCTTCGCCGTCTGATGTTTTTCAAGTTCTGGTATGGCGAGAGCCGAACAATTATGGTCAGGCATCCATCCTTTACCAGCGCCTCCCACGCGCCATTATTGCTATTTATGCAGGTCTGATTATGGCAAGCTCGGGATTGGTATTTCAAGGGCTTATCCGTAATCCGCTCGCTTCCGCTTCTTCACTCGGAATCAATGCGGGAGCGACGCTTTTTGTCGTGGGTGGTGCGCTCGTTTTCGGCGCAAATCTGGCAGAGCAGGGGTTGGCCGCTTTATGTGGTGGATTGTTCGGTTTTCTTCTCTGTACAATCATTGCACGTATAGCCGGCGGCAATGAAAAGACCACCGGTCTCATGCTTATTTTATCCGGTTCGCTTGTATCCATGCTGCTCATCGGCCTAAGCAATGCACTTTTACTGTCTTATGCCGATAGAAGAGGCGAGTTCCTGTCATGGATTGCCGGTAATATCAACCATGCATATATTGATCGGTTGTATCAATTCTGGTGGATTGGTATCTTGGCGCTAGCATTGATTTTTATGTTGTCGAAGCCGCTAACCCTCATTCTCCTTGGCAGCGAGAAAGCCTCTTCAATGGGGGTAAGAACGGTCGCTGTTTCCCGTTTCGCTCTGGCATGCGCAATTGTCGCCTCGTGTTCCGCTGTAGCCGTCTGCGGACCGATCAGTTTTATCGGTCTGATTGTTCCACATATGATAAAACCGCTTGTCGGACAGGATTTTAAAGTAACTTTACCGGCTTCGGCATTAACGGGAGCTACTCTATGTCTTTTGGCGAGTACTATCTCGCAAAATGCTTTTCAACCCTATGTCGTCAATACCGGAATTATTCTGGATCTATTCGGCGGTATCGTTTTCATTTTATTGATCCGAAAATTCTATGTTTCTCCAAAGAACAGGAACGACATATGAAGATATCGCGCACACTTGACGAACGGCTTTCGATCCGCTTTGCAAATGGAAAAGAGCTTGTCATCCGCAATTTCCTGGTCGGGATTTTGCTTTTATTGTCCGCATTTTTTCTTTTTCTCATTTCCTTGAATTTAGGAACAATCGATACCGGCCTTTACGATTTCTTGAAACTTGTCTCGGGCGAAGAGATCAATCACCAATCCTATTTTGCTTTATGGGATGTGCGCCTTCCACGTTTGGCTTTGGCATTCTTGATTGGCTGGAGTGTGGCAGTTTCCGGAGCTATTCTACAACCGATTGCCCGTAATCCTTTGGCTGATCCGGGTTTGTTCGGTATCAGTCACGGTTCCTTGACAACGACAATTGTTTTGCTTGCTTTCATTCCTACAGCCTCCCGTGTTCTCATCACATTTGCTTCTCTTGCCGGAGGCTTGGGCACCGCATTGGTGTTGCTTGCTCTGGTTGGTAACCGGCATTCAGGTGGTCTGGTAATTCTATTAATGGGGATTGCCGTTGCAACGGTCCTTGCTTCAATCAATTCTTTCCTGATACTTTATCTGCCAACCGAAGCCTCCTACAATGCATCGAGCTGGATGGCCGGTTCTCTTTTTCAGGCCAACTGGTTAAGCGTTTCGGCATTTCTACCGCTTTTTGTGTTCAGCCTCGTCGGAATTTTTCTCTCAGGACATTCTCTCAACCGGTACGACTTGGGAAACGAGCTTGCACAATCGCTCGGTGAACCGGTTATCATTTCCCGTCCCCTATTATTATTATTCGCTGTCTTGTTAAGTGCGGCTTCTGTAACAATTGTGGGGCCGCTCGCTTTTTTAGGCATTCTGGCACCGCAACTTGCACAATTTATGAGTGGTGCGAATGGGAGTGCCAGACTTTATCTTTCGGGTCTTGTGGGGGCAAATCTCGTCATCGGGGCCGACATCATTTCGAAAAACGCAACAACCATTGCTATGCCTTTGGGATTAACAACCACCATTATCGGTGTTCCGTTGTTCATTATCGTTTTACGCCTAAAAACCCTTCGTCAGTATTTTCAAAAATAAGGAAATATTTCATGCGTATCAAATATTCAACTTTGTTAATCAGCACTGTTCTACTCGCAATTTCCGCAACCGCCGAGGCTCGGGAAGTCGTTGATACTATGGGGCGCACAGTCGATATTCCGGATCATCCCAAGAGGGTCGTTGTAATGAGTGAGCCAGCAATCGCCATTCCGATGATCGAGCTTGGAGTCAATCCGATTGGCAGTTTTGGCCGCGCCGATGACGGCACATATCAGGTCGGTGCCGATTTCATTGATACTCTGTTCGGGCCGAACCAGAAAAAACCTCAGGGCATAGGGAATAACCGTCAAGTTGATCTTGAAAAACTTTATTCAATGAAACCGGATCTTATTATTGGTACGGAGTTCGATGTCGATAAGGTCAAACAGCTTTCTACCGTTGCGCCCGTCTATATGCAGCATTACACAACCGGTCATCTTGATAATTTTGTCATTGAAGAAAATCTTGCAAAACTTTTCGGTAAAGAAACCACATTCCAAACTCTAAAAGAAAAATATTTTGAAGATGTTCAGGAAACAAAAAAACAGCTTCCGGAAAGTCTCGAAAACAAAACATATTTACCTGTCATCATAATGGATCAGATCAACATTGTGGGAGAGGGAATTGGCGTTTCTCAACCTCTTAATGATTTGGGAATGAAACCTTTTGAAGTTTCGAACGACAAGACCCATTCAGACGGATCTCCAAAAATAGTATTGCCAATCAGTGCAGAAACATTCGGTTCCCTTAATCCGGATATTCTTGTTGTAATCATTAACTGGGGAGCTCCTGACAAAAGCGTTGAGGCGACAAAGGAAGCTTTGAATAAATTGGTGCCGGGGTGGGAAACTTATATGAAACCGGCGCGTGAGGGACGTGTCATTTATCTTGATGGCTCCAAGGTTTTTACGCCCAGTTTTTTGAGTGCCCGTTACACATTGGGCGAAGTGAGAAAATGGGCCAAAACAAAATGAGGATATTTTGTTTCACTCTATAAAATAAATATTGACTTAATTTATATCATGAGTAATAAACTCATATTTTCTTCGTTTTCCCTAAAAGGTCTCATCTGATGTCAAAAACGCTATCGAAAAACCGGTTTTTCCTATCGTCAGCCCATTATCAGATCATTTGTGGTCTGATTGTATTATCTTCTGCAGTTCCTTCTGCTTTTGCCGAGGAAAAAGAGGATCAGAAACAAACAACGTCAAATAATACTGTATTGGAAAAAGTCGTCATTAGCGGTGAAAAATCTTTGCGATCGCTTCAACACACCGCAAGTTCGGTAACGGTGCTCAGCGGTGATCGTATCGAAGAACGGCCCGCTGTGACAACGCTGACCGATCTTCTCAAAGGAACGCCGAACGTTCTTTATACAAATGACAGTGATGCACCGATTATCCGCGGTGTTGATACCAAAGGTCCGTTGGTCAAAGGTAATGCCTATTTGGCCAACCCAATTCCCCGTGCAACAATCAGCGTAGATGGACGTTATCTGAGTGCGGGCGAATTCGGTATTGGCGCTGCACCGATTTGGGATGTCGAATCTGTTGAAGTATTCCGCGGTCCGCAGACCACAACCCAAGGGGCAAACGCGATCGCCGGTGCGATTGTTATCAAGACAAAAGATCCTACTTTTACGCCAGAGGCAGAAATACAAACTCTCTATGGCACCAGACAACAAAAACGCGGCTCCCTTATGGCTTCGGGGCCTATAACACCAGAACTCGCTGGTCGTATCGCTTTGGATTATAGCGGGCGCGATACTTTCATAAAATATACCAATCCCTACTTTTTGGATTCGGATATGGATAACGACCCGCGTAATGTCAACGGCCGTGTAAAGCTGCTTTGGCAACCTTCCGAAATACCCGGATTGGAAGGCAAGCTTACCTATTCACACATGGATTCACGGCGGCCTGCTTTCGAAATTGCCTCACACCCTTATGACCAACTTCACGATACACGTGATAGTACAGACAATATCCAGACCAAAACCGATGCCGGTATTTTTGACATGAAATACGATCTGGGAAACACGGTTATTCTGTTTAACGAGTTACAATATTCAAACGGCACTTATGATTATAACTTCGGTCGTTCGTTTAACGGTACCGCTTCAAAAGACTATGATAATGTTTCGAACGAATTTCGCGTCAATTTCGGCGACGAAACAACGACTTTAAGTGGTCTTGGCGGCGTGTTTTATTCAAAAAGCAATTCGGACAACCATATGTTGCACGACTTTGCATCAACCGATTTTACCGTCGATCAGGACAGTGTCGGTGTTTTCAGCGAACTGACATATCGTTTTGCTGAAAAATGGGCTTTGACCGGAGGTTTGCGTTATCAATATGACGGTATCCGGCACGACGGTGTTGCAAGCTATGTTCCGGGTGTTCGCCACATTTATGATGAAAGTTTTGATGCTGTACTTCCGAAAATTTCACTCTCTTACGATATTCGCGACGATATAACTGTTGGTGTTATGGCTTCTCGCGGTTATTTGCCGGGCGGAACCGGACTTAATTTTTCCGGTAAGCGGTATTATGATTTTGATGCTGAAAAAGCGTGGAACTATGAAATTTTCTCGCGTATCACCGTGCTTGACAGCAAACTCTCTATTACTCCGAATATTTTCTACACCCGCTACACAGATTCCCAACGTTCTGTCACCGATTACATGAACGGCAAACAATTCGGTTCAATCATCGTCAATGCGGATGAAGCAAAAACTTACGGTGCGGAATTGGGAGCCGATTATCAATTGCTTGACAATCTTCTGTTGCGCGGAGGCCTCGGGCTTCTCCATACCGATACAAGTGAATTCGGTGACACACGCGGCAATGTGTTTGATGGTAAGAAATTTGCAAAAGCACCGGGTTACATGTTCAATGTCGGTGCTGATTGGGATATCATCGAAAATCTTCGGTTGAGTGGCGATGTGCGCTACACAGATGACTACTATTCAACAGATGATAATGATCCGGCTTTACGCGTGGGATCCTATGCAATTGCCAATATGCAGCTATCATATAAACCGAATGATCATATGGAAATATTTGGCTATGCAAAAAATCTGTTTGATGAACGTGTTCCGACAGAAAAAAATCGCGATCGTATAGCCGGTATTCAAGCTTATATTACCGAACCACGCGAATTCGGTGTTGGTTTGAAAATGAAATTTTAATGGTCGTTATTACATATTGACTAGTCAAATCACGAGAAAGCCATATAGCGTTCTATATGGCTTTTTCGTTAGCCATTTATCGAGCCGGATATTTGTTTCATAAAAATACAGGAAACATAAAGCGCAATACTTGTTCTTTTGGTCGTTTGAATCGACTGAAATGTTCGAGCGGATCGCCTAATTAAGTTAATTAACCCACTCACTTTAATAAGACCGTTAAAACAGGACTGATGCAGACACATAGTGGGTGTAGATTCATCGGGCAGTTTCACCCCGATAAATTTTCACTCGTTAAAACTTGCTCACGCCACATAATAAGCAGGTTTTAAAGACAAAAAATTGTTAGGCTCGAAAGCCTGTTGATTGTTCCATTCAATTGTTCGTGATATATTTTTTCAAATTTCTTTCTTAAAACTCGAACAAAAATGGCTCTAATGACTGAACCGCCCAAAAAACTTTCACGGGGAAGACCGCCTACAATCAACAAAGATAGAATACTGGAAGCCGCTATTGAAATTGGGCTCCCCAAAATTACATTTGTTGGCGTTGCTGAAAAATTAGGTGTGAGCCATATGGCTCTCTATAATCACGTTAACGGGTTGGAGGCTTTAAAAACTCTCGCTGCAGAAACCATTTTCTTGAAGTGGAAATTACCTCAAATAACGTCAAACGTTAGTTTGCATGATTATCTTGTAACACTTGCTTCTTCATTGTGGAAACTCGTCGAAACTCACCAAGGTATAACGCCTTATCTGCTTCGCCGCGATATGATTACGCCGGCAATCGAACAGCGCATTTTTATACATCAACAGAAACTCGCTGAAACCTACCATCTTTCATTCATTCAGTCGCATTGGCTGGCTTTTACCATTTGTTATCATACACTTTCCGTAGCCGATAGCGTTTTGCCGGATAATAAAGATGAAGAGGATTTAACCCGTTATCAATCAAGCCTCGGCATTCCTGGTATAGACGATGAATATGCCATTGGCATTCGTGCTCTTATATTGGGTAGCCTTTCTATTCTTGATAATATTTCCGAACGAAAATAAATGAATATAAGATATTTTCGGGTTACCAAAAATCTTAATTCTATCAATGTGGTCATGTTCCTTAACAAAAGTTTCGGTTGATCGGTACGCACTTAGGGGAATTTCGGCATATTCGAGGCGTCGTCATTTAAAGCAATATAGGTGGTAAAACTGTCTCTATAGATAGGAGAACGACGTTCGATTGAAGAACAGGGGTGACTGACGGCCAGATAATAGGAAGAGCCGTTTCGTCACACTCGTTCAAAATAGAAAAGGCGAGGACGTTTTCATTGCGTTTCGCTTGAAAAAAGATCAGGAATTTTTCACCTCACCATGTTATCTTTGGCCTTTACCCACGCCGCTAAAATAACTTTCTCTGAGGTCGATTGCAGCGGTTATCAATTCAGAATTTTCTTGCGCAAGCTCAATGGAAATGACCTCTCACATCTCGTGAAAAGAGTACGTTTCTCTATTCCTGTTTACGCTCGCAAACATGCGAGCTGAACTCGCCATGAAGCCCGAAAAACGATATATGACGCGTTCGTTTCGTCTTACTTTGCCTCATGGTCTTTTCGACAAGGCTTCCCCCATATGACATCTTTAGATATTTTTTTATCGAGTTATTTCGTTAGACTTTGATTATATATTCGCTCAAAAGTCAGAGACATAGAGATATTGATGCGAATATAAAAAGAGAAATCGGACCTTGGCTCATCGGAAGTAGATATTCTTTGAAATTGCTAACTAAACAGTCGGCAAGATCGACATTGATATCAAGGGGGTCTCTTATCAAGGGGCGCCCGCGTCAATCCAATATGGGTTCCTTCATATTTTTCGATTTTTATTTTGCGGAGAGCTCGAAAAGTTTCATTCACCCTCGTTAGCGATTTTATAAAAACAATTCTTGACATTTGTGAAAATATTTAACATATTAAATAATATGGTAGCCAAAAGGGAGGTTGTGCTAGCAAATTTTATCATGCCACATATGATTGTTGAATATTCAGCGAATTTGGAAAATCGCATTGATATTGATGCGTTATGCGACTCGCTATGGCGAGCTCTCAAATCGAACCCAATATTCCCTTTAGGTGGTATAAGGGTTCGTGCTTATAAGGCAGAAATCTATCGCATAGCCGATTGTGTGCCCGAAAATGCGTTTATCGCGTTGACACTGCGCATCGGAGCAGGGCGCACGAAGCAACAAATCACTGATGCCGGTAATAAAATTTTCGTTGTCGCAAGCGAGTTTTGTGCAGAGCTTTTTAAAGAACCGAATTTTGCGCTTTCATTCGAGATTAACGAGATCAATGAAAACGCTTCCTGGAAGAAAAATTCCATCCATTCACGTTTAAAGAATAATGCATAATAAGGGTAGAGGACAGATGGCAGACACACTGAAAGAGCGGATTGAAAAGGCAGATAAATATCTTGAACGGTTTCGTCGTGATGGAGTACTCAACCACATCAATGGCCATTCGGTTGCTGCTGATGATGGAACAACTTTCGATGTGATTTCACCGGTTGATCTTAAAGTTGTTGCCAAAGCAGCTCACGGTAAAGCGAGTGATATAGATAAAGCAGCCAAAGCGGCAGAGGCCGCTTTTTCGGATTACGCTTCATTAAGCGGAAAAAAGAGACGCGAATTGCTGCACGCTATTGCGGATGGTATTGTTAGCCGTGCCGAAGAAATTGCATTTGTTGAATGTATGGATACAGGTCAGGCATTCAGGTTTATTTCCAAGGCTGCTTTACGTGGAGCCGAGAATTTCCGTTTTTTTGCCGATCGAGCTCCTACGGCGCGTGATGGCCATTCCTTATATGCCGACAAACAATTAAATATCACAAATCGTACACCCATCGGTCCTGTAGGAATTATCACGCCATGGAACACTCCTTTTATGTTGTCGACATGGAAAATTGCACCGGCTTTGGCAGCAGGATGTACAGTTGTTCATAAACCCGCAGAATTTTCACCTCTAACGGCCAAACTTCTGGTGGAGATCGCCGAAGACGCCGGTTTGCCGAAAGGGGTATGGAATCTGGTTAACGGGCTTGGTGAAGATGCAGGCAAGGCATTGACTGAACATCCTTCGATCAAGGCAATCGGTTTTGTTGGTGAAAGCCGTACCGGTTCAATGATAATGAAGCAAGGTGCCGACACATTGAAGCGCTTTCACCTTGAACTTGGCGGGAAAAATCCTGTTGTGGTCTTCAAGGATGCCGATCTCGACCGTGCAGCTGATGCAGCTGTGTTTATGATCTATTCGATGAATGGCGAAAGATGTACGTCTTCTTCCCGTCTTTTAGTGGAAGAAGACATTTATGAGGAATTTACAAAAAAGATTGCTGAAAAAGCCTCTCGGATAAAGATAGGTCATCCACTTGACCCCGAAACAGTTGTTGGGCCGTTGATACATCCGGTCCATGAGAAGAAAGTTCTGTCTTATTTCAAGATTGCTCGCGACGAAGACAAAGCGACGGTTGCGACCGGTGGAGAAAAAGCAGAAGGGCCTGGTGGCGGCTGCTATGTAAAGCCGACGCTGTTTACGAATGTGAAAAACACTATGCACATTGCGCAGGAAGAAATATTCGGTCCGGTTTTATCGGCTATTTCTTTTAAAACCGAAGACGAAGCTCTCAAAATTGCAAATGACGTTCCTTATGGACTGGCGGGATATCTATGGACCAATGATTTAACTCGGGCATTACGGTTCTCTGACAAGTTGCAGGCCGGAATGATTTGGGTCAATTCCGAAAACATCCGCCATCTACCAGCGCCATTCGGCGGAATTAAGAATTCGGGCATAGGCCGCGACGGTGGTGATTATAGTTTCGATTTTTACATGGAAACGAAAAACATAGCTTTTGCCACAGCGCCGCACGATATCATGAAATTGGGGGAGTAGAATGATCGGAGATAAACGCATTGGCATTGTTACTGTCGAAGGAACAGAAAAGCTGGCAGTATTTTCTTCGGAAGAGGATATCCATATTGTCGACCATAACAGTGCCAACGCCCGCCAAGCACTGGATAAATTAATCAAAGAACAAAGCTTGGTTTCAACTATTGAACGTTATCAGTCCAGAGAAAAGGATTTTTACAAAGGTGAATTCCGTTTTGAAACGCCAATAGGACACGCTGAAAAAATAATCTGTATCGGGGTCAATTATCCTTCGCGCAACGAAGAATATAAAGACGGGCAGAAGGCTCCGGAAAACCCTTCGATATTCATACGTTTTCCGCGTTCTTTTGTCGGGCATAAGCAAAATCTTATACGTCCGAAAGTTTCGCAGCAATTGGACTATGAAGGCGAGCTAACGTTAGTCATATCGAAACAAGGCCGGCATATTCCGGTAGAACGGGCTCACGAGTTTATTGCCGGGCTGACAATCGCCAATGAAGGCACATTACGAGATTGGGTGCGCCACGCGAAGTTTAATGTCACACAAGGTAAAAACTTTGACAAATCCGGAGCGATTGGCCCATGGCTCGTTCCTTTCGAGACAAAAGAACAAATTGACGATGTGCGTTTGAGGACATTTGTCAATGATGAGCTGCGCCAAGATGATCACACTGCGCGAATGATATTTCCCATTCCTTACCTCATCCATTACATTTCTACTTTCACTACTCTTATGCCGGGCGATGTCATTCTGACAGGTACCCCAACGGGTGCCGGTGCCCGTTTTGATCCTCCAAGGTGGCTTAAACCGGGCGACAGAATAGAAATAGATATCCAGAATATCGGTCGCCTTGTTAACGGTGTGGAGGATGAAAGATGAGTTTACCGGACGAGCTTGTAGAGTTAGCCGCTAGAAAATTGTTTCAGGCAGAGGCAACACGTGAGCAGATTGGGCTGCTGAGTTTGCAATATCCGGATGCATCAATTGATGAAGGATACCAAATTCAGCAAGCATTGATAGACCTGAAAGAGCAATCCGGGCTCAAACGAAAAGGTTGGAAAATCGGTCTTACATCACGGGCTATGCAACAAGCTTTAGGGATTGAAACGCCCGATAGCGGCATATTATTCGATAATATGTTTTTCGAAAACGGCAGCCGGGTACCTCCCGATCGCTTTATCCAACCACGCGTAGAAGCAGAAATTGCGTTTGTGTTAAAACACGAATTGAGCGGCGAGGTTACGATATTCGATGTATTGGACGCGACTGATTATGTTTGTCCTGCATTAGAAATCCTTGATACTCGTATCAAACGTGTGGATGAAAAAACCGGAAAAAGACGAAACGTATTCGACACAATCAGCGATAACGCTGCCAATGGCGGAATTGTTATTGGTGGAAGGCCAATGCGTCCTCTCGATATTGATATGACAAGAGCCGGCGTAGCTGTTTCGAAGAATGGCTGGATAGAGGAAACAGGACTTGGTGCCGGTGTTTTAGGAAATCCTGCACTTGCTATTGTCTGGTTATCCAGAAGATTGGGACAATATGGCGGTCGATTGAGTGCTGGAGATGTTGTCCTTTCAGGTTCGTTTATTCGTCCGGTCGAAGCAGGCCACGGAGATACGATCATGGCTGATTACGGGTCTTTCGGTTCCGTCAGTATATATTTCGAGTGAGGCGAGAATGGTTGCTCCGACAAATCTATTCAAACGCAAATTAAAAGCAGGCGAAAAACAAATCGGTTTGTGGCTCGGTCTTGCAAATTCGTACACAGCAGAATTGCTAGGTGGTTCAGGTTTTGATTGGTTACTTGTCGACGGTGAACATGGGCCTAACGACATCCGTTCAATATTAGCTCAATTACAGGCGTTACAATCGTCACAAAGTAGTGTCATTGTACGCGTTCCTGTAGGAACAACACATATCATAAAGCAGGTTTTGGATGTGGGTGCCCAAACATTGCTCGTTCCAATGGTTACCACCGCCGAAGAAGCGCGGGAACGTGTTCTGGACGTTCGTTATCCGCCGGCAGGAAGACGTGGAGTAGGGGCTTCTCTGGCCCGTGCATCAGCTTTTTCCCGAACTGTGGATTACCTGAAAACGGCGGATGAGGAAATTTGCTTGTTGGTGCAAGTTGAAACATTGGAAGCACTTCAACATATTGAAGAAATTGCCGCTGTGGACGGCGTCGATGGAATATTTGTCGGACCGGCTGATTTGGCAGCCGATATGGGGTTTCGTGGTCAACCGGGTGCTGTTCAGGTGCAAGACGCTGTTGAAGATGCGCTTCTAAGAATCACGAAATGTAAAAAAGCTGCCGGCATACTGTCATCGGATGAAAAATTGTGTCATCGTTATTTGGACTTGGGAGCCACATTCGTAGCGGTTGGTTCTGATGTTGGCCTGTTGGCCAATGCTTCGACACAATTGATACGGAGATTCAGGAGTTAGTTATTAACGCAGGAGGAATAACTATGGGAAAATTGGCACTGGTTGCAAAAATTACGCATGTTCCATCGATGTATCTTTCGGAACTTCCAGGAAAAAACCATGGCTGTCGTCAAGCAGCGATTGATGGTCATAAAGAAATATCGCGCCGCATGCGTGAAGCCGGAGTCGATACAGTTGTCGTATTTGATACGCATTGGCTGGTTAACAGCGGTTTCCATGTGAATTCCGGCGAACATTTCAAAGGTATTTTTACCAGCCATGAATTACCGCATTTTGTGAAAGACATGGAATATGAGCATTTTGGCAATCCTGTTCTCGGGGACTTGATCGTCAAGAAAGCCGTTGACAAAGGAATTCGGGCATTTTCTCACCATATTGATTCACTTACTCTCGAATATGGAACGCTTGTACCGATGAGATATATGAATTCCGACAACGCGTTTAAGGTTGTTTCGGTTTCGGCATTGTGCACCTCACATGAATTGGCTGATAGCCGCACTCTAGGCGAAGCCGTACGTGACGCTATCAAGGATTATGATGGCACAGTGGGGGTTTTGGCGAGCGGTTCTCTCTCTCACCGTTTTGCCTATGATCGTATCGCTGAAAAGTGCTTTAGTTCTTATACCCGTGGTTTCGACCGTGAAGTCGACGAAAAAGTGGTTGATATGTGGAAAAGGGGAGAATGGAAAGAGTTCTGCGAGATGCTACCGGAATATTCGCTTGCTTGCTTTGGTGAAGGATTTATGCACGACACGTCTATGATGTTAGGCGTATTAGGTGGAGAAAACTACAAAGGGAAAGCGGAGTTTGTTACCGAACTCTTTGCAAGCTCCGGTACAGGGCAGGTAAATGCCATTATGCCGCTAGACTAATGGGAGTTAAAAATCCAGTCGGATACGCGAAAGAGAATAATTGCCGACTGGATTGACCTATTTTTCTTGTCGGAAAACAAAGCACAAAATCGGTAAGCTACTTTTCTTTGGGTCGGCTAGCGTTTTGTTCCATTATTTTATGGATAACGGGGCCGGCCAGTCTAACTTTTTCTATAAATTCACCAAGCAGTTTATGCAATTCTGACAAATTCTCTCGACCAAAAGCCCGGCTTATTTCGTTATAGATCAGCTCGGAACCAATCCCGACTTCCCCGATGAGATCGGAACCCGTTTTGCTTATCTTCACCATTAAACGTCGACCGTCTTCAGGGCAAGTCCACCTTTTTATCAGTTTTCGGTCTTCAAGATCGCGCAAAATGCGTGTAAGCGAAGGCCCCAGAATGACAGTAGCATCAGCCAAGTCGGTGGTAGATATTTCATCGACTGCCGTTAAAGCCCGCAAAACGCGCCATTGTTGTTCTGTTAAATTGTAATTTCGCAAATGCGGCCGAAAATACTCCATAATCGCTTCACGCGCAGAAAGGAGAGCCATAGGAGTCGATTTCTGGAATGATCGAAGTGTCATTTTAGTAATCTCAATGTTGGATTTCACGCATATAAATCGCGGACAATAAAATTGCAAATTTTAGATTAGTCAAAAGAAGTTCCTGTTCTATAAATAGGCTTTTCACCGACAGGCTAATATCTTTCGTTATATCGGTTTATAGTGATATTGCGGTTAATATTATCCGCTTGTTTCGTGAGGGGAGGCGTCGATTCATTTGACGCGGTAAAAGTGATCCAATTACTTCTACTGCAAAAGAACACGCGCCGCACAGATCCAAGCCCCGATTTCGTCCTGATTTTTAATCTTATTTTTCTCGTCTTTGTTCGGCAAATTGTTTTATATTTCGGATCTCTTTCTTTCCAATCGTCAGGGGTAACACACAATCAGCTACATCATCCGGTAGGTCGGAGTCTTTAAAAAGTTGGTATCCCGCAGACGGTTGCAAGCTTATATAATCGACAGTTAACGACCTTTGAGTCTTTCAAAATTGTTCAGGATTTTATCGTATTGAATGTTAACTTAGGCCCGATAGAGATGGGGAGGGCACAAAGATTTCTCAATTATGAGTTACATTTAAAACCTCTAATGCTAAAATATAACGTCTTTAGATTTGTATTTTTTCGTATTGTATTTTGTTTTTATTGTATTTCAAAAATTAAACGATATTTATATATATATTTAGTGTATATAATAATATTATAATGTCTATTTCATATATTAAATTATATAAAAAGAAAAATAATTTTTTCGAAATAAAACGTTTAGGTGAATAACTATCATTGTATATTATAATATAAATAAATATAATATTATCTTAGTTATTAATATATAAATATTAACTGACTAATTAAAATGTATAATGGAACAAAAAATAAATAACCTCTTGCATTCACTTAACTTATTATTTACTTAATGAGTCTATCAATAGTTGTAATGAGACGATTCGAATAAAAACAAAATTCATGAACAATATGCTGGCAGTAAAAAGTTTTCGCCATCAAAGTTGTGTTCGTAATTTTTGTTGTTGCTTTGCTCATTACGATGTGTTGATTGTTTCAAAAATGCGGGGGTTGATATGCTTCTAACTTGGCAATCATATAATAAGTTTCTGGATAATCGTGCAGGAAGCTGCTCTGTTTCCGATACTGATTGCCTGGATAGTAAAATATCATTCTATTCTGAAAAACCGCTACTTTCTTTTAATAAACACACATCAGAGACTGCAAAACAAGGCATATTTATCCTTTTGGAGTTGATGTCCCATCTCTTCTTCAATCACTTGAAGAATGATGCAGGGTTTTTTGTCCGGGAGAAATTAACCCTGAAAGAAAAATTGCAAAAGATTTGCCTTAACCGGCAATCATTAATCCGACGGCGAGATACTTTTCCAATTAGCTCGCCCGTTAGATGCCGCTCTGACGCTGACCCCCTCAGAGCGGCGGGCTCGACCAAACTAACCCCTTTGGTCGAGCCACCCCTTAAAAGCGTGGCAGGGCTGAAGGCTGCGAATAGATGTGGCGGCAATATGTTTTTTTATTGTTGGTATGTTGTTGGTAGTTTCGCTTTGTCTATACAAAACTTGCCTAGGGCGGGTCGGGCAAAATCGGTGCTTTATTAAAGGAGAAAAGAATGAAGCGCAAATTACTGACCTCTATCGGCGCTCTGTTGTTTTTGGGTGCAGCTACTTCCGTAAGTATGGCTGCTTCAAATTCCTCAAACATGAACGTTACAATCAAGATCGTTGAAGGCTGCGCAGTAAGCGCCAACGACATGGACTTCCGTCAGTGGGCGAACTTGCTTTCGCCACACACAACTACCACAACAGTTTCAGTTACTTGCAACGTAGATCCAGGCACGACTAGTTCAGGTGCAACTATTGCGAATAAATATAAAGTTACGCTTAGCCCTGGAAAATCCGCTAATCAAACGATGCGTGAGATGAGAAATACATCCGGTAACGCTATCAAGTATAACATCTACCTGAATTCGAACTATACAGGCGTATTTGGTGATGGAACTGGTGGTACATCGAATCTTGAGGGTACTGTATCGGCAAGCGCAAATGACACGTACACTGTTTACGGTCGGACCCAAGTAGACACCAATAATCCTACACCGGGGGATTACGTCGATAACCTGACACTTACGGTTTCGTTCTAATAGTATCAGGTTATGAGCGTTTTAATTACAATGTATAAGAAATCGTTAACTCTTTATAACGTTGTAAATATGTAAAACGCAATAAAAAACTGAAAAAGAGTAGATCTGTCCACAGCGATCTACTCCTTTTTGAGAAAAACGAATACGAACTTTAGGGTTACCTTCCAAACAAAAGGCGTGTGATGAAATCGTTTATATTCCTTTTCCTTGCCAGTTTTCTTTTTTCGACTTCTGCATTTGCGTCGGATTTAACGTTGATGCCGATATCGTTGGATATTACGGCTCCAAAAATTCAAGATCATTTTACTATACGTAATGGTGGCCAGGAAGCCGTCAGAATGCAGATACGCATTTTTCGTTGGGAGAAAAAGAACGGGCAAGACTATTTTACTCCGACAAAGGATGTAGTTGTTAGCCCGCCATTCACGACGGTAAAACCCGATACGGATACGATTATTCGTGTAGTCCGGGCATCGAAAGCTCCAATAGTCGGCGAAGAAACATACCGGGTATTTTTCGATGAACTTCCGAGTGCCAAGATTGGTTCGCAAGGAGCTAGACTACACATTCTAACCAGATTGGTTGCTCCCGTATTCTTCAGCAGTGGTAAATTGAAGAATGATATGACTACCTGGCGGGTGAGAGATAAAGGTAGTAATTTTGAGTTGGTCGGTACTAATGCTGGTGAAAGAAGGTTGAAAGTTTCAGACGTTCTGTTGCTTGATGGCAAAACTGTTGTGGGTAAAAAAACCGGCTTAGTTGAATATATTTTAGGTGGTACGAACGCTGTACTTCAAATACCTCGAGCAGCTAAAGGAACACCGACAAAACTACGTCTATTAGGTGATTTTGGTGCTTTTGAAGAAGATGTCGTTGTTTCGAAATAGTTATTGGATAATTTTTATATCCTGCCTATGGATATATTTATAATAATCTGTTTAAGTAAGTTGTATGTAGAGTTTTTTGTGCATGAGTTAAGTAAGATATAAATGTTGATTAATGTGAATAAAGTATTTCGTTTCACATATAAAATTATGGAAATGTCATGCTTGCACTTTCACTTAAACAACGTTGTGGATATAAAAGCGCTTCAAAGCGTGTAACACGTGTTGCAAGTGTTTATAGTGTTTTAGCTTGTACAGTATTCGCCTTTAATGGTTATCTCTTGCCGGCATGTGCACAAAACGCACCGGAAGTTCCTGCTCAAAATGCGCCGGAAACACCCATGACGGAAATTCCGCAGATCGACCCTAATATGGTATCAGGTTCCAATTTGTTTGATGGCCCCTATGCCGGTAAATCAACTTCCGAGGGTTTTATTTACCTTGATGTTTTTATTAATGGCGTTAATCGTAAAGCGTTAACTGCTTTCAAGCCGGTTGATGGTGACTTTGTAATTAACGCCAACGGATTGCGCAATGCCGGAATTATTGCGCCAAAGATGTCTATTGACAAAGACGGCTGGGTTCACCTTTCGAAACTTCCATATGTTCAATATACATATGATGAAACCAACCAAAGAATGAATTTCAATGTTACAAAAGACGATTTGATTGTTCCGGTAGACATTGCAATTACAGAACGGTCGAACTTTTCGCGTTTGAATGAAAATAGAGAAGGTGAGGGGCGACCGACTTCATCTCCTTCTGCAGTCTTTAATTATAGTCTGTATTCAAATGCGAATGGAGGAAATATTGCCGACGCTTTCGGTTTTGACGGCGTTTCAGGGAGTATAGAATCCCGTTTCAGTAGTAAAATGGGTGTTTTGTACAACAATGAAGTTGTCAGTCATTTTAATGGTGATAACTCGTCAGCGCGTCTGGATACTTATTATTCCTACTCTGATGATGATCGGATGATAACCTATCGCGCCGGCGATATCCTTACTCGTAACCTCCAATGGAGCCGTTCTGCCCGTCTTGGAGGTTTTCAAATCCGACGCAACTTTGCATTGAGAAACGACCTAATTACTATGCCGCTCCCGACGATTAGCGGTAGTGCAGCTGTTCCATCGACTGTCGATCTATATATTAACAACGTTAAATATGGTTCGAGAGATGTTGAAAACGGGCCTTTTACCATGACTAATTTGCCGGTGATAACCGGATCGGGTACAGCACGCATTGTTACCAGAGATGCGATGGGGCGTGAAACTGTTGTTGAAAACAGCTTTTATGTATCTCCGAATTTGTTAAGCAAGGGTCTATTGGACTTTTCCGTCGACATTGGCGCGCCACGACTGAATTATGGTACAAATTCATTTAATTACGATAGCAAAATTTACGGATCATCTTCTGTTCGATATGGGTTAACCAATCATTTTACGTTGGAAGGTCATGCGGAAGCCGGCGAAGAGCTTTACAATTTCGGCCTTGGTGGTGTGTTTAATATCGGGGCGTTTGGTGTAGGGTCTTTAAGTGCATCGACAAGTAGTTTTAAAGGTAAAACAGGTAACCAGATGGCCGCAAGCTTATCGTTTCAATATCGCAGAATAGGGCTAAATCTTTTCTCCCAACGTACATTTAGCGATTATAACGATATAGCATCTGCAAGCGACAGAAACAGATATGCTTCGACAACAAATACCGATACGTCAATGACACCCGATACGACCGGTGGAGCTACATATTATAACGGCTCCCAGTTTCCTCGTCAAACCAACCAAGCTTCTATTAACATACCGTTGGGGTTTGATCCGACTTCCCTGTCATTTGCTTTTACAGAGCTTCGTTACAACAACAGTCTCATGCAAAAATGGAGACAAGAAAACTCGAGAATCATCAGTGCTTCGCTGAGTAGAAATTTTATAAAAAACGGGTATGGTTATTTGAGTGCCTTTAAGGAACTGGGTAAGGACAGGATGGGGATATATGCCGGTTTTACTTATACCTTTAACAATAAATATTATGCTTCTGTCAGCAGTAATACCGATAACCATAAAACATCTGTATCTTCCCAATTGACGCGTTCAATGTCGGAGGAGATCGGCGACTATGGTTGGACTTTGCGTGACATGGAAGGTGATAAATCAAATCGCGGAGCATCCGGTCAGTATCGCGCTAGAATTGCCCGCCTGTCCGGATCTGTCGAGCAGAGCGACAATGATTCCTATAACGCCAATGCTAATATCGAGGGTGCGGTTGTCATAGCAGATAAAAGTATATTCCTTTCTAACCCGATCTATGACTCTTTTGCGATTGCTGACGTCGGTGCACCGAATGTTATGGTTACATCGCAAAACCGACCTTATGGTAAAACAGGCCGTAATGGTAAAATATTAGTCACAAATTTGGTCTCCTATTTCCCCAATCGCATTAGCGTAGATCCGACAACACTTCCTGACGATGTGTTGCTTGAGCAAAGTTCAGTTAATGTTATACCGGCTGACCAGTCCGGTGTTGTTGCATCGTTCAATGCAAAAGGTGGTGATGAATTTTATATCGTAACTTTGGTTAATGAAGCAGGGGAATATATTCCTGCGGGTTCACTGGCGGTCGGCCAATCCAGTTCATTTAATGGTGTCGTGGGTTATGAAGGTCAGTTACTGGTAACCAAAAGCGATTTGAATTTACCCGAAAAAATCAAAGTCATGGATATGAATTTGCAATGTTGGGCAGAATTGACAAATTCCATGGCAACGGGTCTGGATAACGGGGGTAACCGTATTGTCTGCCGTAAATAAAGCTTATATGAACAACATTTATATAGTACAGAAACATTTATATAGTACAGATTTGAATAAAACGGGGTAAAATCTTGAGAACGTCTATTATCGTTTGCTTGTTAGCTATTGCTATGAACATCCAAAGCGCATGGCCATCAAGCCTTGTTGTCTCGCCTTATAGAGTGGTCGTAACCGAACCGAATAGGGTTGGAGCCTTTAAAATACTAAATACAAGTGATCAACCTATAAATGTTCAACTTAGAAGTACCGGGTGGCAACAAGTAAATAGTGCGGATGAATATCCCAGAACATCGGACGTATTTGTGAACCCTCCAATGGCAAAACTTGCTCCTCATAGTGAGCAAACTGTTCGGTTTATTCGCATATCGAAAGCCCCCATAAAAGAGGAAGAAACATATAAACTCATCATTGACGAACTTCCGGCGGATATATCGCGAAGAAAACCGGGTGAGGTAAGTTTTATATCACGTTATATTATGCCGGTATTTTACGTTCCTAAAACGAAAGTAGCACCTCATGTAACATGGTCGGCAAAACGTTCGGGTAACAAGTTGTTACTAACCGCCACAAATAACGGTAACGGCCATTTGAAAATTTTCGCGCTGAAACTTTATTCGGGTAATAAAGAGTTGAGGATCGGGAAAGACTTTATGGGATATGTTTTAAAAGGGGCGACCATGACATTCACCTTTGACGGGATTACTTCTATGCCGAACCGTTTAACGTTTAGAAACTATGATCAGTTGGTTGATGTACGACTATAGTTGTCTGTACAGTTAAAAACTTGTCAATCTATTGTACCGCCGATACATAAATAAAATTTTAAAAAAAATAAAATAGGTGGCTTATATCTGTGCAATATCCAGTTTTTATATAAACTATCATGTCTATTATTTATTGTTTACGTTTTTATTCATAACAACGGAAATAGTGACAATAAATCATTCAGCCTATGCACGGGGATATGTTATAAATTGCGCACCTAGCCGGTAAAATTCGGTTTGATTTAGGTGTTTGACCAAGTCTACAATACTTGGTTCCCATTAACCAATAATAGACGGCAATTCCGTAAATCCAAGTAGGCTCTTGATCGAAATTTAGCCAGCTGTATTTTTAGCAATGATTTCGGCTTTTTCAGCAAATAGGTTTCATTTTCTAGAAAATAAATATAGTGACCTATTACTTTATTCCATATTTTTGAATTATTCCAAAAATCAATAATATTTCACCTTGCTATCTCTTGGTCAAACGAAGTCTTCGTCTAACGCCGGAAGAGTCTTTCGGAACGATAATGGCATTATGAATGTGGGTATTCAAAGTTAATGTAGGTATTCAAGGAAAGGTTCGTCCATCCGAAGCCCGTATTTAAGAAGACTTCCAGCAGGAACTTGCAAAAATCATGAGGTCCTAATTTTCATGTCAACAAGATTTCTTTTCACTTCTATTGGCACTAGATCAGACTAACTCAGACCGCCTATATGGATGCGAAAAATTATCAAAACATATTTTTATGCATTATCTAGTTCAAACCTGTTAATTATGTTAAATTAACATTTGAATAATTTAAAATTTATAGTCAAATAGTACATCATGCTTGCATAAAAGAGGTTTATGGCTAATGTGTAATAAATCAATATCTTTTTTCTTATTGATTTTGTTTATCGCTTTTTCGGTATTACCAATTAATTTGTCTCATGCAGGTAAACGCAGTCAGGGTATTTCTTCCAGAGGTGATCCGATAACTTCCGACACTATACCAACTTGTGACATGCTTTATTACAGTACTACGCTATTATATCTAACTGATGATACCTTGGGTATAAATTCGTCTATTTTTAAAAAGATAGTACTTACCAGCAATCTGGAGGCGAAAAATTGTAAAAATTTTCCTCCGAATGTTGATTATAACATCTGCACTTTTGTACAGCCGTACCGGAGCTCTTATCCCGAAAATGGAAAGTTTGAGATGGAGACAAAGGCCGATAACGGTCAAACATACAAAATTCCTTTTAATCTGAGTTATTATAATTCGTCGTTATCTACCGATCAACCTACTATCATGCCCGGATCTACCGGAAACAATACGTTCCCATTCCCAAGCGGCTCTACAACAGCAAAACTTTATCTTATACTCTGGTGGCCTAATCTAGATGACCTTCTAAATCAAATAGGATACGGTATGTTTCCCGTAGGAAGGTATAGTGGTAGTTTTAGAATGACGAGTTATATTGTGAAGGCTTCGGAAAATCCGGTAGGAGGCACTTGTTCACCCAAAGCTGGCTCTAGCCGACAGATACAAGATGCAGACTATTCTGTTATTCTCGACATCACCCCAAAATGTTATTTGGATGTTTTTCTTGCGAAGATAGATTTTGGACAAACTCCTACGTTGAATAAAAAGTTAGAAACTTCGACTAAAATTAATGTTTTCTGCAATTCGACACCGGATAAGTTGATTCCTTTTACACTCGGGTTCGACATGGGGCGAAATGAAGAAAACGGACAACGCCAAATGACTCAAGCGCAGGGTAGTCCTGCAAAAATACCCTATAATTTATTTTTTGAGAAAGATGGGAAACAAATCCCTCTCATCAAAGACCAAAGCGTAATAGCAATGCCAGGGCATCTGGGTAGGAGGGACTTTAAAATTATAGGGCAGGTGCCAGCCCAGCCTGGTAAAAAAATCTATGCGGGAGGTTATGACGATGTGGTGGTGATAACCATTACATATTAAGAACCAAATCTGCGTTGGGCAAGACGATATTTTTGCCATAGCATTATAAAACTTGGTTTTGGATGTTTCCTATTTGTCAGGCAATTTCTGTCGATATACTATAGGCACTCTGTGCAGTAATCATTATCTGCTTTTTTGAAGATAACGATTATACTATGACGGGGTAGATGCACCTTAGGGCTATTTCCGAAAAACTAATACCTCGAACTTATAAGGATGTGGTGGTGACAGGTCTTTCGTATTAGGAAATAAAAACTGCGTTAGGTAAACTGATATCTTTGCCATAACACTATAAAACTTCGTTTTGGCTGTTTCCGATTTGTCCGGCTATTTCCGCTAACACTCCTTATTCACCATGTGGCTTCTTGAAGATCAGGATTATACCTTTACGGGGCAGGTGCACCTTAGGGCTATTTCCGAAAAACTAATACCTCGAACTTATAAGGATGTGGTGGTGACAGGTCTTTCGTATTAGGAAATAAAAACTGCGTTAGGTAAACTGATATCTTTGCCATAACACTATAAAACTTGGTTTTGGTTGTTTTTGATTTTTCCGGCGATTTCTGCTAACACTCCTTATTCACCATGTGGCTTGTCAAACAGCTGTAATCACTATGCGGCTTCCGTCAGCGTGTCATAATCATCCGGCAATGTATCATAATCATTATGTGTCCAGAGATCGTTTTAACCTTTATCCAATAATTGCATAAGATATATTATGGAACTTTCGTATCCAGTACCGGCGCCGGAGAAGCTGGTTACTGGTCAAATGTGCAATAGTCGAATATGAAATAAAAACCTGCCGAATTAATAAGGCTCTCCATCAATTACAACCTCGCCACAAATCGCCCGATTTCCCGTCTCAACGCTTCTTCCGATTTTAAGCAAGACATCGGAATATTTGTGTAAGACCTCGGAATATATGAAACATTGAACAAACCACGATAATACAGAAAATTTGACGATAATCCGGTTTCTCGTTAATTTTTGAGAAATTTTGATTATTCGACCTAATCAATTTATGTTGACCTCTGATTTCGATATGTTAGCAAAAACCGGAGCCACAATGACAGGTTCGCGCTTTACCTGAATTTTTATATTCAACAGAATGTAGGCAACTAAAGGTAATTCAACGCATTACCGGCAAATGCGGTTTGAACACCGCAAGGACGAAATGTTATAGAATGTAAGTTGTTATAGTCTGTAAAGTTACGCTCCAAGTCCGGTATTATGGATTGGGAAATGGTGTTAGATGCCTTAACTCATAACAGATTAACCAAAAATTTGCGGCAAAGCAGATAACAAATCAATGTGGCTCGATCTGTGAGTTTCTGTACGCACTTTTTAAGTAGGCTCTTTTGAAGATCGTAATTTCGAACAATGGTCGCTGCGCAAGGAAAAAATATCTCAATATGCGCGCTTAAAAATACGATGAAAATTTTTCATGAGACTAGTTAATCCCGCATGAGACGGGCGTGACCAATAGTCAAACAATTTTTATACTATATAAAGCTGGAAATAGACGTTACCAATTATACCGCCGGAAATAGAAAATATGGATGCCGACAATTAAGTGTTTGACGAGCGTTCCATAGGAAAGGGGCTTGGCCCCCTTCCCTTTGGGTCTTTTGAAATCATGCCCATGAAGTTTTAATTTTGAGGCTTGAACGCGGAAATTTTTAACATGTAGCCGAATGTCTTAACCGTAAGATTCTGCGAGTTTCTCGGTTTTGTCTTACAAAATTCGTCGACCGGCACAAAACACCTCGCTTCTGCATTTCAGGATGAACAAAGCGGGTAATTGAGACGAAACAAAAGCTGTTTTAGGAAACTCTCAGGGTTCGCTCGGGTGCAGTCATTTCAGGTAAGCAAAATATTATTTTTTTAAAATTGCTTAAGTCAGGATATTCGGTCCATTGATTTTGAGAGGGAGAAACCACCGGCATAAAATGACTTGATTGTGCCTTTTATCAATTGCGCTGCAAGGTTTTTCAATAAGAAGACAATTTTCATATTTCCATATATAGCTCAAAATTCGACACCATATATCGGATTCTTTTTTTATCCAGAAATCAAGCTGTTGAACGATATTCGTTGAAAAATATTCAAACGCACAAGGAAATATGCGTTGAGAGTGAAATTTCCTTGTGGGTCGAGCTAAATCCTATTCAAACAGGAATTTTGAGCAAACATTCCGGTCTAATTTACACTGTTTCATATGCTTATTTATAACCGTTTATATCGTCTATCCATATGAAGTTTAAACAATCGGATTATGGATAAAACGAGCCATTTATTTCTAAACAAGCTTTCACTTTATAAATTATCGCTCCTGACAAACGTTTAAATGCTTGTAGAACATTAATAGAACATATAGTGTATGTTCTGGTTTTGTTTCTCATTGATTCGTGTTATTGGAGAGTTTTATGTTAACCCGCAAGCAGTATGAATTGCTTCTGTTTATTCATAACCGCCTTAAAGAAACCGGCATTCCCCCTTCATATGACGAGATGAAAGAAGCATTGGATCTAGCATCGAAGTCGGGCATTCATCGGTTGATTACAGCTTTGGAAGAACGTGGTTTCATTCGCCGCCTCCCCAACCGCGCACGTGCTTTGGAAGTTCTGAAACTGCCTGAATCCATGGTTCCTCCTACGAATACTGTGCGTAAATTCTCTCCAAATGTCATAGAAGGCACGAAGAATAAACCCTTTAAAAATATCATTGCGAAAGAGCTTGGTGACGGCGAAAGTGGTCCAGCAGCCAATGTAAATGTTCCGGTTATGGGGCGTATCGCTGCGGGAGTTCCTATTTCGGCCATCCAAAACCAGACCAATATGCTTTCACTGCCTCCGGATATGGTTGGGAGCGGTGAACATTACGCTCTTGAAGTTAAAGGGGATTCCATGATCAATGCTGGAATTTTTGATGGCGATACGGTGATTATAAAACGCGGGAATACCGCAAATCCGGGAGAAATTATTGTTGCCCTTGTTGACGACGAGGAAGCAACGCTGAAACGTTATAGAAGAAAAGGCGCCTCGATTGCTCTTGAAGCGGCCAATCCGGCCTATGAGACACGAATATTCGGTCCTGACCGTATCAAAATTCAAGGGAAACTCGTCGGGTTGATACGACGCTATTGACGTTTTGATAAGTCGCTATTGATTATCGTAATTTAGCCCATTAACGACGCCATCCGGCACACTCTGTTTAAAATTGATGATTGTCGGGACTTTATATTGAGGATTGTCGAAGCAGTTTAAAATGACCGGTTTTGACAGTGATGTTTCACACAGGGATGACGTTTCATTCAGGAATTATGACAAATTGGTTGCTCAAACAAAAAAGTTTGAAATTTGGCAAAAAAGTTTGAAATTTGGCAAAAAGCTTGAAATTTGGTACCAACTTATGCGTCTTTGTGGCGGTCGGGTGATGTTGCGACGATCAATAACAAGGATTGATTGTTTTGGACCATGATGTTTATGGTGTTTTCAGCGTTAGGGGCTTGCCTTTTTAGTAAAAGAGATTAGGCCAACACAAAACGTGTTTTAGAATTTCGTATAATTGCAGGAAATAATATGTCAGCTCCACGTGTCAGTTTTGTATCTTTGGGGTGCCCTAAAGCACTTGTCGATTCTGAGCGCATCATAACAAAATTACGGTCTGAGGGTTACGAGATCGCCCCCAAGCATGACGGCGCTGATCTGGTAATCGTCAATACATGCGCCTTTATCGATTCTGCACGAAATGAATCGCTCGCCAATATTGGTGAAGCTTTGAACAAAAATGGTAAAGTCATAGTGACCGGTTGCCTCGGTGCAGAACCTGAGGTAGTGACCAAAACTTATCCGAACGTCTTGGCGATAACCGGACCGCAAGCTTATGAAAGCGTAATGGAAGCGGTCCATAAGGTTGCTCCACCTATTCATGATCCTTTTGTTGATCTTGTTCCGCCGCAAGGCGTTCGTTTAACACCTCGCCATTATGCTTATTTAAAAATATCTGAAGGCTGTTCCAATCATTGTAGCTTCTGCATTATTCCCCAATTGCGAGGAAAGCTCGTGTCGCGGCCAGCGTCAAACGTTTTACGAGAAGCAGAAAGACTGGTACAAGCTGGCGTAAAGGAATTACTGGTTATTTCGCAGGATACAAGTGCTTACGGACAAGATTTGAAATATAGCGAAAGTGTCTGGAAAGACCATTCGGTGCGGGCACGTTTCTATGATCTAGCGAAAGAACTTGGAGAGCTGGGTGTCTGGATCCGTATGCACTATGTATACCCCTACCCCCATGTTGATGACGTCATTGAACTTATGGCTGACGGGAAGATACTCCCATATCTCGATATTCCTTTCCAGCATGCTTCTCCTACGGTTCTTCGTAATATGAAGCGCCCGGCACATCTTGAAAAAATTAATAAACGCATTGAAAAATGGCGTTCTATCTGTCCGGATATTGCTTTGCGGTCAACATTCATTGTTGGTTTTCCGGGTGAAACGGAAGATGATTTTCAAATGCTTCTTGATTGGATGAGCGAAGTGAAAATAGACCGGGCAGGATGTTTCAAATATGAGGCTGTAGAAGGTGCAGCGGCTAACAACCTCGGCTTGGAAATTATTCCTGAGGAAATTAAGGAAAGTCGGTGGAAACGTTTTATGGCACATCAAAAAACAATTTCCGCCCAGCTACTGAAGAAAAAAATCGGTAAACGGTTACAGGTGCTTGTCGACGACAGTGATGGACATAAAGGCATTGGGCGTACAAAATATGATGCTCCTGAAGTAGATGGCGTTGTACATTTGACATCTCGTCGTCCAATTCGGGTTGGTGATCTGGTTACTGTGAAGATTGAACAATCGGATGATTACGACCTTTATGGCATGATCGTCTAAAGTATTAGTTGCAGTTTTACTATTAAACCCTTGAAGGTTTAGCTTCTGCGCTATAGTTGTAATACTATGAATTTTTTTGTTTCATGGTATTATTACAAATGCGCGAAATATGACAAACAGTAACGACGATGAACCACAATTTTTTCTGACATCTCCGGCTTCCTGCCCTTATCTTGCCGAGCGTTGGGAAAGAAAAGTGTTTACCTATCTTACTGGTCAATCAGCAAACAGCAAGAATAGTGTTTTGACACAATTAGGTTTTCGACGGTCCCAAAACATAGGTTATCGTCCTGTTTGCGACGGCTGTAACGCATGTATATCGGTCCGCATTGTTGTTGACGATTTTACCCCCGACCGCACAATGAAGCGTGTCATCAAGAAAAATTCCGGCCTCTCTCGCAAAGTTTGTCCACCAAAAGTGACAAATGAACAATACGCACTTTTTAAACGATATCTGGATGCGCGTCATTCTGGTGCCGGAATGAGCGATATGAAATTTGATGATTATAAGACGATGGTGGAAGAAACAGTTGTCGAAACATCCCTCGTCGAATATCGCAGAACACCATTGGACAAGAGCTCTTGGGACAAGAGCTCTTGCGAAGATAATAAATCGCCTCTGATAGCGGCCGCGCTCACGGACAAAGTGGATGACGGTCTGTCAATGGTTTATTCATTCTATTCTCCTGATGAAAGTCATGCCTCGCTTGGTGTTTTTATGATTTTGGATCACATCCGGCAGGCTCGCCAGTTGGGGCTCCCTTATGTCTATCTTGGCTATTGGGTTAAGGGGTCGAGAAAAATGAACTATAAATCGCGTTATCACCCCCAAGAACATTTGACATCTCACGGCTGGAAGTTAACAAAAGAGTAGGAAAAAAGTTAATCCTGCGAGGAACTCATATGCTGAACGAGATGATTGCACTGAAGGGGCGTGAACCGCAATTCAAGGGGAATGCACGCTTGGTCTTCATTCATCCCGACAACCCCGATTTGCTGGTGAAGGTTTTGCGGCCGGAATGGATAGCGAAAACAAAGCAGGTACCGGAATGGAAAAAGCGGTTCAAGCCTTTGGGCGCTAACTCTGTCAACATGCATGAATTGTTTGAAATTGTGCGCGTCAATCCCCATGCGGAAAGCATTCAGCCTCACATGTTTACAGTCGTCGCACTCCAGCAAACCGATCTTGGTTGGGGATTGGTTGTTAAAGCGGAAAAGGACAAGAACAACGACTACGCTAAACCGGTTGCGGCTTTTGCTAAAGATGTTAGCCAGATCCGCACTGCTTTGGATGAATTCGAGAATTGGGTGAAAGAAACCAATGTCGTTTTATATGACCTCAACCCCTGGAATTTGGTTCTGGCTTATCGCAACGGCAAGGAAGAAGTTGTGATAATAGACGGTATATCGGAAAAATCCGCTTTGAAGGTTAGAACCTACTTTCCTTCGGTCAACACAAAGAAAAATCTTAAAGTTTATGCGCGGTTTGAACGTTTTATGGAAAGAATAAAAAACGGAAAAAACTGACGGGCTTTACAGTTCTCGACGCCTTTGGTAGCAAGGGCATATACCGGTCGCAGCCCACCCGGTTTTTTAAAACAAGGGACAAAATGAAAACCTATCTTATCTGTTCAGGCGGACTGGATTCCGTCACACTTGCCTATCGCCTTGCCCATGAACAAAGCCTCAGAGGCGTAATCTCTTTCGACTATGGCCAGCGGCATAAGAAAGAGCTCGTTTTTGCTCAAAAATGTGCTTCACGGCTTGGAGCCGACTATTACCCGATTGATATATCGGCAATTGGAAAAAATCTTTCAGGATCGTCACTGACAGATGATATCGCCGTTCCTGATGGTTATTACGCCGAAGAAAACATGAAATCGACTGTTGTCCCCAATCGAAATGCGGTCTTCCTCTCGATAGCCTTTGCTATTGCAGCGGCAAAACACGGAGATAGTGTCGCGATAGCCGTACACGGTGGAGATCATTTTATTTACGCCGATTGTCGTGCAGATTTTATCGATGCATTCAATAAAATGGAACAGTTATCTCTGGAAGGACAGTGTCAACTTCTAACGCCTTATGTTGATCAGGATAAGTCGGAAATTGTAAAAGATGGTGTGAAATATAACGTTCCTTTTGCCGATACCTGGTCATGCTATAAAGGAGGCGAACATCATTGTGGCCGTTGCGGAACATGTGTTGAACGGCGGGAGGCGTTTGCATTAGCAGGCGTAGAAGACCCAACGATATATGAGGACAATTCATTCTGGATTGAAGCGGTCAATCGCAACAAAGCGAAAAAGCTTCGTTAATATTCCATACAAATTAACTTTGTCGCAAGGACAATTCAATGGCATCCGATCATTCGATTTATGAAAATCTAAAGCAATTGGGAAAAAAGACCCCTTTTCCGGAATCTCCTGAAAAAGCGGTATTGGAGCGCGTTCCAAATCCTCAGGCAGATGTAAAATACTGTGTCCGCTTTACAGCGCCTGAATTTACGTCACTTTGCCCTATCACGAGTCAACCGGATTTTGCTTATCTGATGATTGATTATGTGCCCGATAAATGGCTGGTTGAGAGCAAGTCGCTAAAACTATATTTGGGGTCTTTCCGTAATCATGGCGCTTTTCATGAAGATTGTACGGTCACGATAGCACGTCGCCTCGTGGAACTTTTGTCACCCCATTGGCTGCGCATTGGGGGGTATTGGTATCCTCGTGGAGGTATACCGATTGATGTCTTCTGGCAAACAGGACAAGCACCTGATGACGTTTGGATTCCTGAACAGAATGTTTCCAATTATCGCGGTCGCGGTTGATAAATAACTTTAAGAAAGATCGCCAGAAGACGGAAAAATAACATTTTTCTGTCTTTATCCAATAAATAGAATATTTGGAATAATCTTGGAGTTAACCGGAAAATTTTCCGGATCTCGGGAAGCCCTTCGGTACCATCCGCCCTGCTCCGGCGCGGGTTCCTTGCCATTCTATCAAATCTGCTGCACTACGGCTAAAGGTCCGATCGGCAGTATCATGCCATGTGAGCCCATCTTCCAGTTTGAAGGTAACTGCATCACTCACTCCACCATCTTTATAGCGTTGCAAGCGCACTCCCTTGCCGCGTGTCATTTCCGAAATCTGTTCAAGAGGAAAGATAAGCATTTTTCTGTTCTCGCCAACGATCGCGAGATGATCACCGTCAACGGGAAGGCATAATTTTGCCTCGTCAGGCAATTTTACATTCATTACCTGCTTACCCTTCCGTGTCGTTCCAATGACATCATTTTCAGAAACGATAAAACCGTTTGCATGATAAGAAATAAGCAGGAGTTTTCGATCAGGCACGTGAACAAATGCCGTCAAGATATCTTCGTCATTATCCATATCGACCAGAATACGGATAGGTTCGCCATGCCCCCGTCCACCGGGTAGTGAATTGGCAGCAATGGTGAAAAATTTTCCGCCGGTGCTCATGACAATAATCTTATCGGTTGTCATCGCAGGAAATGCGATTTTCAACCTGTCATCTTCTTTGAAGGTAAGGGTGGAATAATCTGAAAGATGTCCCTTTAGTGCTCTTAGCCAGCCCTTCTCGGAAATAACAATCGTTACCGGCTCTTTTTCGATCATTGCCTGTTCTATGTCTTTAATATCATGATCGGGAGCATCTTCGAATGTGGTGCGTCTTTTACCCAAAGCTGTGTCAGGACCGAAGATTTTTTTAACTTTTGCAATTTCACCAGCTATTGCTTTCCACTGTTTTGTATTGGATTGCAAGAGAGCATCAAGATCGCTTTCTTCGGCTTTCAAAGCATCAAATTCTTTGCGAATTTCCATTTCTTCAAGCCGACGTAACGAGCGTAATCTCATATTCAGGATTGCTTCTGCCTGATTTTCCGTTAGCGAGAAGCTCGTCATCAATTTTTTCTTGGGCTCGTCTTCTTCGCGAATAATCCGGATAACTTCATCCAGATTGAGATAAGCAATGAGATAGCCTTCCAAAATTTCGAGACGCCGCTTAATTTCGTCAAGACGAAATTTGGACCGACGAACGAGAACATCTTTCCGATGGTCAAGCCACTGTTGTAGCGCCTGCCCCAATGAAAGAACATTCGGTATTTTTCCGAGAGTTAGAACGTTCAGATTAAGTGGCACACGCACTTCGAAATCTGTCAGCTTGAAAATGGATTCCATCAATAATTCCGGATCGACAGTTCTCGTTTTTGGTTCCAGAACAATACGGATATCTTTTGTCGATTCATCCCGTATATCGTCAAGCATTGGCAAGCGACGGGCAAGCAACAGTTCGGCCGTCTTTTCGATAAGCCGCGATTTCTGCACCTGATAGGGAATTTCTGTAACAACTATAGAATAGGTGCCACGGCTTCCCTCTTCCTTGTGCCAACGTGCGCGCAAACGAAAAACGCCACGTCCGGTTTTATAAGATTCACGGATGCTTTCTTGAGGCTCGACGAGAATCCCTCCGGTCGGAAAATCCGGCCCCTTTACATATTTGACGAGATCGTGATTCGTCGCATCGGGATGTGCAATCAAATATGTTGCCGCATCACAAAGCTCGGCAACATTATGGGGTGGAATGGAGGTTGCCATTCCGACAGCAATACCTGAAGAACCATTCGCCAGCAGATTTGGAAAAGCAGATGGCAATACGACCGGTTCCTCATCCTCTTCGTTATAGGTGGGACGGAAATCAACCGCATTTTCGTTTATACCATCAAGCAGCAATGTCGCGACCGCCGTCATACGTGCTTCTGTGTAACGCATCGCAGCCGCATTATCGCCATCAATATTGCCGAAATTACCCTGCCCGTCTACAAGCGGATAGCGAACCGCAAAATCCTGAGCCAGGCGCACAAGTGCGTCATAAATTGACGAATCGCCATGTGGGTGAAACTTGCCCATAACATCGCCGACAATGCGCGCGCATTTTGCATAAGCCTGATCGGGATTGAGCTTCAACAGCCGCATTGCGTGGAGGATGCGACGATGAACAGGTTTTAAACCGTCGCGTACGTCCGGAAGTGCGCGATCCATAATCGTAGAAAGTGCATAAGCCAAATAGCGCTCTTGCAAAGCAGAACGCAGTTCTATGGGTTCAATACGATCTTTTTCGGATGGTCGAATCACTTTACTTGACATGGCCATTGAATAGCAATTTGGTGAATCCACTGCAAGTCGTGGACTTGTTTTCGTTTTTACTTAACTATGATAACAATTGCGAACTGATCGGCAAAAGCCAAACCGAATGACTGAATAAAAAAGGTGTCTTCTGATGAGACGATTTCAAAGCGCATTAACACTATCGACATTAGCTCTTTTAACAATGACGACAGTTCCGATATCGGCTTGGGCCGTCGATCCGAATGCTTTCACTTCCCGTTTAGAAGAAAGTGCAAAATCCGAAGGTCTATCGATTTCTTCAACAAAGTCTGAAGCAGACGGCAATGATATTGTTTTGCACGATGTAACAATAAAGGTTCAGGGGGAGCGTAATATTGGAGAACAAATAGATCAATCTTCCGCTTTGGACACCCAATCGAAAGAACCGCAAGAAAATGCACAAACCGTTACGGCCATGGTGTTCGACAAAATCGACAGCCTGCGCTTTAAAAATGTGACCGAGGATCAGGACGGAAATTATTATGCAGAAAATGTTTCGATCCCCATGCTCAAAGGCCCAGCCTCGGAGCAAACATTATATTTAAAAGATATCTCTGTTACCAAAATCAGGCTTGCATCCGAAAAAAACTCTGATCCTTTGTTTATATATTTTCCCTATGAAAGCTTGGCTATCGGTCAGATTTACTCGGCGTATCAAAATCAGATAGTTCTAAATGTCGAAGCTCTCAAGGCAATGTACCTTTGGCAACCCGACAGAAAACGTATGGACCTCGTTCACAGCGTTAAATCGTTTACTTACGAGCCTGATAAGATCTACAAGCCTGATGCAGGTAAATTGTTGAAAGACCTTGGATACGATAAACTATCTGGTTCTTTAAATTTTCATGCAAATTGGGATATCGATAGCGGTAAGTTTGTGGGCGACCGTAACGAGATTATTGTCGATAATGCAGGGAAATTGGAATTCGGCATAAATCTTGATGGAATTACAAAAGATTTTATCAACAATATCTACAAAATCCAGAATACAAGACAATTGAAGGCTTCAAATAAGGCGGATGATAATAATACCGAAACGTTGATGTTCTTGGGAATTATCCAGCAATTAAAAATTGGTAATACAAACATACGTTATGAAGATAATTCTCTCGTTAACCGCGCACTTGATTACTATGCAAAACAGAACGACGTAACACGTGATGATTTTATAAAACAAATCCTGGCAAGTTGGTCGTTGATCGGTACTAAAATTGATGATCCTGAATTTATAAAATCTGCCTCGGAACAAATAGGAAATTTTCTATATAATCCAAAATCCCTTTCCATTAGTGCTACACCGGAAACAGCAGTTCCATTACCAATTGCCTATATGGCCGCTGTTACTTCAGGTGCAAAATTTATAGATTTGTTCAAAATTAAAGTGGACGCTAATAAATAATATACGGCCTTAGGCGAAAAAATCACAGAATATCCAAGTTATTTTATTGCGTAACTTGGATATTTTTTTAGGGATGTCGGGCTAAAAACGAAATATTTAAAAAAATTATCATAAAGATAATATGTAGAAAGGCGAAACCGTAAAACAAACCTGGAACGTCCAAGTTTGTTATGCTATGCTGCTATCGTATTCTGTTAAGCGTCGTTTCGGTTGTTATCAAATAATATTCGACACATCTAAGCACGTGAATTAACAACAAATTTTTAACTCGTTACCTATCCGCACTATCATAAGAGACCGGAAAAGAACAAGCTCAGCCCGTATATAATTGCTTGAAGAATGACGCAATTAAGAAATCTTTTTCCTGCATATTCGTTTTAAAAATATTCAGAATTTTAAACGGAAAATATTCCGGGCCAGAATAGATCATCGGAAATTACGTATTTATGACACGGATAAGCCATTGCGGAAACATGGCCGGATAAAATAAACGGCATGAATGCATCACCTATTCCTACAGCCCGTTCAATAGCGCGTTGGGCTCGCTGTTTGAAGACATAACACACGAATATAATTGCATTCTCTTTAGAATGCTATTTTCACAAGTGGCCGTTAGTCATTGCTCAACTTCAAACGTGAACAGCCCGAATTGGGGGGGGTGAAATTGAATTCAATAAAAGCCCGTTTGATGGTGTCCTAAAATCGAAAAAGACCATGGTGCATTTAAACAAACTGTTTTCTTGAAACGAGAGAAAAAAGTCCCTGCCCTTTCCCGCTACAAATAACAGCACTGAAATGTTTTTGTTTTTTTGGCCAGTCGATTAAAGTTCGTTATCCGTACAAAACTCGATCTATCTCCTATAGAGTGAGCTTCGCTGCTTATGAAGTCTTGAATTCTGATGTTTTGGATTTCTGACAATTTTATCATGACCGTATTGGTCAACAGGAGCTATTGCTCATCGCCACAACCACATCAACGGAATTGAAAATTTTGGTAATCGACAAGCCTGCATATGCTCCTCTTTAATGGCTTTCTGATATAGTATTTTCATCTCGCTACAAAAGAGTAACAATGAGATAAAAAATAACAGATCACGTGACAATCTCGTAAAACCATTGTCTAGACTGATAGACTGCCTATTTTTCATTTATACCGGAACAATAGATATAAAAATATAACAAGTCATTTATAACTTATTTTTTATTATATAAATAAACTTATATTTACGAGCATGATTTTAAATTAGAAATACAAACCAATATGTGGACACCCAATATATGGATAACGGAGAGATTGACGCAATTATTTATTACGACAAAATGTTTTCTAAATGTTATTTTTGTTCAATGATTAAATATATTTGACAAGATTAATAAAAATAAAACAATAAATAAAAGAAATATTTATTTATGACATCGGAATTTTGGTTACATATTAGAGTAAACGATAATTAATAGTTATTATTTTCTTAACCAACCGCCTCATGAGGTTTTTCTACGATGAAACGGTTTCGACGTACAATTATAATTTCACTTTTGTTGATTATTTCAACAATTTCGCTTCACGTACTATCCGCACAAGCCGTCGATCCTGATGCATTTACTGCACGTTTACAAAAAAGCGTAAGCCAGAATTGCTGCCGGATAGTAATGACGTTTTTAAGGGATGTTGGTCAATAACCGCTTCAAAAAGTGAACTTGGTGGAGACAATATCGTTCTACATGATGTTGAAATAAAACTGTTAAAGGTTGACGAGATCGGAAATTATCTGGGGCGCGAACACTCCTCCGACAAGTCAAAAGACGAAACCGGTTCAGCTACACCGGACGAGGGAAAATTTATTCTCAAAGGAAGCCATCTTCTGAAGTTTGAAAAAATTGATAATATTACATTTGAAAAGGTAAACGAAGATCAGGCCGGTAATTTTTTTGCTCGAAAATTGTCTATCTCCATGTTGAAGTACGAAGCTGCGGAAAGCAAATTGATAGCTACCGATATTGCTTTTGAAAACATCAAACTCGCGTCAGAAAAAAATAAAGACCCTATCATTGCCACTTTTCCTTACGAGCGCGCATCCTTTAAACAGATAAATTGGGCACGTGCCCCTAACACAATAATCTTGTATTTCGATGCATTACAGTTTCATTACATCCCGCAACCTCAAACGAAAGCTATCGAATTCGAAGCGAACGCAAAATCCTTCAACTATGCGCTTAGTACACTGGTTTATAAGCCCCAACTCGGAAAGACTTAGGCTATTAGGTTATAAAAATTTATCAGGTTCTTTCGATTTCCATGCAAATTGGGATATTGTAAGCGGGAACTATAATGGTGATCAAAACGAGATCAAACTTGATGATATTGGAAACCTGAAGTTCAGCGTGATTCTCGGTGGAATTAACGAAGATATGATGAAAGATATCAATTTTCAAACCGAAGCCAATACGCTTGCTATGTTTACCATTTTCGAAGGTATTAGCGACCGAATAGAATTTGGCGATATCAATATCCGGTATGATGATAGAGGCTTCGTGAATAAGGTGTTGGATTATAATGCAGAAAACAGTAGGATGACACGCGAGACGCTGAGAACACAAATCAAGTCGATGCTACCTTTGATGGGAACAAAAATTAAAGACCCTGAATTTGTCCAAAATACTTCCGAACAATTAGGTAATTTTCTCGATAATTCTGTTTCACTGACCGTCAGTATGTCACCGGGAATAACAATCCCTGCGGATCTTATTGAAGCAATCGGTGAGAAGTCCGCAATTAAGTTAATAAATTTGCTAAAATTGAAACTGGAAGTGAATTAATAGTCGAAATCTTTCACGAAAAAACCCGGCTTTAGCCGGGTTTTTTGTCTAACCATTTTTCTAATCAATTATCCTTTTTTAAAGGTGCAATACGGAGCGATAGCTCACTTAGTTGTGCCGCAGTCACCTCCGAAGGCGCTCCCATCAAAAGATCCAACGCCTGCTGGTTCATCGGGAACAGCGAAATCTCGCGCAAGTTCTTGACACCAAGAAGTAACATGACCATGCGGTCAATTCCACAGGCCATGCCACCGTGTGGCGGTGCGCCATAGTGGAAAGCCCGATAGAGTGCACCGAAGCGCTCTTCAACTGTTTCTTTTGACAGACCGGCAATCTCGAAAGCACGCACCATAGTCTCCGGCGAATGGTTACGGATGCCGCCTGAACCAAGCTCGAAACCATTGCAAACCACATCATATTGATAAGCCTTGATATTCAACGGCTCTTCAGTGTCGAGCGCTTTTTTCCCGCCCTGTGGCATAGAGAAAGGATTATGGGAAAATTCGATGTGCTTTTCATCCTCGTTCCATTCAAAGAACGGGAAGTCAACAATCCAGGCCAGTGAAAACTGGTCACGGTCAACAAGGTTAAGCTCTTCGCCCGCCCGTGTTCTTGCAGCCCCTGCAAAAAGCGCAAATTTACGTGGGTCTCCCGCTACGAAGAAACAGGCATCACCATCCGCAAGTTTAAGCTGATTGCGTATAGCTTCGGTCCGTTCCGGCCCGATATTTTTAGCGATCGGACCTGCACCTTCAATATGATCACCTTCTTTACGCCAGAAGATATAACCGAGGCCCGGTTGCCCCTCGCCTTGTGCCCATGAATTCATGCGGTCACAGAAAGCACGGCTACCGCCGGTCTTGACAGGTATACCCCAGACTTCTGCTTTGGCATCGCTCTCCAATATATTGGCAAATACCTTGAACCCTGAACCACGGAAATGTTCGCTAACCTCTTCCATAACAATCGGATTGCGCAAGTCCGGTTTATCGGAACCGTATTTTCTCATCGCTTCGTTATATGGAATACGAGGAAATTTTTGCGTTACCGGTTTACCGTTCGAAAATTCCTCGAAAATACCACGGATGATGGGTTCCATAACTTGCAAGATGTCTTCTTGCTCGACGAAACTCATTTCCATATCCAATTGGTAAAATTCCCCGGGAAGCCGGTCGGCGCGAGGATCCTCATCACGAAAACATGGTGCAACCTGAAAATACCGGTCAAATCCCGACATCATCAAAAGCTGTTTATATTGCTGCGGCGCTTGCGGCAAAGCATAAAATTTTCCGGGATGGATGCGACTCGGTACAAGAAAGTCGCGTGCACCTTCCGGCGATGAGGCAGTTAAAATCGGCGTCGAAAATTCGGTGAATTTGGCTTCCTGCATACGACGACGGATAGCCGCAATTATTTTTGTTCTTTGCAGAATATTTTTATGTAATGTTTCGCGACGCAAATCCAGAAAACGATATTTCAAGCGAATATCTTCAGGATAATCCGGCTCACCAAATACCGGCAAGGGCAATTCATCGGATTTCGATAGAATTTCGATTTCGTTGGCAAATACTTCGACTTCGCCGGTCGGAAGGTTGGTATTGACGGTATCATCGGAACGTGCCCGAACTTCACCATCAACCCGTAAAACCCATTCGCTTCTCACCATCTCGGCAATTTTAAACGCCGGTGAATCCGGATCGGCGACGATTTGTGTTATGCCGTAATTATCACGCAAATCGATAAACAATATCCCACCATGGTCCCGAACACGGTTAACCCATCCCGAGAGACGAACTTTTGTTTTAACATCGCTCTTGCGCAGAGCGGCACAGTTATGGGAACGATAACGATGCATAGTCTTGCCTTTTTTGTTTCATGCATTCTGAAATAGTCTACTTGTGCGCAAAAGCGCATTTTGCCGCACATTTGTCAAGCTATTGAAGGATTGTGTATGAAAAAATATAGGAAAAGACAAATATTATATAATAGGTTATAGCCTTGAATATGAAACTTATTACACATACAGACGCCCTGCAGGACGTCGTCGCTACACTTTCTAAATCGGATTTTGTAACTGTTGATACGGAGTTTATTCGTGAATCAACTTATTGGCCGCAACTGTGCCTCATACAATTGGCATCGAACGATATTGCGGTCATTGTTGATCCGCTTTCTCCCGAAATTGATCTCGCGCCAATATTCTCGCTCATGAAAAACCGGAATGTTGTAAAAGTTTTTCATGCCGCGCGTCAGGATGTAGAAATTATCTACAAGCTTGGAAATATCATTCCTTCTCCGTTATTCGATACGCAGGTGGCGGGCGCGGTTTGCGGCTTTGGCGAAAGTGTATCTTACGAACAAATTGTCGAACGCGTTACAGGTCAGCATATCGACAAATCATCTCGTTATACAGACTGGAGCAGAAGACCGCTCAGCGATAAACAGTTGTCGTATGCATTGGCGGATGTAACCCATCTGAGAGACGTTTATAAATATCTTGATAAAAAGCTTGAAAAAACTGGAAGAACCCATTGGATAGACGATGAAATGTCTATTTTAACTTCGACAAAAACCTATGACATGCCAAATGAAGATGCATGGAAAAGAATTAAGGGGCGCATAAGAAAGCCAAGAGAATTGGCCGTTCTCCAACAGATTGCTGCATGGCGCGAACAAGAGGCAAAAAATCGCAATGTCCCACGCGGACGCATTTTAAAAGATGAATGTCTTATCGAAATTGCAACGCAACAACCGAAAGATGCCGATGCTTTGGCTAAATTGCGCAGTATTTCGAAAGGTTGGGAACGTTCGGCTGCGGCCGCAGAATTATTGAAAGCAGTCCAGACTGGTCTGACGACAGACCTAAGTACATTACCGCCAATTCATAAACATGTTCCCGTTGCAAATGGTACGGCAGCGGCCGTCGAGCTACTACGTGTATTGCTTAAGCTTGTGGCAGATGAGGAAAATATTGCTCCCCGTATTATCGCGAATAATGATGAACTTGAAAAAATTGCAAAACAGGATAGCGATGGTCATGTGCCGGCGTTGGAAGGCTGGCGGTACAAGATATTTGGTGAAAAAGCAGAGAAACTGTTAAATGGCAATTTGGGTTTTTATTTTCATAACGGGAAAATATTGACAAAATCACTCTGAACGGAAAGAAATATCCGATCAAAATTCTGATTTGGCTTGAAACACGCAGTTTTATTGCAGAGGCGGATGATGGAAAAAGTCCTTACAGTTACATTTAACCCGACCGTTGACGCTGCCAGCGAAGCGGAGGTCGTGCGTCCGACCCATAAAATCAGAACATTTGATGAAAGTTTTCATCCGGGCGGCGGCGGAATCAATGTTGCCCGTGTGGTTCATCGTTTGGGTGGCGATGTCAAAGCGCTCTATGCAAGCGGTGGCATTATGGGGAATGTTCTGAACCATCTTCTGGAAGACCGTGGCATACAGTGCATTAAAATTGCGATTTCAGGAAATACACGTGTGAATAATGTTATTCACGAACGGGCTTCCGGTATGGAATACCGCTTTATTGCCGAAGGTCCCATTATGAAAGAGACAGAATGGAAAGCGGTCATTGATGCGACCAAAAAACTCGAATGGGACTGGATTGTTGTAAGCGGTAGTCTTCCTAGAAATGTTCCTATTGATGTCTACGATATGTTGATAGACATTGCGAAAAAAAGAAATGCCCGTATCGTTATAGATACCTCTGGAGACGCTCTTAAACATGTCCTTGATAAAGGCGGAGTAACACTTGTAAAACCTAGTCAGGGAGAGTTCGAGGCTTGTACAGGGAAAACTTATAATCTTACCGACGATATTGCCAAAGCTGCTCAGGAATATTGCATCAAGGGCGCTTCCGAAATTATCACTGTTACGCTGGGACATCAGGGGGCAGTGTTGGCCACAAAGGATAAAACACTTTATCTGCCCTCACCTCATGTGCGGGTTATCAGTGCTTCTGGCGCCGGTGATAGCTTTGTAGCCGGTATGGTGCAAGGATTGGCCCTTGGTTGGGAAGCCGAGGATGCTTTTCGTTTGGCAACAGCCTGTGGAACTGCTGCTGTGGCTGAAAAAGGAAACGGTTTGTGTCAGCTTCCAAATATCAAACGCCTTTACAATTATCTTGCCCGCAAAGGTAAAAATATCGGTCCGGCAACTCTATCACAGGACTAAAAAAGTTGAGGGGCTATTAGGCCCCCCCCTATCGGCAATAGACATAGCTCCGGCAACCCTTCAGATGTTATCTCTGGTCGGTGCACGCTCTTCGCACCAGTCATATCATAAGATCGTAGCGCGTTTAAAGCTGCGGCAATCCCATGAGCCTTATTCAGGAAAATAATAACGACTATTCAAAGTTTTGGGATATAGTACCGACGCCGCAAGTTCGCCTTATGGAGATAGGGTATCTGGCTTCCAAATTGGATTTTTGGAGATTAATAACAGACAGTTGCCAGCTCGATTCAAAGTTAATCTATTTTATTAAAACTAATAAACAATCAATTGATATCGTTAATTTCAAATAAAAATTTTTTAAAAATTCTTTCGATAAAATCAACTTTAACATCTATTTATTGCGCTCAGTGTCCGGTTCAAAAAGTGCTAAAGCACCTCTTTTTTTGGCCAGTCATTGCGTCTTTGGCAAGTAAATTAGAACCGCTATCTTGAGAGCTACCTATGGCGTGAAATTACGAAAGAGTTTGAAATGTTGATTTCCGTTTTCAATCAGCAAATACACGCCATTGGTTAATGGGGATGCGTTGGCCTTTAGATATTCTCTAACTGAATGAGAAAGCTGGTGGTTTCTCGCAAATTTCAAACCACCAGATAAAGCAGGTCTTTATTCGTAACTTTTGCGAGTTGCTGCAAACGCCCTATCGGTCGTTCCGCAATAAGATCGGCATGGCGTTCCGGTATTGTTAGAACAATAGACTTATCTTGTGTTTTCCATATTAAATCTGGCAGAATACCGGCAGTCGAAGCAGAAAAGAGATTGGCAACGCGCATAAGCCCGCCCAGAAAACGAGCTCTTTCTACAATTTCTTTATTCGCAAGTTTTATGATTGACGGTGCATCATCATCCACGAATAGTCCTTCATTACGATAAAAAACCGATAATGCGACATAGACTCGGCCAAGATGCGTAATGCCGGGATAAGGCCCGAAAGCCACCTGATTAGCCGATTGATCGCCTCGATAATCGGGGTGAAAACGCCAACCGATATCGGCAAGAAGACAAGCCGCTTCGCGATATCTTTTTTGTTCTTCATTTTCCTGAAAACCGAAAATATCGAAAGCATTCTTTGTAAAGCCGATCAGATCGTAAGCCTGCGCCGGAGAACGGGCACGCAAAGTTGCCATTTCCTGACAGGCCGCTATGAGCGGATCTTCTAGACGTGTTTTGGGACTTAGTTCTGAAAACATAAATCCTTCACGTACTCCCGCACCTGAAAATATAATTTTCTTCGGGTTAAGACAACGCATTAGTTCTGTCAGGACGGTCGCTCCATAAGATAAGAGTTGCCGGCGGTTTTTGGAAATGGCGGAGATATTTTTTAACTGGTCGATCTCACCCTTTGCAACGCGGTGAAGAAATGATTCCATATCGGATGCTTCGACCTCGTAGCCGTGCATGACAGGAAGAGGATAGTGTTTGACTGCAATGTGGAGCTTTGCGAGATTTCGCCATGTCCCCCCGACAGCATAAAAGTTTCTCCCCTTGTTTTTGCTAAGAATCTCGCTGCTCTTAAGATAGCGTCGGGCAATTTTTGTAGCTTCCGCCAGATTATTGTCAGACATATCCTGTAGCCGCAAACCTCCGAGGGGCAAAGTAATTCCATCATCACCAACCGAGGTTTCATGGATATCGACTAGTTCCAGACTTCCCCCGCCCAAATCACCGGCTATCCCATCCGGATGATGGAAAGTAGATATAATTCCATAGGCGGAATAGGTCGCCTCTTCTTTACCGGTCAGAACTTTTACCTCGGCTTTGAGAATTTTTTCAGCTTCCGATATAAAAGCCGGTCCATTCTTGGCTTCACGTGCTGCAGCTGTTGCCAATGTATGAATTGCCGAAACTCCGATTTGCTCGCAAATGGCATGAAAGCGTCTCAAAGTACGCAATGCCATTTCGACCGAGTCAGGTTCCAGACAACCGGTTTTTGCAACTCCTTTCCCCAGTCCACAAAGAATTTTCTCGTTAAAGAGAACCGTGGGGGAGCGCACCAACCCCTCATAAACGACCAATCGAACCGAGTTTGATCCGATGTCGATTACGGCAACAGGTTTTCGGCCTTTTAAACGGCCTTGAGCAACGGAGCTATCCATTTATGTTTCAGTCTTTTTTTGATGTGTCGGTTGTATCTGTGTTTGTTGTTTCCGTTTGTTGACGGCGTAATGCAATGATTCGTGGAGCCGAGGATCTCAAAGATTTTCCACGCCCCGAAAGACTTGGATTGGTCATGAAATATTCCTGGGCATTGAACGGTTTTTCACCTTTAAGCGGGGTAATACGACGTGAGGTTCCGTCGCTCAATATCTCGAAACTTTGCTGATTGTCTATAATATTTGCCAGCATGATCTGGGAAAGAATTTGTTGGTGAACTGTCTTGTTGAAGACCGGTACTAACGTTTCAACGCGTCTGTCAAGATTTCTCGTCATCATATCGGCCGAACCGAAATAGACAATTGCATTTTCGTTCGGCAAATCCTCTCCATTGCCGAAACAGAAAATACGACTATGTTCGAGGAAACGCCCGACAATCGATTTTGCACGAATATTATCGGAAAATCCGGGAATACCGGGGCGTAAACAACAAATGCCGCGAACTACCAGATCAACCTGAACACCAGCCTGCCCCGCCCGATACAGAGCATCAATAATCTGCGGGTCGACAAGCGAGTTCATCTTCATCCAGATAGCAGCAGGTTTTCCTTCCCTTGCGTGAGCAATTTCATCCTCGATATGTCCAAGAATGCGGCGCCGCAATGTCAAAGGCGAAAAAGCCAGCTTCATCGGCTCGTCCGGTTGGGCATAACCGGTAATGAAATTAAAGATCAACTGAACATCGTGTCCAATGTCGTCATCCGTCGTAAAAAATGACAAGTCGGTATAGATTTTTGCCGTTATCGGGTGATAGTTTCCTGTTCCCAGATGAACATAAGAGCGTAACCTGTTCTCTTCGCGACGAACGACCAGCGACATTTTCGCGTGGGTTTTGAGTTCAATAAACCCGAAAACAACCTGAACCCCCGCCCGTTCGAGATCTCTTGCCCAGCGGATATTTGCTTCTTCATCAAAACGGGCCTTAAGTTCGACCAGAGCTGTAACAGATTTTCCGGCTTCCGATGCATCAATAAGTGCCCGTACAATCGGGCTGTCATTCGATGTTCTGTAGAGCGTTTGTTTGATTGCCAAAACATCCGGATCGGCTGCAGCTTGGCGCAGGAATTGGACGACAACATCAAACGATTCGTAAGGATGATGAACCACAATGTCTTTTTCACGAATAGCCGCAAAACAGTCGCCTGCATGTTCTCTAATCCGTTCCGGAAAACGCGGATTATAAGGAACAAATTTCAGGTCTTCGCGCGGAATTGAAACAATTTCCGAAATCATATTGAGCGCCAAGAGGCCATCGAGCACGCTTATACGATTATCCGGAACGCCAAGCTCGGTGGTCACAAACTGGCGCAAATCATCCGGCATTTCAGCGTCGAATTCTATGCGAATAACCTGACCGCGGCGTCTACGTTTTAAAGCTGATTCAAATAGCCGAACGAGATCTTCCGCTTCTTCTTCAACTTCAATATCACTATCGCGAATGACCCGGAATGTCCCTGCCCCGTTCACCTCATATCCGGGAAAGAGCTTGCCGATGAAAAGACTGACCACATCTTCCAGAGAAATGAAGCGATAACCTTGACCTTCATCGGGCAGCAGAGTGAAACGCTTGAGTGCCGTCGGTAACCTTAAAAGTGCGGTCATAGGCTGATGATCGGCACGACGTAGCAGATGAAGTGCAATCGAAAAGCCTAAATTCGGAATGAATGGAAACGGGTGTGCCGGATCGATTGAAAGAGGCGTGAGAACAGGAAATATTGTCTCGAGGAAATGATTTTCAAGCCATGTTTTCTCGGTTTCAGTCAGACGATCAGGACGAATAATCGTGATTTTTTCCTGTTCAAGTTCATGACGTAATGCACGCAATTCTTGTTGTTGATTGGCTTGTAGCCTTGCCACTTCAGCCAGCACAAAATCAAGTTGTTCCTGTGGTGTGCGTCCGTCGGCACTACGTGTAACAATGCCTGCACGTACCTGACCGGCAAGACCGGCAATACGAACCATAAAAAACTCGTCAAGATTTGTAGCTGATATCGATAAAAAACGTAGGCGTTCCAATAAGGGATGTTTTTTATTTGCCGCTTCCATCAATACGCGATTGTTGAATTGAAGCCACGAAAACTCGCGATTTATAAAGCGTTCCGGAGTTTCCATATTGATTGTATCAGCATTAGGCTGTTTTGCCTCGGAATTTGATGAGTTTTTTGTACGTAAAGCCATATCGCTTTTTCCCTTCATCCTTATTGTTTTAATGCTGCACCGAAATTATCACATTAGTCCGCTTTCGGCGAAACCGTTTCGAGTCATCAAGTTCCGGTTTAGTCACAACTTTAAGCTTACAACTCGGATACCTCTATGACAAATCCAATATCAATTTTTTGATACCAATATTTGTTTTATCCAGCATTACTGGCCTTTCTCTCCGGAAAAAATACGGAGAAATAACTAGTACGATGACCGGTTTGATTTTGATTTAACGGATTTGAAGCTGCTTACAAAAGTTCGATGTAGTGCAACAAAAAATCTAGAAGATTGCAACGTCAAATGGTGGTTTTTAACGTGAAAGATTGTGATGTTGTAAGTTGTGGTTGAATAATTTTTCGGCTTGTTGATCAATTTAATCAATATAGCTCTGTTCACGATAAAGCTCGAAACCGGTTTCAAAAACTGCTCTCCTTTTATACTGATCTTGAAATATGATTAATCGAGTTTTCGTGTCGGTGCCCACATACAAACTATTAGCCATTATTGAACAATTAGGTTATAGAGAGAACGTTATCAGTGGAAGTGCATAAAATGCACAGGGTTTCAATAACGACATGGAGTTCAGGCATGGCTAGTCATAACATTCCTCATTTTCAAAATGATGGCGGATATAAAATGATAGAAATCGGCGTGAAGAGGTTCATGTGCGTCGGAGCCAATCCTCCGTTCGATCATCCGCATATTTTTATAGATATGGGAGCCGATGACGAAAAAATTTGCTCATATTGCTCGACATTGTACAGATATAACCCATCTCTTTCTGAAACAGAAACGAAACCTGCCGGTTGCACATTTGACGTGGAGCAATTCAAAATCGCGGGTTGATTGTCAATCTATCAATATTGAATAAGGAATAAACTATGAATTGGCAGAACCAGGAAAAACCAATCATAGTGGGGGCAGGAATTGCCGGGTTAAGTTCGGCATTGGCATTAGCTCAAAAGGGAATAAGCACCCTTGTTCTTGAAAGTCGAGATCATCTGGAAGAAGTCGGCGCAGGTGTTCAATTGGCACCGAATGCTACCCGATTATTAAAGCGCTGGGGCGTTCTGGATCAATTATTGGACGTTGGCGTCAAAGCCAAATTCCTTGAGCTCAGAGACGGTTCATCAGCCAAGACACTTCTCCATGTCGACTTGCAGGATATCTCGGAGCGGCGTTGGCATGCTCCTTATATTACAATTCACCGTGCCGATTTGCAGAATGTTCTTTACGAAAAAGCAAACAATAATCCCTTGATCGATATTAAATTGGATGAAAAAGTGATTGCTGTTTCCAAGGAAACCGATGACTTGGCAGAAATCCGGTCTGATCATCAGGGTTTCGAACAACGCTTTGTAACACCGCTTGTTATCGGGTGTGATGGCGTTTGGTCGAAGTTGAGACAGTTTCCACCATTAAACGACCAAGCCAGTTTTAGCGGCTATATTGCTTGGAGAGCTACAATTGATGTTGATACTCTTCCGAAAGAATTTCTGCGTTCTTTTGAGGATGTAAAGACTGTAACCGCATGGATGGGACCGAACAATCATCTCGTCGCTTACCCGTTGAAAGCAGGTAAGTCATTTAATTTTGTTGCTATCACGCAAGGAAACAACCCGGGTGAAATCTGGTCACGTGATGGCGATAAAAACGAGCTTTTCAAGCATTTCAAAAGCTGGCATCCGGCGATAAGGAATATTTTCACTCTGGTCGATAAATGGACGTTCTGGCCATTGTTCCAAATGTTACCGCATCGTTTCACCGATAATAAATTCCGCGTTTTTGTTGGCGATGCATCGCATGGTTTTTTACCCTTTGCAGCGCAAGGTGCTGCTATGGCTATTGAAGATTCGGCCACTCTTGCTGAAATTTTATCTAATGAAGACATGGACTTGTCTTCGGCAATGAGGCTTTACAGTAATATTCGCACGCCACGCGTTGCAGCAGTCAATAAAAGGGGTGCGTTCAACCGGTTTGTATACCATGCCACCGGACCAGTTGCTATTGCACGCAATTTGGTCATGAAGGTACGTCCGTCAGAAAGTTTTATGGCAAATCTTGATTGGCTTTATGGCTATGACGCTACCGGTTTTGCTAACAACCAATAGCAGACTCATAAAATCTGGCTTAAAAATGCCTTTGCCCTTTCATGCACCGGATGGTCAAAAAACTCATCCGGTGGGGCAACTTCGAGAATTTGCCCCTCATCCATAAAAATCACCCGATCGGCAACTTGTCTGGCAAAGCCCATTTCATGGGTGACACACAGCATTGTCATGCCATTTTCGGCAAGATCGATCATTGTATCCAGAACTTCTTTGATCATCTCCGGATCCAGAGCCGAGGTGGGTTCATCAAACAACATGACACGTGGTTCCATACAAAGAGAACGGGCAATAGCAACACGTTGTTGTTGTCCACCTGAAAGTTGTCCGGGATATTTATGGGCCTGATCCGGAATTTTGACACGTTCGAGATAATGCATTGCCTGCTCTTCTGCTCGCCGACGGCCCACATGCTTCACCCAGATAGGCGCAAGCACACAATTTTCGAGAACAGTCAGGTGAGGAAACAGATTGAAATGTTGGAAAACCATGCCGACGTTCCGACGTATTTTGTTCAAACTCCACATTCCATGCTTGAGAGGAATTCCCGTTACCGTAATATCCCCCTCTTCCGCTCTTTCCAGACCGTTGATACACCGTATCAATGTGGATTTTCCCGACCCTGATGGACCGGATATTATCACCCTCTCTTTTGGTTTGACTTCGAGTTCGATGTCGCGCAAAACATGAAGTCTGCCGTACCATTTGTTGACATGGTGCATCGATACATCCAAATTTTCATCAATTATATCGGGATTTTTCCGCAAATACTTATCCTTCCGCACCGTTAGTCTTCGGAGCATTCAAGCGCCTTTCAATAAAATGTGCATATCTTGACATGCCAAAACAAAATACCCAGAAAACCAGTCCTATAAACACCATTCCTGTAAGGGGGGTCTGGGGAGTGCTCCACTGCGCCTGTTGAATTGCCTGACGCACAATACCCAGAAGATCGAACATCCCGATAATATAGACGAGGCTTGTTTCCTTAAACATCCCTATGAGCACATTTATAATGCCCGGTATGACCAGGCTATAGGCTTGGGGCAAGATAACAAGACCCATTGTTTTGAGATAACCAAGGCCGAGCGCTTCTGCTGCCTCATATTGCCCGCGCGGTATTGCTTGTAGTCCACCACGCACGACTTCGGCAATATAAGCAGACGTGAATAATGCAACGCCAATCAATGCGCGCAAAAATTTATCGAAGGTTATATCCTGCGGAAGAAATAAAGGAAGCATAACGCTGGCAATAAATAACACAGCCACCAAAGGTATGCCTCGTACAGTCTCTATAAAAATCAAGGAGATTGTATGGATAACGGGCATTTTAGAACGGCGGCCAAGTGCCAATAGGCTCCCTAAGGGAAGTGAAATCGTGATACTGCAATAGGCAATTGTCAAAGTCACAAGCAGCCCGCCCCACAATTGGGTTGCCACGGGTTGTAAATGAAAATAACCACCAAAAAGCAGAAAATAGCCGATGAGCGGAACGACAAAGAGTGATACAAGTGCATTGGCTATTTTTAGCGGGCAAGAGGGAATAAGTAATGGCAAATTTATGATAATTACGATCAATGCCATGAGATTGACACGCCAACGTTCGCTATCGGGATAGCGGCCGTAAATGAATTGCCAGAAATTTGCTTTCACAAAAGCCCAACACGCACCACTCCAATCATCCGGCATTACTCCGCCTTGGGTGATTGTTGTACAGGCCTTGCGGTCGCTACCACTCCATACAGCGTTGATTACGAGCCAACTCATAAGCGGTACAGAAAAATAGATGATTGCGAGCAGAAGTATGATGCTCACCACACAATTTAACGGCGTGGAAAAAAGATTGTGCCTCAACCAATGCCATATTCCCCTATCAAGTATGGGAGGCGGAGACGCCGATATAAACTTCGTCTGGACATAACGCTCGGCCATTCTAGCGCTCCACCAAAGCCATATGACGGTTGAACCAGTTCATGAAAAGCGAAACGACAATGCTCAACCCCAGATAAACTTCAATCCAGATAACAGCAAGTTCTACGGACTGTCCGGTTCTTTCCATAATGGTACTTGAGACCATCATAAGCTCGGAATAGCCAACAGCTGCTCCTAGGGATGTATTTTTGATCAGGTTCATATATTGGCTGGCAAGCGGTGGAATAATGATACGCAGAGCAAGCGGCAATATAACCAAACGCATAATCAGGCCGTCGGAAAGGCCGAGCGATGCACCGGCTTCAGACATGCCTTTGTCAACACCCTGAATACCTGCGCGAATTGTCTCGGCAATCAATGCACCCGTATAGATTGATAGTGCCAGATAAAGCGAAAGGAATTCCGGCGAAACATAATAGCCGCCATTGAAATTGAAACCTTTCAATGTGGGAATGTCCCACGATGTGGGATAGGCAAATAACAAAAATAGAATGATTGGACAAAAAACGCCGATAAAGGGGCCATACCACCATTTTATACGTGTGTTACCCGTTTCCTTTATCATATACCGGCGACGTAAATGGAGAACAAACGCTAAAGCTATCAATATAACGGACAACAATACGAATAATAATACATGTTCACCCCAAACCGGTCGAGGCAGATAAATTCCCCGAATATTAATTGCGATATCACCCCAATGAAGACTTTGTCTTGCCGGCGGTAAAATCTGCATAATGCCGATAGACCAGAAAAATAACAGGACAAGGGGCGGTATGTTACGAAAAAATTCGACATAACAGAGCGAGAGTTTGGAAACCAGCCAATTCCGCGACAAACGGCCAATACCGATAAAAAGCCCGATCAGCGTAGCTGTTACCAGACTTATTGCCGAAATGAACACCAGATTAACAAGACTTGCTGCAATAACTTCGCCGTTGGTTGCGTTATCATCATATTGAATGATGCTTGATGGCTGATTAAACCCCGCACGTTTATCCAGAAAATCAAAACCGGAAGCGATATTGGAAGCACGCAGGTTCACAATAGTATTGTGGGCTATCCATCTGATAACCAGAAAAAGCCCCAAAATGACCAAACATTGAAGGCCAAAAGATAAAAGCGAGCGCATGTTGAAAAAGGCAGCCAATTCTGCCTTTAGAGAGCGCTCGGACACTATTAGCGGGTGTTTAGCCATTAGGGAAATTGACGCTATAAAAAACTATCAACGAATCGGGAGACCGTATTGCAGCCCACCTTTCGTCCATAACGCATTGATGCCGCGTGAAATTTTCAAAGGTGTGTTCTGCCCGATATTGCGTTCGAAGATTTCACCATAATTGCCGGTCGCTTTTATGATTTTTACGACCCAATCATTATCAAGCCCCAAGTCTTTGCCAATTGTATTTCCCTGTTCCACTCCGAGGAGCCGCCGGATATCCTGATTGTCGGATTTTAACATATCGTCGACATTTGACTGTGTTATGCCGAATTCTTCAGCATTCAATAGTGCATTATGGGTCCAACGCACAACATCGGCCCATTGCGGATCACCTTGACGAACGGCCGGACCAAAAGGCTCTTTCGAAATGATCTGCGGTAAAACGACATGATCTTCCGGATTCTTGAGCTGCAAGCGCAATCCATAAAGTGACGACTGGTCGGTTGTGTAAACATCGCAACGCCCTGCGTCATAAGCCTGATTGACTTCAGTGAATTTATCAAAAACAACAGGCGTATATTCCATTTTGTTATTACGGAAATAATCGGCAAGTGTCAGTTCGGTTGATGTGCCTGACTGAACACATATTGATGCACCCGATAATTGAAGCGCAGATGTCACGCCTTCAAGATTCTTTTTATTAATCATGAAGCCCTGTCCATCGTAATAATTGACACCGACAAAATCCAGTCCCAAAGCTGTTTCCCGATTGATTGTCCAGGTGGTATTGCGGATCAAAACATCGATTTCACCTGATTGAAGTGCAGTGAAACGCTCTTTCGAGCTCAACGGAACAAATTTTACTTTGTCACCGCCTCCGAAAACAGCGGCAGCAACGGCACGACAATAATCAACATCAAAACCTGTCCAATGGCCTTTTTCATCGGGAATGCTGAAACCGGCAAGTCCCGTGCTTACACCACATTGCAGATATCCCCTCGCCTTAATGTCATCCAAAGTGCCGGCAGAGGCCGAAACAGCGCCCAACGCCGCAACAGCAACGCCGACAGCAGCGATGTAAGTGTTGAAAAACATAATGTCCTCTCCTGTTTTTGCAAAAAATTGGTCCTGATCGTTATCGAAAAGCATAATCCCGATAACGTCAAGCAAATAGCGTGCTATCATTCTGATGAAAAGCGAACAGATTTTGCTTGACCTTTATCATGTTTTATCAAAGGTAAAATATAAAGTGGAATAAAAAATTGGAAAGTACAGTTGATGACCTTAAATAAATATTCAAACCCGTCTGGCATCAATACCAAACTTGCTCATTGTGGAAATAATCCGGCCGATTATTTCGGTTTTGTCAATCCACCGGTTGTTCATGCTTCAACGGTGTTGTTTCCCGATGCGGAGACTCTAAAAACCGAAAATCAACGTTACACCTACGGCACACATGGAACGCCTACAACCGATGCTCTTTGCGAGGCGATCAACATGCTTGAAGGAGCGGAAAAAACCGTTCTGGTGCCTTCGGGGCTTGCCGCAATTACCGTTCCGCTCCTCGGTGTATTGGCACAAGGTGACCATGCATTGATTGCCGATTCTGTCTACGGACCAACACGTCGTTTTGCCAATAATATGCTACGGAAAATGGGCGTGGAGGTAGAATATTATGACCCGACAATCGGCAGAGCTATAGAAGGTTTGATGAAGCCGAACACCAAGGTGGTTTTTACCGAGTCACCGGGATCAAATACATTCGAAATTCAGGATATACCGGCAATTTCTTCAGTAGCACATGCACATGGCGCAGTTGTACTGATGGATAATACCTGGGCAACAGCCGTTAATTTCAAGCCACTTGACCATGGTGTCGATATTTCAATTACCGCCGGAACAAAATATCCGGCCGGCCATTCCGATATTCTGATAGGTTTCATCTCTGCGAATGAACGGATGAAAAAAATTGTCGAAAATGCCCATATGTTTCTTGGAATGAGCGTTTCCGGTGACGATGCTTACAATACTTTGCGCTCAATGCGCACCATGGGAATAAGACTTGCCCATCAAAGCAAGACTGCTTTGGCTCTCGCCCAATGGTTAGAAACTATGCCGCAGGTTGCAGAAGTGCTTCATCCGGCACTTCCAAGCCATAAAGGCCATGAAATCTGGAAACGCGATTTCAAAGGCGCTTCGTCATTGTTTTCGATTGTTTTGAAAGGCGGCGGCGAAAAAGAAGCTCACGCTTTTTTGAATGCACTTAAAATTTTCAAACTCGGATATTCCTGGGGCGGCTATGAAAGTCTGGCCGTCGAAGTCCACTTGGAAGACCGCGTTTTCAAACACCAATATTTAGGTTCACTTCTGAGGCTTCAAATCGGCATTGAGGATTTTGATGACCTAAAAGCTGATCTTGAACAGGCGCTAATCGCAACAAAGCTCTGAAGATAATTCAAAAAAATAATGAAAATACAAATATGAGGAAGGTAATAGACTTACCTTCCTCTTTTTTGTTTAATATCAATCGGTTGTATGTTTTTGTTAAACCATTTTATAATTTTATACAAGCTCGACATCGACAACACCGCGAATGGCTTTCATAGCACCTGCTACCTGCGGCGTTACACGATATTTGTGCGGAAGTGAAACTTCTATTTCGCGCGCGCCATTATCCTTGATGATAATGAATCCTACATCCCCGTCACCGCCACGCTCGAGGCTACCGCCGATTTCTTCTACCATATCGGCATTACGAACAAAAATACGCATTGTTTTATGAATGCGTTCTGCTTCATGTTCCAATGACTGAACTGTTTCTATTCGTAAACTGATACCTTCCGGTCGATTTTCAGCATTGACCGTTATGACCACAGATTGCCCTGGTTCCAGCATATCGCCATAGGCGGCCAATCCTTCCGAAAAAAGGATCGCTTCGAATTGTCCGGTCGGGTCGGAAAACTGGATAATGCCCATTTTCTTTCCCGATTTCGTCTTTCTTACCTGTTTTGCACTAACAGTTCCGGCAAGACGGCCGGCATTTGCCCCTCGCCGCACAGCATTGGAAAAATCGTTCCAGCTTTGAACGCGGAGTTTTTGCAAAACATCCTTATATTCATCCAACGGATGGGCAGATAGATAAAAACCGATGGCTTGAAACTCATGATGGAGCTTTTCAGCCGGCAACCAAGGCTTTGCCTCAGGCAATAAAAGTGGTTCTTTCGGTCCGTCGCTCATTCCGAAAATATCGGTTTGGCCACTCCGGTTATCATCAAGTACACGCATTGAACGGGCATTGATGACATCAATTCCTGCAACGAGCACTTCACGCGGAATATGGAAGCAGTCGAATGCGCCAGCATGGATAAGGCTTTCCATCACCCTCTTATTGACTATGCGAGGATCCGTGCGTTCGCAAAAATCTTCCAGATCTTTGAATGGCTTGTTACCGCGTTTTTCCACAATGTGATTAACTGCGGGGTCGCCAACCCCCTTGATCGCTGCAAGCGAATAATAAATACGATTTTCGCCGACCTCGAACGCGCGATAGGATGTTTGGACAGAAGGGGCGACAACTTCAATTCCAAGTCTTTCAGCTTCACGCCGAAAATCGTTAAGCTTCTCTGTGTTGCCCATTTCGTAGGTCATGGAAGCGGCTAAAAATTCAACCGGATAATGGGCTTTCATATAGGCCGTTTGATAAGAAACAAAAGCATAAGCTGCCGCATGGGATTTATTGAAACCATAATCGGCAAATTTTGCCAGCAAATCGAAGATCGAATTTGCCTGATTTTTATCCACGCCCCGTTCCACCGCGCCGGCAACGAAGTGGACACGCTGGCGCTCCATTTCTTCGTGAATTTTCTTACCCATTGCGCGGCGCAAAAGATCAGCTTGTCCGAGCGAATATCCCGCAAGCACCTGCGCAATCTGCATCACCTGTTCCTGATAGATGATGACGCCTTGGGTTTCCTTCACAAGATAATCTATCTTCGGGTGAATGGAGGCAATCTCTTCTTCGCCGTGTTTACGGGCAATATAGGTCGGGATATTCTCCATAGGACCCGGTCGATAAAGCGCGACAAGAGCGGTAATATCCTCGATACGGTCAGGTTTCATTCCGATAAGCGCCTTGCGCATCCCCGTACTTTCAACCTGGAATACCGCGACTGTTTCGCCCCGCGTCAGCATGTCATAAGTCGGTTTGTCATCAAGCGGAATATGGGAAAGATCGATCTTTATTCCTTTGCGAGCGACAAAATCGACAGCCGTCTTCAAAACTGTAAGGGTTTTCAACCCCAAGAAGTCGAACTTGACCAGCCCCGCTTTTTCAACAAATTTCATATTGAATTGCGTAACCGGCATATTCGAGCGCGGATCACGATACATTGGCACCAATTGCCACAAAGGCCGGTCACCGATAACGATGCCGGCGGCATGAGTGGATGTGTGCCGATAAAGTCCCTCAAGCTGAAGTGCAATATCAAGGAGATGTCCGACCGTTGGATCTTTTTTCTTTTCTTCCTCGAATTTTGGTTCATCCTTGATGGCTTTTGCGAGCTCGACGTTGTTTCCCGGCGTTTGCGGAACCAATTTGGAAAGATAATCTACCTGACGATAAGGCATTTCGAGGACACGACCGACATCGCGAATAACCGCTCGAGCCTGTAATTTACCGAGTGCAATAATTTGTGCAACTTGTTCGTTGCCATATTTGGATTGCACATAATGGATAACTTCTTCCCGTCTATCCTGACAGAAATCCACGTCAAAATCCGGCATGGATACACGTTCCGGATTGAGAAAACGTTCAAACAGCAATGAAAAGCGCAACGGGTCTATATCGGTAATTGTCAAAGCATAGGCAACAAGCGAGCCTGCACCTGACCCACGTCCCGGCCCTACGGGGATATCATGCGCTTTTGCCCATTTGATGAAGTCGGAAACGATCAGGAAGTAGCCCGGAAACTGCATTTTTGTAATAATGGATATTTCATATTCCAGTCGTTCTTCATAATCCTTGGGCGTATAACCCTCCGAAGGCCCGGCTGTTTCAAGGCGCATTTTCAGCCCTTCTCTTGCCTGACGTATCATTTCGTCAGCTTCCGCTTTGACAGCTGCTGCAGGATCATCGGATTGACCGGTGAACCGTGGCAAAATCGGTTTTCTCGTCGGCGTATAGGCGTGACAGCGCATCGCAATTTCAACGGTATTGTCGATTGCCTCCGGAAGGTCGGAAAACAGCTCGACCATTTCATCTTGCGATTTCAGGTAATGGTCGGGTGTGACGCGTCTTCTATCCGGATTGGATACAATTTGCCCTTCGGCAATCGCCAACAACGCATCATGCGCTTCATAACCGCTTTCATCTTTGAAGAAAGCTTCATTAGTCGCTACCAACGGTATGCCATATTTATAGGCGAGATCGACAATTTCCGCTTCCGTTGCACGATCATAATTGCCATGCCGCTGTAGTTCCATATACAGCCGGTCGCCGAATGCTTTTTGCAGACGTTGCAAACGTTCGATAGCACGATCTTTTTTATCCGCAACAATGGAGCTGTTTATCGGACCGTTCGGTCCACCGGTCAGGGCAATAATGCCCTCACTCAGTTCTTCGACCCATTCTATTCTCGCATTTGCGGGGTCAGTCTCCCTTTTATCGAGATAGGCACGGCTTACAAGATGCACCAAATTCTTGTAGCCCGTTTCTGTGGCCGCAAGGAGAACAATTGACGTAAAGTCCGAAGGATAACGCCATTTTGTGACACGTGGGTCGTACCCCACATCTTCGAAGTCGATAGCCAATTGGCAACCGATAATCGGTTGGATACCGTCGGCAAAACAATACTGGGTAAATTCGAGTGCACCGAAGAGATTATTTGTATCGGTAATCGCGATAGCCGGAGCATGGTCATGAAGAGCATATTTTATGACTTCTTTGACCTTTATTGCACCTTCCAACAATGAATAGGCCGAGTGAATCCTCAAATGGATAAACCGCGGGCGTTCAATTTCCTCATTTTGTTTTTCAGTACTACCGTCAGACACGTTCAATCTTTCCAATAATTATTCGCGATTGCCACGCCAAAAAATATAATTGATTCTGCCAGTTGCTATCGTGATCAATGCATGTCTCAATCATCATCACGACGGGTTCGGAAAGGCTCTCATAGCTTTGGGCGAAGGCCCCGGCTTGCAACATCAGCCCCAACTCGCAAAATCACGGCTTTATTTTAGAACGTTATTAACCAGATTCCTACCGTTGTCACGAACAAACTCACAGAAACAAAGGACAACACATCATATAAAATATCGGACATCAGCTTTTCCTTTCTTGTTATGTATCCTTTATGTTCTTGTTTTGTTCTGTTTTCAAGTTATAATTTTTGCTATGCCTTCCATGGTTAATGATTTATTTCCATGAATGATATGGCCTCTCGCATTCGAATTCAGCGTATATTCCCGTTTCGATTTTGTTCGAATAATTTGGGTACTAAACAATCTGATCATTTCAGAAATAATCAACCGATACGGCGTTCCCGGACTTTTCCGGTCCCGCATTTGCAAACGAAAAAATTTCGCTCAAACGTTATCCGTCAGCATTCATTGCAATGATCAGCCGAAGGTTTTTCGACTTAAAATATCCAATCCGCACAAAACGACAAAACGACGATTCAAACTTTCGGAGCTTTTAAAAACAGGCGCCTATCCGGTCCTCAAGATGCATGTTAAGGGTCAAAATACTCTAACATGCTTTTTCCATAATCATTCTTTTTAATTTAAAAAATTCCGTTGGTATTGAATGGCTTAAAGCTTCATGGAACTCCAGCCACAAACTGTTCAAGGTTTCGAATTATTACGGCCCCACTCCGAATAGAAAAATAGCAAAAGACCAGTCTATCCGGCATATGCAGTGAGAGACCAATAGTAATTATCGTCATTTCAAAAGGAATGACATTTGTTCCTTTTTGACCGTACGGAAAAACTTTCCTCGCGATTTTCGAAACCGTTTCAGCTTCAAAAAGTTTTAGCTGATGAACAGGATTTTGATACTGGTAAAAATGGTTTCCCGCCGCTAAATTCATAGTCATGCGACCGACATTACTTGACCCATTTTTTGCGACGATACGAAGCCTTTCCGGCATAGGGCCAAAGGTCGGTTTAACGATATCCAAACTCCTGAACATCGATCCGGCACAAGACGAACCCCGACTTATCGATCTCATCCAGTTAATGCCACACTCTGTTATCGACCGCAGACAGCGCCCCGGCGTTGCTTTTGCGTTAGACGGTGCTATTACGACTGCCGAAATAATTGTCGATTATCATCAGGCTCCTCCAAGCAATAATAAACGCCTTCCCTATAGGATATTCGGTCATGACGACACGGGGGAAATTACCTTGGTGTTTTTTCATGCTCAACCAAATTGGCTACAAAGCCAATTGCCCGAGGGCGAAAAAGTTATTGTTTCCGGTAAAGTGGAACGATTTAACGGCCATGTTACCATGGTTCATCCCGATTATATCGTTCCTGCATCGCAGAGTGAAAAACTGCCACTTATAGAACCCGTTTACCCGCTAACGGCCGGTTTGTCGGGAAAAACTTTAGGCCGTGCAATAGGTGAAGCGCTTGACCGGTTGCCTTTATTACCGGAATGGATTGATCACACAATGCTCAAACAATCCGGTTTTCCATCCTTCGGCGTCGCTTTGCGCCGTATTCACACACCGGTAGACCCCGCCGATGTCAGTGTCGACAGTCTACCCAGAAAACGCCTTGCTTATGATGAATTTCTGGCCGGTCAATTAGCGCTGGGGTTAGTTAGGCACAAAACCAAGAAACTGGCTGGCAAATCCAATCCGCCAAGAGGCACATATACGAAAAAACTCCTGCACGCCCTGCCCTTTACTTTGACAAAAGGTCAAGAAGCGGCCATTGCCGAAATATCGCGAGACCTCGCCTCGAACGAGGCAATGTTGAGGTTGTTACAAGGCGATGTCGGGTCCGGTAAAACTGTGGTGGCTTTTATGGCAATGGCCCAAATTGCCGAAAATGGCGGTCAATCCGCACTCATGGCGCCTACTGAAGTTCTGGCACAGCAACATTTTGCAACAATCGCACCCTTGGCTGAAAAAATCGGCCTGAAAACCGTTTTGTTGACTGGCCGGGAAAAAGGTAAAAGCCGCGAAAAAATTCTTGATGATATCAAAAGCGGGAAAACCGCGATAATCATTGGAACGCATGCACTTATTCAGGACAGCGTCGACTATCATAACCTCTCGCTTGCAATTATTGACGAACAGCATCGTTTTGGTGTTCATCAACGCCTCAATCTTTTGGCCAAGGGCATCCGACCCGATATGCTTGTCATGACCGCCACCCCAATTCCACGAACTTTGGTTATGACCGCATTCGGCGACATGGATGTTTCACAACTAAAAGAAAAGCCGTCGGGGAGGAAACCGGTAACCACAGCTATTCTACCAAAAGAGCGACTGGCAGAGCTCCTCGACCGCGTCAGTGTGGCACTTCAACGTGGTGACAAGATTTATTGGATATGTCCGCTGGTCGAGGAGTCAGAAAGCCTGGAGCTCACATCCGTTGAAAAACGATTTGATATTCTCCATGCCCGGTTTGGCAATATTGTGGGAATTGTCCATGGTAAAATGGCTGCCACCGAAAAAGATCAGGCAATGCAGGATTTCAAGGAAGGAAAAACGCGTTTGCTTGTCGCCACTACCGTCGTGGAAGTCGGCGTCGATGTGCCTGACGCATCGATCATGATTATCGAGCATGCCGAACGGTTTGGTCTTTCGCAGCTTCATCAGTTACGTGGACGAGTTGGAAGAGGTGACAAACAATCATCTTGTATTTTACTCTACAAAGCTCCAATTGGTAAAATTGCCGAAGCGAGACTGAATGTCATGCGTGAAACGCAAGATGGCTTTCGTATTGCCGAGGAAGATTTACGACTTCGCGGCGAAGGTGAAGTATTAGGAACCAGACAATCCGGACTTCCCGAATTTCACATGGCCGATCTTGAAGTTCACAGCGATTTATTGGCAATTGCCCGAAAGGATGCGCGCCTTATACTGGAAAAAGACCCGCAACTCATGTCGGAACGCGGTCAGGCATTGCGACTGTTGCTTTACCTTTTCCGCCAAGACGGGGCCATAAAATTACTTCGAGCCGGTTAAATCATGAAAAAGAACCATATCATCACGCCGCTTTTGATAACGCTGACCGGAATATTGGTAACAGTAGGAAGTTTTGTGTTTTTCAGACAAACACCAACGTTCGAAAAGCCTGAAAGCACCCCGCAGGGTTCCAATCCACCGATCGTAACCGAGCCACAACAACAAGATCAAAAGCCTCACGAAACGCAAGAAAAAATCACAACACACAATTTCTGCTACCACCAGAAATTCGAAAATAAATCTTATATCGTTTGCGAAGTCGATCCCGAAAAATATGATATTTCGCTTTTTCTAAACGACGCAAACGGTCAACCTTTCAAATATTTTCGCAACGTTGAAAAATATTTACGGGAACAAGGGAAAACGATCGCTTTTGCTGTCAATGGCGGCATGTACCACAAGGATTTTTCGGCGGTCGGCCTTTATATTGAAAATGGCAAAACTATTCAGCCCGTTTCGACAAAAGATGGGCCGGGAAATTTTCATATGAAGCCGAACGGTATTTTCTTTGTCGAGGGGAAAAAAGCCGGTGTTACGGATACGGATAGATTTCTGAAATCGACAATCAAACCGGATATTGCAACACAGTCGGGACCGATGCTCGTCATCGAAAACAAAATTCATCCGCGGTTTATTGTCAACTCGCCTTATCTTGAATATCGCAATGGCGTTGGCGTCAGAACAGATGGAACTGTTGTTTTTGTCAATTCCGAAGGACGAGTGAATTTTGAAGAATTCGCGCGGTTTTTTCGTGATGAAATGAAAACCCCGAACGCGCTTTTCCTTGACGGGTCAATCTCAAGCCTCTACGCCCCCGAACTGAAACGTTATGATTGGTGGTATGGGCTTGGTCCTATTATTGCTGTCGCTATCCCTTTGGAGTCGCAGGAGCAAAAATCAGGCAATTGACATCATTCCTCCCCACAAGCGAAGAGGAATGATTATCTTTTAGCAAGTTAAATATCGGTTCTATTCAACGGTTACAGATTTAGCGAGGTTGCGTGGCTGATCTACGTCCGTACCAAGCAGGACCGCCGTGTGATAAGCGATCAACTGGACCGGAACTGCATAAACAATAGGTGCAATGAATTCCGGAACGTCCGGCATAACAATCGTCGACAGGCTATTCACCCCTGCTTTAGCCGCACCATCTTTATCCGTAATCAGAATAATGCGTCCGCCGCGCGCAGCCACTTCCTGCAAATTGGAAACCGTTTTGTCAAACCATCTATCATGTGGCGCGACCACAATAACAGGCATGTTTTCATCTATAAGTGCGATTGGCCCGTGTTTCAACTCACCGGCTGCATATCCCTCGGCGTGGATATAGGACAGCTCCTTGAGCTTGAGAGCGCCTTCCAAGGCAATTGGATAAGACGTGCCGCGACCAATATAGAGAATGTTCTTAACGCTCATAAGATCACGACATATTTCTTCAATATCACTATCAAGTTTCAGAACATCCGTAATAATTCTTGGAAGCTCGGAAAGCTGTTGAACCATTTTCTGTTCGGTTTTCCGGTCGAGCATACCGCGGTGTTTGGCAGCTGTCAGAACAACCGATGCCAGAGCAGACAATTGACAGGTAAAAGCCTTTGTCGAGGCAACACCTATTTCAGGGCCGGCGAGCGTGGGAAACATAAAATCCGCTTCTCTTGCCATGGTCGATTCCAGAACATTGACAACAGTTGCTGTTTTTATTCCTTTTGCCCGACAATATCGCAAGGATGCAAGTGTGTCAGCGGTTTCCCCCGACTGTGACACGAACATCGCCAAGGTTTTATCGGTCATAGGCGGCTCGCGATATCTGAATTCCGAAGCAACATCATTTTCGACAATCAGCCCGCATAATTTTTCAAACCAATAACGTGCTACCAATGTCGAATAATAGGCTGTTCCGCAACTTGCAAAGACCAAACGATCAATATTGGCCCAATCAATCGGATTGGCAGATTCATTGACCTTGCCACCCCCCAAATCGACATAATGGGCCAAAGTGTGCGAAATGACCTCAGGCTGTTCGAACATTTCCTTATGCATGAAATGGCGATGATTACTTTTCGAAACAAGAAAAGCATTACCTGAAGATGTCGAAATTTCACGTTCGACAATCCGGTCATCTGCGTCATAAATTGTTGCGCTATTGTGGGTAAGTACAACCCAGTCACCGTCTTCAAGATAGCAAATCCGGTCAGTGAATGGAGCAAGCGCTATTGCGTCTGACCCCACGAACATCTCGCCTTTACCATAACCGATAGCAAGTGGCGGGCCAAAGCGCGCCGCAATCATCAGGTCTTCGTCACCTTCAAAAATCAGGGCAACTGCATAAGCACCGCGCAACCGCTTGAGACTAACACGCATTGCCTCGACCGGTGTCAATCCACCTTTTATTTCTCTGGTCACGAGATGAGCCAGAACCTCGGTATCGGTATCAGATTCAAAAACACAGCCATCAGCTACGAGTTCGTCCCGCAATTCGGCGAAATTTTCGATAATGCCGTTATGAACTACAGCTACTTTTTCAGTCATCTGCGGATGAGCATTACGTTCAATCGGTGCGCCATGGGTAGCCCAGCGGGTGTGTCCAATGCCAATTTTGCCCTTCAGCGGCGTTTTTTTCAGTTTTTCCTCAAGATTGACGAGCTTACCGGGGGCTCGTAAGCGACCAAGATGACCTTGGTAGACAGTTGCAATGCCTGCAGAATCGTAGCCCCGATATTCAAGCCTTTTCAAACCGTCAAGCAGCAAAGGTGCCACGTCCCTTTTACCAAGGATTCCAATAATTCCGCACATATAAAACTTCGCTCCGGGTATTAATCTGTTTATTAGAAGAGTTAGGACAGCATAACCAATTTAAAAGTGTTTTCGTTCCTGACTTTTCTGGCCTGGGTTAGTTCTAGATAGAAAATAATTCCCTTTTTTTAAATGTCAAAAATGGTTTTTTTTCTATCATAAACTATTTTTTTGTTTTCATTGACGAAAATCTTTGTCTCAACAAATCCGCTCGTCCTTCTTTGTTTATCTGCCTTGCGCGACCGAAGGCTACACAATTTTCTGGTACCGCTTCGGTTATTACACTGCCGGAAGCGACGTAAGCACCTTCGCCAATTTCAACCGGCGCAACCAGAGCGGAATTTGACCCGATGAATGCATTCTCGCCGATAATCGTTTTCCACTTGTTAAAGCCGTCGTAATTACAGGTTATGGTTCCCGCGCCGATATTGGTGCCGCGACCAATTTCTGCGTCCCCAATATAAGTAAGATGATTGACTTTGGCCTTTTCACCGATTTTTGCATTTTTTATCTCGCAAAAATTACCGACTTTTGAAGAATTCTCGAGAATCGCTCCGGGACGCAAACGCGCATAAGGCCCGATTTCCGAATGCGTTTTGACAATTGCCCCTTCCAAATGGCTAAAGCCATGAATTACAACGCCGGTTTCCACTTTTACATTACGACCGAAGAAAACATTCGGTTCAATAATGACATCGCGGGCGATTTCGGTGTCATATGAAAAATAAACGGTTTCCGGTCGCAGCATTGTTACGCCGGATAACATGAATTCTTTGGCCCTACGTTTTTGCCACAATGCTTCGGCTTCGGCGAGTTCAACGCGTGTATTTACACCCAGAACATTCTCGACCGGTATAGTAATTGCTCTGACATCCAGTCCTTGAGAAACACCGATTGTAACAACATCCGTGAGGTAATATTCTTTTTTTGCGTTTTCATTTTTGATTTGTTCAAGCAATGAAAGAGCAAGTTTACCATTCAACGCCATAACACCGCCATTACAGAATTTTATCTTTTTCTGTTCGATGTTTGCGTCTTTTTCTTCGACAATTGCTTGAAGTTTTCCGTCTTTTTCGATCAAACGACCGTAGCCTGACGGATTTTCGGTCTCAAACCCCATTACAACAATGTCAGCACCGTTCGCGAGTTCATCACGCGCACGATTGAGTGAAGCTAACTCAATCAATGGTGTGTCGCCAAAAACAATCAATATATCGTCAAAATTTTTCGCCAGCATTTCGCGTGCTGCCAGTGCCGCATGCGCAGTTCCAAGTCTTTCTTTTTGAACATATATACGGGCACTTTTGGAAAAGTCTCTCACTACCGAAGATACCTCTTCGGCTCCCTTCCCGACAACAACTGCTATTTCACTATTTTCAAGTGCCTGAACTTGCCGAACGACGTGGCAAACCAAAGGCAAACCGGCAATTTTATGCAGCACCTTCGGCAAATCCGATTTCATTCTCGTGCCTTCGCCTGCTGCTAGAATTATTGAGAGACAGCTACGGTTAATCATTTGCCCTTTAATCCTCAAAAGAGATTACGGAAAAAATCGACAATGTCCGACCAGCCCAATGCTTCGACACTGCTCAAAGACGGAAATTTTTCCAACAACCAGAATGAAACATTTTGCATATCGCCGGTTAAAAAAAGGATACCGGCGATAATTAACAATATACCGATGATCTTTTCGACTTTTCCCAAATGCATTCTGAACGAGCTTAAAAACCACATAAAGAAGTTTGAAAACAAGGCCGCCAGAATAAAAGGAATAGCAAGACCGAGCGAATATATACCGAGCAGTAATGCGCCTTCACCAACCGATTCTTTTGATCCGGCAAAAGTAAGAATCGGTCCAAGGACCGGTCCTACACAGGGTGTCCATCCAAAAGCAAACGCCAGACCAATAATGTAGGCACCCAATGGGCCCGCCGGTGTTTTTCTCGTCTGGAAGCGAACTTCCCGCGCGAGAATTCCGATTCTGAATACACCTAAAAAATTAAGTCCGAAGATTATAATAATAATCCCGGCAACCATCGCCAATATGTCACGATATTGACCGATAAAATGCCCGACGGTGCTGGCTGTTGCACCCAGTGCGATAAAAACTGTTGAAAAGCCCAATGAAAAGGCGATTGCCGCTGCAAACAATGCTAGACGGACGGGCTGTTTGTTTTGCATGTCGCTATTGCGAAAATCTTCGACGCTAACACCGGCCATATAGCATAGATAAGGAGGCACCAGCGGCAATACACAAGGCGATAAAAATGATAGTGCGCCGCCTAAAAATACCCCGAATGTCGATAATTCTGAAAACAACTGTCTCGTTCCGTAAATTTTGTAACAGTTCTATCCTATATTGATCTCAATGAAAACCTTCAACCTTACGAAAAGCTACACTTATAAAAATCTGTTCCTTCGTATAAATATGACAAATTAAATCCATAGAGTTTTGCAATACTGGTTCCAAACAGTCCCGATAGGCGCATTGACCAACGGTTTAAAAGGATAAAAATGACAAGCGAAAATGAACTGAACGAGAACACCGTTGACAAAAACGCTCGCAAGCAGCCCTCGCGCCTTTTGCATCTGGCAAAAACATCGATTGTTCCGTTATTAGGACTGACAATCGCTGCAATTTCATTTTTTGTTCTCTGGGAACTTTTGAAAACGACTTCCAGACACGACACAATCGAGGCTTTCAAAAGTTATACAACACCAACATTATTGCTTGCATTGTTCTTCACCGCGCTAAGTTTTTGCGGCATTGCGCTTTATGATGTCGTAGCGGCTCGCACAATAGCACCTGGTAAAATCACAATGCCGGTCGCTGCTCTCGCTGGATCTGCCGGTTATGCTGTATCCAATGCTCTCGGTTTTTCCTTTCTTACCGGAGGAGCACTCCGTTACCGCGTTTATGCGGGAGAAGGTGTCGGTCTTGCCGATATCGGGCGTATCATCAGCATGTCCTGGTTTTCAATGTGGTTTGCTTTGCTTACCGTTATCGGATTTGCGCTTGCGTTCGAACCTGAAAATCTTCCCCTTCTTGGCACCTTAAATTTAACGGCTGACAGGATTGCCGGCATCGCCATTATTCTCATATTGATTGCCTTGATATTGTGGCTTTACGGCGGAGCAAGAGAGCTGAAAATTGGCCCGCTTTCTTTGAAACTTCCTGGTTCCCGCGGCGCTTTGATGCAAATTTTTGCGGGTCTGGTTGATATTACCTCTGCATCTGCCACGCTTTATGTGCTCATGCCTGCCGATTTACAAACCGGTTTTCTCGCTTTCAATCTGGTCTTCGCAGTTGCCATTGTTATCGGTGTGGTTAGCCATTCACCGGGAGGCCTTGGCGCTTTTGAAGCCATTCTTATTGGTGGTTTGGGCCTTGCCGGAAACGCACAAGGTGTGGCTGCTCTTTTGACTTACCGGTTGATTTACACAATATTGCCGCTTGTCATTGCAATTGTCGGCATTGCATTCTGGGAAATGTTCCGGCAACGCAAACGTGTTTCGGCACGTGCCGCACAGGTTTCGCGCATTATCGAACCGATGATACCGTTCATATCGGCCGGTCTGACCTTTCTGGCCGGTGTCGTAATGTTGATATCGGTTGTCACTCCCGGGCGCCGGATAAGACTTGATGTCCTGTCGGATATATTGCCACTAATTTTTATCGAGACGTCGAATCTGGCTGCCAGTCTTATTGGTGTAACACTTCTCGTTGTTTCCTACGGATTGGCGCGACGCCTTGTCAATGCATGGTTTGTTACCATTTTCCTTTTGCTTGCAGGTGCGGTTTTCTGCCTGACCAAAGGACTTGATTGGGAAGAAGCAACTATTCTGTGCATATTTGCATTGATCTTATGGGGGTTCAAACGCTCGTTTTATCGTCGGCCATTGAATAATGGTTTGACCATAAGTTGGGGTTGGCTTGCCAGTATTGCCGCCTTTGCATGTGCGGTTATATGGCTTGGCTTTTTTGTTTACCGTCACGTCGAATATTCAAATGAATTGTGGTGGAGCTTCGCCTGGAACGCCAATGCACCGCGTTTTTTAAGGGCAAGCGTTGTCATATTTTCCGTTATCTTTATTGCAGCGCTTTACAATATTATCCATAGACCACTGCGCAAGCGGTTAAAACGCGCGACAACGATTCCTGATTGTATCCCTAAGCTCGTTGCCCAATCACCTTTGTCAGATACTGCATTAGCGCTACTTGGAGATAAACAGTTTCTGATTTCTCCTAACGAGGACGGCTTTATTATGTACAGTAAATCCGGTGGTAGCTTGATTGCTTTAGGTGAACCCGTAAGCAATGACGAAAAGGTTTTTAACGATCTCGCTTGGGAATTTCGTAAACATGCCGATGATGCAGCCTTGCGCACTGTTTTTTACGGTGTAGGTCCGCGTCATTTGCCGCTTTATCTCGATATGGGGTTAACCGCAATCAAGTTGGGCGAGGTCGCCAAAGTCTACCTCCCCGATTTTTCACTTGACGGGCCAAAACGCCAACCATTCCGTTATGCTGAACGTAAAGCAACCCGCGAGGGCTTGGTGTTTTCCATTATTCCGGCAAATGAAGTAGAAAATCATTTGTTAGCACTGCGACATGTATCTGATACGTGGCTTGCCTCGAAATCCGGAGCTGAAAAACGTTTTTCAATCGGTTATTTCAATGACGAATTTTTAAAACGTTACGATGTCGCCGTCATGACCAAAGATGATCAGATTGTCGCTTTTGCCAATGTCTGGAAAAGTGGTAACAAAAATGAAATAACAGTCGATATGATGCGTTACCTGCCCAATGTATCCAAAGTTATGATGGATGCATTATTTGCCAATCTGTTGCTTTATGGCAAAGAACAAGGATTCCAGTGGTTCAATTTGGGAGCTGCTCCTCTCGCTGGTCTGTCGACCAACCGTCTGGCAGCAAGATGGCAACGTATAGGCTCTTTTATTTACCGGCGCGGACGTGATCTTTATCATTTTGATGGCTTGAAAGCGTTCAAGGATAAGTTTGATCCGGTTTGGTCACCGCATTATCTGATCTGCCCCGGTGGTTTTGAAACTGCTAAAGTTCTTTTTGATGTCACAACACTTATCAACGGCAACCCGCTGGAGTTTTTACGCAAATGACAATCCGACGTATAATTTTATTGGTCTTGGCCGTTTTTATTATTGCAGCCGCTGCTTATGGTGTTTTGCATCGGGGCAAGGTTAACCGGCTATGGGCCAGTTTCATCGGCTCCACATCTCCTGTTGTTTATGCAGAAGGAGAACGTTTCACAGATATACCGGTTTATTTGCCGCAAGGAGATATCAGAGGTCTTGTTATACTCGTTTCCGATACCGGTGGTCCAAAAACACGGGAAACAGATATGACTGCGGCATTGCTGAAACGGAACCTTATTGTGGCATCTGTCAATTTTGATAACTGGCGCGAGGAACTGGATAAAGAAGATGGCGACTGTGTTTATCTCGTATCCGATCTGGAAGCTCTTTCAAAAGACATTTTGCGCCGGTTGGATCTTGACGTCTATTTTCATCCTGTTGTGGTGGGAATAGGTGAAGGAGGCACGGTTTCCTATGCAGCAGCGGCCGATTCTCCGGAAAATACATTAGCCGGCACAGTAGTCCTCGATCCGTCGCAATCGTCGCACACACGGTTACCTTCCTGCACGGAAGAGGCTGACGCAACAAAAATGCCCGACGGCGGCTATAGTTATGAAACAGGTGTAAAAGTCCCCTCTCCGGTGACGATTATCAGTAATTCATTGGCCGGTAATGACGTAAAGCAGGCGGCACGAGATAAAGTTGCCGCAATCATCAAGGACCCGGCTTTTGAATCGCGGATGAAGGAAACTGTTGATACAGCACTTGATTATGCTATTCGCGATGCGGCGGATGCCGACCTGCCCATTATTGATATGCCGTCCAAAAACCCCGCAAAAGCACTGGTTATTTTCTTCTCTGGCGATGGCGGTTGGCGTGATATCGATATGGAAATTGGCGATCTTTTGCAGAGCCAGGACATTCATGTGATCGGCATCGACTCGTTACGTTATTTCTGGAGCACACGCACACCGGAAGAAATTGCCAAAGATATAGAGCAACTTGTTCAAGAGGCTGACCCCGAACAACGGTTACCGGTTGCACTGTTCGGCTATTCTTTCGGAGCGGATGTTTTACCGTTTGCTTGGCAAGTGCTTGATGAAACGGTCAAAGATCAAACGGTTATGATAGCACTCATGGGCTTGTCCAAAACAGCGGATTTTCAGATTTCCATTGATGGTTGGCTCGGCGGTTCAGGTGACACGCCTGTGCTTGATCAGATGGAATATATGCCTGCAGAAAAAACAGTCTGTGTCTATGGCGAGGATGAAGATGATACCGCTTGTACAGATCCTGCCCTTGATGCAATGAAACGTTTAAAACTGCCTGGAGGACATCATTTTGATGAAGATTATAAAAGCCTCGCAAAATCTCTTCATGCAATTTTGATTGACAAGATACAGGCAGAAAAAGATGACCATAAGTCATCAAACTGATAGAAAAATGAAGTTACCCATCTTTCTTTAATTCTGCCGGACTGACGTTTCGTGCACGGAGATTTAAAAATAGTAATCTGTGAAATAAGTTTTTGCAAAATGGCTCGTTTGGATGTTCCAGCGAGCTTTTTGCCGCTGAATAAAAACGAATAATACTGATATCTCGTTTCGGAAAAACAAGCTCAAGCAACTTCGGGGTAATATGATCATCAAAATCAATAAGCAGGAAGAAGTTTAGAATTTTAACAGGTTGTAAACATTCCAAAAATCGAAACAGCCCCGTAGAATTCAGCATAAGGCAGACGATGTTCTATTATTTATCAAAACTTCGCAACCAATCTGCCAGTTAACCAGTTAACCCCCATCCTCAATCGCGTGGGTGCTTACCTTTTCGATGAGCTATTTGGCGGGCGCAAAAAAGGGCATTTTGCTTCTTGAATAGGACAAACGAATTCAAGGCATAATCATAAAGCCAAGTATTATCGAACAAATTATGTTTCAGTTATCGAACCGATTATGTTTCAAATCCAAAACCTTTGCAGAACTATCATTGACCTATCCCCGTTCACGATAAAGAACAGCAACATGAAATGTAACGGACCAATCAATAGGTCGCATCTTTAAAAAAAGAACAAGATAATTCGAATCTTTTGAGTTCTGCGATTTCAGAATTCTCTAATTTTAATCGCTTTCTTACAAAAACCTTAAGCCCCTTCATTTTTCTGTTAACGTCAACAACATTTAAAGCCACCCTTCCCCCCATATCTCGCTTCCTGACGTTCCCGGAAAAAATCATTATAAGACATAGGCGTCTGGTCGGGATGAACATTCTTCATATGTTGAACGTAAGTGTCATAATCGGGTACCCCGACCATCAACTTCGCTGTTTGACCAAGAAACTTGCCAACACTAAGAAAATTCAAGCACATATTCAGCATCCTCCACTATTATACCGTTATAGCGCTACCTTCTGGTAACGCCATAACGTTGTTTGTACCCACCTCTTTTATCTGACCTTAATAGGTTCAGAAGGAAACGGTTCATAAGGCGTTTCATGTACAGTGGGTTTATCGCTTTTCAATGACTTTAAGGCCGATCTGATCGCGAATAAGGTTAAAGCAATAACGACAACCATAAATAATGCCGTCAAGATACCGTTGATATAATTACCAACTGCCAATTGTTTGTTAGCTGCTTTTCCGGCTGCAACAAAAAAGCTGAGCTTGGCATCAAACACTTTCTGCCAACCTGCTGTCATTGTACAGATGAACAACCATGCTGCCGGAACGATCGCCACCCAGGCATAACGTTGCTGTTTCATTTTAAACAACACAACAGCACAAAGCAGGAGCGCGACAGCCGCAAGCATTTGATTTGCGATACCGAATAACGGCCAAAGCGAATATATGCCGCCCTTAGGATCGACCGCACCTTGGTAAACAAAATATCCCCACATCAAAACAACCAGTGCAGTAGCTATCAAATTGGCGAAAAGATTGTCTGTTTTGCGCATATGCGGAACCAAAATACCAAGGAGATCCTGAAGCATAAAACGGGCCGAACGTGTACCGGCATCAACCGCTGTCAAGATAAACAATGCTTCAAACAAAATTGCAAAATGATACCAGAAAGACATGCTCATCCAACCGCCTAAGGCATTATGCAAAATATGAGCCATCCCCACAGCAAGGGTAGGCGCACCGCCTGTTTTGGCAATGATGGATTTTTCGCCCACTTCGTTTGCAATATTTGTCAACATTTCAGGTGTGACCTGAAAACCCCATCCGGAGACAACCGTTGCAGCCGATTGCACAAGATCGCCGGTTCCAGACGGAAGAAGCACACTCAAAGGTGCATTCATTGAAAAATAGACCCCGGGATTGATGACGCTGGCAGCAATCAGCGCCATGATGGCAACAAAAGATTCCATCAACATGCCACCGTAGCCAATGAAACAGGCTTGGTCTTCATTGGCCAACATTTTCGGTGTCGTTCCCGATGAAATGAGAGCATGAAAACCCGAGACCGCCCCGCAGGCAATTGTGATAAAAAGAAATGGAAAGAGGTTACCACCCCAAACTGGTCCGGAGCCGTCGACATATTTGGTTAAAGCCGGCATTTCAAGCATCGGCCGGACAACAACAATACCAATTGCAAGAGCAACAATCGTTCCGATTTTAAGGAAAGTAGACAGGTAATCGCGCGGTGCAAGCAATAACCAGACAGGTAAAACCGCTGCAATAAATCCATAAATGATTATCATCAGCGTTAAGGTTGTTGCTTCATAATTGAACCATGTTGCATAAGAACTATCTTTTATCCATCCACCTGACACAATGCCAAAGAGAAGCAGGACAAGACCGATGACAGAAACTTCACCTATTCTCCCGGGCCGGATGAAGCGCAGATATATTCCCATAAAAAAGGCAAGAGGAATAGTGAAACCGACTGTGTATGTTCCCCAAGGGCTTCCCGCTAAAGCCTTTACAACCACCATTGCCAACACGCCGAGGATGATGATCATAATCATGAAACAGGCAATCAACGCTATTACACCTGCAACATCCCCCATTTCTTCACGAACCAGCTCGCCGAGTGAACGTCCATCGCGCCGTGTCGAAATAAACAAGACCATAAAATCCTGAACGGCACCTGCCAGAACACATCCGGCTAGAATCCACAAGAGCCCCGGTAGATAGCCCATTTGTGCTGCAAGTACCGGCCCCACTAGAGGCCCTGCTCCCGCTATCGCTGCAAAGTGATGTCCAAAAAGAATTTTTTCGTCTGTGGGAACGTAATCGAGCCCATCATTGCGTCGATAGGCCGGTGTCATACGCGTGCTATCCGCTTTTAAAACAACATTGGATATGAAAATCCCGTAAATCCGGTAGGCAACCAGATATACACAAACTGCCGCCACAACAATCCACATGGCGTTGATTGCTTCGCCCCGTTGAAGCGCGATATAGCCCAATGAGAAAGCTCCCAATATCGCCAATATAATCAAAATTATGATTTGAGTTGTGGTTAAGGGTTTCCTTATGGTCGCCATATTCCCCTCCTCCTGAAAATATCCTCACAATGAAAAATACTTGCTTTGTTGCCTCGACCGCCAACAAAAGCCCTCTTTTAAATTTCTATTATTATTTATAAAGTTTTGTCTACAGTATTAGTCAACAAAATAAAATTACCTGTGCATATCCGTCATAGCTGCGTTTTACTCGGACCTCTCACCAAAAATACTTGTGTCTTTTAATCTCACATACGAAAAACAACGCCGTGGGCACTTGAAAAGAAAAGCGTTTTTGAGTTCAAAAACGCTCTTCATCCCCTCAGATATACGGAAGTAAATTCACATTTTTCCAATTCACAAACATGAAATTTTTCGTTTAAACCTAATTTTAAAAAATTGAGTGTGCTCTCAATGCGAATTAAGCAAAATGTCATAAAAGTCCGGTTTTGATCGATAAATACCTTTCAACCCTGTTTAGTGAAATTCTTTTTTTGTAAACTTCGAACGAAAATTGATTAATACCGATTTGTGCCCGACCAAGACGAATTTGCCTTCAATCGAATCTATTTGGGTGGTTTTTGAGTAATTACGATTAGACAACAGGAAATTGGAATTGATTACGAAAAAATAGGTTCGGTTTCTTGGGGAATCTGCGCTGATGGACAAAACCATAAAGTGTTCATCAGGCAAGATTATAATGATTCATGCGTTAAACGTTTAGCCGCATTAAAGTAGCTTTATAAAAGCAGCAGGTTACCGAAAATCATTGTCCGACAAGTTTCACAGAGCTTATATATGGCAGGAAGCGGGATTGATGAAGCTTCCTAATGTCACTTCAAGATCATTTAACGCCCATCTTCACGCGAATATCTAACTCCGTCCTCCTGCAAATATCTGACGATGGAGAAGAGCTTATAAATGTTCGATCTGGCCACCTTTTTTGGACAACACGGCTCAAAATCTCGGGAATACATACCTCTAGAAATACATCCGCGGGACTAGGTCGTCAGAAATATAAACTTTAAAATAATTGGGCCTGAATTATCAGGCCCAATTAAGTTTGCTTAACATGTTTTTATTTAGTCATATCAAGGACAACGCGGCCTTCAATCTTGCCTGCGATCATATTATCAAAAATATGGTTGATGTCAGACAGCTTATCAGTGGAGATATGTGATTTGACCTTTCCGGCGGCGGCAAAATCCAATGCCTCTTGAAGATCCAACCTTGTACCTACAATGGAGCCACGCAACGTTATTCCATTCAACACCATATTAAAGATTGATACAGGAAAACTGCCAGCCGGTAGACCGTTCATGGACAAAGTACCGCCACGACGGACCATACCGAGCGCCTGTTCAAAAGCTTTTGGAGAAGCAGCTGTAACGAGCATGCCATGCACACCACCGTCGGTAAGCTTACGCAATTCGGACGCCGCATCATTGTATTTTGTTACATTGATTCCGACATCTGCCCCTAATTGTTTTGCCAGTTCGATTTTGTCATCGGCAACATCAATTGCCGCAACATTATAGCCCATCGCTTTTGCATATTGCACGGCCAGATGACCAAGGCCACCAATACCGGAAATACCAACCCAGTTGCCCGGTTTTGCGTCTGTTACTTTCAAACCTTTATAAACCGTAACACCGGCACACAGAATGGGTGCGATTTCGTTAAACCCGATATTTTTTGGAAGATGTCCAACATAATTCGGATCAGCCACAACATAATCGGCAAATGCACCATTGACCGAATAACCCGTGTTCAACTGATTTTCACAGAGTGTTTCCCATCCGGCCAGACAATGCGAGCAACATCCACAGGCCGTGTACAGCCAAGGAACGCCCAACCGATCTCCTTCTTTCACATGTTTTACACCACGTCCTACAGCAGAGACATAGCCCACACCTTCATGTCCGGGAATAAATGGCGGGTTCGGTTTAACCGGCCAATCGCCATGTGCAGCATGTAGATCTGTATGACAAACACCACATGCTTGCACACTTACCTGAATCATTCCTTCTCCCGGTTCGGGAATAGGTACCTCATCGATGGTAAGCGGCTTTCCAAATTCACGCACTACTGCGGCTTGCATCGTCTTTGCCATGATGGTCTCCTTCATTGGCTAGGAATATATGAGCTTTTCGGGATTATTCCGCTAATTCACATATTCTGTATTTGTATTTGACGAATTCTAAATTGGTGCGGTAACCGCACGCCTTTTGAAATATGGAAAATTTTTCTTATTCAACAAGCTCGTTTTTAATTTTTTCTCGCTTCTCGAAGTTAATATTTGCTATTTCTATAACACTCAAGAATGTTCAAAAAGATACTATACTTATTTATCCACTCTACTGTTTCATATTCGAACATATAAATATAGTCGTGTAAGTCCATTTTCCACGCTATACGAAAAATAACAAGCTAAATTTACCAAATGTTGTCAGAACTTTTATGGTGATGAATTGACATATGTTTGTTCGAAAAGATAATTTTTCTCGTTTTTATAATTAAACATGCCCGAAAAATATATGACATATTTTTTTGCGTGATTATGCATAGTTGTACAGTCGTTTTTATTTTTTGGTTCGATAACAAAAAGAATTTTACAGTTTTAATATAATTAAAAATGATACGATACAACGATTTAAAGAGATTATATTATATATTTTATCTTTAATAAAGATGGAATATCTGTTAAAATAATTAAATTATTATATCTAATCTATTTTCAGCGTATCGGAAAGTTCCGTAAAATAAGGTTTTTTCTGGCAATGAAAAACGAGAACTGCCATTCACAACTAGATCGTTGCCATAATCCTATCCATTTCCGGAACAATTTTGCTTTCCGGTTTGCGATAAATATTGAATGACCAACCGCATAACTCCATCTCTTACATGCACAATCACTATTGTCTGACGAGGAGTAGAAAGTTTGGCCTCATAATACCCGGTGTCTGATGCCGAATTGTCTTTCCGGACAATAGGCGCCTCATGAGCGAAAAACCAATGTGATTATTTCCCGCAAGAAATCTATTATCCAATATTGCAATAACCGAAAATACAAAAAACCGAATAGAATTTTGCGGCAACTTGACGTTCCCTTCGAATTTCCATCGTGAAATGGTAGCCGCAAATATCGTAAATTGGCAGCGCAAAACATCACTTGAATTTAAACAGACTCGCCTATTTTCGATTGAACTTTTTTCAAAACTATTCTGAATCTGTCATGTTATTTATTTGGCTAGTTTTTTAGCAGAGACTGTTTCAAAATAGGAACAGAACATGGCATGTTTATCATGATTTGATAAACATCAAGCATCAACTTGCTGTTTTTTCAGTACATTTTTCTTTTTTTTCGGTTTTTCCAAAAATGTTTTTTCCGTCACGAAATAGTGATATTTTGCAACTATGAATAGTTCGTAGCGTTTATGTAACGCAAACCCGAGTGCTTGCCTGTTTTGGAGGTAGAAACAGGTTTAAAGGTCACGAAGAGAGAAATTGAATATAATGTTGTATAGAAGGATGCCAAAAATATGAAACGGCTAACCCGATGGTTTTTGGTCCTTGTTGTTATAGGGATCGTAGGTTTTTTTGTTCTTACCTCCCCGATCACTTGGTCACTTACTCATCCCACTCGAGACGTTGCTGATAATACCGCGCCTGATCTGGAAAATGGTCGCGTTGTATTTGTTGCCAGTGATTGCTCGACTTGTCATGCTTCGCCCAATCAGGATAACCCGTTAAAGCTGGGTGGCGGGCGTGCATTGGACACAGAATTCGGGCGTTTTTATATGCCTAATATTTCGTCGGATAAAAAGGACGGCATTGGTAATTGGACACTTGCCGAGTTCACTAAAGCAGTGCGCGAAGGTGTAGGACCGAATGGTATCATGCCTGATGGACAAAACCTTTATCCGGCATTCCCTTACACATCATATCAGCGTTTGACAGCAAATGACGTTCGCGATCTTTTTGCCTACATCAAATCGCTCGAACCTGTGCAAGGTGTTGCACCTGATCATGACTTGAAATTCCCGTTCAATATGCGTCGCGGCGTTGGTGTTTGGCGCTTGGCCTTTCTTGATGGCAAACCATTGTCACCAATGAAAGTCACTGCGACCACTGACACAAAAGACACGAAAGACGAACAGGCTCTTCTTGAGCGTGGGCGTTATCTTGTTGAAGGTGCCGGACACTGTGCAGAATGCCACTCGACACGTAATTTTATGGGCGTGATAAAGAGCAATCTGCGTTATGGCGGCGGTGCTACTCCTGATGGTAAAGGGCACTTCCCGAATATCAGTCAGGATGATACAGGCATCAAATTCTGGGCTGAAAATTCCATTTTCAACTATTTGAAAACAGGTCAAAGCCCGATTAACAAAATCGCTGGTGGCGATATGGCTGAAGTCATCAAAAATACGAAGCAACTTCCTGATGAGGATCTTCGTGCGATGGCTGCCTATATCAAAACATTGCCAGGTGTTGATTTGCCGGCTCCGGGACAGCCCGAATCAAACCATACTTCAAAGCTTGTTATGCTACCTACCACAAACAAACTTGATGTTACTTTACCAACGTCATCGGATAGCGCGGTTAAAGGTGCAGACACTCTTTATGCAGTCTATACAAAACCGTTCTATATTGATGAAAATGGTTCTGGCGACGAAGATGGTAAACTCCTAGCGGCAGCAAAACTTGCCGTGCTTGACCACAAAGGCGATAAGTTGAAAGTTCGCCTTGACGGTTGGCAAATGGCCGGTGCCCCCTCGGTTGTCTATGCTTTGCAGGGCCAACGCATTATGTATGCGGTCTTGGGTGACAAGGCCATGGCCTCCTATAAACTTGGCAAAGAAGTTGTTGATGAGGAAACCAAACAAACCTGGTATCCTGTAAGTCTCGAATTGTGGACAAGCGATAAGGATGTCAACGTTTCAATTGGCGACATGTGGTCGTACACGTCAGATCTCTTCAGTGCAACCTGTAGCGTTTGCCATTCACTACCTGAACCAGGGCATTTGCTTGCCAACCAGTGGATCGGTAACTTGAATGCAATGAAGCGTTATACTTCATTGACTCCCGATCAATACCGGTTGCTCTTGAGCTATCTCCAGAACCATTCGAAAGATGTCAATGACGGTCAAGAGGTACACTGATGGCTGTTGTTCAATCAGAAGCGTCATATAACGGAAACGAGCAACCGAATTCTCGGGAAGATCAGGCTCAAGCGATAATAATCGATTGGTTCGCCCGTTTATTTATTGCCCCGCCGAAGATCGAATTGCTTGAAGAATGTCGTTCACTTCCCGTTATGACTTTTCTGGGCGAATTCGGTGAAGAGCTTCAAGCTGTTGAATTAACAACAATGATTGCGGATTTTTTCCGCAATCATTCCGTCGAAGAGCTCAACCACCTTCTTTCGCAACAATACATAAGTTTGTTCGATGGTGCTTTTGGTCCCCTTTCGGTTCCTCCCTATGAAAGCTATTATCGGGATGAAAATGGAAGATTGTTTCAAGCGCCTTATGTTGAAATGCAGGATGTGCTGACGAAACTTGACGTTTCGGTAAAATCTTCCTGCAAGGAACCGGCCGATCATATAGCTTTGGAATTGGCCGCTTTGGCCGAAGCTTTTCGCCAACACGACACAGATGCCATTGCCGGCATGATAGCACGTCTGGCTTTATGGCTACCTGAAATGAACGCAGCATTGGGTAAAGTGGCTAGTCATAGCCTTTATGCCCATTTGGTCGAGTTACTTATTATTTATCTTTCGTCTTTTAGTCGCCTTTTCGGCAACCAAGACAACATTAAACACTAGGAGAATGCGATGTCATTCGACAAAACAAAAATTACCCTACCGGAAATGAACCGCCGTTCATTTCTTAAAAGTAGTGCTATGTTGACCATGGTCGGTGCCGCGAGCGGTTCACTTCTCAGCCGCGGTGCACAGGCTCAATCAGCCTCCAAATTGACTATGTCCGGCAGTCACTGGGGTGTTTTCCGCGGTCGTGTTGACCATGGCCGTTTGGTTGAAGTTACACCTTGGGAACATGACCCGCATCCAACGCCAATGTTGGAAGGTATGATGGATTCAATCTATTCGCCTTCGCGTATTAAATATCCGATGGTTCGTCGTGCCTGGCTCGAAAAAGGTCCCGGCGCCGACCCTGAAGGGCGTGGAACCGGTGACTTCGTTCGCGTAAGCTGGGATAAGGCTATTGACCTTGTTGCCGGCGAATTAACCCGCGTTCGCAAGAAATATGGTTCGAACGGAATTTTCGGTGGTTCCTACGGCTGGAAAAGCGTTGGCAAATTCCACAATTGCCGGACATTGTTGCGCAGAATGTTGAAGACGACTGGCGGCTTTGTAAACTCGCTTGGCGATTATTCAACCGGTGCCGCTCAGGTTATTCTGCCGCACGTTGTCGGGTCTCTTGAAGTTTATGAACAGTGCACATCATGGGACGTTGTACGAGATAATACCAAGACGCTCGTATTCTGGGGATGTAATCCGGTGAATACGGACCAGATTGGTTGGTTGATTGCCGACCATGGTGCATTTGTAGGCCTTGAAGAAGTCAAGAAAGCCGGTATCCGCGTTATTTGTATTGATCCTATCAAAACAGAAACCTGCCAATATCTTAACGGCGAGTGGCTAGCTCCCCGCCCGCAAACCGACGTTGCCATGATGCTCGGTATTGCCCATACGCTTTATGCAGAAAAACTTCATGACGAAGAATTTCTGAAAAAATATACTGTCGGCTTCGATAAATTCCTCGCTTATCTCATTGGCAAAGAAGATGGAACGCCGAAAACTGCCGAATGGGCTTCGAAAATTTGCGGTATTGATGCCGATATCATCAAACAGCTTGCTCGCGATTTTGCTAAAAACCGCACAATGATTGCTGCCGGTTGGTCTATCCAGCGTCAGCATCATGGCGAACAAGCCCACTGGATGTTGGTCACCCTCTGCTCGATGCTTGGACAAATCGGTTTGCCTGGTGGCGGATTTGGTTTCTCCTATCACTATTGCAGTGGTGGCTCTCCGACTGCAACAGGCCCAATTCTCGGCGGTATCACTGACGGTCCGGCTGCTAGTGAAGCAGAATTGCCCGCAGGCTGCCATATCGGGGCGACAAATTCTGCCTGCCAGCCAAAATCGAACTCGATTCCGGTTTGCCGCCTCGTTGAAGCGCTGCTCCATCCGGGCAGAACCATAAAATATAACGGGTCCGACATTGTCTTGCCTGAAATTCATATGGTTTACTGGGCTGGTGGTAATCCGTTCTCGCACCAACAGAACCGCAACGAAATGGTCGAAGCCTGGAAAAAACTCGACACATTTGTGGTCCATGACTTCCAATGGACTGCATCGGCACGTCATGCAGATATTGTTTTGCCTGTTACAACCTCTTACGAGCGCAATGACATTGAGCAAATGGGCGATTATGCATTGAGCCACATTGTTCCTATGAAGAAACTTGTCGAGCCAATGTATGAGTCACGCTCCGATTTCGACATTTTCAGCGATATCTGTGAACGTCTTGGTAAACGTGATGAATATACCCAGGGCATGAACGAAATGGACTGGATCAAGAGCTTCTATGAGTCAGCCCGTCTTGAATCTCGTGCCAAAGGCATGGAGATGCCGGTATTTGACACTTTCTGGCAAAGTGAAGAAGCACTCGGTTTCCCTGTAAAGGAAGCACAAAAACAGTTTGTCCGTTATGCCGATTTCCGTGAGGATCCGCTGCTTAATGCTTTGGGCACACCTTCCGGAAAAATCGAAATCTACTCGCTTAATATCGAGAAGATGCATTATGACGATTGCCCGCCCCACCCCACCTGGATGGAACCGATTGAACGTCTTGACGGACCGACAACAAAATATCCGCTGCACATTGCATCCAATCACCCGATTTATCGCTTGCACTCACAATTGTGCGGCACAAAATTGAGAGAAAAATATGCAATCGGTGGACGCGAACCGTGCTGGATCAACCCGAAAGATGCAGAAGCACGTGGTTTGAAAGATGGAGACATTGCTCGTGCATATAATGATCGCGGACAGATTTTGGTTGGCATCAAAGTAACCGACGTTATCCGCCCCGGTGTTATCCGTATCAATGAAGGTGGCTGGTATGATCCGGTAAATCCGAGAGAGCCCCATTCGCTCTGTCGATACGGCGATGTTAACAACCTGACGACCAGTGTATCGACTTCAAAATTGGCTCAGGCGAATTGTGGTCAAACTGCTGTAGTAGAAATCGAAAAATTCACCGGTACACTTCCTCCGGTTGAAGTCTTCGTTGAGCCACGTAAAGCAGGCTGAATGCGATAAAAATAAAAGGAGGCGAATTTCGCCTCCTTTTTTGTTTGTTTTTAAAGAATTAAGGCAATAATTTAACTGAATTGAAAATCGCTCTTGATCTTCTAGGCGTTGCACTTTAATACCGCCTAGAATGTAATGGAGGTTCCATTCGCCAAGGGGCTATAGCTCAGCTGGGAGAGCGCTTGCATCGCACGCAAGAGGCCAGCGGTTCGATTCCGCTTAGCTCCACCAATTCCCACTTTCTGAACAACAATATTGAGCCGATAGGATTAATTGGATTGAGCGATTCTGCCGGAATCTAAATCAATAATGGGTGTCGGTTTGAGAATAACTCGGCAAATGGATTGCTAGCGAAAAACATAGGTCGAGCACATAATCAGTAAAATCCATTTTCTGTAAAAGTTTTGCGATTTCATTTTTTAAATTTTTTGTACGCTTGAATCGCTCGTTCATCGTTTAATTATTGGCGCTAATGATTTTCAGAAAAATTTACACGCATCCAAAAGACATGACGTTCAATATCGATGGAAATTTTTCCTACTTCATTTACGTCTTCAGTCAACAACCGTCTATTTCAATGAAAGCAAGCCGACACAATTTGTTATATAAAATTCTCTCCGGCTTAAAATCGAAAGTGCAAAACAGAAATTGTCTGAGGCTTAATCCATCAATCGTATAATGGTCTATTTTCCGTTCTTGGCTATTTATTTGCCGAAATTTCAAGGTTAAGCTCTCGTACGAGTTCTTTCGGACTAAGCTTTCCTGAAATGGCAAGCATAATGACGGGTAATTTGTCCATTGGAGTTGATGAAATTTCCAATGAACGGGGTGTGTCCAGATAGGCTGTTACGGCTTTTTGGGCTTCATTTTCAAAATTCGTGCCCTTTGCAAAAGAAAGCCAGCCCGGAAGCCCCGTTTTCCATTTTGCTTTAAGCGCATCACCACTTATTCCCAATCTCTTTGCTTCGGTATTAACAAGCTTTTGCGTAATGGAGCGGTCTTCAAACTTTAATTTACCACCATAAAAATTATAACGCTGAACTTGAGCAAGCATACCAAGCCACATTTGGGTAGACTTGATATGACCGCGTTCATTTTCGCGTTGAAGTGTGACAACGGTTAAAAGTGAGTCAAGTGTCATACCATCCATTTTCAGGCTGACGTCGAGCACTCCACCTTTATCAAGCACAAGATGGAAATGTTTCAAATCCATCATAGCAAGATAACCACCATATGCCCCCGAGATATCCAATCGCCCGGTCGCATTTTTATAGCCCATGGCAATAAAGTCTTTTCTGGTCGAGCCATCCGGAAAATTATCAACAAAAACAGTTATTTTCTGAATATTGATCGTAAAATCAACCGGATTTTCACGAATAGAGGGGCGAAGAGAAACAGAGCCTTTTTCCAGCAATGCCAAACGTTTTTTGGAATTGTCTTGCAACTCCAACTTGCTGAATCGCCCGTTCTGGTACCGGAAACCGATGTTCTGGTTATAAATGCCCTTGTTCGGGGGCAGTATTACATTGCTAAAGCTTACATCGGCAACTTTGATTGTGTTACCTTCGTAAACGTAGGAAATTTGCGGCATCACCACTTTTTCAACAGAAAAGCCGCCATGGTCTTCTTGCTTGATACCTGAAAATTCGACTTTACCCAGTGATGAATCCGGTGAAATCGACGTACCCGTTACCCGCACATTATCAAGTATAACATGATCGCCATCACCAAGGACTGAACTATAGGAAACCGTGACAGATTTTCCAAACGCTTCCGAAAAACGTTTAACGAAAGCATCTCTATCAATCGCATAAACCGAATGCGCTACAAGAGAGGTGGCGATTGTTAGAACGAAAGTAAGTGAAAACAACCGGTATATTTTTAAAAACACCTTAATCAACCTGCGACATTGCACTCCATCGAAACCTCTAGCAATCTATTTTTGATCATTGTTCTGGGTTTTCACCCCTGCACGACCTTAATTCTGACTTACAGCCGAAATTATTCTCGCCGGAGTGTAGAAAATGAGATTCGTTGTGCCTCTCAAAATGTTTCCACTATCGTCCATCATCCGCTGCCCGTTAGTCTCGCTCGTTTCTTTCATCATGGAAGTTGAAAGTGAACCATCATGGGCAAGAGCCATGAGCGTTGGCGAAGAAGCAAACACATTATGGGCACCACCATCAACATCGGACAAATCCAGAACCGCAATACCATTTTTTTGTAATAACGGTATACTTGAACCATCTCCGACACGAGCGTGCCCACCAACCAGGCGGCCGGACACTGCTAACGCCTTGTCTTTGCGCGAAACAAGCACTGCTGTCGGTTGTGGCATCTTTTTAACATCTTTGAGCTGGCGTTCGAAGACATCAATATCAATGTCAGGTGCGGCCATCAAAAAGCTTGATATGCGGTCAATAGGTTGCCGTTTGCCCTGAAGAGCCAAGCTGCGTAACGCTTCCATTGTTACATAATTTCCCATGGAATGGGCGACAACAGTAATCTCGTTGGCATCCGTTTCGCTTAACAATGTTAACAGATCTGCCAAGCCATCACGGGCGAAATCAGCGCTGTCACGGTCATAGACATAAAGCGGGATAGAGCCGCCCGAGGGCCATGAATAATGAACAGTAACAGCTTTTAGTGAATAGTCGTAAGAGAATTGTGCTGCTCTAAAGGTACTATCCGCGAAATTGTTGTTATATCCATGGATAAAAAGAAATATCTCGCGCTTTCCTTTAGGTTTCTGATCAAGCGCTTTATTAAGCTCTTTCTTGAATTCCTCACGGCCATTATATTTAACCATATTCACCGCAGAAAAATATTTCTTTAAATCGGGCTTATACCCGTTTGTTTCAACCAAGCCTTTTTTGTGTTCTTGTGGTATACCAACATCAACACGTGCGTAATTCAGGGTTTTCGACCTTTTTGTGCCAAAAGGTTCGGAATAATCATTTTGTGCTTGCCTGCTCGTTGCAACATAGACAGGAACCACTGCTTTGGGTTGACCGGGTTTGTTAATGGCGGCATTTTGAGCTGCAACCGTCGCCGGTGTAGCATTTTTTCCATGCCATAAAACAGCACGCGGACCACCACAATTTGTTAGGAAGATCAGACAAACGCAAAACGATATATATCGACCCAGTAGTTTTATTCTCATTTAAGTGTAGCCCTGAAACGATTGAGCGAGAAGACAAATAGTACAGAACCAATCACTGCCAAAGCAGCAAAATTTACCCAAACAACCGAAAAACCGGCCCCACGATAAAGAATTGATTGAGCCATCATAATGAAATGCGTATTCGGCGCTACAAGCATGATATTCTGTATAAATTCCGGCATACTTTCACGCGGTGTAACGCCGCCTGACAGGATTTGTAACGGCATCAGAACAAGCATAAGTAAAAGGCCGAATTGGGGCATAGACCCTGCAACGGTTGCCAGTGCAATGCCCATCGACGTTGTAGCAAACAGATGTAGACAGGTTCCCGCAAGGAATAACGTAACAGACCCTTCGATCGGGACTTTTAACAGGCCTTCCACAATAACGATCAGCGAAAACGTTGCCGCAACGAGAACGATTGCCCCCATTGACCACACCTTCGAAATCATAATTTCGGTCGGTGTGACCGGCATAACAAGAAGATGCTCGACCGTGCCATGTTCGCGTTCACGAATAAGCGCAGTCCCCGTCAAAATGATGGATAGCATTGTCACATTATCAATCACATTGATAATCGATCCGAACCATGATTTTTCTAATTCGGGATTGAAACGTGCGCGTAGTGTAAGCGAAACCTGTTGTGGTTCTTTCGTGCGATAATGCGAGACGAACTCTTTCACTTCAGCGTCGACAATCTGCTGAATGTATTGTGAACCGGTCAGAGCCTGCGTTGTACGTGTCGCATCAACATCAAGCTGTATTGCGGGAGACCGGCCGGCAAGAACATCACGCTGAAAATTTGGTGGAATATCAACAGCGAATGTATCAATCCCCTGATCCATGCGGGAATCAAGTTCGGATTGGTTTATATCTTCGGGAGTAATGAAATAAGGCGGAAGAAATGCCGTGGCAATACGTGTCGACAAAGGTGAACTATCTTCATCAACAATTGCTATAGGCGTCTTGTTCAAAGTTTCAGGCGTCGCATTAGCCGATATATAAATGGATATTGTGAACGCGTAAACAATCAGGACCAATAGCATCGGGTCACGGAAAACGCCGAGCAATTCTTTAATTCCCAAATCCAAAATATGATTTAACTTCATGACTTTACTTCGCCTGTTTTTTAGTAAGCCACGAGGCTATGATGACCAAAATCGGACCTGCCAGTATCAGCGGAATAAATGAACCGACAAGGTCATGGAACTGGAGTGCTTTAGCAAAAGTGCCACGTGAAATCAGAATAAAATATGTCGTCGGATAGATATCGCCGATTAACCGACCGGCTCCTTGAAGGGAGCTCACCGGATCCATCAATCCGCAAAATTGTGTTGCGGGCAGAATAGTTAGAACTGCAGCACCAAATATTGCAGCAATCTGGCTATTCATAAAGGTTGAAATCAACAGGCCGAAAGCCGTTGAAAATGCCACATAAAGCAACCCCGCCAACATGAATGTCAGGATACCGCCGGTGAAGTGAACTCTGAATATAAAAATAGCGAACAGCCACAACAAAATACAGTTAATAAGTCCGAGCCCTATATAGGGCAGTTGTTTACCAACCAGAAATTCGAGCCTTGTAACTGGTGTAACGTAAAGATTGATGATGGAGCCCATTTCCTTTTCACGCACCACGGATAAAGCCGCAAGCATGGCGGGAATAATTAAAAGTAAAATCGGTATAACTGCAGGAACCATCGCAGTAAGACTTTCAATGCCGGGGTTATAGAGGAATCTTACTTCCAAGCGATAATCCCCCATAGTGGCCGCTTTTCCCTGTAGAGTTCTGGCTTTATTCTGAAGCCATAATGCGTGCATCCCTTGAACGTAACCACGTACTGTTTCGGCACGTAGCGGCATCGCCCCGTCAATCCACGCGCCTACCTCAACGTTGCGTCCCCGTTCCATGTCTTTCCCGAACTCGGGTGGTATCTCGATAGCGAGACTTATTTCGCCCGAGCGCATACGCGCATCAAGATCGTCATAATCGACAATATCTTTCTTCTGAATAAAATATCGGGAACCAGAAATTTGTTGGACATAATCGCGACTGATAACCGACTGGTCGTGATCAAGCACCGCAAAAGTCAAATTTTCAACTTCGGTATTGATTCCATAACCGATAACAAACATCAAAATGACACTGCCAAGTAAAGCCATCGTTGCGCGGATAGGATCACGACGCAATTCCAATGCTTCACGGTTGGCATAGCTCATCATCCGCATAAAATCGAAACGTCGTTTAAAACGCTTTCCATGCGACCGTTCGATCTCCGGATTTCCATTATTGTTGGATTTTTGTTTGTTAGCATCCATTTCTGAAGATTTTTCACTTGCCTCGTTTTTGACAGTCGAAGATGCATCGATTTTCGCTTTTTTCTCGGCATTCTGTTTATCTATAGCGTCTTGTAGATATTCGATAAAAGCCTCTTCAAGTGTATCGGCATTTTTCGATTTCACAATTTCCGAAGGTTTATCGGTAATCAAAACTTTGCCAGCATGCATGAGCGAAATACGGTCACAGCGCTCGGCCTCGTTCATGAAGTGTGTCGTAATAAAAATAGTAACATTATCATTGCGCGACAATTCACCAAGTTGCTGCCACAGCTGATCGCGCGCAATCGGATCCACACCCGATGTCGGCTCATCAAGTATCAAAATTTCCGGCTCGTGCAGCAACGCAACCGCCAGAGACATACGTTGTCTGATGCCAAGCGGCAACGAATCCGGCATCGCATCAAGCACATCCTTAAGCTCGAAGCGGTCGATCATTGCCTGCATACGTTCCTTGACTTTTTCCTCCGGAATTTCAAACAATTTTGCGTGAAGTTGCAGATTTTCAAGAACCGTCAATTCAGCGTAAAGTGAAAACGCTTGACTCATATATCCAACGTGACGACGCGTCTCCATATCATTGGCATTGATTTGTCGTCCAAACAATTTGGCGGTGCCTTCTGTTGCCGGAAGCAGTCCCGTCAACATCTTCATTGTCGTGCTTTTTCCACATCCATTGGAGCCGAGAAATCCGAAAATCTCGCCTTTTTTAATGCGGAAACTTACATGATCAACTGCGGTAAAATCGCCAAAACGCTGTGTAAGGCCGTCAGCTTCTATCGCTATTTCTTCATTTCCGGTTTCTTGACGAGGCGGAATAACAACTTCGACGTGGCCTTTCTGTTCTTCCGTCGGCATGAGAGCTATAAAAGCTTCGTCAAGGTTTTTTGTCTTGGTCTGTTCAAGCAATTGATCCGGCGTACCTGTGGCGAGTATTTTGCCGTCATACATAGCAATCAGCCAATCAAACCGCGCAGCTTCTTCCATATAAGCTGTCGCGACCATAACGCTCATATCGGACCGTTCTTTGCGGATATCGTCGATCAGGTCCCAGAATTGACGTCTTGAAAGAGGGTCAACACCTGTTGTCGGTTCATCAAGAACAAGAAGTTTCGGGTCATGAATAAGTGAGCAAATAAGACCAAGCTTTTGCTTCATACCCCCCGAAAGCTTACCGGCTGGACGATCTTCGAAACCGTTAAGTCCGGTTCTTTCGCACAATTCCGAAATACGTGCTTGCCGTTCTTCTTTTTCTTGTCCAAAAAGTCGAGCAAAAAAATCGGCATTTTCTTGAACCGACAAAGTCGGATACAAATTTTTTCCCAAACCTTGAGGCATATAGGCGATGTCGGGACACACATCGAGACGGTGCTGCTTATCACGCATATCACCGCCCAATACGTTAACAGTGCCGTCCTGAATCTCGCGTGCTCCGGTAATCAGCGACAACAGACTTGACTTGCCGACACCGTCCGGACCTATCATGCCGATCATTTTTCCTGTCGGCACTTCAAGATCGATACCGTCTAGCGCTATCTTTTCACCGTAAACCAGACGGACACCAGATAGTGTTACGACTGGTCGATCTGTTTTCGGTTTTGAGAGTTTGGAAGATTCTGTCATTGAACTACAGGAGTGCTAACAATCGTCGGCCATTTTGCATTCGGGTCAGTTTTAACATAAGCCACGCCCGGCAAGCCTGTTTTGACCTGTTTTATGTATTTTTCCAACAAATTTTGTGGAATTTGCGCGCGCACACGGAACATAAGTTTTGCGCGCTCTTCGGCAGTTTCGACAGTTTTCGGCGTAAATTGTGCAACATCCGAAACAAACGAAATATTTGCAGGAATAACATATTGCGGAGCGGCATCCAGCACGATTCTTACTTCCGTACCAATCGCGATCTTACCTACAGTCTTTGTAGGCAAAAAGAACGTCATGTATACATCGCCAAGATCCACCAGATTAAGCACCCGACCTCCAGCTGCAACAACTTCGCCGGGCTGAGCAATACGGTATTGGATTCGCCCCGATCTCGTTGCTTTCAACTCGCTATCGTTGATGTCGGATTGGATACGTTCGATCGTTGCTTTGGCAGCTTCAACAGCCGCTTCGGCATTCACAACATTGGCTTTGGCTGTAGAAACCGCTACTTTTGCGGCAGCAAATTGCGCTTTTGATGCCGCAACGGCCGCAAGAGCGCCATCATAAGTTGCCTGATCATCATCTCTAACTTGCGTAGAAACAGTACCTTTTTGCTGCAATGTAGCGGAACGTTGGTACCGTCTATTGGAGTTATCGCGTTGTACTTCATTTTGCGCAACTGTTGCCTCGGCCGCCTCTTGTTCGGCTTGGCGCTGCTCGACTTCCATTTTAGCCGTATCAACATTGATAACAGCCCGTTTCAACTGTGCCTGCGCCTCACGTAACTGCGCTTGCAAGTTTTCAGTATCCATATGGGCAACAACATCACCAATATTGACAAAATCGCCCTCTCTCACGGTAATATCCTGAATGCGCCCGGCAAGCTTCGAGGCAATATCAATTTCGGTAGCTTCTATGCGACCATTTCCCATCGCTATACCTTCCGGCAGACCCGGATGAAGGTAGGTTTTCAAGCCACTATAGACAGCAACTATAGCAATCACAGCGATCGCTATCCAACCCCATTTTGCCTTACCTTTTGCAGCCATCAAACAGTCTCCATTCTAATTCCGATAAAAAGGAATGCGTTTCTAACCAAGTTTGGCGCGTCACATTATCATCCATAGTTGCATTTGAAAAGTTACCTTTTATAAAACAAAATCTGACTGAAAATCATTGATCAACAGCCAAACAAAAATAAAAATTGGAATGCCTTGTCGTTCCCTAGATATTCCGTTCATTGACGATCTGTTTTATCAAACTAGAAAACGAATAAATTTATTTCTAACAATCATGATGGCTTTTAAAACGTTGTTCCTGATCATCAAATATTCCGGATCATTCAAAATTATCTACAACAAAATCTATGACAAAAATTTATATTGGCAAATATTGTTGTTGAGAAAATAGTAAATTCGCTTATTCCAGCCTGCTTGGTAATCAGCCGTATTTGCCTTGCCTGTCGTTAGTTCAGATAAGGATAGCATGCAATAAAACAACAATTTTCTGAAGGTGGGGATTGCCCCGTTAAAAGCATTTACAAACAGATCAGGCAGAATTTAAACTGCTCCACACTTCTCTGATGGGAATAGGCTTAATTAGAAGACAAATAGCACATTTTAAAAAAGAATGGTGCGGTCGAGAAGACTCGAACTTCCACGGGTTTCCCCACAGCGACCTCAACGCTGCGCGTCTACCAATTCCGCCACGACCGCACGTGGTAGAAGCCTGTAATTTACCGGCTGGCGGCATTTAACAAATCGACGGGAGCAAAACAAGACCTTTTTTCAAAAAACGTGAATATTTATGTTTCAACACGGTTAAGAAAAGCGGTTTTAACGCGTTGTCTCTATCGCTTTCCGGCTTTAAAAATGTTCAGCTCCGATATACGTCTGCCGGGTTAAATAGTGGCTTCTCCGAATCCACTTCAAGGCTGGCAACGCCATTTTTTACCTTTAGACGCCGATAAAAGCAGCTCTTACGACCTGTATGACAAGTTGCACCCGCTCCCAGAACACGAACTTTCAACCACAGTGCATCCTGATCACAGTCGACACGAATCTCTTCGATTTTCTGTATGTTTCCCGAACTCTCGCCTTTTTTCCATATTTTTTGACGAGACCTCGACCAATAATGCGCGATTCCTGTTTCGAGTGTGAGTTTCAGCGCTTCTTTATTCATAAAAGCGACCATTAACAAACCACCACTCTCCGCATCTGTTACGACTGCGGTAACGAGACCTTTTGAATCGAATTTGGGTAAAAATTCTATCCCCTCTTCCAAATTGTTTTTCGCTTCAGACAATTCAATCCCTCGCTGTCATCACAATCCGCGTATCATTTTTAAAAAATTAACCTGCGCTTCGACATTATCTTTATAAAAACCGCGATAAGTCGCTGTGACAGTTGTTGATCCCTGTTTTTTCACTCCGCGCATTGCCATACACATATGTTCAGCTTCAATAAGGACTGCAACTCCGCGCGGTTTGAGGTAACGATAAAGCGCATCAGCCACCTCTGCCGTTATGCTTTCCTGAGTTTGCAAACGTTTTGCATAGACGTCAACGACTCTGGGAATCTTCGATAATCCGACCACTCTGCCATCCGGCATATAGGCAACATGGGCTTTACCGATGATCGGCACCATGTGATGTTCGCAATGTGAATAGAAAGGAATGTCCTTTATAAGAACGGGATCATTATAGCCTGATACTTCGTCAAACACGGTACCAAGAATTTCTTCTGCGGACTGGTTATAACCGGCAAACATTTCTTCATAAGCTTTAACAACACGCTTGGGAGTATTGACCAGACCTTCCCTATCCGGGTTTTCACCAGCCCAAAGAAGCAACGTCCGTACAGCTGCTTCCGCCTCTTCACGGCTAGGCCGTTTGTTTTTTGTTTGATTAGCCGCACCAGTAGCGTTTTTTTGAGCGGATTGCATTGTTCAACTCCAATTTACCAGCAGAGAAAACTTGGTAGTTTTCATGACTACTCCTATATAGACACATATATCGAGAATCAAAGTAAGTTCATAAAAAACAGGTTGTTTTTTCGAGCAACAAAATATGATTGACGAAATTTATAACGATAAAATCCTCGGCTATGCGGCACATATCGACAAAATCGGGCGTCTGCCACACCCTGATGCCACGGCACAAAAACACTCCCGAATCTGTGGATCAACTGTGACTGTTGATCTCAACATGGAAAACGGGGTTGTAACGGGATTCGCGCATATCGTGCGGGCATGTGCTTTGGGGCAGGCCTCCTCCTCATTGATGGCAAGCCACATTATTGGTCTTAAAGCCGATGAACTACGCTCGCTCAGAGAGACTATCTGGCAGATGTTGACTGAAAACGGGCCAGCTCCAAAAGGCAAATTTGCAGATTTCGCCTGCCTCGAACCGATCAAGAATTACAAAGCCCGCCAACCATCCACCATGCTCACATTTGATGCGGTGGTAGACTGTATAGACCAGATCGAATCCCGCCAAAAAGATGGGCTTAATGACAATGTCTCGAAGCCGTAATTACGATGGGCCATGGCGCAAAACCCCGGGCAGGCTTCTCGGAACCAGTCTCGTGCGCTTTTATCAACTCACCCTTTCGGGCTTTATTGGCAACCAATGTCGACATCTACCGACATGTTCGGAATATGCTTATGAAGCGATTGCTCGTTACGGATTATGGACAGGATCGTGGATGGGGCTATTCCGCGTTATGCGTTGTGGCCCATTAGGCACGCACGGATTTGATCCGGTACCAACTTGTCTCGACCCGACTTACCATTGGTATATGCCTTGGCGTTATTGGAAAATTGCTGCAAAGAGACATGAATAGACTTTCTTTTTACAAAAAGAAAACTTAAAAGGACAGGCATTGAACCGCTTTGTTATAACCGACAAAAGCAATTGACACCCCCACCCGCATTCGTTGGCGGGACTGGACTAGGAGTAATTTTATGTCTTCCACTGTTTCTATCTCATTTCCTGATGGCTCGAAGCGCGATTATCCTGAAGATATGACCGGATTGGAGCTGGCACAATCCATTTCAAAGTCATTGGCAAAGAATGCTGTCGCCTATAGCTTTGATGGTGTTTTGCGCGACATGTCCGACCCGCTTGGCCAGTCCGGCTCAATCGAAATTATCACACGTGATGATCCACGTGCGCTTGCTCTTATCCGCCATGATTGCGCTCATGTTTTGGCAGAAGCCGTTCAGGAATTATTTCCCGGAACTCAGGTAACCATCGGACCGGTTATTGAAAATGGCTTTTACTATGACTTTGCGCGCAATCAACCTTTTACGCCCGAAGATTTGCCGGTCATCGAAAAGAAAATGCACGAAATCATCAGGTGCAACGCAAAATTCACGAAAGAAGTGTTGCCGCGTGAAAAGGCAAAGAAGATTTTTGCCGACAAAGGCGAGCTTTACAAAGTCGAATTGGTTGATGCAATTCCGGAAAATGAAGACGTAAAAATTTATCATCAAGGGGAATGGTTTGATCTCTGTCGTGGACCACATATGCAGTCGACAGGGCAGATCGGAAACGCTTTCAAACTGATGAAAGTCGCCGGAGCCTATTGGAGAGGCGATTCCAATAACCCGATGTTGACGCGTATTTATGGAACAGCCTTTGCAAACGAAAAAGATCTCGCGGCTTATCTTCACATGCTTGAGGAAGCCGAAAAACGCGACCATCGTCGGCTGGGACGCGAGATGGATCTTTTCCATTTTCAGGAAGAGGGTCCGGGCGTTGTCTTCTGGCACGCCAAGGGCTGGAAAATGTTCCAGAATCTCGTAAGCTATATGCGTCGGCGTCTCGACGATCAGGGATATTCGGAAGTCAATGCTCCGCAGGTGCTTGATAAGTCTTTATGGGAAATATCGGGGCATTGGGGCTGGTATAAAGAAAATATGTTCAAGGTAACGCCAGCCGGTGACGATGCAGATGACGACCGCGTTTATGCCTTGAAACCCATGAATTGTCCAGGACACGTGCAAATTTTCAAACATGGGTTGAAATCTTATCGCGAATTGCCAATCAGACTTGCCGAATTCGGCGTTGTCCACCGTTATGAACCATCAGGGTCATTACATGGTTTGATGCGCGTTCGCGGTTTTACTCAGGATGACGCGCATATTTTTTGCACAGATGAACAACTTGCCGACGAATGCTTGAAAATCAACGATCTAATTTTAAGTACCTATGCCGATTTCGGTTTTAACGAGATTACTGTCAAGCTGTCCACACGGCCGGAAAAACGCGTCGGTTCGGACGAATTATGGGATCATGCCGAAAGCGTCATGTCAGAGGTTTTGCGCACGATCGAAGAAAAATCGAATGGCCGCATCAAAACCGGCATTCTTCCTGGTGAAGGTGCATTTTACGGTCCAAAATTCGAATATACTCTGAGGGATGCAATTGGCAGAGAATGGCAGTGCGGAACAACGCAGGTCGACTTCAATCTTCCCGAACGTTTCGGCGCATTCTATATTGATAAAGATTCTGAGAAACGCCAGCCGGTTATGATACACCGTGCTATTTGCGGATCTATGGAACGCTTTCTCGGTATTCTTCTTGAAAACTATGCTGGTCATTTACCATTATGGTTCGCGCCTCTTCAGGTCGTGGTTGCCACGATCACATCGGAAGCCGATGATTATGCAAAACACGTCGTCAAAAAGCTCAAAGCTGCCGGCTTGTTAGCAACAACCGATCTCAGGAACGAGAAAATCAATTATAAAGTTCGTGAACATTCATTACAAAAAGTACCGGTTATTCTGGTTTGCGGCAAAAGAGAGGCTGAAGACGGTTCGGTCAATATGCGTCGGCTCGGAAGTCAGGAACAGATATCCCTGCCGCTGTCAAAAGTTATTGCCGATCTAAAAGAGGAAGCAACGCCTCCCGATCTTCGCCGGGCTAACGTAGAAGAATAGAAATTAAGCTATTGTCTGGCAGGTAAGTCTGCTTATCTGCCAGATTTTTCAGATATTGATCGCGAATGATCAAGGATATTAATAAAAGCCTTGGCTCTGCTTAAAGCCGGTAATTTTCAATATTGAATTTAAAAAACAAAAATCCATCACTCATTTACTGACTATATGCTATCCATCAATAATGTGCTTTCTGGAAATAATTTTAGCTAAACCCATTCGTGAATGGTTTTAGTTATTTGAACAACTTCATGCGGAACTGCCATTACTTCATCACCGTCAATCCATTGAATCATCAACAGGTGGAACAGGTTGCGCAGTCGTCAACACATCGACATCCTGATCGTGCCCAGATGTGACCGAAAATTCTTTCTGATAAATTTGATCTTTATTTTTCGCGATAGCAATATAATCGCCTTCAGCCAGAACCAGTGTAGCATAGGCCCCAACCGTCTCGCGGATAATATCGCCCGAATCGTTGGTGATTGACCAACTGGTATCTGCCAAAGCTTCTCCGCCCTGTTGGCGTACAAGTTTCAAGGTGATCAAGGCTGCATGATGTTGCATCGTTGCTTCGGTAATTTTACCGGCATCAACTCTGATATCGGAGCGTGAAATCGCATTTGCCGATCCGTAATTGGAAACAATATGATAATCTCCGGCTTTCAAACGTATGACTTTGCCGGGTTTTACATCAGCTAAAATCAATGCAGTATCATCGTTTTCACTGTCATCTGAATAAATCGAAAACCGCAAATATTGCGGATTGATCTTACCTTCCGGCATTGTCGCATTGAGTTTCAGTCCGCCTGCATTCAACACTAAGATTTCCGACATTTTTTGGTCTGTACTCACAGTTACCCGTCTCATAGCGCTGGCATGTCCGAAAGACACATGCACAATGTAACTGCCGGGGTCGAGCGTAAAATGCGCGTCTCCACCTTCAGAAGAAGCGACCAGTGGTAATTTGTTATCGACGCCGTAAATCGGCTCGTAAATACGCCAAATGAGACCACGTGTGATATCGTTACCTTTGTCTGTCAATCTGGCGCTTAATGAAAGATCGGCTTTTTGTATAGAAGAACCTGTGGAGAGGTGGGGCTGAGGAGAATTCGGGCTCACCGGAGGTGTGTTTGAATTTTTGGGCGCCGCGTTCTGCTTGAATTGATTATCTTGATGATGTTGTTCCGGAGCAACCAGATTTAATTCCGGTTTTTTATCCTCTGCATGGCTGTTAAAGGCGCAGAACATCCACGAACAAATCACGATAATCGCTGGAAAGATTATCTTTTCTATGCTTTTCGAGTTGGGTTGGCCTGTCATCTGATTTTAACTGTCAGCATTATGATGGGACTCAAGAGTTTTAGCAAAATACGCTGAAAAGCATATCAGGCGCTTTTCATTGTTAATCGGACTATATCGAAAAACTGGCCCCGCAGCCACAGGAAGATACTGCATTAGGATTGTTTATTTTAAATGCCTGCCCCATCAGGTCATCGACGAAATCTATTTCGGAACCATCCATTAAAGGCAATGACACCGAATCAATAAATATCTTTGCGCCATCTTTTTCTATAACCAGATCGTCGTCAGCAGGGGCTTCGTTTACCAGATCATATTTATAAGAAAATCCGGAACACCCGCCCCCTTCAATAGAAATGCGCAAAGCTGTCTTGTCAGGTTCTCCTGCCAAAATCCGCGCTATGCGTTTGATCGCCGAATTCGTAACTTCAACGCCCATAATCAAAATTTCCTTGCGTTAAACTGTTTTCGTAAACTTGAATATCAGATAAGAGATAATTCCTGATGAATCTAGGTCTCGATCGGACAAGTTGCAATGGATATAAAAAATATAGGCTTTGGTTATCGGCCGCGAGCACCCTATGCAAGCGATCCGGCAAAAAGCCGTGGACGTTTGTTTTATGAAGCTGAAAGCCCTACGCGCACAGCTTTTCAGCGGGATCGCGACAGAATAATCCATTCAAATGCTTTTCGGCGTTTGAATCACAAAACACAGGTCTTTATCGCTGATGAAGGTGATCTTTATCGGACACGTTTGACGCATACGATCGAGGTTTCACAAATTGCCCGCGCATTGGCACGTGCACTACGTCTTGATGAAGATTTGGCAGAGGCTATCGCACTCGTTCATGATTTTGGCCATACGCCATTCGGTCATGCCGGCGAAGATGCTTTGAATGAAAAAATGAAACTTTATGGTGGTTTTGACCACAATGCCCAGGGCTTACGAATTGTTACATCTCTCGAACACCGCTATCCTAAATTCCATGGTCTAAATCTCACCTGGGAAACTCTTGAGGGCCTAGCCAAACATAATGGCCCGCTTGCGGGGCCGGCTGCAACCAATTCATCCATACCGGTTGCCGTTGCGGAATATAATAAAGATCAAGATCTGGAACTTGATCGTTTTGCAAGTCTTGAAGCCCAGTGTGCCGCCATTGCCGACGATATTGCCTATAATGCCCATGACATTGATGACGGGCTACGCTCCCGTCTTTTAAGTCTGAAGCAACTGGAAGACGTCGAACTAACAGCTGGTATCCTTAGGTCGATAAAAAGCGAATATCCCGATCTTGATAAAACACGAACCGGTTATGAAGTTGTCAGACGCCAGATAACGTTAATGGTTGAAGACGTCATCCAACGCTCGTTCGAACTTATTGCTGAAGCCGCACCCACCAGCGTCGACGATGTTCACGCTGCAGGACGACAATTGGTAGATTTTTCCTCTTCAATGACGGCTAAGGAAAAACACTTGAAAAAATTTTTATACAAAAATCTCTATCATCATGAATATGTATGGGAACGAAGACGCGAAGCAGAAAAAATTGTTGCCAGCCTTTTCGATTTTTATTTCGAAACTCCGCAAGCAATGCCCGATGATTGGTATCAGGCAGCCGGTATTGGAGACGTCAATAAGCGCGCGCGCGTAATTTCCGACTTTCTTTCCGGCATGACAGACAATTATGCACAAAGAGAATACCGACGATTGTTTGACCGCGCGACCTATTTGTCCTAAACGAGGGTGACAACAATACGGATTTTCATGATGAATATTTTCAACACATTCGAACAGAAGATTAAGGAACTGCTGCAACATTCTGATATTAAATCAAAAGATGGGCAACCACTTGATTTAAATCGAATAAGCGTTGAAGCACCACGTGACCCGTCACACGGTGATCTTGCGACAAATGCAGCTATGGTCCTTTCGAAAGCTGTCGGCTGTAATCCTCGTGTCTTGGCCGAAAAGCTCGTAAATCTTCTCGAATCCGACAATGATATTGAATCAGTCAACGTTGCCGGCCCGGGTTTTATCAATCTGCGTCTTACAGATGATTTTTGGCGTAACATGCTCAAAACAATCATAAAATCTGGTTCTACTTTTGGTCGTTCGGAGATCGGTATCGGTAAAAAAGTCAATGTTGAATATGTTTCGGCCAATCCGACGGGACCGATGCATGTCGGTCATTGTAGAGGAGCCGTGGTAGGTGATGTGCTTGCCAATCTTCTTTCGTTTACCGGCCATGATGTCGTCAAAGAATATTATATTAATGATGCGGGTGGCCAAATTGATGTATTGGCAAAATCCGTTTTCTTGCGTTATCGGGAGGCGCTGGGTGAAAATATCGCGAAAATACCAGAAGGATTATATCCTGGCGATTATCTGGTGCCTTTGGGACAGGCTTTAGCCAAAGAATTTGGTAACAAGCTTCTCGAGATGCCGGAAGATGAAAGGTGGCCTCTCATAAAAGAGAGATCGGTCGACGCAATGATGCGGATGATCCGCGACGATCTTGCTGCTCTCAACATTCACCATGACGTCTTCTTTTCGGAAAAGACATTGCATGCAGACAATGCCAAAGCAATACGCAGTACCATCAATGATCTTACGTTGAAAGGCTATGTTTATAAGGGCACCCTGCCCCCTCCGAAGGGACAAGTTTCGGAAGATTGGGAAGACCGTGAACAGACTCTGTTCCGTTCCACGGAAGTCGGCGATGATCAGGATAGGCCATTAATCAAATCGGACGGTTCCTACACCTATTTTGCGGCTGATGTTGCCTATTTTCGCAACAAATTCGAACGCCAATTCAATGAAATGATTTATGTTTTGGGCGCCGATCACGGAGGATATGTCAAACGCCTGCAAGCCGTTGCAAAAGCTATTTCCGGTGGGAAAGCCAAGTTGACAGCATTGCTTTGTCAGCTGGTAAAATTGTTCCGTGACGGCCAGCCGGTTGTTATGTCGAAGCGTGCGGGTTCATTCGTGACCTTGAGGGATGTGGTCGACGAAGTGGGACGCGATCCGGTGCGTTTTATGATGATTTTCCGTAAAAGCGATGCGCCACTGGACTTCGATTTTGCCAAAGTAACCGAACAATCGAAAGACAATCCGGTATTTTATGTCCAATATGCAAGTGCCCGCTGCCACTCGGCTTTTCACAAGGCGGAAGAACAACTGCACATCAAAAATCCGTCGATAGAAGATCTGACAGGTCACCTCGATCGGCTTAGCGATGCCGGCGAAATCGCACTCATAAAGAAACTCGCCGAATATCCTCGTATTGTCGAACAGGCGACAAAAAATTATGAGCCGCACCGTTTGGCATTTTATCTATACGATCTGGCCTCAAGCTTCCATGCACATTGGAATAAAGGGGTAGAGAATGAACAGTTGCGATTTGTAGCGCTAAACGATATGAATTTGTCGTTAGCAAGATTGGGACTGATTCGTGCTGTCTCCAGTGTTCTATCGTCGGCCTTGGGAATAATCGGCGTTGACGCTCCGGTTGAAATGCGGTGACGAACGACACTTTAATGCCATCTTGTAGTATGCGTCTTGCGTGTAATATATTCAGTGCATATATATGATATTAAAGCAGAATATTGGCTTTTTTAGAGAATCTGCTTAATATACGGCAGAATGCAATGATGAATTTGATTGCGTAACCGACCGCGTGGGAAAAGCTATGACAGATAATAATCGTAATGCCGTTCGTTCTGAAGGGCAAGCTCAACAAAGCAACGATCCGCTGCTTGAGCTGACACGTTTATTCAATCTGGATTTCAATCCCAACGGGAATAATGACTCTAATCGGCCAAATAACCCCGAGTCCGGTGCAGATGTAACACCTGCACCCGAGACAAATGGGCCCGACGATGCTGATCTATCATTTTTGGATGCCGATGCGGCACCGCAAGCCCGGCAGACGCAAAACTCGTCCTATCCTCAGGGCGATATCGGTTCGACGCAGCCAACTGTCAATGACGATTTGGATTTTCTTCCTGACGCTCAGCAACGACAATCGCCTTCAACGGCAGGGGGAGCAAGTTTACCATTTAATGAACTTTATGATGCTCCCTCATTCACGCCACAAGCGCGCGCACCTCAGAATGAAGCGGGGTCGCCCCGTACATTCAATGACGACCAGTTCGATATGCCGCCCGATCTTCCGATTGGTGACGAGCCTATTTCGCCCAGACAGGGTTTTAATCAACCCTCTGGCACCCCGGTGAATAGGACATTGCCGGAAGATTTCGATTTTGTGCCCGAGCAGAATTCAGCCTCGCCCACATTCCAGAATCGAAGTGAACCTGATCCTGTTGTGCCGATGCCGCCTCAAAACAACTATAATCAAACATCGGCGCCAAGGCCTGCGACATCTTCGCCTGTCAATCAATTCGCGGGTGAATATCCACAACAATACACACCAAACGCTACGAGAAGCGCTACGGAGCAATTTGGTTCACCGAATAGCTCGCCCCAGTATTCCCCACAACAAACGACGGCATCCGTTCAAGAAAGAGGAACAGCGCAACAATATCCCGCTTTCGATGAAATGAGATTTGATAAGGAGCTTGAAAATCTCCTTGTGAATGCTCCCCTTGAAAGCTTTGACAATCACGCTAATCCTGTTGACGCCAGCAATAGCTTCTCGGCTTATCCTTCCCGTCAGGATACAAGACCGGCCCAACTAAATAACGATCAACCGGCATATTCTAATCAATATGCGGCGGTTAACAATGCGGCTTTAAACAATCAGGAACAGTTTGGAAGCAACGTTACACAAAATTATCATCCGCAAGTGCAATCGCCTTTGCACTCCGAAGAGACAATGGGAGCAAACAATACTGCTTCTCAAAATGTCAGAAACACTCAGTCACCTTTGCCTTATTCGCCACCAGCAGCCGATGTAACAGCACCGGACGACAGTTTTTTTGATAATCATGATCCGTTGGAAGATAATGTTTATGGGGGCGAAAATTCTTATACTCAAAATTCGGATACGCAATTATCTGACCACAACCAGTCACCTTCGGCATCTCTAAGCGAACAACACAACATTGCTCCATTTGATCTTGAAGATTTGTCAACTGGCGAAAATGTTATTGTTAACCCGCCTTCTCCGCAAATGCCCACTGATGAGCGGCAACAGGAGGATAACTTTGCCCCTGAACAAGATCACTATGCGCAATCTTTAAACCATCCGGAGCCGGAACCTTCTACTAATCAAAATAATGATTTTCAGCCGCAATATGTACAAAATCCAAATGCGCAAATTTCTCAGCCGGTTTCTGAGGACCACGGGCAAGATGATTATGCTTATCAATCTGCTTCAGTCTCTGAAGGTGGTGAAAATTTACAATATGAAAATGATAAAAATGGTGACCTTCCGCCGGATGTAGATACATACAAGTTTGCTGAAAATATTGTCGAGACAACCGAGCCGGTCGATGTCCCCGAAATTCCTTATGCTGAAGAAGAGACAACACAACAAGGCGATGCTCTTGAAAACGAATTTGCGGATGTGTTCAGTGTAGGAAATAAGCAGGAAAGCGCAAATAAAGCGGCCGAGCAGGATGAATTTTTTGCCGAGGCCTATGCACAATCAGGTTATAATTTAAAGCAGCAGCAATCTTTTGAAGAAAATGATTCTGAACATGCAAATTATGATAATGCGGGTTCATACACTAGTTACCCGATAGAAGAGCAAGCCCAGCCAAATGAAAATCTCCCGTTAGAGAGTCTGCAAAGTCAGAAGCGGTCAAGCTCCTTTGCAAGAAAATTGACTATTGGCGGTGTTGCCTTGTTTATTGCTATCGGTGGAGGTTATGCCGCATCGAAGTATTTTTTGCCTTCTCATAGCGATGGTCAATCAACGATTATCCATGCCGATGAGGCTCCATACAAGATACAGGCAGAACAGACTTCCAACAATCACGATACATCAAATAATCAGGACGTTTATAATCATGCAAATGGAGCAGACGATGCTCCGAAAGAAAATCAGGACAAACTTGTTGACCATTCGGAAACTCCGGAAGATATCACGGCCTTGAACAATGTGCCTGATAGTGTTGACTCTTTTTCTGATCCCTCCAATGTCGAGGATGCAATCACAGCCGCTTCGAACCAGACTGTTCCCACGCGAGAAGTGCAGTCGGTCGTAGTAAATCCGGACGGAACGATTTCTCCAAGCAGTTCGGTTGACCAGGCTGGCACGAATGACAATAATGCGGGCACTGATAATTCACACACTGAGGCAGCAGGTGGTTCGACGAAGGCTCAGAACGCAGTCAATCCGACTTCATCCAAAACCAAATCGCAATCCAATAGCGAAACGTCAACAACGGATTCGGAACTTGCTAAAATCATCAATGATGACGCAAAATCAAATGAAAAGAATAATGCGTCTGCCAACGTGAATAATTCGGAAAACGGAAGTGATATTTTTAGTTCGGTAAAGACACCGCAAACGAAAACGCAGGCACAACCGGTACAAACAGCAGATTTGTCAGAGGAACCTTCAGCTGCTTCCAAGCCGGTTGCAGCAGCAAAAAATGGAACTGTCGCACCGATGGCGAGCGTCGGATCAGGCGGATATTATGTTCAGATCGCTTCCCAACCAACAAAGGAATCGGCTGTTGCATCATTGAATAACGCGAAGAATTCATTTGGCGCAGTAATCGGCTCGCTTCCATTGAGCATAGAGCCCGCTTCAATACCGGGTAAAGGTACCTATTATCGGGTAAGAGTTCAGGTAGGCCCGCGCGAGAATGCAATCAGCATTTGCGATCGCATCAGAAGCCAAAAAGGAAATTGCTTCGTTGGAAAATAGCGTGCTGAAATAGCTGTTTTCCAATTTTAATGAACCAATAGTAATTTCTTTGGGAAAGTTCCGCTTCTTGTCAGGCGAACTTTCCTTTTTCCAAATACAACGATTATGATCGATAATTCAAAACCTGCTTCACTCTAAACGGAATTCAATCTTCGTCCGGTTTTTATGTGGCTGCACGTTTGAAAATGCCGAGTGCTCTTTACCTGCTCATTTTACAATTTTCCTATAAAAGTTCCCTTGATTTATCTGCAATATTGTTGTCTTCAATATTATAATGTAAATAGATGTGAAGGTTTTCGGTCAATTATCAAGATTTTTCGTATCAAAAAAGTTTAAAAATATTTTTTATTAACTACTTTTAATTCAGAATATTCACAATTATAATAATTTTTAAAAAATTTTATTATTTTTATAAACCAAGTTTTAGAGAAGTATTTTCTCTATTACAAATATTATTTCATACCTAGTTATTTTCTACATAGTCGACAATAACAATCATTCAACACGTTAAGGGAAATGGAGAATAAGACAATAAAACACCACATGCGGTTGTTAGAAGCAAAAATCGTTAATTCATAATCCAAATTCAACATCGAAAAATCATAAATTGATTGATAACTCACCGTTTCTATAATCTTGAATATTTTCATTATTTTCGGAACAGCTATTAAATCGGCTAATTCGCCGGTTAGGATACGAGAAACAATTTTCTTTTTTTTCAGAGGACAGATTAAAAATCTTCAGTCTTCAAATGCGAGAACAATTTCACAATGTTGTTCTTCCAGCCTCGAAAATATCTAAAATCGTTGACACCGATGGCAAACAAATTTTAATGTTCAAACCTTATTGCTCGACCAAAATTGTTAATTGTTAAAGGCGTGCAATAAGGAAAGATAGATTTCAAAAGGTTATTGTCATGACAGGTTCCAGTACTGTTCTTCCATTTAAAATAGAAAAAAACCCCAATCCCGTTAGCGCTGAAAAGCGTGCGGAACTATTGAAGAATCCTGGATTTGGTCGCGTGTTTACCGACCACATGGCAGTGGTGCAATGGTCGACTGACAAAGGTTGGCATGACGCGGTTATAACTGCGCGCAAACCTTTCGAGATTGACCCGGCAAGTGCAATTCTACACTACGGGCAGGAAATCTTCGAAGGACTAAAAGCCTATCGCGCCCATGATGGTCGTATCCTCCTTTTTCGTCCGGAAGCAAATGCAGAACGTTTTCATAATTCAGCAATAAGGTTGGCAATGCCACCGGTTGATAAGGATGTCTTCCTCACGGCAATAAAAGAACTTGTAAAAATAGACCGTAATTGGATTCCGGAAACACCCGACTCCAGTTTGTATCTACGTCCTTTCATGTTTGCCAATGAAGCCTTTTTAGGCGTTCACCCGGCCAATGAATATATTTTTAGTGTCATTGCCTCACCAGTCGGTTCGTATTTCAAGAGCGGCTCGACCAAACCGGTCAGTGTTTGGCTTGATACAGAGTTCAGCCGCGCCGGCCCCGGTGGCACAGGTGAAGCAAAATGTGGCGGTAATTATGCCTCCAGTCTTCTTGCCCAAATCAACGCCGAAAAAAATGGTTGCGATCAGGTTCTGTTCCTCGACGTTGTTGAACGCAAATGGATTGAAGAACTGGGTGGTATGAATGTCTGCTTTGTTATGGATGATAATCGCCTCATCACCCCTAAACTTGATGGAACAATTCTGCACGGCGTTACGAGGATGTCGATTTTGCAGCTCGCCAAGGATAATGGCATGAAAGTCGAGGAACGCAGCTATTCCTTCGACGAACTCAAAAAAGATGCAAAAAGCGGTCACCTTAAAGAAGTGTTCGCATGCGGTACCGCCGCTGTGATAACGCCAATCGGCGTATTCAAATACAAAGATGGTGAAACGGTTATCGGTAATGGGAATGGCGGCGAAATAACCCAGAAATTACGTGATCAACTCATTCACATTCAAAAAGGTGAAGCGAAAGATCCCTATGGCTGGGTTAAGACTGTAAAAGTCGACTAATTTTGTCGCACATTGTTTTAGCATATTGAAAGTGCAGCCCGAATGGGCGGCACTTTTTTTCTTCTAAACTGGTTTTATTCATGTGATATTGCTGGAATGAGATCGCTTTCATATACTAGCCTCAATGGAAAGCCATTCATTCACTTTGAAATCCGGTTGTTGTTATTCATAAATAATGCCGTTTCTGCTCGTTAGCCGTTATCGTTCATACATTAATAAATATAAATTTAAATCGAAAAATATTGACTTGAAAATTACGCTAGTATGTCGTCTTCGTTTATTAAAATTTTTTATTGGAATAAAGCTACTTTCAAGCCCGCTTTGATTTATGCGGCGCTAAATTATGTGTTTGAAAAAATAACTTTCCGATAATTCATCAGGTGTAAAATTTGTTTCTTGTGCTTTTGGCTCACTATTCACTGAAAAATATAACATTATTACGGCAAGGTTTCGTTTTGGTCAAATTCAATTTGTTATCTCTCAAATAATCAAACAAAGTATCGAGTATCCAGAGAACCGTATCGCCTTTATAAAACCGCCCCTGTTACTTCATAAAACAGCGGGAAACCGTATACTCCCGTTTCTTGATGGAAAGGTCATGTAAAAAGGCGTATTTCACGATCGAAATACGCCTTTGGAATAATCTAAGTGCATATCATCGGCAATGCCGGTTTAATTCACTGGAATTAGTCAAACTTTTTCATATCCTGATGACGGGCAATAATATTACGAATTGTGCCTGTATGTGAACGCATTACAATAGTGTCTGTTTGAATATAATTTTTGGCAAATTTTACGCCGGAAAGCAGGTTTCCGTCGGTAACGCCAGTCGCTGCAAACAGCACATCACCCTTAGCCATTTCTTCCATAGTATAGACTTTGTTCGGGTCTTTAACGCCCATTTTGGCGGCACGATCGATTTTTTCTTGGGTGTTCAATTGTAAACGACCTTGCATTTGCCCACCAATGCAACGTAATGCGGCGGCAGCCAGCACACCTTCCGGTGCGCCACCTATTCCCATATAAATATCGATACCGGTCTCATCAGGATCGGTTGTATGAATAATTCCCGCAACATCGCCGTCGCCAATCAAGCGGATCGATGCTCCGGTCGTACGTACTGCTTCAATAAGCTTGGCGTGGCGGGGCCTATCCATGATACAAGCTGTAATCATATTCGGCTTGACACCTTTTGCTTTGGCAAGTGCGTTGATATTGTCAACAGGGCTCGCATCTATGTCAACGAGGCCTTTGGGATATCCTGGACCTATAGCGATCTTCTCCATGTAGACATCCGGTGCATAGAGCAAATTGCCCTTTTCCGCCATGGCAATAACCGCCAACGAGTTAGGCAAGTTCTTCGCGCATATGGTTGTTCCTTCCAGAGGATCGAGTGCTATATCGACAGACGGACCTTCCTTGGTGCCGACTTTTTCACCAATATAGAGCATAGGAGCTTCATCACGTTCTCCTTCACCAATAACAACCGTGCCATCTATCGGTAGGCGATTCAATTCTTTGCGCATCGCATCAACGGCTGCCTGATCGGCTGCCTTTTCATCTCCGCATCCACGAATGCGTGCGGCGGCTACAGCCGCGCGTTCGGTAACGCGAGCGAGCTCAAGTGTTAAAATACGATTGAGTCCATGTAATGTACGGTCAGCCGAGTTCGACATGTGATTGATCCCATCGGGTAATTGTTAAAAAAAACTAAAATTGTTGCGCAACACTATACAACAGCCTTTTGGCAAAGACTAACGTTTATCGCAAGAGGAATTATGATCAATTCATGACTTATAATTGATAATATTAGTGATCATTACACAAGCCAATGTCAAAATACCCGATTTTTAGTTGGGGCGTTCAATGCGTATCATTTGCGGCTTATCAATAAGGTGCCCGTCTTCCATAATGGACGACAAAGCTTTACGCACTGACGACTCGGTTGTTTCGTGAGTCACAAGAACAATATTCTTCGTATTCGGCTGCTTATTTTCTGCAAGTGGCCGTTGAACAATGGATTCCAATGAAATGGAGTTTTCAGCCATACGTTTTGCGACAGTCGCAAAAACACCGATCTTGTCATTGACTGTCAAACGGATGAAATAGCCCCCTGCATGGGCCCTCATCCGCGCACGTTTATAAGGTGCAAGAGCTTGAGCCGGCGTGCCGAAAACCGGTCCGTGTTGAAAACCCGGATGGGATTTGGCAATATCGGCGATATCGCCAATAACAGCGGATGCTGTTGCGTTTCCTCCGGCTCCAGGGCCGGACAGCAGCAATTCACCCAAAAGATCGGTTTGTATAGAAACCGCATTTGTGACACCTTGCACTTGCGCAATAACGGAAGAGGTCGGCACCATTGTCGGATGCACACGTTGTTCAATACCGGTGTCGGTTTTAACAGCAACGCCAAGAAGCTTGATCCGGTAACCGAGTTCATCCGCAGCATGAATATCGGCAAGCGATATATTGCTTATTCCTTCGACATAGATATCGTCAACGGAAATGACACAACCAAAAGCCAAGCTTGTCAGCAGAGCTAGTTTGTGCGCTGTATCAAAGCCTTCGATATCGAAAGTAGGATCAGCTTCGGCATAACCCAGTTTTTGAGCTTCTTTCAGACATTCTTCAAAAGAAATTCCTTCGGCAAGCATACGGGTTAAAATGTAATTACATGTACCATTCAAAATACCGTAAACTCTGGAAACATTGTTTCCCGAAAGCGACTCGCGCATCGCCTTGATAACGGGAATACCGCCCGCAACCGCTGCCTCGAAATTTAAAAGAACGCCTTTTTTCTCGGCAATTTTTGCTAACGCCACTCCGTGACGAGCGAGCAAGGCCTTGTTGGCTGTTACAACATGGTGACCGTGTTTCAGTGCTTCTTCGACACAAAAACGCGCAATCCCCTCCTCGCCGCCAATAAGTTCGACAAAAACATCAATGTTGTCGCTTGCTGCCAGCACCAATGGGTCATCGACCCATTCGATGTGTTGAAGATCAATGCCACGCTCCCTTGTTCTGTCACGTGCACTCACAGCCACGACGTCAATGGGCCTGCCACATTGCTTCGTCAGCAAATCCTGTTTTTCTTTCAATATACGAACAACAGAACTTCCGACCGTTCCAAGCCCGACTATGCCGATCCTCAACGCATTTACCATTGGTTAGGCTGCCTTGTTTTTTTCTTCGGAAAAGAAGCGCTTTATATTGCGGGCAGCCTGCCTTAAACGGTGCTCGTTCTCGACAAGTGCAATGCGGACATAATCATCCCCCTGCTCACCAAATCCAATTCCGGGAGAAACCGCAACATCGGCTTTTTCAATAAGTAATTTTGAAAATTCAAGTGACCCTAAATGCTTAAATTGCTCGGGTATTGGGGCCCATGCAAACATCGTTGCTTCAGGTGAAGGAACGTCCCATCCGGCACGGTGAAAACTTTCCACCATGACATCACGACGCTTTTTATAGACCGACCGCACATAAGCAATATCCGATCCGTCGCCATTCAATGCATAAGCCGCAGCAACCTGAATTGGGGTAAATGCGCCGTAATCAAGATAGGATTTAACGCGCGTCAAAGCAGCAATCAATCGTTCATTGCCCACTGCAAATCCCATGCGCCAACCCGGCATTGAAAAAGTTTTCGACATCGACGTAAATTCAACGGCAACATCAATCGCACCTGGTACCTGTAAAACTGAAGGCGGCTCTTTGTCGCCAAAATAGATCTCGGCATAAGCGAGGTCAGAAAGCAGGATGATTTCGTTCTTCTTGGCAAAATCAACGACTTCCTTATAAAAATCGAGATCTGCAACATAAGCAGTGGGGTTGGAAGGGTAATTGAGAATGACAGCAATCGGCTTGGGGATAGAATGCTTGACCGCGCGATCAAGCGCACGGAGCAACTCTTCGCCCGGATAGGCCGGCATAGAGCGGATAACCCCTCCAGACATAATAAAACCGAAAGAATGAATGGGATATGTCGGGTTCGGACACAAGACAACATCGCCAGGCGCAGTAATTGCCTGTGCCATATTGGCAAACCCTTCTTTCGACCCCAAGGTGGCGATGACTTGCGTATTGGGATCCAATTTTACGCCGAAACGGCGTTCATAATATTTTGCTTGCGCCCGTCTTAGTCCGGGAATGCCACGTGATGCAGAATAACGGTGTGTTCGGGGATCCTGTACAACCTCGCAAAGTTTATCGACGATATTTTGCGGCGTCGGCAAATCCGGATTCCCCATTCCGAGGTCAATAATATCGGCCCCCTTCGCTCGCGCGGCTGCCTTCAGGCGGTTAACCTGTTCGAATACATAAGGCGGCAAACGACGAATTTTATGGAATTCTTCCGACATTTTTTAATCCGGTCAAAAAGTTGATGTTAAAAGTTTTCTAATAGAACATACATGGTCCAAGAAAAATTAATCCTGTTTGCCACTCTGTTCGATCTGGCGGACTGTTTCTTCCGCCTCACGACGCGCATCGTCCTTGGCTTTTGCCAGATTGGATGCACTATTCGCGGATGGCCCCGGCACTTTTTTCAGACGTGCCGCTTCCGAATCCAGCCGATTGGTCAAAGATTGTTTTTCGACTTCGGAAAATTGTTCGGTTGCGGCTCGGGGTTTATCCGAAAATCGCGGATATGATTCTTGATGGGAGGCACCTGCTTGTTCCGGCGCGGTAAATTCTGCGCCACGAGCACAGCCCATAACCGCAACTGCTATCATAGTAAGAACAATACTGTGCTTTCTTTTAAAAGACCTGTGCATCTTAATTCTATTTTCCCATCACTCGCATAAATGTTTTCTTTATCATGAGATTATCACAAAGCCAACGTCAAGAGAGGATAGGAGATATTCGAGCAGTTTTGTTGTTTTCCTGCAATTGTGTGGTTAAAGTGTCATAGATTACAATTTTGACTCGCAACGTGATAAGAATTTTACGTTCTCGATATAAAATCGACGCATTTTATTGCGAGATCGGATGCTGCGATTGGAAGTGTTTGTTTAGAATAGTGAAAAAGCGTTAGGCCTTCGGCCGCAATGAAAGGTTGCTGATTGTTCGCAGATACCGACATTTTTCCGAAGAAAGACCATTCGTATCTTTTTCACGGCAGGTCATTATGTTCCGGGCTTATCATGGCGGCGGCATTATTGTTGTCAGCCTGTACAGCCAATAATGCGGGAATGAGCGGAATAGAAAAGGCGTCCAACACTTCAAACTCGCAAATAGACAATGGTTCGGGTAACCCTTCCCCTGCAAATGGTGTGAATCCTCAATCTGCTCAAGAAATCAACAGCAATCAAATAGCCGCAGGTCAAAGTCATGCTCAACCGGCACAAGTGCCGCTTCCAACGCAACCGCCCTCGCACAATGATAAAGGGGGAGATTCTTCGCAACAAACAGCTCTGACAGATAATAAAACGGCGGACAATCATTCCTTGTCCACGGGAAATTCTGGGGTTCCAATTGTGAGCCCGGCAACTGAAACAACTTCTGCCGAAGAAGCGAAGCCTAAAAAGACCGCGCTTTTTTCTTTTCTTGGGAAAAAGACCGAACCCGCTACAGCTAAAAACACTCCCACGACAACGAACTCGGATGCGAGTGAACAGTCGTCACAGCCCAGTGCATCTTCCCCCAATCAAAATACATCAACGGCAGCGCCGGAGGCACAACATAATGATGGCGGCACCCCTCCCTCCAGCCAAACAACCGTTTCTCGTGATTCTTCTACTGAGGATGTTTCACAAAACCCTTCCAACACACAACAACCGCCTGAACGCGACGCTAAAAGCCAAAAACAGGGAAGTTTAATGCGGTTATTCGGTCGTTCGGATAACCAAAAGAGTAATAAGCCGGTTGATAGCGAAACCAAAACAGCACTTGTACCGCTGCCGAAGAAAGATCCGCATGAATATAATGATGACTTACCCGGCGTTCGTCCCAATGGTGGTATCGTCATTAAACATCGTACGAGTCTCTATGATGATACCGACATTGACGCAAACGAAATTGATTCGCCTTCACTTTACACCTTAGCATCGGTCAGTATCTACGGTCGTTCATTGCCAAATGGACTGAAAGTAGCCCGTAAAGATGTTGAAGTTTCATGCCTGAGACCTCAACTGGTCGCTATCCTGAAAACTATCGAAAGACGCTTCAACAAGCCGGTTATTATAACATCCGGCTATCGTAGTCCGTCATACAATCAGAAAGTAAATGGCGCAAAACGCTCCATGCATATGTCCTGTGCTGCAGCGGATATACAGGTTCCCGACACAAATAAATGGGATGTTGCCAAATTTGTTCGCGCTTTGCCCAACCGCGGCGGCGTAGGCACCTATTGTCACCAATCAATCCATGTCGATGTGGGGCCAAAACGCGATTGGAATTGGACATGTTCGGCAAAAAATTAAAAAAAAATGCTTAAGGGGGCTTGCGATTAAAAAATATCCTCTCTATAAGCCGTCTCACTGATACGCGCCCATCGTCTAGTGGTTAGGACGCCGCCCTTTCACGGCGGAAACAGGGGTTCAAATCCCCTTGGGCGTACCACCTTTGTATATTCAAATCATTGAGTTGTATTATTTTTCAAAGCGAAGTTAAGCGATTTTTACTTTTCGCTATTTTTATTAAACGGTCACAGCCTATCTTGATGTTTGTCGGACACAAACTTGTCATTCAAATCCATTGAAAACGAACACTTCTTATCGATTTGAGGTAAAGTTTTTCACCATTATGGATGCGAACTCGGTTATTTTTGCCACACTCAACAGTGGCACCTCGCTCATAACAATTTCATCCAAGACCAACCTTCTGCCTATCTTGTTTCGACAATGCTATCTATCTGGCATGAGTCAAACACAACTCCGGAAAAGCCTTTTCGACTACATAAGCTTCATGACAGCGCCGAAAGACTAAATTCTGAAACGGCTAGACGCGCTTGGGCGCGTAGCTACCGAATTGCTCAGAAAAGCCAACGAGGCAATCACCACGGCTCTTCTTGGCTAATATCAACAAGCCGAAGACAATAGTTCAAGAGGTCATTTGATCTACAGATAGGCAAGACTTTCATCTTGGAGCTGCGCGACAAACGTCAAGAGTAGAAAAAGAAGTAATCTGCATTCCAAACCATTATGGTAATTCTTGGCAACAAGTCGATTGTCAAGGCAGGTTGCGCCAATGCGATTCAATTTTGCAATATTCTTACAGTTACATTCGCATGATGGTCCATCAACTACATTTATACCATTAGTACATGTTTTATCATCACATGAGTTATGGCAATCAGGTAGCTTAAGATAGATGTTATAACTATGCTTTCGAATATTATTTTTACGCAAAAGCAATGCGACACGGCTCTCGCCGACAATGGATGACAAGCAACAGCTATTGAACGCTGCATCAGTTGACCGGCCGTAAAAAGCCCGCTAGCCGATATAATTGACTGGTTGCCGGTTATTCATATGGATGTCCAAGAAGGCGCCAATTCTTGAAAAAACTAGAAATTATCAACGAAATCCTCCGCAGCTTTCTAAAATCTTGCGTTGGTAAGTGATCTTCAACTGTTGATGGACAAGTACCAAGTCTGTTTCTGCACAATTAATCTGCAAAAGCAGGTGCAAGCATTACCTTATCTGAATTCTTATCTAGACATCACCACAACCGGAAATATCACTGAACAACCTTTGACAATTCGTAATGCGCTTCGAATATGCAGCACTCGTGTGAACAGTCATTGACATTGAAGAAAACAAACGCAAAACGGAATGCCATTAACTCTTTCAAATTAGTTGCGTTTTATGGAAATAAAGAAGTTACCCCCATCATCAAACGTTACTTATAGTTGGTTTAATTCAGGAATGCTGAATTAATTAGCCATCGTGTTATATATGGATATTGCACAAACTCGCGTTCTATGTTCAATTCTCAACATTAGCTGATTCAAAATGAAGGCTGGGGATGGAAATTGCTTTCGCTACTTTTCAATTGCGAGATTTAATTGAATCATCAAAAAAATTGAAAAACTTGTATGGTGACGAATTAGCTAATGATTTGATGTCAGTTTTTCGTGATTTTGAGGCAGCTGAATCCCTGGATGAAATTATAAAATTTGGATATGAAGCTTTATTTATAGCTACAGACGAAATTTTATTAAAGCTTCGTCCAAATTTAAGTGTTCAGTTCAAGATTAATGATCTGATAAATCGGACAAAATCAAATGTTATTCTTGATCCCAGTAAAATTCGACATATTAAAATAACAGGTGTTAATCATGAAAAGCCTTGATACTTTTTTGCCAGATTGGGTATCGCCGCCTGGGGCTACCATTCAACGCTTAATGGTTAAAGCCGGATACGATTATAAAGAATTAGCTAATGAAATAGATATTCCTGATAATGTACTACTTAAAATCATAAGTGGTGACGAAGTTATAACTCAAGATATAGCACTTCAATTAAGCAGTTTTTTTGGCTCGACACCTAACTTTTGGCTAAATCGGGAAAAAAAATATAGAGACGAAGTTGTTCGACTGAAGAAAACTCCCAAATTGATAGATGAATTAAATTTTTCTTGGGCATCTACATTTCCTATAAATGAAATGAAAAAATTGGGTTGGTTACCGACAACAACCAATACCAAAAATGTCATCGAAAAAATGAAATCTTTCTTTAACATAAAATCGGCAAAAGATTGGAATAATAGATATTTAAAATTTAATGCTGTCGCAGCCTTCAGAACCTCGCCCACATATATATCTAATCCTGCAGCTGTGACTGCATGGCTGAGGTGGGCTGAAATAAAAGCAGAAAATGTTGTATGTTCTGACTGGGATGTCGATATTTTAAAATCTAATATTCAAAATATGAGGAAACTAACAAGGCGCAAGGATCCAGCGCTATTCATACCTGACTTGAAACGAATTTGTGCAAACTGCGGGATTGTATTGACAATCATAAGTGCTCCTAAAGGTTGTAAAGCCAGCGGAGCAACACGATTTTTAACGGAAAAGAAAGCTCAAATTGTACTCAGTATGAGATATAAGTCTGACGATCATTTTTGGTTTACTTTTTTTCATGAAATTGGACACTTGATCCTACATAGAGAAACTCCACTTTTTTTAGAAGACAATAGCGATGTATCATCCAACGAAGAAATAGAGGCGAATTTATTTTCAGAACAGACTTTAATTCCAGAACGTTTTAAAGATCGGCTTAGAACGGTCAACGTAAAAACGAAGGATATATTACGTCTGGCTAGTCAAATAGGCATTTCAAGCGGTATTGTAGTTGGGCAACTTCAACATTCTGGCCGTATCAAAGCCAACCAACTGAATCACCTGAAACGGCGGTACAAATGGAGTGAATTCCTTTGAAGCTTATCCTCTAAACAAGGTATAGACCTCAGGACTTTTTTGCCAGTTGCATAATGAATCTTCTAACACTTGCATGCCTACATGCAAATGGTCGTCAATTTTTTTTAAACGCTCCTCCAAATTCTTTGGGGAAATTTGTGCGTTTACATCTCCTCCAAATAATAACCTCGCACCGCGAATTGGACCAGTTGCATTATCCTTCAAATAGGCTGATCCCGGTTCTATAGGAAAAATTCCTAACTTTCCTAACATTGTTAGATAGTCAAACTTAGCCAGTCTCCCAAACCTCGTGACTTTATTCATATTTTTATAAAGCTGATCAAAAACTTCCCGCGGATTTTGTCCAACCTGCCTATGAATATCACGGATCATATTATCATGTCCGCCACACGATTGCACCCAATTAACATAGCTCGCCAGCACTTTTACCGTATCTTTTAGGCTCTCATATTTACGATGATTACTAAACCTTTCATTATCAAAATGATGAATATTATCATTGAACCAATTACTAAAAGCCTTAAGATCGCCTTTAATAGAATTCCAACACCAATGGTCGGACGAACCTAACTTCCCATATATCTTTCGGACTAGACGCCACTTGTTTTTTGAATGTTTTCCAAAGTGCACAGCTAGGAAAACTAACCAGCAAGCTTCATCTATATTCCCCTGCCTCGTCATCAGAACTGCAGCTTTCAAGGGATCGAATAATTCCGATGACGGTTCCATTCTCTCGTGAACAAACTTTGCATTCGTCAAATACTTCACATACTTGACTCTTCTGATGCTATCATTAATTTGTTTTGACAATACCTCTATTTTTGTTTCAGAGTCTAAGCCAACAAGTTTGAATATTTTTTCAGAAAAATCATTTAAACTTTTTTTTATCTCTTGAACTTGTTCCAGTTTATTTTTCGACATATCAGCGCCTTATTTTTCCGGAAAAATAAAAGAATTAAAGAGGTTCTTTTCTCTGTTTTCCCTTTTTCTAATATATTTCTCGTAGAAATCTGTACTCAATTTTTGCTTAGCTGAAATGAGTATCCTCATATCCCGTTTTTCCGGAATTTTTTTCAGTTTTCCTTTCAATTTTTTTATAAGTAATATCAAAGCAATATCTTGCCAATAAGGTGATATACCCGAGTTTTGCTCTAAAACTGTTTCGCCCAAACGTATTTTTTCCTCATTTTCCAGAAGCCATTTCATTGATTCACGAGGATCACCATTCGGCATTGCAGGCATTGTAGGAATCGCGATTTTTTTCTGCTTCTCCAAACTACCTTCTTCATTAATGTAAATTTCCGCTTTTGGTATGTCGCTTTCATAAATATGTAAACTTCCGACAAAATGATAATATTCACCTAATTTCATTCCTAAACACTTCGCTACATATTCTTGAATAAACGTAAAAGCAAATATATCATGAGGTAGACCGATATATGCATCATTTGACCGCATTGATACAATCATATCTAATCTATTAGATCGACATAAAAATTGCATTGTGCACGTACAAGGAACATCTACAATTTTTTTTCTTTGTTCGTTTTTTCTCTTATCCAACCTTTTTATTGTTTTACTTAAATCCGTTTTATCAAAAATTTGAATCACTGCTTGTCGTGTAGATGGCTTACAACGCAATAATTTAATCATATTTTCGACTTGACCTTTTGAACCAAACAGTCTTGCCCCATAAGCGCTCCTTACTGTTTTTGCTCTTTTAGAAAAACCAGCTCTTTCCCTATATCTCGGAATATAATTTTCAATAAACTCCAAGTCATTTCTTCCAGAAAAATACCATAGTGTTTCACCCAGGCCGCTGTATAGAATCTGCCTTTCTTCTGTTCGACTTAAACGAGCTCTGGGATTTTTAAGCTTTAAGAGAACTCCAGTAACCTCTCTGTTTCGCCCTTTAGTTGCTTCCACAAAGCTTTTGCTTTTAATTATTTTTGGATACAGTTTAAACAGTATATCATCAATTGTTTCACCAGAAATATACATGAATTAAACATCTCCGAATCATCAAAATTGAATAAGTAAACATAGTCAAAAATGCATAAAAAACATAGATAGACAGATTAATAATATTATGTAATTCAAGCTACCCTACCATGGTTTAATATTACTCGTTTCGGGAGAACAGATTTTCGAATTTTATAAAACTATCTCGGACGCCATATCCATTCCGATTATGATACAAGATGCGCCGATGAGCGGAACTTTCCTTTCGGTTCCGCTTCTGGTGCGAATGGCAAAAGAACTGGAAAATATATCCTATTTCAAAATCGAAACGCCACAAGCTGCCAACAAACTACGTCAACTGATTACAGAAGGCGGAAAATACATTGAAGGCCCCTTTGATGGTGAAGAAGGAATTACTCTTCTTTCAGATCTCAGAGCCGGTGCAAAAGGGGCTATGACGGGTGGCGGCTATGTCGATGGTATAAGACAGGTATTCGATCCTTTTATGGAAGGAAATCTTGAAAAAGCAAAAACCGCTTATATGCATTGGTTACCGCTTATAAATCTCGAAAATCGGCAAGGAAGTTTCGCAACTGCAAAAATACTGATGAAAGAAGGTGGTATAATCCATCATGATGGATTGCGGGCACCCTTACCACCAGTCTCTACAGAAATTCGCTCTGAAATATTGGAAATGGCAAAACAACTTGATGTTTTAGCACTCCGATGGGCGCGTTAACTCCACATCGTTTTTTTTCGCATCACATTAGTTTGTAAAAGCGAAAGACAACTCATATATTTCGAATTTAAAATATCTATAATATATTAACGGAGGGAGAAGTGATTTTTAGCGACTGTGTCAATCCTGATTGCCGTTACAAAAATCCTACTGGTGAAAGGCACCATAACCCTTCAATTATTATTCCCGAGTACCTCGTTTGGCGTGGTTGGGAACTGGCAAAAAACAGATAAGGAGTCGCCACAATGAATATTACCGGTGAATTACTCATCAATGGATCATCACATATGGGCAAAGATGGTCAGTTTCAGGCTATCGAAGCCGCTACCGGAAAACATTTGCCCGGAACATTCGGTGGTGCCACCCTGGAAGACCTAGCACAAGCCACCGAAGCCGCATGGAAAGCATTTCCCGTCTATCGCGAAACAGATCTTGAGAAACGTGCCGCTTTTTTGGAAAAAATTGCCGAGCTTATCGCAGCAACAGGAGATGAACTGATTGCACGCTCAATGGCAGAAACCGGCCTGCCAAAAGCCCGTCTCGAAGGGGAACGCATGCGTACTGTCAATCAGTTGAAAATGTTCGCGCGGGAAGTACGATCAGCGCATTTTATTGATCGGCGCGATGATCCGGCAGATTTGAACCGAAAACCCCAAGCAAAACCGGGTTTGATATTCCGTAATATCGGAATTGGGCCCGTTGCCGTTTTTGGAGCTTCAAATTTTCCTTACGCATTTTCTGTCGCTGGTGGCGATACTGCAGCTGCTCTGGCAGCCGGCTGTCCGGTGATTGTCAAAGCCCACTCGGCTCACCCGGGTACTTCAGAAGTTATCGGACGTTGCGTACAACAAGCCGTTGCAGACTGTCATATGCCGGCCGGTACTTTTGCTCTATTGCAAACAACAGAACGGGAAATTGCGCAAAAACTCGTTGCAGACCCACATATCCGTGCTGTCGGTTTTACCGGTTCACGTAAAGGTGGCCTTGCATTTATGGATATTGCTGCAAAACGTAAACAGCCAATTCCTGTTTACGCTGAAATGAGCAGCATCAATCCGGTATTGTTGTTGCCTGGAGCGCTGGAAGAACGTGGCAGCGAAATCGGTTCGTCTTTTATCAGCTCTCTATGTATGGGAGCAGGCCAGTTTTGTACAAATCCGGGTTTGGTTTTGGCTATTGGCGGGAAAGGATATGATGCATTTTTAAATAGCGCCCGAGAGGCTACAAAGGCAGCCGCTCCGCAAACAATGCTCACACCACACATAGCAAAAGCTTATCGCGATGGTGTAGAACAATTGGAAAACAATGCCAAAGTAACGACAATTGCTCGCGGTAAACCGGGTACTGAATATGAGTGTCAAGCCGCACTTTTTGAAGTTTCTGCATCTGACTTTATCAAAGATCAGCGCCTGTCAGATGAAGTTTTCGGTTCATCAAGCCTGATTGTCAAATGTAATGACAAACATGATCTTATTAGGGTTTTGGAGGCTCTCGAAGGTCAATTGACAATTGCCATACATCTGACCAACTCGGACACTGCACTGGCCAATGAATTGATTCCGTTGCTCGAAATTATGGCCGGACGACTTTTGATCAACGGGTTTGGCACCGGCGTCGAAGTATCGCCTGCTATGGTTCATGGTGGACCATTCCCGTCAACTTCCGATGGAAAGTCAACTTCCGTCGGCACAGCCGCGATCTATCGTTTCCTGCGCCCCGTTTGCTACCAAGATTTTTCTGAAAATATTCTGCCTCCTCTTTTGAAATAAGGAGCATTTTTTCCAGCTGATCTTGTAATTTAAAAGAAACATAAAAGAGCCTTTTGTAGCTTTTTACAAAAGGCTCTTTTTTCATGTGTTTTTGATGAACATATTTCAGATTATGGATTCAAAACCTTCAAACTTTGGCCCATGAGCATAAAATTCGCTCGCCTCGCCTGCATTTTTATGTGCATCTCTGAATTGTTCAGATTTCGTCCAGCGGATAAAATCTTCCTTCGATTTCCAAACAGTATGAGATGCATATAATCTATAATCGTCAGAATTATCTGTGTCGCAACGTAATAAATGGAATTCAACAAACCCCGGCAACTCCGCTAACCGGGACTGACGATCTTTCCACCTTCTTTCGAAGTCTTCCCCTTTTGCCTTAAAAACGGTGAAACGATTCATTGCAATATACATCTTGATTGCTCCTTTAAAAAACGCCCGCTTCTCTATCCAATAGAGAGGATATTGACATTATTCTTTACTCATTTTGTCATATTTTTAAACCATAAAAAGCAATCGCGTCTCATATATTTTTCTATAGGTAAAATTTATCCGAAAAGACGTCATATAACGCAATAGGTCTAAAAACAAATTTTGATTATTTTTTAATAAAATTAAAATATATGTATTAAAAAAAATTCTATTTCAAATACATATCATATTATACACACAGTAATTATCCCAATTCAATAGGTTAATAATTTATAAATTTCTAAATAAAACTTATTTTTGTAATTCATCAAGTCTATAATTATTTAATACGATCATATTTTTCGTAATAGATTTAAAATCATTGAAAATGTTCTTTAACGATCAGTTATAATAGAAATTTGGTTTGAGTGGCGGCTCAAGCAATTTTATCATCAATTCACAGCCAATATTCTATAAAGAATTTTATCGCTGAAATCGTAATTGGGCGCCTAATTCCGCATAAAATCGGATAATTTTATACATAGCCAAAGATCATATGGCCCACATTTATTTAAATGTGGATTCCTTCGATCTGATATTTTTACTAAAATGAACGTATCAGTTCCCACTGCGGGAATACAACCAGTTATACCAAGCCGGTCATAAAAGCCGATATTTTTTAGACAAATGGCGATCCCGACAGGATTCGAACCTGTGACCCACGGCTTAGAAGGCCGTTGCTCTATCCAGCTGAGCTACGGGACCAGAAAATAGTAGAGAAAACAGCCAGCCTCAATGGGTCCAAGGAACCTGGCGGTCGTTCCTGAAATTATCAGCGTAAGAAACTTTTTTGCGCGTTATCGCATGTGGTTCTTCTACACGATAAGCTATGCCGTTTTTTGTAGCAAATGCGATAGCTTCTTCCTGCGTTTCAAACGTCAATTTGACCTGACTCTTCATATCAGCGGATGAAGTATAGCCCATTAATGAATCAATCATCTTGGCTTCATTCGGTTCATATTGAAGAACCCAAAAACCGGTATTTGCCTTTCCGGATTGCATAGCTGTTTTAGCCGGACTGAAAATTCGCGCTACCATGATTTTTTCCCTTCGGATCATGCGATCAAAGAATTTATAATCTTTTACAACTATTATGTCGCATCATCTTTTTGTCAAATCAAGCCATGGTCGGAGCGATAGGATTCGAACCTACGACCCCCTGATCCCAAATCAGGTGCGCTACCAAGCTGCGCTACGCTCCGACGTATTGTTAACGTTTAACGCACTCTCCCTAAATTTTTCTATGTGGAAGTGCAAGCGCAAATCGCAATTTTTTCGTCGATTACGACAATATTTTTATTTTTAGTAACTTTTTCAAAATAATTGGGTGACAGAATCGATCCAAGTGAAAGGATCGATCATGGCAGTGAAGCAAACTCGAGCGAAAAAACCTCACAAGCGCGCGTCACAAAAAACCAGGTCTCCTTTTATAAGTTATCTGATTCTTGGTGGACTGGTACTCATGGGGGGAGCCGGCTGGTATCATACAAGTTATGAAGTCAGAACAGATGACAACCACATCAAGGCCCAAGCGCCAAAACCTGTTCTATCCCCATCAAATCTTGGTGCAACACCAACTAAAACTGGTACAACAGTAGCAGCAGTGCTGAAATCAATCGACCAGCATTTAATAAACGTTCCTGTTCCATCTCCTTCCCAATTGGTAACCCCGAAAACTGCCTTGATCACGCCAAAAGAAGCAACGCCTCTGGTTCCCTATAAACCGGATAAAAGCCTACCTCCCAAGGCAAAATTTGCTGCCAATAACGCTGCCAATGTTATCTTTGCAACAGCCCCCACGCCTATTTTTATGAACGCCGATTCGCATTCGAAAGTAATTGCGACCGTTAAAAATGGTCAAGAGATGCGCTCTTATGATCATCAAGGTGCATGGCATCGCGTCGTTGTGCCATCAACTGACATTATCGGTTGGGCAAATGAAAAGAACTTGAGTCCAACAAGCCCGACGATATCAGGCTTGATTGATAGCGCTATCACAAGCTCGGTCAAACGCTGATACTGCCAGTAAGAAGCTCAAGACGCTTTGGATTCGCTGTTAATAATTTCCGCTACAATCGCCTTGGTAACTTTGCTCTTTCTTTGAAGTGCCAAACAATCAATTGCCTCAATTGCTTTTCCCAATGCAAAGAGTGACCGTTCGCAACGGCTGATCAGATAGTCGATCACCGCCGGATCGACACTTATTTGTCGATCTGCAAAAAGTTTAAACGCTACAGAATTCAACAATTGGTCATCCGGCTGCTCCAGAACCGCTAACGTTACCGACTTCAGTCTGCTTTTTAAATCCTCAAGTTTCACGTCCCAGCCTAGCGGAACAGTATCGGCCGTTATTAAAAGTGTAACGCGTTTGTCAGACAAGTGGGCTTGTTTGACCGAATTTATGAGATGGAAAAATGCGACCTCGTCAAATGCCGAATTGTCGATATCTTCTATGAGAACCGATTTTCTATCTCTTATTGCAGTTATTGCCTCGTTCAATTTGTTGGCAGGAATTCGAATTCCATTGGCTATATTTAGCCACACAGTCGAAAAATGGGTTTTGCCCGAACCATCGGGGCCCACAAGCACAGCAATCGGCATCGGCCAGTCCGGCCAGTGCTCGATAAGCTCATAGGCGGCCTTGTTGCTTTCTGTTACAACAAGATCATCTTTGTAAAAATCTGTTGGATGTGAAAGTGAGAGCGGTAATTGCTCCAACCTTTTATTCATTCGTTTTCTCCGACATCCCCGCTTGTTGATGACCCGCTTGGCGAATAGAGCGGTGACTCAAGATAGGTATGAAGCGCAAATCGCACAAGAACCCCGACCGCCGCCGCTGCAGGAACTGCAATCAACATACCGGTAAAGCCGAATAGCGAACCAAAGGCAAAAAGAGCAAACATCAGCCAAACAGGATGGAGGCCGACCGACTGTCCCACCAATTTTGGTTGCAAAATATAACCCTCAAGAAATTGTCCTACAAAAAATACCCCCATAACAACGATAATCCGTTCCCAATGTTCTGGATAGAATTGAACCCATGCGACGCCCACCGAAAGAACAAAACCGGTCATTGAGCCTACATAGGGTATAAAACTGATCAATCCTACAAATAAACCGATTAACAACCCGAAATTCAAACCTGAAATCGTGAGGCCGGCAGCATAATAAACACCGAGTGCGAGACAAACAGACGTTTGACCACGAATAAACCCTGCGACAGCGCGATCCATTTCATGGAAAATTCCACGCACCGTTTCCAGATGATTACGCGGTATCCACGAATCAATAGTTGTCACCATACGTTCCCAATCGAGCAGCATGTAAAAAGCAACAACCGGAGCAACAACAAAAAGACTTATAAGATTGACGAGAGATTTTCCTGAATCGAGAACCGAATTCAGCACAGATTTGATGAGATCGGAACTTTGGCCGAGCAATGCTTGTATATTTGATTGTATCTCGTTGGCATCACTGCCGATATATTGCTTGATCCATTCAAAACTATGATTGGCAAAAAAAGTTTGAATACGGTTTACATAAACCGGCAACCCGTCCCGGATAAATTGTTGTAACTGTGACGTAATAACCGGAATAAGGATTGTTAATGCGATAACAAGCACAAGTACAATAGCGATTGTTATCAGAACCGTTCCCCACATTCTTGAAATTCCGATTCTTTCAAGAATTTCAACAATCGGGTTGAGAAAATAGGCAAGCACAATTCCGGCAACAAATGGCAAGAGAATCGAACTGAAAACAAACATGAAAATGATAAAGAAAAGAAGCGTTAAAAGCCAAAAAATAGCTTGCCTCTTAACATTCCCGCGGAAAGCAATATTAGCATAGGCCGGGATATAAACAGTCTTTTTATTCCGTTTGAATCGCAAGCCTTTTTTACCTTTTTCTACCAACGGCCCCTCGGAAGAGGTATCAAAATCTCTATCGCTCATAGACGTCCACTGAGTTTGTTGTTTTAAAAGGATATGCAGCTTCCTATAACAACGTCAAGAAACAATCGTTTATATCTTTTTTTTAAAGCTTGATAAAACTTGCGAGCAGCCTTTGAACGTGGCATTGGTCTCATGTGTTCATGATCATGATCGAGGATAAATCCGATGGGCGACACACATCCCCTTAAAAACAATCTGACTTATGCGGACGCCGGAGTTGATATCGACGCCGGTAACCTTATGGTGGAAAAAATCAAACCGATTGTGCGAACGACACAACGCGCCGGTTCCGATACAGAATTGGGCGGGTTCGGCGGATTGTTCGATCTTAAAGCAGCCGGCTTCAAAGACCCTGTTCTTGTAGCCGCAAATGACGGTGTAGGAACCAAATTAAAAATCGCTATCGACACCGGCATTCACGACACAGTCGGGATTGATCTTGTGGCCATGTGTGTCAATGATCTGGTCGTTCAGGGAGCCGAGCCGCTTTTTTTCCTTGATTATTATGCAACCGGCAAACTTGACCCAAATCAGGGTGCCGCAGTCGTTTCCGGCATTGCTGAAGGCTGTAGGCAGGCAGGAGCTGCCCTTATAGGTGGTGAAACTGCCGAAATGCCCGGCATGTATCTTAAAGGCGACTATGATTTGGCAGGTTTTGCTGTGGGCGCGGCAGAACGCGGAAAGCTGCTCCCTTCGAAAGATCTAAATGAAGGAGATGTGGTACTGGGGCTATCGTCTTCGGGGCTCCATTCTAACGGTTTTTCGCTTGTACGCCGTATTGTTGAAAAAAGCGGCCTTGATTTTAACGCCCCTGCTCCCTTCGATAAGACCGTTTCACTTGCCGAAGCTTTATTGGTACCGACACGGATTTATGTACGCTCTCTTCTTTCAGTGTTGCGCAAAGATCTGGGCCTTAAGGCTTTGGCGCACATTACTGGCGGTGGCTTTCCGGAAAACATCCCGCGCGTATTGCCAAAAACATTGGCTGTTGAAATAAATCTTGACGCAATCAAAGTTCCGCCTGTGTTCTCCTGGCTTGCCAAACAGGGAAACATTACAGAACAGGAAATGCTACGGACTTATAATTGTGGTATCGGGATGATTGTTGTCGTCGACAGCAAAAAAGCTGATGATGCTTTTACTGCATTTCAGGCCGAAGGTGAAAAACCGGTTCGTCTTGGACTTGTTACGGCTAGAAATGACAAAGGCGTTGTTTACAAAGGTCACCTCGCGCTATGAAAAAAAGAATAGTTATCCTCATTTCGGGAAGTGGTACCAATATGGTATCGCTTGTCGAAGCAACAAGAAAAGATAATTTTCCGGCCGAGATTGTCGCTGTTTTAAGTGACACTGACGACGCAAAGGGTATCGAGCGTGCAAGGGCTCTTGGAATTCCGGCCGATATCGTGCGGCGCAAAAGTTTTACCGACAAAGATACATTCGAAACTGCTCTTCTTAACCGGATTGATAGCTTCAAACCCGATATTATCTGTCTTGCCGGTTTTATGAGATTAATCTCTCAACGTATTATTACACCATATGAAGGGCGGATATTAAATATCCACCCTGCTCTTCTCCCGCTTTTCAGAGGTCTGAACACACATCAGCGAGCGTTGGATGCTGGCGTAAAAATAAGCGGTTGCACTGTACATCTTGTAACCGAAGGCATGGATGAAGGTTCTATATTAGGTCAAGCTGCTGTACCCGTTTTGGACAACGATACGGCGGAAACTTTAGCAGCGCGGGTTCTTAAAGTTGAACACAAGCTTTATCCGGCAACGTTGCGGGCATTTATTGAAAGCGATTATAAAAACACCAATGCCAATCAACAAATTATTTCATTCTGATGTGTTGATATATTAAAACCCTTGGGCATTCGAAGAATATGTTTGAAAAATTTAGCTGCAACTTTTTGTCCTGAAATATTTTTCAGGTAAAAAATTGTTTTGATTCACACAAATAAACTTTGTTTCATAACTAGATTGAGCTCTATTTTGTTTGAATAGTTTGATGAACTGCATCGACAATTTTATTAAAATACAAGAGTCATTCTATTCAAAAAAATGTTGATTTATGTGATTTGCGCCCAAATAAACCTCGGCGCGATACCATTTTCCTCTTCACAACTTATCAACCAATTCACCACATAATAGCTTAAGAAACCTCTTACAGGAACGAGCTGTCGTGTTGCGTACAAAAACTATTTTTTTGATAAGTTGTAGTGTGGTTATCAGCGGTTGTATGTCGGATTCACTGCAACAATTCCAATCGTCGTCAAAAACTTCAAACGAGATAACATCCAGCATTCGGCCTGCAAGCCCTCTCGGCACGATCAATAACAAAGATTATGAGGCATGGCGGAACGCCTATAATGCGTATAACAAACAAGCTACTGCCTATTGGGACCAAGTCAGCGCGAAAAGAAAGCTTCGCAATGAAAAGCGCGCACGTGGACAAACAATTGCGCTCACCGATTATGTTTTGTCACAGCCACCTCTCTATAGCGGACCAGCAAAACCTTCCACCGGCAAAACAACGGGGCCTTCGCGTTCAATTCCGGGCGTTGATGATTTTATCGCGGCTTCAAAACGGGTTTACGGTTTTCAACCGGAAAGACCATCTAACGAAAGCGAATTTATGCGCAGTTACGTAAATGCCGCACAAGAAATTGGCCTTAATCGTGAACAACTTGTGTCTATCTATGCTTTTGAAACCGGCGGTGACGGCACACACGATCTGCAATCGGGCATGATAAAAGGCAAAGCAAATGCCCGGCCAATCTCTACCGCTATAGGATATAATCAGCTAGTTGCGACAGCAAGCGTTAGCCTGATGTGGGAATATGGTAATGACATTGCAAAAGAACTAAGACAAAAAGCACAGCAGGCGTCAGGAGCGGAAAGAACAAAACTTTTGGAAAAAGCAAATGTGGTTGAACGCATGACCGCAAAAGCAAAAACAGTTCCGCATAATTGGGGAGCTCAAAGCGAGCTCGCCAAAACCGATGCAGGACTTGGTATGCATGCTATGACCATGGATAAAGATGTGGGGCCGCTTTTACAGATTCATAAGTTGAGAACTTCCTTGACATTCTTGCGGCGCAAAGGTGTCTCGCGCCCCCTTTCGGGAGCTGAACTCGAGATGCTCAATCTCACCGGTGATGGCAACGGCTACGACATGGTGACTTTGCCATCCCAATATCGTGCCAAGGTTCCCACTGCCAATTTCTTTTTGCGTCCAGGTTACGAAAGGAATCCCGTTGCCATCCGAAACAATACGGTTGCTGCCTTACTTGAAGCGACGGAAAGTAAAATGGAGGCAAATATGCAAAAAGATGGTGCGCAAATGCTGAACCGCATTTATCAGTCAACAACACTTGCTCGCAACTGAAAAAATCAATTTTGCCCGAGTTGAAAGCAATTCATAAAAAACAAAAGGCGGTGTGAAAAATAAAAGGCGGTGTGAACCCGCCTTTTGTTTTGAAATCGTTTACTCAGCAGAAACAATCTCGCCATTATGCCATTTATACATCGAAAAGACTTTCGATGTTATATCGCCGCGATCGCCATATGTAATCTCGCCCAAAGTCGTTTTAATGGGTTCGCCCGATTTGATTGCCTTTGCCACTGCTTCGGGGTCTGAAGCAGAACCGGCTTTTTCAATGCCGTAACTCAAGACCTGTATAGCCGCATAACCATTGATTGCAAAAGTCTCTGGAGGAATATTCTGTGCTTTCAATGCCTTGATCGTCTCTTGTGCTTCCGGGTTTGTCTTGACATCCACAGAATTGGTGAACAGCGATCCCTCGGCTGCATTTCCCGCAATCGACCACAATTCCGATGTGTTGTAACCATCGCCGCCGATAAGTGGGGCTTCAACACCTTGTTCACGCATTTGCTTCAAGAGTAGCCCGGCCTCGGGATGATACCCGCCAAAGTAGACATAGTCGACTTTTTCCTGTTTCAGCCGACTGACCATAACAGAATAATCCTTCTCTCCCGGTGTAATATTACCGTAAAAGACTTCTGTTACACCGCCTTTATTGAGCGCAGCTTTGAACGCATCAGCAAGACCTTTGCCGTAAGTCGCACGGTCATGAATGATAGCAATGCGTTTATCTTTCAGATGTTTGATATAATAATCTGCTGCGTAATCGCCCTGCTGGTCATCCCGCCCAATAGTGCGCAGGACGTTCCATAGTCCACGGCTCGAAAGTTCAGGTGTTGTTGATGAAGGTGTTATCATCAAAACATCATTTTCTTCCAAAATATTGGAAACAGGCAACGCTATATTCGAGGTAACCGGTCCGATGACATATTGGATGCCTTCACCAATCAACTGATTTGCCGCTGAAACGCCTTGCTTGGGTTCTGCCCCGTCGTCAAAAACCTTCAAAACGACTTTTTCGCCATTGATACCGCCATTTTTATTCAATTCGTCAATAGCCACTTTCACACCGTTATTAGCCTGTATGCCGTAAGCCGCAACAGGTCCCGTAATTGGCCCGATGAAACCGATAACAATATCGGCATAAGCTGACGATATGAAAAAACTACCAGTCAAAGCCAAGGCTGAAACTGTAGAAATCAGAATTTTGCGCATGGTTCACCCTCTTTTGCATATTTACGGTGCGTATCTTGCATTAGATAGCGCGGATTTCAATCATTTTAACGAATTGTTTTGATGAAAAACGCAAAAATTATGAATCGGTTGTACCCTCGTCGGAAAGCATTTCTTTCACTTTCATTGCCAACTGCTTCAGCGTGAAAGGTTTCGACAAAAATCCGAAAACCGCGTCAGGCGGCAGATTTTTTGCAAAAGCGTCTTTCGCATATCCTGAAACAAAGACAAATTTTATATCCGGATATTTTTTCCGCATTTCGCCAAGCAATGTTGGTCCGTCCATCTCCGGCATGACAACATCGGATACGACAAGATCAACGGCACCATTATGTTCTGCTATGATATCAAGTGCCTCAATACCGTTTTCGGCCTCCAGCACTTTATAGCCGCGCGATTGGAGAGCGCGCACACCACCCATTCTCACCGCCGCTTCATCTTCAACAAGAAGAACAGTTGCATTCCCTGACAGATCGGCATTTTTTTCACTTAATGATTTTACCGGTTCAATTGCTTTTTGTTCATTTTTGACGGGGTCGGCAATGAATCTTGGCAGGAAGATACGGAATTTCGTACCTTTCCCCTCTTCGCTCTCACAGTAAATAAAACCACCGGTCTGTTTGACAATCCCGTAGACCATCGAAAGACCAAGCCCCGTACCCTTGCCTACCTCTTTTGTGGTAAAAAACGGTTCGAACATTTTTTCCTGAACTGCTTTTGGTATACCTGTACCGTTGTCTTCTACATCAAGCTCCACATAATCGTCAGCAATCAATCCTTCAAAACCTAGATCTGCAGCCTTTTGTTTTGCCAGATTGGTGGTCGTAACCGTAATATTCCCACCCTTGGGCATCGCATCGCGCGCATTGATGACAAGGTTCATCAAAACGCGCTGAAAAGATGCCTGATCAACTTTGACACTCCACAAATCGCGGCCGTGATTGAACTTCAAATGGATGTTGCTTCCCAAAAGGGGTGTCAAAAGATTTCTCACATCAGAAAGCAATTCCGTCAGGTCTACCACTTCCGGCCGCAATGTTTGGCGCCGAGAAAAAGCCAATAATTGTTGAACAAGCGAAGCAGCACGATTGGCATTGTTTTTGATATTGATAAGATCAGCATGAGCCGGATCGGAACTGCGATGGCTTGCCAAAAGCAGATCACATGACATGATAATTGCTGTCAAAACATTATTGAAGTCGTGAGCAATACCACCGGCGAGCTGCCCGATCGCCTGCAGCTTTTGCCCTTGCGCCATTTTGTCTTCCAGAGTTTTTTGCGCTGTCGTCTCCACGACAGACAATATTGCCGCGTCTTCACTCTGTTCACGCGTTTCTCCCGAAATTCCTAAGAAAAACAAACGGAAATGTCTATTTTCATCGCCGGCAAGACCAACTTCAATTGAAAATTTCGCATGTGGGTCTTCAGATATTTTTTTGATTAGATCCTCTAAATTACGCTTCCCTTCAAGCGTGAATAAATCACCAAGAAATTTTTTTTCGTCTTTGCCGCTTTTTATATTGAAAAGGAGTTGGAATGGGCGATTCATGTTCGCTAATTCACCCCGCCGGTCAACCATTGCAAGGGCTATCGGAGCATTGTCAAAATAATAAGCGAAATTATCAGACAGGCTTGCTAATGTAGGCACGATATCGGCTTGTCTTGACAATGGTAGCAACACAAACCGATAGATAATATCTTCCTCTTGTTCGGATGTCTCTTTGGTTGCGCAAACGATAAGCTTCAAATAATCTTGGGCCTCACCATGCCAATCGACAAAAAACTCATAGCTTCCATCCGCACGATCTATATTTTTCCTGATTTCTCCCCAGTTTGACGTTTGCCCGAAAGTCTTGAAGACTTTATCAAATGTAACACCCGCTATTTTGAAATTTTGGAGATCAATATGAAGCAAATTTGCCAATGACGCATTGATATAAAGAAATCTGCCATTGACATCGGTTGAAAGAAAACCGGCAGGTGCCCGATCAAGATGATTAATGGCTTCCTGTAGATTCCGGAAAAGTGGCTCGTACATATTGCGAGCAAAGCCTGTATCTTCAAGACGCCATATCAAAAAGGCGCGCCCGTTCAGCTTTACCGGTTTAACCGAAAGACTGTACCAAGCTTGTGTTTCGTTCGTATCTGGCTGATGAAGCGAATTTCCGCGCAATTCTTCGCGTGCTGTTTGACCCGCTAGTGCTTTCGCAGTTAGGCGATAAAATGCTGGCTCGATGCCCTCAAGCGATGAAAAAAGAGAAAACACAGTTTTTGCGCTATCAAAACCATTAAGCTTTGCGCATGAAGCATTGGTGGAAACGATATGTCCGGACGCATCCGAAAGGATGATTGCGTCATCAATCGCATCGATGAGCAACGCTCTACTATCGTTTTCCAAAGCTTTTGAATTGGATAAAACACCTGTCAAAAACAATAAAAGTACAGCAAATCCAATTATTGCAAGAAATAAAAACAGCAACAAAGAAAGAACATTCAACTGTTCTTCTCCCATGAAGCAGTCGGCAATCCCTACCAGAACACTAATGCTCAAAATTATAGCGGCGAGATAACGTAATAACTGTGTATTTTTATTCGAAAAAGCCCAATTATGCGTCAATGTTTCCGGCTTTTTCATGATTTTATGTCTGCCTCTTACGATCACAGTTGATTCTCGATTACATTTTGCCTCAAATTGTGCCCGGCATGAAGTGTTAATGGCGGAAATCAGAAATTTGACAGCGTTAATTTTATTAGAATAAAAAATCACTGTAATAAAAAATCACTGTGTATATAACCGTAAACATCTGTCCATTCCCCTATATTGCTACTTTCCATCGACAGGTGCTCTGGCATATAGATAAACAGACGGATATGGTCACGCTTTTCCAGCAGGAGAGAAATAAGGCATGCATCTTTGGTTAGAGAATCAGATCGGACAATCTGCAGCGAATATCATTAGCAGCCTTGTTGTGCTTATTATCGTTATTGCTGCAATTGCGGTTACAATCAAGTTACTGCGTAAATTCAATAACGGCACCTTTGTCGTAGGCGGAAAATCACGCACGCCTCGGCTATCTGTCCGTGATGCGGCTGCAGTTGACCGTACTCGCCGCCTTGTTCTTGTGCGCCGAGACAATGTCGAACATCTGCTGATGATTGGTGGACCAACAGATCTTGTTATCGAGACCAACATAAAATTGGATGAAAATTCAACCAAAGGCGAAATTCATGTTGCACCGATGGATGAGGTTGCAACAGACTCTTCATCGATTCCGAATTATCGTGAACCGGAATTGCGTAAATCTTTATCCGATACGACACGACCTGCTGCTTCACCTGCCATGCGGGCAAGTGACAAACGGCGTGAAGCTGATTTGTCTTCATTGCAGGAGGATTTCAACCAACCACTTTCATCAAGAGAGGCGGCCCCGTCACCCCGTCGCTATGCGCCCGAACTAAACGTCAGTGCGTCTACAGAAAATGCTAACGTCAATCCCGTTGGACAATCTCCGAGAAAACCTTCTTTAGCATTCGAAGACCGGCGTGACGTGAATTTGGCTTCGTCGTACAACGATCCTAATAATACGATACCACCGAAAACGCCAAACCGCTCGAGCGAGCTGAACGTCGGTGCGTTTGCAGATAACAACGAATTCAGCAACAGATCATCGCGTAGCTCTGTCCCGCAGGAACCAACCTTGACAGATTTTTCGGTTGCTCCGGCAACGCGTCCATCCCCTCGACAAACTACACGGAAAGAGGAACTTACACCCCGTTTCACCCCATCGGTGAAAGATGAAACAATTAGCGCGGAAATCGAGGGGCGTCGTGAGCCATCCTTGCGGGTACCGCCTAAAACAATTGATCCGGCTGTAAATCTCGATGACGATTTCGATCATATGTTCGAAAACGAATTGAAAAACGCGATCAAGAACGAAAAGAGCTGAGAACACACAATAATTGCGGCTATTTCGTTATAGATCGCTCAGTTTGTCCATTTTTGGATATGTTTGGAACGGAATCTGTAACAAAATTCGATCTCGACTATGCGGGATGTCGACAAATTTCATAATTGAATGATCGTCCGGTCTAGCAACACTCTCAAATAGCAACAAATCCGCTTGTCTTCATTAAAGCGGCGCGACTTTGAACACATATTTCGACTGAAAAAAGTTCAAAGAAACAAAATTCACATTTGTCTAGAGATGCAATTGTGTTGCGTAACTTTTATAAGGGACGTTTCCCGATTTCCGATTTTAATATTTTACTCTTTTTGATTGTAGTCTAACAAAAAATTTCCGCAACATGCGTGCCAAACTCCCATCCATGCCAAACTCGCATATGTGCCTAATGATGGTAAACATACCAGTCAGCGCTAAAATGCGCTTATTTCTAATTGGTTTGATTATAACCGGTTTATACCTCTCCAATCAGACCAAAAAATAGCAATTTTCAGACCGAGGGATGCGTTGCCCAAAAGGCATAAATTGCATTTCCCTCTTCACAAGAGCAAAGGCTCTGTCAACGGCCAGAAATAAAAAAGCCAGAAATAAAAAGGCCTGTGTCGAATATCCATCCGACACAGACCTTTTTCAATCAGGGTAAAATCAGGACTATTCGTCCTTATAAACCTTTTCACGCTTCTCGTGACGTTCCTGAGCTTCAATAGAAAGGGTCGCAATTGGACGGGCATCCAGACGTTTTATGCTGATTGGTTCCCCCGTCTCCTCGCAATAACCGTAGGTACCATCGTTCAACCGTTCCAATGCCGCATCGATTTTAGCGATCAACTTGCGTTGCCGATCTCGGGCGCGTAGCTCGATTGCGCGGTCCGTTTCGGATGAAGCACGATCCGCCAAATCCGGCTGATTAGCATTTTCTTCCTGCAGGTTTTCGAGCGTTTCGCGTGCTTCGCGTAAAATATCGTTTTTCCAAGCTATAAGTTTAGCACGAAAATAAACTTTTTGCCTTTCGCTCATGAAAGGCTCATCTTCGCTGGGATGATACTCGGCGTCCAATGTTTCGCTCATAGTCAAGCCTCCACATGTTGTATGTGCGGCCCTATATATTGTGCAAAAAATTCCAACACAAGACAAAAAATATTTTTTTGATCCATTTTTCAACACATTACTAATATATCAACCCTGCCAACAGTATAGAACGTAATTGAAATAACATTCTTCAATTTAGATTTCAGCTTACTTCTTTTTGTGATTGAGAGATGAGTGATCACCAACGAATAACTTTAGGGCTTATGCGGCATGGAGAGGCGGAAGCCGGTACAAAATTTGGAAAAGACATCGATCGTCCATTATCTGAAAAAGGCCGTTTTGACGCAAAAACAATCGGAACAATACTTCCCGATTATATCTCTGGTCCGTTGGCAATAATATGTTCTCCGGCAGAGAGAACACGACAAACTCTTGATGCGCTTTGCCTGAAATCAAGTATAAGCCTGAAAATATTTGACAAATTATATTATGGAAATTTTGATGATTATATCTCACTCATCTCAACAAGTTTCCAAGCCGGTGGTCCATTGCTTGTCATCGGTCATAATCCGGCCATAAGCCAGGTCGTTACAAAGTTGAACCATAATTGCCTTCCGGTTGCTTCCCTTCCCCGTTTTTTGCAACCGGCAAATCTTGCTTTATTCGATTTTCCTCAAGCCCAAAACCGAATATCAATTGGCAGGGGAAAGTTTATCGCGCTCATCAAACCATGAACAGGGCTTGTCTTGCGCACATTACAGGCCCTGTCTTGCGTAGATTGTTTATGTGCACCATATGCTTGATTGACAAACTGATTTTCTAGAAATTAATTGAGGACCGAGTTTATTTGCCTTCTTTGAGATCATTAAAAGACGAAGCAGTCATCGCATTCGATGCTTTGAAAGACCGGACGAAAAGCACGTTCAATCCCACGTTAAGGCTGGGGGTGACAGGCCTTTCGGGAGCCGGAAAGACGGTTTTCATCACATCGTTAATTGAAAATCTGCTGCACTCGGGTCGTCTGCCGATATTCGAAGTCGCACGAGAAGGAAGGCTGCTGAACACACGACTTGCCGAACAACCGGATAGCAAAATAGCTCGATTTGAATTCGAAAAACATATTGATCGGTTGGTCAATGAAAAACTTTGGCCGCAATCCACACGTTCACTTTCCCAACTTCGCTTGCAACTCGAATTTTTAACGCGTTCGCAAAGTTTTTCTGGTTCCAAGCAGAAAAAGCTCTCAATTGATATTATTGATTATCCCGGCGAATGGCTCCTTGATTTGCCATTACTTGATAAAAATTACCGTGAATTCAGTGCCCAATCAATTGCAAGAGCCAATTCACCGGAACACAAAGCACATGCGAAAGCCTGGCTTGGTGCTATCCGGAGTGTTAACTTCCTCAACGAGGCAAACGAACGAGATATTGAAGTTCTGGCAGAAAGTTTCAAAAACTATTTACGCTCGGCAAAAAATTCCGGTAACATGATATCTGCGCTCCCTCCGGGACGTTTTCTCATACCTGGCGGTTTCGAAGGCGCACCTGTTCTTAGCTTTTCTCCCCTACCCGATTTGGGCATTGCCGAATTTCCCGAAAACTCGATCGCAAAGATTATGGAACAGCGATATGAGGCCTATAAAAATTTGGTCATTAAACCATTTTTTCGGGAATATATTGCCCGTCTTGATCGTCAGGTCATTCTGGTTGATTCTCTTGACGCTATAAATGGGGGAACCGCTTCAATTCTCGAAATGCAAGATGCGTTAAGCGAAATTCTTAACTGTTTTAGGGCTGGCAAAAACCATCTTTTCAGTAAACTCGTCCAGCACAAGATCGATCGTATTTTGGTAGCCGCCACGAAAGCCGATTATCTCCACCATATCAACCATAGTCGTCTCGAAAATATCACCTCGGAAATTGTCAGGACTGCGGTGGATAAAGCAGAACTGAAAGGCGTTTTAACCGATACATTGGCAGTGGCTTCACTTCGTTCCACAAAAGAAGGTACAAGCGAAAAACACGGCGAAAGCTTGGCCGTTGTCATAGGGACACCGATGAAAGGTGAAACAATTGGCGATATGGTATTTGATGGTAAAACCGAAACAGCTATTTTTCCCGGTGATTTACCTCAATCTCTATCCGAACTGTTAAAAGAAAATTTGTCTGAAAAGTTACAATTTGTCCGTTTTTTGCCGCCGCAATTAAAAATGAACCAACCCTTTCCGCAAATCCGTCTCGACCGTGCATTGGAATTTCTATTCGGAGATTATTTGATATGACCAGTCGTAAACCACAGGCAATAAACGACCTGAAGTCAATTGAGGAGGACCAGAGCGATCCTTTTCTGGGCGAGGCATTAAGCGAACTGAACGAGCTTGAGAATAATAACACACCCGAAACCAAACGCACTTTTACAAGCGGTAGAATATTTTTATCATCCGTCTTGCTATTATTAATTTTGGCACTCGGTTTATCGGCCGATGGCCTCATACGCTCGCTCTTTGCCGAATATCAATTTTTAGGCTTTATTGCCCTGATTATTACTATTGTAGGTGGTATCGCTCTCCTTTGCTTCATCATCGGTGAAGTGCGCGCATTATTGCGCCTCGCGTCAGTTGATAAAATAAGAAAAAATGCGGAAGAAGCCGCGCTAACGGACAACATCAATCTTGCGAGGAAATCGGTTGAAGAATTGATACGCTACACGGCCCGAAGCCCTTATATATCTGAAGGCAGACAGGCTATGTTGTCGCACAACGGAGAAATTATAGATGGTAAGGCACTGATCCATCTCGCCGAATATGAAATTCTACGCCCACTCGACCTTGAAGCGCGAAAAATCATTCTCAATTCGGCAAAACGTGTTTCAGTTGTGACGGCCGTGAGTCCGCGCGCTATTATTGATCTTGGCTATGTTCTTTATGAAGTTGTCGGGCTCATTCGTCGTCTGGCAACGCTTTATGGAGCACGTCCTGAACGTTTCGGACTGATTTCTCTCGTGAAGCGTGTCATTTCCCATCTTGCCGTCACCGGTACTCTTGCCGTCGGTGATGGTCTTGTCGAACAATTTATTGGACAGGGGCTCGCAACCCGTTTGTCTGCACGCTTGGGTGAAGGCGTAGTCAATGGCTTGATGACAACGCGCATCGGTATAGCGACAATGGACGCACTCCGCCCATTCCCGTTTGACGGAGAAAAAAGACCGGGTATCAGTGATTTTACCGGAGACCTGATTGGTTTTAGCCGGAATAAAGACAAAGAAAAATTAAAAAAAACACTTAATCGGGAAGATAACGAATAAAGAATTAACCATTTTTTCCGATAATAGCCGGCGATGCGGATCTATCTTAACGGGTCACATCGTTTCGTACGGTTTTGCGTAATTTGTGTAAAAGGCAGAGTAACGCCATTATGAAAAAAATCTTTTCGGCTTTTATTGGGTTGACTATAGCATCATCATCAATGGTGACAACAAGCTTCGCAGCTGATAGCGATGTTGATTTCTTTCGCTCGATAGAAGGTAGCTGGGCTGGTCCCGGAGAAGTTGTCGCCGGAAAATATAAAGGTACAAAATTCACTTGTACTTTTGCAGGCACAACCGAAGTTTCTCAAGTTGGCATGACACTTGATGGCAATTGTCGCGTCGGCGTTTTTTCACAGCCGATGAAAGCAACTGTTCAGAGAGGTCCCTCGGGCTTTTCCGGCGAGTTCAATGACGGTGCAAAAGGTGATGGACTTGATGTCGTCTCCGGCAAGGTCGGCGCCGACCGGATGGTTTTCGGATTGAACCGCAAGCAGCTCAATGGCGCTATGATGGCACGTCTTGAAGATAAAAATTCGATGAATATCACCGTTTCGGTAAAAATTCAGGATGACCTTATTCCTGTCGTCGGAATGAAACTCAAGCGGACCGGTGATGTGCCGCGTGATTTTGCTAAAAAATAAACCTAAATCAGTGGCAATGTTCGATAGTTGCGGTCAAGATACATCAGGGCATCAAGTCCGGGATGAGTTTTAACCGCCACCACTTCACCAATCAAAACATAATGGGTGGCATGAATGTGCCAACCAACCAACTGGCAATCAAGAGCAACAAGCGCGTCGGAGAGAACCGGCGACCCTGTTCTCAATGTGCCCCATTCTGCCTGCAAAAATCGTTGCTCTTGGGAAAGTCCCCCGCGGCCGGCAAAAACATCCGACAGGTTTTTGTGATGCCCTGCCAATGTATTTACACAGAACTTTTCATTTTCAATAAAAATTCTGTTTTCTTCATGTTGTCGCATCAGACAAACAAGAACAGTCGGAGGGTTATCGGAAAGAGAGCAACAGGCCGAAATCGTCACACCCCGTCTGTTTTTCAAGCCATCAGTTGTGACAATATGAACTGCTCCGGCAAAATGGCTCATCGCATTACGGTAGTCAACCGACGAAACCGTGACAACCGGCTTGTCTGACGAAATTAAATGTGTCGAATGTTCAGTCATAATTCAATTTTCAAATCTGCCGGTTTGTTCTTTTTCCATTTTCAGTAAAATTTACAGTGCATTAGTACGCAAATTTTTCCTAAAATGCTAGCAATCTCGGTTAAAATAACTTTGATAATGAATGCGTTCAGATGTGGATCGGCCGAAAAACGGGTTTTATACGGGAAAACTACGTGATAGGAAGCAGCAGCCGAGGAGATTGAAATGTCTTTGCAACAAATAATTGCCCCTTCAATTCTGGCTTCAGACTTTTCCCGTCTTGGTCAGGAAATTACAGATGTCGTCGCCGCTGGTGCTGACTGGATTCATGTTGACGTGATGGACGGCCATTTTGTGCCCAATATAACCTTTGGTCCGGATGTTGTAAAAGCGATAAGACCGGTTACAAACGCCGTCTTCGATGTGCATCTGATGATCTCTCCTGTTGATTCCTATCTTGAAAGTTTCGCCAAAGCGGGAGCAGATATTATAACAGTCCATGCCGAATCGACTCCGCATCCACACCGGTCTTTGCAGGCGATAAAAGCATTGGGCAAGAAAGCGGGCATTTCGCTTAATCCGGGCACACCGGAACATGTCATTGAATATCTTCTTGATCAAATTGATCTCATTCTTGTTATGACAGTCAATCCGGGGTTTGGCGGCCAGAGTTTTATTCCTGCGATGGTCGAGAAAATCAAAAAAATACACGCGATGATTGGAAATCGGCCAATTACACTCGAAGTTGATGGCGGAGTTACAGTCGACACAATCGGGAGCGCGGCTTCGGCTGGCGCAAATGCTTTTGTTGCAGGATCTGCAATATTTAAAAACGGCAATAAAGAAATTTACAAAACACGCATTGACGCCTTGCGCAAAGCAGCAAGACGCTGAAACAGAAGGAACTTGATCATGATACCGCGTTATTCCCGTCCTGAAATGGTCTCCATCTGGTCGCCAGAAACAAAATACCGCATCTGGTTCGAGATTGAGGCACACGCTTGCACAGCATTAGCCAAACTCGGTGTTATTCCGGAAGAAGCTGCAAAAAATATCTGGGAAAAGGGGAGCAAGGCAAAATTCGATGTTTCCCGTATTCAGGAGATTGAAGCTGTAACAAAACATGATGTTATCGCTTTTTTGACGCATCTTGCCGAATTCATTGGGCCTGATTCGCGTTTTGTCCACCAAGGCATGACGTCTTCCGATGTGCTCGACACGACGCTCAATGTTCAACTCATGCGCGCCTCCGATATTTTGATCAAAGACATGGACGAGTTACTCAAAGCTCTTAAAAAACGTGCTTTTGAATATAAAGACACGGTCATGATCGGTCGCAGCCACGGCATTCATGCAGAACCGACAACTTTCGGGCTTAAATTGGCATTTGCCTATGCCGAATTTTCACGCTGCCGCGCGCGGCTTGTTGCAGCAAAAGAGGAAATCTCTACCTGTGCCATTTCAGGTGCTGTCGGGACATTTGCCAATATCGACCCGCGTGTGGAAGCTTATGTGGCCGATCAATTGGGCATGCGTCCTGAGCCGATTTCAACACAAATTATTCCGCGTGACAGACATGCAATGTTTTTTGCAACACTCGGTGTTATTGCTTCATCTATAGAACGTCTGGCAATCGAAATTCGTCACTTGCAAAGAACAGAAGTTCTTGAAGCCGAAGAATATTTCTCGCCCGGCCAAAAGGGGTCGTCTGCGATGCCCCATAAACGCAATCCGGTTCTTTCAGAAAATCTCACCGGTCTTGCGCGTATGATACGTTCTTTTGCCTTTCCGGCTATGGAAGATGTTGCTCTTTGGCATGAACGAGACATTTCCCATTCCTCAGTAGAGAGATTTATCGGTCCGGATTCCACTATCACTCTTGATTTCGCATTGGTACGGCTTACTTCGGTTATTGATAAGCTGCTCGTCTATCCCGAAAATATGATGAAAAACCTTAACAAGTTTCATGGTTTGGTGAATTCGCAACGCGTACTTCTGGCTCTGACACAAAAAGGCGTTAGTCGCGAGGACGCATATCGGATTGTTCAGCGCAATGCTATGCAGGTTTGGGAACATGGGAAAGATTTTCTTCAGGAACTTCTCGCTGACCCTGATGTCCGTCGCGTTTTGAGCGAGGAAGAAATTCGTGAAAAATTTGACCTCGGATATCATACAAAACATGTCGATACTATTTTTCACCGGGTATTCGGATAGATTTTATGACATTTATTCATGTAATACATACCTGTTGCCGATCAGAAACGTGCAAAGTTGTATTATTTGATCTGACTGATCATCCAATTGCCTATGTGAGTGTTATGGTTGATCAGTCGGGATTTTATCGGGAGGTCTTTGGATGAGGGCAAATGAGGTTGATATCCTAATTGTTCCCGGTTATCAGGGCTCCGGCCCTGATCATTGGCAAACACGATGGGAGCAAAAGCTTTCAACAGCCCATCGCGTCGAGCAGGCCGAATGGTCCAAACCGGTTCGTGAAGACTGGACGCGGGAATTAATCAAGGAAGTTGAAGCGGCTCAAAAACCTGTTGTGATTGTCGCCCATTCACTTGGCGTTCCCACATTTATCCTTTCGGTACCTTTTCTTGGCAAAAAAGTGCGAGGTGCCTTTCTTGTTGCTCCACCTGACGTGGCAAATCCCGAAATTCGCCCAAAACACCTTATGACATTTGGTCCCTACCCGCGTGACCGTTTGCCGTTTCCTTCAATCGTTATTGCGAGTCGCAATGACGAATATTGCAATTTTGCCGTTGCCGAAGAGATTGCAAAAGACTGGGGCTCTTTATTTCTTGATGCAGGAGAAGCCGGTCATATAAATTCGGCCTCGGGTTACGGACCGTGGCCAGAAGGTCTTATGGTCTTTTCCCAATTTCTCGGAAAGCTTTAAGATGATAAAATTGTGCCGGGTCAAAAGCCCGGCAGCACAATAGATGGACCAGATTGAAATTTCCACTCAACTGTTTCGAACACGTTCCAGAGATTCTGTGAGAAGTTGCGCCATTTTCTTGCGTAGGTCGGTTTCGCTAATAGCAACATTGGTAGCCTGAAAATCATGGACGATTTTCTCGATAACTGCTTCTTCGTTCCCCCGCTGGAATGAAACTTTGACGACTTCTTTAGCGTATTCATCGGCAGCTTCACCGGTTTTACCAAGGCGGTCAGCAGCCCAAAGGCCGATCATGCGGTTGCGCTGGGCATTGGCTTTGAAACGAAGTTCCTCATCGATCATATATTTTTGTTCGAAAGCGTCCGCACGCTCTTTCATCCCGTCCATGAGACTCTCTCCTAATTTTTGCCATGATCCGGCCTGTCGGCATGTTCTTGCAACATTTAAACCCCGTTAGCAATAGTATACTGTAAATTAACTTGTATCAAAGCGGGAAATTTTAGTGTCTATCGACAAGAGATGATTGTGAAATACGCGGAATTGAGTTAGGGAAACATCAAGCTAATTTATCCGGTTAATTTAAGGAAAAAGCCATGAACCGTCGTAATCGCGTCTATGAAGGCAAAGCGAAAATTTTATATGAAGGGCCCGAGCCGGGCACTTACATCCAGTTTTTTAAGGATGATGCTACCGCGTTCAATGCGAAAAAGCATGAAATTATTGACGGTAAAGGAGTTTTGAACAACCGCATATCAGAATATATTTTCACCCAGCTTGCACGTATCGGTATTCCGACCCACTTTATCAAACGCATCAATATGCGCGAACAGCTCATCAAAGCTGTTGATATGGTACCACTCGAAGTTGTTGTTAGAAATGTTGCCGCCGGCTCTTTGTCAAAACGGCTCGACATTGAAGAAGGTACTCCCCTACCCCAATCGATCATCGAATTTTACTATAAAAAAGATAAACTTGATGATCCGATGGTATCGGAAGAACATATTACTGCCTTCGGCTGGGCTACTCCTGCCGAACTTGAGGATATTATGCAACTTTCCATAAGGATCAACGATTTTCTGACCGGCTTGTTTGTCGGTGTCGGCATTGAACTTGTGGACTTCAAGATGGAATTTGGCCGATTGTGGGAAGGTGACGTTATGCATATTGTACTCGCTGACGAAATTTCACCCGATTCTTCACGTCTTTGGGACATCAATACCAAGGAAAAAATGGACAAGGACCGCTTCCGCCGCGATATGGGTGGGCTGATTGAAGCCTATCAGGAAGTTGCAAAACGGTTGGGAATCATGAATGAGAATGAGCAACCCCGACCAAATGGTCCTGTTCTTGTTAAATAATTCATCGGGCGGCTTTCTGGGCCGCCTTACCTTTTTGGCAAAAGAAACGCAGGAATAAATGATGAAAGCGCGCGTAACCGTTACCTTAAAGACAGGCGTTCTCGATCCACAGGGGAAAGCCATTGTCGGCGCTTTGGATAGCCTTGATTTCAAAGGCGTCGAGTCCGTCAGGCAGGGCAAAGTTTTTGACCTCGTGCTTAACGATCTCCCCTTAGACGAGGCAAAAAAACAACTGACAGCAATGTGTGAACAGCTGCTCGCCAATACAGTTATCGAGAATTATCAGATAGAAATTCTTTAATCGGAAACGGATATTGTGATGAAAACTGCTGTTATCCAGTTACCCGGACTAAATCGCGACCGCGATATGATTGACGCTCTCCGTTTGATTACCGGCGTAGAGCCTTTCAAGATCTGGCAGACAGAAACGACAATTCCCGATGTCGATCTTATCGTTATCCCCGGTGGCTTTTCTTATGGGGATTATCTTCGTTGTGGCGCAATTGCCGCGCGCATGCCGGTTATGAAAGCGGTGTTCGAACATGCGGAAAAAGGGACAAAGATTATCGGTGTCTGCAATGGTTTCCAAATTCTGGTTGAAGCCGGATTGCTTCCAGGTGCATTGATGCGCAATGCCTCTTTGCTATTTGCTTGCCGCGAAGTCAAACTCCAGATTGTCAACGAGAACACAGCATTTTCAAACGCTTATCGTAAAGGTGAAATCATACGTTGTCCTGTCGCCCATCATGACGGTAACTATTATGCCGATAAAGATACTATCGAGCGACTGGAGGGGAACGGACAGGTTGTATTTCGCTATGCCGAAGGGACAAATCCGAATGGATCTATCAATGATATTGCCGGTATCATCAATGAAAAGGGCAACGTCCTGGGCTTGATGCCACATCCGGAAGATTTGATCGAACCCGCCCATGGCGGAATGGACGGGAAAAGACTGTTTATTAGCGCATTAGGACTTGCAGCATGAAAATTAAATATCTAGCGAGTTGTTCGTTTTTTTCTGTTATGTTAGCGCTCGTAGCCTGCACTGAAAAAGTTGGTCCAGGAAATATTGAACTTGCTAGCGGCGAACCGGCATTAAAGACCATGGAACGCGTGGCGCTAACGGCCAATCGTTGCTGGTTCAAATCGAATAAATCCGAATTCAGGCGCTATGGTTTTGAACCGGAATTGCAGTCATATTCAGGTCGCCCGCGCATGCTGATCGTTCCCAAAAGCACACCCGGCGGCAAGCCGATTCTAGTTGTTGAGGCTGAAGGTAATCCCGCAAGGGTTTCAGTTTATGGTCCACTTATGGCAACCACTCATGGCAATGCTATAGGCGAAGATATTGACCGCTGGGTCAAAGGCGATAACCAGTGCTGATTGAAAATTTTTTAACCGCGCTGAAAATAAACTTGTTTGATGGAGCCAATCAATGAGCGTGAAAAACGACATTGCCATTACACCAGAACTCATTGCTGCACACGGATTGAAGCCCGACGAATATGCGCGCATTCTCGAACTCGTCGGCCGTGAGCCAACATTCACGGAACTCGGAATCTTTTCGGCAATGTGGAACGAACATTGCTCATATAAATCATCAAAGAAATGGCTCAGAACGCTCCCTACAAAAGGCGATTGTGTTATTCAGGGGCCCGGTGAAAATGCCGGCGTCGTAGATATTGGCGATGGCGAATGCGTTGTATTCAAAATGGAAAGCCACAACCACCCTTCCTATATCGAGCCCTATCAGGGCGCTGCCACCGGTGTTGGAGGAATTTTGCGTGATGTGTTCACAATGGGAGCAAGACCAGTTGCGGCCATGAATGCGCTTCGTTTCGGTTCACCCGATCATCCTCGGACGAGACATCTCGTCTCCGGCGTGGTTTCCGGTGTAGGCGGATATGGAAATGCATTCGGTGTACCAACCGTTGGCGGCGAAGTGAATTTTGACAAGAGCTATAATGGAAATATTCTCGTCAATGCATTTGCCGCCGGAATTGCTAAAACCAATGCACTTTTTTATTCCAAAGCCGAAGGCGTCGGACTTCCTGTCGTCTATCTCGGCGCAAAAACCGGTCGTGATGGTGTCGGCGGTGCGACCATGGCTTCCGCCGAATTTGATGAAACAATTGGTGAAAAACGGCCTACTGTTCAGGTAGGCGATCCCTTTACCGAAAAATGCCTGTTGGAAGCGTGTCTGGAACTCATGGCATCAGGCGCCGTTATTGCCATTCAGGATATGGGGGCAGCCGGCCTCACCTGCTCTGCCGTTGAAATGGGAGCAAAAGGCGATCTCGGTATCGAACTTGATCTTGATCGTGTACCGGTTCGTGAAATCAATATGTCGGCTTACGAGATGATGCTTTCCGAAAGTCAGGAACGTATGCTGATGATTTTGAAGCCGGAGCTCGAAAAAGAAGCGGCTGCAATCTTCAAAAAATGGGGTCTTGATTTTTCTATCGTCGGAAAAACAACTGATGATTTGCGGTTTCGTGTTCTTCATCACGGTGAAGAAGTCGCTAATCTGCCCATTAAAAAATTGGGTGATGAAGCGCCGGAATATGACCGGCCATGGGTAAAACCTGTAGAGGCTGAAAAAATAGATATCGCCAATATCCGGCAAGTGAATCTGCAGGATGCGTTATTGAAACTTCTGGGTTCTGCTGACCAGAGTTCGAAGCGTTGGGTCTATGAGCAATATGATACCCTTATTCAGGGAAATAGTCTTGTGCGGCCGGGCGGCGATGCCGGTGTTATCCGTGTCGAGGGAAATGCCCATAAAGCGCTTGCTTTTTCTTCCGATGTTACACCGAGATATTGTCAGGCTGATCCATTCGAAGGGGGCAAACAAGCTGTTGCCGAATGTTGGCGTAATCTTTGTGCCACGGGCGCCAAACCTCTTGCCTGCAGTGACAATTTGAATTTCGGCAACCCTGAAAAGCCCGAAATTATGGGCCAGCTTGTCTATGCAATCAAAGGTATTGGTGAAGCATGTAAAAAGCTCGATTTTCCGATCGTATCCGGAAATGTTTCGCTTTACAATGAAACCAATGGCGAGGGCATATTGCCTACCCCCACAATGGCGGGCGTCGGTCTGATCGACGATTGGCATAAGATGGCAAGAATTGATGGAATGAAAGACGGAGATTTTGTCGTTCTTGTCGGTGATTGCGGTTTCCATTTGGGGCAATCAGTCTATTTACGTGATATTTTGGGCAAGGCAGAAGGTACCCCTCCCCACGTTGATCTTGACAAAGAAAAGAAAAATGGTTGTTTCGTCAGAAAATTGATAGAAACAGGAATGATTACCGCTTGTCACGACCTTTCTGATGGCGGCTTGGCAATTGCTCTGGCAGAAATGGTTATAAAATCGCATCGTGGTATAAGTGCGAAATTAACCGGGAAAATGCCTGCCCATGCAGAGCTCTTTGGCGAAGATCAGGCGCGTTACCTGATATCTGTCAATGCCGACAAATATGCCGCTGTTGAAGAACAAGCCAAACAAGCCGGCGTAAAACTTACCAATCTCGGTAAAGTGACCGGTGAGGATCTTGTCGTTGAAGAACACATAAAACTCTCTGCCAAACAACTGGAAAACGCTTATGAAAGCTGGTTTCCAGACTTTATGGAAAATAAGTAACAAACCGTCGATTAGCTATTCAGCTTATGCTATTCTGACCGAATAAAATATAGGAGATGCATTATGGCAATGGACGCACATGAGATTGAGAAACTCATTCGTGATGGCATTCCCGATGCCAAAGTGACAATCCGTGATTTGGCCGGTGATGGTGAACATTATGCAGCCGAAGTTGTTGCCGAAAGCTTTCGCGGCAAGAACCGTGTACAGCAGCATCAAATGGTTTATAACGCTTTAAAAGGCAATATGGGTGGTGTGCTTCATGCACTTGCCCTACAAACCAGTGTACCGGATTGACGCGGACTTTATTGCGAAAGGGCTTGTTTCATTCCCTTTTTAACCATACATATAACTCGATTTTTCGATAGCCTTAAGTGGCTTAAACGGAAGGAAAAGAAATGACCGCTGCCCGCGATTTTATTGATAACGAAGTCAAATCCAATGACATTGTACTGTTTATGAAAGGCACTCCCGGTTTTCCTCAGTGCGGGTTTTCTGGACAAGTGGTACAAATTCTGGACTATCTCGGACTTGACTATAAAGGTGTCAATGTATTGACGTCGGACGAATTACGTCAAGCAATTAAAGACTATTCCAATTGGCCAACCATCCCGCAACTTTATGTTAAGGGAGAATTCGTTGGCGGCTGTGATATCATCCGTGAAATGTTCCAGAACGGTGAATTGCAGAATTTGCTTGAAGAGAAAGGCATAGCTGTTAAAACTGCCTAAATCATATCAGGACTATTGCCATTTTAATCATTGTGCCGGTCTTATGATCGGCACTTTTGTTATAGGGACCCCATGTCACAAAATTTGAGCGAACAACAGCACATAGAAGCGGTAAAGGCAAATCTTGGCTATAAAGAATTTATAGTCATGATCGCAACACTTATGGCGACCAATGCAATAGCCATTGACATTATGTTGCCGGCAATGACTGACATGTCCCATAGTCTCCGGATGTCAGGGGAAAATGACCAACATTATATTATTTTTTCTTATCTCATCGGCTTCGGATTATCGCAATTGTCATTCGGGCCGATCAGTGACCGGTTCGGCCGGCGTAAGCCCATTATAGCCGGTTTGATATTTTATTCACTTTCATCTGCAGCCTGTGCCTTTGCTCCAAGTTTTGCATGGTTATTGATATTGCGGGCTATTCAGGGAATCGGAGCCGCGGCAACCCGCGTTCTCACAGTTTCCGTTGTGCGTGACATATATGGCGGCCGCCAAATGGCTGAAGTTATGTCCATTGTCATGATGGTCTTCATGATCGTTCCGGTTGTTGCACCGGCAATCGGTCAAGCAATTATGGTTTTCGGTCATTGGCAATTTATCTTTCTCTTTATGGCCTTGGCCGGTATTCTTATCGCTTTCTGGGTTTATTTTCGCTTGCCCGAAACCTTGTATGAGGAACGTCCTCTAACCTTTTCGTCTGTTGGAGAAAGCCTTGTGATGGTCCTCTCAAATCGCGTTTCTCTTTGCTATACTTTGGCATTTTCGATGGCGCTCGGGGGGTTATTTTGCACCCTTAACACCTCACAACAAATTTATGATGGAATTTATCATCTTGGTCCGTGGTTTCCTGCGGCTTTTGCTCTTGTGGCCGCTTTTCAGGCCCTCTCCGCTTTTCTGAATTCATTATTTGTCGGACGCTTCGGAATGCGAAAAATTTCCCATTCTCTGTTGTTAATTTTTTGTTTCGCATCATTGATCTGGTTTATCGGCTCGATCTCTGCAGGAGGTTCCACACCATTCCTATATTTCATGGTGCTGCTTATCATCATCATGTTTTCCTATGGTGGATTAGGTGCCAATTTCAACTCGCTTGCCATGGAACCACTCGGAAAGGTTGCAGGAACTGCTTCCTCGGTGTTCGGCTTTCTGCAAACGATTATCGGTGCAGGACTGGGGTTTATTATTGCGCAAAAATTTGACGGTACGACAATTCCGATTGCAGGAGGATTTTTTCTGCTTTCATGTGGCGCAATCATATTGATACTGATAGCCGAAAAAGGAAGGCTATTTTCCGGAGCCCGCCATAGATCTCATGTAACGCTCATGAATTCAGACAAAGATTGAGCCCGCTATTCCGGACAACATTATAAACGCGTTATAGAACCGACCGTCTTCTGCTGTTTCAGAATCGGCTTTCGATTATTTGTTAACAAGGAAATAAAACTATCCCTGTTCCAACATATTAACACCGGATAGTTTTATGGTCTTCTATCCAACAAATATCTGTTCGAACTCTATTTTCAGCCGATTCTATAACCGTTAGGCACGTCTATAGACATGTGTTAAGGGCGGAATAAAAACATACTTAAAGACCACTGAAATCGAAAAGCTTCTTGTCCAACAAGTGGCTTGGACGAACATTTGTCAATGCACGTATCATCGTGTCTTTACGGCCGGGCATTTTCTTTTCGATATCGTTCAGCATATTTTTCATGGCATTGCGCTGAAGACCATCCTGACTGCCGCAAAGGTTGCACGGTATAATCGGGAACTTCATGGCTTCGGCAAATTTTGCGAGATCTTCTTCCGCTGCATAGACAAGCGGCCGCAAAACCAGCATATCTCCCTCGTCATTTACCAGCTTGCCCGGCATGGCAGCCAAACGTCCGCCGTGAAAAAGATTCATGAAAAACGTTTCCAGCACATCGTCCCGATGGTGCCCGAGAACCAGAGCAGAGCACCCCTCTTCGCGCGCAATCCTGTAAAGATTGCCCCGCCTTAATCTCGAGCAGAGCGAACAATAGGTTTGATTATTATCCAGTTTTTCAGTGACTATGGAATAAGTGTCCTGATATTCTATCCTGAAGGGAATTCCATATTTTTTAAAAAAGTCCGGTAAAACATTTTTTGGAAATCCGGGTTGTCCCTGATCAAGATTGCAAGCCAAAAGATCAACCGGCAATAAGCCGCGCCATTTCAAATCAAGGAGAAGTGCAAGCAATCCATAAGAATCTTTGCCACCAGACATAGCAACGAGCCATTTCTGCCCCGGTTTAATCATCGAAAAATCGTCCAATGCTTGACGCATATGCCGCAACAAACGTTTTCTCAACTTATTGAATTCAACTGTTGAAGGAGCATCACGAAATAGCGGATGACAACCATCAACATTATCGTCGATATCATTCAGTGCGACCATTTCACCTTCCTTCAAAAATATCTTAAAACAAAAACAGGGAGCCGATGGGCTCCCTGCATAAACCGAAAATTTGCTTCACAATTAACGTGAATAAAATTCGACAACCAGATTTGGTTCCATCTGAACAGCATATGGAACATCGGCAAAAGCCGGAATGCGTGTGTAGGTAGCCTTCATCTTGGTGTGATCGGCTTCAATGTAATCAGGGACATCGCGCTCCGGCAACTGTGTTGCTTCAAGAACAAGTGCCAACTGCTTCGACTTTTCGCGAACTTCAATTACATCACCGGGCTTGCAACGATAAGATTGAATATTGGTACGACGACCATTCACATTCACATGACCATGATTGATGAACTGACGTGCAGCAAAAATTGTCGGAACAAATTTTGCGCGATAAACAATCGCATCAAGGCGTGATTCGAGAAGACCGATCAGGTTTTCGCCTGTGTCACCACGACGACGGCCAGCTTCCTCGTAAATGCGGTGGAATTGTTTTTCCGAAATATCACCATAGAAACCTTTCAGTTTCTGCTTGGCGCGCAATTGGGTGCCATAATCGGAAAGCTTGCCTTTACGGCGTTGACCATGTTGACCCGGACCATATTCACGACGGTTAACCGGAGACTTCGGACGCCCCCAAATGTTTTCGCCCATACGGCGGTCAATTTTATATTTCGTAGTTTCGCGCTTGCTCATCGCATTTCCTTAAAATTTAATAACGAAACAATATTTATTGTTTCCGGGAAACGCGCCCTCCTCTGCCCATGAAAATTCATGAACTGACAGGACAAATCGCGCACGCTTTGCGCAAATGTCCACGGGACACGTCGGTTAAAGCTTTATCGTCAACCGAAAAAACTTGTGAGGTTCTTTAATGAAATTAACATTCGAAGTCAAGCGGACGGACCGATATAGGTTGAAAAACAGTGCCTATTTTTCCGCGATTTTTGGTACAATACAAAATGAAGTTTGTAAATTTCGTTCCAAAAACAATTTTAGGGTCGAAAAATACGTTTGAATGCAGGTTAAAAAGTTCAAACGGGTTCGGTTGTCGACGTAAATTAGCTGCAATCCGTTAGCGCCCTGCGCTTGCCCTTTCCTCAATTTTATCAAATCCAGTTATAACGGATACGATCGCGTACCTTGTTCGCCGATTAGACGCCAAAACTGCGCGCTGTCAGGATTTTGAAATTAAATCTTCATTCTTGACCAAGCGGCGTCAAACGCAAACCGAATCCATGAAGCAATCTGTTTGTCGCATAGTCGGTCCTGCCGGAAGTAAAATGGGCAAGATCAAGGTGTTCGGTCAGAGTCTGGACTTGGTCAGCATCCGGAAGCAAAGATAATGCACGCTTCGCTACAGCCTCGGCAGGGTCTATCCAGTCAACCGGCCACTTTGCATTTTTGCGGAATAAATTGACCAGAAATGGATAATGTGTACACGCAAGTACAACAATATCGGTGTGATGACCGTCTTTCTCGACAAAGCACGGTGCTATCTCTTCTTTCAGAGATGCGCGATCAACCGGCTTTCTTCTTAAATAATCTTCTGCAAAACCGGCCAATTTGGCGCTTCCCACGAGTCTGACGTGACACTTGGAAGCGAAAGAGGAAATGAGTTCATGCGTATAGGCACGTTTGACGGTTCCCGGTGTTGCAAGAACCGATATCAAGCCCGAACGTGTCTGTTCGGCAGCGGGTTTTATCGCAGGGACTGTTCCGATAAAAGGCACATCGGGATGGGCTCGACGCAAATCCTTCAAAACCAGGGTGGATGCGGTGTTGCAGGCGACAATGCAAAGAATCGGATTATAGAGATTTAATAACTTTGCAAACAGCTCTAGAATATGGGATTTGAGCTCATCTTCTTCCCAATTCCCATACGGAAAAGCAGCATCGTCTGCGATATAGATAAATTTTCGATCGGGAATAAAAATACGCGTCTCGCGCAATACTGTAAGCCCGCCGATGCCACTGTCGAAAAACAGTATAGGCCGTTCTGTCATTTTAATTACTATTTTCCTTTGTCCGTTTACGATGGTCCGGCGCCCCCGCCCCGCGCGGCAGTTTGGGTGAAAAATGATCGAGAGAAGAAACAACCCCTCTTAAAAGGCGTATTTCCGGCTCGCTGAATGCTGCACGAGTGAGAACCGAACGTAAGTTCTCCACCATGATCTCTTTGCGCTCTTTCGGTCGGAAATACCCGCGAACATCCAACGCTTCTTCCAATTGTTCGAAAAGGCCGTAGAGCGTGGCTTTATGCGCCGGTTCCATTTCCTTGTTACGAAATGCGGTGTCAGTTTGCCGTTCCAAACCGGATTTCATCCACTCATATGACATGAGCAAAACAGCCTGAGCAATATTCAGGGAAGCAAATGCCGGATTGACAGGAAAGGTCACAATTTCGTCAGACAGACTGATTTCCTCATTATTCAACCCCCACCTTTCACGACCGAATAAAATGGCAGTGCGTTGTCCCGAATTTTCCCTTATCCGCATAGCATCCGCCGCCTCTACTGCACTTCTTACCGGTTTGAATCCGTCACGTTCACGGGCGGTCGTAGCAAAGACAAAGTTTATGTCAGAAATTGCCTCCCGCAAACTATCGAATACTTGAGCACCGTTGATGATGTGATCTGCTTTGCTGGCAGTGGCTATAGCTTTCTCGTTTGGAAACTCTTCCCGTGGGTTGACAAGCCGCAATTCGGAAAGACCAAAATTCGCCATAGCGCGTGCCACCATACCGATATTTTCAGGCAATTGTGGTTCGACAAGTACAATAACGGGACCACCCGTCATATTTTCTCTTTTCCTATCTGTTCCAGCCATTTCATTTCTTCTTTTATTTTTGATGCGTTTTAATGCGTCTTTCACAGAACCTCAACCAAACATTAACCTTGATCTCGAAAAGAACGACAAATTGCCTTTTTCATGCCTAAATCCGGTCATTTTTGCAGATGATATAAATTTTATTGAACCTGTTGCTATGGGGGTCGAGAAAATGAACATTGAAATTAAAACAACAATCACACTAACAGCGGTTGCTATTATTACAACAATCATGGTCCTTTGCGCCAATATGACCATTAGCGACGTTCTGGCAATTCTCTAACTTTTTTCAGGACAATTGCCAGTCAGGATTATTCATATCCGGTTGGAATTAATCCGTGTCATATTATCGATATCGTTTCTTAATACGAATAATATAGTTTTGCCCGACGGATAATATTTTCTTGTATCCATTGTCTCACTATTAATTTTAGATTTTCTAATCCCGTTTTTGATGTCCTATAATATATTTTTTAATCCCTTTGGCAGTCCTTGTTTACATTTTGTTCAACCTGTCAAATGACTTGATGACTAAGACTTCAATGCGTCAATGATATTTTTTTCCGGTTTGAGTCCAGCATCCCTAACCAACGTTGTTTTCTTGGATTTTAGCCGGTTTTGCAGGGAGCCGCTGGAATTGACGTAAATTTTTCATCGGTAAAAAAGACGTTATCTTAGCGGCACTCGGCTTTATTGTTCCGATAAATAACGTGCAATCATATCGATCACAGATTATGCTTGTTATGATTTAGTGGTAACATGCTACTTTGAATTCACCTTCGGTAAGATTAGTATCTACCAGTCTCACGAAGGCTTGTTTGAAATTGAAGATCGAAATATCGCTTGTGATATGACATGCTATTAAAGTTGTTCAATGTGCCGGTCATATCAAAAGATAGAAATAGTTAGGCAAATGGTTAGTTACGTCAATTATAAAAATGCACCTGTAAAATACACCGGACAAATTCGTATTTACGATGAAGAAGCCTTCATTGGAATGCGTAAAATTGGGCGGATCGCAGCAGAATGTCTCGATGCACTCGTCGACATCGTCAAACCGGGAGTAACCACTCAAGAGATTGATGATTTTGTGTTCGCATTTGGTGCCGATCGTGATGCTCTGCCTGCCGATCTGAATTATCGTGGTTACACAAAATCCTGCTGTACATCGATCAATCATGTTGTTTGCCATGGAATTCCGGAAAACAAACAACTTCATGCCGGTGATATTGTTAATGTCGACGTAACATTTATCAAAGACGGTTGGCATGGTGACACCAGCCGTATGTATCCTGTTGGTCCGATAAAAAGAGCTTCAGAACGTTTACTCGAAGTCACGCACGAATCGCTCATGCGCGGGATTGCGGCAGTTAAACCGGGCGCTACTGTCGGTGACATTGGCGCTGCAATCCAGCGTTACGCCGAGTCGGAGCGTTGTTCTGTCGTACGTGATTTTTGCGGCCATGGTGTAGGACTTATATTCCATGATGCACCGAATATTCTTCATTACGGAAATCCCGGTGAAGGACCAGAGTTACGCGAGGGAATGATTTTCACGATTGAACCAATGATCAATCTTGGAAAGCCTGGTGTGAAAATCCTTAATGATGGCTGGACCGCAGTCACCCGTGACAGATCACTTTCCGCACAATACGAGCACACAATGGCGGTCACAAAAGACGGTGTTGAAATTTTCACTCTTTCACAAAACAATACTTACTACGTTCCCGTAACACATTCATGAGCGGGAACCTCATATCATGGCCAAGAATCCGGATAAAAATGCGTTTTCCGAAGAAGCGTCCTTTGCGTTAACGCCCGGACTCTCCGGTCGAAAGCCGGATCTATCGAAAGATAACCTCATTGCGGAGAATAAAGGACACCGTGAACGATTGCGCCATCGTTATTTCGAAACCCACGGTGTCGGTTTTCCTGATTATGAATATCTGGAACTCTTGTTATTTCGTTCGATTCCGCGCGCAGATACGAAGCCATTAGCCAAGGCCCTGTTGAACCGGTTTGGCAGTCTCGCCGATGTACTCGGTGCCGATATTGGACTTTTGCAAGAAGTACCCGGATGTGGACCTTCTGTAGCACGGGATTTAAAAATCCTTTCGGGTATAGCCGAACGTGTAAACCGTGCGGAATTACGTAAACGGGATATTTTTTCATCGTGGGATAAGGTTCTTGGCTATTGCAAAGCAGCTATGGCCCATGAAACAAGGGAGCAATTCCGTGTCCTTTTTCTCGACAAGAAAAATGGATTGATTGCTGATGAAATCCAGCAAATTGGCACTATAGATCACACACCTGTCTACCCAAGGGAAGTGGTCAAACGTGCGTTACAACTTTCTGCATCGGCACTCATTCTTGTTCACAATCATCCCTCAGGCGACCCGTCGCCTTCTCGCGACGACATCTCGATGACGCATATGATCAAAGATGTTGCAAATGCCTTGGGCATAGCAGTGCATGATCATATCATCATCGCACGCAATGGTTATGTGAGCTTTCGTGCAAAGAAACTTCTCTGAACAAAAATAAAACAAGCCGCTAACGAATGTCAGCGGCTTTATGCAAAAAAATTATCGGCTTGCGAGGATTTTAATGATCAATATCTCGATTATTCGTCGAGATCGATATCAAGAATTGCCATCGAAAAATTGTAAGACAATTCGCCTTCATCCTCGTCGCGGTAAATCACCCCGAGAAACTCATCGTCAAGATAAAGCTCACAAGAATCATCTTTACGAGGTCTGGGTTTTACTTGCAGTGACCGGTTTTGAAATTTGCGCTTAAAGTAGCCGTCAAGTTTCTTGATTTCATCAGGCTTCACAGCGATCTCCTAAAAATTGCCATCGTTAAACAAAATGCCAGATAAGGTACAACCTCGCTTCTGTAAAGACGCAGGTCTTTCATTTCACTCATTAATTGACTGATCCATGCTTAGTGCCGGTTCGTTATCAGCTATTTTTCCAACCACTTTTGCCGGCACACCAGCCACGGTACTATAGGCCGCAACTGGTTTTAGAACAACAGAACAAGCCGCAATCTTTGCGCAATCTCCAACCGTAATATTGCCGAGAATTTTTGCCCCTGCACCAATCAGAACACCGTGACCGATTTTAGGATGCCGATCGCCGGACTCTTTGCCTGTTCCGCCCAACGTCACATCCTGCAACATGGAAACATTGTCACCAATGATTGCTGTTTCTCCTACAACAAGACCTGTTGCGTGGTCCAGAAAAATCCCCTTGCCTATACGGGCTGCCGGATGAATATCTGTCTGGAATACCGACGACGACCGCCCCTGTAAAAATAGAGCGAGATCTTTTCTGCCTTTAAGCCATAGATTATGAGCAAAACGATGAGCCTCTATAGCCAAAAATCCTTTTAGATAAAGTACCGGCTCCATAAAGCGGTTGCATGCCGGATCACGATGGAACACTGCCGATATATCACTGGTGATAATATCTTCCAGATGATCCATCGTATCAATTTGTTCGACAAATATTTGCGACAACAATTCTTCATTGAGTTCGCGAGTCCAAAGCCGTGCAGCAACCCGACCGGCGATCATTTCCGATAAATTGGCACGATCAAGGATGGCATGTTGAAAAAATTCACCTAAAGCAGGATCCTGTTCCAACGCCTCCATTGCTTCTTGTTTGATATTGTTAAAAAGTAAGGCGGGGTCAATAGCTTCCACCTTTTGTTCACAGCAAGGCAATTTTCTTACCCTTCTCTTTTGCGGGCAAAATGTTTGCCCTGTCTATGCTCATTGTCAAGCAATGGGATATCGTGCCAAAAAATTAATGACACCCTTTTTATAGACAGGATCACCAACTGCCAACATGTGATCTCTGTTCGGAATTATTAACGCCTCTCCATGGGGCAGCAAAGCCACAAGAGGTTCTGCTTCTCCCGATATCTCGTCCAGAGTACCAACAGCCACCAATGCCGGTTGTTTTATCGAGTGGACTTCGGCTGCTGTCAATTCCTGTTTTGACGTAATAACACAAGCTGCAAGTGCCTTCCGGTCGCTTTTCGTCCTGTCGGCGAACTTTCTGAACATCAGTCCCCGTTTATTGGTAATCGTCGAAATATCATCCGCCAAAAGTGCTTCAGCCACCGGCTCCCAGTTTCCCGCACCGGTCACCATGCCAATACCGAGCCCACCGAAAATAGCGCTATTCACATAATCGGGATAGAGAATAGACATGTAAGCTGTGATTCTTGCCCCCATGGAATAACCCATAATTTGGGCTTTTTTGATCTTGAGATGATCAAGAAGTGCAACAGCATCTTCTGCCATTGCTTGTGGCGTATAAACAGCAGGATCATGGCTCTTATCGGAAAAACCGTGGCCACGATTATCAATAGCTATAACCCGATAGCCAGCCTCATTCAGCGCACGAAACCACCCCGGTGCATACCAATTAACATAAGAAGACGAGGCAAAACCGTGGATTAATAAGACCGGTTCACCAACCCCCTCTTCCCGGTAAGCAAGTTTGAACCCGTCATGATGAAAATATTGTACGTCTTCTGCACTCATGTCTAATCCACTTTACATTCACCACATATAGCGGGATGAACGACTTTTTGACCAATCTTTATGTCGTTTTTTCGGACTTCACCAGCATTAAGTTCGATTGTAAAGGCAGCCGCCACATGTGATGAAACAATTTTTGTTGAGTATGGTACCGCATTTTCTGCAATCGATACAATGATTCCCTTGTCATCGAGGAACACCATATCGAGCGGTAACGGTGTATTTGCCATCCACATTGTCACAATGCGAATGTCCGGAAAAACAAATAACATAGCTCTATCGGAAGGAAAATCCGCCCTATACATTAGTCCGGCTTCATTCTCTTCCGGTGTCTTTGCCACTTCGACATTATATGAGATTTTACCACTGTCTGTGATGATAACGAGGGGCGCTCTGTCAACAGGTAAACGCATTGGTTCTTGAGCATATAACCCTTGCCCCATCGTAAATAACAAAAAGATAAAACCCGCAATCAAACTCTTCATGAAAGGAAACTCTCCAAAAAACTTGCGAGTCTTTTAAAAGCTATAATTTTGAAGAAATATGTTATCAGAAAAATAAAATTCTAATGTGTAGGGAATGGTATAGCAATATCCGGATGGATTTCCGCAGCCATAAGGCCTTTTTCACCCCGTCCATAACGTACCAGAACAACCTGACCGGGACGTAATTCGGCAAGGCCAAAACGCCGCAAGGTTTCCATATGGATGAAAATATCTTCTGTCCCTTCACCCCGCGTCAGAAAGCCAAATCCCTTCTCCCGATTGAACCATTTCACAATTGCGCGTTCCAAGCCGCTTTCCGGTGACACCACGACATGGGTACGTGCAGGCAATTCCGAAGGGTGGACAGCAGTAGAAAGGTCTATCGATTTAACCTGAATGCATTGCAAGCCACGTTCGCCTTTCTTGACCATGCAAACAACACGCGCACCTTCGAGCGCTGTATGGAAACCGTCACGTCTCATTACAGTCACATGAAGAAGGATATCCGGAACACCGGCAATATCCGGAACGATGAAACCATAACCTTTGCTTACATCGAACCATTTGATGCTGCCACTTATTTCGACAACATCCGTTGCTGCTGTTTCAGAACTATCTTGAGATGGAAGAAAGCCTTCCAATATTTCGTCACTCGCCATAATTCTTACAGTCCTATTAATAGTAATTAATCACGTATGATTCTCTTTTTAACCAGTTAATATAGCTCAGTCATAGTGGCGCAAGTCCCCTTAACAAGATTTCCCCAAATAGTAGAAGCGCAATCGCAAGAAATCTTTTTCAACCATTTTTACATCAATTGCGATATTCACATCGACTTCAAAAACCGTTAAAATTTTTTGACCAGAGAAAGTGAGAAACAAAATGCGTTACCTACACACTATGGTTCGGGTTAAAGACCTCGAACAATCACTCCATTTCTATTGCACCGTATTCGGACTAACGGAAACCCGCCGCATCGAAAATGAAAAAGGGCGTTTTACCCTTATCTATCTGGCTGCGCCCGATGACATGGATTCGGCCAAAAATAAGCATTCTCCGGAACTCGAGCTTACCTATAACTGGGATAAGGAAGACTATCACGGCGGGCGCAATTTCGGCCATCTGGCTTATGAAGTGGACAATATCTACGAAACTTGCAAACATTTATCAGAACAGGGAATCGTTATCAATCGGCCACCGCGCGACGGACATATGGCTTTTATAAAATCCCCTGACGGCATATCCATCGAATTATTGCAAAAAGGCGAAAAACTCGCGCCCCAGGAACCGTGGGCTTCTATGAACAATACTGGAACTTGGTAAAGCTATTCTTGCGTTTTATAAATATAGATGGATTTTGGCTTCGTAACTTGTGCAGGAAACCCGTTCATATTATGAAGTTTTATTATAATAAATTCATTCTGAAAAAAGAGAGGGATAAATCATTATGGCTTTCAAACAATTAATTGCGACCGCGATCGCTGTCACAGCACTGAATTTCAGTGCTGTTGCCGAAGAACCAATTAAAATAGGAGTGTTTCTTCCGCTGACCGGACAAAACGCTTTTGGCGGTCAACTCGAGCTTGAAGGTGTTCAACTTGCCAACAAAATCAAGCCCGAAGTGCTCGGACGCAAAGTAGAACTTGTCGTTGTCGACAACAAATCCGACAAAGTCGAGGCAGCCAATGCGGTCATGAGACTTACAGCTTCCGATAAAGTCAACGGGATTATCGGAACTTATGGTTCGTCGCTAGCACTTGCCGGTGGCGAGGTATCAGAGCCCGCAAAAACTCCGGCAATTGCAACATCGGCTACAAACCCGCTCGTCACCCAAGGGAAAAAATATTATTTCCGTGCCTGTTTCATTGACCCTTATCAGGGCGCCGGAGCGGCTACATATGCCTTTAATACGTTACATGCGAAAAAAGCAGCCATCTTGAAAGATGTTTCTAACGATTACGCAATCGGGCTAGCAAACTTTTTCGACAGCTCCTTCAAAAAACTTGGCGGCGAAGTCGTAGCAAACCTTAATTATAACTCGGGTGATCAGGATTTTTCGGCAGCCCTCACCCAGATTATTTCTGAACAACCGGATGTATTATTCATTCCAGCCTATTTCGCCGAAGGAGCCATTATCCTGAAACAGGCACGCGAACTTGGCGCGACATTCCGTATTATGGGAGGTGACGCCATGGACAACCCCGAAACAGTGACAATCGGCGGAAGCGCTGCCGAAGGTTTCCTCCATACGACCTTCCCTTATGACGCCAATATGCCGAATATGCCCGAGGCGGCTGCAAACTTCACCAAAGAATGGAGAGCAACCTATCCAAACAAAGAACCGAATGTTAACGCGGTTCTAGGCTATACCTCCTATATGATGTTTATGAATGCGATCGAAAAAGCCGGAAGCAGCGACCGCGAAGCAATTACAGCCGAACTTGCAAAACTGAAAGACTTCGAGACGCCATTCGGTGCTATGACAATGGATGAAAACCATAATCCAGAAATTCCGATCGGCGTTATCGAAATCAAGGATGGAAAGCGTGTTTATCTCGGTGAGGTAAAACCTGCATTATAAGGGGATAAATCCATTTTAATGAACGATCCGGTCGAATTAAACTCGACCGGAGCAATTTGGTTGTGTATGTGCTTTCTCAATAATACGGGTCAGAGTATCAGGAAGGCTAAAACATGAGCACAGAAATGTTCATTCAACATTTCTTTAATGCTTTGGCGTTAGGGGCGCTATACGGATTAATAGCCATTGGATATACAATGGTTTATGGCATTCTGCGACTTATCAATTTCGCTCATGGCGATATTTTTATGCTTGGTGCCTATTTTGTTTTCTTCTCGACAATCAGCTTTATGCCGGCATGGGCGGCAGTAGTCCTTATCCTTTTGGCTATTGCCGTTTATTATTCTGTCTTTGTCGGTTTCAAAAAACCGATAAAATCCTATTGGGCTGCTTTGTTCATCATTCTGGTTTTGGCGCTCGCTTATTATGCGTTCATAAGTCCACAAAACTTTACGCCTGTCTGGCTACTCGCTGTCTGTTTTGCTGTCTTTGTAACCAGTGCCGGTGGTATTGCGGTCGATCGTATCGCTTACCGTCCTTTGCGTGATGCACCCCGTATTTCAGCACTTATCAGTGCAATCGGCATGTCATTTCTTATCGAAAACCTCGCAACTGTGCTATTTACCGGTGTGCCTAAAAGCGTAAAACAGCCGGAACTGCTTGTAACGCCCATTCAATGGCATCTTGGCGAGGGCGCTCAAGGGGTCATCCGCATTGTGCCAATGGCTCTGATTGTCCCCATCGTTTCGCTAGTGCTTGTTGTTCTTCTTTTATGGATTATCAATAAAACCAAACCCGGCCTGGCTATGCGCGCTATTTCACGTGACATTGAAACAACGCGGTTGATGGGTGTATCGGTCGATAAAATTATCGCTTTTACATTCGGTCTTGGATCAGCACTTGCAGCAATTGCCGGTATTATGTGGGCGCTACGTTACCCGCAAATAAACCCATATATGGGGGTAATCCCCGGGCTTAAGGCTTTCATTGCAGCGGTTATTGGCGGTATCGGTTCGGTTGAAGGAGCAATGTTGGGCGGGCTGCTTTTGGGCTTCATAGAAATCATGATTATTGCATTTTTCCCGTCGCTTTCGGGCTACCGTGATGCATTTGCCTTTATCATGCTCATCATGATCCTACTTGTTATGCCGACAGGACTCATGGGTAAGAAAAGTGAGGAAAAAATCTGATGTCAAAATCCTCGCAAATCATACTTTCACTGATTTCGATTGCGTGCCTTATAGCGTTTTTGTTTTATGCGCAGAGTAATTTTGATGCTTACACTGTGCGTATTTTGAACCTTATCGCGATCAACGCGATTCTGGCGGTGTCACTCAACCTCATTTATGGTTTTACCGGAATGTTTTCATTGGGACATGCCGGTTTTATGGCCATCGGTGCTTATGTTTGCGCTATCTTGCTTTTGTCGCCTGAACAGAAACAAATGATGTGGATTTTGCAGCCAATGTTTGGTCCACTTCAAAATTTACAAGTGCCATTTTTCTTTGCTGTGATTTTAGGCGGCATTTGCGCTGCGATTCTTGGTCTCGTCATTGCGATACCTGTTTTGAGACTGGGCGGTGATTACCTTGGCATTGCAACACTTGGATTTGCCGAAATTATACGCGTTGTCATTACCAATGCCACACCGATTACAAATGGTTCGCTCGGTATTAAAGGAATACCGCAATATGCCAATTTATGGTGGAATTACGGTTGGCTCGTCTTCACCGTCGCCTTTATTGTGCTCCTTTTAAAAAGCAATACAGGAAACGCGCTTTGTGCCATTCGCGATGACGAGATCGCGGCCAAAACTATGGGCGTCAATACTTTTTTCTATCGGACATTGTCATTCACAATCGGCGCGTTTTTCGCCGGTGTCGGAGGTGCACTGACCGCTGCACTTATTTCGACAATCGATCCCAAAATGTTCAACTTTCTTCTGACTTTCAATATTTTGATGATTGTCGTGGCCGGTGGTCTCGGGTCTATTACCGGTAGCATTATTGGTAGTGTTATCATTACTGTAATGCTGGAATGGTTACGTATTGTCGAGCAGCCCATAGATTTCGGTTTCATTCATATTCCCGGAATTCCAGGACTTAGAATGGTTATTTTCTCGATATTGCTGATGGGAATTATTCTATTTTGGAGAAGCGGCTTGCTTGGAACACGTGAATTCTCATGGAACGGTATTTACCGCTTTTTCAAGAAAAACTCTGAAGCCCGAAGCGGAGACCGTTGATGACTGACGCGATATTAAAACTTGATCATGTCACTATGCGATTCGGCGGACTAACGGCTGTTAACGATATCAACATTGCTATCGAACGAGGCAGCATTGCCGGCCTTATTGGCCCCAACGGTGCGGGGAAGACCACTGTTTTCAATATGATTTCAGGCTTTTACACCCCGACGACGGGCACAATTACGTTTGACGGGAAAAAAGTCTCCGGCCTTCATCCCAATGTAGTCTGTAAACGTCATATAGCCCGCACCTTTCAAAACATCCGCTTGTTTACGGGATTAACCGTTTTACAAAATGTCATGGTTGGCGCACATGTGCGCCAAAAAAGTCCATGGTTTGCAAGTGCCTTATTCATTCCGTCAGCGGTAAGGGAAGAAAAACACATTCGTGAACAAGCGCTTGACCTTTTGGATCGCGTTCACCTTGCTGATCTCGCCAATCAGCCTGCAACGGCACTCCCCTATGGCGCACAAAGACGTCTGGAAATTGCCCGGGCCTTGGCCACCGAACCGGAATTGTTACTTCTTGACGAACCGGCTGCCGGTATGAATCCTCAGGAAAGTGAAGAATTGCGTGATTTCATTTCACGAATAAGAGAAGAGTTCAAGCTCACTATTCTGCTAATCGAGCACGATATGCGTGTTGTAATGGGGCTGTGCAACCACATTTGGGTATTGGAATATGGTGCTCTTATTGCAAATGGTACACCGGAAGAAATTCGCAATGATCCGAAAGTTATCGAGGCCTATCTAGGCGGAGAAGTTGATGAACATTCTTGAGATTAACGACCTTCATGTGAATTATGGGGCAATCAAAGCCGTGCAAGGCTTGTCCATGTCTATTAAGGCAGGCTCGATTGTCACATTGATTGGAGCAAATGGCGCCGGAAAAAGCAGTACAGTTCGCTCGATCGCGGGGCTTAACAAATCGGTATCAGGTGAAATCCTTTATAAGGGCGAAAATATCCTCGGAAAACAGCCAGAGGAAATTTTAAAAAAAGGAATTGCCTTAAGCCCTGAAGGGCGGCGCATCATGCCGCATTTAACCGTTTTGGAAAATCTCGAACTTGGTGCCTATATCCGCAAGGATAAAGACGGTATCAAGCGGGATATCGAATGGATTTTTGATCTTTTCCCAAGGCTCAGAGAACGGTCGAAACAATTGGGCGGCACTATGTCGGGTGGCGAGCAGCAAATGCTCGCAGTCGGAAGGGCACTTATGAGTAATCCCGAACTTGTCATGCTCGACGAGCCGTCATTGGGTCTTGCACCCATTCTTGTTCAGGAAATTTTCTCTATTATCCGGAAAATCAACGAGATGGGTAAAACAGTCCTGCTTATTGAACAGAATGCGTTTGCTGCACTATCGGTCGCCAATTATGCCTACATTCTGGAAGTTGGTAAAATCATTCTGGAAGGCGAAGGCAAAACCATGCTCAAAGACCCGCGCGTGAAAGCAGCCTATCTCGGGGGGTAACAATTCTGCCGGTGTTTATCGAGCTTATCCTGAAATAAATTTGCCCAACGAATTTTATTCGCAATTTTGTAACACGACTATTCAAGAAGTCGAGCACCGTTTTTGACAGGCACAGTTTTGGTGACCCGGTTGGTTATCCGTATCAAAAAGCTAACCAAGAGTCGTGTAGATGATTTTTTAAAGCGTTCTTTTTGATCCTGATGTGAAATATCCGAAGATCATGTTGAGGCATAATTTATCTATCGCTTTTAGTCATCCGGCTTGTTTCATCCGCGTCAGACAGTCGGTCACCGATTATGTATAAGAGTTTTTAAAGCGTTCGTTTTGATCTCAAAGCGAAATATCCGGAGATCATGTTGAGGCATAATTTATCTATCGCTTTTAGTCATCCGGCTTGTTTCATCCGTGTCAGACAGTCGGTCAACGATTATGTATAAGAGTTTTTAAAGCGTTCTTTTTGATCTCGATGTGAAATATCCGGAGATGATATCGGGCGGTAAAATATAAAAAGACCATGTCGACCCCAAAACACCGCCAAGCCTTAAAACGTGCGAATCCGATTGACAAAATCCCGAACCAACTCTTTCTTACGGGCCTTATTCGACGAGCTTGAAATGGTCCCCATCCCCTTTGATTGAAAACATAAAATCGTTAATGTTATTTTTTAATAAATTGTTTTATATTGTTGATATTATGTGTTTTTAATGTTCCATTGTTCAGTATTTATAACATCAATCAAATGCCATTTTTGGAACATCGGCGGTTGTTCGTTTATTCCCTCGAACCTCAAATTCATCGTTCCATGAGTGATGCTTGAGTAAACAAAAAACACGGCAAAATTTTTGCCGTGTTAAGAGGAATTATTAGTTAATGCCGATATCGGCAGATATCAACGACCGATTACCACCATTTTTCAGGAGAAAACTTGCCAGCCGCTTGCTCGATAATATTGGCTGTCTGGAATAATTGTTCCTCGCCGAAAGGCTTGCCAATGAGCTGCAAACCTAGCGGTAAACCATCCTTTGATAAACCGGCAGGTAATGAAATTCCGGGAAGGCCCGCCATATTCACTGTAACGGTGAAAATATCATTGAGATACATGGCTACAGGATCGTTTTTCAATTTTTTATCGGCAATTCCGAAGGCCGCACTTGGTGTGGCCGGAGTCAAAATGGCATCAACGCCGGCGTCAAAACATTTATCAAAATCCTGTTTGATGAGTGTACGCACTTTTTGTGCCTTAAGATAATAGGCATCATAGTAACCGGCCGACAAAACATAGGTGCCGATGAGTATACGCCGTTTGACTTCGTGTCCGAAACCTTCGGAACGGGTATTTTCATACATTTCGATAATGTCTTTGCCCGGCACCCGAAGTCCGTAACGCACACCATCATAACGAGCAAGGTTCGATGATGCTTCTGCTGGCGCAACAATATAATAGGCCGGCAATGCATATTTGGTGTGAGGAAGTGAAATATTGACGATTTCAGCCCCCGCCTCTTTCAACCAATCTATACCTTTTTGCCAAAGTGCCGTTATCTCGTCCGACATGCCGTCAACCTGATATTCCTTCGGAATACCGATTTTCATGCCCTTGACCGATTTTCCGATAGACGCTTCATAGTCGGGGACAGGCACGTTGACGGAAGTTGAATCTTTCTCGTCGAAGGACGCCATAGATTTCAACAAAATAGCGCAATCGCGCACGTCGCGGCCAATGGGGCCCGCCTGATCAAGTGAGGAGGCAAAAGCAATAATCCCCCAGCGCGAGCAACGCCCATAGGTGGGCTTGATGCCGACAGTGCCGGTAAATGCCGCAGGTTGACGAATGGAACCGCCAGTATCGGTGGCTGTTGCACCCGCGCACAAATGAGCAGCAACAGCAGCAGCTGACCCACCGGAAGAACCACCGGGCACCAGTTTTTCCTTAGAACCTTTGGCGCGCCACGGATTGACAACAGGACCATAATAGGATGTTTCGTTGGACGACCCCATTGCGAACTCGTCCATATTGAGTTTTCCGAGCATAACCGCACCATCAGCCCACAGATTGCTGGTTACAGTCGACTCATATTTCGGTTTGAAGTTGTCAAGAATATGGGAACACGCTTGGGTGTGGATATCATAGGTGGCGTAAAGGTCTTTCACGCCAAGAGGAATACCTTCAAGCGCACCCGCCTTTTTTTGGGCTATTTTTTCATCAGAGGCTTTGGCCATCTTTCGCGCATGATCGGCAGTTACCGATACATAGGCATTAATAGCGGGATTGGATGCTTCAATGGCATGAATATACGCATCCGCCAGTTCTGTTGCCTTGAATTCGCCCTTCTTGAGCGCGTCACGAGCCTCGGCAATTGTCAGCTTCGTCAAATCGGTCATATCATGCCTCAAAAATAAATATTCAAATTGCTATTCGATAACTTTTGGAACGAGGAAGAAATTGTCTTCACTCAAAGGTGCATTGGCGACAATGTCAGATGCTTTGTTTCCGTCAGTGACAACATCTTCACGTGTACGCAAAGTCATAGGAATGACGGATGTTAGCGGCTCGACATTGTCTACATTGACTTCGTCGAGCTGCTCAACAAATCCTAAAATTGCGTTCAACTCATTTGCCATACGCTCTGCTTCGTCATCTTTCACAGCAATACGCGAAAGACGGGCAACACGTTTGACCGTTTTAATATCTACAGACATTAGGTAAATCCCGTATGAAAGACATTTTTCTCTAATGAAGCTATACAGGTCGAAGCTTCCAAGAGCAAGAAAAGACGTTCAGAAATTGAGCGTTTCACCGACTTTTGGTGTTTCTGCAACTGTTTTTCTATCTTCAATGCCAGGAACGAAGTGTTCGGTTGTTTGATCAAGAGCAGGAAAAACGCTCGAATAGCATGGAATCGCGGTCTTAAAATAGAAACATATTCCACCTAAAGTCGACGATGGCTTCCGCACAATATAAACGTTCCGAATGGGAATTATTCCTATTTTCGGTGCATAGAATTCATCATCAAATTCTTCTCGCTAGAGCTTCCAAACCAAGCAATAATTGATGGTTTAGGGTTGAGTTAGTTGCGCCCTGTATGCGCAGGCCAATTAATTGGCAAAGGGACAATGAACCAAAACCTTGCCAAGTTAAATGTGACTTAGTCCTCGTGTGTCTCTCGCATTCATACCCCAAGCAAAAAGCACCAGAAATGAGAGTGTCGATTGAATTATCAAGACGGGATAATTACCCTTATTGTATTGATCTTGCTGGTAAAGATTGAAGCTCATTTTTAAGAATTTGATATCAATCAAAAACACGTATTTGGCCATCATTCCAAGTTCCAACATAATAATGGTCCTTGAAATAGGCTAAAGCTACAGCCCCATCCAAATTATTAGCGAGCAGTTTTGTTTCCCCCGTATCAACATTCACCAGTCGAACCGCACCTGCACCATTATCAATGACAGCAACCAAATGGTCAGAAACCGTCACAATACCCACGCCAGGTCGATTAAAGCTGGACCCTAGCTGCTTATGAACGCCTTCTGCATTAATATGCGTCAAATTCCCGCTATATTGTGAAACGACCAAATCGCCATTAGGCAATTGTGTTACACCAACGGGTAAACCAAGTTTTGATGCTACTATCTTTTTTGCACCGGTTTCAACATTGACGGAGACTATTTCGCCTGATGAACGATTGGTGACTAATAACTCACCTGTATTTGACCAAGCGATCCCCGTAGGCGTATGAAAACCGCTTGCGATTTTTGACGCATTACCCATGTTATCTATCTTTAAAAGATAATTATCCTGATAGGAAGCAACATAGATATTATCGCGATGATCAACAACAATGCCGGCTGGAGCGCTTATGCCTGAATAAACAACTTGTTGCTTTCCTTCTGTCGTTATCTTAACGACGGAATTTCCGGACCAGTTGGTAACTAACATTTCACCTTGATTGTTAAATGCAATGCCTGTCGGCGCGTTTAATGATGTAGCAACGACCTTTGTTTGAGCCATTCCAGATGTTCCATAAGTTAGAAAAATAAGTAAAAAAGCTAGTTTTACGAAGCTTTTTTTCATCGTGGTTTCTCCGAAAAAATATTACGTGGATAATCGGTTTTCTGAAATATTGCCAGAATAGGGTAAAGCATTGTTTTTTATAGAAAAATAGAAAGTCATTTGTGCTGATCTCACCTAGAGCATATTCACTGTCATAAAGCGCCAGTAAAAATTCGGCCGTCTGATCCGGGGTATGAAAATAAAGCTACAGAGGTCGAAGCACTCAAGAGCAAAAAAAGACGCTCAGAAATTGAGAGTCTCACCGACTTTTGGCAATGCAACGGTCGTTTCTGTTCCTTTCATGCCTCTAACAAAACGTTCCGGCGTCTGATCAAGAACCGGAAAAGTGCCCCAGTGGCAAGGTATCACTGTTTTGAAATGGAAATAGCGTTGACATGCGAGCGCTGCAACAGCTCCCCCCATTGTGAAGAAATCGCCAACCGGCACAATACCGATTTCCGGTTCATGCAATTCGTTAATCAACTGCATATCGGAAAAAATATCTGTGTCGCCCATATGATAGAGTGTCGGCGCATTGTTGAAATGGAATATCAGCCCGTTCGGATTGCCAAGACATTGCGAAACACCGTTTTCGGTGAGCATTGCTGACGAATGAATGGCATTGACAAAAGTAATGCTATAGCCGTCATGAGCCTGTGTACCGCCGGCATTACCGGGAACGACGTTTTTCACACCTTGCGATTGAAGCCATGCAGCAAGATCGGCATTTGCTGTCACCGGTACATTTTTTTCCTTTGCAATGGCAATTGTATCTCCGACATGATCACTATGACCATGAGTGAGGGCTATATGGGTTACACCTTCGACAGCCTTTTTGATATTGAGGTCTTTTGCCGCTGGATTACCGGTCAAAAAAGGATCTATAAGAATAACCGCTTTACCAACTTCGACGCGAAAGGCTGCGTGTCCTAGCCATGTGATTTTCATGCCACTACCCTTGTTTTTTATTGGAAGTTCCATCTTTTACCGTATATTGAACGCAAAATTCTAAAATGCCAAGTACCTGCTTATGTGAGCGGGATATTTGATAAAGGCGAGCCTCAATGCCGGTTATAGATATTACTGAAATTCCTGATCTCGGTCTTAAGGACAAAAATATTATAGGCCTTGATTTGGGGACAAAAACAATAGGCATCGCCGTATCCGATCTCGGTTGGCGTTTTGCCACCCCTCGCCCAGTATTGAAACGCAAAAAATTTTCTATTGATGCTCGTGAGCTTCTGAAAATTTTACTCGAAGAAAACATTGGCGTTGCAATTATCGGCCTTCCAAAAAACATGGATGGCACAAGTGGTCCACGCGTTCAGGCAACGCGTGCTTTTGTCCATAATATGAACAGTTTGACGCCGATTTCTTTTGTATTCTGGGATGAGCGGCTATCAACAGTGGCAGCGGAACGTGGTCTTCTCGAAATGGATGTTTCGCGTGCCAAACGTGCCGACAGAATTGATTCTGCGGCAGCCGCGTTCATTTTACAAGGTGCACTCGACAGGCTTCAAAGTTTGGCTCAAACAGCGGGATAAAGCGTATCTAATATGTGTCCGGCGTGATGACGCGCACTCAACATCCCGTAAGACGAACGCCATTGCCCACCAAGGCGACTTTCAATATAGGCGGCTGTGATATGGGGCATATCGGCTTGTTGCAAAGCAGCAGCCGCACCCGCATAGGCCATTTGTTCGATAAATAGCCGTCCGGCACCAATGTCGCTTATGGCGACTTGCGCAGCTGCACGTAATATTTCAACTGTTTTGGGACCGGCAGCACCAATATCCCGACCGATCTGGTCAAGCAGCCCTTGAAAAAGTCCCGGCGCCCTTTCACCTAAACGAATTGTATCAACCACAATGTCGTTCCCGCCGTTTCCCTTTATCGTGCGCATTGGAGCATCAACAAGCATTCTCGCCATCCGGCTATCAAACATAAATGCCTGCGCGCCCATTTGTGCTATAATTTCCCCGATGACCGGAACCACCAATTCGTTGATATGGATCGCCACAATCGGCGTCATGATACGGGCAAAAGCCGCCTCTCCCCTATTTGATGCAGCACTATCAAAAGCACGAGCAAGCCTCATCACCAGACATTGCGAAGCGACGACATCGAGCGCCAAATCGGCAAAAACCCGTTCTGTCAAAGGCGGCAAAACCTGTCTTGGATTGAAGCGCCGGAAAAACTGTATGCCGCTTTGCAAGGCGGCTCTTAATACACCAGCCGAAATAACCGCTTGGTCAAAACGTGTCATGGTTTCGACATCTCTTATGACCTTGTCTCCCTCACCGATTTTACCAATCAGCCAGCCAAGACTGTCGTGAAAACTAACTTGGCCTTCGGGAGCAGAACATTCACCAGCGCGATGGACAAGAAAATCTACTGAAAGATCTCCGTTCAAAGTGCCATTTTCGAGAAACCGGGAAATAAAAAAGCAACATTTCTGGCCCCCTACTTCAGCCGTTACGAAATAGCCGTCCGCCATCGGATTTAAAACGGACTGTTTCACTGCGTCGATCCGATAAAGATCACGTCCAGTCGCCGAGTCGAATGAGATACGTGTTGCAGTTGAAACATGAGGGATATTTTGCAAGTTATTCTTTATATCGTCACATGCGAAAGTCAGTGTTGCCGACCGTTTTGCGGAAACAGGACGAGAAGAATAATCGTGTTGACGCGATAATAGAGCATTTTGCCATTTGGCAAATAGATCGGATTCGCCAATTAAAGCGGAAATACCTGCGCTTGTTGATGTAATTTCATTAAGATGTCCGGTTTCAAGACCGGCTACCAGAAAAAGTCTGATGGCGCGGGATTGGTAGCGAACACCATTTTCAGCCGGTCCATTTTCCCACAACGAAGAACAAAGCCCTGCCTGACGTGAGCGGCGTAGCAATGCATGATAGGCAGGGTGCGTTTCCAATTGTTGTATGCCGTCACCCCACTCGTTTTCCCGTCTCAATACCGGACGATGGATATTGGCCAGCCTTGCAAGATCTTGCGCCTCACGACTGGCAACAAATGCACCGATTTCCTCGAATCCTGCCAGCAACGGAGTCGGTAAAAGCGACGAAAAACGGAACAAAACCGCATCGTCCAAGAACGCATTTTTTCGCATCATATTCTGATTAGGCAAAGTGCTCACAATTTTTTCCCGAATTTCATTTTAAGTCAAATATATAGATCGATCCATATAAACACATTTAGTTTTCGTGCGGTTAAAACAGACATTGCATAAAAAGCAAGCCTTGTTGTAGTGTCAGTCAGTTTCTTCAGGAAATTTTCATCATGACACAAACAACTTCATTCCCCATTTTTCCCCACCGGCATCTTTTAGGCATTAAAGGCTTAACTGCGCGCGACCTGACAACGTTGATCGACCGCGCTGATGCCAATGTCGCAATATCGCGACAACTTGACAAGAAAAAAACGTCCATGCGCGGGCGAACACAAATTAATCTTTTTTTTGAAAATTCGACGCGGACACAATCCTCATTCGAACTTGCAGGAAAAAGGCTTGGAGCCGATGTGATGAATATGGCGGTAAGCCATTCGTCGGTAAAAAAGGGCGAAACGCTTATTGATACAGCAATGACTTTGAATGCCATGCATCCCGATATTCTCGTTATCCGACACAAATCCGGCGGTGCGGCCGCATTGCTTGCACAAAAAGTGAGTTGCTCGGTCGTTAATGCCGGTGACGGCGCCCATGAACATCCCACGCAGGCATTGCTTGACGCTCTTACAATCCGGCGTGCAAAAGGACGAATCGATGGTTTGACTGTGGCTATCTGTGGCGACATTTTGCATTCGCGTGTGGCCCGCTCCAATATCCTCAGTCTCAATGCACTAGGAGCTCGTGTGCGTGCTGTTGCCCCTACAACGCTTCTTCCCAACGAGATAGACAATATGAGCGTGGATGTTTTTACAAACATGCAGGAGGGGATAAAAGATGCAGATGTTGTTATGATGCTTCGTCTGCAGCGCGAACGTATGTCGGGGGCGTTTATTCCTTCCGTTAGAGAATATTTCCGGTTTTTCGGTCTTGATAAACAAAAACTTGGACTGGCAAAAAAAGATTGTATTGTTATGCATCCCGGACCGATTAATCGGGGAGTAGAAATTGCATCCGACATTGCTGATGGTCCGCAAAGCGTTATCCACACACAAGTTGAAATGGGAGTTGCTGTCAGAATGGCTGTTATCGAGGCTCTTTTGGATCCGCGTCGCAGCGAAGGAGAAAATCAATGACGCAGTCGATCGTTTACAAAAATGCCCGTATCGTTGATCCTTCATGTGACAAAGACGAAATAGGAACGCTCATCGTCGTTGATGGTATTATAAAAGCTTGTGGTGCTGCGGCTCAAAATCAGGGAACGCCTGAAGGGGCCGAGGTTTTTGATGCCCACGGAAAGGCAATCCTGCCGGGACTGGTTGATGCCCGCGTTTACGTAGGCGAACCCGGTAACGAACACCGCGAGACAATCCAATCGGCAAGCAATTCCGCTGCTGCGGGTGGCGTTACGTCTTTTGTTATGATGCCAGACACCCATCCGGTCATTGACGATGTCGCACTTGTCGAATTTGTAAAGCAGACCGCTCGCGATAATGCCTGCGTTCATGTTTATCCTTCGGCAGCAATTACAAAGCAACTGGATGGTCAGGAAATGACAGAATTCGGGCTGCTGAAAGAATCCGGCGCCATCGCTTTTACTGACGGACATAAAACAATCGAAAATTCTTTGGTTCTCAGACGTGCCATGACTTACGCTCATGACTTTGATGCGCTCATTATCCATGAAACACAGGACAAGTGGCTGACAGGTACAGGCGTTATGAATGAAGGGCTGCTTTCAAGCTGGCTTGGCCTTGCAGGTATTCCAAAAGAGGCGGAAGTGATTCCTCTCGAAAGAGATTTGCGATTGGCAGCTTTGACCGGTTGTCGCTATCATGCAGCCGAGTTGTCCACCGCAATGTCGGCAGATGCCATACGCCAGGCAAAACAAAAATTGGATAATGTAACGGCCGGAGTATCAATCAATAATCTGACATTGAATGAAAATGACATTGGCGAATATCGGACATTCTTCCGCCTTTCGCCGCCGCTCAGATCAGAAGATGATCGCCATGCCATGATTGAAGCTGTCCGCGATGGAACGATCGATATGATTGTATCAAGCCATGATCCTCAAGGTGCTGATACAAAACGTTTACCCTTCGAAGATGCAGAAGCCGGTGCTGTGGGGATGGAGACGTTACTTGCTGCCGCTTTGCGACTCTATCATGACCAATCATTATCACTTTTAAAAATTGCCGCTTTGCTCTCTACCAATCCTGCAAAGATTCTGGAAATCGACGCGGGCAGTCTAAAACCCGGAAAAGCTGCCGATTTCATACTGGTTGATCTTGATGAACCGTGGGTTTTAACTCTTGATATGCTGCATTCGCGTTCGAAAAATACCCCGTTCGAAAATGCACGTTTTCAAGGACATGTGCTAAAAACCTACGTGTCGGGAAAAATGATATGCCAATATCAGAACTCTTGAATTGAACGGCAAAACTAAAAAAGGGTAACTCCATGGCCGACATCGGTTTATCTCCCAAAATGGTCTCATGGTTGACGTTGATTATATGTTATCTCGTCGGCTCTATTCCCTTCGGACTGGTATTTACTCGACTGGCAGGCCTTGGAGATGTCCGCAAAATCGGTTCGGGTAATATTGGTGCTACGAATGTTTTACGCACCGGCAACAAGAAAATCGCATTGCTGACGCTTTTATGCGACATGTTTAAAGGCACTCTTGCGGTTTATATTGCCGCTTTCCTATCGTCATTGGATTATAACAATATTGTTGTTGTCGCGTTGGGTGGTTTTGCAGCCTTTATAGGTCACATTTATCCGATCTGGCTCAAATTCAGGGGTGGTAAAGGTGTTGCAACCTATTTGGGCGTTTGTCTGGGATTTTTCCCACCCGCCGCACTGGTGTTTATCTGTGTTTGGCTGCTTACCGCGTTTGTTACCCGTTATTCTTCACTTTCTGCACTTTTTGCAGTCATTCTTGTTCCGGTTTTCATCATACTTTTCATGGACACTCCTTCCCAGAAACTCTTTGCTATTGTTCTTTCGGTAATGAGTTTAATCGTTATATTGAAACATCATACCAATATCCGACGTTTAATGACTGGTACAGAAAGCAAAATCGGTTCTAAAAAAACATAGCATCAAAAAAATAGCGGGAAGTTGCAATTCAGATGGAAAAACGTAAAGGGATTCCCCTTACCGATATGCAGCGCCTCCATTGGCTGCAATTGATACGTAGTGAAAATGTGGGAGCTGTTACGTTCATTGATCTTATCGAACATTTCGGTTCGGCAGGTGAAGCCCTTATTGCACTTCCGGAACTGAGTTCCAAAGGGGGCAGAGGAAAGCCTATCAGGATCGCAAGTCGTGAAGATGCCGAACGAGAACTCGAACTTGCCAGAAAAATCGGAGCGCGTTTTATTGGCTTGGGCGAACCCGATTATCCCCCTTATTTGCGGGCAATCGAAACACCTCCCCCTCTCATTTTGGTAAAAGGAAATTGTGATCGTTTTTTTTCTCCCTCTGTGGGCATTGTCGGCTCGCGGAATGCATCGGCCGGCGGGAAAAAACTGACAACACTGTTTGCCCATCAGCTCGGTGAAATGGGTTTCACAACAATTTCCGGTTTAGCCCGCGGCATTGATACAGCTGCCCACTATGCGAGCATCGATACCGGAACAATTGCGGTGATGGCCGGAGGAATTGACCATATATATCCGCCGGAAAATAAAGATTTGTATTTCGCGTTATTGGATAAAGGCGGGGCAATCGTCAGCGAAATGCCCATTGGAACACAACCTCGAGCGCAAGATTTTCCCCGACGTAACAGAATTATTGCCGGAATGTCACTTGGCCTTCTGGTAAGTGAAGCAGCAACGCGTTCAGGATCTCTGATTACCGCTCGATTGGCTGCTGAAATGGGGCGTATCGTTTTTGCAATACCGGGATCGCCACTAGATCCGCGTGCCCAGGGCACAAATAATCTCATTAAAGAAGGTGCGCTGCTTGTCACCCGTCCGGAAGACATTGCAGAAACACTCACCCCTTTATCTCCGTCACAAGATAACCGACAACTTGCAATATTCGGCGATACCGACGAAAACTTTACGGAGTTTCCGCAAAAATCGGTTTCAGATAACAACTCAATTGACAGAATAGATAAAGACCGTGACGCTGTATTAAGTGCACTTTCTACAACGCCGATTGATTTAGAGACGCTCAGTCTTGCATCTGAAGTCCCCATTGACAAAATTTATCTCATTCTGGTGGAATTGGATCTCGCAGGAAAACTTATCCGTCACAGTGGCGGGATGGTTTCACTTGCTGTCACTGATTTTCCTGACTAGAATTGTTGTTTTTTAAAATATTTTGTCCTTCTTTGGTGACCATATCTAACAAGAATGCCAGAAACGGCGAATCGACATTCATTGCCATTTCGTTCATTTGTTTAGACATATCAGTTATATAGCCTATGATTTTCAAGCGTTCTAGAGACATGTAACTTCTCCTCGTTACGTTAATTCTCCTTACGTTTTAAAGTTATGGAGCCAACGTAAAAATTTTCATGGTCAACGCATTATTTTTAATAATAGTTAGTTAGCTTCATTATAATAACGTGTGCTTTTTAATCATGCAATCATTAGTTGCATATGCGTTTTTTTTTCATTTAGCCTTGACCAATGCCATCAAGCCGGTCAATTGAGAGGGGATAAAAATCATTGGTTCAGGGAAGCGGATATCATTATGGATGTTGTCGTAGTCGAATCACCGGCAAAAGCTAAAACGATCAATAAATATCTAGGACCCGATTATAAAGTGCTGGCGTCTTTCGGGCATGTGCGTGATCTACCGGCAAAAGACGGATCGGTATTGCCGGATCAGGATTTTGCAATGAAGTGGGACACCAGCTCTACCGGTGCAAAACGTCTGGCTGAAATTTCAAAAGCTTTGAAAGATGCCGATGGTCTTATTCTGGCAACTGACCCTGATCGCGAAGGTGAGGCCATTTCCTGGCATGTTCTGGATGTTTTACAGCATAAAAAGTTATTAAAAGATAAGCCCGTTAAACGAGTCGTCTTTAACGCCATTACGAAACATGCCGTTCTGGAGGCGATGAAGCACCCGCGTGATATCGACATTCCGCTGGTTGATGCATATATGGCAAGACGCGCACTCGATTATCTCGTAGGTTTCACGTTATCGCCTGTGCTTTGGCGAAAATTGCCGGGAGCGCGTTCTGCCGGCCGGGTGCAATCCGTTGCATTACGTCTCGTTTGCGACCGTGAGTCGGAAATTGAACACTTCAAGCGCGAAGATTATTGGTCGATAGAAGCTAAACTTGCCACGAAAACTGATGAAAGTTTCATGGCAAGATTAACTGCATTCAACCAGAAAAAGCTCGCGAAACTTGATATAAAGAGCGAACAACAAGCTGAAACCATTCGCAGCATGCTGGATGGCGCCGATTATCGCACCACAAGTGTCGAATCAAAGCCGACCAAGCGTAATCCGGTTCCCCCTTTTACAACGTCAACATTGCAACAAGCTGCTTCCTCGAAGCTTGGTTTTTCAGCTTCACGCGCAATGCAGATTGCCCAAAAGCTCTATGAAGGAATTGATATAGGCGGAGAGACAACCGGCCTTATCACCTATATGCGTACCGATGGAGTTCAAATCGCACCGGAAGCAATTGATGCGGCAAGAAATGCAATTCAAGACACATTCGGCGAAAAATATGTGCCCGAAAAGCCGCGTTTTTATTCTACCAAGGCGAAAAACGCCCAAGAAGCTCACGAAGCCATTCGCCCGACAGATTTCAAAAGAAAACCTGACGATATCAGGAAATATCTCGATAACGATCAATTCAAGCTTTATGAACTCGTTTGGAAAAGAGCTATTGCAAGCCAGATGAAGCCCGCCGATATCGAAAGGACAACTGTTGAAATTGAAGCTATCAAAGGTTCTGATCGTGCAAATTTGAGAGCCGTTGGGTCTGTGATAAAATTCGACGGTTTCATCGCCGCTTATCTTGATCAAAAAGACGATGACACGGCTGATGGGGATGATTCCGTACGACTTCCGGAAATGGCAGCAGACGAAAAGCTGAAAAAAGTTTCCATTGAAGCTCTGAAACACACAACCGAGCCCCCTGCCCGCTACACAGAAGCAACGCTTATTAAAAAGTTGGAAGAACTGGGAATTGGTCGCCCGTCAACCTACGCGTCTACGCTCGGAACATTGCGCGACCGTGATTATGTCACGATTGAGAAACGTAAGCTCATCCCGCAAGCCAAAGGGCGTATTGTTACAGCTTTTCTAGAAAATTTCTTCAACCGCTATGTGGAATATGATTTTACTGCCGATCTTGAAGAAAAACTGGATCTGATTTCCGATGGAAAACTTTCATGGAAAGACGTTCTACGCGAATTCTGGGATGCTTTTAATGCCTCGGTTGCCGACATTAAAGAATTGCGAGTAAGCAATGTCCTTGATGTATTGAATGATGCACTTGCTCCGCTTGCATTTCCGCCTCGCGAAGATGGCAGTGATCCACGCTCCTGTCCGCTTTGTCATGAAGGCCGCCTGTCCCTCAAATTGGGCCGTTACGGTGCATTTGTCGGCTGCTCGAATTATCCCGAGTGCAAATATACAAGACAATTGGGTAGTGACGACACTTCCAACGGGGAAAACGCGCACATCGATGGACCGACAATACTTGGAAAAGATCCCGATACGGGCGAAGATGTTACACTCAAAATCGGTCGGTTCGGCCCCTATGTCGAGTGTAAACATGGCGAGGAATTGAAACGCGCCGGTCTGCCAAAAAGCTGGACACCAAACGAAGTCAATTTGGAAAAAGCTCTGGCGCTCTTATCCTTGCCGAGAGAAGTTGGTATCCACCCCGAAAACGGTAAGCCGATTATTGCAGCAATTGGACGATATGGGCCTTACGTCTCCTGTGACGGGCAATATGCCAACCTTGAAACACCCGAAGAAGTGTTTGACATCGGCATCAATCGGGCTGTTACTGTGCTGGCAGAAAAACAGGCGCGCGGTGGCTCTCGCCGAGGTTCCACACCTAAAGCTCTGGCAACACTCGGAGAACATCCGGAAGGTGGAGAGGTAACTGTACGTGATGGGCGTTATGGACCATATGTCAATTGGGGAAAAATCAATGCGACACTGCCAAAGGGCAAAGATCCGGCATCTGTGACCTTGGCTGAAGCTTTGGAACTGATAGCACAAAAAGCAGCTTCTCCCAAAAATGGCCGTAAAGGTGCTGTAAAGAAATCACAAGCAAAAGCCGGAACGACAAAAAAGACTGCCACAAAAAAGACTGCCGCAAAAAAAACGACAGCAAAAACTGAAGCAAGCAAAAAGACAACTTCCAAAAAAGGTGAATAACCCGTCAAACGGCGGGATGGAAAACAAGCTATGAAACAACATCCCGACGTTAACCGGAAAAGTTCTCATCTCCCTACAAAGGACGATATTCTCTCTTTCATTCGAGAAAACCCGAATTTGTCGGGAAAGCGGGAACTTGCCAAAGCTTTCAACCTCAAGGGGGATGCGCGAATTTGGCTAAAAGATCTTCTGCGTGAACTCAAAGCCGAAGGTGTTGTTGCCAAACAGCGTAATAAATTAGTTCCCAAACACACTTTGCCGCCTGTTACACTTATCGATATTAAAGGTCGCGATCGTGACGGCGGTTTTATTGCCTTTCCCAGCGATTGGGATGGCGAAGATGCGCCCATTGTCTCACTCCATCCGGCAAAACATACGAAAGGACCGGCTATTGGTGTAGGAGATAGAGTCCTAGCCAAGATTTTTCGTAACAAAAGAAAAGATGGCCCCGCTTATACCGCTCGCGCAATCAAAAAAATCGATAAACAGGAACTCACGACAATGGGAGTTCTTCGTGATATTGGCAAAGGTAAATGGCGTTTGGAGCCGATTGACCGGAAAGCTTCCGAAATTGCTGTCGATTTGCCGCCAGATAGTGAAGCAAAATCCGGCGATCTCGTGGAAGTCGAAATCGGGCGGGACAAGCATTACGGTTTAAAGCGCGGAAAAGTAACAGCAATTCTGGGCAGTATCGATAGCGAAAAAGCTTTGTCAATGATTGCGATTATCTCACATGATATCCCTTATGTTTTCCCCGAACGTGTACTTGAAGAGGCAGAAGCTGCCAAACCCGCTACGATGGACAATCGTGAAGATTGGCGCGATCTCCCGCTCGTCACCATTGATCCGGAAGACGCAAAAGATCACGATGATGCGGTTTACGCCGAAATGGATGATGACGAGGACAATAAAGGTGGTTTTATTGTCGTAGTCGCGATTGCCGATGTCGGTTACTACGTCCGCCCTGATAGTGCACTCGATAAAGAAGCACTCAAACGCGGCAATTCGGTTTATTTTCCCGACCGCGTTGTGCCAATGTTGCCGGAACGCATTTCCAACAATCTATGTTCTTTGCGAGAAGGAGAAGACCGTCCGGCTATCGCTGTGCGTATGATTTTTGACGATCAGGGGAAAAAACGAAGCCATAGTTTTCACCGCATCATGATGCGTTCTGCTGCAAAACTCTCTTATGTGCAGACGCAAAATGCGATAGACGGAAAGCCGGATGAAAAGACTTTTCCGATAGTTGAAAATGTTTTAAAGCCTCTTTGGGCAGCCTATGATGCTTTAAAAAAGGCGCGTGACAAACGACAGCCGCTGGAACTCGATCTTCCTGAACGGAAAATTATTCTTGACGAAAACGGCCGCATAAAAGATGTGGTTGTTCCGCCACGGCTTGATGCCCATAAGCTTATTGAAGAATTTATGATTCAAGCCAATGTCTCGGCCGCCGAAACTCTCAAATCCAAACACCAGCCTCTGATCTATCGTATTCACGACCAGCCTTCGCTTGCAAAACAGGAAGGATTGCGCGAATTTTTGCATTCGCTTGGTTTATCGCTCTCTCGAAGCGCCGAATTGACGCCCGAACGCTTCAACAAAATCCTCGAGCATGTAAAAGATACTGACCAGCAAGAGCTCGTCAATCAAGTGGTTTTGCGTACACAATCCCAGGCGGAATATGCTCCCGAAAACATAGGTCATTTCGGGCTGAATTTACGTAATTATGCACATTTTACGTCTCCTATTCGCCGGTACGCGGACCTGACTGTCCACCGCGCTCTCATCCGTTCATTGAAGTTCGGCAACGATGGTTTAACAGATGAAGAAGAAAAGAATCTTGATGAAATTGCCGTTGCAATTTCTCTCACAGAGCGGCGTGCAATGGCCGCAGAACGGGAAACGATAGATCGCCTTGTCGCTCACTTTCTTGCCGATAAGATAGGAGCTGAATTTACAGGTCGTATCGCCGGTGTAACAAAATCCGGTTTATTCATATCGCTTGACCGTCTCGGGGCCGACGGCTTCACGCCCATTTCAACTCTGGCGACAGACTATTATATTTTTGATGAAGCCAGACACGCTTTGATCGGCCAAAAGAGCCATAAAGGCTACCAATTGGGTGACAGCGTCCATGTGCGTCTTGTCGAAGCCCAGCCAATTGCCGGCGCGTTACGCTTCGAGATGTTGAGCTCTCCAAGACCCATGGCATTTTCGCCCGTATCTCATCATAAAGCCAAAACAGGTGCACGCCGTTTTAACCGTTCAGCACGAAAAAGCAGAGCGTAAACCAATGAGGGGTTTGTTCAGTGATTTTCGGTTTTGTTAATGAACCGAAAGTTCATCAAGTCAATTAACAAAGATTAGAGCGTGATCATTGCGGCAACAAATAATTATCAAACATCCCGAAAATTGACTTGAACAAACAGAATAGGTAAATTTGACCGTAACTATAATTATGCAAAGAAACGCATAAAAAACAAAGAAGGATTGATCAGCCTTATTCTAGCATCCCAAGCGATTTTAAAAGATAACGCTTTCCTTTTCCCGATTATTATAAGAGATAACCAGTTATTCTATCATGCAGCCTGATCATCCCTCACAGAATTTGAAGCCATGGAGCGCAATATTTGCCGCCACTGCTACGATTGGTGCAGTGGGTATGGCATTGGGGCTCGGGACTCAACTTATTTCTATTCTCATGGCTGCCCGTGGTTTTTCCAGTAGCGTAATAGGTTACAGCGGAACTGTGGGCGGAATCGCAACAATTATTGCTGCAGTCTTTACAGCACGAATTGCTAAAAAACTCGGTGTCGCACGTTCCATATTAACGATGATGTGCGTCGGATGTGCAAGCTTTTTAGGATTTTATTATTTCGAATCGATTTTTATCTGGTTCGTTTTGCGCTTCACCTTACATTTTGCCATTACGGTGATGTTTATCCTTTCCGAATTTTGGGTAAACAGCTCGGCTCCTCCAGCTAAACGCGGCACGATTCTTGCGATATATGCGATTACACTCGGGCTAGGTTTTACTATTGGCCCTACCCTTCTTGCCCATGTAGGAAGTCAGGGTTTTACTCCATTCGGCACCGCCTGTATTCTGATTGCTCTGGCAGCAATCCCGATTGTTATTGCCTGGAACTTAAGCCCGACATTCAAAGATAGCGACCACGTTGCATTTATCCGTTATATTTTTGCTGTGCCAAGTTCAACGATGGCCGTACTGGTTTACGGTGCAATACAAATGGGCGCATTGACGCTTATTACCCCCTTCAGTCTGAATCTCGGCTATAGCGAGGGTGAAGCTGCCAAATTCATGTCCATACTTGCGTTGGGAAATGTTCTGCTGCTTATTCCGATAGGCATTATCAGCGATTTTGTTACGGACAGACGCTATCCCTTGATGGGCTGTGCAATCATTGGCTTGATCGGGACAATATTGATTCCCTGGATTGCAGAGGTCAAATGGCTGCTTACCCTTGATCTTTTTATTTTGGGAGGAGTTTCGGCTGGCCTCTATACAATAGGTCTGGCGCAACTTGGAGCACGGCTCAAGGGATTCGAACTTGCTGCAGCCAATTCAGCCTTTATTTTTTGCTATGGCATCGGAATGCTTGTCGGACCAACGGCAATCGGAAAAGCGATGGATCTGTTTCCACCTTTCGGCTTTTCGAACACAATGGCGACATTTTTCGGACTTTATATCATTTTAGTGGTCTCAAGAGTTGTGTTAAAGCTAATCCGCTCTTGACTTTTTGTACAACATCCTTAGTGTCGCGGCAAAATCCACGTGAACCGGAACGATATATCCGGTTTGAAGGTGGTCGTTTTATTTTTAGGAACAGGATCCTTATTATGGCTAAAGCAGCATCCATTAAAATCAAGCTTTTGTCGACTGCAGATACCGGTTTTTTCTATGTTACAAAGAAAAATAGCCGCACAATGACAGAAAAAATGACAAAACGTAAATATGACCCGATTGCAAAAAAGCATGTCGAGTTTAAAGAAACAAAAATCAAGTAATTGATTTTTTTCAATTAAAAGAGCCGCTTTTCTCCGGAAGAGCGGTTTTTTTATTAGCTGATTTTTAATCATCAGGACAAAATTAGCCGATTTCTAATCAACAAGCCAAATTGCCTTTATTATTTCGGTAATTTTCCTCACCTTTTTATCGATTTGCCCACACCTTTTATCAATAATTGAAGATTTGATTTTCCGGCTGATCAATGACGGCGATTGTGCACATTCAAAACTCGCCCGCTCTTTCACCTACAGGCTGCTTCAACCGCTTTCGAAAAATCCCGATTCTTTTTTGGATTTAGTTGACTACAATTGAATGGACATCATTCCATAACATAATTTTTCAGAGCCCTTTTCACACGACAAAAGGCACAATTGTTTTGAAACTGTCGGAGCACTATTGATATTATAATCAATATTTTATCCGGACATTATTGATCATCAATATTTTAAAGAGCTGAACTGTTTCTGCTTGTCCGCATGTATTTGCTTATCTTCAGGTGATGGCACAATTTGAACGGCCACTGTCGAGCCAAATTTGCCGAAAGAGTCGCTGATCGCGTGATCGGACGAGAATTCACAAAACAATACCGACAAGCCGACAACCACTGCCGTTCGGTTAACACCGCTATAGTGGATTTTCTGAAGATGGCTCCCATCTGCAACTCTATCCTCAGAAAACAAGTCCTGATCACCTCTGTCCTGAAATAATCGTGGAATGTTTTGTTTAACTATTCCGGTTCTACATATTTTGCTGTCTGACGGAATCGGTTTTTTCTGTTGCTCCGGCCATCAACGCGTCGCGACTGTAAACATCATCATAATAGTTGATCCTACCGGTTTTAAGATCAGGCCAGGCGGTAAAATAAGTAAGATAGACCGGAACCGGTTGACCGAGCGATACGCTTCTTTCACCTTTTGCAAAATAAGGTTTCAAATCATCAACATTTTTGCCCAGCACCGCTGCCGCCATTTCGCGAGGATATTCAAGCCGCACACAACCATGACTGAGCGCGCGCATATCACGTGAAAACGCCGCTTTGTTGGGGGTGTCATGCAGATAGATATCATGTTTATTGGGAAAAAGTATCTTGAGTTCGCCCAAGGCATTTGTTTTCCCTGGTGTTTGGCGAATGCTGATTCCGCGCCCGTTTGAAGCAACTTTTTGCCAGTTGACCGCAGACGCCGAAACCGGTTTGCCGGAACTGTCATAAAGCTGGTAATTATTGCGCTGGAGGTAACCCGAATCCTGCAGGATACGCGGCAACATTTCATTTACAACAATTGAATTTGGAACACCCCAGGACGGGTTGAAAGTAACAAGTCTTATCCGGTCATAGAAAAAATAAGTCTGTCTTTGTGGACTGCCCACAACAACCTTCATGTCGAGCCTGATTTCATTATTCTCGACATATTGCGCTCTATATGCTGCCTGATTGATCAATACATAGCGTGCACCAAAATCATGCGGAAGCCACCTGAGGCGCTCCATTGAATTAATGATTTTTTGTCGCTTTACATCAACATTATTATTTACCAATGTTCCGATAGTTGAAGGTCCGATAATACCATCGGCCGTTTTATTGACGAATTTTTGATAATCTTTGACAGCATCAACCAATTGGCCGTTATAATTTTTCTCACCATTGAGGTTTTGCAGTATCGCTTTGTGCTCACTGAGATAGCCTGATGGCGCCCGACTTAAAAGGAGCGCTGTAAATTTGGGCAAATTGTCATTCGTTTCGCCCGGTTTGATTACGGTTTGGGCTGCAATTTTAATATTATCATTCTGACGGGCTTCGGGAAGTTCTGCCAAAGCTTTCTTCAATGTTAGGTAATAGTCGGATTGTGGAAGATAGGATTTTAAAATGGCAATCGTGTTTTCGCTCTTAGCAATCCGGTTTAACTCACCGGCAAAGTCTATCTCTTTTCGTGGTAAATCATGAAAAGGAGACAAGCGGTCGGCAATAATCCTTCCGTTTGAAGCGTCTTGAATGTAGCGCAAAATCCGGCTTGTCAAAGTGACATCAAAATTGGCGAGCGCACGTTGTCTTTCTTCACCAAATAAATTTTCATCCGGCATTTTCACCAGATAATCTCGTGGTTCCAAGCCGTCGTCATCAAGATGGCTAAAAAAAAGCAAAATATCTTTTGCTTTTGGTACAACTTCCCCGTCTTGCGACCATAAAAGTTTCGGATTTTGTTCGTAATAGTGAATGACTATCCCGGCTATTGACTGTTCCGCCTCAGCATCAACAGCAGACAAATCGGCTAAACGAAACTCTGTTGTCGCTTGTTCGTCTTTTGAAGCGTCACTTTCCAAAATTACATTATAGCGGGCAGATAATGGCAGGCCGAAGGGAGTAGACGATTTTACGGTCGAATTCGTCTCGATAAGATCGATCGCCGGAAATTTGATTGGCACCAGACGTTCAGGCTTATAATCAAATGGCTTGGGACTAGCGATAGTCGCACGCTTGATTTGTTCGATATTTGGCTTCTTGATCGCTTTATTTTGCGACTTTTCAGACAAAGACGGGTCTTGCACCTTGAGCTTGGACGGGTCTTGCACCTTGAGCTGGTTGTTTCCGTCCACCGGTGCTTCATAAACCGGTGCAGGCTTCGATTTTTTGCTGAACAATTCCATCAGATTATTGATGGCAGAAGCTTGTTCCACGCAAAAAGGCGAAGCATAAAGCACAGAACCGGCAAAAAATGTAAAAACAAGGCGAGAGATTGGTTTTTTCAACATTGTCCAGCTTTTTCCGAGAAATTACCGCAACCTTTTACAAGATTTTCGTAACCAAGCTGTTAAACCTGAAATGCTCCCGACCAATTGTTATTGCCTTCTGACGTTTTCTTTGTTCTCCTGAAAAGGCTACAGGATTTCTATCAAGCTTCGCCTTTGTCACGACGCTCGTAAAAAACGTCACAAATTGAAGCAACATGTTGGATAAAAAACGCTTTTCCCCTCACGAAAACTTCCGGAACATTTCACCTCCCTGTTCGGGATTACCTTTATCGCCAATTTTTTCCAAGCTTTCCAGTTTGTTAGAGTAATTTTATGCTATTGCGAAGAGCCGGTTTTTTAAAACGAATAACAGAAAACAAAAACTTGTTATGGCATTTATGTCGACTTTGAAGAAGGCATCCATTAAACTCGCCCTGCAATTTAATGCTCCATAGTCTGCGTTCGAAATATTCGAATGATGCAATGCATTGGATCAGAAAAGGTCATGGAGTGTTTTGGAATGTGTTATCACAATGTGATAGGAACGAGGACGCAGAGTTAAATCAATGAAAATTCTGGGTTTGATATTGGCCGGCGGTCATTCCTCCCGAATGGGACAGGATAAAGCAGGTTTGAAATTTGGCGGAAAAACTCTTGCGGAAAATCAGCGTGAAATATTGGTAAAACATCATTTTCCGGTCGCAATAAGCTCCAATAGCCATGTAAAAACCGATATTGACATACCTGTTCTTCCCGACCCAGCCGAGGTTAAATATGCCGGTCCACTTGCGGGTATATATGCCGGGCTTCAATATGCTTCCGCAAATAGTTACCAGTTTATACTTACAATGCCGGTTGATTGCCCGATTATACCCGATGAATTTTTTGTTAAAATGACAGAAGCAGTCGATGCTACGACTTCTCTCAGGATTGCCTCCACACCATCGGGGTTGCAACCAACTTTTGCCCTGTGGGCAACAAAGCTTAAATCCGATCTTTTCAATTTTTTGATAGGTTCCGAAAACAAAAGCATCCGCTCATTCGCTTTCGCTCACAATGTGTCTATAGTGCGGTTTGACAATGTCTATAGCGAAGGTGCATTCTTTAACGTTAACACGCCTGAAGATTATCAATATCTACAGGAAAATTTCGGGATAAAAGATGAAAAACAATCTTAAAGTTTTTGGCGTAACCGGCTGGAAAAACAATGGAAAAACAACCATGGTGGTACGCCTTGTTGAAGAATTGACTTCGCGCGGCTACAAAATTTCCACGGTTAAACACGCTCATCATGATTTCGATATTGATCATGAAAATACTGATTCATGGCGTCATCGCAAATCCGGAGCTCAAGAGGTTGCGGTCGTATCATCGCGTCGTTTTGCACTTATCCACGAAAACAAGACAGAAGAAGAAACGCCGCTTTCTACCATTCTGGACCTTCTATCACCTTGCGATCTGGTCATAGTCGAAGGATATAAACGTGATAAGCATGATAAACTCGAAGTTCGTCGCAAAGGTGGCAAAATTGGCGAACCTCTCAACAAATCGGATCCGCATATTGTCGCTATTGCATCGGATGAGCCTGTGGCGGAAAAGCATTTGCCTTATTTCAATATTGATGATGTAGCAGCAATTGCCGATTTTATTGTTAAACATATGAAACTGGAACAAAAGCAAGAGGCATAGAATGCTCGTACTTTGGGGGCGCCCTACGTCTAGCAATGTAAAAAAAGTTCTCTGGACGCTTGATGAAATCGGGCTTGATTATCAATATATCAAAGCCGGCGGCGCATATGGCGGATTGGACACACCAGAGTTTTTAGCACTTAATCCAAATGGATTGGTTCCTACAATCAAGGATGACGACCTGGTTCTTTGGGAATCCAACACAATTGTGCGCTACCTTGCCGCCCGTTATGGCAAAGGGGTATTGTGGATCGAAGACTGTGGCAAACGTGCTTCTGCTGAGAAATGGATGGATTGGACAATGGGGACATTGTTTACACCATTTGTAGATCTCTTGATGAATGTTGTTCGCCTTGCTCCCGAAAAGCGCGATTCCCAAAAAGTCGTCGATGCTGTAGACAAGTTCGAAAAAGGACTTGCGATTATGGATGGCGAGCTGAAAAAGCAGGCTTTCCTTTCGGGAGAAAATTTGGGTATTGGTGACATCATCCCCGGCGTTTTCGTTTATTATTATTATGCAATGGATTTGCCGCGTAAAAACAAATTTGCCCATGTCGAATCCTGGTATCAGAAACTACAAACACGCCCCGGATATAAAAAACATGTCATGATTCCAATCAGCTAAAGATTGAGTCGCTTTGGTCGGTTCATCATGCTGACGACGTGAATAATAAATCTATGATCCGCAGAAATATCAACCTATTGGATATTGTTGTGGCTGTGGTTGTCGTGGCCACCGCTCTCTATCTCTATTTTTCGAGCGCTAAAAAGACTACTGTCGATGAAAACCAGTCCTTCGCACCTGAAAAGGTTGAAATCATTCATGGCATTCCGCGGCTCTCGGACGGCGATTCGTTGCATCTCCAAGGCATTAAAGTCCGGCTTTTAGGGATTGATGCGCCCGAACTCCACCAATTTTGTAATAAAGATGGTGCCTCTTACCCCTGTGGTGAATTGGCCAAACAGCATCTCGAAAGCTTGATAAACGGAAATGAAATAAGTTGTACATCGACGAAAACAGATAAATACGACCGCTTATTGGCGAAATGCCATTCGGGCGAGCGTGAGCTCAATCGTGAAATGGTAAAAGATGGCTGGGCCGTTAGCTATTACGACTATAAGCAAGAAGAAGCGGAGGCGCGAAAACAAAAGCTTGGCATTTGGTCCGGCACATTCGAATGGCCACACACATGGAGGCGTGCTCATCCACGCTGATATTTTAACGAACCGGCACTGGTTTTGCTCACTTGGTAGCGAATTCTACTTTCGCTCTTCTTTCGATCGGCTTGTAAAGATTAATCGGACAAATCCGCCTATTTTTATGGAAACGTTCACTTCCAATGTAAAGTCGAGCAGTCAGATCAATCTCGCAGAGTTCGTTCATGATATTTAAAATATTTGCCAACTTCTCTCCCGCTTTTAGCCCGAGGCTCCCTATCGTCGCCGCTCTTTTTAAGAACTGCTCATGGTGTTATTATCGTCGTGAATTGATGTAATTTTTTCACTTCGTGCGAATGACGTTTTGTTTTAAAGAAAACCGCATACTGACTGTTATAATTTCAACTCATGATTTTCAGTCTCTAATAGATAGCCGCTTTATTCAAGGTTCGTTTAATTGCACAAATCGATAAGTTGAGAAAAGCTTCCCCAATATAAAAATATCAACTGGAAACTTCCGTAACAGACGAATGAATTATATCGATTTCAATTCTGCTTGCACATTTTCGGCTCCCCGAACTTTTTCTTCCGGTGGCTTAAGCCTTTCGGCTTTTTTTAAAAAATTTCCTTTAAATTCCTCATTTTTCCTTGCATTCAAGCTGTTTCATCGGCTCTACCGGAAAATCCCTTCTATCTTTTTGCTGTAGAACAGAACGTAGAACGTTCATGCATTTCCCGTGCGCTTAAAAAACTTCAATGAAGTTCTTTCAAACCACACATCTAATAGACCGTTGCAGGACTATTCTGACCGGATATATTGGTTTCACGATGAACAGATCAAGCAAAGCAAATTTATCCGAAATAGAAAAACTCGACAAAGAAATAGCAGCTTGCAGAATATGTTACGACAAGCCGTTATTCATGCCACCTCTGCCGCATGAGCCTCGTCCTGTAGCCTATCTCTCGTCGACTGCCCGCATTGTTATCGCCGGTCAAGCGCCCGGAATGCGTGTTCATAACACGGGCATACCATTTAACGATCCTTCTGGCGAGCGTTTGCGTGATTGGCTTGGGGTTGATCGGGAATGCTTTTATGATAAAACCAAATTCGCCATTATCCCCATGGGATTTTGTTTTCCCGGTTACAGCAAAACGAAAAGCGACCTGCCTCCCCGCAAAGAATGTCGTTTGACTTGGCATGACCGGATTTTTGCAGCAATGCCACAAATCGAACTTGTTATCGCCATTGGCGGTTATGCCCAAAAATATCACATTAACAATCTCGATAAAAAATCTGTAACGGAAACCGTAAAAGATTGGAAAAATATTCTAACAATTCAGCAAGCTAAAGGGTATCACGTTCTTCCTCTTCCGCACCCTTCGTGGCGAAATACTCATTGGATAAAAAACAATCCTTGGTTCGAAAGTGAATTACTACCAACACTCAAAAAACTGGTCGTAAGTTACATATGATAAATTGTAGAATAATTTTATTTACTACTATTAAAAAGGTTTTGTTTTTTATATAAAGTGTTTGATGCTCAATGTATTAATTTTTTTGGATATCACAATGGATCGTCTTGATAGGAAAATTCTTCGTCTTTTACAGGAGGACGCAACACTTGCGGTCGCTGATATCGCAAAAAAAGTGGGCCTTTCGACAACGCCTTGTTGGCGGCGCATTCAAAAACTGGAAGAAGATGGCGTTATTCAGCGCCGTGTTGCTATTCTTTCGCCAGAGAAGGTCAATACGCGCGTCACGGTGTTTGTATCGGTAAGAACCGGTGCTCATAATCATGAATGGTTAAAAAGGTTTTCGGAAGTTGTTCACGCATTTCCCGAAGTTGTTGAGTTTTATCGCATGAGTGGCGATGTCGACTACCTTTTGCGTGTTGTGGTACCGGACATTGCAGCCTATGATGTTTTTTACAAAAAACTGATCGCAAAAATCGACATCAGGGATGTATCCTCAGCCTTTGCCATGGAACAAATAAAATATACAACCGAACTACCGCTTGATTACATGGTATTAGAGAAAGAAGTAAACCATCTTTAGAAATGTCAATTGAAATTGATAAACGGCTTAGCCTCGATAATTTGAGGGCAAAACGCCCTCTTATTCAATGTCTGACCAATGAAGTGGCAATGAACTTCTGCGCTAATGTACTTAACGCATTGGGTGCCTCTCCGGTAATGTCATTTTCACCTGACGAAGCAGCCGAATTTGTGGATAACGCTGATGCGGTAACCACAAATATCGGCACATTGACACGTGAAAAATATGCCGGCATACGACTGGTTATGGAACGCGCAAAAGTACTGGGTAAGCCTGTTGTGTTCGACCCGGTTGCTCATTTTGCAACGTCCTTCAGGAGAAATGCCACAAAACATCTTCTTGAATTGTCCCCGAAAGTGATAAGAGGCAATGCTTCGGAAATTATCGCCTTTACTGCAAAAACCAGCGCACACGGTGTCGATAGCCATGCAGAAGGAGAAAGTCGCTTCAATGCAGCAATAGAAGCGGCAAAACAAACAAAATCAGTCATTGCCATGTCTGGCAAAACCGACTTTATAACAGATGGTAATGAGCACATATTAGTCGAAGGTGGACACAGTTTGATGTCCAAGGTTTCGGCTAGTGGATGTGCCCTTACCTGCGTGACAGGTGCATTTATCGCGCTCGCGCCTGACCAAGCCCTGAAAGCCACAGTGAAAGCATTTGCAGCCTTCTCGGCAGCCGGAGCAATTGCCAGTCATCAGGCGAAAGGCCCGGGTAGTTTTGTGCCCCTTTTCATTGATGCACTTGCAGCACTCAATGACGAAGGTGTTGCCGCACATACTTTGGTTACGCCTTGGCAAAATGACATTGAAACAGAATAAAAGTAATTGCCATATACAAACGGGCTATCAGATTTTAATTCCTGCCTGTTCAAAGGTTGCCATTTGCGAATGTGTGAGAACGGCCGCTTTGACAACACCTGCTGCTATTGCGGCCCCCGTCCCCTCGCCCAATCTCATTCCGAGATCAAGAAGCGGTTTTTTACCTATTTTATCTAACAGGCGGCGATGCGCCGGTTCTGCCGAAACATGGCCTGCAATGCAGTGATCAAGAGCGTGCGGATTGATCTTATGCAAAATTGCCGCCGCCGATGTGACAACAAAGCCATCAAGTATGACGGGAATTTTTTCCATGCGCGCTGCGAGAATAGCACCCATCATGGCTGCTATTTCACGACCGCCAAGCCGACGCATAACTTCAAACGGATCGTCAAGATGATCTTTATGAAGTTCGACAGCCTTCTTAACCGCTGCAATCTTGCGCCGGTAATAATCGCCCTTGGAACCTGTGCCCGGCCCTGTCCATTCTTCTGCTTTTCCGCCGAAGAGAGCCAGAGAAATTGCCGAAGCAATTGTTGTATTGCCGATTCCCATTTCGCCCAAACATAACAAATCGGTACCACCGGCAATTGATTCCATGCCGAAAGCCATTGTTGCAGCAGCTCCACGCATATCCATCGCAGCATCCTTGGTAATATCCATCGTCGGATAGTCCAAAGCGAGGTCGAAGATCTTCAACCCCAGATCGTAGGCGATACATATCTGGTTAATAGCCGCGCCACCAGCAGCAAAATTTTCAACCATCTGCTGGGTAACGGCACGTGGCACAGGTGTAACGTTTTCGTCTGTCACACCATGGTTTCCGGCAAATACCGCAACCAGAGGCCGGGTAACAAGCGGCTTTTCCTTGCCTCTCCAACCAGCGTACCAAAGCGCGATATCCTCGAGCCTTCCCAACGAACCTTCCGGCTTTGTAAGCTCCGACTGACGCTTTCTGGCCAACCTAATGGCGTTTTCATCGGGGTCAGGCAAACTGTTCAATAAAGCGCGAAAATCATCAAAAGGACTGGAAGCTGTCACAAAAACACCTGTCAAACAAAAAAGAACAAATAGAATCTCATTAACGACTGTTCTATAAGCAATTTGAAATCACTTTAACAGGAGTAACAGAAAACTTGTGCGATTTTCTTGGCCCATTAATGCGTTCATTAGGCTTTCTTACCCGTTTGCCTATAAATAGCCTTTGGTTTTCGCCGGAGCACAAGATTTCCGAAGATGCCCATTTTTTCCCCATTGCGGGCTTGATTATCGGCTTCATTTCCTCATTGTGTCTCGCATTGGTCCACTTGGCGGAGTTTAATGAATGGATTTCTGCGACCTTATCCGTGCTGCTCACAATTATCATAACCGGCGCACTTCATGAAGACGGGCTTGCAGATGTGGGAGATGCCTTTTTCGTAGCAAAAGAACCAGAAGAACGCCTGAAAATAATGAAGGATTCACGTATCGGAACCTACGGAACAGTGGCTTTGTTATTTTCCATCCTGTTGAGAATAGAGCTTATTTCAACTATTTTGGTCAATCTCGGCCTTTATGCAGCATTCATTGCACTTATGGTCAGCGAAGCGGTAAGCCGTGGTGGAATGGTATGGTTCTGGACAAGACTTCCTCTTGCCCGCAAGAATGGTACTGCAGCAGCTGCCGGAGAACCTTCCACTGTTACATTACGTAAAACATTGACAATTACAGCAGTCATTTTGCTTGTCGCGGGTCTTTTATCATTCGGGCTTGTTTGGACGATCGTCTCGATTGTCGTTCTATGCTTGTTTGTTTACGTTTTTTCCTTACAGTGTCTCAAGCGTATTGGCGGTTATACCGGTGATACGCTCGGAGCAATCGAACAATGTCTTGCAATTATTTTATTGGCCACAGTAAATCTTTTCTAACGAATGTCACTATTCAGTATTGACGAGCGAGAACACGTTATGAAACCATTCTGGTTTATTATCTCTGCTGCTGCTTTGATTGTCATTCTTATATTGGCATTCTCTAATTTCCAAACTGCCGCAACCGACAAGATTGCCTATTTGGGTTATTATGGAATTTGGGGTCTTGCAGCAACGTCGGCATTACTCGGTTCCAAGATAAAATTGACCGATGCACTGCGAAATATCGCAATTTGGTGTGTTATCATTTTTGCACTTATGAGCGTTTACAGTGTACGTTACGAATTGCAGGATATAGCACATAGGCTAACAGCCGGAATCATTCCGGGAAGCCCTCTTACCCGTTACAATGAAAATGGCAAAACGGTAACTCTTGAACGCTCGGCAAATGGTCACTTCCGCACGCGTGCTTCGATTAATGGAACAAATTTGAACTTTACGATCGATACCGGCGCTTCCGCAGTGGTTCTTACCTATGACGATGCCCTTGCAGCCAATATTGATGTCAACAAACTGGGATTTAATTATTCGGTCGAAACAGCAAACGGGAGTACAAATGCCGCCGCTGTCATCATTGATCGGATGAAAGTTGGCGATATCGAGCGTGATAATATTCGTGCACTTGTCAGCCAACCTGGCGCCTTGTCTGAAAGTTTGTTGGGAATGAGTTTCCTCAACCGCCTTTCGGGCTATTCAGTGCGTGGCGACCGGCTCATTCTTGCTGATTGATAATTACGAAGAACCGACCATGATAAGCCAACAACATCCATAACTCTTAATGGGTTGTTTCTCAACCAATCTACTCAATATAGGAAAAAGCTTTACGCAAAATCGAGGAATTCGCGTCTTGACTAGTAGCTTCAGTCGATAGGATTTGACGCCATTTTTTTGCACCTTTACGACCGGAAAAGAGGCCTATCATATGACGCGTAACATGTGAAAGCCTGCCACCGCCTTTAATATGGCGATCGGCATATTCGCACATTGCCTCAATGATCGAACTTTCCGCCAATGGTGTCCGGTCATCATGATAGATTTTGTTGTCAACCTCGCAAAGAATAGAAGGATTGTGATAGATAGAACGCCCGAGCATTGCTCCGTCAACATGGTTCAAATGACCTACAGCTTCATTTATTGATTGAATACCGCCATTTATCCCTATGAAATGACTCTGGTTTTCCCTCTTCAGATCATAGACACGCTGATAATCGAGCGGGGGAACATCACGATTTTCTTTCGGACTTAAACCTTTAAGCCATGCCTTTCGCGCGTGTACCCACAAGGCATCGGCTCCACTCTGCCACACAGCTTTACTTAAATCATCAAGTGCCGGAAGGACATCCTGTTCGTCGACACCGATACGACATTTGACTGTCACCGGAATAGAGACCGCAGATTTCATCTTTTCAACAATGTTGCCGACCAGATCGGGTTGCACCATAAGGCAAGCGCCGAACGCACCCGATTGCACCCTATCCGAGGGGCAACCAACATTGAGATTTATTTCGTCATAACCGAAATCTTCACCAATTTTCGAAGCTTCAGCGAGTTTGTCCGGCGAGGAGCCACCCAATTGCAAGGCTACCGGATGTTCACATGCATCAAACTTCAAAAGCCGCTCTCTATCACCGAAAATTGCAGCGTCTGCGACCACCATTTCCGTATAAAGCAACGAGTGCTTCGTCAACAAGCGGTGGAAATAACGGCAATGCCGGTCAGTCCAATCAAGCATCGGCGCAATCGCGAATTTCGGTTTTTCTGCTCCGTCATAAATTGACATATTACCCAACGTTCCGCTTTGATTTTTTCGATATTTATTAAAGCAGCCAGTTTTTGAGGCGCTTCAATGCTTCGTCAATTTCGGCAGGCGCCCCGGCATAGGAAAAGCGCATTGTGCGTTTTCCTTCCACAATATCGAAGTCCACGCCGGGAGTTGCCGCTACATTGGTTTCGTCAAGCATTTTCCGGGCAAATTCTGTACTATCATTGCTATATTTTGATACATCACAATAAGCATAAAATGCTCCGTCCATGGGCGCCAGCAATTTAAGCCCTAATAAAGGTAGGTAATTTTTCAAATGTTCCCGATTAATACGATAGCTATCTTTTATCTTTTCCAGATCGGCTGTTGCGTCGAACGCCGCGATGGCGGCTATTTGAGAAAGTTCGGGAGCCGATATATAGAGATTTTGGGAAATCCGCTCGACTGTTCTTACTGCATTTTCAGGTAATACCATCCAGCCGATACGCCAACCTGTCATACAATAATATTTGGAAAACGAGTTAATAACGGTTACCTCGTCACTGAAAGACAATGCTGTAACATCGGGACCGGTAAAGTTCAGCCGATGATAAATTTCATCGGCAATCACTGTAATATTGTGCGTTTTACAAAATTGTATGATGTTTTTGAGGTCATCCGGTTTCATAGATGCCCCCGTTGGATTGCTCGGAGAGGCGAACAAAATACCTTTAAGCGGCGTATGTGCATGCACCTCTTCAAGTTTTTCTACGTCGATCAAACCGTTTCCATTTGTGTCGATTTCGACGACCTGAAGCCCGAGCGCCTTCATAATGTGACGATAGGCGGGATAACCGGGCCGCGTTATTGCGACTCGCTCTCCAACATCGAAAAATGTCAAAAAGGCCAGATTGAATGCGGCAGATGACCCTGTCGTAACAGCTACCCGCTCAGGCGATATGGAAAGGTGATGATATTCATCGTAATAGGCGGCAATTTTTTCACGTAAACGTGCAAGCCCTAACGAATCAGTATATCCGATATGGCCATCTTTGAGCGCGCGTTTGGCAGCTTCTCTGACGATCATCGGACAAGATGCAGCGGGCTGACCTATTGCCATGGAAATAACAGGATCACCGTCTTTCAGCTTTTTATTGGCGGCGGCAAGCACGTCCATTGCAAAAAAGGGATCGACATCACTTCTTTTCGATAGACAAATCATACTGGTCTCCACATAAAAAAACGTATAAATTCAAATCATGTGCCGCACAAAAGCCTGAAAGCCATGGCTAAAACGATGAAAAACCATGTATCTCTGCTCGAAGCACTCCGGGGAGTATCTATGAAGATAGAGTTGCAGACTTCAAGACAAAAATTGTTGTCTTTTATAAAACGATCAATAACTCTCTTGGCCCATTTCGGTCTCGCTGCCATATTGGTTCTTGCACCATCTATGAATGTTGCGCAAGCTCAATCCCAGTCTGTTCCAATTATCCGTGATGCCGAAATTGAACAATTATTATACGATTATACAACGCCGATTTTTAAAGCCGCGGGCATAAAGAACAAGATACAAATTATTATCGTCAATGACCAAAGTTTCAACGCCTTTGTTGATGGTCAGCGTATGTTCGTCAACATCGGTGCGTTAATGCAAGCCGAAACTCCTAACGAAATTATCGGCGTTATAGCACACGAAACAGGACACTTGGCAAATGGGCACCAGCAACGTTTGCGCGAACAAATAAAGCGCGCTCAAACCATGGCTGTTATTGGTATGTTGTTAGGAATTGGGGCTGGCGTTGCCGGCGCCACCACCGGTAATTCGGCCGCTGCCGGAGCTGGCGGGGGAATAGCTGCCGGAAGTAACGAAATAGCAATGCGTACTCTTCTCAATTATCAACGCAGTGAAGAGGCGGCAGCCGATAGAGCGGCAGTTAATTACCTTAACGCAACGGGCCAGTCGACAAAAGGAATGTTGATAACATTCGAGCGCTTTTCCAGTGCACTCGCTCTATCCGGTGCAAAAGTTGACCCCTATAGAGTGAGCCACCCGTTACCCCGCGAACGTATTGCAGCTCTGGAAACATTAGCCAAACAGAGCCCTTACTATGACAAGAAAGACTCGCCCGAGTTACAACTGCGCCACGACATGGCTCGGGCAAAAATAGCAGCATATACAGATCATTTCACGGAGCTGCGCCGCATGTTCAAAGATAATCCGCGCGGGCTTCCTGCCCGTTACGGCGAAGCAATATTGGCTGTCGAGAGCGGGTCCCCGAAAAATGCCGTTGAAAAAGTAAAAGACCTGATAAAAGACGAACCGAAAAACCCCTATTTTCTTGAATTGTTGGGCGACGCTCTCATTAAAGCAAATGACCCTGCCGGTGCTGCTAACGCTTATAAACGTTCGGCAGAGCTTGACCCGCGCGGTTCCAGTCTTTTGCGTGTAAGCTATGGTCATGCTTTGTTGTTAACAAATGACCCCAAAAACGTTCCGATCGCTATAACTGAAATACGTGCCGGAATCGCCAAAGAGCCGGAATTTGCTGCCGGCTATGGCTATCTTGCACTCGCTTACGGAAGAAGCGGACAAGTCGCACTTGCCGATCTTGCAACAGCCGACATGCATTATTATAGTGGCAATCGTATGCAGGCACGCATTTTTGCAACGCGCGCCCAACAGAAGCTTGCACGCGGGTCGGCCGAGTGGTTGCGCGCCCAAGATATTCTCAATACAACCCAACTAAAAAAATAACACGCAATTACCTGAGTTTTGAATAAAGCGAGCCAATCAATGCAATATTTTATACCCTCATTCATCAACAAACGTTTTTTGTTCGCAGGCATGATGGGGATTTTCTTATCAGCGGCCTCTCTGGATAAAGGGGCTTTGGCTGTTGAAGCAAATAGCAATACAACCGATCAAATAAAAAATGCACTTCTCACCGATCCGAATTTTATCACTGCATTGGCGGACGCGGTTAAAAAACAGACTTCAGACGATCATATTCGCGAGGTTGTTAAGGACTATCTCGTAAAAAATCCGGAAGTCATGCTCGAAGTACAGGAAGCGCTCAATAACAAAATCGAGCAAAAGACCACTCAAAATCGTTCTTCGACAATAACCGAGATGAAAGACGAGATATTCAATTCTTCGGATGATGGTATCTTGGGAAACCCGAAAGGCAAAATATCATTAGTCGAATTCTTCGATTATAATTGCGGTTACTGTAAAAAGTCCTATCCTGATATTCAGGCTCTTATAAAGGGTGACCCCGATTTACGTATCGTGCTCAAGGATTTTCCTGTTTTAGGTGATGATTCGGTTAAAGCGCATATTGTTGCACGTGCCTTTATGAAACTGATGCCAATGAAATTCGCGGCATTTCATAGTCAAATGATGACAAGCGAAGGACGTGCCAATGAGGAAAAAGCCATAAAAATTGCTGTAAAACTCGGTCTTGATGAGAAACAATTACGTCAAACCATGAAGGATCCCGATATACAGCAAGTTTTTATGAAAAACGGCAAACTTGCTTACTTGCTCGATATCAATGGCACACCAAGCTATATTTTGGGAAATGAAGTTCTTGTCGGTGCAGTTGGGGAAAATATTCTGAAGAAGAAAATTACATTGCTAGAGCAATAATTTTTTCTGTAATGTCACGCAAGATTAAACTTTTGTTGACGCTGTGCTTGAGTTGAGGAATTTGCACTTTCGCTTTTTTCTCAACATGCTTATAAGCGTTTTATGTGTCAAGCTGTTGCTAAAAATGCTACAGCTTCATGATAGAGAGTTTTATCTGCCTGACATGGCTATTGCGCCAACGGAAGGCAACCGGAGCGAAATCTTTTCCGGTTATAGAAGTTTGAAAGCGGTCACGACGATCGAGGAGTAAAGAAAGAGATGGCTACAAAAACAACAAGTACCGTCAAAAGCACAGGTGTTAACAAAGATCTCATCCGCGATCTCGCCGAAATACTCAATGATACCAACCTTTCGGATATCGAGGTTGAACAAGGAGACTTGCGCATCCGTGTTTCGCGTCAGTTAAATGCAGGTGCGCCTGTACAAACTGTCTACGCGCCATCTCCTGCAGCACCGGCTGCACCAGCTGCTCCTGCTCCCGCAGAATCGGCAAAAGAAGATTTGACAAAAAATGCCGTAACTTCCCCTATGGTTGGCACCGCTTATTTGGCACCTGCACCTGGGGCTCGTCCATTTGTTGAAGTCGGGCAAAAAGTTTCGGAAGGTCAAACCTTGATTATTATCGAAGCAATGAAAACGATGAACCAGATATCTTCACCCCGTGCAGGCACGGTTAAAGCTATTTTGGTGGAAGATGCGCAACCTGTTGAATTCGGTGAGCCTCTGGTCGTTGTTGAATAAGACAGGATCGCTAAATGTTTCAGAAAATCCTGATCGCCAATCGTGGTGAAATCGCACTCAGGGTTCTGCGTGCTTGTAAAGAGCTTGGTATCAAAACCGTAGCTGTCCACTCGACAGCCGATGCCGATGCTATGCATGTAAGACTGGCCGACGAGAGTGTTTGTATCGGACCTCCCCCCTCACGCGATTCATATCTCAATATTCAACAAATTGTTGCGGCTTGTGAGATTACCGGTGCAGATGCCATCCATCCCGGTTACGGTTTTCTTTCAGAAAATGCCAAATTTGCTGAAATTCTGGAAGCTCATTCTATTACCTTTATTGGCCCGACTGCTGCCCATATTCGTATTATGGGCGATAAAATCGAAGCCAAGAAAACCGCAAAACGGTTGGGTATTCCCGTTGTTCCGGGTTCTGATGGTGGTGTGACCGAGGACGAAGAAGCTTATAAGGTAGCAGATAAAATCGGTTATCCGGTTATCATCAAAGCATCGGCCGGTGGCGGTGGACGTGGTATGAAAGTTGCGCGTTCACGTGACGAATTGTCGGTTGCATTGAATACCGCGCGTAGTGAAGCTGCTGCCGCTTTCGGGGATGATGCTGTCTATATCGAGAAATATCTTGAAAATCCGCGTCATATCGAAGTCCAGGTTATGGGCGATGGTGCGGGAAATGCCATTCATCTTGGCGAACGCGATTGTTCTTTGCAAAGACGTAATCAGAAAGTCTGGGAAGAAGCCAATTCTACCGTTCTTGATGATCAGGCAAGACAGAAAATTGGCATGATCGTGGCGAATGCTTGTGCCGAATTAGGCTATCGCGGTGCCGGTACAATCGAATTTCTCTATGAACATGGTGAATTCTATTTCATTGAAATGAATACCCGTCTTCAGGTCGAGCATCCGGTAACAGAAGCCGTAACCGGCATTGACCTTGTTCACGAACAGATTCAGGTTGCCGCCGGCGAAGGTCTTTCGGCAAAACAAAGTGATATCCACTTTTCGGGCCATGCGATTGAATGTCGTATCAATGCCGAGGATCCGGTCAATTTCACCCCTTCCCCCGGATTGATTACCCATTTCCATACACCGGGTGGTCTGGGTGTACGTGTTGATTCCGGCGTTTATTCCGGTTACCGGATACCACCTTATTACGACAGCCTGATCGGCAAACTGATTGTTCATGGAAGAACACGGCTTGAATGCATGATGCGGCTAAGGCGGGCTCTCGACGAGTTCGTTGTCGACGGTATCAAAACGACACTGCCGCTTTTCCGCGATCTTATCGGCAATGAAGATATAGCCAAGGGAAATTATGACATCCACTGGCTGGAAAAATATCTTGCCAATAAGTCGGCTTCGAATAGCTGATAACGTTGTCTGAAAAAGAAAAAGATAAACTAACCCCTGCGCTACTTCTAAGCGCCTATGCGCAGGGTATTTTTCCTATGTCGGATGATGCCCAAGACCCCGACATTTATTGGATACGTCCCGAACGGCGTGGAATTATTCCTTTGGACAATTTTCATATTCCGAAAAGTCTGAAGAAAACCATGAAGAAAGAGCCGTTCAAAATCGTCATTGATTCCGATTTCGAAGGCGTTATTTCCGGCTGTGCCGAATCAAAGCCCGGACGTGAAACAACCTGGATCAATCACCCCATTCGCAAAGCTTATGGTGAGCTATTCGAGCTGGGGTTTTGCCACACAGTTGAAGCTTGGCAAAACAAAAAGCTTGTCGGAGGTTTATACGGTCTGGCTTTAGGACAAGCCTTTTTCGGCGAAAGCATGTTCTCGCGCGTCACTGATGCTTCCAAGATATGTCTTGTTGCGCTTGTAGACCATTTGAAAAGCCATAACTTCATTCTTCTCGACACACAATTTACAACACCTCATCTTGAGCATTTCGGTGCGATAGAAATTACGAGACAAGATTATGAAATGCGCCTGAAAAAAGCCCTAACCGGCCACGCCGAGTTTTAAAATCTTTATATTTTCTCACCAAATTGCCGGCTAAATTCCCACTTGTTTTTCAAAAATTTTTAGGATGCAAAAAAGATTGTTGTTTTGGCAATTTTTCTGTTTGCCTTTGGCGAAGTTTATGCTAGTTGCAGTGCGGCGCCCTTATAGCTCAGTTGGTAGAGCACCTGATTTGTAATCAGGGGGTCGGGAGTTCGAGTCTCTCTGGGGGCACCACTTAAAACCTTGATTTATAAGTGTTTTCCTAGACACAAAGAAATATCGAAGACAAAGGGTAGACACTTTTTTAAGAAGGGTAGACATTTTTTGTTTTCCTTCTGTTCAACTTTCTTCGATTCGTTCGGCCGTCGCTTTCTCTTTTTGTCTTGTTCAGTTAATATTAAATAGTGCCTTTCAACACATAAAATATATCACTATCGATATCACTAACCGACATGTCAGAACCAAGGTGTGAATCAACGAGCTTGTTGTTCACTGTCGGCTCCCCCTATAATTACTATAGCCTTGGATAACGAAGGATATCCGAGGCATTTTTACTTTCAACGCTTAATTAATCTTCTTTTTTCAGCTTCTGGTGTTTTATCTTTTCCTTCTTTTGGGGAGCAAAATCATTGCAACCGTTCCTATACCGGTCGCTGACATATCTGCCAGCAAAGTTAGTGCCGACGATATCCCGGTTCTGTCAGAGTTGTTTTGGTCAATTCCTTTGTCAGAGATTTGGCCAAATCATGGTCTTTAATACCGAGATTATTGACAACCCCGCCAATAATCCCGTCAATCTTTCTATAAGCAAACCGCCGATAGGTTTTACCCAAAAAAGTAAAATCTCGAATTATGTGATGGCACAACTCCCCATATAACAGGAGCAAACTTTCTACAGCGCGAAACATACTGTCGTTGCTGTGACCGAACTTAGTCCTTCAGGTCTTCCGATTTACCATCTTTGCCGGTGCCAGAGTTAGGGTCTTGGATAAAAAAGACCCGATGTTTGAACGGAGTCCCTTTATATCGTTGTCCTTCATTGTCTATTGCGTAAGGAACAGCACTTGTATCAAAATGATGGGCTTTTTCTTTTTCCTTTGCGAAATAACAACAAGGAACGTCGTAACTAAATTGATCGCTAGTCTCTAGTTTGGCGGGCAATCTAAGAGCATCATCCTCATAATCGACAGGGTTTGATAGTTTAGGTTCAACCGAAGCATCACATTTCAAGCCGATTTCTTTAATAGTGATAGGCCTTAGTGATTTGTTAACAACGGTTATGGTCGCAGTGTTTGCTTCAACATCAGATGACTGTATAAAATTAGCCTCAATATAGAGTTCTTTTTTATCTCGTTTCCTCATATGCCAAAAATTAAGGCTCGAAAGAACTGCGCCATAAATGGCGAGAACCGTCGTTATGACACCCACGGTATTATCCCAAAGCCAAACCATTATTTACCCCTCGAATGATTAACGCCCCTAGATTGCAATAGTTATCTTGGAACATCTTTCCGAACAAGAATAGCTTGAACAAATCGTTCAGCAATATGGACCGGCTATTCGTAAAGCATTTCTGGAAGCAATTTAGATAATACATTCTGATGCAGTGATTGAAGAGATCATTGAACGCTTGCAAAAAGGCGATATGACCGGCGAGGTGAATGCAATACCGGTCTATAACCCCCGCATTTAACCCGGTTGCGCATGCATAAGAAACGTTCAAAGCCAGTAGACTAACAGCCGTACAGAAATTACCACGGCTTATAAGCCATAACCATGAGGTTGTCGTCCAGTTTTGCACGGAAAATAGACCTGCTAGAGGCCGCATTGACATTGCCGTTATAAACATAACCGAAATTGCCTGAACAGCTTGTGAAAATCGGTTCATCAACAGCTAGTCGAAGTCTGCTTAACAGGGCATCGCCGTATCGCACACTCGTCGAAGAGGAATTTGAGCCATCATACCGTTCTGAACAAAGTTCTACATATTTTTGCAACCGTTCCAGTTCGGTTCGCGAAACGGTATGGAAACGCAAGGTCACGTGATAAAGCCATTTATAACTATCGTCCCACAAACCAATTTTTTTGCGCAACAACCATTGTCGTCAGCAGTGAAAACTCTGCGGAGATAGCCAGAAATCCGAATGTAGCTATTCGTGCCGGATATGTTGGAATCATCATTGCCAAAGACATTACACAAATGCCAACTGTTTGATTTTATGAAATTTTTTCTTTCAATATCAGCGACATGTGATGCTTTTGGCAGCGATATCAAAACGAATATACGAGATATTATTCATTCATTAATCTAGCTATTCGAATAGATCAGGACTGATTAAACGGCGCTATTTTTTAAACATCATAAAAAATTTCGGCCTTCAGCAAATTGATCGGTAGCTTTAATGAGACAATCAAGAATACCCGGCTCAGAGTAACTGTGCCCGGCTCCCTCGATAATATGAAGCTTCGACCCAGGCCAGGATTTATGTAACTTCCACGCATAGGATAGACGACAGATAATGTCGTGCCGGCCATGTATAATCACACAAGGCAGATGCCTGATTTTGTCAAGGTTTCGAAAAAGCTGTTCCTCTTCAAGCCAGCAGTCATTAACAAAATAATGATTTTCAAGACGCGCTATGTCCAAGGCCGCCTGATCGGATTGAGGTGTTCTGGGAGATGGCTTCGGCGGTATGATTGATATATTTTTCGCTTCCCATTCACTCCACGCGCGGGCAGCATTGATAGCAATATCCTTTTGCTCATGATTGAGCAGGCGGTGATAGGCGCTGATCAGGTCATTCCTTTCTGCAAGCGGTACAGGCTTAATATAATCCTGCCAATAATCGGGCGATATTTCCGACGCTCCATATTGGTTAGACCACTTAAATTCATCCCTGCTTCCTGTGAAAATTCCGCGAAGGACCAAACCACTAACTCGATCCGGATGGGTCTCGGCATAGGCGAGAGCCAGAGTCGACCCCCAAGAGCCTCCAAAAACCAACCATTTATCTATTCCCGCCATCTGACGAAGCTTTTCTATGTCCTCAACCAGATGCCAAGTGGTGTTCGCGGTTATTGAAGCATGAGGCTCGGAACGACCGCAACCACGCTGATCGAACAGCAAAACATCATACCTATTCGGATCAAACAACCGACGATGATTCTCGGAAATACCACTGCCCGGTCCACCATGCAGGAAAACTGCTGGCTCGGCTCCTTTGGTACCTACCCGTTCCCAATAAAGCTCGTGGCCATCACCAACATCAAGCATACCATGCGCGAATGGTTCAATCGTCGGATAAAGTTCTCTCATCAGCAAACCTGTCTTTCTTTTAACTGTGTTCTTGCATCAATACTTGCCAAGCTTCATAAGTCCCCAGCACGGTATCCATCTGCGTTTTGTGCCCAAGTTTAAAATCATCCCCGTAAACAGTTTCGTCGGGATATTCTGTGACCAGTTCTACCTCGAAAGTGGCATTGGGATAAAGCGCAAAAAACAGGGAATGCCATTGATTGTTTCAAAACCGGGTTCACCGGCATTGATCTGCACACCAACATCGTTAATGCAACAGTTAACGACGAAAAATGTAACCGATCAGACCTGTGCATGGCGCGAAATTCCCATGTCAAGCACAAAATTATTCTAAAAAAGCTAATTTCTTATAATTTAATATTGACTTTTTGCCTTGCATGAATTCTCTACAAGAAGTGTATGTGCATTGATAAAATAAATCAAAATATAGATAAAAATATATATTAATATAACTTTGAAACTGCCCAATATACAAAACAAAATAGTTTGAAATAGGTAGAGTTTATTATTTTTATAAATGCATAACATTGTAATTATATTTCAATAATTTATTATACGCTTCCGTGTATATTTCAATATTATTATAGAAATATACATTTCATTATCGTATTACAATAATAATATTTTCTATAAATATTATATAATAAATTTATCGTATAATTATCTTTTTTAAAATTATTGTTTTGTTATTTTATTTTTTATCTATCAATCCATTTATTTCAGATTGAGAATTATTAAATAAGCTATCCGTGCATTTTTTACTAAAGAACGTTGTTCCATCAACTTTTAAATCTGAATTATCCGCTTAGATTCATCAAAAACTAAAAGATTATACTTAATGTCATTAATCGCATAAGCGGCAGAGTCCGAACCACCCGGACCAAAGAAGGAGGCCGATGACGATGCTTGACGTAAGAGTATCTGACATGCGTGTGGAATCTTCGCCCATCAGACCGGATTGTGCAGCAGCTTCTTTGATTATGCCGTTGATATGCAGTGCAATCAGCGTGCTGACAGCTTCAGATACGATACATTGCAATCGCCAATCACCAAATTCTTTGGTCATTATCTTTTCTTGTGGTGTTTCTAATTTTTTATTCTTGTGAGTTTACAGCCCTACTAGACCGATGAAGCTATCAGAGAACCTACAAACCTATTTGATAGGTGTCATTTGATATCTTTCATCACAATATTTTCACGATTGTTGGTGTTTTATAAAACAGTTTAATTATATCTCGTAATAGCCTTTATAAAAATCTTTTGGCATTAAAGAGATTAATTCCGATGACCTTTCATGAAAATTATCAGGTTGATTAACAATATCAAACATATCATTTGTAACAAAAATTGTTATATGATTTAGAGTTTCTTCTACTCTAAAACCGGCTTCTTTTATGATCGAAACGTCAATACTCTTATAGAGATCTTTTCTCAAAGACTGCGCCCAATAAGGAAAGGGAATATTAGGGTTATCCCACCGACCAAAAGAGGTTAATTCATATTTAGGACGTTTCATTTCTTCCAAAGAATTCATATGCAAACATGATAACTCGACATCATAAAACCAGTTTAATAGCCCCATATAAAAGTCCTGCCAATTAAAACTATCCAGATTTTTATTTGTCAATGGAAAACGAATCGCCAGACTACTACGCGGCATAGGATGTGTTGGGCTAAAACTTCCAATTGAGAAATCACCACTATATTTAAATTGTTTACGTCTTCTGAAATAAAAACTATAAAATTTGGATAGTTTTGTTATTTCGTCGAATACTTCTTGTCTATTTGTCTTGAGCTTGTCATAAGAAAATGGATGACGAATGCGTTCAGGATCATCCGAAATAAATTCAACGACAAGCCTTTCATCATATTGGCATAGCCATTCAATGAATTTTTCAAAAAAAACTTCCCTTTGTTCAGGTACTGTTGTGTTGTAAAAACACAACTTAATATGTGGCGGCTCTTCACCAAATTTCATAATGCCTCCAAATATATTCAAGATTAAGGTAAAGGTATCTCTATCAGGCTCGGAGCTCTACTATTGAAGATTCCGCCTTTTCCTCGATCATAAGCATATACCTTACCACCTACACTCTTTATTGCATCTATAAGTTTAGTGTTTAATCTGTTCAGGGGATCCGTTCCGCGTTCTGCATCAATAATAAATTTATATTGAATGCCTTGATCTTTAGCAAGTTGGTTTTGTGTTTAGGATTGCTTTTTATTTCTGAGGTAGCGAACATTTTTTAGTTCGGTAATGACAATATTCACAGTAAAATCAGTTATTGTTCTGGCTGAGCCACCATCTTCCCATAAAGCCTATCTTCTGGCGTCTTAACCTCCTTCGCGATCTTGTTGGAGACATATTTGATGCCCTTGGACATTTTCTCGGCAGCCTGCGCCGCGATGACAGAAACCTTGCTACCTTTCATGTTAATGTCGTTCACAACATGAATATTTGAACCGGCAAAGGCAATTATGCTCACCAGCATAAAGGTTGATACTGATTATTTAAATGCGAGCTTAATAGTTCAATACCTCTTCCCGCTATATGAGCAAACAACTCTCCGCCCGAAGGTGCTACATGAAATAGCTAATAAGGTGTCCGTTCAATATGCATCTCGCTTTTGCTGAGGCTTAAATTGCGTAAATAACCTATTATAATATATGGTAGCTTTTTTGATTCCTTGATGAAGGAAGACATTAATACTTAGCTCTTTTAAATTTTTATTTTTCAGTCAATTTCCACGGCGCAGCTTCGTTATGTTGCCAAACACCACTCTTGTTTGATTGTGCTTGTTTTTCTGAAACGCCGTAAAAACCATTGGAATATTTCGGCCAATCGATCGCATAGCCGTTGCGAACCATCCAACCTGCTATGTCATCCCCAGTCGAGGTATAGCAAATAGCAATCGTATTGCCTGAATTATCATTGCCACGAGGTTCGCAGCGCACAGGTTGCAATTCTGTCAGCCATTGCGAAAGCGCCGATGCAGCTTCTTTTCCGCAATCATAACCGGCACCCTGTCCATCTTTACATGTCTGGTTAAGGTCAGGAGCATCTACTCCCCATAATTTTATGCGTTGATTTTGAATTTCCAGTGTTTCTCCATCAATAACGTGGATGCCTCCAATAATTGCCGCACCGCTTTCAGCAATAGCCGGCAGTGTCATCACACAAAACAAAATTGAAATGAGAAAGCGCATTATACACTCCATACCATCTTTCGAGACCTGAAACAGTCTAAGCGCATCCATTGATAATTCAAATAATAAAATAAGGCCGAAAAAAGTTCCAATACCGTCTTTTATTCGACAATTACGGATTGCCGAGTTGTCACATTAAGGTGCATCAATCAGAATGACGAACACACCACCCGCTTACAGACTTATTTCCGCTTTTGTTGATTATTTTCAAGCCTCTGTCGGCAGATAAAAACAACTTTTATACAGTTTTATAAAAAAGATTTTTGAATGATATACGAAAATACAATATTATAAAAATGCCTGATAGTTAGTCCATATTGCGGACAATAAAAGTAAAGCTACAAAAATAATCATATAAAAAACGGTTCAATATACATTTTATATTGAACCGTTATACAAATATAATAGTATATTTCTGTTAATAGACAACAGCAAAATGAATTGATCCGATAGCGCCTGCAAAAATTTTCTTGCCGTCCTGTGCAACTTGTTGCACCGCCTTTTGGTCTATTGCATTGCGATCCCACATTGTTCCGCCAATGCTCCCCTGTTTCCAATCAACAGGTTTACCAAGAAGACTTTCGGAATCCTTCTGGTTATAAATCTTTGCCGTATCATTTTGCAGAGCTTTGAACAAAGCATCATCGCCATTTGTAAGACCGCCAAGCTGGGCAGCCGATTTAACAAGGTCTTTCAACTTGTCGTCACTGATTTGAGGAGGTGTAAAGACCTGAAAATTGCCTGTCGGAACCCCTTCAAACCCCGCATATTTAGCCGCATCGACGTCCTTCAAAGTACCGGTAAAATATTGCGGATTTGTCATGTTCAAATTGACTTGTTGATTGATAATGCCGGATGCATTGATACCTTTTTCAACAAGTTCCTGAATACGCGATAAAGCATCGGATATACGTGGCGACATCACATTACGATCATCGACGCGAACAGTCTGCACAGCGTTCTTTTCCTGAACAATTTCTTGAATATTCTGGGCAGCCCGCAACCCCGGAACATCAAAACCATGATTGACCAGATTCAAGTCGGTTGATGTGATCGATACCATTTTCGCCTCCGGTATAATGCCAATTCAGTCTGGCATTACTCTTTGTCATTAATATAGTTCAATTACCCGAAATATGCAAATAAACCGACAAAAGTTATGAAACCGAATTCATTTTCAAAGATAACGGATCTATCAAAAAATTGTTTTATTGGTCGTGGCAATTCAAAATGAACAAAGCAAGACAAAAATACCAGTATAGAGAGACGGTTTCGTAACGCACAGGTCTAAACAGACTTGGTTAAAGGAAGAAATTTTTATTCCAATACAGTTCATATAAAATCCGCACATGATCGTTTTCTTTAAAATGGATTATAATCAAATAACTATGTTTGCTATTTTAAAACGAGAATCTCCCTCCCCCCCCTTCACGACAGACAAAATTGGGAAACGATCACCCCTGATAATAATCGGGCCCGACTGTCACATTAATATGACATCAGGCGCATTACCCAACAATAAAATCGCTTCTCTTCAATTTTACTTTTCTTTCCTAATCGGTCGTTTTGAGCTAAGGTTTGAGAATATGACTTAAGTCCTACAATAGGGCCCATATCACTGAGCTAACTCCTATATATGTAAGGAATTATTCGATGAAACTTTACTATTATGACCATTGTCCGTTCTGTACCCGTGCCAAAATGGTGGCCGGATATAAACAGGTTCCTGTTGAATATATTGTTTTACTGAATGATGATTCTGAAACATGTATGCGGCTTGTTCATAAAAAACAGGTTCCTATTTTGGAATTCGACGATGGTTCGGCCATGGTTGAAAGCTTGGATATTGCGCATAAATTTGATGAAATTGGGAAAAAAAGTCGCGTTGTTTCTCCGGCAACCGATTTACAAAAGAAGGTCACTGACGAACTTTCCGAGGTCTCTTCGGATATTAATGCGCTGCTTTATCCACGCAATGTAAAAGCGTCTCTTCCGGAATTTGCTACGAAATCGGCCATTGAATATTTTCAGGGCAAAAAAGAAAAGAACCTTGGCAAATCATTCGATCAAGCGATGAGCGAAACAGCCGAACACAAAAAGAAGGTGGAAGACAAGCTGGCAACTCTGCCTTTTCATCCGGATAATACCAATGAAAACTTAAGCTGGGATGACGTGATGATATTCCCGACATTACGCAATTTGACAATTGTGAAAGATATCAAAATGCCACAGCAGCTCCAGAATTATGTCAAACATATTTCTGCTCTGACAGGCGTTCAACTTTATTACGATCGCGCTTTATAAACTTTTTAATTTTACGACAAATGCAAATTTTACCCTATATCGCGCCTATCGGCTTGTTGTTGTTGTCAAACATTTTTATGACCTTTGCCTGGTATGGGCATTTGAAATTCACCAACAAGCCGCTAATGATCGTCGTTATTGCAAGTTGGGGAATTGCATTTTTCGAATATTGCCTTGCCGTTCCCGCAAACCGGTTGGGACACACTGTATATAGTGCGGCGCAGCTCAAAACGATTCAGGAAGTGATCACGCTTCTGATATTTTCCGGTTTTTCCATTCTTTATCTTGGTGAAAAACTGACGATAAACCATTTTGTCGGCTTTGCGCTTATTGTAAGCGGAGCCTACTTCATCTTCAAAGGTCCGTTATAATCTCGGTTTAGGGCTTTCCAGTTCGTGTTTGCGAATGTTATAACGGCAAAAATACCAAAATTATGGAAGAGGATTATCATATGGCAAAGATCAAGGTCGCAAATCCGGTCGTCGAACTCGACGGCGATGAGATGACACGCATTATTTGGCAATATATCAAGGAAAAATTGATCCATCCCTATCTCGATATAGATCTGAAATATTATGATCTTTCGATAGAAAATCGCGATGCGACCAACGATCAGGTAACTACCGACGCTGCAAATGCCATCAAGAAATATGGTGTAGGCGTAAAATGTGCGACAATCACACCGGATGAAGCGCGCGTTAAAGAGTTTAACCTGAAGAAAATGTGGAAGTCACCGAATGGTACAATCCGCAACATTCTCGGTGGCGTTATCTTCCGTGAGCCGATTATTTGCAAAAACGTTCCGCGACTCGTTCCACACTGGACAAAGCCGATCATCATCGGTCGTCATGCTTTTGGTGACCAATATAAAGCGACAGATTTCAAATTCCCCGGCAAAGGCAAACTGACAATCAAATTTGTCGGTGAAGACGGAACCGTTATTGAACATGATGTCTATGATGCACCGGGGGCCGGTGTTGCATTGGCCATGTATAATCTTGATGCATCAATTCGCGATTTTGCCCGTGCATCGTTCAATTATGGTTTGCAACGCAAAGTTCCGGTTTATCTTTCCACAAAGAATACCATTCTGAAGGCCTATGATGGCCGTTTCAAAGATATTTTTCAGGAAGTTTTCGACAAAGAATTCAAATCCGAATTCGATAAATATAATCTCACTTACGAGCACCGTCTGATTGATGACATGGTTGCCTCGTCACTTAAATGGTCCGGTGGTTACGTCTGGGCATGTAAGAACTATGATGGCGATGTCCAATCCGATACAGTGGCTCAGGGGTTCGGCTCGTTAGGGCTCATGACCTCCGTTCTCATGACACCCGATGGCAAAACAGTTGAAGCCGAAGCTGCACATGGAACAGTAACCCGCCACTATCGCCAATACCAGCGCGGCGAAGAAACATCGACCAACTCGATTGCTTCGATCTTTGCCTGGACACGCGGTTTGGCGCACCGTGCAAAGCTCGACAATAATGACCAGTTGAAGCACTTTGCCGATACACTTGAAAAAGTATGTGTCGACACCGTTGAATCCGGTTTCATGACCAAGGATCTTGCCCTGCTCATCGGACCGAACCAGAAATGGCTTTCAACAACAGGTTTCCTTGACAAGATTGCGGAAAATCTTGCCAAAGCACTTGCTTGAATATTTTAAATTTGAAAAGCGAAAAGCCCCGTTTCACACGGGGCTTTTTGTTTTGGCGAGAACAAAAATTGCCGATCAAAGTTTCGTTTCTTGGCTCCAAGGTCGTATGAGGTTATTTAGAAGGCCGACACTGATTCTAATAAAAACATAGGGATGACAATGAATGAACAAGGCTGGTCAACACTTCTTTCAGGTAGAAATGGTGTCCGCTCGATAACACTTGCAGGCGGAGTTGCTCTGCATGCGGTCAATGTCTACATTGTTGTCACTATTCTCCCCTCCCTTGTTGCCGATATTCACGGTGAACAATATTATTCCTGGGCAGCAACAATTTTTGTGACAGCATCGCTTATCGGTGCGTCGCTCGCAGCAAAATTGTTAGCCCGTTTCGGCCCCAAAACAGCTTATGTCCTTTCGGCACTCCTCTTTGCCTTTGGTACCCTTATCTGTAGTGTCGCCCCGACGATGGCGGCATTCCTGTTTGGTCGGCTCATTCAAGGTTTCGGCGGTGGCTTTTTGTTGTCACTTTCCTATTCCATGGTGAGAATCGTATTTGACCCTGCATTATGGCCACGAGCGATGGGGCTCATTTCCGGCATGTGGGGAATTTCGACTTTACTCGGCCCCGCCATTGGCGGCATTTTTGCCGAATACAGCACTTGGCGCGCTTCATTCTGGACAGTTGGTATTCTGGCACTTTTATTTTCCGGCGTTGCGCTTAAAGTTTTACCCGGTACGACAGAACGTCAAAACGTTTCGGAACGTCTTCCTGTTATCCAACTTGCCGTTTTGACCGTTATGGTTCTTGTCATTTCGGCAAGCAGCGCGGTTAGTGACAACAATATCAAAATTGCCGGTATTATTGTCGGTGCTATCCTGCTTTTCATTCTTGGGATTATCGACAACCATTCGAACAATAAGATGCTTCCCGAAGGGGCTTTTTCGTTTCATTCGATATTTTTGCCGCTTTACGGCCTGATGGTTATTATTTCGGTCGCCGTAAACGGTGCAGAACTTTATCTTCCTCTGTTTCTTCAGGAACTTCATGGGCGAGGACCACTTGTTGCAGGCTATATTGCAGCACTCATGAGCATCGGCTGGACCTGCGGTTCATTGCCAAGTGCCGGAGCCTCTCCGAAAATTGTGCGCAAAATCATTATTCTCGCACCCGTGATTGATATGCTCGGAATGGCAACATTGTTTTATTTCATCCCCTCAGAAATGCAGTCATCAGGATTTCTGATTTCGATTTGTATTGCCCTTTTTCTGATCGGTGTCGGGGCTGGAACATCGTGGCCGCATTTGCTCACCCGCGTATTACAATGTGCTTCCGATAAAGACGCCACGCGTGCCAGTGCATCCCTCACAACAATCCAATTGTTTTCAACAGCTCTAAGCGCTGCACTTGCCGGAAGCATTACCAATCTTGCCGGCTTATTTGATCCGGGTGGTGTCAGCGGTATGATAGCTGCTTCCAAAGTGCTGTTTATCTTTCTCATTATCATATTGCTACTTGCGGTGCCGCTCGCTTTTGTTATTTCGCGCGATATGCTCAACCGTCCGGATGGAAAACATTCAAATAACAAAAGCAATCAAAAACAGCACCAGAATAATGAAGAATAGCACATCCATTGAACGCTTGAAGAGCCGGATGGCACGATAAATATCGTCGGGGCCGGCCATTTTCCCGCTTTCATTCTGGAAAGGTTCGTCAACTGCTTTGCCTGAATAAATTCTCGGCCCCAAAAGCTTGACATCAAGAGCGCCTGCAAAGGCACATTCTGGAAAACCGGCATTGGGCGAATGATGGTGACGCGCATCTTTTCTCACCACTTCAATCGCCTTTGCGGCAGCTTTCCGATTGATAAAAAGTCCGGATGTCAGGATAACGATGAACGCTGTCAATCTTGCCGGTATAAAATTGACAACATCGTCAAGCCGTGCCGAAGCCCAACCGAAATCCTTGAAGCGTTCATTTTTATAGCCGATCATCGAGTCGGCCGTATTCACCAATTTATAACAGAAAAGTCCGGGAAGACCGAGGATAAGATACCAGAAGACGGGTGCCACAACGCCATCAGAGCTATTTTCGGCAAGGCTTTCAATGGCTGCACGACAAACCGCACTTTCATCGAGATTTTTTGTTTCCCGCCCGACAATGAGTGAAACGGCGCTTCTCGCTTCGACAAGCGAACCTTGTTTAAATGCTTGTTCCACTTTACCAACGTGATCGACAAGGCTTTTTTGAGCAATAAATATGGAGGCAACCAGCGCCTCAATGATTATTCCTGCAAACCCCAGTTGGAGCAAAAGCGCATGAATAATAAGGCCAATAATAAAGGTTACCAGCAATAGAACAAGAATAGCGATAATGCCGAACCATTTCCTGCGGCGAAAAGACATCGACTTTCTGTTAAATCGCGTTTCAAACCACTTTATCCCTGCCCCGAATGCCGCTACCGGATGAGGAACTTTACGCCATATCCAATCGGGATCGCCGATTGACCGATCAATCAGGAGCGCCAATAAAAGGACAAAACAAAGACGCCCCACCGGTGTCACACCTGTTTTTGTGCTTTGGCCTGATCACGCTTATCGACGTACCACGACGCTGCAAAGATCAACACGCCGCAAAAGGTAAGGCATCCGCCCAAAATCGCCGTATCCTGATAACCGAAACCTAGCCGCAAGATTTCTGCACCCGATTCAGCACCCAAAGCATTGGCGACATTATAGGCCGATTGCATCAGTGCTCCTGCAAGTGTCTGGGCATTGGCTGCGACATCCATCACGCGTGCCTGAACTGACGGCATACTGGCAAATGATGTACCGATGAGAAAACAGCCGATCGCAGCCGTAATGCCGGAATGACAGAGGAAGAAAAACAGAAAGAATGTAATTGTGCTCCACAGCATTGCATAAAATATCATCTTCATCGGACCAATTTTTACCGCTATTTTTGGTCCAAAAATGTTGCCTGTTACCATACCAAGACCGATAAGCGGCATGATAAACGGTACCCAGCCGATAGAAACACCGGAAACGACAGTCAATGTCGATTTGATGTAGCTGAAGACAGCAAAGAGGCCGGCTGTGCCAATCGCGACCATTGCCAACATGAACCAGACCTGCTTTTCTTTTAAAGCGCTAAGCTCGGTAAGGGGACTTGTCCCCAATGCGGTCGGCAAACTGGGTAGAAAGAAAAACACCAAAATTGCACAAAGCGCACCGATGCTACCAACCAGCACAAAAGCCATTTGCCATCCAAGTTGCTGACCAAGCCAGGTTGCAAAAGGTGCGCCGACAACTGTCGCAATTGTCAACCCCAGCATCACTGCGCCGATCGCCTTGGGACGATTTTTCATCTCCACCATGGAAGAAGCGGCAATAGAGGCAACACCGAAATAGATGCCATGCGGCAAACCGCTCATAAATCGCAAGCCGACCAGCGCGTGAAAGCTCGTCACACAGGCACTGGCAATATTGGCAAAAGCATAAAACAGCATCAAAGCAATCAGAACATATTTCCGTGGAAATTTTGCAGTTGCTACAGCGAGAACCGGTGCACCGACAACAACCCCCATCGCATAGGCTGAAATATACTGGCCGGCGGTCGGTATATCGACTCCCGAACTTTTGGCCATTTCCGGTTGCAACCCCATTGAAACAAATTCTGATGTACCAATTGCAAAGGCACCGACAGCAAGAGCAAGTATGCTGATACGGCGTGTTCTTGCGTTAACTGCGGAAGCAACATTGAGCTTATCAATTTCATATTTCATAATTAACGGACGAATCCCTTAATGCGATTGTTTCAAATATCCGGTTTGCCATTTCACATCACATTGGTGCAAGAAAATATCTTCCAAATTCAATGTGTTCACGGCAGTTTGTTTCCAGCATCATCGCCTCTCTTCATCTTCTGATAAAAGTCGCAATGACAGAGTTTTTAGTAAATTTACTCGAAAACACATCAAACAGTTACGCCGCATTTTCTTTACGCGTGTAGGATATTTTTTCAACCTTCAATATCTATCAAATGAATAAAAGAGCCGGCAACATTGTTTATTCTCATTCCGCTTGTACCTAAAGAATTGTCAAGCGCATCATAGGCTTTAAAAAGTGGTTTATCGACTTTTTCGTCTATAATGGAGGCATAATGGAATTCATGGCCCCGAAAGCGGGTTTTTCCAAAAAACTCCCCTTCTGGAACCAAACGGCGATAGCCTAAATGCAATTTCTTCTGTTTGAAGCTGGTATTCAATGGCAACAAACCAAGCATCGGGTGTTTAATCCCTTCGCTATCTTCCAATGTTTCCCCCAAAGTCATATAACCACCGCATTCGCCATAAATGGTTTTTCCGGCTTTTGCCATATCAATCATGGCTTTTTTAAACTTCTCTGCTGCTGCCAATTTTCCGGCAAAAAGTTCCGGATAACCACCACATAAATAAACGCTATCACAATCTTTATCCGGAACTTCATTCGCCAAAGGCGAAAAGAATGTGATTTCGGCACCGGCTTTTCTCCAGCCATCAAGCAAATGTGGATAAGAAAAACGGAAAGCATCATCACGGCTCACCGCGACACGCTGTCCAAGTGGCGGAATATAATCAATCGTTGCACTAGCAACATTCACCCGATTTGAAGTCGATAATGTGATCATCGCCTCGAGATCAACGCTGTCCTTAATGATTTCTGCTGCTTTTCCAATAAAATCATAAAGATCTGCTCTTTCGGAAGCCTGAACAAGTCCCAAATGACGTGAGGGGAGTGTCAGCGCGTTGTTTCTGTAGACAGCGCCAACCACCGGAATAGCAAGCGGTCGCAAGGCTGCGCGAAGCATAGCTTCATGTCGGGGACTTCCAATTTTATTGAGGATAATTCCGGCAAAACGCAATCCCGGCATAAATTCGGCAAAACCTTTGACAAGTGCCGCGACCGAATGTGATTGGCTTGTTACATCAACGACAAAAAATACCGGCAAATCCAACAATCGGGCAAGTTCGGCAGACGAACCCTTGCCGTTAATGGCGCCGTCGAAAAGTCCCATCATACCTTCGACCACAAAAAACTTCTGCTCCGAAGTGTCGGTAAAATTGATATTCTTTATGAGCGCATCGCGCATTGCCCAACAATCGAGATTATAACTATCCTCGCCTGTTGCCGCTTTATGAAATGCGGGATCTATAAAGTCGGGCCCTGCTTTTCGTGGGACCACGGCTAATCCCATTTCTTTCAGGGCTCGCATCAATGCCAGAGTGATAACAGTTTTACCGGCTCCCGAATTGGCAGCGCTCACCATAAAGCCATTCATAATGATCTGTTATCCAATTCGTCTGTAACAATATTTGGAGCAAGTTTTTCGGAAAGAGAAACAACTTTACCAACGACAACAATTGTTGGCGGTTCGATGTCATGTTCTTTGATTGTTTGTTTTATATGCCCAAGTTCGGTTTTATAAATCCGCTGATTGGAGGTGGTCGCATGGGTGATGAACATGACCGGTTCGTCACTCTTGCGCCCACCCTTCATAAGGTCATCGGCGATTTCGTCAATATGTTTCATCGCCATATAAAACACAAGAACCGGTGCGGCGCGGGAAATTGCTTTCCAGTCAAAAGATTTGGGCACTGTTCCGTCAGCATCATGACCGGTTAAAAATAATACACTGTGATTGATAGAGCGATGTGTAACCGGAATACCTGCATAGGCAGGGCCTGCTATTCCTGCTGTTATTCCGGGAAAAACGCGAAAAGGAATATGCGCTTCGATCAAGGCTAGCGCCTCTTCCCCCCCACGGCCGAACACGAAAGGATCACCGCCTTTCAAACGCAAAACCCGTTTTCCTTCTCTGGCAAGGCAAATCATGCGGTCGGTGATTTCCTGCTGTTTAAGCGAGGGTTTGCCACCGCGTTTTCCGGCAAATTCTAAAATTGCGCCTTGTTTTGCGAGCTCAAGGCACGAATGATCGACCAGCGCATCATAAAGGATGTGGTCTGCCTGTTTAAGTGCATTGACACAATGGAGTGTGAGAAGTCCGGGGTCACCTGGCCCCGCGCCCACCAACCACACATGCCCGGCAATGAACTGTGGCAATTTGAATGGCAAATCTGCCGTCATTTCGGGTCCTTTTGATGGTAAAATCTATAGAAATCAAGAATCAATGCATTATATGTGTTATCTATTGTGCAGTTTCCAACCACTGTAAACGTTTAATTTTCAAGAAATATTGTCAAAATGGCAGACTTGCAAAGCACATTGAAATGCAAACCGGAAGGTCCCCTTCGCTTGGGCTGGACAACAGGCGCCTGCGCTACCGCTGCAACCAAGGCAGCGCTTACTGCTCTCATTACCGGTGCTTTTCCCGATCCCGTGGAGATAAGATTGCCTAGAGGGCAAATGCCTCAATTTGCGCTTTCTCTCAAAAGTCTTGGAGAAAATCAGGCGACAGCGGGAATTATCAAAGATGCAGGTGATGATCCCGATGTAACAGACAAGGCGACCATTATTGCAACTGTCACCCCAGCCTCTCCAAACAGCGGAATTATATTCAAAGCCGGAAAAGGTGTTGGAACTGTTACAAGACCGGGTTTGCCACTTGATGTCGGAGAAGCGGCCATCAACCCCGTTCCACGCCGCATGATGAGCGAGGTTTGCAAGGAAATTTGTGACAAATATTCTTTTCCGCAAGATCTCGTCATTACAATTTCGGTACCGGATGGCGAAAATATCGCGCTCAAAACATGGAATCCGCGCCTTGGCATTCTGGGCGGCATCTCCATTCTCGGTACAACCGGTATTGTTCACCCGTTCTCATGCTCGGCATGGATCCATTCTATTCATAGCGGTATTGATGTCGCTCGTGCAGAAGGGGCAAGCCATGTTCTTGGTGCAACCGGAGCGACTTCGGAAGATGCGGCACAGGCAATCTATCACCTTCCTGACTATGCCATACTGGATATGGGGGACTTTGTCGGTGCTGTGTTAAAATATTTGCGGCACCACCCGATTGATAAACTGACAATTGCCGGTGGTTTTGCAAAACTGACAAAGCTCGCGCAAGGGGAAATGGACCTTCATTCTTCCCGCTCTCAAGTCGACAAGACATTTTTGTGGAATGTTGCAAAGAATGCCGGCTTAAACCAATCTCTCAAGAACTTCATCGAAAATGCGAACACTGCAAAAGAAGTTCTTGATATTGCTACAAAAGAAGGAATTGATATTGCTACCCCTATTGCGCTTCAGGCAAAACATATTGCTGAAGAAACATTAAGGGATGCGCCGGTATCGGTCGAAATCATTGTGACCGATAGAAAGGGAAATATTCTTGCGAGAAGGTAGGACAGTTTTATTATTGGGTGGCACCAGCGAAGCCTATGCTCTTGCAGAAAAATTTGCCGAAGAGGACTATCCGGTTCTTTCGTCTCTCGCTGGCCGTACATCGCATCCGAAAATTCCCGCGGGGCGATATCGCATTGGCGGGTTTGGCGGCATTGACGGGCTTATCGATACAATCAAAAAGGAAAATATAGGGCTTATTGTTGACGCAACCCATCCTTTCGCTGAAACAATGACCGATCATGCCTGGCGGGCAGCGCGCGCTAAAAAAATCGATTATATCCGGTTCGAGCGTCCGCTCTGGCAAGCAGGGAAAGAAGACAAGTGGCTGACAGTGAATAATATAGCGGAAGCTGTTACGGCTATTCCTTTAAATAGCCGCTGCTTCCTCGCCATCGGGCGCCAACACGTCAATGAATTTCTGGTGCGTAAAGATGTTTCATTTGTCGCGCGTATGGTCGAGCAACCGGAAAATTTTGTTCCCGAAGCCAATATAGAAATTGTGCTTGGTAAACCGGAAAATGAAAAAGAAGAATATGACTTTCTCGTCAACCGTCATTTTGATTGTCTTGTGTGCAGAAATTCCGGTGGGACTGCCTCTTTTCCAAAGTTGAAGGCTGCGCGCAAACTCGGCCTGCCGGTGATTATGATTACCAGAAAGCCCCTGCCCGATGTCGTCACATTGAGTGCGGAAAAAGATGTTATCGACTTGGTGCGGACGTTTTGCCAAGCGGACCGTGCGGAAAAGCATAAAGAGACGAACGGCTAAGCTTTTCCGGACGAAGTGCTTTTCCGACAAAGATAATTGCGGTTTTTTCTATTTTTTCTTGCGCTATCTTTTCATGAATATCGGCAAGCGTGCCTGAAATGATTTTTTCGTCCGGCCAGCTTACGTGATAGGCAACAATGACGGGGCAATCGGCCCCGTAAATCGGCAATAATTCTTTCTGGATTGCAGCAATATTTTTTGCCGAAAGATGAATTGCCATTGTCGCTTTTGCTTGTCCGAGATTTGACAATGTCTCAAGTTCCGGCATGGGTGAAGAATTGACCGATGTCCGTGTCAAAATGACCGACTGGTTTAGCTTTGGAAGTGTCAATTCCTGCTTCATGGCTGCTGCTGCCGCCGCATAGGAAGCAACCCCCGGCACCACCTCGTAATTGATTGCAAGCTTGTCGAGCGCTGCCATCTGTTCGGCTATTGCGCTATAGATCGAAGGGTCGCCGGAATGAAGCCTTGCAACATCCTTCCCCTCTTTTTCCGCTTTGACAAATTCTTCGACAATGGCATCAAGATCAAGATGACCGGTATTGACGCGTCGCGCTTCCTGAGGAATTTCGGCAATCAATTCTTCCGAAAGAAGAGAGCCTGCATAAAGGCAGACCGGACAACGTTTTATGAGATTGAGCCCGCGCACGGTGATGAGATCATATGCCCCCGGACCTGCGCCAATAAAATATACTGTCATTCTTCCTTCCGTCCTGCCACAGCAATGGTAAGACCACCGATTTTTGTCTTTTCAACGAGCAAAATACCACCTTTACCTGAAGCCGCCAAAGCCGCCGCTTCTGCAACGCCATGGCAGCCCGTATATTGAAAAACAATATCGGAAGGGTTCTTCAGAAAGCAAGTCATTGTCTCCAACTCTTCAGACGAAAATGTAACGAGAGGAACAGCAAGACGTTGCAAAGCGCTTAAAATCAGACGATTGGATTGTTTACCGTCAAGCGTTGAAAAAGCCGCAATATTCCATTTTTCGAGAGTTTCGAGAGCTTCTTCCATGTCGCCCATTGTGGCAGATGACGAAATGCCTATGCCCACAAAAACCGGCATAGAGCTTCTATTGACCATATCCGTTTTTGCCTTCAAGCGCGTCTTTTGACGGTGTTATAAATCCGCTCCACCTCTTGTAAAGGAACACCGAGAATGGCTGCTATCCGATGGATGAGCGCAACTTCATCAGCATCGACATGATTATCGGCAGCGGCAATTGTCATCAAATTTTCGATAAGTGCAATACGCCGGTCGGGCGCCAATTCGCCAAAGAGAGCTGCAGCCTGACCGGTTGTTGTTTCATAGCCATAATCATAAAGATATTTGATGACATCCGGCAAAGCATCGGGAGATACGCCGAATTGTTGTTCGGCAATTTTTGAAAAAGCGGCAGTTTCGCTTGGTGTATGTTTGCCGTCGGCAAAGCCTAAATGGATGAGCAAGAGAAGTTCGGCCGCGGTTGCCGGATTTTCGGCCACTTTACGAACCGAATTATGACGGGAAAAATAATTTGCTATGCTGTCAAACATGCGAAACTCCGCTTCTTGCCACGTTAGAAGAGCTGAACTAAAAGTAGAGCTTGCCAATATTGCACAAAAAACACAAGTGCATGAATGCAACGTTTGACGTTTCTTTATCGAAATTATTCTATTATTCCTTATTCTATTCTGTTCAGGTAATATTCGCCAATGCTGGAATTCCTTTTTGACCCGACTGTCCTGATTTTAATTTTTGCCGGTTTGCTTGCCGGTTTTATAGATTCGATTGCCGGTGGCGGTGGCCTTATCACCATCCCTGCCCTGATGCTTTCAGGCCTTCCACCTGTCGAAACATTGGGTACAAACAAGTTGCAGGGACTTTTCGGGTCATTTTCTGCAATGGTCGCCTATGCCCGTGGTGGACAAGTCAATATCCGGAAACAAATCCTTCAGGCCGCCATGGCGTTTATCGGAAGCATTATCGGCGCATTGGTTGCAACCCTTATTCCTGTCAAATTATTTCAGGCATTCCTGCCCGTTCTGCTCATTATTGTCGCCTGTTATTTCGCATTCAAGCCGAACCTCAACGACATTGATAAACAGGAGCGGATGCGACCAATCATCTTTTCACTGACTATGGCGCCACTTGTCGGCTTTTACGACGGCATATTTGGTCCGGGTGCCGGCTCTTTCTATATGCTGGCCTTTGTTTCTTTGTCAGGTTTTGGAATCCTTAAAGCGACAGCCCATACGAAATTGTTGAACTTTTCATCCAATCTCGGCGGTTTTTTTACCTTTGCTGTCATGGGCTCGATCAATGTAAAAATCGGCATTGCTATGGGAATTGCCCAATTCATCGGTGCGCAAATGGGCGCCCGCGTCGCCATGAAAACCGGTGCCAAGCTCATAAAACCGCTATTGGTCATTGTATGCGTTATTCTTGCCTATAAACTCTTACAAGCCCATGACAATCCGTTGCGGCAATGGCTAAACCTTTGAGTGATAAAAGCCCGTCCATTAAGATACCGGAATAGAGCTTAAAAGAAAAACCGGTTCGCACAAAGCTGCCGAACCGGCTTTAAAAATTGAACAATTATGCTCGTCTAAAATTTTAATGCGAGCAAAATAACGCCCGCGCCGATCAGGACGACGCCGGTCCAATTGATGGCTGTCAGTTTTTCACCAAGAAAAGCAACGCCGAAAATGGCAACAAAGATAACAGATAATTTGTCTATCGGAGCAACATGGGAAGCATCTCCCAATTGCAGAGCGCGAAAATAGGCAAGCCATGAAGCACCCGTGGCAAGTCCCGATAAAACAAGGAAAACCCAGGATTTTGCCGGAATGGCTCCCGGACGTTGCCATTGTCCGGTGATGCTTAAAAACAGACATAATGCGGCAATAATAACAATTGTTCTTATCAAAGTGGCAAAATCGGAATTGATACCGCTTATACCGACTTTTGCGAAAATAGCGGTTAAAGCTGCAAAAATTGCTGAAAGAAATGCCCAGAACTGCCAGGTAGCGGTCATCAGAATTCAATCCCCTTCTGTCCTTTTATGCCGGAACGGAACGGATGTTTAACCAATTCCATTTCTGTTACCAGATCGGCAGCTTCAATCAATTCATTTCGTGCATTGCGACCGGTAATAATAACATGCTTCATGAAAGGTCGCTTGGATAGCACGTCAAGCACTTCTTCCAAAGGTAAATAATCATAGCGCAATACGATATTCAGCTCGTCACAAAGCACCATATCCGTAGTGTCGTCGAGGATCATATCTTTGGCAATGTCCCATGCTTTTCGCGCTTCGGCAATGTCTTTTTCACGATCCTGCGTTTCCCATGTGAAGCCTTCACCATGGGCATAAACGCGCACCTGATCGCCAAATTTTTCAAGTGCGGTACGCTCGCCGGTTTGGCGCAATCCCTTGACAAATTGCACAACGCCAACCTTCATATTCTGGCCGAGAGCACGAAAAACCATACCGAAAGCGGCTGTTGTCTTGCCTTTGCCCTTTCCCGTATGAACAATGAGAAGACCCTTTTCTTTGGTTTTACCGGCTTCTATTTTTTTGCGCGCGGCCTCTTTCTTTTTCATTTTTTCGGCATGACGGGCATTCAATTCCGCTTCCGTCAGCTTTTCCTTGGCGTCCATGTTATCGAGCCTTTCTGTAGTTCTTCCAGTTCAAACAAAGCAGAATTGGAGCGTGGTTTCCACAACTCTCTCCGGATTGCCTGTTCAAGTTTATGTGCCATTTCTCTTAGAGCTGCAGGATTGTTCCCGATTAAAAAATTCCGCACCGTCTCATCGTCAATATAGGCATTATAAATCGCTTCGAATTGTTCGTTGGATACGGCATTTGTTGTAGCCGAAAAAGCAAAGAGATAATCGACAGTTGCAGCCATTTCGACCGCACCTTTAAAGCCGTGGCGCATGACCCCTTCTATCCATTTCGGATTAACGGCACGCCCGCGGAGTGTCCGCCCGATTTCTTCCTGCAATGTTTTTATCATCGGCCGTTCGGGACGCGACATATCATTATGATAGACTTTCGGAAAGGCCCCCTGCTTATCGGCAACTGCCGAAGCCATGCCCCCTTCAAAAGCATAATATTCACCGGAATCGAGAAGATCATGTTCGCGATTATCCTGATTTTGGACAACGGCATTGATATGATGAAGCCGGTTTTCAAGCATATTTTGTGCAGCCACCCCGTCTTCCTTACCGTAAGCAAAAGAAGAATGGGCAATCCAGGCTTTGCCAAGGTCGTTACGGTCGTTCCATTCGCCCTTGTCGAGAAGCTCCTGAACGCCGGTTCCATAAACACCCGGACGAGCGCCAAAAACACGAAAACCGGCTTCTCTTTCCGCCTCTTTTGCGGTTTTTCCGGTTTCTGTGAGCGTTTTTACGTCTTTCAAATAATGCGCATGGAGCGGATTATCTTCTTCCTCTTCGTCAAGCGAGGCAACGAGGCGCACTGCCTGATCGAACAAGGCGATCTGTTCGGGAAATGCATCGCGGAAGAAGCCGGAAATCCTTAATGTTACGTCAACACGTGGCCGACCAAGGAGAGCTACCGGAATAACTTCAACGCCGGTTACACGGCGGGATGCCGCATCCCACAAAGGTTTGACGCCGATAAGTGCCAGAGCCTGCGCAATATCATCGCCACCGGTGCGCATATTGGCAGTTCCCCAAGCGGTGAGGCCGAAAGCCTTCGGCCAATCACCGTGGTCTTGTACATAGCGGATAATGAGAAGTTCGGCCGATTTTTTGCCCAATTGCCAAGCCGACTGTGTGGGCACTGCCCTTGTATCAACTGAAAAAAAGTTGCGCCCCGTCGGAAATACATCCGGCCGCCCGCGTGTCGGAGCGCCGGATGGCCCGGGCTCGACAAAATGCCCGTCAAGAGCGGTTAAAAGCCCGTCAATTTCCGCCTTGCCGCAGCTTAAAATCAATGGCCGCAATGTTTCTTCAATATTTTTAAGAATTGGCGCTGTTTTTCTGAAGTTTTGAGGAAGGGTAATCTTTCCGGAAACCAGCGCCAGCGCCAGAAGTTCAATCCGTTCAACCGTGTCGCCTTTTGTGCGCCATAGGCTGTCGGTCATACCTTTTAATATTTCAGGCTTTTCACCTTGCCATTTTTCTGAAAAAACACAATCAAGCGGGTCGAAAGCAAGTCCGAGATCATCGGCGATAGCGCGGTGTAAACTGCCGTTTTCCCCCTCGCCACGGGGAACACGAGCCGTTGCAACAAGGAGATTTTCCAATTGTTCGCCGGACGGCGCTTTGCCAAAAATATGTAACCCGTCCCTGATTTGCAATTCTTTAAGATCACACAAAAAAGCATCAAGTTTCTCAAGTGCCAGATCATCGCTATCATGGTCTTCAATTCCGGCATCATGATTGAGACCGGTGAGCCGCACCAGATCAAGTATTTCGCCTTTGAGCTTTACGAGACGACGTGGGTCAACGCCCGACGCCTCGTAATATTCATCAACAAGGCCTTCCAGATCTTTTAACGGGCCATAACTTTCCGCGCGTGTCAAAGGCGGGGTCAGATGGTCAATGATAACGGCTGAAGAGCGTCGTTTTGCCTGTGTTCCTTCACCGGGGTCGTTGACAATAAACGGATAGATATGCGGCATCGGTCCAAGAGCTATTTCAGGATAGCAATGGTTCGAGAGTGCCAAAGCTTTTCCCGGAAGCCATTCAAGATTGCCGTGTTTACCCATATGAATAATAGCATCGGCTTTATAAACAAAACGGAGCCAGAAATAGAATGCAAGGTAATGATGGGTGGGGACAATGTCGGGCGCGTGGTAGACTTGCTTTGCATCCATTCCGAATGCGCGTTCCGGCTGTAATCCGACAACCGTTTCCCCCAGCATTAAAACCGGCAAAGCCAATCCATTGTCAACCACATAGGCATCGTCTTCCGGAACGCCCCAACGTGCAGTCACTTCATCTTGAATCTTTTTATCAAGTGATTGAAAGAACTTCTTGTAAAGACTCAAAGAAAGTGCTGTCCGGACTATCCGTCCCTTCACCCCTTCATTGGTTGGACCTTCAATCATCAACCGCATGAGCTCATTGCCATTTTCCGGAATATTTTCTATTTCGTAGCCTTGGCTTTTCATGGCGTTAAGCGTCACAATCATGGCTGCCGGTGTATCAAGCCCGACACCGTGCCCCAAACGGCCATCGCCACCGGGATAATTGGCCATGACAATGGCAACATGGCGCTCATGTGGCTTCTTGTTGCGCAGTCTTACCCAGTTTTTTGTAAGCTCTGCAACAAAATCGACCCTGTCTTTCAAAGGTTTATGGACGACAACGTTACATTCTGTCTCGTCATCATATTCCACTGCCGATTTGAAAGACACAGCGCGGGTGAATACGCGTCCATCAACTTCCGGAAGCGCAACATTCATGGCAAGATCACGAGCGGTCAAGCCACGTCCATCTTTTTCCCATTGCTCTTTGCTGCTTCCGGCAAAAACCACCTGCAAAACCATTGCGCCGCGCTTTTCAAGGACGGTAGGTTTTCGTCCCGTATGCCCGTTTGAAACAGCAAAACCCGTTGCATTCAACACAATATCGGGAGAAAGCCGGTCAAAAATTGAATCGACAATTGCGACACTCAATTCATCTTTGAGACTTGAAACAAAGATCGGCAGCGCGATTAATCCGCGTTTTTGAAGAGCGTCGATAAGTGCTTCGACGCTCGCTGTTTGCCCGCTCTGCACCAAAGCACGATAAAAGCAAATCGCCACAACCGGTTTATGCGTAGCATTGTGGCGGTTCACGAGATCATCAACAGTTAATGGCGGGTCATCCGGTGACCAGAGACCTGCCTTCATCAAGGGGACCGCCTCCACAGGCTTCTCATGGCGCCCCAGCAAATAATCGCAATATTCAAGAAAGGAGCGCATATTTTGCGCACTCGCTTCAATAAGGTAGTGCCAAAGATTGTGGCAATCCTCTTCGGCAACAGTAGAAAATTTTTGCAAATTTTCGTCTACTTTATCGTCACCAGGCAAAACCACCAGTTTGATATTTTTTTCCAGTGCCAGCGAGTGGAGAACTTGCAGGCCATAAGGCCAATAACTTTCACCACCTATCACGCGCAATACAATCAATTTCGCATATGACGCGGTTTTTTCGACATAGGTGTCAACCGACATGGGATGCGAAAGCGAAAGCAAATTGACAAGCCTCAACGATGACGTTGTTTTCTTCAACGCGGCTTTTGCAACCGAAAGGCTTGCCAATTCGGTATCAGCTGCCGAAAGAAAAATAACGTCCGCAGGCGACTGTCCAAGATCAATCGCCTTATCCTGTTCGGCTATGGTTCCCTTCTGGGCAAGAAGCAAATGCATCAGACATCAAGCGCTTCAATAGTTTTGCGCACCTTCTCCTCGTCGATTTGGTGAAGACCGATAACAACAAGATGGCTTTTATGTTCTTCGTTTTTTTGCCGGGGGCGATCAAAATAGGAATCAATCCGCTGACCGACGGCTTGAACAACAAGACGCATCGGCTTTCCAACCACATTGACAAAACCTTTGAGGCGCAAAATATCATTTTCTTCGATGATCGTTTTCAACCGTTCGATTAATGCCTTGGGATCATGGATGGATGGTGCGTTAACGACAAAGCTTTTGAATTCGTCGTGGTTATGTGGAACGCCTTTCGCATGGTTCATTTCATGGTGGGATTTGCGGTTTTCAATATCGCTCTCGGTGCCGACGCCGAGCCCCAATATAAGATCGGTTCCGATACTGCCAAAACTCGACGTGACCATTTGCGGAACTCTGTCGCTATGGCTTGAAATGATATTGCGCACATTCTCGAGCTTATCCTCGTCGATAAGATCAACCTTGTTAAGGACGATAAGATCAGCCGCATGAATTTGATCTTCAAACAATTCTTCAAGCGGGCTTTCATGGGTGATCGAACTATCTTGGGCCCGTTCGGCATTGATTTTATCAATATCATCGGCAAATCGGCCTTCGGCCACCGCCGGAGCGTCAATCACGGTAATCACTCCGTCAACGGTCACCTGCGTTTTGATCTCGGGCCAATTGAAGGCTGCAACAAGAGGCTGAGGAAGTGCCAAACCGGATGTTTCAATAACAATATGATCGGGTCTATCCTCGCGCTCAAGCAGTTTCGTCATAGTCGGAATGAATTCTTCAGCAACCGTACAACAAATGCAGCCATTATTGAGTTCAATGAGATCATCATCATCGCAATTATCAAGACCGCAGCCTTTGAGCAAACCGCCATCCACACCAAGTTCGCCGAATTCGTTAATGATGAGAGCAATGCGTTTGCCTTGCGCATTTTCCAATAAATGCCTGATCATTGTGGTTTTTCCGGAACCCAAAAATCCGGTTATGACGGTGGTTGGGATTTTGCTCTGTAAAAATTTTTGTTCCGACATCAAACTTAGCCTTTCAATTTAAGCGGCAGACCAGCCGCAACAAAAAACACCGTTTCTGCTATAGTTGCAATTTTCTGATTCATGAGACCGGCATAATCACTGAATTCACGCGCAAGCTTGTTGTCCGGCACAATGCCGAGCCCTACCTCGCTCGAAACAAAAACCGTTTCTACCTTAAGTCCTGCAAGACCATCGACAAGCTTTGCCATTTCTGTTTCAACGTTCCGGTGATGCTCCAATAAATTACCAAGCCAAACGCTGAGACAATCAATAAGGACGATCTTTTGTTCGCTATTATGTTTTGCGATCTCGCCCATAATATCAATCGGTTCTTCAACATTGATCCAACCCGTCTCTCGGCGTGAGCGATGCATGTCGACCCGTTTTTTCATCTCTTCATTGAAAATTTCTGCCGTTGCGAGATAGACCGGTACTTTATTGGCAGACAACACATAATTTTCGGCAAAAACCGACTTTCCCGAACGCGTCCCGCCAAGAATCAATGTTATCTTTGCCAAAAATCTCCTCCATTTACGGAATAGACATTCATCACTTTACAAAGAAAGCTGAAAAACCGGCTTCATGCCTTTGATACAGAATCAGAGTTCTTGAATGATGAGAACACAAACCGGAACCGGATTTCTAGCCCATTCTTAAATACAATAATTTGACTGACCGGTTCGAATGAAATGCCCGAATTGGGTCCACTTCCTGAAAGTCCAGTTTATTTTTCGCAACTTCTTTTGCAAAAAACCAGCTATTTATAGAGATAGCTGCTTAAACTTTATCGTGCAAGCCGAAAAAGCGCGTTTATGTCGACAGCCTTTTCCAGTTCATCGGCAATCTTATCAAGTGCATTATCAATTTTTTCAAAATGTCCGGACGCATCCGGCTTTGCACCAAAATTTCCGATAAAATAATGACGGAAAGCATCTGCCGAAAATAAACCATGGAGATAGGTTCCCCAAATCTTTCCATCGGGCGAGGCCGCACCGTCTTTGACATTGTTTATTTTTAAAGGGGCATGGCGACAATCGGGACCGAAGCTTTTGCCCATATGAATTTCATAACCTCTGAGCGGAAGTCCGCTTAAAAGATGAATAGCATTACTATTGCGCGTGAGTTTTCGTTCTCCGATTTCGGTTACCATATCAAGCAGGCCAAGCGCATCTATTTCGGTAACGTTTCCTTCCAGAGAATCGCGATCAAAAATTTTCCTGCCCAGAATCTGGAATCCACCGCAAATGCCGATAACCATTCCGCCTTTTTTAGCGTGTTCGATAATCTCCCCATCCCACTTATTTTCACGAAGAGCAATCATATCGGCTATGGTCGATTTGGAACCGGGAAGGATAATAACATCGCTATCGGCTGGAAAACACTCACCCTTCCGGACAAAGACAATTTCAACATCCCTTTCGTGGGCTAACGGGTCGAGATCATCAAAATTGGCAACATGGGGTAAAATCGGTACAGCTATTTTTACTTTGCCATGTTTTGTTGGCTCTCTATGTTCGAGTGCCATAGAATCTTCAGAAGGCAACAGGCTCGCCCCTTCAAGCCAGGGAATAACGCCGAGGCATGGCCAGCCGGTAAAATTCCGGATTGCTTTGATTCCATCATCAAAAAGACTCAAATCCCCACGAAATTTATTAATGAGATAACCGCAGACCATTGCACGGTCTTCACGTTCAAGAATTGTTGCGGTACCTACGAGTGAAGCGATCACACCACCGCGGTCAATGTCACCAATCAATATAACCGGCACATCGGCGCTTCGCGCAAACCCCATATTGGCAATATCACCATGGCGCAAATTGATTTCTGCCGGTGAGCCCGCCCCCTCCACCAGCACCAAATCGCATCTCTCCTTCAATCGGGCATAAGATTCCATTACCCGATCAAGAAGTGCACCCTTCATTTTTTGATAGTCGGCACCTTTTTTAAAACCAGAAAGCTTGCCCTGTACAATGATTTGGGAACCGGTAGAACTTTGCGGTTTCAATAAAACCGGATTCATATGAACGGATGGTTTTTCATTTGCTGCAAAAGCTTGCAGCCATTGACCGCGCCCGATCTCGCCGCCATCATCGGCAACCGCAGCATTGTTCGACATATTTTGCGGTTTGAACGGCATTACCTTGATGCCCTTGCGGGAGGCCAAACGGCAAAAGCCGGCAACAAGAACTGTTTTTCCGACATCGGAACCTGTGCCCTGAAACATCAATGCACGTGCCAAATCAATCACCCTTTACCGATAAAAAAATCGCAATTTTTTTTCAAAAAAATAGCGATTTTCATACTTCATTAAGTGTTCGCTAACCCGTGATTAACATTGTTGATCTACAAAGGCTCCAGAAACAAAAACACTTTGTTTCTCTCTGGATCAGGTAGTGCGTACCAGAGGTGTAATTCCGGACACGTGTATGAGTATCGTCCGGAAAATGCGTAAGATAAAACTGCGTAAACGGGCCACCGCTTGCGCAGTTTTACGCATTTCTAGCTTGCTTTACGGGTTGAGAAAAGATGACTTTCCGGTTCTTCCACATCTTTTCAGAAAACGGCGCATTGATAGCTCTGTAAGACAGCTTCAACCCAAATAAAAACGCCGGCTGTGCATTTTGGAAATAAATGATTTTAACCCCACAAATCTGCGACCATTAGCGCTCGGTTATTAAGGGCTCTACCGCTTGCTCATAGAGTGATTAAAAATCATAAATCTTTAATGATTCGGGCAAGAAGTGTGAATGAATCCATGCGTTTTTTATTATCCCAAATCGGGCTCGTAACAATCAACTCGTCGGCATTCGTATCGGCTATCAGTTTTTTCAGTCCTTGCTCGACTGCTTCAGATGAACCAACCACAGAACAGGACAAAGATTGCTCAAGCACCAAGCGGTGATTGAAAGGCAGATTGTCAACATAATTCATGACCGGTTTTGGTAATGGACCGGCACGCCCTGTCCGTAAATTGACAAAGGATTGTTGTTGGGAAGAAAATAGAAACTTTGCTTCGTCATCCGTTTCAGCAACCACAACATTTGCCGCAACCATTGCAACGGGCTTATTGAGATATTCCGACGGTTGGAAGTTATCGCGGTAAACTTTGAGCGCGCGATAAAGCTCGGCCGGTGCAAAATGCGAGGCAAACGAATAAGGCAAACCCAGAACTGCCGCAAGCTGCGCCCCATAAAGGCTCGACCCCAAAATCCAGACTGGCACATGCAAACCTGCCCCCGGAACTGCGCGCAATTGTTGCTGAGGTTCGGCATCTTTAAAATAATCAAGCAATTCGACAACATCGCGGGGATAATCATTCGGGTTGCTATCAAGCGAACGCCTCAAGGCTCTGGCTGTCATCTGGTCTGTGCCCGGAGCACGACCTAATCCGAGTTCAACCCTGTTCGGATAGAGTGCTTCAAGAGTGCCAAATTGTTCGGCAATGACGAGCGGCGAATGGTTGGGAAGCATAACGCCGCCCGCACCAACAACGATTTTATTGGTCGAGGCAAGAATCTGCCCCATTACAACCGCCGTTGCAGCGCTTGCAATGCCGGTCATATTGTGATGTTCAGCGTACCAGATACGAGGAAACCCTAGCTCATCCACATGTTTGGCAAGAGCTATTGAATTTTTTAACGCCTGGGCAACCGAACTTCCCTCAGGCACGGGGCATAGATCAAGGACAGATATTTTCATTTTTTAAATATAGGAACTCTGAAAATGAATACAACGAGAGAAATTCAATTAAGCGAGGCTTTTTAATATTAATCTGCTCTATCGCCCCTATTCCACTCTTCGGTTACTTCGGCTACGAAATCGGCATAACGATGTGCTTCGATTGCATCTCTGATACCTTGCATCAATTGCTGATAAAAAGCGAGATTGTTCCACGTGATCACCATTCCGGCCAATGGTTCACCCGCTTTTACGAGATGGTGAAGATAAGCACGGCTATAATCCCGTGCTGCCGGACAGGGAGATTGGGGGTCTAACGGGCGCGGGTCTTCGGCATGTTTTGCATTTCTTAAATTGATTTTACCAAATCTGGTAAATGCCAAACCATGTCGGCCTGCCCTTGTCGGCATGACACAATCAAACATATCAACGCCATGGGCCACACTCTTTAAAATATCATCAGGTGTGCCAACCCCCATCAAATAACGCGGTTTATCTTGCGGCAAAATCGAACAGGTCACATCAAGCATATCCATCATCACATTTTGCGGCTCACCTACCGCCAGGCCACCAATGGAATAGCCTTTCAAATCAAGATCCTTCAAAGCATGAGCCGACCGTTCCCGCAAACTTGCATTATCCCCACCCTGAACGATGCCGAACATTGCTTTTCCCGGCTGATCTCCAAAAGCCGTTTTGCAACGTTCTGCCCAGCGTAAAGACAGCTCCATTGCCTTTTCCATTTCTTTGAATGAGGCAGGCAAGGCAACGCATTGGTCGAGTTGCATTTGGATGTCGGAATCAAGAAGGCACTGTATTTCGATCGACCGTTCCGGTGTCAGCTCATAACGCGCACCATCAATATGCGATTGGAAGGTCACGCCCTTCTCGGTCAATTTTCTAAGCCCGGCTAGCGACATAACCTGAAAACCGCCGGAGTCGGTCAAAATAGGTTTTGGCCAACGTGCAAAAACATGAAGGCCGCCCAGTCTTGCGATACGTTCGGCACCGGGGCGCAACATCAGGTGATAAGTATTGCCGAGTATGATATCGGCACCGAGCTCTTCAACCTGCTCCATATACATTGCCTTCACCGAACCGGCGGTTCCTACCGGCATAAAAGCAGGTGTTCGGACTTTGCCGCGTGGCATTGTAATTTCGCCACGCCGCGCGTGACCATCTTCAGTAATTTTCTTGAAGGTGAAGGTTTCGCTCATTGTTCCTAATCTTTTCGTTCCAGAAAACTTGTATCGCCATAAGAATAAAAACGATAGCCTGTTTCGATAGCATGTTGATAGGCGTGTTTCATTTCATCAAGCCCGCTAAAAGCCGATACAAGCATGAATAATGTCGAGCGCGGCAAGTGGAAATTGGTCATCAGGCAATCGACAAAACGGAAATGATAACCTGGTGTTATAAAAATATCAGTTGAACCGGCCCACGCATCAAGTTGACCGTTTTCATCCGCAGCACTTTCCAGAAGTCGCATCGCCGTTGTGCCGACAGCAATAACCCTGTTGCCGCGTTTTTTCACAGCCATTAATGCATCTGCCGTTTGTTGATCTATATGGCCGATTTCAGAATGCATTTTATGATCTTTTGTATCGTCAACCTTGACGGGCAAAAATGTGCCTGCGCCGACATGGAGCGTTACAAAATATTCTTCGACACCTCGATCTTTGATCTGTTGCATCAAATCCTTGGTAAAATGAAGACCGGCCGTTGGTGCCGCGACGGCCCCCTCTTCGCGAGCATAAACGGTCTGGTAATCGGTTTCGTCGCGCTTATCCTCGCCCCGTTTCAAAGCAATATAGGGTGGCAAAGGCATGTGGCCGATAAGCGCGATTTCACGATCGAGCTCTGCACCCGATTTATCAAATTCCAACAGTATTTCGCCGTTTTCGCCCTTTTCGCGAACCGTGGCAACAAGCTTGTCGTCATCGCCAAGGCTTCTATCCTGCTTGTTGAACACAATTGTTTCGCCAATTTTTAAACGTTTTGCCGGACGAACAAAAGCAAGCCACTCATTGGGGCTTACGCGTTTATGAAGTGTTGCGCCAATATGGGCAATGGCGGCACCGCGACGCCGCTCCCCCTGAAGTTGGGCTTTTATAACCTTGGTGTCATTGAAAACCAGCGCATCGCCTTTTTTGAGAAGCAAGGGTAAATCGCGCACATGTAAATCTTCAAGACACCCGCCTTTTCCGACGTGTAAAAGACGAGCACTTTCTCGCGGCACAGCAGGTCGCAAAGCGATTTGTTTTTCAGGTAACTCGAAATCAAAAAGATCAACTTGCATAAGAGCGCACGCACATTCAAAAATCGGACAAGCGGATAATGCTTGTCGCACTGTTATATCTGATAAAAAGACCAACCTTTATGGAGGCCCTGCCAAGGATACTTGGTAATAGTTTTTTACTAAAGCATTTTCCGAAAAGTGTGAAGCGGTTTTCGGAATCAAAAATGCGTTGCTAAAAACCCGTTTTCCGAAAAGTGTGAAGCGGTTTTCGGAATCAAAAATGCGCCACTAAAAACGCATTTTCCGAAAAGTGTGAAGCGGTTTTCGGAATCAAAAATGCGCCACTAAAAACCCATTTTCCGAAAAGTGTGAAATGATTTCCAGCATTAAAAATATGTCGTCAAAAACCGTTTTCTAAACACTTTAAAACTGCTTTTGCGGGAGTAATGAACTAAGCAATCTCATTAATCATCGAAAATAGAATACGGGCATAACGCGATTTTTCCCTTAAAAATACGGTTCTGAGCAAGCGTCCCGCTCGTAATAACAAATGATCAATCCCGTAAATGGCGAGCATCGAACCTGAATATAAATTTAAAATAATTATTGAAAGGATTTGTCGGAAAACGTCAGGGAATGAAATTGAAATGATATATTTTCAGCCCGCTTTTCCGAAGTTTTTCCTGCAATAAACCAAATGAATATCCGGATATTTTACATAAGAAAAATAATGAAAATCCGATTTTTAGCGCCGCGCAAAATCACTTTTACATTCAAGCTTTTTTAGTGCCAATTGCCCGTTCGTTCCCGATTCCAAACATCTTATAAAAGGGTGATCTGAACGATATAAAAAAATATCGACAAAAACTTTTTTACATTAAAATTCAAATCGTTAAATGCCAAACATGAATCATTTTGTGAAGATTATATTGCTGCTGTTTCTATAGAGATACAAACTTCCATCTGCCAGAATTTCGCGTTTTAAAAAAGCAAAAGGCGCTCCGAATTTTATTCAGAACACCTTTTTGAAGTTTCATAAATCAAAGCTTCCGAACAACTGTGTCGAGCCTTGAAAATTATTTTTTATCGGCAGCAATTGTTGCTTTGACAATGCTATCAGGATCACTGACAGGCTCGCCTTTTTTGAGCTTGTCGACATTTTCCATGCCTTCAATGACCTGTCCCCAAACAGTATATTGACGATTGAGCCACGGAGCATCCTCAAAACAGATAAAAAACTGGGAATTTGCCGAATTCGGGTTTTGACTGCGTGCCATAGAGGCAGTGCCGCGCTTGTGTGGAACATTGGAAAATTCGGCTTTAAGATCGGGCTTGTCCGACCCACCCATGCCTGCGCGTGATGCGTTGAACTTTTTGCCGCCTTTTTTGCCAAACTCGACATCGCCTGTCTGTGCCATAAAACCGTCTATCACGCGGTGAAAAACCACATTGTCGTAAGCGCCTTCGCGGGTTAATTCTTTAATTCTCTTGACGTGTTCGGGTGCAATTTCGGGCAATAATTCTATAACCACATCACCCTTTGTCGTTTCCAATATCAGAGTATTTTCCGGATCTTTAATTTCAGCCATTTCTTTTCCTTTATTTTGTAGCTTCGATACGTGCTTTTACAATAACGTCAGGATCTGCAACCGAACCGTTATTATCTGCCCGCCCTTTTTTGATTTTATCAACGACATCCATGCCTTTTACCACTTCACCAACAACCGTGTATTGTCCATTGAGGAAAGATGCATCATCAAAACAGATGAAGAACTGGGAATTGGCCGAATTCGGGTCTTGCGAACGTGCCATTCCGACTGTGCCGCGTTTGAAGGGGACTTTGGAAAATTCTGCTGCAAGGTCGGGATATTGTGAGCCACCCATGCCTGCACGACGAATATTGAATTCGGGACTGCCTTTTTTGCCGAATTTTACATCGCCGGTCTGCGCCATAAAGCCTGGAATAACCCGATGGAAGACAACATTATCATATGCGCCTTCTTTGGCAAGCTTTTCGATTTGAGCAACATGTTTGGGAGCAATATCCGGACGCAACTTAATTGTTACGTCACCATCTTTCAGTGTTAATACCAGATTTTCTCCACCTGCAGCAAAAGCCACGGGAGCAAGCGAAAAAAGTGCAAACAGAACGGCCATAATGCCCAAAAGTTTACGAACCAAGATCTTTCTCCATTTATGATTTGAATTTTTTTGTTAACGCCAATGCAACATTCTCGGGAACAAAGGGCGAAACATTCCCCCTCATCAATGCAATTTGACGAACAAGAGTAGCAGAAATTGAACGAACCGCATCAGCTGCCGGCAAGAACAATGTCTGTATTTCGGGTGCCAATGCCCTGTTCATGCCGGCAAGTTGCATTTCATAGTTAAAATCCGTGCCATCACGCAAACCGCGTATAATAAAATTTGCGCCGATCTCGCGTGCTTTATCAACCAGCAGATTGTCGAAGGAAATAACTTCCAAACGCTTTTCTGTGTCTTTCAAAATAGTCTTGGCAACGGTTTCGATCAATTTCTTACGTTCTTCAAACGTAAAAAGCGGGGCTTTGCTCGGGTGGATGCCAATAGCAACGACAACTTTGTCAGCCACTCTAAAGGCACCACGCAAAACATCAAGATGGCCATTGGTAATCGGATCAAACGAGCCAGCAAAAATTGCCACTTTCATCTTTCACCTCCCGTCAGCCATCTTGCTATGACTTGATTATTCAATCATCCGTTTGCGTATCAGAATTGCCTGACGAACTGTTGTCATCATTCGGCACAGTTTCGTCAACGTCGCTATCGTCCTCTTCCGATTCAGAGATACGTTCAACCGAAACAACTTTTTCGTTTTCGGCTGTATCGAAAATCGTGACACCTTTTGTCGAACGTCCTGCAATGCGAATTCCTGCCACCGGAACGCGGATGAGTTTTCCACCATCCGAAACAAGCATGATCTGGTCGTTTTCTTCAACTGGGAAAGCTGCAACCAGTTTGCCGATTTCAGCTGTTTTTGAAGGATCAGTTGCTCTTATCCCCTTGCCGCCGCGACCGGAGATTCTGAACTCGTAGGATGAAGAACGTTTGCCATAACCGAACTGACTTACCGTCAACAGCATCTGTTCATGTTGAGAAAGTTCATTATAACGTGCGTCGCTAAGCTCGGCATCGCCTGTTGCTTCTTCCTCGTCACTGATTGTTACATCATCGCTATCGTTACCAGCCGCACGACGTTCGGCAACGGCGCGTTTGAGATAAGCCGACCGTTCGGCCGGTGTTGCTTCGACATGCTCCAGAATAGCCATCGAGATGACTTTATCGCCTTCGCCGAGATTGATACCGCGCACGCCAATGGAATTTCTACCGGCAAAGACACGAACATCGGAAACCGCAAAACGAATACATTGACCGTCAGCAGTGGTCAGAACCACATCGTCATTCTCTGTACAGGTATCGACAGATAGAATTTCATCTTCATCATCGTCGAATTTCATCGCAATTTTTCCATTGCGGTTAACTTGTACAAAGTCGGAAAGCTTGTTTCGCCGCACAGTGCCACGTGTTGTTGCAAACATGACATCAAGTTCGCTCCAGCTTTCTTCATCCTCCGGCAATGGCATGATTGTGGTGATGCGTTCGCCTTGTTGCAAAGGCAGAAGATTGATGAGCGCCTTGCCGCGCGATTGAGGCGTTCCCACCGGCAAACGCCATACTTTTTCCTTGTAAACAATGCCGCGCGAAGAGAAGAACAGCACCGGCGCATGCGTGTTGGCAACAAACAGACGGGTTACAAAATCTTCGTCTTTTGTTGTCATACCCGAACGGCCTTTACCACCGCGGTGTTGCGCCCGATAAGTGTTGAGCGGAACGCGCTTGATATAGCCGCTATGGCTTACAGTGACGACCATTTCTTCACGAGCAATCAAGTCCTCATCATCCATTTCGGCACCACCGGAGCCGAATGAAGTAAGACGAGGTGTGGCAAATTCATTGCGAACGGCCATCAATTCGTCTTTGACAATCGTCAAGACGCGCAAACGAGACCCAAGAATATCAAGATAATCGGTAATTTCCGCGCCAATTTTATTGAGTTCATCGGCGATCTCGTCACGCCCCAAAGCTGTCAGGCGTTGCAAGCGCAAATCAAGAATGGCACGCGCCTGTTCTTCCGAAAGATTATAGGTATTATCTTCATGAATAATGTGACGAGGGTCATCAATCAATTCGATAAGATGGCGAACTTCTGCAGCCGGCCAACGACGTGTCATCAACTGGTCACGCGCTGTTTGCGGATCCGGTGCATTACGAATAAGCTGGATGACTTCGTCAATATTGGCAACAGCAATGGCCAAACCAACCAAGACATGGGCACGTTCACGTGCTTTGCGCAGTAAAAACTTGGTACGCCGTGTAACAACTTCTTCACGGAATAGAACAAAGGCCTTGAGCATGTCAAGGAGTGACATTTGTTCAGGCTTACCGCCATTTAACGCAACCATATTGCAGCCGAACGATGTTTGCAAAGGTGTGTAGCGATAAAGCTGGTTCAAAACGACATCGGCAACGGCATCACGCTTCAGCTCGATCACAACGCGATAGCCTTCGCGATCGGATTCATCGCGTAAATCCGAAATGCCTTCAATACGTTTTTCACGAACAAGCTCGGCAATTTTTTCAACCATTGTCGCTTTATTCACCTGATAGGGAATTTCAGTAACAACGATGGCCTGCCGGTCATTGCGAATATCTTCAACTTCAACCTTGGCGCGCATAATGAGCGAACCACGTCCGGTTTCATAGGCCGAACGTATACCGGCGCGCCCGAGGATAATCCCGCCGGTCGGGAAATCCGGCCCCGGTATGATCTTGAGCATTTCGTCAAGTGTTATGGCCGGATTATCAATGAGAGCGACGCAACCATCAACAATTTCACCCAAATTGTGCGGCGGAATATTGGTGGCCATACCAACCGCAATGCCGCCTGAACCATTCACGAGAAGATTTGGAAAACGAGCCGGAAGAACAATCGGTTCCTGCTCGCGGCCATCATAATTATCCTGAAAATCAACCGTCTCTTTATCAATGTCATAAAGCAGACTATCGGAAACTTTTTCCAGCCGACATTCGGTGTAACGCATAGCTGCCGGCGGATCACCATCAATCGACCCGAAGTTCCCCTGCCCGTCAATAAGCGGAACGCGCAGCGAAAAATCCTGCGCCATGCGCACCAGCGCATCATAGATAGATGAATCGCCATGCGGGTGGAATTTACCCATCACCTCGCCGACAACACCGGCAGATTTACGATAAGGCTTGTTATAAGAAAGCCCCATCTGGTTCATCGCATAGAGAATGCGTCGATGCACCGGCTTCATACCGTCGCGAACATCAGGCAGCGCACGCGATACGATCACACTCATGGCGTAATCGAGGTAAGAGCGCTCCATTTCCTCTACAATATTGACCGGTTCAATACCGTTCGGATTTCCTGAATCTGGTGGTACAATTTGATCGTTCACGGTTATATAACTTCCTTAATAGAATCAGCCCTTCCTTTATAACGAAAAATGCCCCGAAAAGCCAATTTCTCTTGCCCTTCCATGCATGGATTTGGCTATTATTTTCAGTGTGTTAGTTAGCCACAAGAAAAATCGGTGGATGACTTTATGGTGATTTTGTGCCATGAGAGCTGAAATGAATGTTTTCAACAGCCCCTGATTTTGGCACATACCGAATGATGGCGCACCAAGGAGTAACAATCATGTTTGACGCAGGTTTGTTGCTAAATGCGTTTATCACATTACTGGTTACAATTGACCCTGTAGGTCTCGTGCCGATTTTCTTGGGGCTCACGCGTGACATGACGCATATGGAACGCAAGTCCACAGCCATTGCCGCGTCTGTCATTTCTTACGTTATTCTGCTCGCTTTTGCACTTATCGGCGGCGCAATATTGGAAGGGCTGGGCATTTCGCTCGGTGCATTCCAGATTGCCGGCGGTATTTTATTGTTTGCGATTGCTTTCGAGATGATTTTTGAAAAACGTTCGGCAAGAAAACAGAAATCTGTCAAAACCGCCGTCACCAAAGATCATATTCACAATATTGCAGCCTTCCCGCTTGCTATACCGATGATCGCCGGTCCGGGCGCGATCTCGGCCACTATTCTGATGGCCAGCAAAAACCCCGGTTTCGTCGGCACTGCCGTTTCCTGTTTTGTTATTCTGATTTCGGTGATTGTCTGCTACGGCTTCATGCTTCTTGCACACCCGATCGACCGACTTTTAGGTGAAACGGGTAGAACAATACTGACCCGCCTCTTCGGTGTCATCCTTGCAGCTCTTGCCGTGCAATTCGTTGCCAACGGGATTTTGGCTCTCTTCCATATTGCGTGACACTGCATCACCACCAATCGCACTTTCTCACATCATTTGAGGATAGTTGCGCATATAATTGGTTGCAGCTTTAATTTTCATGAAAGCTGCCGGAACGTCCAAAAACGAAAAAGTGTTCAAAACAGTTTGGAAAACACGAGTGACAATCCGGCAAGACAGCTCCGGAATAGGCTATACATCCAGCCAATCTTACATATTGGAATATCGGCTTTATTTTCTATGGCAAGACGTCTTACGAATAAAAGTCGCAGCTTGATAAAAGCTCCCCGCTTATTCCCGAAAGCTGCGATTCGCCTGAAAACAATGGAAACGGGGAGCTGTTTAAAATTTCTGAATGATGCAAATAAGGTTCCAGGAAGATCACGACACCGCATTAAACGCCAATCTCAATTCAATGGACTAAATGGCGATCGCAATTTCTGATAACCGTTAAAATATCAGAGCCTCAGAATGGAACATCATCATCGAGCTGACGCGAAAAATTGCTTCCTGACTGATTGTTTCCGCCCTGATCGGAATTGCCGTAGCCGCCGCCAAAACCGCCCGAACCGGATTGATCGCTCACTTGCTGACGGCTGCCGCCACCCTCGCCGCGGCTATCAAGCATTTGCAATTCACCGCGATATTTTTGCAAAACAATCTCGGTTGTATAACGGTCATTGCCGTTCTGATCCTGCCATTTGCGGGTTTGCAACTGCCCCTCAATATAAACTTTCGCGCCTTTTTTAAGATATTGCTCGACAACTTTGACCAGATTTTCGTTAAAAATGACAACGCTGTGCCATTCTGTCCGTTCGCGACGCTCACCTGTATTACGGTCACGCCACGTATCCGACGTTGCAATGCGCAAACTTGCCACTTGATCGCCAGAATTCATTCTGCGAATTTCCGGATCTGCACCGAGATTACCAACCAGAATGACCTTGTTAACACTGCCTGCCATTATAAAAACTCCAAACCACGCGGCAAAAAGCCGAAAATTAAATGCTAAAGCTCAATTTGCCACCATATAATCTATTTTCAAGCTTGGGGCAAAAAAGCCTGTTTTATTCATGCAATTTCCACAGAACTTCTATTTTTGTTATTTTTTTAAGCCAAATCTTACCATTGCAATTTTTGACCATCTCACCTATTTGAAAGCGAGTGTTCCATTTTTGTTCTTTCCCCGCAAGGCCAAATATGTCTGATCAGAAATATATTTCAATACGTGGTGCCCGCCAACACAATTTAAAGAACATCGACCTCGATCTGCCGAGAGACAAATTGATTGTCATGACTGGTCTTTCGGGATCAGGTAAATCGTCACTTGCATTTGATACGATCTATGCCGAAGGGCAAAGGCGATATGTGGAAAGCCTTTCAGCCTATGCCAGACAATTTCTGGAAATGATGCAAAAACCGGATGTTGACCAGATTGACGGTCTCTCTCCGGCAATTTCCATTGAACAGAAGACCACGAGTCGTAACCCACGTTCAACTGTCGGCACGGTGACGGAAATTCACGATTATATGCGCTTGTTGTTTGCGCGGGTCGGTGTGCCTTATTCACCGGTAACAGGATTACCGATTGAAAGCCAGACTGTAAGCCAGATGGTTGATCGCATTCTGGCACTCCCCGAAGGAACGAGACTTTATATTCTTGCCCCGCTCGTACGCGGACGCAAAGGCGAATATAAAAAGGAAATGGCGGACCTTCTTAAAAAGGGCTTCCAGCGTGTCAAAATCGACGGGGTTTTTTACGAGATTGCCGATGTTCCGGAACTCGATAAAAAATATAAACACGATATTGATGTTGTCGTCGACCGTCTTGTTGTGAAACCGGATATTTCAGCCCGTCTTGCCGATAGTCTAGAAACCTGTCTTCATCTCGCCGATGGATTGGCCGTTGCCGAACTTGCCGATAAACCGCTTCCGAAAGAACAGACAGCCGGTGGTTCGGCCAATAAATCCAAAAATGATACGCATGAACGTTTACTCTTTTCCGAAAAGTTTGCCTGCCCTGTTTCGGGCTTTACGATTCCCGAAATAGAGCCACGGCTTTTTTCTTTTAACAATCCGTTCGGTGCTTGCCCGACCTGTGATGGTTTGGGGTCGCTACAGGCAATTGATCCGGCCATGGTGGTTCCTGACGAGAATTTGTCTTTGAAAGCAGGTGCTATTGCTCCGTGGTCGAAATCCTCTTCACCTTATTATAATCAAACACTTGAAGCGCTTGGAAAAGCTTATCATTTCAAGCTCACAGACAAATGGAAAGACCTTTCCGAAGAAGCCCGTCATGCTATTCTTTATGGCACCGGCAAGAAAGAAGTGACATTTACCTATCATGACGGGATGCGCTCCTATTCGGCAACCAAAAATTTTGAAGGCGTCATTCCGAATATGGAACGGCGCTGGAAGGAAACCGATTCAGCCTGGTCGCGCGAAGAGATTGAGCGTTATATGTCGTCTTCCCCTTGTCCGGCATGTAAAGGCTATCGGTTGAAGCCGGAAGCACTGGCTGTAAAAATCAACAAGCTTCACATTGGCGAAGTGTCCGAAATGTCGATTTCCAAAGCCGATAAATGGTTTCAGGAAGTGGATAAAACCTTCAATGAAAAACAGAAAAATATTGCATCACGTATTTTGAAAGAAATTCGCGACCGTTTGAAATTTCTGAACGATGTCGGGCTTGAATATCTCACACTGGCGCGCGCCTCCGGCACGTTATCCGGCGGTGAAAGCCAGCGCATCCGGCTTGCTTCGCAAATCGGCTCAGGGCTAACCGGCGTTCTTTATGTTCTTGATGAACCGTCTATCGGATTACACCAGCGCGATAACGCGCGCCTTCTTGAAACGCTTAAACATTTACGTGATCTCGGCAATACGGTGATTGTTGTCGAACATGATGAAGACGCCATTCTGACTGCCGATTATGTTGTCGATATCGGTCCGGCTGCGGGTGTTAATGGCGGTAAAGTCGTCGCGCAAGGAACGCCAAAAGATATTATGGATGATCCGGCTTCCCTCACCGGCCAATATCTTTCAGGTAAAATGTTCGTTCCGGTGCCAGCTCAACGCCGTAAAATTTCCAAGACCAAGAAATTGCGCGTCGTCGGGGCAAGAGGCAACAATTTAAAGAATATTACAGCCGATATTCCTCTTGGAACCTTCACTTGTGTGACCGGTGTTTCGGGTGGTGGCAAATCGACATTTCTTATCGAGACGCTTTTCAAAGCAGCCTCGCGTCGCATCATGGGAAGCCGTGAACATCCGGCAGAACATGATCGAATTGAGGGGCTCGAATATCTCGACAAGGTTATTGATATTGACCAGTCACCGATTGGCCGTACCCCGCGTTCGAATCCGGCGACCTATACCGGTGCATTTACCCCGATACGCGACTGGTTTGCCGGCTTGCCGGAAGCAAAAGCCCGTGGTTATCAGGCGGGGCGTTTTTCATTCAATGTCAAAGGCGGGCGCTGTGAAGCCTGTCAGGGCGACGGCGTCATAAAAATCGAAATGCATTTTTTGCCGGATGTTTATGTGACATGTGATGTTTGCCACGGAAAACGCTATAATCGGGAAACGTTGGAAGTTACCTATAAAGGCAAATCCATAGCCGATGTTCTTGATATGACAGTGGATGAAGCGGCGGAGTTTTTTCAAGCAGTGCCTGCCATTCGCGACAAGATGGATACCTTGGTCAAGGTCGGGCTTGGCTATGTCAAGGTCGGGCAGCAGGCGACCACCCTTTCCGGTGGTGAAGCGCAACGCGTAAAACTTGCCAAGGAACTGGCACGCAAAGCAACCGGCCGGACACTTTATATTCTTGATGAACCGACGACAGGACTTCACTTCCATGATGTAGCAAAACTTCTTGAAGTTCTGCATGAACTTGTCGATCAGGGAAATACTGTTGCTGTTATCGAGCACAATCTTGAAGTGATCAAAACAGCCGACTGGATCATCGATCTTGGTCCGGAAGGTGGCGATGGCGGCGGCGAGATCGTAGCTGTAGGCCGTCCTGAAGATATTGTGAAAGTCGAGCGCTCTTACACAGGACAGTTCCTGAAAGAACTTCTGGAACGCCGGCCAACGAAAAAAGCAATGTCGTAACAGCAGTATAAACAAAACTCGGTCAGCAAAAATTATTAAAAGGCGGGGCTGTTAAAGTTTCGCCTTTTGAAATTTTTGAGGCTAATAAATTTGAAAATTTTTGTCGTAGACAAACAACTGAACTTAAAAAACGATAGCCAAATACAAAAACCCAAATACAAAAACCCAAATACAAAAACGATGCCGCGGAATGGGCAACTCACATGTTTTGCAGGCTGCTCCTCATCTCAATCCCTCTCACGGGCTTTGCCTCTCCTGCCGCTTCTCGCAGCCATGTAATGTTCAACGGGATATTTTTGCAGATCAGTGTTCCTGTAAGCTGCCCTATTTAGAGCTAATAATGAGATCACTTTAAAACACATCTCATTTATGAATATGTCGAATGCGTTTTACAGGGCAATTGCTTCAATTCCGGATAAGCGGGGCAAACTTCCAAGAAGCCAAATGCTTCCTACCTTCGCTCGCAACCAATCTCTTTAACATAAAAATTCGAAGTCGCTACTTTTCCCTGTTCGCCTGCAATGTCCTGCCATATCGCGCAGTCGCTATCTCTTTATTATAGCGAGGCAATCAATCTTATAAATCTGAAAGCCGGACAGAAAATCAAAAGCCAATCAAAATTTGTTAAAAAAATGGCGGCCAAAGCCGCCATTTAAAAATATTAATGGATAGGATTTTAGAAATTGCGCTGCATACGCAACATTCCCTGAACGGCATTGTCGCCATGGAATGTAACGCGTGAACCATCATCCCACTTCTTGTCGTTACCGAAGTTCAGGTAAGAAACTTCAGGTGTGACAACGAGACCCGGAACAAGTTCATAAGCCATATTGACCGATGCACTGAAAACATCTGTGTCGTCATAGGTCAACTGAGAATTGAAGGAAGCCTTCTTGGTTGCTTTATAGGTTGTACCACCCCAAACGGCCCAATCGCCACCCCAATCACCATATTGACTGGTGTGCATGCGATAATAGTAATCATGCTTTCTGTTGGGGCGATCTTTATTATAGACATCGTCATAGGCGTAATAGTCATCATTGCTCTTATAGCCGCCCATGACCCAAACCGACAATTGATCGGTCAGGTTCAAATTGACACGCAGCTTGGCAGCCCATTCTTCCCATTGTGCATCATAAGCGCCAATAGCAGCAACTGAACCCCAACCCTGTACGAATTTTGCACCGAGAAGAACATTCGGTGTGTAATCATCAATGCTGCTACCGCTATAGAAATGGCGTGCATTGGGGTCATCGCGGTCGGCTTTTCCAGCACCGGTTGCAACACGTTTACCCATGCCTTTCAGGTAGTAGTTGTCGCCAGCATTATCGCTGCCGTTATCAGTACCTTGTTCAACACCGATAATTGCCGAAAAACCGTTATCTGCGGAGAATGTATAACTTAAAACATTTGTACGCTGGAACATACCGGGATCAACGACATCATCGTTCAAGACTTTGCCGAGATAACCCGTCCAATGCCAGAAAATCGATTCGTCAACACCAACGCGCAAACCGCCCAATTCGATGTAAGCAAAGTGAGCCTGACCGCTCAAAGTATCATTGCCATCATCCCACTGGTTACGCAGTTCGACCAAAGTGCGCAAAGTACCAAGTTCGGTTTCGCTTGCTGTCTGGAAGCGCAATTCACCACGGGCACGCCATGCATAAGTATCGCGATCTTTTTTGCCCTTATAGGCATAAACATTATCGCCGCCTTTTATATCGGCACGCAAATATCCACCGACGCGCATACATGTGTCGGTCCCGGGGATATAGAAATACCCTTGTCCATAAGCGTCGCAAACGCGTACATATTCAACGGGTTCCGGCTCGGCTACAACAACATCGGCAGCGTAAGATGCACTCGATATAACCATGGCAGCAGCAGAACCTGCCAACAGTGCTTTAATTTTCATACGGATTTCTCCCTGTGCCCGATAGGCTATACTGAATAGAAATTTGTAATGATGTTATGTGACAGTCCCCCCGCAATGAAAAGCCAAAATTGGAAAAAAGTGCTATCTATAGTTAAGTAGTGATAAATTAGTCACATAATTGTCTCAGAAAGAACCAAGGGGATTGCTGAAACAATATCTTCTGCAATCATACCGTGTCCAAAATGGTCAGCACACTGTGCGTGGAGAAAGACTCCGGCGCAAGCTGCTTCGAAAATCGGCATTTGTTGTGCACTCAAACCACCTATAATTCCCGAAAGCACATCACCGGAACCTGCTGTTGCAAGAAACGGTGTCCCGTTTACGTTAACCGCAAGGCGACCATCTGGAGATGCTGTGACTGTATCCGCACCTTTGTAGACGACCACCGCACCACTTTCGCTCGCAGCTTTTCGGGCTTTTTCAATACGTGACAAATCCTTGCTTTCCGAAATAGAGTAAAAAACGCGTTGGAACTCGCCTTCATGTGGCGTCATAATAACATTGACCGGTGATTGTTTGATCAGCGCAAATATTTTCTGACTTTCCTTTGCAATAGCGGTGAGCGCATCGGCATCAAGCACAAGTGTAAAAATTTTACTCTTCGAAAGAATTGCTTCAACAATCGAAAAAGCACGCTCCAATGAACCGAATGCAGGGCCAAGAACAACCGAACGCACTTTCCTGCTTTCGAGAAAGTCGAGAATTTCTGCGTCGCTCCCCATTTCTTTGAGCATGATACTGGTGAGATGCATTTCATGAACGAGAAGTGCATCTTCCGGAGAGAGTATTGTAACAAGCCCTGCTCCGCTTCTTGCAGCAGCATGGGCCGCAAGTCGTGCAGCACCGGTTGATGATTGTGGGCCGGAAAACACCACCGCATGTCCTCGACGGTATTTATGTGTGTCATAATCGAGTTCCGGCCAATTCTTGAGCCAGAGCGAAGGAAAATTGATAAAGCGCTCCGGTTTAATTGTTTTAAGCACTTTTTCCGGAATACCGATATCGGCAAGTCTGATCTCGCCACATTGTAATCTTCCGGGATAACATACGTGTCCGGGCTTCAATCTGAAAAATGTGACTGTCTTTGCCGCTTTGATCGCCTCTCCTTTTATTATCCCGTTTTCTCCGAACACACCCGATGGCAAGTCGACGGCAATAACCGGAACACCACTTTCGTTCAATCTTTTCAATTTCTCCTGAAGCGTTTGTTCCAAAGGGCGATCAAGCCCTGCGCCATATAAAGCGTCGATAACGACATCAAAATCCTGTGGCGAAGAAAATTTATCAAAAGGCAAGTGCTTTTCGCCCCACAAAGCAGCCGCTTTTTCGGCATCGCTTCCCGCTCTTGGTTTCCCTAATGCAAAAATGGTTGGTTCGAAACCATGGCTTTTAAGAATACGCGCTGCCATATAACCATCGCCGCCATTATTTCCGGGCCCGCATAAAACAGCGATTTTTCGGCAATGACGATAATCATTCAAAATAATGTCGACGATAGCCTGACCGGCGCGTTCCATCAGTCTCAAACTATCGTGCCCGTTTAAAGTGACTGCAAAACGATCGGCTTCACCCATTTCTTTTGGTGTCAAAAGTTCAACAGGAAAATGTCTACTTAACTTTGATGTTGCATATTTTTTCATCACGCCGCCCATTTTTTATTCATCCACGACACAAATTGTTAAGTCCAATATAATTGTTTGGTCAAAAATCGCTATGGTTAACAATCTATAAATTGCGCATTCCTGCAAAATATTGTTGAGTTATTGCGTTATTTTTCCAACTTGGCACAAAACATGCTTATAACTTAATAGATAATGGAAAAATCGACTTAAAGCGGTTACCGAAGCTAAAGTTTAACGTTGGAGGCGAGATCAATATGAAAAAAATCGAGGCTGTCATTAAGCCATTCAAGCTTGATGAAGTGAAGGAAGCCCTTCAGGATGTCGGCTTGCAAGGTATAACCGTTACGGAAGCAAAAGGGTTTGGCCGACAAAAAGGCCATACAGAGCTCTACCGTGGTGCAGAATATGTTGTTGATTTTCTCCCCAAGGTAAAAGTCGAAATTGTTGTTGCCGATGAAACCGTAGAGCCGGCGATTGAAGCTATTCGCAAAGCTGCACAAACCGGTCGCATTGGCGACGGGAAAATTTTTGTTTCATCTGTCGAAGAGGTTATCCGCATCCGTACAGGTGAAACGGGCGTAGACGCTATCTAAGCCATAAGTTAACTCATGCCCCATATTTGCGGGGCATGTCCGATCAACCCTTTATTACTTTTAAATAAGGAATGTAATATGACGACTGCATCTGATATCCTTAAGCAAATTAAGGATAATGACGTTCGCTTCGTAGATTTGCGTTTTAGCGATCCTAAAGGCAAATTACAGCATGTAACCATGGATATCGCTGAAATCAGCGAAGACACATTTGCTGATGGTGTCATGTTCGATGGATCTTCCATCAGCGGATGGAAAGCAATCAATGAGTCGGATATGGTCTTGATGCCCGATCCAACGACCGCCCATATGGATCCGTTTTTCGCCCAATCCACAATGGTTATCCTGTGCGATGTACTCGACCCAATCTCCGGCGAATCCTATAACCGCGATCCGCGCTCGACCGCCAAAAAAGCCGAGGCTTATCTCAAATCATTGGGTATTGGTGACACAGTCAATGTCGGCCCTGAAGCTGAATTTTTCTTGTTTGATGATGTGCGCTTCAAAAATGACCCTTATAATACCGGTTTCAAGCTCGACTCCAACGAGTTCCCCTCGAATGACGACACCGAATACGAGATGGGCAATCTCGGGCACCGTCCGCGCGTAAAAGGCGGCTATTTTCCGGTTCCTCCAATTGATTCCTGTCAGGATATCCGTTCGGAAATGTTGACCGCTCTGACCGATATGGGCGTACGCGTTGAAAAGCACCACCACGAAGTTGCAGCCGCCCAGCACGAGTTGGGTATCCGCTTTGACACATTGGTGCGCGAAGCCGACAAAATGCAGATATTCAAATATGTCGTGCATCAGGTAGCCAATACTTATGGCAAATCGGCAACCTTCATGCCGAAGCCGATTTTTGGCGATAATGGTTCGGGTATGCACGTCCATATGTCGATCTGGAAAGACGGCAAACCGACTTTTGCCGGCAATGAATATGCCGGTCTTTCGGAAACCTGCCTGTTCTTCATCGGCGGTATCATCAAACACGCAAAAGCTATCAACGCTTTCACCAACCCGTCGACCAACTCCTATAAGCGTCTTGTTCCTGGATATGAAGCACCTGTTCTACTTGCCTATTCGGCTCGTAACCGTTCGGCTTCCTGCCGTATTCCTTTTGGTTCTTCGCCAAATGCAAAACGTGTAGAAATCCGTTTCCCTGACGCGACAGCCAACCCGTATCTTGCCTTCTCGGCAATTTTGATGGCAGGGCTTGATGGCATCAAGAACAAGCTCCATCCCGGACAGGCTATGGATAAGGATCTTTATGATCTGCCTCCAAAAGAATTGAAAAAAATCCCGACTGTTTCCGGCAGCTTGCGTGAAGCACTGCAATGTCTTGATAAAGACCGTGCCTTCCTTAAAGCCGGTGACGTATTCGACGATGACCAGATTGATTCGTTCCTCGAATTGAAGATGGAAGAGGTTCTGCGTTTCGAGATGACACCTCATCCGATCGAATTCGACATGTACTATTCTGTCTGATTTTCATTAACCAAGATTATTGAAAACGGGGGCTTCGGCCTCCGTTTTTGTAACATTTCTTGCCTTTTTCCTGTCACGCTTTGCCTTTATACTCCGGATTCACTATAACAGACGTATGAGTAAACAGTATCAAGGGTAAGTTATGCGCAGCATCTCCAAAATTATCGTTGGTTTATCAATTGCTTTTTGTGGACTAAACGCGGCCAATGCGCGATCGGCGACGGACGCAGAAGTCAAGATGCTAAGCGATGCGACAAATAATTACGCAACCGCGCTTCAAACTTCCAATTTCGATGCTGTTTTGAATGCAATACCACCGCGTATCATCCAGTCGCTTGCTGCCCAATCGAAAGTCGATCAGGAGCAATTTCGCCAAATTATGGTGAACCAGATGAAACAATTGGCGCAAACCTATAAGGTTGACAAAATAACGATAAGCCAATCGAAAAAAAGTGCGGGAGAATTCAAGGATGGAACGCCTTATTATATTATTCCCACCGATTTTGTAATCACAACAATCAACGGCAATAACAAAAATCAGATCAAAGGTGAACTTGTCGCCATTCTTGATAATAATCAGTGGTATTTTGTCCGTGGTGACGACGCAACAACAATTTCTACAATGAGCGCGGCATTTCCGGGATTTGAAGAAATAAAACTCAGCGCACCGGAAATCAAACCAATCAAATAGCGTTTGTCATCAAAATGTTTATTCATTTGATTTCATAAACTGTAGATTTCTCTTTTCATAAAATCGACGTGCGGTTTTGGAAAATTTCCAACCTATTTTCGACCTGAACCGCGCCTTTTCAAACCGGTTTCGAACGATTTTTAGATACCTTTCCGGAACACTAATGGCCGGACGTAAATTTTTGCGGTTAAGAGTAGAATAAAAGCCTTCAAAATTTGAAATTTTGTCACTTGCGATGAATTTTAATGCCTATCTAACGCTGGTTACAAATTGCGCAATTGATCAAGTGAGCTCAAGCAGAATTTTTAGTTGGTAATATGGGTCTTACCATGATGGACACGAAAAACTGCCTTTTTAGAAACGGCGTAACAAACCAACTTTGAACAAAGTCTGACGGCTACCGCTTTGTGACTCCGCCCTTAAAATTCGGGATGTGTTATGCGTCAAACTTATCCGTCTTTGTGGGCGTTCATTCAAGTTATGAGCGATAGGTATAAAAACAAAAATCGCGGCGGCATCAAAGCCCATTTAACTGAACCTTACGGTCGCGCAGAGAGACAGCTTTTCGTTGCAGAAAAACTCTCCGATCGGTTCATAACCATTTGATACCGCAGTGTTTTTTTGAGTTATTATTATCAAATAACTTTAATCTGCACACTGATATTGTTGCGTGTCGCATGGGAATAAGGGCAAATCTCGTTATGCGCTGTGCGGGCGGCCATTTCAGCCTGTTGTTTGTCGAGCCCTTCCAGATGAACTGTCAAAATGACTGTAAGTTCAAAACCACCGCTTTTGCGTGGTCCAATACCGACTTCGGCTTTCACATAACTTCCGTCCTGAACTTTAAATCCCGCTTTTTGTGCAGCAAAACGCGTTGCCGATTCAAAACATGCGGCATAACCGGCGGCAAAGAGCGTTTCTGGATTGGCACCGATTGTACCGTTACCGCCCATCTCTTTAGGTTTTACCAAGTCGATGTCGAGTGCACCATCTTCCGAGTGCACATGGCCTTCCCGCCCGCCTTCAGCAATCGCTGTCGTTTTATAAATTATGGTCGATAACATTGAGCTTCACTCCTTGGTAATAAAAACTTGCTTCTTTAACCTAGCGTGTTTTTCCGGAGAAGCAATAAACCACTGGTCAAACTTTTGAAATTTACAGGTTTTCAATAGCCGCTATAACAGCTGCAGCCGCTTCATATTCAGCCTGATGATAGGCACGCTTTTCCTTGGCTTCGGCATCTTCTCCCCAATGTTCGACGGTCCAGTCTTCGTCAAGATGGGCAATTTGCCAAGCTTCTGCCAGACTTATTTTGCCTTTCCAGACTGCAAGCGCGAGCAATGCCGAACCGCAAAGAGTGGTGATCGAATGCAATGCCGCCAACACATAAGGAGACTCGATTGCTTCGAGAGCATCGCGTATAGCTGAAATCGAACCTTCGGGCTGTTTTACAAACATCACCCCTTCGGTCAGCATAAAACGGGCGCCATAATTGTTGCGAATCCAATCAAGGACGGGGTCCCAATGATGGTGTTGTCTTTCAACCAGCTCTTTGGGAGAATCCGCCCGATAAAACAACATATCATTGCCGACAAATTCCAGAATATCGTGCCGCACAACATCCTCATTATTGATGACACCATCGATGATCGAGTTCACAAGACGGGTTACCGGCATTTTCGCCGGATCAATTGTCTTTTGTTGCGAATTGAATTCGTGTGCCACCATCTCGGCCAAAGCTCTATTGGGCAAAACAAGTTTATGGCGTGCCGGCGTTTTGACTGTCTTTCCATCAAGAACAACAGCAAATTCCCCGCTGTCTTCCCCACCCGCTTCCCCGCCCACTTCCTTGACAGAAGCTTCTTTGTAAAACCGCTTTGGTAATTCGCGTTTTGAGAGAATCTGAGCCTGTTTTACCGGATCAGCTTTTTCAGCATCGTCGTTCAGCTCTTGCAGCAATTCACGCATTGTTATCACTTTCAAAAATCGAAATTATGTCTTTTGGCTCTCTTACCAGTTTATCTGCGCCAGCTTCTTTCAAAGCTTCCGGCGTATTATAGCCCCAGAAAACGCCAATCGCTTTGGCATGAGCAAGCTTGGCCATTTGCATATCAAAAATTGAATCCCCGATCACATAAGTATTTTCGGGAAACACGCCGGTTTGTTTACAACTTTCGATAACCATTGTGGGATCAGGCTTCGACGGGCATTCGTCTGCTGTTTTGATTGTAATAAAGCAACGGAGTTTGTAGGCTTCGAGTATTTTGTCAATTCCGAGCCTCGACTTGCCGGTGACGATGCCCAAAAGAACATCCTCTTTAGTTTCGAGTTTTGTCAACATTTCCGGAATTCCCGGAAAAAGCGGCTCGGTAAAAGATATATCGCCTCTGTTTTTAGCAAAAATCTGTTTATAAGCTGTCACCATTTCGAGAATTTCATCATCAACAGGACGATCTAAAAGACGTGCAATCGCACGATCAAGCGACAGGCCGATGACAAGTTTTGTCTCGTCAAGATCGGGTTCTTTATAAGAAAAATTTTCAAATACCTGAACCATTGCCCGTTGGATAGCAAAGACACTATCAACCAGCGTTCCATCACAATCAAAAAGCGCGAGGCGAAGCGGCTTGTCGGTCAATCTTGATCTCCGTCACTTTCGTCAAATGCAAGAAGGTTGAAAGTTTGCACCATATGGGGCGGAAGAGGAGCAGTCACGTCCAATATTCCTCCGGAAGGATTGGGGATTCTTATCCGGCGGGCATGGAGATGAAGTCGATTCTGTATACCGCCTGGCAGTTCCCAATTCTGATCTGCATAAAAATATTTGGGGTCGCCAATGATCGGATGTCCAATATAGGCCGCATGAACACGCAATTGATGCGTGCGTCCTGTATAGGGTTCCATTTCAAGCCAGGACAAAATCTGCCCGCGCGTGTCGATAACACGATAGTGCGAAACAGCATGATCGGAATCCGGTTCACCATGCGGGCATACCCGCATTTTATCGCCGTCAGGGGTCGATTCCTTAACAAGCCATGTCGAAATCTTGTCTTCGCGTTTTTTGGGAACACCTCTCACAATAGCCCAATAGGTCTTTTTGGTTTCACGGGCGCGGAATGCCGCTGCCAAAGCCTGCGCCGCCGAACGTGTTTTTGCAACAACGAGTACACCTGACGTATCGCGATCAAGCCGATGGACAAGGCGTGGCTTCTCGCCTTTTTGATTGCGCCAGGCTTCAAGCATGCCGTCGACATGACGGGTAACACCCGAACCTCCCTGAACAGCAAGACCGGCAGGTTTGTTAAACACATAAAGCTTCTTGTCTTCATAAAGAAGCATTTGCTTTAAAACGTCACCATCATCCTGCCCACGAATGGTTTTGCCTGTTAGAGGTACTGCACCTTTTTCATCAACGGGGAGAGGCGGCACGCGCACCGATTGCCCGATTTGCAGCCTCGTATCAGACTTTACCCTGCCCCCTTCAACACGAATTTGCCCCGAACGCAAAAGTTTTTGCAGGTAGCCGAATCCCAAGCCCGGATAATGAGCTTTGAACCAACGGTCAACGCGCATACCGTTTTCATCTTCATCAACTTTTTTTATTTCAACACCGGCCATCGTCATCTCCTTGGTGTTTTCTCTAGCATCATCGAACGACAATAGCGACATGATTTATCATTACGATCACACTCGGTTACATCCTGTTGTTAAAAGTGGTTTTGCTGATCGTAAATTGAACAGTAGCGCACCTTAAATAAACATTATAAAGAGTTGAACCGATTTTAAAACGGACAATCACGGGGACAAGGTGTCATTGGAGGTATAAGCTTGTCGCTTTTTAAAACTTATACGCGCGCAGTCAGCTATTTGATGACAGAAAAGAAAACGGTCATCATCATTTGTGCAGCCAACATTGCCATGGCGGCAGTGCAGGTTTTCATACCGAAAATTTTCGGCTGGATTATTGATGAACTGTCTTTGACCGCGCAAGCAGTATCAAGCGGCACTGCCTTTTCGGCTGGCGATACATTCACAGCCGTTATTCCTTATCTCGCATTGTGGACAGCTCTCGGTATGTTTTCCATTGTGGCAACTGTAATGGTCGACAGAGGAGCCGATCGTCTCGCACATCGCAGACGCCTGGGTGTATTGGCTGAATCCTACCAGCGCATTATCAATATGCCGCTCGCATGGCACCAGAAAATCGGTACCTCCAACGCACTTCATACAATGCTGCGGGCTTGCGAATCCATGTTCACAATGTGGCTTGAATTCATGCGCCAGCATCTCGCTTCAATGATTCAGCTTATAATTCTGCTAAGTGTCGCAATCTGGACCGACTACCGGCTATCCATCGTTCTGGTTTCGCTTGGCGTGATTTATATTATGATTGCGCGTCTTGTCATGACCAAGACCAAGACAGGACAGGAGTCGGTTGAAAAATATCATCTTGCTTTATTCGAGCATGTGACAGATTCAATCTCCAACGTTTCCGTCGTTCAAAGCTACAACAGAGCAGACGAGGAAAGCGCGCGCGTTAAACAGAATGCGCAAAATGTTCTGAAAGCCCAATATCCGGTTTTAAACTGGTGGGCCTTGGCTGCCGGCCTTAACCGCATGGCATCGACAATTACAGTGATTGTCGTCATTGTTCTCGGTGCTTATCTCGTTTCCAAAGGTATTCTTAACATTGGTGATGTTGTCGCCTTTGTTTTCTTTTCGCAAATGATGATCGGTCAACTTGACCAGATCAGCAATTTCATCAACCTCATCGGTTCCAACCGTGCGAAACTCGACGCATTTTATGACATGATGGATTCGACAATTGCTGCCGCCGAACCGGCGGGCCTTCCCTCATTGACAAACGTCAAAGGCGATATCCGTTTCGACCATGTCACCCACGAATTTTCGAACACTCTACAGGGTGTCTATGACATCACTTTTGAAATCAAACCGGGCCAGACCGCAGCAATCGTCGGGCCTACTGGTGCAGGCAAAACAACACTGATCAATCTGTTACAACGTATCTATGATCCGGAAAGTGGTGTGATAACGATTGATGGTGTGGATACAAGAACAGTGAACCGTGCATCTCTTCGCCATGCCATGGCAACGGTGTTTCAGGATTCTGGGCTGTTTAACCGCACAATCAAAGAAAATATCAGCATCGGTCGCCCCGATGCCACTGATGAAGAGGTTTTCGAGGCTGCCAAGATTGCTGCAGCCAATGATTTCATTCGTGCAAAAACCAATGGCTATGACACAAGAGTGGGCGAACGCGGGTCATTGCTTTCCGGTGGTGAACGGCAGAGGCTTGCAATTGCCAGAGCAGTACTCAAAAACTCGCCTATTTTCGTGCTTGATGAAGCAACAAGTGCACTGGATGTCGAAACGGAAGCGCGCGTCAAGGAAGCAATTGACACAGTAAGCCGCAACCGGACAACGATCATCATCGCCCATCGGCTTTCGACTGTGCGCAATGCGGATCTGGTATTATTTATGGATCATGGTCATATTGTCGAACAAGGCAGTTTCGATGAACTTGCTGAAAAAGGCGGGCGCTTCACTGCACTCCTTAAAGCGGGTGGTTTGACAATAGACCATTCGCCCCATGCGCTTAATCGTGACAATGCTGTTCAGGTTCAACAACCATCATAAACCGACCAATTTTGTAGCTTAACGCATTGACTATAAAAACGATTCAAGATGGTAAATCCGATGTCGCCGGATTAACCGTTTTCACAATAAGATCGGTTAAATGAATTCCCTATTGACCAGTTGCGGGGCAAGAAAAACACTCGACGTTTTACTAATAAAAGAAATGTGTTGAAACGGAATGGGATAACCGCATGAGCGAAATAGCCAAATTCCTTCAATAAATTTAATCCTGTTCCATTCACGAGAAGCCGCAATAGCCAACTAAACGTAACGGTGACGCCCAAAATACACATTTTCCGTTCTTGCACTTTGTAACCCGCTTTCCATTTTTCAAGCGGCATTAACCGGCAATAAATAGCTGAAAACCCGATTTCACTCTGTAAAGGCAGCAATATCCCGCCCATCAAAGGCCAGTAAGACACCTCGCTGTTCAATTAGCGATATATACATCCACTGTCGGAGGACCCCTCTATAGGAAATTATCACCGGTGCATGAAAAATGGGGCTATTCAATCCCGCTATACGAACGGCACCAATGGCTATTCCAAATCTTCCATTTGATAGCGATGATCGAGCAAGATAAGTATGGACCTATTATCACTCGTTGATCAAAGCCCGTCATGACCATTCGTTGCATTTCGCAACTTTGCAAGTCATTTCTCACGAACGATCACCATCAGCCGGCAAAGTTTTAAATTTTGAAAATCCTGTTTAATTGTTCGCTAAAAAACAACTTTATAAGTCTTGCCGCGCTTAAACTATTCCCTTGAATAGGCCTAAAACCGCCCGTTGCGCCCTGCTCTCAAAAACATGTGTCATTTTAAGATCGGCACTATTGCCTCACAAAGCGAGCTTCCCGCACTCTCGCAATTTCACTAAAATGATATGAAGCCCAAAAACGGAAGCGGCTTCAAACTTTTTTACGGTCTTGACGGAATGACTGCAGAGAAGAACGATAAAATCGTAAGCCCATAAGACAATAAAAAAGCGGGCTAGTGCCCGCTCTTTATAGCAATTATTTCTGTAATTTTTGTCTCAAGGCTTTCATGGCATCATCTGCCTTCTTGCCATCCGGTCCACCAGCTTGGGCCATATCAGGACGACCACCACCGCCTTTACCGCCCAGAACTTCGGACAATGCCTTGACGAGTTCGACAGCATTGAACTGTTTTGTCAAATCATCGGTAACACCGACGACGGCACTCGCCTTGCCATCTTCCGAAACACCGATAAAGGCAACAACACCACTACCGATCTTGTTTTTGCCGGCATCTGCAAGTGGCTTCAAATCCTTGGGCGCAATACCGTGAACAACACGCCCCATAAAGGCTAGTCCGTCTATCTGTTCGATATCGGCTTCGCCGTGATCATTTGCCCCGCCGGACAAGGCCAATTGCTTTCTTGCTTCATTCAGCTCTTTTTCGAGCTTGCGGCGTTCTTCAACAAGCACATGGACACGTTCCAGTGCTTCCTGAGGCGTTGTCTTCAATGCATTGGCAATTTCGTGAACACGTTGATCTTGTCCGTCAAGATAGTGGCGGGCGGCATCGCCTGTCAGCGCTTCAATACGGCGAACACCGGCAGCAACTGCGCTTTCCGATACAATGCGGATAAGCCCGATATCACCTGTCCGTTTGACGTGGGTACCACCGCAAAGTTCAAGCGACCATGCTCGGTTTCCAACTTTTGTCGGGTCAACCCGTTGCCCCATAGAAACAACACGAACTTCATCACCATATTTTTCGCCGAACAAGGCCATTGCACCTTCGGCAATAGCATCGTCAACACTCATAAGACGGGTTGTAACAGGGCTGTTTTGCAAAACAATTTCATTTGCCAAATCTTCAACCTGTTTGATTTCTTCCGCTGTCATCGGTTTCGGATGCGAGAAGTCGAAACGCAAACGTTCAGGCGTTACCAGCGACCCTTTCTGGGCAACATGGGTACCCAATGTTTCGCGTAAAGCCTCGTGTAAAAGGTGGGTTGCCGAATGGTTGGCACGGATTTTACGACGCCGTTTTTGGTCTACATCAAGCTCGACAACATCGCCTGTCTTGATCGAGCCGTTTTTGGCAACACCGATATGGACAAAAACACCGTTTGCCTTTTTCTGTGTATCGGTCACATTAAACGAGAACTTTTCGCCGGCAATTACGCCGGTATCACCCACCTGACCACCGGATTCGCCATAGAAAGGTGTCTGATTGACGATCAATGCGCCTTGTTCACCTTCCTTCAGACCATCGACAATTTTGCCATCTTTCACAATTGCAGTAATCACTGCTTCGGCTTTTTCTGTCTCATAGCCAAGAAATTCGGTTGAGCCGACGCGATCGCGAACGGCAAACCAGACGGTTTCAGTTGCCTCTTCTCCGGAACCTGCCCAATTGGCACGGGCTTCGGCTTTCTGGCGTTCCATTGCCTTGTCAAAAGCTTCGACATCAACCGTTATATTGCGGCGGCGAAGTGCATCCTGAGTAAGATCAAGCGGGAAACCATAAGTATCATAAAGTTTGAAGGCTGTTTCACCATCAAGATGATCACCCGATTTCAGATTGTGGCTTGCCTCGTTCAAAAGGTTAAGACCGCGTTCCAAAGTCTTCCGGAAGCGTGTTTCTTCCAACCTCAAAGTTTCCGAAATCAGTGCTTCTGCGCGGATAAGTTCGGGATAGGCTTGCCCCATTTCGCGTATCAAAGTTGGCAAAAGGCGCCACATCAACGGTTCCTTGGCTCCAAGCAGCTCGGCATGACGCATGGCGCGACGCATAATGCGGCGTAATACATAGCCGCGCCCTTCATTGGAAGGCAAAACGCCATCGGCAATCAAAAAGGCAGATGACCGAAGGTGATCTGCAATCACACGGTGACTTGCAACGAATTCTCCCTCGGCCTTGACGCCGGTTGCTTCTTCGGAAGCGCGGATCAATGTCTTGAAGAGATCAATGTCGTAATTATCATGAACACCTTGCAACACGGCAGCAATACGTTCAAGCCCCATGCCTGTGTCAATGGACGGACGCGGAAGATCATTACGCTGGTCCTTTGTAACCTGATCATATTGCATGAAAACAAGGTTCCAGATTTCAATGTAACGATCACCATCTTCCTCGGCGCTTCCGGGCACTCCGCCCCAGATTTTATCACCATGGTCATAGAAAATTTCCGAACATGGTCCGCAAGGACCGGTGTCGCCCATGGCCCAGAAATTGTCACTGGTTGAAATCCGGATAATTTTATCGTCAGTGAGACCAGCTATCTTTTTCCATAGCTCGGCTGCCGCATCATCCTCATGATAGACGGTAACGAGCAGCTTTTCTTTCGGCAGACCGAATTCTTTGGTCAGCAAATTCCAGGCAAAATAAATAGCCTGTTCTTTGAAATAATCGCCAAAAGAGAAGTTGCCAAGCATCTCGAAAAACGTGTGGTGGCGTGCTGTGTAGCCCACATTGTCAAGATCGTTATGTTTACCGCCGGCGCGAACGCATTTTTGCGCCGTCGTTGCTCTTTTATAGGGACGTTGTTCAAGGCCGGTAAACACATTCTTGAACTGTACCATTCCCGCATTGGTAAACATCAAGGTTGGGTCATTTCTCGGAACCAGAGGACTGGATGGGACAATTTCATGTCCGTTTCTATGAAAATAATCCAGAAATGTTGACCGGATCTCGTTAACACTATTCATCACTGACACCTGTATTCGCCGCAGAGCTTCATCTCGCCCGCCCGATTTTAAAAAATATATTGTCTGCCTTTTAGAGCATATTCTCTAATCTGGAAACCACTTTTTCACGCCAATCCCGCAATGTGAATTCTATATCCGGTGCTTTTTGGCTTAAGCAAAGTAGATCAAATGAAAACACTTGAAATATATGTCGCGAGCTTAAAAAAATTGCGCTTATTCAAACATTATCACGAAGACTTTAATGGGCGATAGCGAAAGCAACTTCTGATGAACACATTTTATCCGCTTAAATTCAATGGCTATCCATTGTCCGGTTTTTGGTCAGGGCCGCTCTATCACAAATTCCCAAATTACATAAATTCTTGTGGGAATCTGTTACCCAAATATCCTCGATGAATTGCGTGAGAGGGAATTTTTTGAATTACGGCTACATTTCGTTGTGTTAAACTCGTTTTTCTTCAATTTTCTACCGCAAATCGGTTCTTCTTCCCCCGCATTATTTAATCCCGAAACCAACACTGACCCGCACCTGATAAACTTTCATCCGCGAATTTTTGAATTTGTCAGCAACAGTTGGTCAAATGCTTAACTCGGGGCACAACAATTCATAAAATTGGAACACGGCTCATTCATTCCGCGATAATTGCTTACGGAGCTAAGAGAAAGACAACCATTGGTAATAGTGAATAAGAGAGTTCCTGGTGTCGAACTTTTTCTGTTCAGTCTGAGTTCAACGGTACTTGATCAAAATGCGATCAAAAAGCTGACACCTCGCACCAATAACGACAAAACTCCAAACACTTCATTTATGTATAAGTACTACACGCCGTACAAAGAGCCATACATAGAATTTTAAAGAATTCTGAGGATTTTTGAGGATTTTGAGGAATTTTAGAAACGCTTTTCGAACGACGCGGGAAGAATCGTCATGAACAACTGTGTTGTCACGCACAAGCATCGTAAAGCGAATATGATTTTGGCGGAACAATGTCGTGCCACTCCGACATAGCCACTTTTCCAGCCATTTTTTTCCGCCTGTTTTCCCGGCCTTTTTTCCCAGTCGGTTTTTCCAGTCGGTTTTTCCAGCCTGCTTAATTAGCTAGCCCTTACAATTCAAATTTTATCGAACAATGTTCATTTTCAATGCTAACGGAATTATTCCTAATCGCTAACTTAATTATGTAAAATAAAAGGGCGGCAGCCTTCCGGCTAACGCCCCTTATTCAATCATGAACCAGCCCCCGAAATCTTTATTTCTTAAACGTTTTCACGTTGGTATCGACAAAATTTCGAGCCGGAAATCTTCCTATCCTATCTCTGCCAGTTTCAACGAAACCGGATCAACCGGCTGCGCTTTCATCATCGGCTTCCGGGCCACCGTTTTCCAGCAGTTCGGTTGCGATTAAACCTGCGTTCTGGCGTAAGGCAGCCTCGATCTCTTCGGCAACTTCCTTATTATCACGCAAAAACTGTTTGGCATTTTCGCGTCCCTGCCCCAAACGTTGGGAATTATAAGAAAACCATGCGCCGGATTTTTCAACAATGCCGACTTTGACACCAAGATCAATCAGTTCTCCCAACTTGGAAATTCCCTCGCCATACATAATATCAAATTCTACCTGCTTGAACGGGGGAGCAAGCTTGTTTTTAACCACCTTGACACGGGTCTGGTTTCCTACAACTTCATCCCGATCTTTGATCGAACCGATACGACGAATATCAAGACGAACAGAAGCATAAAATTTCAAAGCATTGCCGCCCGTCGTCGTTTCCGGTGAACCAAACATAACGCCAATTTTCATTCGAATCTGATTGATAAAGATAACCATACAATTCGAACGGGAAATTGAAGCTGTTAATTTGCGAAGAGCCTGACTCATCAAACGGGCTTGCAGACCGGGAAGTGAATCTCCCATCTCGCCTTCGATTTCAGCGCGCGGCGTAAGAGCTGCAACAGAGTCAACGACCAGAACGTCAACAGCACCCGAGCGAACCAATGTGTCGGTAATTTCCAAAGCCTGTTCGCCTGTATCGGGCTGCGAAATGAGAAGATTTTCAACATCGACACCAAGCTTGCGGGCATAAACCGGGTCAAGAGCATGTTCGGCGTCAATAAACGCACAAATACCACCGCGCTTTTGCGCTTCGGCAATTGTATGAAGAGCCAAAGTTGTTTTACCGGAACTTTCAGGTCCATAAATTTCTACGATACGCCCTTTGGGAAGGCCACCTACACCAAGCGCAATATCCAGCGACAAAGAACCTGTCGGAATTGTTTCAATTTCGACAATGTGCTTATTATCGCCAAGGCGCATAATAGAGCCTTTGCCAAATGAACGTTCAATCTGGGATAGTGCGGCATCCAGAGCTTTCGATTTATCCACTGTTTTGTCCTCAACGAGTCGCAATGTATTCTGTGACATCTTACACTAACCTTTTCTAATATATGAAGCCAGAGCATGCACTTAATTATAATGCGTTTGTACACTATTTGTTCTCTTTTGGCAAGTAGCATAATATATTGTTTTTATTGGATTAAATATTTTTGTTCTAATAATGTTCTCTTAAAGAAAATAAACTGGGTAAAAATAAAACCGCCATTTGTGCGGCGGTTTTAAAAAAGTTAGCAGATCGGGAAAATCAATAACCGTCCTGACGCAAGGGAGCAATCTGGATTTCTACACGACGGTTTTGCGAGCGCCCCTCGACTGTATCGTTTGAAGCAATCGGATTGGAAGGTCCATATCCCTGAACAGCCAGACGCCGCCCATCAATGCCTTGGCTATTAAGATAATTTGCAACTGAAAGTGCACGTCTTTGCGACAAGTCCTGATTGTGCTGCAGGCTGCCGGTCGAATCTGTAAAACCAAAAACATCCACCAGAGATTTGTTATATTTTTTCAATACAATGGCAACAGAATTCAAAACCGGATAAAACTGCCCTTTGACTGAATCCTGATCGGTATTGAAAGTGATATTGCCCGGCATATTGAGCCGGATCTGATCACCAACACGGGTAACCGATACGCCAGTGCCCTGCAATTGTTGGCGAAGTTCAGCTTCCTGCCGGTCCATGTAATTTCCTATAAGTCCACCGCCAAGTGCACCAACGCCCGCACCAATCAGAACAGCGTTTCTTTGTGCGTGGCTCGACCCGCCGACCATCAAACCACCAAGAGCACCAGCGACAGCGCCAATAGTTGCGCCGGTTGCCGTTTTAGATACCTGACTTTCGCCGGTATAGGGATTTGTCGTTTCACATGCGGTCAAAAAACTGGCAGATAGAAAAAGAATGCCCAACTTTTTCAACATAGTTTGTAATCTCCGTTTTGAGTAGATTCGCGTAAATCTCCTGTCGGAGATTATAGGGGTGGCTTAGCGGATTTCACTAGATGAATTCAATTTTTATCCGTTAATACCAAATTTAATTTTCTTTGTTCCGTTCTTTACGTAGTCTTTCCCACCATTCCAGGCGCTTTTTTATTTCACGCTCGAACCCCCGTTCCGGTGGGTCATAATAATGTTGATGCCCCATTTTTTCAGGAAAATATTCCTGACCTGAAAAGGCGTCCGGCTCGTCATGATCATAACGATAGCCTTCGCTGTAACCTTCCTGCTTCATTAATTTTGTAGGAGCATTAAGGATATATTTTGGCGGCATTAAGGAGCCGTTTTCGCGAGCTGACCGCATTGCCTTCTTAAAAGCGATATAGCCGGCATTCGATTTCGGCGCCGTTGCGAGATAAATGCAGGCCTGAGCAAATGCAAGTTCGCCTTCTGGAGACCCCAAATAGTCATAGGCATCTTTCGCAGCATTGGCGATTACCAATGCCTGCGGATCCGCAAGTCCGATATCTTCAATCGCCATCCGCACAAGGCGTCTACCGATATAATGTGGATTTTCCCCTGCATCCAGCATACGCGAAAGATAATAAAGAGCCGCATCGGGGTCAGAACCGCGAACCGATTTATGAAGAGCCGAAATCAGATTATAATGCCCATCTTGACCTTTGTCGTATATAGCTGCTCTTTGCTGGACAATATTTTGCAACTCTGTTTCATCAAAAACTTCGTTCGACCGCGCTGCCCGCCACAATTCTTCTGCCATGGTCAACACGGCACGTCCATCGCCATCCGCCATATGCACCAACATTTCCCGTGCGCGCTCGCCAACGGGGAGTGTTTTACCCTCGATTTTTTCAGCCCTTTTAAGAATTGTTGCCAGACTTTCTTCATCAAGCGGATGAAAAGTAAGAACGCGTGCACGCGAAAGCAAAGCGGCATTCAGTTCGAATGATGGATTTTCAGTCGTTGCACCGACGAGTATGACCGTGCCGTCTTCCATAACCGGCAGAAAACTGTCTTGTTGAGCACGATTGAAGCGGTGGATTTCGTCAACAAAAAGTAACGTTTGCCTACCAGACATACGTCTTGCACGTGCGCTCTCGAACACTTTTTTAAGCTCTCCAACGCCTGAAAAAATAGCCGAGATCTGTTCAAAAGCCAATTTCGTCTCGTTTGCAAGAAGGCGCGCCACGGTTGTTTTTCCGGTTCCGGGAGGCCCCCAAAAGATCATTGACCCCATTGAACCCGATGCGATCATTCGGGTTAACACACCTTCCGGCCCTGTGAGATGGTCCTGACCAATAACTTCCGATAGGTGTTGCGGCCGCATTCTTTCAGCAAGCGGCCTGGTTTTATCCATCCCGGAATCTGTAGCAGATGTAAAAAGGTCGTTAGTCACCTGTCACCTCAACGCACAAATTGACGAACCAACATGCCATTGCGCTCGAATTCGAGTTGCCAGATACGCGGATTGCCGTTTGAAAGAACTTTTTTCAAATCGGCAACTGTTTTTATTTCAACACCATTAATGCCGTGTATTATGTCCCCCTTCTGAAACAGACCGGATGCATTGCTGTTATCTTCAACATCATTGATCACGACACCGACTGTGTTCGGCATGACGTGAAAACGGCGGGCATTCAGTTTGGTCAAAGTCATAACTTCAGCGCCTGCAAAAGGAGTGTTACCGCCAAGTTTTTCCGGACGGGAAACCAGATTTTCTGGAACAGCCGTCAAAGCAATGGTTGTTTTCTCGGTTTTCCCGTTTCTTAAATATTCGATATCAAGCGAATGGCCGATGCCTGTAGTCATCAAACGGTAACCGAGACTATCCGGATTATCTATGCGTGCATTCTGGGCCTTCAGAATTACGTCGCCAATTTTCAGACCGGCTTTTTCTGCAGGGCTATCCTTGGCAACGTCGGTAATGATCGCGCCATAAGGTTGTTGCATTCCCAATCCTTCGCCAACATCGGCAGTGACACGCTGGAAAGAGGCACCTATGTAAGGTGGTTCGAATGTTTGCTCGCCTCGTCTGACGGAATCGACAACACTTTTGACAAGATTTGCCGGAATGGCAAACCCGATTCCAACCGAACCACCCGACTGCGAATAGATGGCCGTATTGATACCGATGAGCTCACCCCGCATATCAATCAATGCACCGCCCGAATTGCCGGGATTGATTGGGGCATCTGTCTGGATGAAAAAGTCGAAATCGGAAATGCCGACACGTGTACGGGCTTGTGCTGAAACAATGCCGCTGGTGACGGTCTGCCCCACGCCGAACGGATCACCTATTGCAAGCACAAGATCGCCCACTTCAACGGCATCCGAATCTCCCAAAGGTAAAACCGGAAAAGGAGTTCCCTTCGGAGTGATTTTCAGAACTGCAATATCTGTCGCCTCGTCTTTCAGCATTACTTTGCTCTCAAATTCGCGTCCATCGGACAAAGCGACTTTGATTTCGTCGGCATCACGAATAACATGATAATTCGTCACTATAAGCCCGCTTTGATCAACGATAACTCCGGAACCAAGCGACGATTGCTTACGTGACGGTGCGTTTTGTAAAGATTGCCCGAAAAATTGTTCGAAAAACGGATCATTGGCAAAAGGTGAACGGGCACGAACGATTCTTGCCGCGTAAACATTGACGACAGACGGCGCCGTCTTTTTAACCAGAGGTGCAAAGCTCAATTTGATTTCAGCTTGTGACTGCGGAACTTCTGCAAAGCTTGCTTGAGGTCCGATGAGTGCCAGAAAGCTGCACAGGCCAATAATCTTAAACAAAAGTTTCATTATCTCTTCCTTACACCAGTGTATGTCCTACAATTTGCCATAGAGGTTTTTGATGATAGTTTTTCTGCAACTGTAAAATCCTTACCGGCATTCATTCAAACGATTTCTATCTTATTAATAATTTTTGGCAAAAGAACGATATCAAATCCAATTTATCAACCGGGTTGTTTGGGTAAAAGAAATCGGAAATATAGGAAATTGGCTGAGCGCAGTTCAAACGAAGGCATGTTACCAGCTTCCCGTCTGCAAATTCTTCCCTCAATTTTCTTTAAAAGACCAGAGACATACCACCTTATAAAATCATTTTTGCCGTGCCTTCGACTGTTGCCTTTTCTCAGCCGACGATTGTAACTATCCAGTAATTCCATGCCCCATTTCAGACTTGTTTTTGCTCTGTCAATTCAGGATTAATGTAAAATACAATATTCCCACCATATTCGCATCATACAAGCAAATTGAAACGTAATATTTTCAATTTTAGCGATAAAGATAATTGAAATAAATTTTTTATTATATTTGTTTTATTTTAAATAATGGAAATTTATAAAAATATATTTATATATATAAAAACAAAAATAAATTTAAAAATAATTTATTAAATTTATGTTTTTATCGAAGGGATAAATACTTACATTCTGTAAAAATGACAAAACCGAAGATTGCATAGTCGCTTTGTTATTTTGAGCCTTGAAACATCAATAACGGAATTGGCCATAAATATTCTTCTCATATTCACCAACCCCTCGAGCGCGACTTTCAGTGTTCAGTAAACAAAACAAACGTTTTTCTTCACCACGGCGCCTTACTTTATGAAGGAAGACTTCAAGGATAATTCCGGGAACATTTTTAAGCTTTTCAGTAAGCTGGTTGAGCCTTACTTCCTTCTCTGTTGCGCCGACCAATACGAAAAACAACGAACTTAAAATGCTTTTCCAATTTCAATCAATCATTCGTTGCCAATCGCTGTTTATTATCGAGCAAGCAACCAATTTGTCTTGTTTCATTTAAAAGATCGCATCGCGCGCATCTCGCCCTTTGTCCATTGTCGCACGGCGGAACATTTGTCGATAACCGGCAGCGGATTATGAGCGACATTGTCTGGGTCACCAAACTAGTTTTGCAATGGAAACATCCCCCTCGGCTCGCCCTAATAAAACGCCTTATAATTGCTTTATCTGTTGAAAATCATTTGGCATATTTGGTCGCATTCTCCTTTTTTCCAGCAGGGCATAAGACCGCAACACGTTATGATTGATGCCACACCTCTTAAGGCGCATGACACTGCCGCAAGCCTTCAAAAAGAGATGCTCCTTGCCAAATTGGCTGCATAAAAACTCTAAACTGCATAGTGTCCGTGAAAAACCGGACAAACTTATTTGACCGTTACTGTCGAATGCTGAATGAATAACGATAAGATTGGCCCAGAATAACTGATGTCAGAAAACCAATCAGAGATCGGGGTTCTGATATCGACAGGTTTAGCGAGGCCCCCTATCAGGAAAATCAAGCTCCTCATTCTGCCAAGAAAAGGTCACCCTTTCATGAGCCGAGCCTACCAGCCACACCACAAACCTGAAAAACTCTTTGCCAAGCTCAAAAACCGTAAGCGTATTGCAACAAGCTATAACCATTCTGCAGAGAGTTTTTCTCGGCCAGATCAACCGCCCTTATAGTCATTTTCTATTCTGATTGATGAGTCCAGAGCCTCGTTCGGCAATTTAACGATTTGCCCAAGAGGTTATAAACAATTCGAATTGAACATATTTCTAGTTTTACCAACCACGCTATTTTCGAATTTTATCGGCGTTCAATTCTCTTCAGCAATATTTTCGTCATAGCAAAATTCCGGATATTCAATGTCGAAAACCATTCACTGGTTTCATTCGGAAATCCTTCCCATTTTTCGGTTTAGGAACACCCATGTCATTCAAATTAAGATTTAATAGGCAAGCGGATTATTTACCGCCAACCTGACAAAAACAGCAAATTCGCGCGATAATTTAAATTCGGGCAAAACTCGAAATATCAATGCAGAACGATCATAAGGAAGAAAACGCCTGTAACAAAATGAAGTTACAATATTGAATTTTTTTAAGTTTAAAAAAATTGATTACGGCATTTCGCAACCGGAAATGGAATTCCAGGTAGCCGATCAAAAAGCAAATGAATCGAGAGAATAAAAAAACCCGCCAAACAAGCGGGTTTCTTTTAATTATCAATCATTTTTTCAAAAGACAGCCAATCAAGCGGCTTCTGATTCCTTAGCAGCAGCTTCAACACGTGCTTTATCTGCAGCACCTTTGGCATTAACGTCGCGTTCAACAAACTCGACAACTGCCAGAGGAGCATTATCACCGGCACGGAAACCGGCTTTCATAATGCGCAGATAGCCGCCATTACGTGTGGCGTAGCGTGGTGCCAATGTATCAAACAATTTCGCTACCTGTTTTGCATCGCGAATCGCAGAAATGGCTTGCCGGCGTGCATGAAGACCTCCACGCTTGCCTAATGTTACCAACTTTTCAACGATTGGACGAATTTCTTTTGCCTTTGGAAGCGTCGTCACGATCTGCTCATGCTCGATCAGTGACGTTGCCATATTGGCAAACATCGCCTTACGGTGACTAGCAGTGCGGTTCAGCTTGCGGCCTGACTTACCATGGCGCATGAGCCTTCTCCTTAATTTTTAACTCAGTATTGATCTTCATAACGTTTTGCGAGGTCGTCGATATTTTCAGGCGGCCAAGCGGGGATTTCCATACCAAGATGAAGCCCCATAGATGCAAGAACTTCCTTGATTTCATTGAGCGACTTACGACCAAAATTAGGAGTACGCAGCATCTCTGCTTCCGTTTTCTGGATAAGGTCACCAATATAAACGATATTGTCGTTTTTAAGACAATTGGCAGAACGAACTGAAAGTTCCAGCTCATCCACCTTCTTGAGCAAGGCCGGATTGAATGCAAGTTCGGAGACCTGCTCTTGCGGAGCCTCTTTCTGGGGTTCTTCGAAATTGACGAATACCGAAAGTTGGTCCTGTAGAATACGAGCAGCAAAAGCAACAGCATCTTCTGCCGTAACCGCACCGTTCGTTTCAACGGTCAGGATCAATTTGTCGTAGTCAAGAACCTGACCTTCACGGGCATTCTCGATCTTATAAGAAACCTTGCGAATTGGCGAATAAAGGCTATCAACCGGAATAAGTCCGATTGGAGCATCTTCATTACGGTTGCGATCTGCCGGGACATAGCCCTTACCCGTATTCACTGTGAATTCCATACGGATTTCTGCACCCTGATCAAGTGTGCAGATAACATGTTCCGGATTGAGGATTTCCACATCGCCTACCGTCTGGATATCACCGGCTGTCACGACACCCGGCCCTTCTTTACGGACGACCATGCGTTTTGGCCCCTCACCTTCCATGCGGATGGCAATCTCTTTGATATTCAAAATAATATCAGTGACATCTTCCCGCACGCCCGGTATTGACGAAAATTCGTGTAACACGCCGTCAATCTGTACAGCTGTGATAGCTGCACCCCGCAAAGAAGACAGTAACACGCGCCGTAAAGCGTTACCTAACGTTAAACCAAAGCCGCGTTCCAACGGTTCGGCAATTACAACAGCTTTATTTGTACCACCTTGCGTTTGAAACTCGACTTTATTAGGCTTAATCAGTTCCTGCCAGTTTTTCTGGATCATATTCCTATTCCTGTCCTTTACTTCCGTCACCATTCAGCCGTGACGGCCAGCTTGAACGCCAGAGCAATGCTCTGACACCGAAAAACAACCGGATTAAACGCGGCGTTTCTTACGCGGACGGCAACCATTATGCGGAATGGGTGTCACATCACGAATAGATGTAATAATAAAACCTGCAGCCTGAAGAGCCCGTAAAGCTGATTCCCGGCCTGAGCCAGGACCGCAAACTTCTACTTCCAGCGACCGCATCCCGTGATCCTGTGCTTTTTTTGCACAATCCTCTGCAGCAACCTGAGCAGCAAAAGGTGTCGATTTACGCGAACCTTTGAACCCCTGAGCACCGGCAGACGACCAGGAAATCGTGTTTCCCTGAGCATCGGTGATCGTGATGAGCGTATTATTGAATGTCGAATTAACATGGGCTACGCCCGATGAAATGTTTTTACGTTCGCGACGGCGAATACGTGTAGGCTCTTTGGCCATAATTTTCCTTTCACTGATCTCTGCACCGCCGTAGTTCCAGCGGCTACACCTTATTTGCTACCACTTGCACCTTTGGTAACCAATTACGACCAGCCTGCAAGTGAAGCGAATTCATGTATTGCTAATTATTTCTTTTTACCGGCAATCGCCCGTGCCGGGCCTTTACGGGTACGTGCGTTGGTATGGGTACGTTGACCGCGAACCGGCAACGAACGGCGGTGACGCAAGCCACGATAGCAACCAAGGTCCATAAGACGCTTGATATTCATCGAGACTTCACGACGAAGATCACCTTCCACCTGATAATCGTGATCGATAGCTTCACGGATTTGAAGAACTTCAGCATCCGAAAGTTCACTCACACGGCGCTCAGCAGGAATACCGACCTTATCAACGATTTCTTTAGCAAATTTCGGCCCAATCCCATGAATATACTGAAGAGCGATAATAACGCGCTTATTCGTAGGGATGTTGACGCCAGCAATACGAGCCACGCCTGTTCTCCTTAAATTAAATTTCAACCATTTGTGCATTAGTCTTTAAAGAACTAAAGCACAAAACGACCAGAACCGTAGACAAAGCCGATTCCAATCATCTCTCAAAAAAATGAAATTGTGCTGTCTTTGACGGATTTCACCGCAAAAGTCAACTCCCTTTCACGTATATGATGAACTGTTTCAGTGAAGTACCTTTTCAATCTCTGATGTGACTTCTTTTACAGGAGCCATACCATCAATTTTCTTCAACAGTCCGGTCTTTGCATAAAACTGCGATAATGGTGCAGTTTTTTCGCTATATTCGACAAGCCGTTTGGCAAAAGCTTCGGGGTTATCGTCCGAACGGACTTTTCCACCAGCTGCGATCGTTTCCGCCACACGGTTTTTCATACGGTCAACAAGAGCGTTTTGATCAACAACAAGTTCAATCACTGCATCAAGCTTTGTGTGTTTGCTTGCCAAAATTTTTTGCAATGCTTCTGCCTGCCCTACTGTGCGAGGATAACCGTCGAGAATAAATCCCTTTTTGCAATCAGGCTCATCAATCCTGTCCGAGACAATCTGGTTGACGATTTCATCGGAAACAAGTCCACCCGCATCCATAATCGATTTGGCTTTTTTACCAATCTCGGTTCCGGCAGCAACCGCAGAGCGCAACATATCGCCTGTCGATAATTGTGGAATACCGTATTTCTCGGTTAGTATTTTTGCCTGAGTACCTTTACCGGCACCGGGCGGTCCTAAAAAAATCAGTTTCATCTATTTCTTTTCCCGCTCCTGAGTTTTGATTTCTTAAGCAAGCCTTCATATTGGTGAGCGACGAGATGCCCCTGGATTTGCGCAATTGTATCAAGCGTAACAGTCACAACAATTAAAAGCGACGTACCGCCAAGATAGAACGGGACATGCAAAGTCGTCATTAAAAATTCCGGCAAAAGGCAAACAAGGATAATATAAATCGCGCCGACCACCGTAATGCGTGTAAGCACATAATCGATATATTGCGCTGTCCGTTCACCCGGTCTTATTCCTGGGATAAATCCTGAATGCTTTTTCAACTGGTCGGCTGTGTCTTTCGGATTGAAGACAATAGCGGTATAGAAAAAGCAGAAGAAAGCCATAAGCCCCGCATAAACGACCATATAAAGTGGTTGCCCATGACTTAACGAAAACGAAATCGTTTGCAGCCAATGAGGCATGTTTTGCGAAAAATTATTGACCGTTGCAGGCAACATCAAAAGTGACGATGCAAAAATAGGAGGAATGACACCGGCTGTGTTGAGCTTCAGCGGCAAATTCGATGTATCGCCTTTGAACATCCGGTTACCCATCTGGCGATTGGGATATTGAATAATGATACGTCTTTGCGCACGTTCAACAAAAACGATAACAGCAATAACCGCAATACAAATCACAATGATGAGAAGCAGCATGAAGGTTGAAAGATCTGCTTGCGCATGAGCTGTCAACAACTGCGCGATCGCAGACGGGAGATTTGCAACAATACCTGCAAAAATAATGAGCGATATGCCATTACCAATTCCGCGAGAAGTTATCTGCTCACCCAGCCACATCAAAAATATTGTTCCACCGGTAAGCGTAATCACTGCGGTAATCCTGAACATCATCCCCGGATCGGATACAATCTGCAAGCCGGTACCCATACCACTTTCAAGTGCTATCGCAATTCCGTAAGCTTGAATGAGTGCCAGAAAAACCGTCCCGTAACGCGTATATTGATTGATGATCTTTCGCCCTGTCTCGCCTTCTTTCTTCAAGGCTTCAAGCGACGGGATAACGGACGTCATCAACTGCACGATAATGGATGCGGAAATGTATGGCATAATACCCAGAGCAAAAATGGCCATACGTCCGACAGCTCCACCGGCAAACATATTGAACAATCCCAAAACACCAGACGCGTGTTGTGCAAATGTCTGTCTTAATGCATCAACATTGATTCCCGGCATAGGAATGTAAGTACCAAAACGGTAGACAAGGAGCGCACCCAGCGTAAACCAGATACGTTTCTTCAGTTCGGTAGCACGCGAAAAAGCGCCAAAATTAAGATTGGAAGCCAGTTGTTCTGCGGCGGATGCCATAAAATCTCTCCGGTTTTTTATTTCGCAGTCAAGGTACCACGAAAATTAACACATGCCTTACCTCTTCACATATAAAAACGCAAAGAGAAACAATGTTAGTTAAACCTATTTTAACTCACAGACGTTTTGCCTGATAAAAATAGTTTTTGCAATAACAATCATACATATAAAAAAGGTCTGGAATGAATGCTTACCACATCACACCAGACCGACATATGTTTCAAGAAATTGCTTTATTCGGCGGCAGCTTGAATATTAACAACGCCACCGGCTTTGCTAACTTTCTCGATTGCAGCTTTTGAAGCACCAGCAATATCCAGCGTTACTTTGGCTTTCAATTCTCCATCCGACAAAAGACGGACGCCATCTTTTTCACGACGAATAACACCGGCAGCCTTCAACACAGCCGCATCTACAGGCTTTGATGCATCGATTTTTCCGGCATCAATAGCAGCCTGCAAACGCCCAACCGATATTTCATTAAAGCTTTTTGCAAAAAGATTATTGAAACCACGCTTCGGCAAACGGCGATAAACAGGCATTTGCCCGCCTTCAAAACCGTTAATAGCAACACCCGAGCGTGCTTTTTGACCTTTTACACCGCGACCGGCCGTTTTTCCCATACCGGAACCGATGCCGCGCCCAACTCTTTTACGATTCTTTGTAGCGCCTTCTTGATCGCGCAGTTGATTGAGTTTCATGTTCTTTACTCCTACAATCCTCAGCCTTCGTCCACAATACGGACGAGATGCTCTACTTTTGCAATCATACCACGCACTGCAGGTGTATCGTTCAAAGTGCTGCGGCGATGCAACTTGTTAAGCCCAAGCCCTTTCAACGTGGCACGTTGAACTTGCGGGCGACGAATCGGACTGCCGATTTGTTCAACAGTTACCTTTTTGCCACTATGGGTTTTTTTCCCAACCATTTTCAAATTCCTCTATATCGCAAGTTCCACGAACTATTCTTCATTGCCAATAAGATTTTGACGACGAGCCTGCAACGTTGAATATTTTATTCCACGTTGTGCAGCAATATCTTTCGGATGAACCTGACGTTTCAATGCATCAAATGTCGCACGGATCATATTGTAAGGATTGGACGAACCTAACGACTTTGCAACAACATCCTGCATACCGAGTGTTTCAAAAACAGCACGCATCGGGCCACCAGCGATAATACCGGTACCGGCAGCAGCCGATCTTAACAATACACGACCGGCACCGTGACGCCCTTCAACATCATGATGAAGAGTACGACCCGAACGAAGTGGCACATAAATCATCTCATGCTTGGCTGCTTCGGTAGCTTTACGAATTGCTTCCGGAACTTCGCGGGCTTTACCATGACCAAACCCGACACGCCCTTTCTGATCACCAACAACCACAAGAGCGGCAAAGCCGAAACGGCGCCCGCCTTTAACAACCTTGGCAACGCGGTTGATATGAACGAGTCTGTCGACAAACTCGCTGTCCCGCTCTTCATGACGCTCGTCACGATTATTACGTTCTTTTTGTGCCATTCCTAATTCCTTTTTCTTTTCCGGAAGCACGTATCAAAAAAGAATTCCCCCACAACAAGAGGAATTCTTCGGCGAAAAAGCCCGAAAAATCCGGGCAATCAGTTTAAAAGCTCAAACCACCTTCGCGGGCTGCATCGGCCAAAGCCTTAATGCGACCATGATAAATATATGCACCGCGATCGAACACAACTTCTTTAACACCAGCAGCCTTGGCTCTCTCAGCGATAAGTTTGCCGACAGCAGTTGCTGCCTCAACATTAGCCCCACCCTTAAGCGAAGGACGAAGTTCCTTATCGAGTGTCGAAGCCGATGCGACGGTACGACTATGCAAATCATCGATGATTTGAACATAAATATTCATATTTGAGCGATGAACACTCAATCTCAAGCGGCCGTTAGCAACCGCTTTGACCTGACGGCGAACACGCTGGGCGCGACGCTGAAGTATTTCTTTAGGCGAAGCCATGACGCAAGTTCCTTATTTCTTCTTGCCTTCTTTGCGCACGATACGCTCGTTCGCATATTTGACACCTTTACCTTTATAAGGTTCCGGCCCGCGATATTCGCGAATTTCGGCAGCAACCTGCCCAACTTTTTGCTTGTCAATTCCAGAAACCAGAATTTCAGTCGGCTTCGGAACCGCTACGGTAATACCTTCAGGAACATGATAAACCACATCATGGCTAAATCCCAAAGAAAGTTGAACATTCTTACCTTGCATCGCTGCACGATAACCAACGCCATTAATCTCGAGCTTCTTTTCAAAGCCGCTCTTAACACCTTCAATGATATTTTCGATCATCGAACGGGACATTCCCCATTTCGAGCGTGCTTCCTTGGTTTGATCACGCGGCGTTACATGAACCACATTATCTTCCAATTTGAGATGGATTTCGTCATCAGCAACGAAACTCAATTCTCCCTTCGGTCCTTTGACCTTGATCGCTTGCCCATCAACTGAAGCAGTAATGCCAGCCGGGACATGAATCGGTTTTTTTCCAATACGTGACATTGTATTAACCTATCTTTCTAGCTTTTCCCGACATCTCTTAGAAGATGCGGCAAAGAAGCTCCCCACCAACATTCTGCTCACGAGCCTCGTGATCGGCCATCACACCTTTCGGCGTTGAAAGGATAGAAATGCCAAGACCGTTTGCAACTTGTGGAATAGACTTCACAGAAACATAAACGCGTCTACCCGGTTTCGAAACACGCGAAATCTCGCGAATAACCGGAGCACCATCAAAATATTTCAATTCGATTTCAAGCTCGGACTTACCGTTTTCATAATCAATCTGACTATATCCGCGAATATAGCCCTCGGTCTGCAAAACATCGAGAACACGAGCACGCAATCTTGATGCAGGCGTCGAAACCTTCGACTTCTTACGTCCGAGTGCATTACGGATACGGGTAAGCATATCTCCAAGAGGATCTGACATAGACATTTACGAAACTCCTCTTACCAGCTTGATTTAACAACGCCGGGGATATGCCCGAACGAACCGAGATCACGCAATGCAATACGTGACATCTTCAACTTGCGATAATAACCGCGCGGACGTCCGGTAACCTCACAACGGTTACGAATGCGAACCTTAGCCGAGTTACGAGGCAACTCGGCGAGCTGAATGGATGCGCGAAAGCGCTCTTCCAAAGACACTTTCTGATCCATGACAATTGCTTTCAGACGCGCACGGCGCGCTGCATACTGCTTAGCCATCGCACGGCGATGCTTATTCTTCTCAACGGCACTTGTTTTGGCCATAACTTTACCTCGCTACGCTTGCCGTTACGCACGGAACGGAAAATTGAAACCGCGCAACAATTCACGCGCTTCATCATCCGTTTTCGCTGTCGTACAAACGATGATATCCATACCCCAGATTTGATCTACCTGATCGTAGTTGATTTCTGGGAACACAATGTGTTCTTTGATACCCATGGCAAAATTGCCACGACCGTCAAAACTTTTTGGATTAAGACCACGAAAATCGCGAACGCGTGGCAAAGCAATTGTTACCAGACGATCAAGAAATTCATACATACGGTCTCTACGCAATGTAACTTTCGCGCCAAGCGGCATTCCCTCGCGAACCTTGAATGTTGCAACGGAATTACGTGCGTGTGTTACAATTGCTTTCTGCCCGGCAATAAGACTCAAATCTTCAGCAGCTCTGGCAGGTTTTTTGGAATCCGCAGTTGCTTCGCCAACCCCCATATTGAGAACAACTTTCTCGACATAGGGAACCTGCATATTGTTTTCATAATGAAACTTGTCTTGCAGTGCTTTGCGAACAACATTGACATAGTGCGTCTTCAAACGCGGCTCTTGAATCTTATCAGCCATTGATCAGATCTCCCGAACGTTTGGCAACGCGAACCTTCTTGCCATCCTTCTCGATACGGAATCCTACACGAGTAGGCTTTCCGTCCTTCGGATCGGCTATAGCCAATTTGGAAATATGAAGAGGAGCTTCTTTGGAAATAATTCCAGCTTCCTGAGTTTGTGTCTGCCGCTGATGGCGCTTCACCATATTGATGCCGCGTACGATAGCAGTGTTTTCCTCAGGATTGACCTTGATCACTTCCCCGTTGCGCCCTTTATCCTTACCTGAAAGGATGACGACTTTATCGCCTTTACGAATTTTATTCATCGCAACGGCTCCCTATAGTACTTCTGGCGCGAGCGAGATGATCTTCATATGATTCTTACCGCGAAGTTCACGGGGAACCGGTCCGAAGATACGAGTACCGATCGGCTCTTTCTTGTTATCAACCAAGACAGCAGCATTTTTATCAAAACGAATAACGCTACCATCAGCGCGACGAATATCCTTGGCAGTACGAACTACCACGGCTTTCATCACATCACCTTTTTTTACGCGGCCACGCGGAATCGCTTCTTTAACCGAGACTACAATAATGTCTCCGACAGAAGCATATTTCCGCTTCGAGCCGCCCAGCACCTTGATGCACATGACACGACGGGCGCCGGAATTATCCGCGACGTCGAGGTTTGTTTGCATCTGAATCATGACTGGCCGCCTTCTCTAAATGTTTACGTCCGGCAGTGCATTTGACACATTCGGACTTGCCTGTCAAATTATGATTAAGACTTTTTCAAACAAAATGTTGGGCACAATGATACCCAACCTTTTGTTTATCAAAAATCCGATTTATTAAGCAGCGCCGTTTTTAACAACGACCCAGCGTTTGTCTTTCGAAATTGGCTTCGATTCTTGAATAAAGACCTGATCACCAACTTTGAATTCGTTGTTTTCGTCATGCGCTTTGTACTTCTTCGACTGGCTGACAGTCTTCTGTAAGAGCGGATGCGAATAGCGCCGCTCTACTTTGACTACAACAGTCTTGTCGTTCTTATCGCTGACGACAACGCCTTGCAGAATGCGTTTAGGCATGTCTTAACTTCCTTAAGCCTTGCTTTCGGCCGCCTTCTGGCGGGCGATTGTTTTTATGCGTGCGATATCACGGCGAACCTGTTTAACGCGCGCTGTTTTTTCCAACTGACCGGTTGCTTTCTGGAAACGCAGATTGAACTGCTCTTTCTTCAGCTTGGCCAACTCTTCATTCATCTGATCGAGCGTCTGGGCCCGTACTTCTGCGGCTTTCATCGCTTAGTCCCTTTATTCAGCTATACGCTGGACGAAACGTGTTTTAATTGGAAGCTTTGATGCGCCCAACCGTAACGCTTCACGTGCCACATCTTCAGGTACGCCGTCAAGTTCAAACATGATACGTCCTGGTGCAACACGCGTTGCCCAAAATTCGACAGCGCCTTTACCTTTACCCATACGAACTTCGGTAGGCTTCGATGAAACCGGAACATCCGGAAAAACACGAATCCACACACGACCGGCACGCTTCATCTGACGTGTAATCGCACGACGAGCCGCCTCGAGCTGACGTGCAGTAACACGTTCGGGCTCCATAGCCTTAAGGCCGTAGGCACCAAAATTAAGTTCCGTACCACCCTTCGAAACACCGTGAATACGGCCTTTGAATTGCTTGCGGAACTTTGTGCGTTTTGGCTGCAACATTGTTCTCTACTCCAAATCCTTTTTTGCCCGTCTAAAAATCAGGCGTTTTCGCGACGGCGGTTCGAATTCGAACCTTGATTATCGCCTTCAATAGCACGACGTTCTGAAGCCATCGGGTCATGTTCAAGGATTTCGCCCTTGAATACCCAAACTTTCACGCCGCAAATACCATAGGCAGTATTGGCTTCCGCTGTACCGTAATCAATATCCGCACGCAAGGTATGAAGAGGAACGCGGCCTTCGCGGTACCATTCCATACGGGCAATTTCAGCACCGCCAAGACGACCGGCGCAATTGATACGAATACCTTCAGCACCAAGACGCATAGCTGACTGGACGGCACGCTTCATAGCGCGACGGAAAGCCACACGACGTTCCAACTGCTGGGCAATTGACTGGGCAATCAACTCGGCGTCGATTTCCGGCTTGCGGACTTCAATGATATTCAAAGCAGTGTCGGCATGTGTCATTTCAGACAGTTTACGACGCAACTTTTCGATATCGGCACCCTTCTTACCAATGATAAGACCAGGACGGGCCGAATGAATGGTAACACGGCATTTTTTATGCGGACGCTCAATAACGACTTCCGATATAGCTGCCTGTTTCAATTCATTCATCACATATTTGCGGATTTTCAAATCCTCATGCAACAAACGACCATATTCACCGGTATCGGCATACCAACGAGAATCCCATGTACGATTAATACCGAGACGAAGCCCGATTGGATTGATCTTCTGACCCATTATGCGGCCTCCTCTTTATCGGACACTTCACGAACAACAATTGTAAGATGAGAGAACGGACGCAAAATTCTGCTGGCGCGGCCACGACCACGCACATGAAACCGCTTCATAACAATCGACTTACCGACTGAAGCTTCCGCCACGATAAGCGAATCGACATCCAAATCGTGATTGTTTTCTGCATTGGCAATCGCAGATTCCAACGTCTTTTTCACCGTATCGGCAATGCGTTTACGAGAAAAAGTCAAATCTGCAAGAGCTGTATTAACATTTTTACCGCGAATCATTGCCGCTACAAGATTAAGCTTCTGCGGGCTGACACGAATTGTGCGAGCTACTGCCTTTGCTTCATTATCTTTAAGCTGGCGCGGAGCCTTAGCTTTGCCCATTATTACTTCCTCTTCGCTTTCTTGTCCGCACCGTGACCATAATAGCTGCGGGTTGGAGCGAACTCACCGAACTTATGTCCGACCATTTCTTCCGAAACAGAAACAGGAACATGCTTGTTTCCGTTATAGACACCAAAGGTCAGGCCAACAAATTGCGGCAAAATCGTGGAGCGACGGCTCCACATTTTAATAACCTCGTTACGACCGCCGGCACGTACCTTCTCAGCTTTCTTGAGAAGATAGCCGTCAACAAACGGTCCTTTCCATACTGAACGAGCCACTTCAGACTACCTCTCTTATTTCTTGCGTTGATGACGTGAGCGCATGATAAATTTATCAGTCGCCTTGTTCGAACGTGTACGTTTGCCTTTTGTAGGCTTACCCCAAGGAGAAACCGGATGACGACCGCCTGATGTACGACCTTCACCACCACCATGTGGGTGATCGACAGGGTTCATTGCAACACCACGAACATGCGGACGCTTACCACGCCAACGGGCGCGACCGGCTTTACCGTCATTGGTGTTACCATGATCCGAATTCGAAACTGCGCCAACAGTTGCATAACAACCACTGGAAACCAAACGTTGCTCACCCGAATTCAAACGGAGGATAGCCATACCCTGATCACGACCAACAAGCTGGGCGTAAGTACCGGCCGAACGGGCTATCTGCCCACCTTTACCAGGCTTCATCTCGACATTGTGGATGATCGTACCGACAGGCATATTACCAAGCGGCATCGAGTTGCCGGGCTTAACGTCAACATTAACGCCTGCAACAACTGTATCACCGACACCCAAACGTTGCGGAGCCAAGATGTAGCTCAGATGACCATCTTCATAACGAATGAGCGCAATAAATGCAGTCCGGTTAGGATCATATTCCAAACGTTCCACTTTTGCAGGCATATCACGTTTCAAACGCTTGAAGTCCACAAAGCGATAAGTTCTTTTATGACCGCCGCCCTGATACCGGGCAGTTACACGGCCGCGATTATTACGACCGCCTTTCGACGACAGCCCTTCGGTCAGCGCTTTTACTGGCTTGCCTTTGTAAAGACCGCTACGGTCCACAATAACAAGCTGACGCTGCCCTGGCGTGGTCGGATTAAAGTGCTTGAGTGCCATTATTCCTAACTCCGAGCCTCTTAAAGACCAGTCGAAACGTCGATTGACTGACCTTCAGCCAGCGTCACGATCGCTTTTTTGACATCACTCTGTCGACCGACAACGCCTTTAAAACGTTTCACCTTACCCTTGCGGGTTGTTGTATTCACTGCTGTGACTTTGACACCAAATAAAGCTTCAACAGCTGCTTTGATTTCAGATTTTGTCGCCTTTGGTGTAACCTTGAAAACGACCTGATTATGTTCCGATAGCATCGTCGACTTTTCGGTAATAACCGGACTTACGACGACATCATAGTGGCGAAGATCTGTCATTTGAACCGCTCCTCAAGGGCTTCGACGGCTGCTTTGGACAAAACAAGTTTGCCACGACGCAGAATGTCATAAACATTAATACCCTGAACCGGCAAAACATCTACATTTGGAATGTTCGATGCGGCACGGGAAAACTTCAAGTCGATTTCCTTACCACCGATGAGCAGTGCATCAGAAAAACCGAGTTTAGCGAAATCCTTGGCTAAAACGTTTGTTTTTGCTTCTTTGACATTCAACTCGTCCACAATGATCAGATCATTGGCTTTGGCTTTTGCTGACAATGCATGACGCAACCCCAAAGCACGAACCTTTTTCGGTAGTTCATGTGCATGGCTGCGAACAACAGGTCCATGAGCCTTACCACCACCACGGAATTGCGGAACGCGAGCAGATGAATGACGGGCGCGGCCTGTCCCCTTCTGCTTGTACATTTTTGCACCCGAACGCGAAACATCGGCACGTGTCTGGCTTTGATGTGTACCTTGCTGACGACGGGCGAGCTGCCAACGGACAACACGTTGTAGAATATCTTCACGAGGATCTAAACCGAAGACATCTTCCGATACCTTCAATTTGCCAGCATCCTTACCGTCAAGAGTAGTTACGATGAGATCCATTATCAGGCTCCCTCAGCGACTGTAGCTTCCGCCTTAGGGGCAGCAGCATCTGTTTTTGCATTCTTTGACTGGCGCAAAGCAGCTGGCTTCGGTGCATTTTCCGGAACGCTTTTCTTAACAGCATCCCTTACCAAAATCCAGGCACCTTTCGAACCGGGAACAGCACCGCGAACCAAAATCAACCCGCGATCAGCGTCGGTTGAAACAACTTCGATATTCAAAGTTGTGATTCTCGTCTGCCCCATATGGCCAGCCATTTTCTTACCCTTAAACACTTTACCCGGATCCTGACGTTGACCCGTCGAACCATGGGCACGGTGTGTAATGGAGTTACCGTGCGAAGCACGATGTCCGCCAAAATTATGACGTTTCATAACGCCGGCGAAACCTTTACCAATTGATGTACCGGTGACATCAACCAATTGACCGGGAACAAAATGTTCCGCAGTAATCTCAGCCCCAACCTCCAGAAGATTGTCGGGACTTACACGAAATTCCGCAATTTTTGCCTTCGGCTCTACCGAGGCTTTCGCAAAATGACCACGCAACGCTTGAGAAGTGTTTTTCACCTTTGCAAGCCCTACGCCTAACTGAACAGCTGTGTAGCCGTTCTTCTCAACTGTACGCTGAGCAACAACCTGACAATTCTCCAAACGCAGAACTGTAACAGGTACATGTTCTCCGGCATCATTATAGACGCGGGTCATGCCCAGCTTTTGTGCTATTACACCTGAACGCATCGGGTTCGTTCCTTCCGTCCCCAAGCCTTAAAGCTTGATCTCGACATCAACACCAGCAGAAAGGTCGAGCTTCATAAGCGCGTCCACAGTCTGCGGCGTCGGATCAACAATATCAAGAAGACGCTTATGTGTACGCATCTCAAACTGCTCACGGCTCTTCTTGTCGATGTGCGGCCCACGATTAACCGTGAACTTCTCGATTCGCGTTGGAAGCGGAATCGGTCCACGGATATTGGCGCCAGTACGCTTGGCGGTCGACACAATCTCACGTGTCGATGCGTCAAGAATCCGGTGATCAAACGCTTTTAAGCGAATGCGGATGTTCTGACCGTTCATACTTTTCTTATCCCTGTCAATTGGAACGTCTTTTTTCAAAGACGCTCCTTAACAATTAAAATTCAACTATTCAATGATTTTAGAAACGATACCGGCACCAACAGTGTGGCCACCTTCACGGATAGCGAAGCGGAGCTTCTCTTCCATAGCAACCGGAACAATCAGTGTGACATCCATCGTAACATTATCACCCGGCATAACCATTTCTGTACCTTCCGGCAGTGTTACAATACCGGTAACATCTGTCGTACGGAAATAGAACTGAGGACGATAATTGGTGAAAAATGGTGTGTGACGACCACCTTCATCCTTTGTCAAAATATAGGCTTCTGCCTTGAACTTGGTGTGCGGTGTAACTGTACCGGGCTTTGCCAATACCTGTCCACGTTCGACACCTTCACGTTCAATACCACGAAGAAGTGCACCAATGTTGTCGCCTGCTTCACCTTCATCAAGAAGCTTGCGGAACATTTCAACGCCGGTTACCGTCGTCTTTGTTGTCGGACGAATACCAACGATTTCAACTTCGTCACCAACCTTGACAACACCGCGTTCAACACGGCCGGTAACAACTGTACCACGACCGGAAATCGAGAACACGTCTTCAATCGGCATCAAGAAAGGCTGATCAATCGGACGCTTCGGAGTTGGAATATATTCATCAACTTCATGCATCAAAAGACGAACAGCATCTTCACCGATTTCCTTGTTGGTGCCTTCAAGAGCAGCCAATGCAGAACCCTTGACAATCGGAATCTCGTCGCCAGGGAAATCATATTTGGAAAGAAGTTCACGAACCTCAAGCTCTACAAGCTCGAGAAGCTCTTCATCATCTACCTGATCAACTTTGTTCAAGAAAACAACAATTGCAGGAACGCCAACCTGACGGGCAAGAAGAATGTGTTCACGTGTCTGAGGCATCGGGCCATCAGCAGCCGAAACAACAAGAATTGCACCGTCCATCTGGGCAGCACCGGTGATCATGTTCTTGACATAGTCAGCGTGTCCCGGGCAATCAACGTGGGCGTAGTGACGCTTCTCTGTCTCGTATTCTACGTGTGCTGTAGAAATCGTGATACCACGAGCACGTTCTTCCGGCGCAGCATCAATCTGATCATACGCCTTGAACTCACCAAAATATTTTGTAATCGCTGCCGTCAGCGTTGTCTTACCATGGTCAACGTGACCAATCGTGCCGATATTTACATGCGGCTTCGTACGTTCATATTTGGACTTTGCCATCTGAGCTCTCTCCATTTCCTGCCCTATTCAGGGCTGAGTTGAAAGTTAATACGTAACCGCCTGATTACGCGAATTTTTTCTGAATTTCTTGAGCCACTGCCGTAGGCACTGGTTCATAATGATCAAATTGCATTGTGTATTGGGCACGCCCCTGGCTCATCGAACGCAAGCTATTGACATAACCAAACATGTTTGCCAGCGGAACCATAGCATCAACCACGGTTGCAATGCCTCTCGGTTCTGTACCGGAAATTTGTCCGCGACGGGAATTCAAATCACCAATAACATCACCAACATAATCTTCCGGTGTAACAACCTCGACCTTCATAATTGGTTCAAGAAGCTGAGCACCGGCTTTCTGGGCACCCTCACGGAATGCAGCTCGACCGGCAATTTCGAAGGCAAGAACCGAAGAGTCAACATCGTGGTAGGCACCATCAAGCAAAGTGGCTTTAACACCCTGCATTGGGAAGCCGGCAAGAGGACCTGAACCCATAACACTTTCGAGCCCTTTTTGAACGCCCGGAATGTATTCCTTAGGAACGGCACCACCAACAATCTTGGATTCAAACAGCAAACCTTCACCATCATAAGGTTCAAAAAGAATCTTGACGCGAGCGAACTGACCCGAACCACCAGATTGCTTCTTATGGGTATAGTCAACTTCGGCAGGTTTCGTAATCGTTTCACGATAAGCAACCTGCGGCTGGCCAACATTAGCTTCAACCTTGAATTCGCGACGCATACGGTCAACGATGATATCCAGATGAAGTTCACCCATACCTGCAATAATAGTCTGACCGGATTCCTCGTCCGATTTAACACGGAATGACGGATCTTCAGCAGCCAAACGATTGAGCGCAATACCCATCTTTTCCTGATCGGCTTTCGTCTTCGGCTCAATTGCAATTTCAATAACCGGATCAGGAAATTCCATGCGTTCAAGAATTACCGGATGAAGCGGATCGCAAAGTGTATCGCCTGTTGTTGTTTCTTTCAAACCGGCCAATGCTACAATATCACCGGCAAAGGCTTCATCAATATCGGTACGTGCATTCGAATGCATCAACAGCATACGGCCGATACGTTCTTTCTTGCCTTTTACAGTGTTTTCAAGAGAGACGCCTTTATGCAACTCGCCCGAATAGATACGGCAGAAAGTCAAAGAACCAACAAATGGGTCGTTCATAATCTTGAATGCCAACATCGAAAGAGGAGCGGCATCAGAAGATTCACGTGTTGTTTCTTCACCTGTCTTAACATCGACGCCCTGAATAGCAGGAACATCAACCGGAGACGGAAGATAGGAAACAACAGCATCCAGCAAAGGTTGAACACCCTTATTTTTAAAGGCAGAACCGCAAAGAACAGGATGGAACAATACCTCGCAAGTACCCTTACGGATAAGAGCGATAAGCTCATCATTGGTAGGCATTTTGCCTTCAAGATAAGCTTCTGTCGCTGCTTCATCAACTTCAACAGCAGACTCAACCAGTTTCTCACGATATTCTTCAGCTTTTTCCTTCATATCTGCAGGAATTTCACTGGTTACCGTATGACCACCAATCGAACCATCCCATGTAAGGGCTTTCATATCGATAAGGTCAATAACACCCTCGAAATCATTCTCTGCACCGATAGGCAACTGAAGAACAAGTGCCTTTGCACCAAGACGTGAACCGACCATTTCAACGCTGCGATAAAAATCAGCACCGATCTTGTCCATCTTGTTGACAAAAACCATCCTCGGTACATGATATTTTTCAGCCTGACGCCATACAGTCTCTGTCTGAGGTTCAACACCGGCATTTGCATCAAGAAGTGCAATAGCACCATCAAGAACACGCAAAGAACGTTCTACTTCAATCGTAAAATCGACGTGTCCCGGGGTGTCAATAATATTGAACCGGCACTTCTCGCCGTTACGGCCTTTCCAGAAAGTGGTTGTCGCAGCGGAGGTAATGGTAATACCACGTTCCTGCTCCTGCTCCATCCAATCCATCGTAGAAGCGCCATCATGCGTTTCGCCGATTTTATGATTCTTACCGGTATAGTAAAGAATACGCTCGGTCATTGTGGTCTTACCGGCATCGATATGCGCCATAATACCAAAATTGCGATAATCTTCGATTTTATACTCGCGAGCCATATTTTTTGCTTTCGATTAAAAAGAGTTCTCTTACCAACGATAATGCGAGAATGCGCGGTTGGCTTCCGCCATACGGTGCGTATCTTCGCGTTTCTTGACAGCCGAACCACGATTATTCGCTGCATCCATCAACTCGCCCGACAAACGATCAACCATAGTTGTTTCGTTGCGATTACGGGCGGCAGCAATAAGCCAACGAATGGCTAATGCCTGACGACGATCAGGACGAACATCTACAGGAACCTGATAGGTTGCACCACCAACACGGCGAGAACGAACTTCAACATGAGGAGCAACATTCTCTAATGCTTGATGAAACAGAGCAACAGGTTCTGTTTTTGCTTTATCTCCAACTGCATCAAGCGCACCATAAACGATGCGTTCTGCAACTGACTTTTTACCATCAAACATGATGGCATTCATAAACTTTGTAATCACAAGATCACCGAATTTCGGATCTGGATTAATCTCACGTTTTTCTGCTCTATGGCGACGGGACATTGGCTTCGTCTCTCAAACTTATTTAGGACGCTTGGCACCGTATTTGGAACGGCGCTGCTTACGATTCTTGACACCTTGCGTATCGAGCACACCACGAATGATGTGATAACGAACACCAGGCAAATCCTTAACACGTCCGCCACGAATCATGACAACGGAGTGTTCCTGAAGGTTATGACCTTCACCAGGAATATAACCAATAACTTCAAAACCATTGGTCAAACGAACCTTGGCAACCTTACGGAGAGCCGAATTAGGTTTCTTTGGTGTCGTTGTATAAACGCGCGTGCACACACCACGCTTTTGCGGGTTTGCCTGCAAGGCAGGAACCTTATTACGCTTGACCGGCGCTGTACGCGGCTTGCGGATCAACTGGTTTACGGTAGGCATTCAACCTTCCTCTTTTCAATCTCTTTTTCGTCTCGCCCAATTTGGGCCGCTTCACTTTATTTAGTTCCCAATCAACCGGATTTTAGCTCCGAACCAACTGGTAACGACAGTAAACACATGCACAAAAAACCGGGCTTCACCGCTATCGTGCAGATCACCCGACTATAAGCAGAGGAGACCTTTCAAAGGCCTCATGCATCCGGCATTTGCGTTTCAAAACCGTAAAACGAACCCTGTTTGAGGCGAACTCCAAAACGTGTCGTTTTGAAAATGTAGCTAACCTCACATCGGCTCCGATGGCGGTTTATTAACGATAAACGGTTGTTGCGTCAAGTCCTATAGCCGAGAAAAACTATGAAATCGCGAATTTTACGGCGTTTGGATGAACAATTGACGGTTTATCGGCATAGAGGCAACAATCTTGACCCGATTTTAACAGCCTATTCCCTTTGTGAAACCTTCCAGAGAATGGCAATCACTCTCTTAATTCGGTTTTAATGCCCATTATCAGCTCGTTTGAGGAATCAAACAATGAGAAAATAGAATCGGCTATAAATAAATGCGTTAAAATATGATGAACACTTCCGGATATTGTCATCAATTAGATGTTAAACTCTGCCGAATTAGCGATATGGGTAATTTAGCCATATGGGTAATATTGTCATTCATTTTTGTTCGCTACAGGCTGCGCTTATGCGAGATTTTGCGTACGTCAACCTCGTTGTAAACGAGTTGCAAGTGAAACGTGTTACCATTTTCCGTAGATTTAAGAGCTTACCCGTACAGTTAAAAGATTGACCGCCGCAATTAATGAAGAATCGTGATTGAAGATTTTCTTGTCCCCATTATTCATTATTATAGAAACAAACACTTGAAGCTTTAGAAAAACATTGATTAAAGTGTTCATCATGAAAATAGCAACCTGGAATGTGGCCGGTGTCAGGGCAAGACATGACACTCTTATAAAGTGGCTTAAACAGTCTCACGTCGACGTGGTATGTCTGCAAGAAACAAAGACAATTGATGCCAATTTTCCGCGAGCCGAGATTGAAGCGCTCGGTTACAATATTAATACCCATGGACAAAAAGGCTTCAACGGTGTGGCGCTTCTTTCCAAGATTAATCCTGACGAGGTAATCTGTGGTCTGCCTGGCGATGACAGCGATGAACAGGCCCGTTATATCGAAGCTGTTTATTCCACAAAAACGGGCGTTATACGTATTGTCTCGCTTTATGTACCAAACGGTAATCCCGTTGATAGCGAAAAATATCCTTATAAACTACGTTGGTATGAACGCTTTTACGACCGCGCAGTTTCCCTTCTTGCTTTGGAAGAACCTTTGATTTTTGCCGGCGATTATAATGTCATCGATTCTGCTCTTGATGCCAAAAATCCTCAGGAGTGGGAAGGAGATGCGTTGTATCTGCCAAAAAGTCGCGAAGCTTTGTGGAAGATAAAAAACCTCGGCTTCTATGATGCCACCCGCGCCACTTCGGATAATCCGGATTATAGTTTCTGGGATTTCAAATCTGGCGCATGGCAGAAAAATGATGGAATAAGAATTGATCATTTTTTCATTTCTCCAGAAGCAGCGGACAAACTTGAATCTAGCTCCGTAGAACGGGCCGTTCGCGGCTGGGATAAACCGTCCGATCATGTTCCTGTCGTTATTGAGTTACGTTAGGTCAGTTTGTCTTTTTCACCCGTCAAATAAAAAAATGCGTCTAAAAATAAAGAATGCGTTTTAAAATACAGAAATGTTATATTCATGAAAAAAATGTGCTAAACTTGCGTTCGGCAGAAATTTTCTTGCAAAAATAACCGATTAAGGAGAACATTCATGAAAAGAGCCCTGATGGCTTTTGCCGCTATGGCAATCTTGGGACTGACTGGAACAGCATTGGGCCAGCAAAAGGACACACTTGAAAAAATTAAAGATAGCGGCTCGATAACACTAGGTGTGCGCGAATCGTCAGGTTTGGCTTATGCTCTCGGTAACGGCAAATATGTCGGTTTTCATACCGAGATGGCTGAACGCATTATTGACGATATTTCTAAAAAGATAGGTAAACCGATCAAGATCAATTATTTACCGATTACTTCCCAAAATCGTATTCCGCTTTTGCAAAACGGAACCTATGATTTCGAATGTGGCTCGACAACCAACAATGCCGCGAGAGGTAAAGAAGCAGCTTTTGCCTATACGACTTATGTCGAAGAAGTACGCATTGCCACCAAAAAAGATTCCGGCATTAAATCGATTGCCGATCTCAATGGAAAAACAGTTGCAACGACAACAGGAACAACATCTGTACAGCTTATTCGCAAAAACAAACGCGCGCAAAATATCGATTTCAAGGAAGTAAACGGCAAAGATCATGCCGATAGTTTCTTGCTTCTGGAATCAGGAAGAGCTGATGCTTTTGTGATGGACAGATCAATTCTGGCCGGAAACATTTCGAAATCGAAAAATCCGTCCGATTATGTTATTTTGAATGACGTTCTCTCGGTTGAACCGATTGCCTGTATGTTGCGTCTTGATGACAAAAATTTGGAACAGGCCATTGATGACAGTATTGTTCGCCAAGTAAAAGATGGCTCACTGGAAAAACTTTATAACAAGTGGTTCATGCAGCCGGTTCCTCCATCAAATACAGTTGTCGGGCTACCTCTTTCAGATATTACCAAAGATGCATGGGAACATCCCAACAACAAGCCAATGGAAGAATATAAAGAAAACAAATAATAAAACTGTGTGTAAAGGCTGCATGTGTTTGAATTTGCGTGCAGCCGATTTTATTCCTTTATCGGAACGATTGGCTCGTCCAGTTTCAGGTGTGCGGGTACTCGTGTAAGTTTGTCGGGAATAGTCTACAATGGATTTTTCATTCCTCTGTCTGGATGATATTGATCACACCCACGTTGCCGGTTGTTTTGGTAAAGCAGGTGTGAGCCATACCTATCTTGACACTTTACTCAACGCTTTTTTGAATACGGCTCTGCTTTCAATTTCGAGTTTGATTTTAGCCATTATCGTCGGTGTCATTATCGGCACAATGAGAACGCTGCCACGCACGTCCATATTGAACCGGATATTGCGGATAATTGCACGGATTTGGGTGGAAATAACCCGCAACATTCCGCTCCTTGTCCAGATTTTTCTTTGGTACTTCGTCGTACCGAAGATATATCCGCCAGCAATGAACTTTCCGCCGATGATATTAATCATCTGTGCATTGGGATTTTTTACCTCTGCCCGTATCGCCGAACAGGTTCGCTCCGGTATTGAAGCCATCCCGACAGGACAGCGTTATGCGGCTATGGGAATGGGATTTACGACTTATCAGACTTATCGATATGTTATTCTGCCCCGAGCAATGCGTACAATTCTGCCACCGCTCATATCGGAATCCATGGGGATTGTGAAAAATTCGGCCGTCGCTTTTGCCGTATCAATCCACGAACTGATGCAATTCCAGTTTCAGGCTATTGAAGAAGTCAGTCATGTTTACGAGAACTACATGGTTGTAACAGTTCTTTACGTCATTATTTCGCTGGCTATTTTTATCGTCATGTCAATCATTGAACGGATGGTCAAAATTCCCGGATTTCAGACGGAGGGAAGGTAATCATGTCTAATCTCGCATCTACCCTTTCCTATTACCTGACGTTCGACTTTTCGTGGATGGATTTTTCTTTTTTCACCTTCGATGTCTTCAAAACCTATATTTTGTCCGGACTTATTTTCAGTGTTGTTTTGACGGTTGTTGCTACAATATTGGGGATCATTTTCGGGACACTTCTGGCAATGATGCGTTTGTCCTCGATAAAACCATTTTCATGGCTTGCAACCTTCTATGTCACCGCTATGCGTGCAATTCCGCTGGTTATGGTCATTTTGTGGTTTTTTGTTCTATTGCCTTTTGTCACCGGCCATTCGATCGGTGCAAACAATTCGGCCTTTATAACATTCACTGCTTTTGAAGCGGCATATTTTGCAGAAATCATGAGGGCCGGGATACGTTCAGTTCCACAGGGACAGAAATTTGCCAGCGAAGCTCTCGGCATGACTTATTGGCAATCCATGCTGATTGTTATATTGCCGCAAGCACTGCGCAACATGCTTCCCGTGCTTCTTACTCAGGTCATCATCCTTTTTCAGGATACATCACTGGTTTATGCAATTAGCGGTAATGACCTTCTTAAAGGTTTCGACATTGTGGCAAACAATTTCGGTGTCAAACAGGAAGCTTATATACTGGCCGCCCTATTCTATTTTGTGATCTGTTTCACGCTATCGCAGGCCGTTATGTACCTGCAGAAAAAAGTCTCGATTATTCGCTGATAGGAAAGTTCCATGTCCGAACACATGATTGAAGTCAAAAACGTTTCCAAATGGTATGGAAAATTCAACGTTTTGAAAAATTGCTCGACCAATATAAGTAAGGGCGAAGTGGTCGTTGTCTGTGGTCCTTCCGGTTCAGGAAAATCAACCTTTATAAAGACGATCAATGCTCTTGAGCCGTTTCAGGAAGGGCAAATCTGGGTTGATGGTGTTCCGGTTCATTCTCCGAAAACCAATTTGCCGAAACTGAGGAGCCGTGTCGGAATGGTTTTTCAACATTTCGAGCTGTTTCCCCATTTGTCTGTTATGGAGAATTTGACCATTGCACAAATTAAAGTTCTTCATCGTTCCAAAAAGGAAGCCATAGAGAGCGGATTAAAATATCTCAAACGCGTCGGCTTGATTGATCACAAAGATAAATATCCCGGTCAACTTTCGGGAGGTCAGCAACAACGCGTTGCGATAGCGCGCGCTTTGACTATGGATCCTATTGTCATGTTGTTCGACGAACCGACATCGGCTCTCGATCCTGAAATGGTGGGAGAAGTCCTTGATGTCATGGTAGGGCTTGCTCAAGATGGAATGACCATGATCTGTGTTACCCATGAAATGGGCTTTGCGCATAAAGTTTCCGACAGAGTCATCTTCATGGATGACGGGACAATATTGGAAGACTGCACATCGGAAGAATTTTTTGCTTCGCCCGAATCGAGAACGCCGCGTGCCCGTGATTTTCTGTCAAAGATTTTAAGCCATTAATTGATGAAACCCGATGAATGATAATGTGTGCGATTGCGATCGTGCGGCGTTTCTCGGGCAAACATCCGGCTTTGGCTGGTTCTATTCTCATGCCCTGAAGGCTGTTAAGTCTTTTTGACTGTTAGACCATTTTGTTTTCTTGAATTTACAGAAAGAATGAACATTTCTTCTCTAAGAGCCTGACAGGGACCATTTCTCTATTGGTTCTTTTCCGGCAAATTCCATAACAATCAAACCGATCATCCGCCGTCCCCTGCAATTATTTGCGTTACGCAGTAAACATATCACTAGGTGCCAAAACATATTCCGATATTTTTCTTTTTGAAAAGTGAATTTCTAAAATGATATAAATGGTTATTTCAAATTCTTGCAGGATAAAGCCAAAGAATTTTTAACGATATAAACTCCAGAAACAGTTTAATCTTTTACCTGTTCAGGAAACTCACCAGATTCACTATATCGGGTAAATAAATATCGTTCTTTTAACCGACACAAGCCTATCAAGCAGTGTTTTTTGTTAACTGTCCGTTATATTTTAGAGCCTCTCAATAAGAGGTGGCGGTAATATAGATTTAGATTATAACGGAAGAAAATCGGTATCAGAAACCGTTATCATTTTTGATAATATCGCTTGCAAGAGAAATAGCTGTGCGGCGGTCGGCCTCTCCGGAAACAGCAAAAGCGCGTTCTTGTAATTGTCTTATCCATGTCTGATCATGTGGAGCGGCTTTTTCATAGGCAGCGGTCATCATCGCCAGTCCCCTTACGGTCTTTCCGGCTTGAAATAACATATTGCCCAACATTGCCTGCGCCGCAGGGTTGCCTTTTCTTGCCGAAAGTTGAAACCAGCGAGCCGCCTGAACCGGATTTTTTTCACCGCCATCGCCATTCAACAACATTTTCCCCAAACGATATTGTGCTTCGGGATTGCCAAAATTGGTAGCCGCTTGCAAATAAAGACTGCGCGCCTGAGGCATATCCTGTTTGACGGGTGAATTCGGAATGCCGGTTACGAGATAACTTGCAATTTCCACCAGTGCATCCGAAAGATAACTTTCATCTTCAGACCCCGGATCAGCGCCTTCCTGAACGATGCGAACGTAAAACTGATAAGCCTCGTAATCATTTTCAACCACGCCGTCGCCGTCGGCATACATGCGGGCAAGCTTCCAGTTTGCTCCGGGGTGTCCCCTGTCAGCTGCATATTTAAGTGCTTTGACCGCTTGATCTTTATCGCCGTTTTTATAGGCAGAAATACCACTTTTGAAAAATTCGAATGGACTATTCGACTCGTTTTTGCTGTGATTGATATCCAAAGCAGATGCGGTAGAAAGACAGATTCCCAATGTGAGTGCTGTCACACTGGCTAACCAACCTTCTTTGCATCTTTCCATTTGAATTTTTCCTGTCTCGCCACAGATACGCATGCAAAATTACTTTACATTTTTAAAAGTGCACTGGCTTTGTGGTGGGAATGAGGCACCAACTATGTTGCTGATGCTAGCACATAAACAATCAAAATTGTGTTGCCTGAAAGCAACATATTGGATTCAGTTCGCTATGGTTAACCCGTTACAATGCGATGTTTTTTAAAATTGCATCCGGACAGGCAGTTATGTAAAATTAAGAAAGGTCAGTCTTGTTTGACAATGAGATGCTCATAATTATGAGATAGTCTCATTTTCGAGATGGCCGTAGTTTTGAGCCACTTTTATATATCTAATCCGGATCAACCTTGTGTATGAGTTGAAATGATGACGAGTAAAGCGAGTATCGTAGCGTTTGCGTTTTTTATGGCAGTTCTGTCGGGCTGCACCACAACGCAAAAGCCTTCTGTAAACGAAGCAACCGACAATTCCGGGACAACCGGTTATTGGTATCTTGGCGACAACGGCGAACGCCAGTGGAGGACACTCAATCCGGCCGACATTCCTGCTCCTGCTCCAACGGTGCGTAAAAACTATGCGTCATCTGTCGGTAATGGTAGCGGAAGGGGTTAAATTCGCTTTTAGCAAAAACAGTTTACTTTAAAAAATACCGCCCGAAAAAATTTCGGGCGGTATTTTTATTTTGACGTTATTCGAAAGAAACTCATCCCAACCGTTTGATTGCAATAACCAGTTTTTCTTTGGCCGCATTAAGTTCTTTCAAACGTTCCCGTTCGGATTCGACAATATCTGGCTTGGCATTTGCAACAAATTTGGGGTTATCAAGCTTCTTTTCGACCTTCTCTATATCAAGGTCGATTTTCCCCATTTCCTTTGTAAGTCTTGCACGCTCCGCTTCGAAATCAATCAATTTTCCAAGTGGCATGCAAAATGTTGCTTCACCTAGGATAATCTGGGCCGAAGCTTCCGGAACCTTGTTTGCAAATTCGATAGTTTCAATGCGGGCAAGCCGTTTGATTGCCGCTTCATGACGTTCGACACGTTCTTTTGTTGTCTGTCCTGCCTCGACTATCACCAGAGGTGCCATAGCTCCCGCCGGAACATTCATTTCAGCCCGAGCAGAACGGATTCCACCGACAACATCAATGAGCCAATTGATATCCTCTGCCGCTTTTTCATCACGGAAATTGATATCAGGCCACGGCGCCAGCGCCAACATGGTGTTTCTTTTATGTTTATCCGTTGCTGTCAAAGCCCATAATTCTTCTGTCATATAAGGCATAAACGGGTGGAGGATTTTATAGACTTGCTCAAGAACCCAGGCCACACAAGCTTGTGCTTCCTTTTTCTCGTTCTCATCTTCTCCCTGAAAAATCGGCTTCAACAATTCCAGATACCAGTCGCAAAGTGTATTCCAGATAAACCGATAGACAGCCGCTGCTGCTTCATTAAACTTGTAGTTTTCAATTCCGGAGGTGACTGCTTCAATCGTTTTCGAAAGCTCTGTCAAAATCCAGCGGTTAAGCGAAAGTTTGACCGATTCCGGCTTGAATGCAGGATCATAGGCAACGCCATTCATTTCTGCAAAACGCGTAGCATTCCAAAGTTTCGTTCCAAAATTACGATATCCGGCAATGCGTGCGGGATCGAGTTTCACATCGCGTCCCTGCGCCGCCATAATGGACAGAGTAAAGCGCAATGCATCCGCACCGTATTCATCCATCAGATCGAGAGGATCAATAACGTTTCCCTTCGATTTTGACATTTTAGCGCCGTGTTTGTCACGAACCAGCGCATGCATATAAATGTTATGGAACGGCACATCGTGCATGAAGTGCAGCCCCATCATCATCATACGGGCAACCCAGAAAAACAAAATATCGAAACCGGTAACGACAACACTCGTCGGATAATAGATTTCGAGTTCTTTTGTCTTGTCAGGCCAGCCGAGTGTTGAAAATGGCCACAAAGCAGATGAAAACCAGGTGTCAAGCACATCTTCGTCTCGCCGCAATTCAACAGCTTTGCCGTAATGCGCGTCAGCAGCCTTTTGTGCCTCCTCGGCCGATTTTTCGACAAATACCTTGCCGTCAGGCCCATACCAGGCCGGTATTTGGTGTCCCCACCATAATTGGCGGGAGATGCACCATGGCTCGATATTTTCCATCCAGTTGAAATAAGTTTTTTCCCAATTTTTGGGAATAATCGTGGTCTTACCGTTCTTGACAGCATCAATAGCCGGTTTTGCAAGTTTTGCCGCATTGACATACCATTGGTCTGTCAACAATGGTTCAATCGGTACGCCACCGCGGTCTCCATGAGGAACCATGTGGGTGTGGTCTTCAATACCTTGAAGATAGCCGCCCTCTTCCATCATCTCGACAATCTTTTGCCGAGCGACAAAGCGGTCCACCTGATCGAATGCCTCGACAAGCTTGTTGAGCTCTTCGGTCTTATCCAGATCTTTCAGAAAATCCTCGTTGTCACGCAGAAAAATTTTGGCATTTTCTGTCATGATGTTGATGATTCTCAGATTGTGACGACGCCCTACTTCAAAGTCGTTAAAGTCGTGCGCCGGTGTAATTTTAACAGCACCTGTCCCCGCCTCGGGATCAGCATAATCATCACCGACAATTTCAATTTTGCGGCCGACAAACGGCAATATCGCGTGGTGGCCGATGAGTGCCTGATATCTTTTGTCTTTCGGATTAACGGCAATACCAGTATCGCCAAGCATAGTCTCTGGCCGTGTTGTCGCCACAACAATGAAGGTGCTCGGATCATCCGGATTGAAGACTTTACCTTCCAAAGGATAACGGAAATGCCAGAGATGGCCCTTTACTTCCTTCTGCTCGACCTCAAGATCGGAAATTGCGGTCAACAGTTTCGGATCCCAATTGACAAGACGTTTGTCTTTATAAATCAACCCTTCTTTATAAAGGGTAACAAAAACCTCAAGTACCGCACGCGAAAGCCCTTCATCCATCGTGAAACGCTCGCGTGACCAATCGCAAGAAGCGCCCAGACGCCGCAATTGGTGTGCGATCTTGCCGCCCGATTCTTCGCGCCACTGCCAAACACGTTCGACAAATTTTTCCCGCCCCATTTCCTGACGGGTCGGTTCTTTTCTTTGCGCAAGTTGCCGTTCGACAACCATTTGTGTGGCAATACCGGCATGATCCATACCAGGTTGCCACAAAACATTCTTTCCCCTCATACGCTCGAAACGAACCATAATATCCTGAATGGTATTATTGAGCGCATGTCCCATATGGAGAGAGCCGGTAACATTGGGCGGCGGAATGACGATACTGAACGCTTCCGCACCGGGCTTCGAACCAGCGCCAGCTTTGAATACGCCGTTTTCTTCCCATTGTTTTTCTATACGGGGCTCGGTCGAGCCGGCATCATATGTCTTGTCTAACATTCTCTTTTCCAATTATTACCGGTACGCGATTGCACTCTTTGCCCATTTCAAAAAATGGCCGAGTTTAATCTGGACAACACTATTTTTACGGTTGTACCCGACTTCCACTCAGGATTCAAAAAATAAAGGAAGAATTCCTGCATAATTTGTCGAAAAAATAAAACCGTCTACCAACACAAAAACGCTTTGCATTTGTGAGACGGCTTTATAACCCGAATTGGCTTTCAATGACTATATTTGCCCGTAATCAAAATTGGATTAGCGGAGAAATTCCTCTTTCTTACCCCTGATCGGACGGGAAATTTCTCTTGAACGCACCGCTAATTTCTTCACGCAAAATTTTGTCGACAAGAGCAGGCCAACGTTTTTGCAACCATTGGACAAGAATCGGCCTCAGAGCCTCTTCTGCCAAAGCATTAACATTGTTCCAAAATTCAGGGCTTAAACGGATGTCGGAATAATTATCTTCCTTATTCACTTCTGTATGTGCACCGTTATCAGCAGCCTTTTCAACATCCTGTCGAGCTGACAAATCGGCACTTTGCATTGATTGGTAATTCGTGTTGTCCGGTGCAATCTGTTCTCCACCAGCCAAGTCGCCGCCACCTGTTAAATCGGCAGGCCGGTTATTAAAATCCTGCGGAACCTCATTGACAGTATTTTGCTGTTGTCGAGAGGATTGCAATTGCTCGTCAACCGGTTTTTGAGAAAGAGCCGATGGCGCGGATACATCATTTGAAAAAGCATCTGCAGCTCCAAGATCAGCGGTGTTTTGATTGCTGTCTTTTTTTAGCCCTATCCGTGCGGCCAGTACTTTCATAGCCTCATCAACCGACAAATCATCAAGTCCTGTCTGTGTATTATTTAATGTCTGCCGTCCTGTGGCTGCACTCCGATTATTCGTAGAAGTTTTTGCAGCAGCACGACGATCTACACGACCGGTATTTTCCTCAATTATTTCTCGTATAGACGCGAGTATCTCATCCGTTGTCGGTTGTTCCCTCAACGCATTTGAACTTTGTGCCATACCATTAACCTCATAAAAGCAATCAGAATCTGTATCGAACTTAGCAAATCGTTAACCTTACTAAAATAATGGCGGGCGTCTTCTGACCACCTACGCACAGATTTCTTCACTCTACCCTCCTCCGTTTTTGGCGAGCTTAATGTTTAAGTAATATCAAACGGCCAAAATTTGCATTTTCCGATTAAAACCTGACTTCCAATCGCGCTATATATATTTTTCGAATCTCTTGAATTTTCTGTTTTTTTTGACCGCACAATTTGCAAAAGAAATCACGCAATTCGTGACAGCGATTTTTGCATTCTCTCCCCCACCGATCGAGACTACAAAAATTCGTTCCTGAAAAAGGTCTTGCTAAATAACCATCGGCAACAAAACGAGTGGCTTGTTTTTTAATTCACTCACTCAATTACAAGAAATTGTTCTTATAAAATTTCGTTTTATAAACGATCGGAAAAATTAAAATCGAATTCTATTTATTTTCAATAATTAAAAAATAATAAATTTCTTTTTCCATTATTTGTTTTAGTCAAATTATAATACCTATAAACATTTTCTGATATAAAATGACTATAATTCAATTATTCATATTTTATGTGTCTTCAATTAATCCTCAAGAAATTCAAAACTTTATAAAATAAAAGGGCGCATGGAATACCAATGCACCCTTATTTTGTTCTTTTGAACGATAATGAAAAATAGTCTTGTCAGCTAAACTTAGCGACCGTCCGGTGTGCGCACACCAATCCATTTATCCTTCACTGCCTTGTTGTGTTCTTCCGGATCATATTTAACAACACGCAAGCCCAATTGATCGGCTGTCATTTTACCAATTGCAGACTGGACATTATAGCTTGCGACTACAACATTCCGTTCGGCGGTAACAAGAGAAATCTGTGCATCAATAAGCTGGGTGCGCGAATTCAAAACATCAAGAGTTGTCGCTTGACCAACACGATTTTCCTGTACACGACCATCAAGAGCAATTTCTGCAGCGCGAACACTATCACGATAGGCGATAACCGAAGCACGAGCACCTTCCAATTGGGACCAGGAAGAGGACATATTTTCGCGAACACTATCCTGAGCAAGATCCAACTGGATTCTTGCTTGTCCGAGTTGTTCTTTTGACTGCCGGATCTGAGCCGAAGTACGCCCGCCCTGATAGATAGGAACATTAATGGAAACACCGACAGAGTTGGACCGGCCGCCATCACCGGGGCCATTATAAATCTGGTTATAAGACGTGCTCGCTGATAAATCGACCTGAGGAAGCAAGGCGCCTTCCTTTGCTTTCACATTATAGGAGCTCGCATCAATCAGATATTTTGAATAGAGAATCGCGGGGTGAGTCGCTGCTCCGATTTTATATCCTGCGTCCGGTGAGGCCGGCAAAGCTTTAGAAACCGGAGGCCGTTCCAGCTTATCCGGATCCGCCCCGATGACTTGACGATAGACTGCTTCGGCCGATTTGACATCGGCACGTGCCAGACTAAGCTCGGATACTGCAACCGAACGCGCCGCTTCCGATTGTGCCAGATCGGTTCTCGTTCCTTCACCAACATCGAGTTTTGCTTTGTCAGCACGAACCTGTTCTTCAAGTGCTGCAAGGTTCTGACGACGCAATTCTGCAATTTGGCGATATTGGAAAACATTGGCATAGGCTGTTGCGGCATTTACCAGCATATTCTGCTCGGTATTTCGAAGATATTCCCGTTGCGCCTGCGCCTTGACCTCTGCCGAAGCAACCGTGTTTTTGGTAACAAAACCATCAAACACTTTTTGGCTTAATTGTACGCCCAACGAACCGGTGGTTGTATAATATGTTGTAGCGGCGCTGCGCCCTCGCGCATAGGAGCCAAACCCCTCGATCTGTGGACGGAAATTCGATTTAGCGATAGCGATATCCTCGTCAAGAATACGAGCACTTGCTCTTTCACTGTTCAAATTTCCATTATTCGTGTAAGCCTTGGCGAGTGCCCCCATCAGCGTTTCGGCATGCACTGATTGCGTTGCAAAAACAACGCCTGATAGCAACAAAGCCGAAAAAAGAGCTTTTTTTGTTTTCACCACAGCTACACCTCAATTCAAAAATTTTACGTAACTCATCATACCCAGACGAGATGTTACTATTTACTCGACCGTCACAAAAAAGCAATGGATCGACACATTAAAAATCAAAACGTTGCACAAGCGCAACCCTTAAGAAGAACATTTAGAATACGAATTCCGGTGTTTTTACAAACCCTTCCAAAGGATTGATTGCAAGGTTGAATAAGCGACGAGCCGAAACAACGCCATCTTCTTTCATATAAACGCGAGCAACGGCAGAATTTCCATGCCCTTCTGCAGCCAGAAGCCGTCCACCTTCCCGAAGCTGTGCAAAAAGGGTTTCCGGTATAAAATCCACTGCGCCTTCCAGCAAAATCACGTCAAAGGGACTTTCTTCTGCGTAACCTTTTGTCAATGGCCCACTCACAACAACGACATTGTCATAACTGCCATTTTGCAAATTTTCATTAGCATTCGCTGCCAATTTTTCATCTTCTTCCAAAGCAATGACCGAGCTCGCCAATTTGGACAAAAGTGCGGCGCTGTATCCTGTACCTGCACCGATATCAAGCACAACATCGTCAGACTTGATATCGGCCGCCTGCAACAGTTTTGCCAAAGCCGCAGGTTTCATAAGGTAGCGCCCACGTCCTCCGGCGCGCGAAGCCGTCAATGGAATCGCCTCGTCTGTATAGCTCAATTCCCTCAGGTTTTCTGGTACGAACTTTTCGCGGGGAACGGTCAAAAATGCTGCTAGAACTCCCAGCTTCGTAACATCTACGGTCCGAATCTGCCCATCTACCATTCTCTGTCTGAGCATTGCAAAATCTGCTGCCATAACCGAACTTCCTTTTTAATCCACCACGTAAAAATGCTGTAACGGAAATATATACCTTGTGAGGTGTCGCAAAAAACACGCCTACAGTCAATCACAAGATTCGCTGTTCCTGTTTTCCGTTAGCGAAAACAGCAAATATAGTTTTTCCCACTTAATAGTTCCGTTTGTGAGTCCATATACCACAGAAAACGACTTTGATCACAAAAAACTAGGGGATCACAAAAAACTCGGGGATCACAAAAAGCTCGGGCTTTTCTTCGAGCTCGAAGTTCAAAATCAGAGTGGAAGTTCCTCTGGCATACAGGTATTTTGTCCCTGTTGTCCGAAACCGTCATTTACCCACCAAGTGCGTAAAAACAACCATTGCCTATCGTTAAAAGCGCTATCGACAAAATAGATAAAATAAACAGAAGCCGGATAAACGGTTTTGCCCTGACAACAATTTACGGGAATAATAAAAAACAGCGTCGTGAAAAGAACCTTGCTCACGCCGCGAAAGAGCCAATAAATCCCTTCTCATCAAAAATGCTTATATGAAATAATATGAGGGAAAAATGTAAAACGTGGGCGATTAAGTGGAGGCCTCGCCCGGAATCGAACCGGGTTACAAGGATTTGCAGTCCTCTGCGTAACCGTTCCGCCACGAGGCCTCAAAAAATGTACGTAGGTCATTAAGTTAAGCGAACGCTTCCGTCAAGATACCCGATTATGATTATGTGTATTTTTTGATAAATCTTTTCCAATGATTTAACTTTGGAACTTCGCATGTTGTAGAGGAAGATGATTTAATGCCTTTTCCCGACATATCTATCATATCTATAACAATCGAGCTGCTAAAATCATTTTGCGGTGAAATATGGCCTCCTTTTTGCCCGCAAGTTATAAATCGGAAACGGTTTTATGCGCAAACACCAAATATAACCGAAATAGCCGCAAAAACTTGTCCTGAACAATACTCCTTTCAACCTTTCAAAAAGTGAGTCTTGAAAAAATCACTTTTTGCATAGAGCGACCGCTTTATTAGGTGATAAAAAATAACGGATTCATTCTTTTTATCGGCTCGACCGAAGGCCGTGTCTTTCATCAACAGCTTGCCAGATAGGCCAATTTTCCGGATAATTTGTTGAAATTAAAGCTTCTGTCAAAGTCGTAATGATATTTTTTTAAAAAAATATCATTTCCCTATTTGCAAAACACAAATTCATTTGCTATAGCCCTGCTGCATCACACAAGTGAGCGCCATTCCCCGGTAGCTCAGTGGTAGAGCAACCGGCTGTTAACCGGTTGGTCGCTGGTTCGAATCCGGCCCGGGGAGCCATTTAATTCTCTGCTGTTCTGGTGATGCGACTTTCCGAAGAAGCTTCTATAGACAAATTTTTCACCGTTATGGGTTGTATAAAAATTATACGAAAAAACGGTCAGGGCAGTTTTTCAAGCTTTTGGAAATATCTTTCAAATTAATCCATTGTTATAAAGTTTCTGAGAGTCCGTCCGTTCTTTCTCAGAAACGCATCATAAACAATTTTCGCTGTTCTATTTTGGCATATTTCAATAAGCCATGTTCATCAGTTGCATCTGAATTAAACCTCTGAACGAATATTGGCTTTTTAGCCATATGTTCTTGCCGGTCTTTTTCACAAAACTCTTCCCCCGTCACATTCAAAATGCGAAATTTTCGATCCATAAAACGGTTTTGTAACTGGAAGGACTACTCTTTTCGAATTCCTGATTGACACAAGCAAAGAGATTAAAACGCATTGCTACCAAAACAATTTCAATCTCACATGTAACTCGGTTATTGAGAGCGGTAAAGCGCAGTTTGCAGAAATGTTGTGGTGAGACAATTTTATACGGCAAAAATCGTTCCATAGAACTTTTATACGGCAAAAATCGTTCCATAGAACTTTGGAAACGTCATTGAATGATTTATGATTTTCTTCTGCGATCCTCTTCACGATTGGCATAGCGATCAAGCGCCGCCTCTTGCCTAGGATCTCTTTCTTGTTCTTCCAAAGCCCGCTTTTCCCATTCCCGCATAGAAGGAAGTGCAAGCAATTTTTCCACATAGTCCGATGATTTCCGGTTTAACAGAAGATTGTAGGTTCTAACCCGAAAAGCCACAGGACAGAAAAAAGCGTCGACAGCCGTAAACTTGTCCCCCGCTAGAAACGGACCGGAAAATTCTTCAAGGCCTGACAGAAATAATTCATCCAATCTACGAATGTCTTTTTCCAAATCCGCTGTCATTTGTTTCAACTTTGCAATAACCCCGACAGACATCGGACAGCAGGTACGCAATGATTGAAATGAAGAGTGCATTTCAGCGGCTGCCGAACGCGCCCATGCTCTGGCAATACGTTGTTCCGGCCAAACGGAAGCATGACTTTCAAATAAATATTCCGTTATTGCCAGACTATCCCATATTGTCACATCTTCATCGATAAGAACCGGAACTTTTGCAGATGGTGAAAACACCTTAAACTGGTCAAAATTATCCGGCTTGAAGCTATGCCTTATTTCCTCGAATTTTATACCGAGAGTTTTCATAAGTACCCACGGCCGCAGTGACCACGAGGAATAATTTTTGTTAGCGATATGAAGTTGGTACATTCGGAAACACCCTGACGGTTTTAAAATAGTTTTTACAATTTTATTGCCTAATAAAAATCCGGATAATTTTCTAATTAGGCAAGATATTACCCGATCTTGCGGCACACCTAATGAAATATATGAAAATTTTTAAATTCTCGTCTTATAAGTCTAATAACATGACTTTTGTACCGGAAGCTGCCGCTTCATCATATTCGCCCAATAAGCTACTTTATCATATTTTACCATAAGTTCAGTGAATTTGAACAAGATAGAACCTGTACTTTTTTAAAAAGTACAGGTTCTATCTTTAGTATTTCCTGATAATTCAGAAAGCGAATTTTTATAGATCGTCAAGCGCGGTCGATCAGAATTGGTATTTGATCTTGAGGCCGCCACCACCGCCTTCACGTTTACCGATAAAGCCTTGAGCGGAAATATCGACACTCAAAGCGTCAATCGTGTCGACCGGCGTCATCGAAACACCCGCCTCGAATATTCCAGTATCACCTTCCAATGACGGTTTATCCAGCTTGAAGCCATAAGCACGGGCTGCAACATCACCTTCAAATTCGTGATCGTATGCCGCTCCGATATATGGCTTGAATTGTCGGTTGTAAGCCATCGTATATCTGGTTCCGATGCGTAGACGCGAACTGTTTGTTTCGTCAAAGTGCAACCGGTCCTGACCTATATTTACGGTTTCGCTATCAATTCTCGTCCACAAATAGCGACCATAGACATCAACCGAGTTGCGCTCGTCAAAATTCATGACATAACCGAAACCGCCATGCAGGCCATAATAATCCGCACCGCTGTCGTAAGTGCTCCCCTTGCCTACGTTGCCCAACAGATCATCTGTGTTAAAATCGGTATCAATATGACCGGCCCGGAAAGACGCTTCCACATAAAGCCCGTCCGCCTGATCTGCTTCAAGCTTGTTGACCAGCCCCAAACCTGTACCGGCAAAATCGATCCTGCCTAGAATACCACCGCCGGTATAGTTGGTATCTCCGTCACCACGTACAGAGGCAAAATTGGTAAAGCTGTTAAAAGTATTATACGTTCCTCGACCATATTCGAAGAAGGCGCCGATTGTCACCAAATGTTTGTCTGCCAGCTCAAAACCGGTTGCCAAGCCGGCAGCTATATTGAAACCGTCAACATCAGCATGAATTCCTGTCTTATACCGGTTCGAACTGCCATCCATGACAAAGAACGGAACCAGATTCATCTGCAACATATTGTTACTGTTTTCCGCAACCGACGTTCTGGCCGCACGAATGCCGGAATTGGCAATCAAATCCGATCCCTGCCTCAAGAAGCCCAGAGATGCAACGCGCCCTTCGGAATAGGCTTTCGATTGTGGATTGAGATAACCTGCCGGATCACCCGAACCGCCACTGTTATGGCCACTATCACCATTACCTTCATCCGTATGGCCGCCATCACCATTGCCGCCACCGGTATTACCGCCATCACCATTGCCGCCACCGGTATTACCGCCATCACCGTTGCCGCCACCGGTATCACCTTCGTCACCATTACCGCCACCGGTATTACCGCCATCACCTTCATTCTCGTCGGACTTCAACGTCGTCAGGATGTATTTCCCGTCTGGCGTAGAGGCCAACATCATGTCGTAAATTAACAACCCACCTTGGTGAACGGCAATGGAATTATATGTCTTTCCGTTTATCGTATTGTCTATGAGAATGATTTTATCGCCGACATTCAGTCGATTGCCATCACTTTCCATTGAAACGGTATGTTGGGTATTTGCCAGATCAACCGCTTGACCGCCGGTAACATGAATAAGTACATCATTGTTTACGATATTTCTTGGTAGCAACCAATTATAATTCTGCACATTTGCTATATTACCGATATTACCACGGAAATGAACGAGATTTAATGTATTGCCGGTGAATACATCAGCAGATTCCCGCGTGGGACTATCCAAATACCCCCCATAAATGGTTCCTTGAACTTCTACCTTTTCACCTGTCAAAGAAACGGAGTTATTTGTCGCGTTGCCATTTGCTGTAATGCCGCCATAAACATTACCTTGAACCAACGCATTTTCAATGAATACGCTATTTTCTACCGCATCACCATTCAAGCTTTTTCCACCGATTGCATCAGACTGAAACCGAAATATCTCGTCGCCGATTGGCACGTCTTTAATCGAGATAGTGTTTTTACGCGCTGTTCCATTTTCTGTAAAACCCGAAATGAATTGGATTTTGGCGCCGTCAGAACTGCGTGTTACGGCAGAACTGAATGTTAAAGTATTTCCTGTAGCGTCACCCGATTTTGTATATCCAGCAAATGCATTAGCTTTGATTGTAGCGATATCTGAAATTGCCAAACTGTTATTTTCTACATTTCCCTGAACATTACTATAACCTGAATATATCTCTCCGGATACTGTCCCATCCTTTATCACGACATCGTTGAAGTTAGCGTCCCCATTAGAAGACCAACCACCATAAACACGTCCCATTATATATGCGGACGAACTTAAAACCGTATTATGATCGGTCGTAACACCTTGTCCGCCATATGCGTCACGCATAACAGAACCGCCGGTTATATTTGCCTGATTGTAGGAGGCAATATTTTCGCTCGAACTTCCTCCTATAACATCTTTAGAAACGGTTCCTTCTTTCAGATTTACAATATTACTCAAAGCTTTTCCGGATTTGGTTTTTCCCCCATAGACGTTGAGACGCACGCCTGCCGCACCTTCATCGTCTGAAATATATCGTCTGCCATTAATTGTGACGACATTATTTGTAGCATCAGCCGAAAAATCAGCGTATCCGCCGACAAGATTTCCGTTAACAGATCCACCTGTTAGCGTCACCTGATTTCCTGATGCCGCTATATTCGAGAGGTTATCCCCGTTAAGTTGTGAACGCCCACCATAAAGATCATTGGTTATATACCCACTACTCATCGTGACTGTATTGTTTATAGCTGCATTTTTGGCTGAATAGCCACCCACAACAAGATTGTCGACGTCTCCTTGATCAATGAAAACATGGTTTGCCTCGGCAATACCTTGATCGGTATAACCACCCCATATATTCTGAGCGACATTCCGAGGGAGATCACTCGTGTTACTAACGTGCACTTCATTGTTTTTGGCGTTCCCGAAGCCGCTTTTGACACGTCCTCCATAAACATCGCCTTTAACTTTGCTCGCCTCTGAAAGGGTGACTTTATTTCCGATAGCATCTGCGCCACCGTCGACATCTCCGCCCACCGCATCCTTTTCAACCGTGGCGCCTTTCAAGACGAGTTGATTGTTTGATACTGAGGCCGAACCATTGGAAGTCCCGCCTCCAGTGGTTCCATGGATCCAAGACCCATTAAGCACAACTGAATTATCATGCACACTTCCGCTGACGCTTGATCCGCCCCAAACATTTATCGTGTTAGATATGTTACCTATAGTGACTGTGTTGTTTTTTACTTCACCCGCCTCTGAATATCCGCCTTGAATGTCACCGGATAAAATACCGGCAATAATGTTCACCGTATTATTTGAAACAACTGTCTTACCCACTCCTCCTGTAATATTACCTGATAGCCTTACACCTTTATAGATTGTTACCGTGTTATCTGCCGCCTCTCCTCCAGAGGAATAACCGCCAATTATCTTTCCTGGACTGTTAATGCTTTTACCGCCGCCTCCTGACTCATCCCCAATTTTTACTCCGTTACCATTTGCGTTTCCGGTCCCCTCTGCTTGTCCGCCTAACACATCTCCCAAGATAACCGTTCCGTACAAAACCTCGACAGTATTAGAAGAGGCGTTAAATTCACCGGTTGAATGACCACCTTTTACATACTTTGTTACTCTGGCGTCTTTAATTTGAACAGTATTTGAATCGGCGTTTGCCGCAGTACCTTCCCCTCCCATGACAATCCCCGGGGCATAGTCGTCAGGGTTTGAAACAGACACGTTATTTTGAGACGCAGACGATAGCGGATAAACTGCTTTTACCTGTTCGCCATCAGAATCTGTGTATGTTGGCAGACCGTCATATTCGGCCTGACTACCGGTATAAGTAATGTCCTCGCCCCACGCAGTTGTCTGGCTTGAAACGCCCAAAACGACGAGCATAGCAAAAGTCGATACATTAGCTTTCAGAAATTTTTTGTTCATTATATGAACATCCCCGCGTCTATTATTCAAAACAGTATTGAAGTCACTGAACCTCTGGTTCTATGACCTGACAAAAACGCAAAAACAGAAAACGCAGAAACAAAAACTTAAAAAATCGCGCTTGACGCGACAATATAAAAAACGGAACTCGAATTCTGCCCGTTCAATCCAATCCTGACCGCTCTATACAATATCGAAATATCCCTGCTATTGCGATATTTTGCGTACAGATTTTTATTTCTTATATGTTGATTCTTTATTTATATTTGGTTAACTTAACAACATATTAGTTGTCAATCTATTTTTTACCTATCAAAACATGATGTCGTATTTCTTTTCCGAATAATTAATCAATTTTTATTTAATATTAATTTTATTTTTTCCATTTTAAATTTAAGTTTTAAATGCATTTATAAAAATCATATCCTATTATAAATTTATATAATTTTTTATATTGCATTTTTAATAATTTTTATAAATAATTATTTACAATAAATATATATAAAATAGAATAAAAATATATTTTTGTACAAAATTATACGATTACAAATCTTTCATATAATATTTTCGTATTTTTTAAATTTCTCTCATAAACTTATATAACATCGTTTTTATAAAATCATTATATATTATTCGACTAATTTTGTTTTTATATAATTTAAATAAAACATAATAGTTTATAATTTTTATAAAATAATGTTTATAATAAAAAAAGCGTTTATTTATTATAATAAATATATTAATACTAAACTCGTTTTATGATAAACTGAATAAAACAACTTACGAAACTTTGACAATCAAACAAACTTGATATTTTTAAATAAAATTCCGTATATAAAGTCATATAAATAACTTTATTGAATAATATTTTCAAAACTTGAAAATTACAATATGCATGTTTTCATAATCTTCTTTCAGACGAACGGACTGCTCGATAACAAAAGAAAATTAGCAGAATGAATCTGATGTTATTGGTAGCAATCCTTAAATCTCGACCAACTAAAAAAGTTAGTCTGGAAAAACCTGTTTACTTGAGGCGCTTTAGGAATGGTGAACTTATCTATGGCATTTATGCATTGAATATCATTCAATATTTTTTTGAATAAAGTCCTGATTGAGTATTCAATCTAACAACATATTTTAACAGTGAGAAACTCACGATAATAAATTATCTCAATTAGATACTTCGTTTTTTCATTTTTGAATTGGACTCCGTGCAGCAAAATAGTCAATTTATTGAAAAAACAGGAATAATATCCTTTGTTTTCAGAAGCTTAACAAATAACGACAACGGCGCTATCAAAAAAGCCGAAAATTCGGACATATCGGCATGAAGGAGGATAATAATAATGGCAACGCAGATGATTGAGAAGAGTTAAAATACGCATCCGCCAGAGTGTGTTGGAGTGTGTTGCTCGGCACCGACATTCCTTGAGTTTTACAAAAAAGTCCTCATTTCTCTCGGTCGTAGCGTGAATGGTAGTGCCGTTAATGGTAATGCCGTTAATGATGTGCCGTCTATTTTGTCTGTTAAAGGAAATCCTGGTTGTAATACCGTTACGACGTAGCACGCGGGCCATGATCTTTCTTTCAACTAATGCCTGCCGGAACCAGTCAGTATCCCATCTCCGTCGGGTGATAAAATCCGGCGCATCTCACAGAACCGGCGGCAAGAAAATTGCATCTTTGTAGTCACTTGTCTTTCCTTCCAAAAGAGTGATGATGCGGGCTTTTCATTTTGCCTCAAACACTCGATGGAGTTTGGATTAAGCCGTTTTTTATGCGAACAAAAGTGCGGGAAAAATCTGCTTTTTAAGAATCTCCGGTTTATGATTCATCTTGAGATGCGCTGCCTCAATCATCATATATTGAAGCCTCGGAGCACAGTCCGCCAAGGGCGGAAAAGCTGTGGCCGTCGTCCTCCTCCATCCGGTTCCGATAAATGAAGCACTGACAAAGTGTTTTATCGGGCTTTAGTAAATAGGTTACCTTTTATTACAAGCTTTCATACTGGATGATATAAACGATACTCCTCGAAATATGCTGGCCGTCAAAATGCCACCCGTTATAAGATGACAGAGAAAAAAGCGATATTTACGTGCTCGGTTTTCGTTTAACAAAAACAAGTCATCCGTTAGCCTAACCGCGGCAAAAATCAATGTTTCGTAAAGCACCGGAATTAACAGTTAAAAAATTCACCAGCGCCCGAGCCTGAATAGATGAAATCAGAAATGTCGGGTCCTATTGCTAGATTATGTCAGAACTTGAAATGCTCTTCGTACCTTTTGAAAAGCTCTTTGTAACCGGTTGTGTGACCGAGATTTGACAAACTAAAATTGACCTGTTTTCCAAACAAAATCAGGTACAGTTACATGCAGTTAATTTCAAAAAACATCCGCACTCACATTCGAACAGACCGAAAATTTTCTTAGAATGATCATTGTTCGGAATGTTTCGGGCAAAACAGCCAATGAAAGGCGAAAGAGAGACTCCTCCTCTTTGGTAAAAGCGGTTTTCGATCAAATTTCAAGCGTTATTGAATGCGCGTGCAAACGATATTCTTTAAAGAAACTTTAAATTCCCTGACCGGATGAGATGACAAAAGTTTTAATAATGTAGCAATCACCGATAATAATTATGCATCTACTGCTTTGTTAAAAACAAACGTGTGAAAAAACGGAAAAAGCCAAACAAATCCCGTGGCAAGAAAATGTAGTATGGTCTGTAATTCGATTAAAAAGTTTAATATTTACGGAGCCGCAACAAACTCCGTTAGCAGCTTCAAATACCTATCCCATGCTTTAAACATCTATCCCATAATATTTCTAACCATATTATAGAAACACTGCTTTGAACTGTATTAGCAATTTAACCATATAAAAAACCTCTACTTTTTAAAAAAGTAGAGGTTCTATCCGGCGTATTTGCTGTAAATTCAAAAAACGAATTTTTATAGATATTCCAGCGAGATTGATCAGAACTGGTATTTGATCTTGAGACCGCCACCGCCGCCTTCGCGTCTACCAATGAAGCCCTGACCGGTTACATCAACACTCAATGCATCAATCGTGCTGACAGGCTTCATCGAAATACCTGCTTCCACAATGCCTGTGTCACCTTCAAGCGACGGCTTGTCCAGTTTAAATCCATAAGCACGGGCTGCAACTTCACCATCAAATTCGTGATCGTAAGCAATACCGACATATGGCTTAAGCTGTTGGTTATAAATCATCGTATATCTGGTGCCGATGCGTAAACGCGAGCTATCAGCTTCATCAAAGTGCAAACGGTCACGACCGACATCAACTGTTTCACTATCAATCTTTGTCCAGAAATAGCGACCATAAACATCCAGCGAATTACGTTCGTCGAAATTCATGACATAACCAACACCACCATGCAGGCCGTAATAGTCCGCACCACTGTCGTAATCACTCCCCTCGCCGAATTCGCCCAAAATGTCATCTGTGTCAAAATCGGTATCTATATGACCGGCACGGAATGATGCCTCCGCATAAAGCCCGTCTGCCTGACCTGCTTCAAGCTTGTTAACCCAACCCAAACCTGTACCGGCAAAATCGATCCGACCAAGGACACCACCACCTGTATAGTGTGTGTCACCATCACCATGAACCGATGCATAATTGGCAAAGCTGTTAGAGGTGTCATAGGTACCACGGCCATATTCGAAGAATGCACCGAGTGTTACCGGATGTTTGTCTGCAAGTTCAAAACCGGTTGCCAAGCCGACAGCCATATTGAAACCGTCAACATCTGCATGACTTCCTGTCTTGTAACGGTTCGAGCTACCGTCAATAACAAAGAACGGCATCAAATTCATCTGCCATGGATTATTGCCACCCTCTGCAACAGAACTTCTGGCTGCACGAATGCCGGCATTGGCTATCAAGTCTGCGCCCTGATTCAAGAAGCCCAGAGATGCGGCACGTCCTTCCGAAAATGCTTTCGTTTGTGGGTTAAGACGACCCGCAAGCTCGCGGTTGCCGCTTCCGCTCTGCCCACCATGCGTTGTATTTCCGGTATTGTTCGTTCCACCGATACTGCCATTATGCGAATTGCCGGTATTGGAAGTGTCGCCGGAACCATTGCCATTGTTTTGATTGGAATCAGCTCCATTGTTACCACCGGTATTGCCGCTGTTATCTACTGTATTGCTTTCGCTGTTGGCTTCTGCATTGTTGCTATTATTGCCGGTACCATTGGAATTGTTACTACCACTATTGTTGGACGTATTCTCTCCGCTGTTGTTTCCTGCATTGTTGCTATTGCCAGAGTTTTCCTCTTTAACAGCCTGACTATTTTGAGCGGTTAGAAGATAACCATTACCGGATTGTTCTGCCTTCATGTCATAGATCAGGAAATTGCCCTGTTTGACTTCCATAGTAGATGTCGGTGCATTGGCAACTTTATCAATAAGCATAATTTTGTCGCCAACGGACAGGCGAATACCGTCGTTGTCAATGGTAATATGATGCGTCGTGTCGACAAGATTAACGGGGTTATCACCGGTGATGTGAACCAGAGTCTCATTATTGACAACGTCCTTTGGCAGAACCCAGTCGTAATTTTGAACGTTTTCGATGCCTACCAAATTGCCGCGGAAGTGAACGAGTTTCAATGTATTGCCGGTAAAGACATCTGCCGAAGATCTGGCCTCGTCATCAGTAAAACCGCCATAAACGATGCCGCCGATTTTTACCTTTTCACCTGTTAAAGTGATCAAATTATCCGTGGCATTGCCATTTGACGTATAACCACCATAAACATTGCCATCAATAGTCGCATCTTCAATCGACACGCTGTTATTTGTCGCATCACCAATAAGTGTTTTACCGCCAACACCGTATCTTAATAAATGCGCTTCCCCACTAATAGTGAGCGAATTTCCGCTTACATCACCATTTTCGGAAACACCTGCCACGACGCCTTTATTAACTTCGGCTTTCGAGGTCACCAACAAAGTATTTTTTAATGCCGAGCCATATTGTGTATAGCCGCTGGTAACCCCGTTTACGTTTTTGCTGTCCTCCTCAGGCGATGCCTCGATTATTGCTTCATCAGTAATAATAAGCGAATTGCCTTCGGCGTTACCCGATACTTCGGCATTCTCCGACTTCTCAACGTAGCCGGAAGTTATATCACCTGTAACAGTGACATTCTTGACCGTGACAGTATTATTTGTGCTCGCACTGTCAGTTGAATAGCCCCCAGAAATCTGCCCCTTGATTGTCCCGCCAGAAACAAGAACCTGGTTGCTATCAGTACCTTTGTTAGCTCGACCGCCGATAACGTTATCACCGACAGATCCTCCGGTAACATTTATTATGTTACGATCAGCACGACCATTCGTTGCATTTCCTCCGAAAACGATTTTCCCGACCGAACCGCCGTTTAAATTGACCGTATTACCGGATGCATCGCCCGAATTACTAAGACCGCCAACGAGATTTTCTTTTACGTTTGTTCCCTCGCCACTCATGGTAACGACATTACCTGTCACATTACCCGCTGTGTCGGCTGCCCCGCCAAAAACATCTTTCTCGACAGTTCCACCGGAGATGGTGACCTGATTATCTGACACGCTGACAGCACTTGGATCATCCGCGTTATCATATTGCGAGCGCCCGCCAATAATCTGATTCTTTACTGTTCCCCCCGACATTTCAACCGTATTTTGTTTCACTGAGCCGCGCATGGACAGCCCGCCATAGCCACGTTGAACCGTTCCCCCATTGATGACGAGTTTGTTTCCTTGCGCTGTGCCATTTAGCGCATTACCACCCCCGGCTTCAGCGACATTGGCGTCTCCGGAAATCGTTGTCACATTATCTTTTGCTGAACCATTACCTCTGTTAACGCTTCCGCCTACAGCCAAGTCATCTACAACGCTGGTACCTGAAATGGTTATACTATTTCCGATAGCGTCACCTGTTCCATTAATATACCCACCTGCAACGACAGATGCATTTGCCGAGCCATCCATAATAACTTGATTATTGGAAACAGATGCATCACCGGAAGATGCACCACCTGCAACCAAAACAGTAGTCGTACCGCCATTCAGGGTTAATGTGTTGTTGTCAACTACACCTGTAGCATCCGTGTAACCGGCGAAAATATTACTTCCGTAGCTGCCACTTTTGACCACAACGGAATTATTTTTAACGTCTCCCCCTGACGACTCGCCGCCATAAATATTCCCAGACGCCGTTCCTCCATTTATTGTCACAGTGTTGTAAGATGCACCGGTCGTCCCAAATCCACCGTAGATATTTTTGGTAACATTACCTCCGGAAAGCTCAACGCTATTATTGTTGGCGCTACCCTCGTTGGAAACCCCGCCTATAACCCGGTCACCAATTTGACCGCCGGTTATAACAACTTTATTTTTCTCAGAAACACCGTTCCCGACAATTGCGCCATAAACATCTCCGGTAACTTTCGAAGTTCCCTGGATATTAACGGTATTTTCTGAAGTACTACCACTCGTTACCGATGCTCCTGTAACGATATCAGGAGCTTTATAGACATCATCTGCCAAATTATCCGGATTATCTATCGTGACTATATTGTTCACGGCGCTCTGGCTAGAAGTTACGAAAGTACCCTCTGCACCAAGAAAACCATGGTATTTTTTATAATCAGCCTGACTGCCATTATATGTGATTTCTTCAGCCCATGCAGTGGACATATTTGACCCTGCTACCGCCAATACTAATGTCAATGCGGACACTGTTGTACTGAAATATTTTTTACTCATTGTAAGAATGCCCCGTTGAGAATTATTTGCTGATAACGACAGACCAGCTCCTTTTAAAATTCAGAAGCATAACACGCACATAAATTCAAGTTGAAAACAAACAAAGAAAATGTTTTAGTTAATTTTCTCCGTTTATTTGTCTATTTTATCACACTTATTTTTATTTATAGTTGAAAAAAAATCTTCTTAATATAGACTAAATATCTGTAAAATAATGAAAAATTGTTATTTTTTCGATTTTTTTAGCATTCAGACAGATAAATCAATCCACAGTAGATTATGCTTTCGATCGTCCATATTCAGACCGAGCAGTCATTACTATATAGCGATTCGCTGATACTTTCGAACCATAACTAATTCGATTAAATCAGACATCTATTTTACCACGTATCAAGAGATGATCCTGCGATTCAAAATGTTATTGTTAGCCGATTTGATGATAGAAATTGAACGCGTTTACAGAAATGTACAATCCTGCGGGCTGCATTGTTTAAGCCCGTTTTGCCGTGATCAAATATTCAATTACTCACCCCCCCCCGTTTTAAAACGAGCTGAATTTTTTAAAAACCCCGATTGATTGAAGTTTATCTGTCATAAAATTGATTGAAGTTTACCTGTCATAAATTGCCTGTGTCGAAAACCGGATAAAGATCACATTAAACCATCGTTCTTGTTCGTCACAAAAGCGCTTTGCAATCAGGTCTGATGCGTTCTGTGACAATGTGGGTAAAAATTAAATTGTTCTCAGAATCTGTAAAACCAACATGGAGACGTAATGATAGAAGCTGAGTTAGTCCCGCGTTAACAAATACTCCATCTATCAAAGAGCCGATATAAAGGAGCCAACAAAAAAGGCCGTTAAAACATATGGGTTATGAAAATTTCAGGCAAAACCTCCGGAAACCATCCTATCCGACATTATCATTTATCAGGGTGCATAGGTTTAATGGTGCATAGGTTTAATAATGCCCCGAGAATTTTCAAGATTTTGCAATTTGAAAAACCGGATAATAATATGAGAGGAATTTTTATAATTTTAATTCAATTAGATATTAATAGATTTTAATCATTAAAAATAATAATATTCAATTTAATATACTTTTCTTAATATATATTATATTTTTTATTCCGGTTTATTTGATTGAATCGATGATCATTCACAAAATGATATTTGTTTTTTAAAGTGGTTTTACCTCTTCAAAAAGCTGTTACAGAGCGGGAAAACGGGTTTTAAAATCAAGCTTTATGTTATTATTAATCACCAGTTTTCAAGAGATACCAAACATTAATCGACAAGCTCATCGTGTTCTTGATATTCCTAATTCCGGACACGTTTGATCTGCTTTGATACGTTGGCATGTTTTTGAAAAGGGATTGCAGTATTTCTTCAGTGCAATTTCGATGTCAATTTTCGGGAGAAGAATTTTTGTCAGCTATAGCTTGTTCACGTTTCAGAAAAGCGGGAATTAAACGTGTAAACACATCCGATATAGCAAGACTGACGGGGATGAGCCGGAGCACAGTCGATCGTGTTTTGAATGAACGTGGAAGTGTATCGGAAACGACCAGAAAAAAAATTATTGCGGCTGCGAGAGAACTCGGTATGAAACGCGTTTTGCCGGATCTCTGGCACGGTACATACCGCATCGAACTTATTATTCCCAAAAATGCGCCTCGCAACCACTCCCCTTTATGGGGAGAAATTGACGCTTTGGCGCAAATTCATGCCCGCAATTTACCGTCATATATTTCATTACATCGCACACTCATTCCCGAAGGCGACCACGATAACCTTTATAAAGCGATTTTAACGCCTCCTTTCCAGCGCAATGCACTGATTATAGCAGCCGGATCGGATGAAGCTGCAATCCCTGCACTTCGTGAAGTGGCGAAACGTGGCGAGCAAATTGTCACGATTGTCAATGATGTACCGATTGATGTCGACCATCTTTATGGTGGCGTTGACAATTTTGTTCAGGGACAAACGGCCGCACAGTTGATGAATGGATTAATGCGGGATTCCGGAGAGATTTTAGTTATTCAAGGCTCAATGAAAAGGCAGGAACATCGCGATCGTGTTGTCGGCTTTCTGAAAATGATCGACCAGCACTATCCGGTCATCATTCACGAAACCAATGAAGATGACGATATGACGAGTAGAATTGTGCTCGAGACATTCAACAAGCATCATATCGTCGGGATATATTCAACAGTCCATGCACCGGACGCTATCGGCAATATTTTGAAAAAAATGCCTAACCGGCCAAAGTGGATCAGCCATGAGTTGAGTGATAAGCACAAGCTACTCCTTCAACAAGACGTGATTGACTTCGTTCTCGATCAGGACGCCGACACACAAGTTGCATGGGCAATAGCCAATGCAGCAGCCCCGATTCTGGCGGGAAATCATGGCATGCATCTCAAGCAGCCCGAGTTCAAAATTTTTTGCAAAACAAATATTTGAAAATGCAAGTTTTTAATTGCGGCAATTGCGTCATTTTAGTGAAGCAGCACATCTTGCCGCTTTGCTATTGTCAGACTAGACAAAATTAGAGACAAAATGTCGCAGCTAAAATAGTGTCCAAGTATTTTCAGGCTGTATGCATTTTGAAAGGCTTCTAACCTTTGTTTTCTCAATGAAATCGCTAGTCGGTTAAGCAAGCGGGCAAAATCTATCGAAGCAATGCGCCGAAAATTTGTTCGTTACTTGATTAAACGCTGGGGTAATCCAATAAGATCGGGAGTATAAATGACGAATTGGAAAGTTTGGGCGCTTCGCGTCCTTGGTATTATTGCCCTACTTTTAGGGTTGGCGCTCACCTTTGGAGGTGTTTGGCTCATAGCATTGGGCGGTTCCTGGTTTTATGCCATTGCCGGTATAGCCATGATCGTCATCGGCTTTGATGTCTATAGACGCCGTTCAACGGCTTTGTGGGTTGCCTACGGACTTCTCATAGTTGATCTTTTATGGGCATTTTGGGAAGTCGGCTTCGATTTTTGGCAGCTTGTGCCAAGAATTATGGTATTTCTCGTTTTTGCTTTGGTCGTTTCTATCATTTCGCCGGCATTGCTCAAGAAAAATGGCGTAAAGTCGTTTTCCGCAATGTTCGCAACGGTCAGCTCTGTGGTCCTTGCCATCGCTGTTATTGCGGTTCTCGCCAATATGCCGCGTCCGCATGCATTGGTAACAGCAAGTGGCGAAAAGTCGCCTGTTGTTTATGAAGATGCAGGAAAGGACAGCGGAAATGATTGGCCCGCATGGGGGCGCAACACCAAAGGCAATCGTTATGCCCAATTCGACCAGATCAACAAATCCAACGTAAAGGATTTGAAAGTCGCCTGGACTTATCATACAGGTGATCTTGCAATCGACGGTGCAGAATATCAGGTTACGCCACTCAAAGTGGATGACACAGTTTACCTTTGCACACCGCTCAACAAGATTATTGCACTTGATGCAACAACCGGCACTGAAAAATGGAAATATGATCCGAAGCCGAAAATCTTCCAGAGCACAAAAGGCTGGAAGAGATGCCGTGGCGTTGGCTATACGGATCTCACAGAGCAGTATAAACAAGCTGCTGCCAACCATTCTGCATCAAACGGTGATAACGAAAACAGCAACAATACCGAGGCTGCCCTTCCGACGGTTTGCCGCAAACGTATTGTTGTAACCACAATTGACGCACGTCTCTTCACACTTGACGCGGAAACCGGCAAGCTTTGTGACAGCTTTGGTGACAATGGTTTTGTTGACCTGACTGTTGGTCTTACAAAAGAGCCGCCGACAAGTGATCAGGGCTCGTACAATATCACCTCCGCTCCGCTTGTTGCCGAAGGCGTGATTGTCGTTGGTGGACGGTTGAACGATAACCTGACAGTTGGTGAACCTTCCGGTGTTGTTCGTGGTTTTGACGCCATTACCGGTAAAATTCTCTGGGCATGGGATGCAGCACGCGGTGCAAAAGACAGCACTCCACTCCCCGCAGGTCAGACCTATGCGCCTGAAACACCGAATTTCTGGGGCACAGCCGCCTATGACCCGAAGCTCCACCTTGTCTATTTCCCGACAGGTAATCAGACACCGGACTTCTGGACAGGCAATCGTCACCCATATTCGGATGAATATAACGACTCTATCGTCGCGGTAGACATAAAAACAGGTAAGGAAGCCTGGCATTTCAGGACTGCCAATATCGACCAGTTCGACTATGACGTTTCGTCCCAGCCTATTCTTTATGACCTCCCAAGACCTGATGGTTCCGTTGTACCGGTTGTTATCCAGTTGACAAAACGTGGCGAGATTTTTGTTCTTGATCGTCGCAATGGTCAACCAGTCTATCCGGTCGAGCAACGTGCAGTCTCCACAGATGCGATGCCGGGCATGAATGTTGCACCGACACAACCCTTCTCGGCTCTTTCAATCGGTACAGAAAAACTTAAAGAATCCGATATGTGGGGTGCCACAATCTTCGACCAGCTCGTTTGCCGTATCGCATTCAAATCGATGCGTTGGGAAGGCGAATGGACACCATTGTCGGATAAGAAACGCACTCTTATTTTCCCCGGCTATTACGGTGGCATGAACTGGGGTGGCGGCGCCATTGACGCAGCAACCGGTACGCTCATCGTCAATGATATCCGTATGGCACAATGGGGCCGTTTCATTAAACAGGATGTTGCCAAGAAAATCGGTTTGAAACCGACCACTGAAGGCGAATATTCAACGCAAACCGGCACTCCTTGGGGTGTTGAACGCTCGATGTTTGTTTCGCCACTCGGTGTACCGTGCTTTAAACCGCCATTCGGTTCATTGACAGCTATCGACCTTGTTACCGGAAAAACAAAATGGCAGGTTCCGCTTGGTTCCATTCAGGATGCACCGGTTCACGGATTTGTCCCCGGCGTTTACATTCCGCTCGGAATGCCGACAATGGGCGGGCCACTTGTTACCGGCGGTGGATTGACCTTCTTCCATGGTTCGCTTGATTATTACATCCGTGCATTTGATAGCGACACAGGTAAAGAACTCTGGCGCGGGCGCCTGCCCGTTGGCGGACAAGGTGCACCAATGTCTTATATCGGCAAAGACGGCAAACAATACATCGTTGCCGTTGTAGGTGGTGCCACACGCACAGGAACCAACAAAAACCGTTCCGATCTGGTTGTCGCCTATAGCTTGCCGGATAACAAATAAAAGGGACATCCTACCCTTTTTTAAAAAAAGCTTCTTCCGGTCTATCCGGCAGAAGCAATAAACCCGAATATTAAAGGAGAAAAACCATGAAAAAAACATGGAAAAAACCGTCTATGTGTCAAGTCGCTGCAGGAATGGAAATTTCCCGCTACTTGCCAGCAGAAGTAAAGAACAAACGTTGATTTGAAGCTGACGCCTGCAGTTTTTTCTGCAGGCGTTGCGTTAAAAAAACGGCTCCATGTCGGCTGATATATCGTTCCACAATCAAACCCGCAAAGCTTTGGAAAAAATTAACCGGATATTTATCCGTTCATATTTGTGCAGCGAATTTTTATGCCGGTTATTTAAGAGTCTTAGCACTATCGCCAAGTCAATAAAAAACGCCAAATCAGACAATTTGTTATGTATATTAAAGTTTTAGGATCAGCAGCAGGCGGCGGTTTTCCGCAATGGAATTGCAATTATTATCTAAGCCGCAATGCGCGCAACCATCAAACGGGTTTCCTACCCCGTACCCAATCAAGTATCATTGCCTCGGCAGACAAAAAACATTGGGTACTCTTCAACGCTTCGCCCGATTTACGCCAGCAAATCAATTCCACTCCGGAACTTTTCCCCGACCCGAACGGACTGTTGCGTTCAACACCGATTTCAGCAGTTGTTCTCACCAATGCCGATATTGATCATATCGCAGGCCTTTTGACCATGCGGGAAAGACAACCATTTGTCATTTACGCAACCAAGCGCGTTATCAATGTGCTTAATAGTAATCCTGTTTTCAACATTCTGGATCCGGCAATCGTCAAGAAAATAATATTGCCTCTCAACAGGTTGACCAAGATTTCCGATGTAAATAATGAACCTTTAGGTATCGAGATCAAGGCTTTTCCCGTGCCTGGGAAAATTGCTCTTTTTCTGGAAGATAAGAAGAAAAAAGATTTTGGTTCGGAAACTGAAGATACAATCGGCGTCAGAATTTTTGACAAAGAAAACAATCACTCGGTGTCCTATATTCCGGGTTGTGCAAAAGTGAGTTCTTTTGTCAAAAATCAGACAGAAAATAGTGATTGCCTGTTTTTTGACGGCACATTGTTTCGCGATGACGAGATGATAACAGCCGGCCTTGGCCCCAAAACCGGACAACGCATGGGACATATGTCAATATCGGGTACCGATGGCGCTATCGAAGCCTGGCGTAACGCAAAAGTTTCAAGAAAAATATTTATTCATATCAACAATAGTAACCCGGTCCTTGATGATCATTCGGCTGAACGTCATGAAGTCGAACAATCCGGCTGGGAAGTGGCATTTGACGGAATGGAGTTAAACTTTGACTGATTATCACAATATCGCCCGCAATGGCCTGACGCCTGACGAGCTTGAAAAAATACTGCGCCAGATCGGGAAAGAACGTTACCATATCAACCACCCTCATCATAAAATGATGATGGCCGGAAAGATGACGAAATTGCAACTTCAGGCCTGGGCATTGAACCGCTATTGTTATCAGGCAGCCATTCCGCGAAAAGATGCGGCAATTCTGATGAATTCCAAAGATCCGGTTTTTCGTGCCGAATGGCGCCGCCGGATTACCGATCATGATGGAACGAACGGACTGGATGGCGGTGTAGCGCGCTGGTTGAAACTTGCTACCGGTTTGGGACTTGATGAAGAGATGGTGAAAAGCGAAAGACAAGCTCTTTGGTCAACGCGTTTTGCTGTCGAAGCCTATGTCAATTTCTGTCGCCAGAGGCCGCTTCTTGAAGGTGTTGCTTCTTCATTGACAGAATTGTTTTCACCAACAATTATTGCCGAACGTGTTCCGGGTATTTTGGCAAAATATCCTTATGTGAGCGAAGAGACATTGGCCTATTTCAAACCGAGATTGACACAGGCTCCGAAGGATTCAAGTTTTTCATTGGCTTACGTCCGTGAACATGCCAACACGCCCGAAAAACAGCAGGCCGTCATAGATGCTTTGATATTCAAAACCGGTGTGCTCTGGTCAATGCTTGATGCGCTGGATTATGCTTACGGAGAAGCCGGACGCATTCCCCCCGGCGCTTTTCGTGGTACGTCGAACGAATGATGACGGACCGTTTGCTAAAACAAAGAAAAATTCTGAGCGACGAAAGTCGCCCGGAATTGTTTCACCACGTGAGAATCCAATATGAACTGGTGAGGAAGGCTTATGCGCTGCTTTCACCGGAAAAAGTGTTTTGGCCGAATGAAATCGGACTTGATATATTGCGGCTTTGTGACGGAACGAAAACTGCCCACGAGATTGCTCTTTCTTTATCCGAAACCTATGATGCTCCGGTTCACGAAATCATTGACGATGTTTACTCCTTTTTACAAGATTGGGCCGACCAACTTGTCGTAAAAATATGACTGTAGAAATTTTCCCTCCCATCAGTATGCTGGCGGAACTCACTTATAGATGCCCTCTTCAATGTCCTTATTGTTCCAACCCGCTGGAACTCATGAAAGCCGATCAGGAACAGGATAAAAACTTTTGGGAAAAGCTTTTCAAAGAAGCCGCAAAACTCGGCGTGTTACAAGCGCATTTGTCCGGTGGCGAACCGACATTGCGAAAAGATCTTGTAGAGATTGTTGCCGCCGTTCACGATAACGCCATCTATTCCAACCTGATTACCGCCGGTGTTACCTTGTCTGAAGCAACATTGGAGGCTTTGAAAGAGGCCGGCCTTGATCACGTACAACTATCGCTACAGGGCACAACGCCGCAAACAACAGAATTGATAGGCCATTATAAAGGCGCATATGAGAAGAAAATCGCGACAGCAAAACTTGTCCGTAAACTGGGTCTGCCCCTTACATTGAATGCTCCGATCCATCGTTACAACATTAACGAGCTTGACGCCTATTTCGATCTTGCGCTCAGGCTTGATGCCGAACGCATAGAAATCGCCAATGTTCAATATTCCGGTTGGGCATTGCTTAATCGCAATGCCTTGATGCCCAAACGTGAAGACTTTGAAAAACAGATGGAAAAGGTCGAAAAATATCGCGAAGAGCTACGGGGTATCATTAATATAGACTATGTCATTCCGGACTATTTTGCCGATTACCCGAAGCCATGCATGGGCGGCTGGGCTCGCGATGCCTTTGTCGTCATCCCTGACGGTACAGTTCTGCCCTGTCATGCGGCGAGAACCATTAAAACATTACAGTTCGATAAATTCGGAGAAAAAACACTTTCCGAAATCTGGCATAACTCGAGTGCGTTCAACGCCTTCCGCGGATTTGACTGGATGCCGGAACCTTGCCGGTCCTGCAAAAGACGCGATATTGATTTTGGTGGCTGCCGTTGTCAGGCATTGGCATTGGTAGGTGATGCATCAGCAACAGACCCCGCTTGCATCAAGTCGCCTTTTCACCAGAAAATCAAACAATTGGGAGAGCAAGCAAGCCGTGCCGATGCACCTCTTCAATACCGTCGTATCGGCGTTTTCTGATCAAATATTGCTTCCGTTTCAAATCGAATTTTAATTACCATTATTGAACTTTAAGGCGAGAAACGACAAAATTCGATATCGTGGAATTTCCGAGCCTTCTTTTCAAATCAATCCGGAAAATCGAAATTCACGAAAATGAAATAGTTGATTTAACAAAACATCAGCGTTTTTTGATCAAGGTCTATAACTTCACGCGTCTTCCATTGCTCGGCTGCCGAGATTTCTTACCCTGAAATTCAAATTGAATTTTATACGGTCATCATAGATTGAAGTCATCGCTGGCGCGGCAAACTATATGAGTGGTCGAGAATAGCGGCAAGTTTCCTGAAATATAATGGCAATCATCCAATGCCCGCATTACTTTTCATCAAACAAGGGGAAAAGCACGCTATTGATGTCCATAAGGAACGCGATTAGCGTTTAGACTGCCTTGTCCCCTTGACGAATGATAATGAGATAAGGTCAGCTTCTTTCGGGAGATATGTAAATTGGATGCCCGTACCGAGCTAACAATTAAACCTTTATCTTCATGCAAAAAACTTTCCAGAGATAAAGGTTTTCCGAGTTACTTGCTCAATCCCAACGCTCGATCATAACATCGTTATAACTTACGGGCGTGAAACCACATTTTTGATAAAGCTGCAAAGCGCGCGGACTATCCAATGTATTGGTTTGAATAATGACTTTATCGGGATTGGATTCCCATACTGAATGCAATATCTCGTTAAAAAAGAAATATGACAGCCCCCTGCCCTGATAATCCGGTACAAGACCAAAATAGACAATTTCGGCAGATTTAGGTAGCTCTTTCAGATTTATTTCAGCAAAGCCCGCAGGGCAACCGTCGACATAAAGGATATGGATAACAGCGTTTTCCGATTGTATCAGATCTTTCAAAGCTGCGTCAGTCATTTTACGACGGACATTCCAATGGTGTGCCTTGCCAATCTGCTCATAAAGATAACGGTAGAAATGGACAGGCATATGATAGGCACGCATAATCGCAATTTGCAGATTAAGTGGAGAAGGCACGGTCATCGTAGGCCGCTTATACATTTCAAGATGCGTGACACGGGCATTGAGAAAATGTGGCATATTATTCATCCCCATCAGTGCCAGTAACAACCGGCGTATCTTTTTTAGACCCCCATTCACTCCATGACCCATCATAAAGCCTTACATTATGGTTACCTAATGACTCGAGCGCCAAAGCAAGCACCGCAGCCGTTACACCGGAACCACAAGTGGTTACAACCGGAGCCGCGACATTAATACCTGCATCCTTAAAAATAGTTTTAATCTTGTTCAGATCTTTAAAATTACCATCGGTAGATAAAGTCGAAAACGGGATATTATGCGCTCCGGGCATATGTCCAGAACGCATACCAGGTCTCGGCTCCGCTTCCTCACCTAAAAACCTTTTATGTCCACGAGCATCGGCTATTTGGGTTGTTTCGCCGTCAACGAGTTGCCGCATCTCGTCAATGAGAACAACCTTGTCTTGTTCGAATTTTACTTGGAAAGAAGCCTTTTTAATCTTTGTCGGTTCATTGGTGACCCTATAATGTTTTTTTTGCCAGCCGGTAAAGCCACCATCCAGTACGTAAATTTTTTTTGCGCCCATGACCCGAAACATCCACCATGCCCGCGGTGCCGAGAAAAAGCCGATGCCGTCATAAACCACAATTGTATCATCCGCATTGACCCCCATTTCGCTTGCAAATTGTGAGAACTTTTCAGGGCTCGGAAGCGTGTGGGGAAGACCGGATGTCTCGTCGCAAACTTTATCATGATCAAAAAATACAGCGCCCGGTATATGGGATTTTTCATATTCATCCCGACCATTGCGTTTGGCGGCAGGCAAATACCAGGACGCATCAAGCACCGAGAGATTGGAATCACCCAATCGTGCGTTTAACCAATCATCTGAAACAATAAATTCACTGTTCGTTTCCATGATATTATCCCGATTTCCCTGATCCTTGCAACTATATGAGAACATTAGGTGATTTCAACAAGGATTCAAAGCGGAATAGTAGCGGAGTTATAGAGCAATGCAAGTTTAATATAGGATAAACCCAAATCGGATAGGAGACGATGAGTTGAAAATCGTCGCCATAGTCCAAAGGCCATTTTCCGATCATTTTCTGCTCTTTGAAAACTTCAAAAGCAACTCATATCCCAAGCAATTAAGATTCCCGTCCAAACCGGCATTTCAGCCTTGGAAATCAAGTGGGAACAAGCCCGAAAAGCAATCAAAATGCTATCGGGCTTTATTCATAATTTCACTTTTGAAAAAGGCGCATCAAATCTGGTTTTATTGCCCTCCTATGGGCAATCAGATTAATGCCAACGTTGAAAATTCAAGCTGCACGCCTTACCGATTTCCTTAGTCTAACCGGTTTTTTGCGATTATTCGGCTTTTTTCTTTTCTGACTTACCGGTTTATCGCCACGTTGATCAAGTTTTTCGCTGTTTCTTCTGCTGCCGTTACTTTTCCGACTTTTATGGGAAACAGGATAACCATCTTCCTTTGTTGCTCTTTCGCCATGGGACGCGTTATGAAGCGCATCCTTCCGCGAACCTTGTTTATGATCTGCGGCCTTCGAAAAAACCCGTTTATGACGATGTGCTTTGTTCTTTTCCCGCCCACCATTATGGCTGTCGTCCCCAGCTTCTTGTTCACTTCCCTGATGGACATTTTGCGGTTTTTCCGGCAAAGGACCAAACTGCGGCGGAACGTCTTCACGTGGCAACTTCATGCGAATAACGCGTTCAACAGCCTTAAGCCGCGCACTCTCGATACTCTCGTCATAAAGCGTAATGGCTTCACCATGCGCGCCGTTGCGTCCGGTACGTCCAATCCTGTGCACATAGCTTTCAGCCTCGTCAGGAAGTTCGTAATTGATAACGTGGCTAATTCCCGGAACGTCGATGCCCCGTGCAGCAATATCGGTTGCAACGAGAATACGCACTGTTCCGTCACGAAAACCTTTCAAGGCTTTTTGACGTGCATTCTGCGATTTGTTGCCATGAATTGCTGCAACAGAATAGCCTGTCTTGGAAAGATTGCGCGTTACCGCATCCGCGCCATGTTTTGTGCGCGTAAAAACAATCACCGAGCTTAAAGCCGGATTGGTCAAAAGCTTGTTAAGAACATCCTTTTTGTTACGACGATCGACTTTATGAACAACCTGATTGATTTCAGCAGCCGTTGTCCCCTGTTTTGCAACTTCGACATGAACCGGATCATGAAGAAGTGTTTGAGCAAGCTTTTCGATTTCGTTCGGCATAGTCGCCGAGAACAAGGCTGTCTGGCGACCTTTCGCCACGAGATCGGCAATGCGGCGCACATCTTTGATAAAACCCATATCGAGCATACGGTCCGCTTCATCAAGAATGAGATAGTCTGTACGGGATAAATCTACGCTCTTATCCCTCACCAGATCCATCAACCGTCCGGGCGTTGCAATGAGCACATCTACACCTTGCGCCATACGCTTGATTTGCGAATTTTTCGAAACGCCTCCGAGAATGAGACAAGTGGAAAGATGCGTACCTTTCGAGACCATATGAATAGCCTCTTCAATCTGTACGGCAAGTTCACGTGTGGGAGCGAGAATTAAGGCGCGAGCTGTTTTCGGGCGCCGCTTATCCCCCATTGAAAGGATCTTTGTTAAAACCGGCAGACCGAAAGCCAGTGTCTTGCCGGAACCGGTTTGAGCAATACCTAAAATATCGCAATCGGCAAGCATAGAAGGAATAGCTTCTTCCTGAATGGGTTTAGGCTCGGTCATACCGGCTTTCAGAAGATTTTTAGCGAGAATAGGCGATACACCCAATGCCTCGAAGGCATTCGAATTTTGTGTTTTCAAAATAAAATCTTTCCCTGCCACTTCCGGACAGGCTTTTTACTCCTGATCTCCCGCGCAACCGGAACATCGGATTAATCAATATAAGGACGAAACGCTCGAGGTAGCCCCTTGAAGCGACTTGCGCGACCAATGAACACCTTTGACAAGGTGAATGATGCTACAAAGTCCCTTTATAGAAAGTTGGCTCACCAACCCAAGCATCACAACCAGCCTTATCGTTCAATGTGATTTAAAAAGCAACTGCTTTCAGTCAAAATAAATAAACTATAAACCCTCGTTGGAACTTCGCCCTTCTCCGGGAAAGCGACTGTTTTCTCCGCAACGAAAACATCTGAACACCACCAGATGAAAATTTTATTTTTTCAGATATTGCTGCTTCGATTGAGACTTTATTCTGGACGGCTTCTACCGGATGATAGCATGAATGATGATGATTACTGAAGATGCAGCAATTATCACCTTCAAGGGAAATCTTTTCCCTCAATCAAAAGAGTGCCAGTTGTCACACAAAACTTAAGAAAGTTGCTGCTTTGACTTTATAAAATGATAAAGCCATTCACCTGATATTTCGGGGAGAAAACAGGATAAATTATTTGCGGGTTATTTTTTCTTGCGGAATACTTACGTCCTGAAAATCCGGATAAATTTCCAGAAATACCGGATTTTGAACAGTCTTCTGACCACCATAAATGAGATGCCACTTTGTGTTATCGATAATTGCCAGCGTCGGATATTCGATAATTGCATCTTTTGTTTCTACCCGTGTCGGTATCAGCGCATAAGGAATACCATTGGTGGTTTGCCGATATTCAATCTTTCCGGTATCCAGACGATAAGCTCCGGCTGGAAGGTTCGAAAATTGGCTGTCCAATTGATTGATAAAATTCTTTTTGAGAGTCTCTTCATCTGTCTTCAGCCTGAGCGCCATCTCCTTGAAAAGGCGCTCGGGCATATTATTGGCAATGAAGCTCAGATCCTTTTTCTGCGCCGCGTTATTGATTTGTGCAATAAGACCGTCGAGTTCGGCTTTCTGGATAGAGTCCGGCTCGGCCGCATTTGACATTCCAATTCCGGAAATAAATAACGCAAAAGCAAGAAACAGCGAGGTGAGAAACTTCATTGATAACGACCTTTTAGTTCAATATAAGTATTTGATTTAATTAAATAATATAATCAAATAATACTCTGTCATTGGTTATATCGCGATATGCCCAACCAAGCTCTTTGAACTTTGTTTCAAGAACTGCGAAATTCTCGAAACGTTTTGTCTCGATTGCGATAAGAACGGAACCGAAATTGCGTGCCGATTTTTTCAGATATTCAAAGCGCGCGACATCATCATCCGGCCCCAGCTGGTCGAGAAAACCACGCAATGCGCCGGGACGTTGCGGAAAACGGAAAATGAAATATTTTTTCAATCCTTGATAGCGCAAGGCGCGTTCTTTTACTTCCGGCAAACGTTCGAAGTCGAAATTGCCACCAGAAATGATAAGGAGAACTTTTTTGCCTTTCACATCCTGCGGCGAAATGCTCTTCAATGCATCAATTGAAAGGCCACCGGCCGGCTCTACAACAATGCCTTCCACATTCAGCATTTCAATCATCGTTGCGCTCAAACGGTTTTCCGGAACGATTAACACATCATAGGGCGAAAACCCTTTCAGCATCTTGAAGTTCAGTTCTCCAATCTGGGCAACTGCCGCGCCATCGACAAATGTATCAACATCTTCAAGTTTGACGCGTTTGCCTTCTTTCAAACTCGTATAGAGACTTGCAGCCCCTTCCGGCTCGGCGAAGCGGATGTGGGTTTTTGTCCAACCACTTTCACGGATAAAATGACTGATGCCACTGGCAAGCCCGCCACCACCAACGGGAATGATAACCAGATCGGGTTTTTCATCTCCGACCAGCTCTTGCCACTGCTTTGCAGCCTCGTACATAACTGTTGCTTGTCCGGTCACAATCCGCATATCATCGAAAGGCGGTGCCATTACCCCGCCCCCTTCAGCAACGAAAGCTCTAGCGGCTGCATAGCATTGATCAAAAGTATCGCCGATCATACGAATTTCGATAAATTCGCCACCAAATGTACGGGTCTTATCAATCTTTTGCTGCGGTGTCGTTACCGGCATGAAGATAACACCCTTCCGCTTGAAATGGTGGCAGGCAAAAGCCAAGCCTTGAGCGTGATTACCGGCAGAAGCACAGACGAAAGCCGCTTCCGGCGCTACCTTGTCGAGCATTTGCGAAATGAAATTGAAAGCACCACGAATTTTATAGGAGCGAACCGGAGTCAGATCCTCACGCTTGAGGTAGATTTCTGCATCATATTTCTGACTTAAATACTCATTCCGCTGAAGCGGGGTCTCATCAAAAAGACTGCGCAAAGCTTTGGCAGCTTTCGCCACGTCTTGAACAAACTCACTCATGATATAAAATGCTTTCTATTTCATAAAATTCGAGATGGCTTTCTTCTGGAAAGTCAATCTTGGCTAGATTAGATCAAACGAGATTATATTCAACAAAAATTCGCAGTCGAATGGCGCGAGACACAAAAAATTCAACTTCCGTATCAATCGCAGCAATCGCGTTCAATCAAAGTAAATTCCCCTCGCGTTAAAACAACTGCTTTCCCCTACCTTTTTATTATATATTGAAAACACCTGCTCCAAAAAAACAAACACCGAAAAACAAAAGATCATAAATAGTCGAATAAACCTATTTACTAAAATCTTATCCCCTCAGTGTGATAAAATCATATCGGTAGACCTTGCAATTTAATGGTTGGTATCCTGATGCGAGCCTTGTTCGGAGTTAAAACCGGAGAAATGAAAAATCTCATCTTTCTCATGTTAATAGAATTGAGCTCATCACAGAAAAGAACAGCGGCTGATATTTTCACCGCTTTTTAATGCCTCGTTTTGCGGTGCGATAATTTATGGTGCGGCAAAGAACGCTGTACCCGAATAGATAGAAACGTTCGATATTTAAAAATATTGTGGCTATTTCCCCGGTCAGATTTTAAATTAATTTTTTTGGCTTCCCTTTTTTATATTCGTTCCCTATAAGGGCAAAAGCTGCGGACGTGGCGAAATTGGTATACGCTAGGGACTTAAAATCCCTCGATCTTTAGATCATGCGGGTTCAAGTCCCGCCGTCCGCACCACAACCTTGTTTTAAGCTTCCCCCTGCGTTTCTGGCATCTGGTTCAAAGAAAATGCTTGCATACTCAATCCGATAATGTGGCTTTCATCTTTCAATTCGCAACATATTGGAGAAAAGTTCGAAACGAACATTTTTGACCGGATATTGCTCTGCGTTCAGCTTATTGCCCACCCTCTTAATTAAAGCCTCTTAATCAGAGTTTCTTCATCAAGTTAAAGCAGGCTCTTGATCAAATTCATTAAGTCAATTGCAAGGCCTTTGGTGCAACCAACGCGAACATAAACATTCAAGAACAGCTACACTTTGATGCGCAACCGATCGAAATGGAGACTATTTTTTGGATATAACAGCCACTCTCACAAAAAGAGCTGCCTTTAATTTATCATGCGTTCCTTAAAACCACAGAAAAATCGTGCAAAGTGGGCAGAGTATAATCGCCCCTCTATATCTGACACACGTTTTTAAGGCAAAAATACCGAGCTCTCTATTTCTCAAAATGGGGACAGTCAATTTTCAGCTTTTATTTGAAACTCGCACGACTTCCGTTAATTTCTATTGTATCCGTCGCCTTGATTGCAAAGCGATCACCATTCGGGAAGGTAACGAAACATCCCTTTGGACAGATGTCGACTGTCTGATCTGCCTTCAAAGACACATCCCTTCTGGAACTCCCTTCAGCGACCACGAGAGATTCTGTTTTTTGATCGGTATTTTTTATTGTTGCGGCTTGCCCTTCTTCTGCAAAGAAACATGTCAAAGCAACAGCCACAAGAAACCATTTTGTCATATCAGGTAATTCCTTCGTCAGAAAACCGCTTATAAGCCTGAAAGCGAACTTTGTTTGTGACCGCAATTGTCGAGGTGATATCAGGCACGTAAATTGCCAGAGTAAAATTGAAATTATTACTGTCAAAACTTGAAAAACTGACCCACGGACTGGGGTTTTTCAAAACTCCTTCGGTGTTATTGGCGGTTTCCATCAATACATCGACAATATGTTCCGGATCGGACATAGCCGGAACGGTAAACGTCACGTCGACCCGCCCGATTTTATTACGATGTGTCCAGTTACCAACATTGTTATTAATGAGACTTGAATTCGGCACAATAATCGTTTGCCGTTTCAAAGTCTCGACTTCAGTTGCACGAACGCTGATGCGTTTGACAATTCCGACAATTGTACCGGTCTCGACATAATCGCCAACTTTGAAGGGGCGCTCTGCCAACAGAATTAGACCGGAAACAAAATTCTGGACAATATTTTGAAGTCCAAAGCCGATACCAAGTGAAAGACCACCGGCGATCAATGCAAGGCTACTCAAATTGAAACCAGCGGCCGACAGGCCTATCAGTGCGGAAAGTGCAATACCACCATAACCGACAACCGTACGGATGGAATTTCTGACACCTGAATCGACTTTTCCGCGAGCAAGCACTGTGCCATCGAGCCAACCTATGAACCAGCGTATCAGGAACCAGCTGATCAAAAAGAAAACAATGCCGATTGAAATACCAACAAGCGAGATGGATACATTTCCTATCTCGAAACCGGTCATTATGTGAATAAAGGCCGATAAAATATCGGATGCCGAAAAGCCGAGCTGCATGATGATCGGCGGCACACAAACAATAATCACAATAATGTTGAGAAGTATGCCGGCAACAAGGCCGAGCTGGTCCATGGTGCTATCGTCGATATTAAATCTTTGTACCAGACGACGACCTATGAATGTCTTGGCGAAAGCTCCCTCTTCAGCCGTTGCACGCGCTGTCTGTATGCCAAGATACATCAACACGAGAAACGCACCGCTAACAACGATCTGCTGGGAAATAAACCTCGCCATGCCGACATAACCGGCAAGCGCTGTCAAAATGGGCAATAACCCGACAACAATAAGCGGAATGCGGATATAGAGCGGCCAGGAAGTTACCTTTTTATCATCCTCGCTGCTCGTTCTTGCACGTACAAAAGAAATTGCCAGAATAATAATGCCAACAAGAATAACCGAGAAAAAGCTCTTGGCGATAGCAAGTGAAAGAGGTGCCGATACCGCGCGATAAACAGCATTCAGGAAATAATCCAGTGCCATCACCAACGCCAATAATGTCAATAGCACAATCAACACACGCGCCGGTTTTGGAGCTATATTCAACAATCGCAGCTCTGGCAGTTTTGGCGAGAGGATGACAAAAGACATACGGGCGATAAAAAACACCAGCATAATGACATCCGCTGCCGAGCGGAATACCGGTTCCAGATTTGGCCAACTAATTCCGAGATAGTTGAAAAATATAAGTACGAGAATGACAAAAACAGCGCAAATCATCGTCGGAACAAGCGTTGCAACAAACGCGAATGACAAGCGCTTCAAATAGGATGCGTCCTGTTCTTCTTTGGTTGCCTCATGTTTGACACGACCGATCAATTTATGCGTCGAAATAGCAAGAAGAGAAGCGATAAAAAGCGGAATCAAAATACTAGCACATAGCGCTAACAACTTGAATTGATAAACAAATTGCCACCAGGAAAAGATTAATGAGAAAAAGTCCGCAGCAGCATCTTTTGCGGATTGGGCAATTTGTGTACCAAGAGGTGAAGAAAACTCCACTTTATGGGTCAATGTTCTTGCAAACAATTCTCGCGATTGCGCTATCGTTCTTTCAACAAGACGATTGGCATCAATCGAACTATCTTCGAGCTGCCCGACCAAGGTATTGATCTTCACTTTGAGCTGGCGAAGATTATTTCTCTCGTCCGTAACTGTTTTTGCTTCCTGAACCCCGTCTTGCGGCTCGCCTAATTGGTCCAGACGTAAATTGATATCATTCAAAGGTGAACGGAAAAGCAAAGCGGTGTTGATGACTTTGCCACTAACATCCTGTGCTTTGTTACGGATATCGGTCAAGGCTGCATCGTCATCCTGTCCGGCGTCATAGCTCTTCAATAGCTCTTTTAGCTGATCTTTATAGCCATTCACCACCGCTTGTTGTTGTTTGACAAGATCTGCGGGGCTTAAAACCGTATTATCACTTGTTGAAGGCGTTTGCGCGTCCGCAACATTTCCGACTGCCGATAGACTCGATAAAGTCATTCCTGTCGATGAGATTGCCAGAACAATGATAAAACAGAATTTGCGAATGAGATTTTTAAAATTCATTTTAAAATTCAAAGGACCAACCATTCCAGATAAAGATAACGAATCGCGCATATAGGCCTTAAAAACCAAAAAGCAATTTTAGGAAATGTTACCGGACACTCCCAATATCAACTATTGTTTTTTGTTTTCCTATAAAATTTTTACAAAACTATGACAAGCCAAGGCCTGTTTTCTCCAATTATTAAAAAAATCGTTATTCTTCAAATAAGCGCACAAAGACTAAAACAAAATCCAACAGATTTTTCGTGCCTCCAACACCTCAAAGGAGAGCAAAAGCGAGGCCGAAACAAATACCGGATTTTCTTGATAGACTTTAATAGTTAGCCTGAAGGTCTTATCGCAAATGACGATATAAGGTCTTATCGCAAATGACTATATAAAGACTTTTAAAATTAATCAAAAACAGCATCAACCAAATTGGATTTTCGAAAAATCGATACTGCATTTAACAAACCATAAAACCAAATATTTTCAATTTGTTAGTCAATAAACATGATTCAAATTCTTCAAGCTCCCGTTCCAAATTTCGCGATGTTTGATATTGGAAATGACAAATTTTCAATGGTTTCTGCAAAAGTCATCATTGGACAAATTTTTCCGGAGCGATGCGATTATTTTTTTTAATCATCTCCATGAGGAAAGCCGGTTAATAACGCTGTAAAGACGTTTTTATTCAACCGATTGGATGAAATTCTTGAATCAAAAAACGAAATCAATTCACATAAATTAAGCGGAAACATATTAAGCAAAAAAGTACGCACTGCAGTAGAGGCAAACGTCCTGATCAATCGGTTTTATATTTTTTTGTTACCAAATGCTGTCTTTCCGATTGGTCCGGAATTGGCTGCTCGTGTAAAGAGTGAAAATGACCTTCGTGACGATCGCGAATTGGTTCATAGGAGAGCTCATTGGTGGCTTGATTAAATTTGAAAATGTGGCTTGATTAAATTCGGAGACTAAGTGTTTATCTATTTCAAAAGGCATGACATCGCCATTTTAGACGATATCTTCCCGGCGTCTGTTATAATTTTACCAATGTTATAATTTTACCTATAATGACATGATCTGGCGTTATTATTTTGGATATTCAGGAGAAACTCGTCATCCTGACCACTCCGAAAAGTGTCGATCAATGTTTATTTCCGACAATGCGTTTTGTCGGCATAATGAAGCTTCATATCGTTTTTTAAATGATTTTTTGAACTAACCGAATCTCGAAAAAAAATTCCTCGCATCATTGTTTCGACACAAAAGACATTAGTACTGAAATCGATAGCGCAAACATGGGTTTAACGCGCCCTGGCAACGGTCCTTGTTGAAGCTTGATCTTTCCATTAGTCTGAAAGGAGGACTTTGTGCGGACATTTAATGGCAAATTAATAGAAAATCATATTTTCGACATGAAATTAAGTCGTTGCTGCCGCCTAAATGTTGAAAACTTCAAAAAGAAGGTTCTTATCTGAACCAAATCGTAATATAGAACCTATTTTTTAGGTGCCAATTATTGGATGGATCTTATGCGAACACCACGCTGGCTAACAACTTTATATTTTGTCGTTCTTCTCTTGGGAGTTCTCGTTGCACTACCTAACCTGTTGACGGAAAAGCAACTCGAATATTTACCATCATTCATGAGGGATACAAAAGTTGTTCTGGGTCTTGACCTTAGAGGTGGTTCTTCGCTCGTTCTCGAAGTTGATGCCAAGTCGCTCAAGCGCGATCAGTTACGTACCGCTCTTGATAATGTCCGTGGCAAACTTCGCGAAAAGCAAATCCAGTCAACCAGTGTCCGCATGATCGGCGATTCGATTGTCGCCGTCATTCCCGATGCGGGGCAGCGCCAAACCGCACTGACAGCGCTCCAAGAATTGGCGACCCCTATTTCGGCAGGCGCATTCCGCGCATCTTCGTCTGATATTGATGTAAGCGAGCAGAATGACGCAATCCGCGTCACGCTGACGGAAGCCGGCATCAAATATCGCGTAAACAATGCTGTTGACCAAAGCCTTGAAATTATTCGTCGACGCGTCGATCAGGTCGGCGTAGCCGAACCGAGCATTCAAAAAGTCGGACTTGACCGCATTGAAGTCCAATTGCCGGGATTACAGGATCCGAAGCAATTACGTGATCTTCTCGGAACTACGGCGAAAATGACATTCCACCTTGTTCCTACCAATGTCGATATGGAAAATCCGCCTGTTGGCGTTTCTATATTGCCCGGTTATACGGACGAAAACCAGCGTTTTCCTATTTACGATCAAGTCTCGCTTGATGGCAGCGTGTTAACCGATGCTTCGGCCGGTTTTGACCCTCAAATCCCCGGCAAGTCGCTTATTTCTTTCAAGCTCAACACAATCGGTGCGAAAGCATTTGCTCAAATTACACGAGAAAACATTGGCAAGCCGTTTGCTATTGTACTTGATAACAAAGTTCTGACAGCTCCAGTCATTCAAGGCGTCATACCTGGCGGTAGCGGGCAAATTACCGGTAATTTTACTCCCAAAGAAGCATCCACTCTTGCCGCCTTGTTGCGTGCCGGCGCATTGCCTGCTCCTTTGACAGTGATAGAAGAACGTACTGTCGGTCCTGATCTTGGTGCGGATGCGATCAAAATGGGGCTTTATACCGGTATTGCTGGTTTCTTCCTTGTTGCCCTTTTTATCTTCCTTCTTTACGGGCTATGGGGCATTATTGCCGATATAGCCCTTGCCCTTCATACTGTTCTTACTTTTGCGGCACTCAGTCTCATTGGTGCAACGCTCACGCTTCCCGGTATCGCCGGTATCATTCTCGGAATTGGTATTGCGGTTGATGCGAACATTCTTATTAATGAACGTATTCGTGAAGAAAGTGAAAAAGGCATGGGGGCTATGGCCGCACTTGACCGTGGCTTCAAACACGCGTTCTCGACCATTATCGACGCGAATGTGACGGCTGCAATAGCCACTGTTTTACTGTTGTGGTTCGGTACCGGTCAGATACGCGGCTTTGCTGTCACAATGCTTCTTGGCATTATCATTTCATTGTTTACCGATGTCACCATCGTGCGTATCATTATGTCGTGGGTTGTGCGTGAATGGAAAATTAACAAATTGCACATCCATTCATTTTTCAAATTCATTCCTCAACACACCAATTTTCACTTCATGAACGCACGCTTCATCGGCATTGGTGTTTCCATTTTCCTGTCAATTGCGTCAATCGTGCTGTTCTTCAAGCCGGGGCTTAATTTCGGTATTGATTTTATGGGCGGTAGCCAGATGGCTATTACCACCAAGGCCCCTGCCGATCTTGCTACATTGCGCTCGACATTGGGACAATTGGGATTAGGCGAAATTGCCCTGCAAAATGTTTCCAACCAGAACACAGTGCTCATCAGAGTTCAACAACAGGATGGTGGTGAAGCGCAACAAACCGCGGCCATTGAAAAACTGAAAACGGCTGTCAAGACAATCTACCCCGATGTCACCTTTGACCAGATCGAGGTTGTCGGCCCGAAAGTTTCAGGTGAACTTGCAACGGCTGGCTTTACTGCTGTCGTTCTCGCAGCAATTGCCATGATGTTTTATATCTGGTGGCGTTTCGAGTGGTTCTTTGCTGTCGGTGCTATTGTCACTATTGTTCTTGATACCACCAAAATGGTCGGCTTCTTTGCATTGTTCCAGTTAGATTTCAATTTGACTGCAATTGCCGCGCTTCTCACAATTGTGGGCTACTCCGTCAACGATAAAGTGGTGGTTTATGACCGTATGCGTGAAAATATGAGGCTCTATAAAAAGATGGCCTTGCGACAATTGGTCGACATGTCGATCAATCAGGTGCTTATCCGTTGTATTTTCACCTCAACGACCACTGTTCTTGCTATGCTCCCGATGGCGATCTGGGGCGGCAGTGCTGTTCATAATTTTGCCGTTCCAATGGTTGTCGGGGTAATTATTGCGACATCCTCGTCAATTTTCATTGCTGCACCAATTCTGCTCTTCCTTGGCAATTGGTGGCATCACCACCACGAGGGGCGCGATCTCATTGAAGACAAACCGCACCCGAATTCAGTGAGCGCAAAATAAACTATTCAAAAAGCCGGCGTGATGGGAGCGTGTCATACCGGCTTTTTTAAGGCCGGCTTTTTTAAGGCCGGCTTTTTTGAGGCCGGCTTTTTTGAAGAGAGAAAATTATCCGATTTAATCAAAAAACGATTGGAAATTTTGTCATAAGCTTAACACAAATGATGTTTAGGTTCATGGCACATTGACAGTGTCTCGTCGAAAACAGTGAGGAAGTTCCAGCCGCAGATGATACAGGATACACCATTGGTAACAACTATTGTTGTAGGATTGTGCCTTGCATTTCTGTTCGGTGTCCTCGCCAATCGTTTAAGAATCTCGCCACTCGTCGGCTATCTTCTGGCAGGTGTCATTGTGGGGCCCCATACCGGTGGTTTTCGTGTTGATTCGGTTTTGATCAATCAGCTTGCCGAAATCGGTATTATCCTGTTGATGTTTGGCGTCGGCCTGCATTTTTCTTTCAAAGATCTTCTTTCGGTCAAAGCAATCGCTATCCCCGGCGCTATTGTACAAATGACTGCTGCCACGGCATTGGGGCTGTGTTTCAGTCTTGTTATGGGATGGGGAATTGGCGGCGGATTGGTCTTTGGACTGGCACTTTCTACAGCCAGTACAGTTGTGCTTTTGCGCTCGTTGCAGGAACGCAATCTCATTGAAACAGACCGTGGACGCATTGCTGTTGGGTGGCTTATTGTTGAAGATCTGGCAATGGTTCTGGCTTTGGTGCTCATCCCTGCCCTATCCACTTCATTGGGAGGAAGAATAACCGGTGAAGCCGATCCTCTTGCCCAATGGATGCAATTGGGGCTCTTCGGGACAATTCTTCTGACAATTGCCAAAGTTGTTCTGTTCGTCATCTTGATGGTCATTGTCGGCCAACGTGTTATCCCTTGGCTTTTGAAAATTTCTGCCCAATCCGGCTCGCGAGAACTTTTTCGTTTAAGTGTTCTTGCAATCGCTCTTGGTGTCGCATTTTTTTCAGCCCATCTTTTTGGCGTTTCTATTGCATTGGGTGCTTTTTTTGCCGGAATGATTATGAGTGGGTCGGAGCTCAGCCAAAGAGCAACGGAAGAAACATTGCCGCTTCGTGATGCTTTTGCCGTTCTGTTTTTCGTTTCCGTCGGGATGCTTTTTGACCCATCCAAATTGTTGACCGCTTTTTTGCCTCTGATTGTTACACTCATCATTATTATCGGCGGCAAATCTCTTGCTGCCTATGCAATTGTCCGCCTCTTTCATCGTCCTTATGCAACTGCGCTCACAATTGGTGCAGGCCTTGCCCAGATAGGTGAATTTTCTTTTATTCTTGCAGGTCTTGGTACTTCGTTGGGAATTATCAATGACGAAGCGCGTGATCTTATTGTGGGCGGCGCTATCCTTTCCATTCTTTTAAATCCGCTTGTCTGTTTTGCCGCCGATAAAATTCGTTCCCGTCTTGAGACGGAAAATGGCGAAACCACGATTATAGATATCGGCGCCGATGACGATAGTGATTTGGCAAAAACCGATAAAACCAACCACACAATTCTGGTCGGCTTTGGCGATATCGGCGAAAAAATTGCCAATGCTCTCCAACACTCTCACATAGATTTCGTCGTCATTGATCATAACGGGCAGGCTGTTAAAAGCGCTGAAGAGCAAAAAAACGAAGCAATTCTGGGCAATGCGGCCAATGTGACTATACTTGAGCGAGCCAATATCGAAAAAGCCCGTCAATTGGTTATATCAACAAAAAGCGCAATTGACGCGGCAAAAATTGTTGCCGAGGCTCGCAAGGCAAATGACCGGATCAATATTATTGCCCACGCTGTCACAGGTGTGGAAACCTCTTATCTAAAAGATATGGGGGCGAATACGATAGTGACGGATGACGAAGAAATCGCTAAAGGTATATTAAAACATTTGAGTTATCCTGAAGCGGATGAACAGGCATGTTCGGATGATCAGACTTCCCCGTTAAATAATGGGGAAACGCCGGAAAATGTGAGTGGATACGTATGAAACTTAAGAAATATATTTGGCCGCTTATCGGCATCATCGCAATGGTGGTGTCCATCTATATTCTTTACCACAAGTTGTCTGCGATCTCCTTTGGTGATATTACTAGCCGACTTGGCGCATTAAGCCCGCACCACTGGGTACTTGCCGCATTTTTTGCATTGCTTGCTTATGCAGCTCTTGCCGGTTACGACCGCATTGCGTTGCAACATTTAGGCAAAAAAATACCGCTCCATTATATTGCCATTTGCTCATTCACCACATATGCGCTTTCCCATAATATCGGTGCATCGGTTTTTTCAGGCGCTGTTGTGCGTTATCGTGCCTATAGCAAAAAGGGCTTGAGTGGTGTGGAAATAGCCGTTCTCGTCGCTTTTTGTTCCTTTACCTTTGCTCTTGGTACAATCCTGCTTTCCGGCTTGGTACTCGTGATCCGTCCCGATCTCATTACCCTTGTTCATGAAGGTATTCCCTCATGGCTTGCCGTTACTATCGGCATTGGAATGCTGACATTTGTTGCGCTTTATATTTTGGGCAGCCTTTTGCAATTGCGCCCGTTAAAAATCGGCAAGTCATTCCAGATTTCCTATCCCCATTTCGGTATTGTCGTTCAACAATTGATAATTGGACCTTTGGAATTGATTGGCGCGGCAGGCGTGATTTATGCAACCCTGCCCGATATCGGAAACCCCGGTTTTATTGCAGTTTTGGGTGTGTTTCTTGCGTCATTTACTGTAACGCTTTTATCGAATGCTCCTGCCGGCGGTGTCGGTGTGTTGGAAGCCCTGTTTATGGCCGGTATGCCGAATATGAGTCCGGCCGATGTCATTTCGGCTCTCATTGTATTCCGCCTGCTTTACCTCATTATACCGCTTGTTATCTCGCTATTCTTCGTTGCCGCTTTCGAAATAAGCCAATATCGCCAACGCAATGCAAATATCGACAATAACGCAGCGAAAAAATTGGATATGAAATAAATTCAAAGAAGCTTGAATAGGCGATGTTATTCAAGCTTTCTTTTTTTGTCGTTCTATTTCCACGCCAACAGCGGCAGGTCCCAATTCGAGCTTATCAACGCGGACAATCACTTTTTGAACCCTCGGATAAGCGAGAATGAGCGCAGCAATACGTTCAGCCAATGTTTCAACAAGTTCGACATGACCAAGCGAAACAAGATTTTTGATGCCATCAAGAATAAGATCATAGGAAAAAATATGACGCATATCTTCTGGATTGGAAGATAATCGTTCGACATCGGCCTTGATGTTGAACCGGACTTTTTGTTTATGCCCATATTCACGTTTATAGGCACCGATTTCCATCGGCAAAATAAAATCTTCAATAATAATGCGATCAGTACCGAGCCCCGAACCTTCAGGAAGTTGTTCCTGCCCGCTATCGACAGGTAAAAGAGCGCGCATCAATAAATTGGTTGCATTATCGCCAAACTGGCCCGATTTGACCGGATGTTTAATGATAAAACCCAGCCAATCAGGTGAATAAGGGAGCAACCGTGGAATGTCAGGTGCCTCGATCATCCCGATAACGCCCGCTTCCAAATTGGCAGCACGGGATTTTGCCATGAACTGACCTATATTTCCTACCTTTATCTGGCTGAGAATTGTCTGGTCGAGATTGACTGGCTGAAGCAGAATACCACGAAAGCCCAAGGCGTTAATAATCGGGATCAAAGAATTATTTGGCGAATTTTCCGCTTCTATCAATGCCACCAAAGGATAATCATTACATTGATTTACCAGCGTCTTCACAAAAGCCGGAAGCTCTTCCGGCGAAGCCGAAACGACAATCCTTTGAGCGCCGCACCGCTCCATCACTTTGGAAGTCAACAAATGGGGATCGGACGTCCGCAACCATATTTGCGGCGAATAGCTCGCCATATTTTTCAGTGCCGAACATAATTTTTGCATTTTTTGCAATGTGCCGGACACTAAAACAATGTCAGCGCGGACGCTGTAAGCGACCCGCGCATCGTCCTGATCATCAAGAACGACTAATAATTTAGTCATCACCTTTTCCGAAGGCTAAAACACATCAAAATTTCGGGCGGATATTTTTCAAACCGTTATTCATTTTGAACAATTCATCAAAAACTGCCTGTGCCCCACCTTCGATAGCTCCATTTGGCCGGAAATTACCGTTCTCGTCTATGTACTGGGTATATTGGGGAATTGGCAAGGTTTCAAGAATTGGTACCATTCTTACGGCATTAACCATTAACCGTGCCGTTTCGACAGCTCTCAAGCCCCCTGAAATACCACCATAACTCAAGAATGATACGGCTTTATAACTCCACTCATTTGCAAGATAAGTCACAGCATTGACAAAAGATGAGGGTGGCAGATGGTCATATTCGGGAATGACGAAAATATAACAATCTCCCTTGGCAATGAGCTTGCTCCACTCTTTTGTATGGGCATGTTCATATTGATGAAGACGTGGATGCTTCGGCTCATCGAATAAAGGCAGATTGATTGTTGCCAGATCGATCAATTCGACATCAAAGTTCGAATGACTGTCGGCATATGAACACAGCCAGTCCCCCAGCTTTTTACCGACACGACCAGCGCGCGTAGGCGTAACAATGATCTGCAAACGTGGTTTCATTTTCAATTCCCTCCAATTGAGAACTATTCTATATCTTACAATTTCTCGTAAATAAGTTAAGCGTCTTTGATAAATAACTGACTGTTTTTTTATTGCCAAATCATTGATCTTGCTTTTTTACTGGCGATATTAAAACTTTTGCTATATTCCGCCGGTCCATTTCAACTACCTTGAAATTAAACCCCTCGGCTTCAAAACTCTCGCCCGTCACCGGCAAATGTCCAAAATGCCATAACATAAAACCGGCGAGAGTTGTATAACGATCATTCTCATCCACCAAATCTTTATCAAGATAACCGCTCAATCGACGAATATCCGCATAACCTTCAACCATAAAGCTGCCATCTTTCAACTGTTCGGCTATAACCGGTTCGTCATCTTCATCCGGAAAATCGCCGGCAATAGCTTCCAATATATCAGTCGGGGTTGCGACGCCTTCAAACGAACCATGTTCATCGACCACTATGGCAAGTTGAATTGCTGAACGACGCAATTTTTCCATCAGCCGCAGAACACTGGTGTTTTCATGAACGACAAGAGGTTGACGCATGGCTTTCTGCCAGTCGATATTCTTGCCTTCGGCGAGATCAAGCAGCAAATCTTTCGTCAATGCAACGCCGACAAATTCGTCAACTTTCTCACGCGCAAGCACAAGACGGCTGTGTTTGAATTGCTCGAGTTCGGTGCGCATTTCCTCTTCATCAGTATCAAGGTCAAGCCATTCTATCTCGTTTCGCGGGGACATGATCGACCGGACAGGCCGGTCAGCAAGATCAAGCACACCACGAATCATCTGCTTTTCTTCCGGCCTGAATATTTCAGAGGCGGCAGCCTGTTCGGCGATAAGATCAACCGTTTCACCGAGACTCCCCTCCTTTTTACCGCCGCCCAGAAGACGCAGCACTGCACCGGCTGTCCTTTCGCGCAAATCATTGGTCGAAATGAGTTTCTCCCTGTTATGCCGGCCGATCTGGTTGAACGCTTCGATGAGGACGGAAAAGCCGATAGCCGCGTAAAGATAGCCCTTCGGAATATGAAAACCGAAGCCTTCAACAATGAGGCTAAAGCCGATCATCATCAAAAATCCGAGACACAATATGACCACCGTTGGATGGCGGTTAACAAATACCATCAAGGGGCCGGAGCCCCACATCATCACGCCCATAGCAATAATGACGGCAAGGTACATCACCATCATCTGATCTTTGGGGATCATGCCTGTGGCCGTAATAATACTATCCAGAGAAAAGACTGCATCGAGCACAACTATCTGGACAATAACTTGCCAAAATACAGCATGGACAACCGAAGTCGAGTTTTCCTGAACCTCGCCCTCCAACCTTTCATGGAGTTCGAGTGTCCCTTTTGCAAGGAGAAAAGCTCCGCCGATAATCAGGATGATACTATGCCAGCTGAAACTGAAACTCCCCACTGAAAAAAGAGGCCGGTCAAGCGTCATGACCCAACCCATTGCCGTCAGCAGTATCAAGCGCATGACCAATGCACAGCTCAAACCTGTCAAACGGGCACGGTTCCTTACCTTAGGAGGCAATTTTGTAGCCAAAATTGCGATAAAGACAAGGTTATCAATGCCTAGGACAATTTCCAGAAAAATAAGTGTTACAAGCCCCATCCATGCGTGGGGATTTGCTATCCATTCCATAATCCATCAATTCCGAAAAAAGTGCAAAACGAAGGAAAAAAGTCGAGGGAAAATAAGATCAACCATTTTCCATCCTCGAAGTCGCCATTTTCAGAAAGGCGAACACAATCGATCCTGTCATTCCGGCTCTAAAAGCTCGCCGGAAAGCCAAATCAACATAATGGTAATGAAAAAATCCCCGAAACGGCCTATACCGCTCGCTACTACAAGAAGGGTCTTCTGATGAATTTTGGTCGGGCATTACGCTCGATCGTCCTCTCTTTACCGGTAACAATCAAAGTCACACGCGTTAATGAAAGTGATATAATGAGGCTATTTCTTATGAAGATCAAGATATTTTCGCAATCTTGATACTTCACGCTTCAACAATGAATGAAATGACAAAAAAACGAAAATTTTCTATGGACATCACCCCTTAGGAACGCTATAGAACCGCTATCGTTGATTGACAACGCCGTATGGGTGATTAGCTCAGTTGGTAGAGCAGCTGACTCTTAATCAGCGGGTCACAGGTTCGATCCCTGTATCACCCACCATTTAAATCTCTGATTTATAAGTGTTTTTCGAGACAAGAAAATTTACCGATAACAAAGTTTGACACTTTTTTAAGAAGGGTAGACATTTTTTGTTTTCCTTCTGTTCACTTCCTTGTCGAAAATTTTGGCGACATTCTCCATTTTTCGACTTTTGTCAGCAGATCGTGAATAGTGCCGCGCCATTTCAATTGTCTTTTGTCCCAACGACATTGCCATGCCTATATTTTCGGACAGTGTTTGAAAATAGTTAAATGGATCCCGCTTGTTTTTCTAAAATCATTGCAGCAGAATCGAAATACAAACTTAATCTGCAATGCCGTTCAGACAAACTGTCTTTCTTTTGAATAGTGTCTGTTGATGCGTTCTGCAAAAAAACTCAATGTCATACAGAGCACGAAGTAAACAACCCCGACGAATAGATAGATTTCTGTTGAATAAGCGCCTGTCAAACGACCGTCAATTTGCCGCGCCAAGGTCAGAAATTCTTGTGTACCAATGATATATGCCAAAGACGTATCTTTCGTAAGCGAGATACATTGGTTGATAAATGATGGTGCCATGCGTGGCAGTGCTTGTGGCAAAATCAAAAACCATAGAACTTTCCACCTATTAAATCCTAGTGCTAGTCCGGCTGCCCATTGATCGTCGCCAACGCTGCGCAGACCTGCTGCAACAGAATGACCAAGATAAGCCCCGCCAACCAAGGATAGGGCCAAAACAATAGTCTGTACTTTTGGCGCAGATATGCCAAGCGTCATGGGAAGCAAAAAATAGATCCAGAAAATTAACATCAAAATCGGGATGGCCCGGAAAAACCCGAGAATGGTAACCAGAACCAACTGCCATTTCGGACCCGACATAACAAGCAGGATCCCAGATAAAAGACCGAACAAAGCTGATAAGACAGCTGAAAAAACGCACAATATTAATGTTAAAGCCAAGCCGCCTATCGGCCCGTTTGGCCAAGCACCAATCATCAAATATTCAAAATTATCGAAAATGAACGAGAAGTTCATGCCTGAACCCTCCGACCAGTGCTTTTAAGCCGGCGTGTTTCAATAATGCGTCCGATTATCTCGATAAGCGCAATGGTTATTAAATATAACACTGTCAAAATAAGATAGACAGGAAAAGCCAAAAGTGACCGCGTTTCAATTTGGCTTGCAACATAGAAAAGTTCGGCAACGCCTATCGAGGCTGTTAAAGAAGAGTTTTTTAAAGCCATCATATATTGGCCGAGCAGTGGTGAAAGCGCGTTGCGTACTGCTTGCGGTAAAATTATAAAACGGAATGCCTGGCTTGGCGTAAAACCAAGGGCATAGGCAGCAGATTCCTGATTTATCGGTACAGTCTTTATACCAGCCCGCAATTCTTCTGCGATATAGGCGGCTGTATAGAGCGCCAAACCAATAAATCCGTATATAAACTCATATGACGGCCAATTTAATGTAAGTGGGCCGAAAACCCATTGATGTGCATCCAGTAACCAAAATCTGATACTGTCCGGTACAAAACGGCTAACCCCGAAGTACCAAAAGAACAGTTGAACCAGCAATGGTGTATTTCTGAAAATCGCTATGTAAGCTTTGGAAAAAGTATGGAAAGGCCAAAACCGGCTTATGCGCATACTGCATAAGACAGCACCAAGTAACGAGGCGGCGATACATGACAGAATAGTAAGGGCAATGGTTACCTGATAACCGTTCCATATCCAGCCTAAATACTCGTGTGACAGCATGTGCTCTACTCAAAAGTCTTGCGTATAAATTTTTGTTCTTGGAACAGACAAAAGAGCCGATTGTGACGGCTCCTTCGAAAAAGTTTTATGTCGGCTGAAGAAAATTATTTTTTATCGCCAATCTTGAACAATCTGGGAAGCGGAGTTTTGCTATCGGGGCCAAACCATTTATTATAAATTGTTTCCGCTTTTCCTGTCTTTTCCAAATCCAGCAGAGTTTCATTGACTACGGTCACAAGTGCAGTTTCACCCTTGGGTGCTGCTGCTGCCATGTAATCATTGGAAATGGTGAACGCTGGCACCTCATATTGATCTTTGTCCGGGACATTTGCCAATAAACCGACAAGCTTCGGACCATCTTGTGTGATGGCTTGCACATTGCCGTTTCGCAACGCAGCAAAGGCAAATGGCGTGTCATCGTAAGTAATAATTGTTGCTGTCGGATACAAATTTTTCAGATTGATTTCATTGGTTGTGCCTTTATCTGCTCCTATGCGCAAATTTGCCAGTTGGTCAGCTGATTTTAAAAACCCTTTTTTGGCAATGAATTGTTGACCTGAAGCAAAATAGGGAATGGAAAAATCAACCTGCTCGGCGCGCTCCGGTGTGACCGTAAAATTTGCCACAACCAAATCCACCTGACCTGAAGTCAAAAGAGGTATGCGGTTTGCCGGATTGGTTGGATGAATTTCCAATTTGACGCCAAGTTTGTCAGCAACAGCTTGAGCAAAATCAACATCAAGTCCGGTGATCTGTTTTGTTTTTTCATCAACAAAACCAAATGGTGGATTGCTATCAAAAGATGCAACTTTCAGAACGCCAGCTTTTTTTATGTCGTCAAGACGATCAGCATATGCGGCGCTAGCAAAAAGCACGAGAGCTGCAGCCAATAATGTGGAAAAATAACGCTTCATGATGATCCTGTTCATGATAGTTGGAATGATGTTTTCATTCTCTCCATTTTTAGCGGCAAGATAAGGAACATATTGCTAAACCAGTTGTTACAATTAGAAAAAATTTTTAGAAAATAAATGTTTTTAGGTTATGCAAACCTAACCGGATTGCTACTGTTATTTTTGCAAAATCTGGAAGCGATTGAAAAGCACTTTGCAACCGCAAGGGCGCCACACCTCATTGAGCATTTACCAGACAATGGCTCATGCTACACTGCATTGGAAACGAGGCAGTTTGCAGTAGCGCTTAATCTCAAGCCCTGCTTTACGCCGTTCAAAAGCCCGCAATCAAACGGTATTTCGGAAGCTTTTGTCAAAACGCTTAAACGCGATTATATCAAAATATCCAATTTTCCGGATTCCAAATCAGCTCTTCGGCAGATCAATGGATGGATTAAGGATTATATGAAATCCATCCACATTCCGCGCTTAATATGAACTCTCCAAGGATGTTCAGAAGGGCAATAAATCAATAGATCACTGCTCAAACGGGAAGAAGTACATCAATTGATCTATAACCAATAATACTATATAATTATCGTGTATTCATGAAGAATAATGTATTTTAGGTGTATTAAGACATGACGGCTTAAGTTGCCTTCAATTTATGGAGTACAGTTATGATTAATTCTGTATTTAATAATGGCCGTATGTCAGGTGCAGAAACGGCTTTACATTTGCTGAAGTCCAACGAGACCAATCAATTCAATAGCGACACTAAAGGTTCAAGAGGTATATCCCCGACCGTTGCCGCTTCTGGCAACACTCCTCTTTCTGCGTCTTCATCTGATGCAATATCCAGAATTCAAGAACTTGTCGCAGGCAAAATCGATGTTAATGCTGTTCAGACTGGTTCTGTTTATCATGATACCATGACAAGCATTGCTGAATCTTTAAGGAATGGATCGTCTGTTTCAGCTGATGGAACAATTACAGCAAATCCCAACATGACCGATGATGAATTGAAGGAATTATTCACTCAAGTTATGAAAAGCCATATTGCTCAAGGTAAAATTACTGAGTCCGGGTTAGCCGAAGCTATCCAGTCCGGTAAATTTGAAATTGTCCTTGAAGGCGATATGACTGGTAACCCGATATTTAAACGAGGTAGTTTTAAAGTTGTCGGGGATGGATATGGCTTTATCAGTGATAAAGCTTGGAGATCAGAGGCTGATAATGAGGCAATCAATGCTTTTCATGCTTCTGGTAAACGCGTCATTGAATCTGGAATTGGACCAATGCGCTTCGGGATTATTTTTTAAATAATCTATTCTGACCTAACATATTATCGGAGGGAAATATTTAAAAAAAACAGCTGAGCTGCAATCATAAAAGCTGAAAGCGATTTCAAGCAAAAGAAAGCTTTCCTCGCTCGTTATTATAAGGGCAGGAAAGCCTGAAAATATTCAAGGGAATATATGGCCTTCGGCATATTTGACAGCCTTGCCGCCAATGCGTGCGGAAACGAGTTTTCCGTTTTCGACATACCATTCGAGCCGGATTTTCGAAACACGATTCATCTCCATTCCCTGCTCGAGCCAAATGTCTTTTTTGCCATCCAACGGATGATCATAATGTTGGACTACACCGCAAAAGGCCGACGCAGCCGAGCCGGTTGCAGCATCTTCCGAACCATCCGGACGAAACATACGCACATGAAAAGCACTCTGGAACAACTGCGTTTCCCGGCTATAGAGGTAAAATGAGGGTGTCTTGACGTTAAGCTTGTCGAAGTTCTCCATAATATAAACGGGATCAGGCGATGCACTGGCAACGATTTTCAGATTGCGCAAGGGCACAAAAAAGAATGGAACGCCTGCTGTCCAAAGCGAGGGAACATGATTTTCAAACCCTATTTCTTTGCTTTCAAGGCCGAATGCTGCTGCAAAAATTTCTTTTTGAGTATCCATCGGAAGTTGTTCGGGCAATTTGGGAAGATCAAATTCGGCAAAAGCGACTTTGTCTTTCTGATCGACAACAGCGCGAATAATGCCAACCTGTTCCTCGAGAATAATGAGTGAATCATTTCGCTTGTTGTTTTTTAAAGCCAGAGAGACTGCTGCACCAATTGTCGGATGGCCTGCAAAAGCGGTTTCGCCATCGGTTTTAAAGATGCGCAACTGCGCCATATGCTTTTTATCCTTCGGAGACTTTACAAAAACTGTCTCGGCCAAGTTGAATTCACGCGCAATTGCCTGCATCTGCTGATCGGTCAACCCGTCTGACTCGTGCACAATTGCTACAGGATTGCCTGAGAGAACCGTGTCACTAAATACGTCGAATATCTCGAAAAAACGGCCATGATACGCCACGGTGACAATTCCCCTTTTGCGATAAAGCTCATTTAATATAAAACTTTTCCTTTCTATGCTTATGATGAAACAAGCCGCTATGTAAAGTTTCATTATGCTAAAAATAAAAGGACACAGCCTTGAGGCTGCATCCTTTCTGTTAAAACGTCTCGTCACACAACAAACAATTGTGTCGAAAAGTTTTATTCTTTTCGCCGGATATGAAGTTTTAAAAAATTATTTTGTATCGGCACTCAAAGTCAATTTCGACACGCCGACAGCAATATTGGCTCCCTCATGAGCTTCAACACTCACCGGTTGCAACGAGAACGCTTTGTTATCGCCAACAAGTATGTTGGCTCCACCACCAACACCGGCAGCAGCGTCGACACTTACCCCCTCATATTTACCCACAAGAATTCCGGACTTGTAAGCGTCTTTACTTGCCGCCATGACCATCCAGGACAATTGTCCGGCACCCGCTTTACCAATATCGATGCCGAGCTGTTCAATCTTGCCGACATATTTGTCTGTCTCGGCTCCTTTATCATTCGGCTGGAAAACACAGGTGAGCTTTTCTGTCGCTTTGAATACATGTCCCTCGGCGCCCTGCCCGGTACAGACGAGCACCCCGATTGTGACTTTGTCATCCGCAAAAGCTCCCGACGCACTCAAACAAGCGCTCCCGCCCACGACCCCGGCAATAACAATATTTCTCAAGAAATGTGACATTATAGTTGATCCTTCTCTACTAACTATTCCAAATTTGGCGTATATTAAAAAAATTACAAGTTGCCTGAAGAGAAGTTTTGAACAAGAAAATTGAATTCTTATAACTTACGATACGAAACGTGATCATTACGATTCGATTTATTCAGAATTCTTTAAGGTTTTAACGAGGAAGGCCATGATTTTCCGGTTACCCAAATTAGTTGTTATACCTTTGTTCTTATTCGCAACGCTTGCTATGAGCGCCAATGCAGTCGAGTTAAACAGTCCTCTGGCGCCCATAGTTCGACCGCAAAATGCCCCGCTTCCTCACTCGAATTATGGCGTTCCAAAACCGAACCGTAATTATAAACCAGAGCTAACGCATCCTTCCGGCCCCACATATAAATTGGATACCGGCCCTGATATAAATCATCAGCAATGGTGTAGCGACCGTTATAAAAGCTATCGCTCTTCGGACGATACTTATATAGATCGGGGCGGCGTTCGCCAGACTTGCAAGTCACCTTTTCCGAAATAAATCATTTTTATAATCGGGACGCGCATTTATGTGCGATCGATCTGGTGGTCGGTCGTTTATCTAACAGTCGGACACAATGATCGTTATCATGTCCAATGATAGTTTTGTTCTTCTGCCGATTTCAACTAAACGGCAATTGCAAATGATATGCGCTACATTGTCTGCACTTACCCGTTTTTTAAAATCGTAATCAGGTAAATTCTTTTGTCGCAGTCAACCGGACTTTTCCGGTTTTGCTCCAACCATCGGCTTGTTGATTATGTCGAGTAAAATATGCGGTCAAACCGGATAATCTTTTTCCGGCCTTACAAAATTATAACCGGAGTTTCCCGTAGCCGATAATGAAACACGAAATGGTTTAAAAAGAAACATGACGCCGCAGCGCTTTAGCCCTGCGCGTTGATCGTGAGTTGCAAGCCGATACAATTGGTAATTTTCTATATGATATTAAAAGAAAAAGGGCTGACATCCTCAGCCCTTCTTCAGAATTTGGACTACAAAAACGCGCGATTAGTTGCGTGTTTTATCAACCAATGCGTTTGCTTTGATCCACGGCATCATCTCGCGCAATTTGCCACCGATTTGTTCAAGCTGATGTCCGTCATTAATGCGACGAATTGCTTTAAAGCGAACAGCACCGGATTTATATTCCTGCATCCAGTTGGAGCAGAAAGTACCGTCCTGAATGTCCTTCAGAACACGCTTCATATTAGCCTTGACTTCATCGTTGATGATGCGCGGACCACTGACATATTCACCCCATTCAGCAGTGTTGGAAATCGAATAGTTCATATTGGCAATGCCACCTTCATAGATGAGGTCAACAATGAGCTTCATCTCGTGGCAGCATTCAAAGTAAGCCATTTCCGGAGCATAACCGGCTTCAACCAGAGTTTCGAAACCCGAACGGATAAGGTTGACAAGACCACCGCAAAGAACAACCTGTTCGCCAAAAAGATCAGTTTCCGTTTCTTCCTTGAATGTTGTTTCAATAACGCCGGAGCGACCTGCACCAATTCCGCAAGCGTAAGAGAGCGCCAGATCATGCGCATTGCCTGTAGCGTCGTGACCAACAGCAATAAGGCTCGGAACACCGCCGCCGCGCTGATATTCGCTGCGCACTGTATGACCGGGACCTTTAGGAGCAATCATAATGACATCCACTGTCTTTTTCGGTTCGATCAAACCGAAGTGAATGTTCAAACCATGAGCAAATGCAATTGCTGCACCGTCGCGCAAATTATTGGCAATCTGGTCTTTAAAAATGTCGGCCTGCAATTCGTCGGGGGTAGCCATCATAATCAGGTCAGCCCATTTGGCAGCCTCAGCAACGGTCACAACTTCGAATCCGTCTGCCTGAGCTTTTTTAGCTGTTGCAGAGCCCGGACGAAGAGCAATTTTGATTTCCTTCACACCGGAATCTTTCAGGTTCAATGCATGGGCGCGGCCTTGCGAGCCATAGCCGATAACACCGACTTTTTTGGATTTTATCAGGTTTACATCTGCATCACGATCATAATAAACACGCATAGAAAACTCCCTTAAATTTGCGTTTCATCTGTTTTATTCATATTTTTATGCCCGAAAAGAGCAAAAAATTGCCTTGTCGCTGTGCGCGCTTCGCGAATGATTTCTTCATCATCCATGTGAAAATCGTCACCCAGCAATTTACGTATCTGAACATCACGAACAACGAGTCCGAAAAAGGTCCGGAATGCATTATCGAGGTTGTCCACTTGCAAAAGTCCGCAATCGCGACCGATTTCCAAAATTGGTTTCAGGCGACGCGCCATTGCATAGGGCCCACGATAAAGCACAATATTACCGAGATTGTTTTTGTCCGTACCGGCCTGACTGACTGCAAGCCGGTTAAGCGCAATCGAAGTTGGCGAGGTCAAAACCATCAACCAATCGCGCGCAAAATGTTCAAGACTGTTAAAAAGTGTTTGTTCATCAACCGCTTCACGACTGATCGGCACTGCGCGAACTTTTGACGCCTGCCACTCGACCATTGCTTCAAGAAATGTATTGCGATCGCCGAACCACTTGTAAAGTGTTTCTTTCGAGCAACTCGCCGCCTTTGCGACTTTCGACATTGTTAATGCCAAATGGTCTTTGACAAGCAATTGTAATGCCGCGTCCAGAACGTCCTTTTGACGATCTGTCAAATTATTGACCAGAGCATTTGTCGACTGTTGCATGTTCGCTATTTTCATTTTCGTTTGCGTACCGTACCGTACGGTTCGTAACCATGCTACGAGAAATTGGCAATATCAAGTATTATTTTCAGTAAAAATTTCTTTTTTGTTTTGAATAGGATTTGTCAGGGTGATTTTACCGGCCTTGTCGCCTTTCGGGGCATGAACAAAGCCGGTAGAAAACAGCAAGTTTTTTCTCTCAAACGGTAATCTGGGTGCCGATTTCTACAACCCGACCGGTTGGAATCTGGAAATATTCTGTTGCATCGGCGGCGGTTCTGGCAAGGAAAATATAGAATTTATCCTGCCACATCGGCATATCGGATTTGGCTGCAGGCTTAATCGAACGACGGGACACAAAGAAGGATGTCGTCATAATATCGAATTTCCAGCCGAGTTTGCGACATATTGCCAAAGCCTTCGGAATGTTTGGTTGTTCCATATAACCGAATGTTAAAGTAACTTGCATGAAACGCTCATTAAACTGGGAAACACGGGCCCGATCTACTGAAGGTACACGTGGCGTTGAAGCCGTATTCACCGTCAATATCACATTGTTTTCATGCAAAACTTTATAATGTTTGAGGCTGTGCATCAAAGCACTGGGGGCGCTCTTCGGATCGCTTGTCAAAAAGACCGCTGTTCCTGGTACAATGATTGGTGGCTTTTCCGCCATTTTATTAACAATCAGATCAAGCGGTACCTCGGCCTTGCGGGTTTTCTTGAACAAATGACGGCTGCCTCGAACCCATGTCCACATAACGAGCACAACACTAAAGGCAAGCCCCACCGATACCCAGCCGCCATCATGGATTTTAATGAGATTGGCACTGAAGAAAAGAAGATCAAGACACAGAAACGCCAGTGTCGGCACGAGACATAAAGCAAGGCTCCATTTCCAGATGCGTTTCATGACAATGAAAAGCAAAGATGTTGTCACAATCATGTTGCCGGTAACCGAAATGCCGTAAGCGGCTGCCAGATTGGACGATTTTTCAAAGCCGATCACAAGACAAATAACAATCACCGCAAGAAGCAGATTAACCCGCGGCATATAGATTTGACCGAGATTTTTTTCCGATGTGTGCAAAATTTCAAGACGCGGCAAAATATTGAGCTGAACAGCCTGACGTGCCATGGAAAAAGCACCTGTTATAACCGCTTGGGAAGCAATCACTGTTGCCATAGTAGCGAGCACGATCATCGGAATGAGCGACCATTCCGGCAACATTTGATAAAACGGATTAATTGTGTTGCGGCCGTGAGAAAGAATGAATGCCCCCTGCCCCAAATAATTGAGGACAAGGCATGGGAATACTATCCACAGCCAGGCTGCGACGATTGGCCGGCGTCCGAAATGTCCAAGATCGGCATAAAGTGCTTCAGCGCCGGTCACCGCCAAAAATACCGCCCCAACCGCCGCAAATGATGTCGCCGGATTGCTGATAATATAGGAAATGGCATACCAGGGAAATAATGATTTCAGAATCGTCAGATCATCAAATATATGAAAAAGCCCGAAACCGCCAAGTGCAAGGAACCAGACCAAAGTTATAGGCCCGAAAACGATAGCAACCTTGCCTGTGCCAAATCGTTGCACGGCAAAAAGTGCCACCAGAATGACAAGTGTGAGCGGCACGATAAAAGGTTCGAGATCGGGAGCAACAACCTCCATACCTTCAACTGCCGACAACACAGAAACAGCCGGCGTAATGACGGCATCACCGAAAAACAGGGATGCACCGAGAATCCCGATTCCCAATGCCCAACCACCTTTTCTTCGAAAGGTCGAACGCGCGAGCGCCATAAGGGAAAGAATACCACCTTCCCCGTTATTGTCGGCACGCAAAACAAACACAACATATTTGATTGTAACAATAAGCAGTAAAGCCCAGAATATCAGGGAAATTACACCATAAACGTCATATTTCAAAATGTCATGGTTTCCTGCACCAGCGCGTAAGGCCTCACGGAAAGCATAAATCGGACTGGTACCGATATCGCCATAGACAACACCGATAGCGCCAATCAAAAGGAGTAAAAAACTCTCTTTCGAATGGTCATTATTTTCATCAGCTGTCGTGAGATCATCGCTCACAGCGTCAATATCTTGAGGCTCCGCCATAGCGCAATCCTTTCAGCCGAAATTTTAATTGTGTTAAAGAGATCAAAAACGGGCAAAAGATTACCCGACCCATTTAATTCAGTTGAGACCCGATCGGGCAGTTAAATGGCCAAGGCCCTTTTAAACCTTAGAACGGTTTCCCTCATTCCATGTTCCAAAGCATCTGCAATAAGTCCGTGACCGATCGAAACTTCATAAAGCCATGGCACGTTTTTGACAAGAGGGGCGAGATTGGGCACTGTCAAATCATGTCCCGCATTGACAAGAAGTCCCAATTGTTTTGCCTTTTCAGCAACAAGTGTAACCGCTTCGAGTGCGCGCAACTGTTTTTTGTCACTGTCATAGGCATCACCATAAGGGCCGGTATAAATTTCGATACCGTCGGCACCGAGCGCTTTTGCTCGATCAAGGCCGTCGACCACAGGATTTACAAATAAAATCACGCGAATCGAGCGATCTTTCAGCCGTTTGATAACCGGCTCCAAAAACGCGCTATCCTTTGCAAAATACCAGCCGTGATCGGAGGTCGATTGGTCAGGAGCGTCCGGCACCAATGTGATTTGGTTGGCATAAGTTTCAGCCAAATCGAGAAAGGTGTTGTCAGGAAATCCTTCAATATTGAATTCCCGATCTGGAAATTCATCGTCAATCAAACGACGTATATCGGGAAGATCGGTAAACCTTATATGGCGCTGGTCAGGACGGGGATGGACAGTAATGCCGTCAGCACCGGCATCAAGCGCTATGCGTCCCATACCGACCACGCTTGGCCAAGGCAAATTCCGGCGGTTGCGCAACACCGCGATGGCGTTAAGATTAACCGAAAGTTTTATTGTCATCGACAGCACCTATCAAGTCCGCTTAAAATCTATAGTATTGAAAACTTCAAACGTTACACAAAATCCTACATATAACTTAATTGAGCCACAAGAAAGGTCAAAAGCATGTTACCCGAAGATACAATACCGGTGATCTCCAAGATCAAAACCAACCGCGCCGGTGCAATCGGTTTTTCCGTGAACGGTGTGCTTGCTTCTTCCGACGTAGAAAATCTCTATGGACTTTTTGAAGCGGAAGCAGAAGGCTCTAAACATATAGATATGATTGTCATTTTTAAAGAATATGACGGAATTGATTGGGAAAGTCTGTTTAACGAAGATACAGCCAGGATCAGAGCAGAAGCTTTCAAAAAACTGCGGCGCTATGCCATTGTTGGCGGCCCTTCCTGGCTCAAACTGGCGGTCGAGTTTTTCCGGCCTTTCGGACGTGTCGAAACAAAATGGTTTGGCTCTGAACAAATTGACGATGGCTGGAATTATATAGATGCAAAGCCGATAGAATGAGATAAGCAATCCCGATTGCCCCTCATAGAGCTTGAAAACGACAATTGAAACCGGCTTGCTAACGGTTTTTCAATATAAATTGCTACCGGTTCTTCGGTGTAAATTGCCATAAAATTTCGTTGATTTTGCGAATATGTCAGGGAAATAGCTGCAGTTTTACTGATGACCGGTTGTGGCGCACGAACCGAATCTATCGCGTTCCTTTGGTGACGCTTTCATACGTGCTTCGCAAAGCCATCATGATGCATATTTTTAAAATCAAGTTTTCAAAAAGCGATTCTGTAATTCCAGCTTTTTAAAATCCTTTTTGAAAAATAATTTCCCCGCATCCGGAAAAGTCCAAAAAACTCAATTCCAATATCAATGACGTTTTATTTTTCTAAAACTATAATGGTGAGATAATCGGTTGCATTGCTAGGAGGCTTGTAAAAACCGAAATTGGCGGCACTCTCTTGTGGCCATTTGGAATTTCATCAAAATGGATTTCACGCGAAAGAGATGAATTGCCAACAGGCTTTTCAATATAAATAGATTGCGAATAATTCGGCTGAAATCACTGTCTCAATCCATCTCCTGACCAATTCGTTTCCAGTGCAATTATTGCCGGAACAAAGATGTAAAGATCGCACTATCCGGTTCAAATAATGAAGGAATAATGAGCGGCGTTGGCCAATCCCCAATAACCCTACAGGGATTCGGTTGCTCTCACTGGCGAGCCTTTCAAATAAGGCGAATTCCTGGTCACCTCGATAAAGCGGGTTGGCTTCCAAATTTGCAAAATCAATCCTTAATAGAATAATAGATGTTAAAATTCAAAATGTTCACAATATTTTTTAAATTATTAGTTGAAGATATTGTTATAGCTTTCGCCTTTCTAGCAAAAATTTTTTTTGATTTTTGTTAAAATTATCAACTGTTAAGACACTCATTTCACCAAATGAACTTGCGAAACAATAGTCTCTTGGCATATGACTTGCTTGACGTTATTGTAAAAATCGACCGGGAGGTGGCCGAGCGGTGGCTAAATCCATTGCAGATTTTTGCACGGTCGATCATAGGGAGGCTTCATGGCTTACAAAATTGAACAAATGAAACAACCACGACCCCATCGTGCGCTCTATAAAGTACTTTATGTACAAGTGATATTCGCGATTATCTGTGGTATTTTGCTTGGATATTTTTATCCTGATGTCGGTGCATCTTTGAAGCCGCTTGGTGACGCCTTCATCAAATTGGTTAAAATGATTATCGCACCGGTTATCTTTTTGACCATTGTAAGCGGGATTGCCGGGATGAGCGACTTGAAAAAAGTCGGAAGGGTCGCCGGCAAATGCATGCTTTATTTTATCACCTTTTCAACTCTGGCCTTGATTGTCGGATTGATCATCGGAAATGTGTTGCAACCGGGTGCCGGAATGCACATCGATCCTGCTTCGCTCGACACCGCTGCAGTTAAAGTTTACGCCGAAAAAGCCCATGATGCATCAATCGTCAAATTCCTGATGAACATCATTCCTTCGACAGTGGTTTCCGCTTTCGCCGAAGGCGATATCCTTCAGGTACTGTTCTTTTCGATATTGTTCGGTATTGCTCTTGGATCAGTTGGTGAACGTGGCCGTCCTGTTCTGGATTTCATCCATGCTCTTTCCACACCGATTTTCAAATTGGTAGCTATCCTCATGAAAGCAGCTCCTATCGGCGCTTTCGGTGCGATGGCTTTCACAATCGGCAAATACGGTATTGGTTCGGTCGTCAACCTGTTCTTCCTTGTCGCAACCTTCTATATCACGTCGATTTTGTTTGTTGTCGTCATTCTCGGGGCTGTCTGCTGGTATAACGGTATTTCGATCTTCAGAGTGGTTCGCTATATCAAAGATGAATTGCTACTGGTTCTCGGTACTTCCTCTTCCGAAGCCGCTTTACCGACCTTGATGGAAAAGATGGAACATGCGGGAGCAAAAAAATCGGTCGTTGGTCTGGTTATTCCGACAGGCTATTCATTCAACCTCGACGGTACCAATATTTATATGACATTGGCAACTTTGTTCATCGCACAAGCTTTGGATATTAATCTCACCCTCGAGCATCAAATCCTTATTCTTGTTGTGGCGATGATCTCCTCAAAAGGTGCTGCTGGTGTGACCGGTGCCGGTTTTATTACGCTTGCCGCTACACTCGGCGCCGTTCCGGCTATTCCTGTTGCTGGTATGGCAATTATTCTCGGTATCGACCGTTTCATGTCGGAATGTCGTGCATTGACCAATCTTGTTGGTAATGCGGTTGCGTGTATTGTGGTTGCGCGTTGGGAAAACGAGCTTGACACAGTTCAACTTCACAAGGTTCTAGGCGGACATGAACATCAACATGGTCATCACCATGTTGAAGAACCGAAAAGTGAAGAAGCCAAATAACAATAATATTTGGTCCATTAGAATAGACACTATGCCGATTAAAAGCCCCCCTTTTCGGGGCTTTTATTTTTGGGTAATCTCCAATAAACCCACGCCCAGATTTCGCCGCGAACGAGCTACCCCAAGCGCCGATCAAGCCACATCCCGATCAAAACAAATAAAAGAGAATGTCGGGTAGATTGGTCTATTCTGATAAATTCTATAAACGCTCGGGCAAGCAGGCTATCTATCCGGCTTAACCGGGTTTTCTGCGGCCGACTTTTTTGGCTCGCACTTGTCTGATTTTGCAAGGGCTTGTCATATCCTGGCTTGCGCTTGTCAGATCTTGCCTAAAAGCCCCAATTCTTTGGCAACAAAATAATAAAATGTCACCCGATTCTTCATATGTTCCGTTTTTAGTAATTCAGCGGTCTTTTTCACTGCACGTTTGCTCTGTTCGACATCTGCACCAAGCTTTTCTTCTGCCCATTTTTCTACCCGTTGAAGCTCTTTCTGATCGCTTACAGCGACCTCGGCGGCATCGCAATTTTGCAAAGTAAGTGACAAACGGTTCTCGAGCCGTTTAACTGCATCCTCGTCGGGATTTGCATCATATTTTTTTATTTGCTCCAAATGGTTCTTCATTGATTTCAGGCTCCTAACGGCAAAATGGTGACATGTTTATAAAACGACCGGTCAATTGATCTTCCATCAAACCCGTTTTGGACATTATAACCTCGGCGAAATCGGGGTTTTATTCCTCGCCGGTCCGGTATTTTTTTAATCTTTACCGTATAGAAAATAGGGCGCGAAAAAGTTAGACAACCCCCTTTCCTCTTTCCCTCGATTTACCTATATTGGGTTTGCTGGCTTGCCAGCTATGGTAATAAATGGACAGTGTAATAAACCCATTGGACCCGGGGGCGGTACCCGGCGCCTCCACCACAACCAAAACGGCTCACGCTTTATAGCTGTTTTTGTTATGAAGGGGGCGAAACAGGATCGACAAGGGCGTAAAGATTGCTCTTTTACCCGGCATTGTACCACCGTTATCGGGCTACTTAAGTAGTTGCAAATGACAACTATGCGGAAGCTCGTCTCGCTGCTTAATTGCGGCGCGAACGCTTCAAATTAAGTCTTGGACCTTCGCCGGTCCAAGCGGGGTTCGGAGGCACCTGGCAACAGAAGCCTTCACTATCTGTTTGTAAGCGTTATTTCTATTGGTTTAATTGGTAAAAGTTCACTGTTCATTTTTCTCTTGTGAGCCTTGAATTGGAGCGGGGAGCCATTCCTGAAGATTCTTGTTTTGAGTCAAAAACAAAGCCGGAAAACCCGGAAGATATTGTCATACAGGAATCCAAGAAAATTTTTGAGGAGATTTTGATTGCCTCATTGCATAAAGACCGTCTACATTGCATTAGAGATGATTGCCAAGTTTGGATGAAATTACATCGGAGAAGGAACAGGTTTTCAATGGTTCATGATCAGATCCGTTATGACATTCTCGTTCAGGATGCTTTACGTAGTGTTATTCGCAAAGTTTTGTCTGAAGTAGCAAAAGCCGGCCTTCCGGGTGACCATCATTTTTTTATTACGTTTCTGACGAACGCTCCGGGCGTGAAAATCTCCTCACGTCTCAAAGAACGTTATCCCGATCAAATGACAATTGTTTTGCAACACCAGTTTTGGGATTTGAACGTTTCCGAAAGCGGCTTTGAAGTCAGTCTTTCTTTCGGCGATGTTCCCGAACGTCTGGTTATACCTTTTTCCGCCGTTCAGGTATTCTATGATCCTACGGCTGCTTTCGAAGCGGCTTTCGATCTCGCATCCGATCTTCCCAAAAGCGATAATGACAGTCCGGACGTGAAGACACTGGCAAAAGAGACCGAGGGTGGCGAGCTTACCATTCTTGCAGACAAGAAAGACAAGAAAAAATCTTCTGTAAAATTAAAGTCACATTCAAAGACAGAAACCGAAAAAGACGGTCAACAAACGCCAAAAGAAAAGAAACCGTCGGCAGATGTTGTCTCGCTTGATGCTTTTCGCAAGAAATAAGGCATTTTTTCATGGCTGATCTGGTCAATCTAAGGCAATTTCGCAAACAGAAAAAACGTCAAAATGACGAAACAAGAGCAAATGAAAATCGCGTTATTTTCGGCCGAACCAAAGTCGAGCGCAATTTCGACGAAAAGCAAAAACAAAAAACCGTAAGTTTTCTTGATTTGAGGAAAATTCGGCACGACAAAGATGAGGGATGACCTTCTTGCATCAATCGCCGCGCTAGACTGGCAAATAGCACAATTGAAAAAGATTTCGGTGCGCATTGACGGTCATGCAACAAGTATTTCCCTTGAAGAAGCCTATATAGACATTTTATTGCGCGAAGCTGAAGCTCAGGGTCTATCCTTTGCCGGTCTTGTTACATGTGTCGATGAGGCAAGACCGACCGGAGTTAACCTTTCAGCCTCTTTACGCCTTTTCGCACTCGAATTGGCACAGCATTCCAAAACATGACACAGCAGCTTCATATCGGGCTATCAATAATTGAAGTGGTAAATGGCTCACCGTTATGAGCCGGTTATGCCCGTCAATAAGGCACGGTCAATTGGAATATATCTTTGTCCATCTTTGGCTAATTTGCCCACGATTTGACACAAGTTGCACATGAATAAGCGGCAAAGAATGCGATTTTCTATAAAAAATTGACAATAATAGTTATTTCTTGCTTTTTGTCGTTTATATTTTTACCCGATTTGAACAAACCGACTTGATAGAAGAGAGCCAACCGTCTAACTCAACGCTATGGAACATTTTGCCGATTCAGACAGTAATTTGCCGCCTTTGAAAGACCCACAATTTTTAACCGAATTTGTGGCCTTGATGGTTTTGAAACGCGATGTTTTCTCGGAAACGCGGGTTGGCTATTTTGCTGATGATCCACATAAACGCGTTATCCGCCGCATTGTTACCGCAGCTCCCAGATGGTCTCGCCCGCTTGCCTGGATATTGGCACGAAGAGAAATACGGGCATTAAAGAAGATACGCGGGCTTGAAGGCGTGCCACAGCTTATTGCTGTTGATAAAGACGGGCTTTATCGCTCGTGGAGTGAAGGAACACCTTTACATCTGGCGCGCCCGAACAAACCCGAATTTTATTTGAGTGCATTCAAAATACTTCGTAATTTACGTCGCATGGGCATCACCCATAACGATCTTGCAAAGCCGCAAAACTGGCTGATGACAAGCGACGGGAAAGCCTCGATTATCGATTTCCAGTTGGCCAGTGTGCATAAGCACCGCGGTGCTCTCTATCGCTATTTTGCCTATGAAGATTTCCGCCATCTCATAAAGCAAAAAAGAAGTTTTGCACCCGAATTAATGACACCGACAGAAAAGCGGATATTGAAAAACCGCTCCTGGCCCTCCCGCCTTTGGTTGGCGACCGGAAAACGTGTCTATAATTTTATTACCAAAGACATGTTCAAATGGTCGGATGGTGACGGAACAGGTGACCGCGTCCAACATCAGGGGCCGGTCATTCGCAATCTTTTGAAAGACAATCCCGATATTGGTGATATTGCCATTGCAACCTATTCGCTTCCGGCCAAGGGTGTCGGGCTTTATGTATTTGTCGAATCCGACAAACTTGACGAAAAAGCCGTTCGCGACCTTCTGAAAGGACAGAAAATCGAGTCTCTACAGGTTGTGCATCAATTGCCCAAGCGCGAAGATGGCTCCATTCGAGATGACATTATCAAACTCGTTGCCATGAACGAACTCGTTGATCTCGTCGCCTTGATCAGACGCGAGCCGGATTTGAAACCGGTTGTTGCGCCAATCATAGACAACCGGAAAAATTTGACTGACCGTCGCGTCTATCAATATGAAGCGCAGCGCAAAAAAAAGTGATTTTCCGCTCATTTTCGTGTACAAGCGTCAAGTCTAGCCTAGCAGAAAATATCTTGAACCATTAGATTGGTGATGATGACCGATTTTCCTGACGATATACCGTTTTTTGATGACGAGCCGAAAAAGCCAACGCCGCAATCTTCTGCGCGCGATGAAGCTCATAATGGTGAAGCCAGTTTGGCAGAACGCGCTATGGCAGCGCGCCGAAATGCCGATGCTGACGCCGACTATCTCAAAAAGCTCAACCCCGAACAACGCCTTGCCGTAACTACGACAGAAGGTCCCGTTCTGGTTCTGGCTGGTGCTGGCACCGGAAAGACGCGGGTTCTGACCACACGCATTGCCCATATTTTACGGCTGGGTCTTGCTTATCCAAGCCAGATTCTGGCGGTCACATTCACCAATAAAGCCGCACGTGAAATGAAAAATCGTATTGGTGAACTGGTGGGCGGCGCCGTTGAAGGCATGCCGTGGCTCGGCACTTTCCACTCGATCGGTGTCAAAATTCTTCGCCGTCACGCGGAGCTTGTGGGGCTCAACAGCAATTTCACCATTCTTGATACGGATGACGTCATAAGGCTTATCAAACAGCTCATTCAGGCTGAAGGGCTTGACGACAAAAGATGGCCGGCTCGCACTTTTGCCAATATGATTGACGGGTGGAAAAACCATGGCCTTGCGCCTGACCAGATACCGGAAGGTGATGCCCGCTCATTCGGCAATGGCAAAGGACGCGAGCTTTATCGTGCCTATCAGGAACGTTTGCAAACGCTGAATGCCTGTGATTTTGGCGATTTGTTGATGCATCCCATCCATATTTTTCAGAAAAACACCGATGTTTTGCGCGAATATCATAAAAAATTCCGCTATATTCTGGTCGACGAATATCAGGATACCAATACAGCACAATACTTATGGTTAAGGCTGTTGGCTCAGCGCCCTGCCGGACAAACTGTCAATCTTTGTTGCGTGGGCGATGATGACCAATCCATTTACGGTTGGCGCGGCGCAGAAATTGATAATATTTTACGTTTTGAAAAAGACTTTCCTGGTGCCACTGTTATTCGTCTTGAACGCAATTACCGCTCGACTTCGCATATTCTGGGGGCTGCATCCTATCTCATTGCGCACAATGAGGGCCGGTTGGGTAAAACGCTTTTTACCGACAATAAAACGGAAAATGACCAGAAGGTCAAAGTCCATGCTGCCTGGGATTCGGAAGAAGAAGCACGCGCCATTGGCGAGGAAATCGAGCAATTACAACATCACGGCCTTGCGTTGAACGACATTGCCATTCTCGTTCGCGCCTCTTTCCAGATGCGTGAATTTGAAGACCGGTTTGTCACATTAGGGCTTAATTATCGCGTTATCGGTGGCCCGCGTTTTTATGAGCGGCAAGAAATTCGCGACGCGCTCGCCTATTTCCGGGTTGTTACGCAACCCGCCGATGATCTTGCATTCGAGCGTATTATCAACACGCCCAAACGTGGCCTTGGCGAAGCAACCGTTCGTCAAATTCATGATACAGCCCGTGCCCGCAATGAGCCTATGCTCAAAGCCTCTCAGGAAATGGTAGAGACCGATGAATTGAAGCCCAAGGCCAGAAGTTCTTTGAGAAAACTCGTCGAAGATTTCCGCCGTTGGCAGAATATGCTTGATAATACTCCCCATACCGAACTTGCAGAAATTATTCTGGATGAATCCGGCTATACCGCCATGTGGCAGGCTGATCGTTCTGCCGAAGCTCCGGGGCGTCTTGAAAACCTGAAAGAACTTATCCATTCCATGGAAGATTTCGAGAGTTTGAGAAGTTTTCTCGAACATGTCTCGCTGGTTATGGATACAGAAAAGAATGAAGATATGGATGCGGTCAACATCATGACACTGCATTCGGCCAAAGGACTGGAATTCAACACCGTATTTTTGCCCGGCTGGGAAGAAGGACTGTTTCCCCATCAACGTTCACTTGATGAAGGCGGGCGCGCGGGGCTCGAAGAAGAGCGGCGCCTCGCTTATGTCGGCCTTACCCGTGCAAAGGAAAATCTGCATATCTGGTTTGTCTCGAACCGGCGCATTCACGGGTTATGGCAAACGACGATACCATCCCGTTTCCTTGACGAACTGCCCAATGAACATGTTGAAGTTGCAGAAGTTGAAACATCCTATGGCGGTTACGGGCAATCGCGCTTTGACCGTCATGAGCCGTTCCAGAACAATTATTCAACACCTGGCTGGCAAAGAGCTAAAAAGAATGCAACCGATGCAACGCGCACCAATTGGGGTAACCGTTCGGGCGCCAATGTTGAACGCATCGGTTATGGAGAAGTCGATTCCGGCTATGGTGCAGGACGGGCAGCGCGTTCAAAGACTATCGAAGGCGAACTTGTTGCCAAATCCGTTTCCGACAAACCGTCCGAATTCAGCGTGGGCGACAGGGTTTTTCACATCAAATTTGGAAATGGCAATGTCGCAGCGATTGACGGAAACAAACTCACCATCGCTTTTGATAAAGCAGGCGAAAAACGCGTGCTCGACAGTTTTGTCAAAAAAGTCTGAGCATCTTTTGTCCACCGGCTATCATCCGGTTTTATCGCTGCTTCCCTGAAGTTTAAAAAAGGCAGAAAATAAATCAATTTTCTGCCTTTTATTTTATCAAATCGTTCAAGCGATTATTTAATGAAATTGTGAATAAGCAGATCGGTTACATCTTTCACACGTCCCTGCATAATCGCCTTGGTACCATAAAGTGCCATTCCGGAAACTTCACCGGCCGTTACTTTTGGCGGCATAACCAGTTCATATCCGCTGGTTTTGACATCAAGGAGTGCCGGACCTTTGGCACTCAAAAAGGCTTTGACAGCGCTTTCAAGTTCTTCCGGCTCATCAACTTTCCAGCCTTTTATGCCAATGGATTCGGCAAGTTTTGCAAAATCCGGATTTTGCAAATCGGTATAATGGTCGACCAGTCCTTCAACCTTTTGTTCAAGTTCAACAAAGTTGAGTGAAGAATTGTTGAAAACCACAATCTTGATGTCAACCTTTTCCTGAACAACAGTCAAAAGCTCGCCCATCAACATGGCAAGGCCACCATCGCCCGAAAGCGAGATAACTTGTCTATCTTTATAGGCTTTTTTGAAGCCGATAGCCTGCGGCAAAGCATTTGCCATAGTTCCATGGGAAAGACTGGCAAGGGTTCTTCTCTTGCCATTTGTTTTAAAATGGCGGAGCAACCAGACCATTGGCGAACCGCAGTCGCCTGTAACCAGCGCATCATCGTCGGCATATTGATTGATAAGCGAAACGAGATATTGCGGATGAATGATCGATTTTGAAACAGAGGTTTCCTTCGCTTCGGCTTTTTCTGCCTCGGCTTTGGTTTTCAGACACTGGTCGAGAAAAGCGGTATCTGTCTTTTCGTCAACATATTTCAAAAGTGCTGCCGCTGTCGATTTGACATCCCCGATCAACCCCATATTGACGGGATGACGGCGCCCCAGATGGGTTCCATCCTCATCCACCTGAATAATCGTCGCTTTATCAGGATAAAATTGCGTATAAGCGAAATCGGTACCAAGCAAAAGTAGAGTATCGCAATGCTCAACCATGTCAAAACCGGGTTTTCCACCCAACATGCCATTCATTCCCATATTATACGGGTTGTCATATTCGATGAAATCTTTCGATTTTGATGAATGCCCGATCGGTGCTTTCAATTTGGCAGCCAAAGCGACTACTTCGTCATGAGCCCCCTTGACACCCGAACCGACATAGATTGCAACTTTTTTGCCCTTGTTCAAATGGGATGCAACTTGTTCAAGTTCGCTATCAGAAGGACGAATAACCGGATTCGGCCGATGAACGCTATATTGCGTGACATGGCTTACCGTTTGCATGGAAACATTAACCGGCAGAACAATGACAGCAACACCTCTTTTTGTTAGTGCTGCCTGACACGCTTCGACGGTTATGCGTTGTGCTTCCTCCGGGTTCAAAATTTGCTCGCAAAATACCGAGCAATGTGAATAAAGTGCAGGAAAATCCACTTCCTGCGGCCATTCACTGCCGATAACTTCGGTTGAAAGCTGGCTTGCTATGGCCACAACCGGAGCGCGATTGCGATTTGATTCATAAATTCCGTTGATAAGATGCAAGCTCCCCGGCCCGCACGAGCCTGCGCATGCACTCAATTCGCCAGTCAAATAAGCTTCTCCTCCTGCTGCCAAAGCAGCAGCTTCTTCGTGGCGTGTATGGACCCACTCGATTTTCGAGCGATATATCGCATCGGTGATATAGTTAAGTGTATCACCGACAATGCCGTAACAATGTTTCACACCTGCGTTTTGCAGTGTTTCCACGATAATCTCGCCAACACGTTTAGAAGACATTCACAATTTCCTTTCAAAATTGAGATACGTTGTAATTAATGAAATAAACAACGAGAAATTGAAAATAAATTCCTTGTCAATCACGCGTCTTTGATGATTTTCTACTCTCAGACCAGCTTTTTCCACTTTGCGATAAATTCTTCGGCCGATAGTTGTTGCATATCGGGTATTGCTTCATAAAGTGTATTTAGCGGCCAATTCCACCAGCAAAGGTCGAGAAGCGCCTGAATGATGTAGTCGGGAAATCTCATTCTTATTCGCTTTGCCGGAACGCCGCCGACAATCTCGTAAGGAATGACATCCTTTGTAACAACTGCATTGGCTCCGATCACCGCGCCATGGCCGATGGTAATTCCCGGCATCACCACTGCTCCGTGCCCGATCCAGACATCATGGCCCAATGTCACGCGTTTATTATGTCTCCGCTCGCGAAAAGCGCTATCAAGTGTCATGAAACGAAAATATTCATTCGGCCGGTAAGTCATCTTATGCATGCTTACCCGCTCCATCGGATGTTCAAGGGCATTGAGCCGCACATTCGAAGCAATAGAACAAAAACGTCCGACATCGGTATATATTGCTTCACCATTGCGCTCGAAATAGCTGAAATCTCCAACCGTTACATCACGTAAGAGAACCCGTTCGCCGATTTCGGAAAAACGGCCAAGTTTACAACCGTGGAGTTTGGCTGTTGAATGGATGCGCGGTTCACTATCTTGGAAGCGTTGGTCGGTTGTCGATGTGCTCATGATAATCCGATAGATTGAATGACAAATTACCATAAAACGCCGACTCAAGAAGTGCAATCCCGAGTATTTGTCCGCAGTATCGCGACAATTATGAATTAATTACCGCTTTTCATTGCAGTATCGTTATCATACCGATATATTTTGAAATATCCTCCTAAGGTCACGCGAGTGGCTTTTATGACGATGCATCAAGCTCAAGGGATTTTGGCAATGACGAGTGAAGGTAAAAGTACTGTTTCAAGTGTTTTTTACATTGTTTTATTGGTTGCGGTTTTTATGGCCTTCATATTTGGTTGGCAAACCTTCGTCAGTCCGCCACTGGGTGAGGATTTCAGCCTTACCGATTCCAATGGAAAAACGGTTACGCAGGTAGAACTTCGCGAAAAGCCGTCTGCAATATTTTTCGGTTACACAATGTGTCCGGATATTTGCCCGACAACATTGATGAGTATGACCAATTGGATCAAAGAATTGGGGCCGGATGCGGATAAAATCAATATCTGGTTTATCACCGTGGATCCCGAACGGGATACTCCGGAAGTTCTCCATGATTATTTATCGAATTTTACCGATAAGGTTATTGGAATAAGTGGCGATCCTGCAAAAGTTCATAAACTGGTATCATCTTTCAATATTGCGGCTGAAAAGGTTCCGGGTGAGAATGGCGATTATACTTACGACCACACAGCGGCAATTCTTCTTACCAAAAAAGGCGGCCAATTTGCCGGCGTCATCCCTTATAGCGTGGAAGAAAACAGAAATGAATTGAAAGACCAGATTGCTATAGAGCGTCTCAAGAATCTGGCAAAACAATAAAAGACATAAGGATAAAAATTTTGGGACAGATCCGTCTACATTATAAATCGCCGAAACGCGAAGCTGAAAAACAATATGAACTTCTTGATCACGCCTTCGAGGATGATGCTTTCCCCCTTGCGATAACCGAAATAGACGAAGCCAATGGCATTTATGAAGTTTCCCTCTATGTGGATGAAGCTGAAAAGAATTCGGTACTTCCCCGCTTTGCGCAAGTTCTGGGCGTCAATGAAAACAAAATAGAAATAGAAATACTTCCGGATATTGACTGGGTAAGCCATAGTCTTGAAGGGCTCGGACCCGTGCGCGCAGGACGTTTCTTTGTTCATGGCAGTCATGACCGTGACAAGGTTAAACCGGGTGATCTTGCAATCGAAATCGATGCCGGTCAGGCTTTTGGTACCGGCCACCATGGAACGACAGTCGGTTGCCTTGAACTTATCGCCGACGTTATGGAACATGAAAAACCACAAAATGCACTTGATCTTGGAACAGGGAGCGGAATTCTGGCAATCGGCATCGCTTTGATCAAGCCGATTAGAATTCTGGCAACCGATATTGACCCGATTGCGATCAAAGTTGCGAAGGAAAATTTTGCTCTCAATGGTGTCGCCAAAACAATTACTGCCATTACGGCTACCGGCCTTGACGATGAAGAAATTAAAAAGCGCACCCCCTTTGATCTCATTGTTGCAAATATTCTGGCAAATCCCTTGATTGAACTTGCGCCACAAATGGTTCCTGCGCTGAAAAAAGGTGGTTCCATTGTGCTTTCCGGCATTCTGGAAGAACAGCACGACCGCGTGGTCAAGGCCTTCGAGTCGGAAGGCGCAAAATACATCAAAACCTTGCATCATGAAGGCTGGGTTGCCATTCATTTGAAATAGGGCAAGCAACAAATCAAATGTCCGTTAGGCCATTTGACGAAAAATAACAGGTGTTAGAATTGTCGATCATGAAGTGAGCAATTCTTGCCCCTTCAAAATAATCAGAGGCTTAATTTATGTTTCAATCATTTGAAATTGCAACAAATCCCGATAACGCAAAGTCCCGTGTTTCGGCGCTACGTGAAGAAATGGAAAAACTCGGGCTTGATGGCTATCTGGTGCCAAGGGCGGACGAGCATCAGGGGGAATATGTGCCTCCCCATGCCCAGCGACTGCAATGGCTCACCGGTTTTACCGGCTCGGCCGGCGTTGCACTGATTTTGAAAGATAAAGCGGTTATTTTCGTTGACGGGCGCTACACTTTGCAGGTGCGCAACCAGACAGACGGAAAAATATTCACTTATGCCGATCTCATTTCCTGCCCGCCTTCGCTTTGGCTTGAACAAAACACTAAAGGTTTGAATATCGGCTTTGATCCATGGCTTCATACCGTTAATGGCGTCAAGGCACTAAAAAAAGCCGTTGAGGAAAAAGCACATGGCAAACTTGTCGGTACAGAAAAAAATCTCGTCGATCTCATCTGGCATGACCAACCGGAACCGCCGCTGACGCCGGTTACAATCCAGCCACTCGACTATGCCGGTGTTCCTGCCGATAAAAAGCTTGAATTGATGGCAGAGAGCTTGAAAAAAGACGGGTGCGATCTCGTTCTATTGACAGACCCCTCGTCGATCGCATGGGTTTTCAATATTCGCGGCAATGACGTTTCCAATACACCTTTTTCCTTGTCTTTTGCTATTCTTCGGGCAAAAGGCCGGCCATCTTTATTTATCGACCAGCGCAAGCTTGGAGAAAATGAAAAGAAATATCTTGCCCGTTATGTCGACATTTTCGAACCTTCCGCATTGATACCGGAAGTTATCAAAGAAGCGGGGAAAAAATCCTGTTTTTCACTTGATGGGCAACTTTCGGCCGAGAAATTGCGTCAGGTGATTGTCGATCATGGCGGTACAATTAAAGATTTGCGCGATCCGGCACGTTTGCCGCGTGCAATCAAGAACGAGGCGGAACTTAAAGGAAGCCGTCAGGCCCATGCGCGCGACGGTGTGGCACTCTGTCGCTTTTTCTCGTGGCTTTCAAGGCAAAAACCCGGCACTGTGGATGAAATCTCGGCGGCCACGAAACTTGAAAGTTTGCGCGCAGACACTGCCTTGAAGATGGGGTCAAAACTCGAAGATCTGTCATTTGATACGATTTCGGGAAGTGGTAGCGATGGTGCTATTATCCATTATCGGGTTAACACCGCAACCAATCGGCCTCTTAACGAAGGCGAGCTTTATCTCGTCGATTCCGGTGCGCAATATCGTGATGGCACAACCGATGTCACCCGCACTGTTGCAATCGGCCACGCAGGTGGGCAAGAAAAACGGTGTTTCACACTTGTTCTTAAAGGAATGATCGATCTTGCCTCGGCGCGTTTTCCGAAAGGTACGCGTGGGCAGGACGTTGATATTCTTGCCCGTATTGCTTTATGGAAGGCGGGATTGGATTTTGCCCATGGCACAGGCCACGGCGTCGGCTCCTATCTTGCTGTCCACGAAGGCCCACAAACCATTTCAAAACGCGGTGGACAAGAACTTTTACCCGGAATGATTGTTTCCAACGAGCCGGGCTATTATCGTGAAGGCGCATTCGGTATCCGCATTGAAAATCTGCTGGTTGTCAAACCGGCCGAAGCAGTCAAGGGTGGCGATATTGATATGCTCGGTTTCGAGACGCTCACTCTCTGCCCGATCGACCGCAATCTGATTGACGTTGACATGCTGACGAATGAGGAACGCGAGTGGCTAAACGCCTATCATGCCCGTGTCATGAAAGAAAACGCACCGCACCTTGATGAAGTTGATCGCAAATGGCTTGAAAGAGCAACGCAACCTCTTTGAATCTGAAACAAAACGCGAAAGAAAACTCTTTCGCGTTTTTCATTCCGCAAGTTGGTCACTTGTCACTGCACGATAACCTTTCAGCAACTAACGCAGCCTTTGAAGACTAAAGGGGGTCTTCAGAGACGAAGCTATGCTTACAAGACCATAACGCAAGAACGAGTGAGGCAAAACGCTTGGCCTCCTCGCAAAAGCGGCGCCAACGAACGTAAATCTAAACCACATATCATAAATGATTTTGAGTACGGGTATAAATCGCTATATCCTTGCAAGAGAATTGAACGCTTTCACCAATCCGACGTGGCAAAGGCTCCAATGCGGCAGTCAGCAGAGCGCAGACGATAAAGGTGGAATATAGAGCGATGAAAATCCCGAAATTGCGGCTCGTTTTTGCCTTATAGCCGCCAGTCCGGTTCATAATTCGACGCGGGGAGACAAGCTTTCGAGTGCATGGGCTTCGTTAGCGCTACTTCACAACGATTTTTGCGGCCTTTACCTGTTCGCGGAAGAAGACAAACAAACCGCTTCCCACTACCAGAGCAGCACCAACGAGCGTCAGAATATCCGGCATATCACCAAAGACAATATAGCCGATGATTACCGACCAGACGAGCTGCAAATAGTTGAATGGCTGAACCACAGTAAGGGGAACAAGGCTCAATGCTTTGATCATCAAAAAATGGCCGACAACAGAGGTAAAGCACAAAGCCACGAGTATCCATACATAGTGGCTATCCATATGAACCCAGAAAAACGGAAGTCCAAGATTCATAACCACAAGGCCGACAAGCCCGACATAGAAAAACGAGGTTTGTGGCTTGTCAATACCGCCAACAAGGCGGGTCAAAGCCATGTAAAGAGCGAAAAACAATGCTGCAACGAGTGCCCAGATTGCGCCTACCGACAATACGCCGCTTCCCGGTCGCAGCATAATCAGGATACCGATAAAACCGATGACCAGCGCACTCACTCTTCTCCAGCCAACTTTTTCCTTCAATAGAAATACCGCTATGACCGTACCGAAAAGTGGATAGGACTGGAAAATAGATGTCGCTTCGGCAAGTCCCATGACACGAAAAGCCAAGGCAATGGCAATGAGTTCCAGAAGAAGCAACAAACCACGCAAACATTGGATAATCGGGCGCTTGCTTTTGATATTGGCGATTAGGCCACCACTTGCCGTTTTGGCCATATAAACGCCGGCAAGGAAAAAGACCCAATAGCGAACCATAACAATAAAAGTAGCCGGATAGCTATGAACCAGCGTTTTGGTCATGGCATCCTGACAGGCAAAAATAACCGTTGCAGCAAGTGCAAGGCTAATTCCCAAAAAGTAACGAGGCTCTGCCGATGGCGGCATTTTTGCATGAAATTCCGGTGGCGCCGCTTTACGCATTTTCCTCACCAATCAGTTTGAACCACTGATCTTCGTCAATGATTTGCACGCCCAACTCCTGTGCTTTCGTCAATTTTGATCCTGCTCCGGGGCCGGCCACGACGAGATCTGTCTTCTTCGAAACAGATGCCGCAGTTTTTGCCCCCAATCTTTCTGCCATTGCCTTTGCTTCGTCACGGGACATGCGCTCCAGCGAACCGGTAAACACAATTGTTTTGCCCTGTACGGGCGACCCGTCGGTAACCGGCAAAACTTCATCCAAAGGTGTTACCTCGGCAAGTAAGGCTCGCAAAATATTGCGGTTATGTTCCTCGCCATAGAAATCGACAACAGCTTCGGCAACAATAAAGCCGATGCCTTCAATATTGGTGAGTTCATTCCACGCGTCATTTCCGCTTTCGCCACTATTTTCTTCCGGATAACGTGCCGCCAAAGCAACCTTTTCGAAAGCATTATAGCTTTTATAGGCGCGCGCAAGTCTTCTTGCATTGACTTCGCCAACATGGCGAATACCGAGCGCAAATAAAAACCGGCTTAGCGGTATTTGCCGGCGGGAATTGATGGCATCATAAAGTTTATGAACCGACGTACGCCCGAAACCTTCAATATTTTCGAGCTTGCTCAAAGCTCCCTTCTGGCGTGCTTCAAGAGTAAATATATCAACAGGGCTGCGGATTGCCAAATTTTCGTCTTTGGCATTGAAGAAAAATTCCACCTGTTTTTCACCAAGTCCCTCTATGTCAAAGGCATTGCGGGAAACAAAATGGCGGATACGTTCCATTGCTTGCGCCGGACAAATGAGGCCACCCGTACAGCGACGCACGGCCTCCCCCTCTTCCCGCACTGCATGGCTTCCACAAGCCGGACAAATATGGGGAAAAACAAAAGGCTCGGCCGTCTTCGGGCGGCGCTCTTCGACAATGTCGACAATTTGCGGAATAACATCGCCGGCGCGTTGGATGACAACCGTGTCGCCGACACGAATATCCTTGCCGTCACGTATGGTTTCCCCCTTATTGCCAATGCCTTTGATATAGTCTTCATTATGAAGTGTGGCATTGGTAATGACCACACCGCCGACAGTAATCGGTTCAAGACGGGCAACCGGTGTCAAGGCACCTGTGCGCCCCACCTGAATATCGATTGCTCTTAGAATGGTCATAGCGCGTTCGGCCGGAAATTTATGGGCAATTGCCCATCGTGGAGAACGCGAGATAAAGCCGAGCCTCTGCTGGAGCGCAAGGTCATTAACCTTATAGACAACGCCATCAATATCATAATCAAGATCGGCACGTTGTTCTTCGATTGCATGAAAATGTTTGAGCAATCCGTCGGCTGAATGAAAGAGCTTCGTTAAAGGATTAACTGTAAAGCCATAAGAACGGAAAACATCCATCATACCCAATTGCGTATCGGCCGGCATGCGGCTGACCTCGCCCCAGGCATAAGCAAAATATTTGAGTTTACGCCGCGCGGTAATGCTGGCATCAAGTTGGCGGAGCGACCCGGCAGCAGCATTTCTGGGATTGGCAAAAACCTGCTTGTGTTCAGCTTCATGGCGCTCGTTCAGCGCCTGAAAATCCGCATGCGCCATATAGCACTCGCCCCTAACCTCGATGAGATCAGGATAATTGCCTTTCAAAACATGTGGAATATCGGAAATTGTCAACGCATTGGCGGTGACATTTTCACCCACCGTTCCGTCACCACGGGTTGCTGCCGTAACGAGTTTTCCGTTTTCATATCGTAAAGACAGTGACAAGCCGTCAATTTTCGGCTCGGCTGTAATATCAAGCTCGTCATTTTCTTTGAGGCGCAAAAAACGCCGGATGCGGTCAACAAAATCATAAACATCCTGATCGGAAAAAGCATTATCAAGCGAAAGCATCGGGATGCGATGACGCACTTTTTCAAATTTTTCGGAAACCGTGGCGCCGACTTTGCGGGACGGCGAATCCGGCCTGATCAATTCCGGAAAACGCTGTTCAATGGCATTGTTTCGCCGGCGGAGCGCATCATATTCGCCATCCGATATTTCCGGCTGATCTTTGGTATTATAGAGATAGTCATGGTGGGCAATTTCTTTTGCCAGCCGTTCCAATTCCTGTTTTGCCTGTTCGGCCGTGAGATCATCAAGTGAAATATCTTGCATCATCGGTTTCCAGAATTCTTAAAAGTGAGCCTGACAATATAATCGCTATCTGTTTTCTATTCCGTGAAAACAAACATTGAATATGGCTCATTTTTAACAAGTGACCATATGTTTAGCTGATAAAACACGAAAGAACCACAGCCAACCATTGGTGCCACACTTTTATCTTATCAATTTATCGACATTCCGCTGAAGCCAAGAACAACTTGACGGAAAAATCGAACTCGTTGCTTTCTGTCGGTTTGATGAGAAAATACATCGCATTTCTCGAACAACATGCCTCTAGAAAAATAACAGACACATAAAACTCCGCAAAATCGACTTTCGGGAACTTTTTCCATAAATAATTCAAATCCTACCGACTTCGGCATCATGTTCGGATCTTTGATAACAATAGAATTCCGTTGGAATAGAGGTCAGTCGTCGTTGTTTTTATTGCCGAATCTTAAAAAGAATGATGAACACGGTGCCCTGAATATCCGACAAGGAAACAAAACTATCGGGCAAAGAAACATGCAGGTCGAGCTTTCCTTGTTTCTGATTGTTTCCCTATGCACTTGGCCGTAATGTTGGCTTTAGACAGCTATGTCTTCACGTTTTGCTGCAAGATTATGCGGCTCTATTGTAACGCATTCCGGCTTTTCTGATTCGAATAATCCAACCTTTTTTCAAAATTAAATAGCCAGCCGCTTGATGAATTAGCCAGCCACTTGACTTTGATTGATTAAACGAATTGCCGAACAACAGACTTTGAAATCGTTGAGCTTTTACACCGCTACTTATATTTGGTGTTTTCTATTTTGCATTAAGCAGTTTTAATGCGGCAGCACGGGCTTCATCGGTAATATGTTCGCCTGCAAGCATGCGCGCAATTTCTTCCGCGCGTTCATCCATGTCGAGTTTATAGACACGCGTAATCAGGCGGTCACCGTCCCCATGTTCGGATTTGGAAATCAGGAAATGGCTGTCGGCACGGGCAGCTACTTGCGGTGCATGGGTTACAGAAAGCACTTGTACACCTTTGGCAAGTCTTGACAATCTTTGCCCGATCGCGTCGGCAACCGCACCGCCAACACCTGTATCGATTTCATCAAAAACCAGTGTCGGAGCAGAACCGCGATCGGCAAGAGCCACTTTCAAAGCCAGAAGAAAACGCGACAATTCACCGCCCGAGGCCACCTTCATCATCGGGCCGGCACGTGTTCCCGGATTTGTGCGCACCCAATATTCAACCCTGTCTATTCCTTCCGGCGTACGTTCTTCTTTGTTGCTTTCGATATTGACGATAAATTCCGCCCGTTCAAGCTTCAGGGCTGGCAATTCGGCCATGACCGCTTTCGTCAATTCTTTCGCCCGTTCATGCCGTTTTTGCGAAAGTTGTTCGGCCGCCTTATCATAATCTTCAAGGGCTGCAGCAACTTCTTTTTCAAGTTTTCCGACGGTTTCCTCGCTCTGGTCAAGATCTTTCAAATCCTGATCCATCTTGTCGCGCAACTCCGACAGGCTGTCGGCGGGAACGTTATATTTACGTGCGGCGGCACGCAAAGCAAACAACCGTTCTTCGACATTGCTTAATTCTTGTGGGTCAAAATCGAGAGCGCTCATGGCTGCATCAACGCTATCTTGTGCAAGACCCAAAGCTTCAAGCGCATTATCAATTGAATCGACGATCGGTTTGACAAGCTCTTCCGCTTCAGGAATTTTTCGTTCGAGACGTCGGACGAGATTTGCCAAAACCGGAACCGGTGATTGTGCCCCATTCAACATATCTCCGGCCTCATTGATGTCGCCTGCAATTTTTTCGGCTTTCATCATATCGGTACGCCGGATTGCCAAGCTTTCTTCTTCGCCTGCCTCGGGGCTAAGCTTATCCAGTTCTTCAACAGACGAACGCAAATAGTCCGCCTCACGCAAAGCTTCCGCAACTTTTTCGCGATGCTTCTTCAACGTTGTTTCGAGATTATGCCAGTGCCGATAACGCTCGCTCACCGCCTTGAGATCTTCATCCACACGCCCATAAGCATCAAGAAGATCGCGATGGGAGGCAATATCGACAAGCGCCCGATCAGCATGTTGTCCATGAATTTCGACAAGCTCGTGACCGACGTCACGCATCAAAGCAACGCTTGCCGCCTGATCGTTGATAAAAACTCGCGAACGGCCATCCGAAGACTGGATGCGACGAAGGATGATATCGCCTTCATCATCAAGGCCATTTTCTTTGATAAGTTTTCTGGCTGGATGGTCGATCGGCACATCAAAAACGGCCGTCACCTGCCCGCTTTCGGCCCCATGACGCACGAGGGAAGCGTCCCCACGCCCCCCAAGTGCCAAAGACAAAGAGTCAAGCAGAATAGACTTGCCAGCACCGGTTTCACCGGTAAGCACCGACAGGCCCGCGTCAAAGTTGATATCGAGCCTTTCGATCAGAACGATGTCGCGGATCGAAAGCTGTACAAGCATCTATGATCAGGAACCTTTTTTCAGCCCGGTTTTGTTCAACGCACGGGATATCCACGAGGCTTTATTTTCTTGAGGTGCTACCCCACCCTTTTGCAGCAGGTTGAAAGCGTCCTTATACCATTTGCTTTCCGGATAGTTTTGCCCAAGAACAGCAGCAGCCGTTTGCGCTTCCGATGTTAGACCCAAAGCATAGTTTGCTTCTGTCAAACGATAGAGTGCTTCCTCAATCTGGTTCGTATTGGAATATTCTTCAACAACGGTGCGATAACGCTTGATAGCCGAAAGATATTGTTTGCGTTCCTGATAATAACGGCCGATCTGCATTTCTTTACCGGCAAGTTGCTCACGCCCGAAACGTATCTTGGTTTTGGCATCATCGACATATTCCGAATTAGGATAGCGGTCGACAACTTCCTGCATGGCAGCAATTGCGCGTTTCGTATCTTTCTGGTCGCGCGTAATATCGGGAATCTGCCGGAAATATGACAGACCGATAATGTAATAAGCGTAAGCGGCTTCCTCGGATGTCGGATAAAGAGCAATATAGCGCTTGGCCATATTGACCGCTTCGTCATAATTGCCTTTGCGGTAATTGGTGAAAGCTCCCATAACAAGAGACTTGCGTGCCCATTCAGTGTAAGGATGCTGACGATCAACCGCCTCGAATTTTTTGGCAGCTTCACTCAAACGGCCGGCATCCAGATTAGCCAGAGCCTGATTATAAAGAACATCCGGCGGGTCGATTTTGTCGACATAAGATGTCAGATCGACATCCTTGTCTTTTTTCGAACAACCGGCTGTCAGGCATACGCTGCCAAGCATCAGCCCGATAATGACTTTACGCAAGATAGTGGATTTTTTTACTCCAGCATCCATAAAACACGAATTCAACTTCGTCATGCTCTCTCCGGCCTTCCGGCATACCTGTTTATCGAAACCCAAAAGACATCACCCAGCGCTTGATCGAGACCGAATAGAAGTCATGGGAGGTTGTTATCGGCATTATCAACCTATAACATTAATATTGAATTAGCCGATTTTTACTCTATCGGTCAATCATTCCTTATAGACTGAATTATGACAAATCCCTGAAAAGAACAGTTATTACAATCGAATTCATTAAAATTCTTTTGTATCAAATGCGGTTTTGTCTTCCAGTAGTGCTTTTACAAGCCCTGCATTCAAGGCATGTCCACCACGAAATGACCTGAAAAGGCCGATAACGGGCGAACCGGTCATTGCCGTATCGCCGATCGCATCCAATAATTTATGGCGGACAAATTCATTTTCATAATAGAGCCCATCCGGATTGACGACATCGTCATCAAAACCGATCACAATCGAATTTTCCAAAGACGAGCCGAGAGCCATACCGGCGGCCCAAAGTGTTTCAACATCTTTCAAAAAGCCGAAGGTGCGCGCTCTGGCAATTTCTTTTTTGAATCCTTCCGGTTCACAATCGAAAACAATTGAACTTTTGCCAATAATCGGGCTTGAAAATTCAATCGAAACGTCAAATCGCCTGCCATCAAACGGCTCGAACTCGGCAAAACCGTTTTTCGATTCGATCCTGACCTTTTTCTTGATAAGAATGAATTTGCGTTTAACGTTTTGATTAACAATTCCCGCTTTATCGAACGCCTCGCAATATGTCCATGAACCGCCATCAAGAATAGGTAACTCGTTGCTTGAAACTTCAATGACAAGGTTATCAAGATTATAGGCGTTGATTGCAGCCATCAAATGTTCAATTGTCTCGACACGGACTGCTCCTGTACCCAAAGTTGTTGAAAGGTCGGTTTTACCTGTTTCTTCGGCAACAGCATGAAAGCGCTTTTTTTCACCCGATGGTAGAGTTCTTACAAATATGATTCCTGTTCCTGCTTCGGCAGGACTGATCGTGAGGGTCGAAGGAAGACCGCTATGAACACCATGTCCGCTTAAGATAACCGTTTTTGCCAATGTTGATTGGAAATGATGGTCAAGACCGGACTTCGTATGTTTGCCAACCATAGTTGAAAGAATTTCCCTTACTCGATTTTATAATAGTTTTCTTCACATAGCACTAATAACGATAATCTTCGATAACGAATTTTATCAATGATCTTGAAACAAACCGACATTGCTCGCAATTTCTAACTTTGACGGTTAATTTCCGAAATGTCATACACGATTTTTTTCGCATCATCACCATTTTGATCTATCGTCTATCATCACGTTTTGCTTGTCATTGCCTCCTGCCCCCCCTAAAAACGCCACCGGAATTTATTCCTGTTCAATATTGTAAATTGCCAAATTATTCATTCCCAACATTTTCAGCAAAATTGTTTTATCAGGCTGCTATTTTGCTGTTCTTCAGTTTCGCATCGTGCCAAGATTTTAGTGCTCGCGTTTTCAAACCGAAATGCGGAATTGATCCGTAGTCTGAAAAAAGCTGTTCACTCTTTTTATCAAACGGCGCTTTGCGCATTGTGTCTCACCAGAGAACATAAGCCGCTTTTTTCAAAGGCACTTTGCTTCGTAAAACAGACCAAAAAAATGCAGTCTTAGTTTTAAACTGTTACCATGAACCATAACGGGAATGACTATTGATTTATCCATATCGATCGACAATTGCCCGGATGTTTTCAACGCCCATTACTCACTCTTCATCAAAAGCAAATTACACAAGCTTCGTCAGCGCCGATCATTCACTCTCCTTGAGCGCAAATTGCCCACACCTCGTTCATAGGCTTTTGACGTTCGTAGGCAAAAATGACATCCCTCGTTACGCCACTTTCGCCGTTTTCATTTCCGCAAAGCCGGATTGTGGTGCACGAAAAGAATTTGCAAACCGCATATACAAAAAAGCCGCTGTTTTAAAAAACAGCGGCAGTTTTGAGAAGGTTTTTGGGGCTTTTATAGTGTCGACCTCTCAAACAGGGGCCGACTTATTGTTACCTTCGGTTTCAGTTTGCCTGACGGCGCAGGAAAGCCGGAATCTCCAACTGATCTTCTTCGCTGACCGGTTGGCGTTGTTGTGGTTGCTGACGTGATTGAGGTTCAGCAGCCGATTGCCGCCGAGGCGCATAAACAGCAGCGTCGGATGACAGCTGACGGCGCGGTTCCTGATTTGGCAGAACCGGCTCGCGGGTTTGTTTATGGGCAGGCTCAAGCCGGGCCGTCGGTTCCTCATCGCGGTGGATCAAACTTTGCGTCAATTTCTGCCAAAGACTGCGTGGTCCCTGCTGGGCTTGTTGATGATGCGCTGCAGCATTGGCCTTTTCACGGGCAACAGACGGAAAATCGCGCAGTTCAGGCATTCTGACCGGTGCCGGACGTTGTTGCGGTGCTGCCTGTTTTTCACGCATTGCCGGAACTTCTGTCATCTCGTCAAGTACGCGGGCTGTTGCTTCCATATTCACCGGAGCTTGCTCACGCGGTTGCGACATACGCGGAGCTTGCATGCGTGGTGTTTGCGGCATTTGCTGTGCCTGAGCGTGAACCGTGGGCGAAGCCTGGATTTGCGGGTTAGCACGTTGCGGAATAGCACCTGCATTCGAGGACGGAACTTTAAAAATTTCGCTCTGCGGACGGAAAGGTTCTTCAACAGGTCTGTTCATTTCCAATTCCAAGGCTTCCATGACCTCGACCATGGGCTGCGATTTTGCATCAGAAAGTTGAGCCTTCGGGCCGGCCTGTGGAATTGAATTATTGTCGAGCTTGCGTGCGGGGCCTGAAATCTGATTTCCCTGACCATCTGCGTCGGCACCTTCGACGCTTGCACGGTCGATACCGGTTGCGACAACCGAAACGCGAATAACACCTTCAAGCGATTCGTCGTCAATCGCACCAAAGATCACATTTGCATCGGCATCGACTTCCTCACGAATACGATTTGCTGCTTCGTCAACCTCGAACAATGTGAGGTCACGTCCACCGGTGATCGAAATCAACAAGCCGCGAGCACCACGCATTGATGTTTCATCAAGTAGCGGATTGGCAATAGCAGCTTCTGCGGCTGCAAGAGCGCGGTTTTCACCGGAAGCTTCACCGGTTCCCATCATTGCGCGGCCCATTTCATGCATCACCGAACGCACATCGGCAAAATCAAGATTGATAAGGCCTTCTTTGATCATCAAATCGGTGATCGAGGCGACACCTGAGTAAAGCACCTGATCGGCCATCATGAACGCATCGGCAAAAGTGGTTTGTTCATTGGCAATACGGAACAGGTTCTGGTTTGGAATAACAATCAGCGTATCAACGCATTTTTGCAATTCTTCAATACCGGCTTCTGCAGTTTTCATGCGACGCGCGCCTTCGAAATGGAAGGGCTTAGTCACGACACCGACAGTCAAAATACCTTTTTCTCTGGCTGCACGGGCAACCACTGGTGCTGCACCGGTTCCGGTGCCACCGCCCATACCACAGGTAATGAAAACCATGTGGGAATTGCCGAGATGATCGACAATTTCATCAAGGCATTCTTCTGCCGCAGCCTGCCCGACTTCGGGAAGTGCACCGGCACCAAGACCTTCGGTCACGGCTGCACCAAGCTGGATAACACGATCTGCCTTCGACATGGTCAATGCCTGGGCATCCGTATTGGCGACAACAAAATCAACGCCCTGCAAGCCGGCATTGATCATATTATTGACGGCGTTACCGCCGCCACCACCCACACCGAAAACAGTGATACGTGGCTTCAATTCTGTAATATCTGGCCCGTGCAGATTGATTGTCATTGTCTTTTCCTTCTCAATAAATACACCGCAAAGCCCTTAGCGGTAAAATTAGAAATTTCACTCAACAACTCAAAAACTCTCGCGCAGCCATTGGCCTACGCGTTGAAAACGTCCCCCCGTACCAGTCTTGAGTTGACCGATAGTATGAACAATTTTCTCTTCGAAACTTGCCGTCTGCGGATAAATCATCAAACCGACAACCGCAGAGAACGCCGCTCCCTTAGCCAGAGTTGGCAACCCCGAAACTCCAAGCGGGCGGCCGACCCTTACATTACGTCCCAATATCTTGCGTGCTGTCTCGGGCAAGCCGGTAAGCTGGCTCCCTCCACCCGTCAGCACAATACGTTTTCCGATAACATGACCGAACCCTGAACGATTGAGCCTGTCACGTACCATCTCAAGAATTTCTTCAACCCGCGCCTGAATAATGCGTGTCAAAACAGCACGAGGATATTGCATTTCGCTCCGCTCGTCTGCGATCGGCGAAATGCTGATCATATGTCTGTCATCCACGCCACCGGGAAGTGTCGACCCATGCATAACTTTCAGTCTTTCGGCATCTTCAAGGGGCATCGAAAAACCCCGTGCGATATCGAGCGTGACATGGTTGCCACCAACAGGAATAGCATCGGCATGAACAAAATGATTGTCGGAGAAAACCGAAAATGTAGTTGTGCCGCCACCTATGTCGATACATGCAGCCCCCAAACGGGCCTCATCATCGACCAGAACTGCAAGACCGCTTGCAAATGGTGTTGCAACCATAGCTTCCACACTGATATGAGCGCGATTGATACAGGCCTCAAGATTGCGCAACGGTACAGTTTCTGCCGTTAAAACATGAACATCCACACCAAGCAGATTACCTGTCATTCCTATCGGATCCGAAATCCCCTTTTCACTATCGAGCGAATAGCTGAGCGGAACCGAATGGACAATGTGGCGATCAAGCGCAAATGCTTTTCTTGATGCACTGGCAAGAACCGAGCGCACATCACGCAAAGAGACTTCACGTCCGCTCACATCATATTCGCCATGAACAACAACGCTTCTCAAGCGGGCAGATGAAAAATTGACAATCAATGAATCGACAATCAAACCTGCCATTTTTTCTGCGGCATCGACTGCAAGGCGAACAGATTGTTCTGCCGCGGCCATGTCCATCACAACGCCGGATTTTATTCCGCGAGAGCGCTGCACACCAAAGCCCAATATTTCGATATGGTGCGTACGACCGGGGAGATATTGCATATGGTCAAAGGGGCGCAAACGCGCAATGACACAAACAACCTTGCTTGACCCCATATCAAGCACTGTCAACAGACGGGTCTTACGCAATCCGTTATGTCCTGAACCTAACAGATTCATGCGTGGCCTGCCTTCCGAGCTTTCAAATGACGCTCTTCTTCTTTAACAACGTTATTACGCCGCTCCAATGCTTCGTCTGACAATGCAACTGTAATACGATCGGGAAGGCGCAAATCAACACTCAAAACGTCGCGCGAAAAAAGCCCTTGTTCCTTATCCGCCTTGACTGCATCGGCAAGTCTTACCATAGCATCCGTTTCCGGCAATTTGATACGAACACCATTATCAAGCAGAACATCCCAACGCCGGTCACCCACACGTACATAAGCCCGCACATGTTCTTTAATTTCCGGGAAAGCGGCGACTTCACGCACAAAATCGGATGCTTTCTTTTCCGCACCTATACCCACAACAAGTGGTAAATCCCCCGCAAGACCCGGTTTGAACGGCACAATCACCCGTCCGGCGTCATCAATGATATCAAGGTTATCACCATGCTGCCAAACGGCATAAGGCTGCCGCTCGACAAGCGAAACACGTACGCGATCAGGATAGATTTTTTGAACGTCGACCGATTGTACCCACGGAAGCTGTTCGAGAACCCCACGCGCTTTGACAGCATCAAAACCGATCATCGACGTTTCGCCATCAAGACCGAGAGCTGAAAGAACATCAAGTTCCGACATGCGGTTATTACCGGCAATTTCAACATCCTCAACGGCAAAACCGAATGTCGATGTTGTGGCTTTTACAACATCGTCGGTGTGACCACCTGCCGAAATACCATAGCAAGCCGTCGCACCAAAAAAGAGAACAACTGCAAATGCACCAAAGTGACGTGGCAGTTCGATATCAGCCTGAACAATTTGAGAGACAGTACGCCGCAACCGCCGGTAAAGGCGGGGCAATATCGACATCACAAGTGTCGAAAAACCGTCCTCTTGTTGACCGTTCAACGCATACACGACGCGTCCTCCAACATCCATTCCACAAGATCGCCAAACGAGCGACCCGCCACTTTTGCCATATCCGGCACAAGAGAGGTGGGCGTCATACCCGGTTGTGTATTAATTTCCAACCAGACCAACTCACCTTTCTCCTCGTCAAAACGAAAATCCGAGCGGCTAACACCCCTGCATCCAAGTGCCTGATGTGCTGCCACAGACATCCTTTGCACATTTTGGTAAATATTTGGTGAAAGCGGAGCCGGACAAACGTGTTTTGATCCCCCCGGCTTATATTTTGATTGAAAATCGTAAAACTGGAATTCTTTGTCCGGTACAATTTCGCAGACTTCCAACGCTTCTCCACCCAGAACAGCGCAGGTCAGTTCTCTTCCTGCAACGTATTTTTCTACGATAACATCATCGCCATAATGCCAGGATGGACCCGCAACTTCAGATGGCGGTGTATTTTGACCGGCCTTGACGATAACCACGCCAAAGCTCGACCCCTCGTAAACCGGTTTAATGACATAAGGAGGCTCGATCGGATGGTTTTTCCCAATCTCGAAACGGTTCATCACGCGCGAAGGCGCAACCGTTACCCCATTTGCTGCAGCAATAATTTTTGCCCGCCCCTTATCCATAGCAAGGGCAGACGCCAGAACACCCGAATGCGTATAGGGAATTTGTAAAAATTCCAATATGCCCTGAATACGACCATCTTCGCCAAAAATACCGTGCAAAGCATTAAACGCAATATCAGGTTTTAATTCGGCAAGTCTTGAAGCGACGTCGCGCCCGACATCAACTTTTGTGACTTTGTAACCAAGATTTTCGATGGCCTCTGCACATGCTGCTCCAGAAGACAGACTTATCGGGCGTTCGGAAGAAAAACCACCCATCAATACGGCAACATGTTTTTTCGCCATCACGAAAAATTCCCTCAGAAACTACTAAATCTAGACCCCATCTACGCAACTGATACTATCAGTCGTCTGAAAATCCAAAATCATCGTTGCGAATCAATGGACTAGCATTAACCATAATGAATCAGAATCGTCCCATTCTGACAACCCCTACATTACGCAAGATGCTGATTCGAAAGGTGAAATTCCTTTCATCCCCTTGAAATGACTCATAGATTTTTTTCGGTTTTTTTTCATCATCTGCCATTTCATCCGTGAGCATAATCCGTTCTGTCAAAAAGCGGCTATCGCAAGCCCCTTGCCAATAGCGGATTTTGATAATTTACTGTCTTACAATTTTGAAAAACGAACAAAAATACAAAAACGCACAGATTGACTTTCAACGGCTTTAATGAAAGCTCCGTTCAAAAGCCCGAGTTTTACGCAAATAACGTCATCAATAAAATCAACAACTACTTTATAACCGACCAATTCTCGTTACAGAAATACACCCGTTTCCGGAAATCATCTGTAATTTTTTCCAATGTTCAAAACAGAGGACAAGACGTAGAATTTACGAGATTATAAAACATGTTATTTTTATTAGATATTTATAATAATGTAATTATACACTGGATTAGAAATAATCAAATTCATTTTTTATAAATGTTTTTATTTTTTAAGGTTCTAAAATTATAAAATTGCCAAGCTTTAAAACGAGCCTGAATTGTATAGGCGCAAATATTTGTTTGCGCCACTCTAGCTTTTGCCCGTTTCAATGGGGAGCTATAAAAGGTTCTACAATTTTATCGGTTAAAAATTGGCCTATGCGTTTAATTTCCCAATGAAGCACAATTCCGGTTTTTTCAAACACACGTTTCCTTACTGTTTCGCCTAAAAGCTCAAGATCATAGGCGGTAGCATTACCTTTATTGATCATGAAATTACAATGCATGGTGCTCATCTCGGCACCACCTATTGTCAAGCCACGGCAGCCCGCTTCATCAATAACTTTCCAAGCCGATGTACCTTCCGGGTTGCGGAAGGTTGAACCACCGGTTTTTTCACGAATAGGCTGAACTTCTTCGCGGTGGCGAATAGCCTCGTCCATGGCTTTCTTGATGTCTTCCTTGTTGCCTTTTTGCCCTTCAAGCAAAGCACCGACGAAGATCAAATCATCATCAACCTTTGATTGACGATAGGAATAGTGCATATCCGCACGGTTGAGGATATGGCGTTTCCCCTCGCGGTCGAGTGCATAGACTTCAACAACATGTTGTGCTGTCTCGCCGCCATTGGCACCGCCATTCATCTTCAATGCACCACCGAGCCCCCCCGGTATGCCACAATAAAAATGAAAGCCAGAAATGCCAGCTTCCAGTGCGACTGAAGCAAGCCTTTTGTCAGTGGTTGCAGCACCGGCAAAAATACGTGTCTGCGTGACTTGCTGGGTTTCACCGAAACCTTTGGCCGAAAGGCGGATTGTTACACCGGCAATGCCGCCATCACGTATCAGCAAATTGGAACCGATACCGACAATTGTTATCGGCACATCCCTCGGCAATTTTTGTAAAAAGACCGCAAGATCGGCTTCGTCTGCCGGTTGATAGAAGACTTCGGCAAGGCCACCGGCACGAAACCAGGTGACTTTGCTCATATCCACATTGGGGTGAATTCGTCCTCTTATGCCTTCAAGAGAAGGTTGCAACCGCTTTAAAAGTGCTTCGCCATCTATCATCTGACTAAAACTTATTTTTTATCAAGGTCTGCCAATTCATTGGGGAGAGCATATGCCCATTGGGTAATATTTCCAGCCCCAAGGAAGACAACATAATCACCGGGCTTGGCAATTTTTCTGACAATCGGGGCGATTTCCTTCGGGTCGGCAATATAACGAGCATCACGGTGGCCGGCAGTTTTAATCCGGTCAACCAGAGCTTTCGAGTTGACTCCTTCAATCGGGTCTTCTCCAGCCGGATAAACCGGAGTGACGAGAATTGTGTCGGCATCATTGAAGCAGGTTGCAAATTCATCAAAAAGATTATGAAGGCGCGTATAACGATGTGGCTGGGCGATGGCAATGACACGCCCTTTTACACTTTCACGCGCTGCTTTGAGTACTGCTTTGATTTCTACCGGATGGTGCCCATAGTCATCGAAAATTTCGACACCGTTCCAACTACCGGTATGGGTAAAGCGGCGTTTGACACCGCCAAAGCCCGCCAATCCTTTGATAATCGCATCATCGGAAACGCCAAGTTCGTGAGCAACAGCAATAGCTGCCGTGGCATTCAGCACATTGTGACGACCCGGCATTGGCAAAACCAGATTCTTCATCTCGATAACCGCCCCGGTTTTACGCGAGCGTATGACAACATCGAAATGCGATTTCGGCCCTTCCATATGGTGGTTCAGAAAGCGCACATCTGCTTGCGGGTTGGAGCCGTAAGTAATGACGCGACGATCATCAATGCGGCTGACCAGAGCTTGCACTTCCGGATGATCAAGACACATGACACCAAAACCGTAGAAAGGAACATTCTCGACAAATTGCAAGTAAGCTTCGCGTTCAGCCTCGAAAGTACCGTAATGATCGAGATGTTCAGGATCAATATTGGTAACGACTGCGACATCGGCCGGAAGTTTTAAAAATGTACCGTCGCTTTCGTCGGCTTCAACCACCATCCAATCGCCTTCGCCCATACGTGCATTGGTACCATAAGCGTTGACAATACCGCCATTGATCACAGTCGGGTCCATATTACCGGCTTCCAAAAGTGTGCCAATGAGTGAAGTGGTTGTGGTTTTGCCATGCGTACCGCCAATGGCAACAGCCTGCTTGAAACGCATCAATTCGGCAAGCATTTCAGCCCGTCTTACAATTGGTAAATGACGTTCTTTGGCGGCAATATATTCCGGATTATTTTTATGAATAGCGGTTGAAACAACGACAACTTCCGCCTGCCCCAGATTATCGGCACTGTGGCCGACATGAATTTTTATTCCGTGGGAGCGCAAACGCTCGACATTGGCATTATCTGCCTGATCGGAACCTTGAACTTTATAGCCCAGATTATGGAGCACTTCGGCAATACCGCTCATGCCTATACCCCCAATTCCCACAAAGTGGATAAGGCCAATACTCAAGGGCATTTTCATGAAGTTTCTCCTTCTTTAAATTCTTTTACTGTTTTGCCCGCGACCAATGCTTCTGCAAGATCTGCCAATTTTTTTGTGGCATCTCTATGACCTGCAGTTTTGGCAACTTCTGCCTGTGTAATGAGAAGAGTGCTGTTTTTGGCAACCGCATCAATCATTTTTGCAAGCTCGTGACTATCAAGTTCTTTTTGCTGCATCACTTTAACGGCACCGGTTGCCGCAAGCCGTGCGGCATTGGCCGATTGATCGTGATCGAGTGCATAAGGGTATGGAACGAGCAAAGCAGGTCTGCCAATCGCTGCAATTTCCGACACTGTAGAGGCGCCAGAGCGTGCAATAATAAAATGTGCATCGGCAATACGCTTCGGCATATCCTCGAAAAATTCTTTGACTTCGGCTTTGACTTGGAGACTCCGATAGGTTTCGATGAGTTCTTTATCATCGCCCCTGACCTGCTGGACAATATGGAGGCGTTTTTTAACATCATCGCCAAGTAGTTTGACCGCCGCCGGTACAACTTCATTGAAAAATGAAGCTCCCTGACTGCCACCGAAAATCAGCAGATTGAAAGCATCATTTCCATCCGACGGGTGATATGGTTGTTCCGAGGCTTCAATCACTGCATCGCGCACCGGATTGCCGGTTACAACAATTTTGTCTTTATACGGACCTTCATCCTCAAGAAAGCCGCCGGCGATGGCATCAACCCGTGCAGCCAAAGCTTTATTGGCGCGCCCCATCACTGCATTTTGCTCGTGGATAAAAGCGCGCAAACCAATCGACTTTGCCGCATAAAGTGGTGGCAATGTTGGATAGCCGCCAAATCCTGCGACAAGAACAGGTCGCAATTTTTTAAATAGTCGCCGTGACGCACGAACGCCTTTCAAGAGCTGCCAGAGCGTTTTCGCCACGGCAAAAGGATTTTTGCTCGTTATAGTTGCCGAGGGAATAACATGCACATGATCATCGTCAAATGTGCGCACAAAGCGTCTTGCCCTGTCATCGGTAATCAAATGGACATCATAGCCCCGCCGGACGAGTTCGCCTCTTAAAGCTTCGGCAGGAAAAAGATGGCCACCGGTGCCACCTGCAACCAGAACAATTGTTTTTTTATCAGTCATTTTACACCGCCGGCATAATAGTCGGTAACGACGCTGAAAGCCTTGCTTCGGGGCGTCTACGCGTCAAGCTCAACAAGATTCCCATGGAAATCGCAATTGCCACCATAGACGAACCACCATAAGAGATAAATGGCAAAGTCATGCCTTTTGGCGGCATCAAATGCAGGTTAACTGCCATATTGATCATGGATTGGCAACCGAACAGAATAGCCATGCCTGCAATCGCAAAGCGGGTAAACGAATCCCGCTCATTCATAGCTATTTTCATGGATCTGATAACGATGAAGGCGAAAAGTGCAACAATCAGCAGGCAAAGAACAATGCCATATTCTTCCGCAGCCACCGAAAATACAAAGTCGGTGTGACTGTCTGGAACAATCCGTTTGACTGTCCCCTCGCCCGGCCCCTGCCCGAACCAGCCGCCATGCAAAATAGCCTCACGCCCGACATCCACCTGAAATGTATCGCCTTCGCCGGTCAAAAACCCGTTGACACGTTCCTGAACGTGGTGAACGAAGAGATAGGCACCAAACCCGCCAACAATGGCAAGGCCGATGAACAGAATGATGATGAAAATCGGCACACCGGCAAGGAAGAACAGGCCGCCCCAAGTGGCGCTGATAAGCATTGTCTGCCCGATATCGGGCTCAAGCACCAAAAGGCAAGCACATGTTCCATAAAGAATAATGGCGAGCAAAAAGCCCGGAATACCGTTTTTTCTGGTCTGATCGGAAAAAAGCCATGCCGACATAACGACGAAAGCCGGCTTCATGAATTCGGATGCCTGCACAGATACGCCGAGCACCGAAATCCACCGTCTCGACCCCTTGACTTCGGCGCCAAACAACAAGGTTGCGACCAGTAGAACAAGTGTTACCAGCAATAGTAGCGCGCAAAACCGGCGAATATTGCGCGGGGTAAAGAAGGAAACGAAAATCATCGTAAAAAGCGCCGGAAAGCTGAAAATAATGTGCCAACGCACAAAATAGAAACTGTCGGCAATACCGATTTTGCTGGCGACAGTGGGGCTTGCAGCAAAGGAGAGCATAATGCCAAGCCCCATTAACATGAGACATGCTGCCAGAATTGGCCGGTCTATTGTCCACCACCAATTGGCTATCGGTCCACGGTCGGCACGAGAAACCATTTCAACCCCTTTGTCACTAATGTCCGTTCAAGAACAATTTTTGCTCATTTATCAGTAGAAATTACGCCGAAAAGGATTCCGGTTGGTTAACGCGCACTCAACTTTTTAATTATGGACAAAAAAATGGCTTCGACCGTCTCAAGCCGAAGCCATGAAATATAGGAGAAACAAAAATGGAGATTACAACGCTTTTACAAAAGCCTTGAAGGCATCTCCACGAGCACCGTAATTTTTGAACTGGTCGTAGCTTGCACAAGCTGGCGAAAGCAGAACGGCCACTTCTTCGGCTTTGTCTGCCGCTGCATCCTGATGGGCTTCCTGAACAGCTTTTTCCAGTGTTCCCGACATCGAAATCGGAAATGCGCCATTGATAGTGCGGGCAAAATCTTCCGCAGCATCACCAATGAGATAGGCTTTACGGATTTTTGGGAAATAATCTTTCAACGCGGTAATGCCGCCTTCTTTTGCAAGACCGCCGATAATCCAGTAAATATGGTCAAAGGTGGCGAGTGCCGGTGCACTTGCCTCGGCATTAGTTGCCTTGCTATCGTCGACATAAAGAACATTGCCGATTTTTCTGACCTGCTGCATACGGTGCGGCAGCCCGACATAGGAGGAAAAAATCCGCTGCAATTCAAAGGGTTTTATTTTCAGAATATCAAGGGTGGCGAGTGCCATCAAAGCATTCTGCGCATTATGACTACCGCGAAGCGATGAAATTCCGGAAAGCGATAAACGTGCTTCAGGTTTGCCATTTTCCACACTGAAAAGCTCGTCTTTGACAGCATAATATCCGCTCTTCAAAACCTTGTCTTTTGATACCGGCAAAACATTATGATGATCATGCAAAAGCTCTTCATAGATTTTTGTCGAATTTTCATCGTCAACGGCAACCAATGCCGTTTTCGCGCCATTTACCAGCCGTTTCTTGATTTCGCAATAATGGGCAAATGTCCCGTGCCGGTCGATATGATCGGGTGAAATATTAAGAAGAATGCCAACTGTCGGATTGATGGACGGCGTGAGATCAATCTGGAAAGACGAGCATTCGATCACATAAAAACGATTTTTCTCAAATGCTTCAAGCGACAAAATTGCGGTGCCGATATTGCCACCCATTTCCGACAATTTTCCGCTCTCGTTCAGAAGATGATTGATGAGTGCTGTTGTGGTGGATTTGCCATTGGTGCCGGTAATTGCAATGAAGGGCATATCCGCGTCGGCAAGTTTATTGTGTTTGAGATAAGCGTTGCGCTCGCGAATGAACAATTCAATGTCGCCTATAATTTCAACACCGGCAGCTTTTGCAAGTTTGACTGTCCAGTGGGGTTCGGGATTGGTGAGCGGCACACCGGGAGCTAGGACGAGAGCCGAGATTGTTGACCAATCGACATTATGAAGATCGCTCACCGGTATATTCTGGCCTCGCGTTTTTTCGACGGTTTCCATTTTGTCATCCCATGCGAGGACTTCCGCACCACCGGCAAGAAGGGATTTTGCTGTAGCAACACCCGAACCACCAAGGCCAAAGAGTGCAACTTTTTTATTCTTGAAAGAATTGACTATAATCATTTTGCTTATCTTAATTTAAGAGTTGAAAGACCGATCAGGGCAAGCACAATCGAGATAATCCAGAAGCGTATAACGACCTGGCTTTCAGTCCAGCCTTTTTTCTCGAAATGGTGGTGAATTGGTGCCATGAGGAAAACGCGTTTTCCTGTCAATTTGAACCAGAAAACCTGAATAATGACGGAGAGTGCTTCCATAACGAACAGCCCGCCGATGACAGCAAGGACGATTTCATGTTTGGTTGCAACCGCAACAGCACCCAACATACCGCCTAGTGCAAGCGAGCCGGTGTCGCCCATAAAAATCGCAGCCGGCGGCGCATTAAACCACAAAAAGCCTAGTCCCGCTCCGACAACTGCGCCGAGAAGCACTGTCAGTTCGCCTGAGCCCGCGACATAGTGAATCTGTAGGTAATCGGCAAAATTGATATTGCCGGACAAATAGGCAATGAGCGCAAATGATGATGCGGCCACCATGACAGGAACAATGGCAAGGCCGTCAAGACCATCGGTGAAGTTGACCGCATTACCCGCTCCAACCATGACAAAAGCAGCAAAGGGAATAAAAAACCAGCCGAGATTGAGCAAATAATCTTTTACAAAAGGAAGTGCGAGGCCCGTTGATTCGAAATGCATAATGACGCCGGATGCGACAATGGCAATGATAAATTCCAATGTCAGACGAGCCTTTCCGGAAAAGCCTTTTTCGCTTTGTTTGGTGACTTTGAGATAATCATCATAAAAGCCGATTGCGCCGAAGGCCAACATAACGAGAAGTACAACCCAAAAATAGATATTGGAAAGATTACACCATAGAAGTGCAGAAACCACCGTACCGCTCAAAATCATCAAACCGCCCATGGTCGGGGTACCGGCTTTTTTGAAGTGGGTTTGCGGGCCGTCGGCACGGATTGGCTGGCCTTTACCCTGACGCACTTTCAACGAGGCGATAATGCTTGGTCCGAACAGAAAAACGATAAGTCCCGACGTTAGCAAAGCCGCACCGGTGCGGAACGTAATATAGCGGAACACCCCGACACCGGGCAGAATATCGGTCAGTGATGAAAAATACATCAACATGGAAGCTTGGCCTTTTTACTTTCAATCGGCTTTCTTATAACGTTCAAGCAAAGCCGACACAACACGCGAAGAGCGAATGGAATTCGATGATTTGACCATGATGACATCACCATCATGAATGTCTTTGAGAATGAGAGGGATAACCTCTTCGACATTTTCTTTCAAATAAACTTTGAGCTTTTTTGCAAGCTCCTGTTCCAAAGGTTTGATTTCGCGTCCAATGAGATAAACCGGATTGGCACCCGAGGCAAAAACCGGTTCGGCAAGTTCGCGGTGAAGTTTTTCGCTATATTTGCCAAGTTCGAGCATGTCGCCAAGCACCGCAATGCGCCGCCCGCGTGCGCCGGTTTTGGCTTGCTTCAAAAGTTCAAGACTTGCCCGCATAGAAGCTGGATTGGCATTATAACTTTCGTCAATCAGCGTGAATGTCCCGCCCGATGGCAGTTCCAGATGATAACGTGCGCCGCGCCCGTTTTCGGCGCTAAATGTTGCCATTGCCATAACAATATGTGCCATATCGGCACCAACACAATCACACGCACCGAGTACGGCCAGACAATCCTGTACAATATGGCGTCCGGGTGCTGCAACTTTCACCATGGCTTCAGTGTCGCCAATCTTCACACTCATACTTGAACAGTCGGCCAACATATGGAGTTTTTCCAAGCGATAGTCGGCAAAATCGGCTTCGCCGAAACTCAATATATTTTCAATCCCGCACGCTTTGGCCTTATCGGAAAGAAAGTGGAAAAAATCATCATCGGCATTAAGAAGAGCTGTCCCGCCTTTTTCGACACCTTCGAAAATTTCAGCTTTTGCTGTGGCAATTTCCTCGACACTCGAGAAGAACCCCAGATGCACTGCCGCAACCTTGGTAATAATGGCCAAATGCGGTCGCACCATTTTTACCAATGGACGGATTTCACCAGAATGGTTCATGCCAATTTCAAACACCCCGTAATCCGTATCGGCCGGCATACGGGCAAGGGTTAGCGGCACCCCCCATTGATTATTGAAGGACGCCGGATTGGCATGTACTTTTCCGACAGCTTCAAGACAATGGCGAAGCGCTTCTTTCGTGGTGGTTTTTCCGACAGATCCTGTCACAGCAATAATTTTTGCGCCTGATCTTGCCCTTGCTGCGATTGCAAGCTCGTCCAATGCCTTCAGTGCGTCATTAACTGCAATCATTGGCAGGCCAAGTTTTTGAAGGTCTGCTTTGTGGGCTTTTTCGATAATCAACAAGCCTGCTCCGGCCTCGGCAGCTTTGGCTGCAAAATCATGACCATCGAGTTTTTCGCCTTTGATACAGAAAAAGATTTCGCCCGGCTTTACGGTGCGGCTATCAATCGAAACGCCCGATAATTCATCCGGCAAATTGCCGATGACCTCGCCATCAATTGCTTTTTTAAGCTCGGCTTTCGTCCATAATGGCTTCATTTATGCTGTCCTTCCAAGGCCTCCGTTATTTCCTGATGGTCAGAAAAAGGATGAACTTCGGTTCCGATAATCTGGCCCTTTTCGTGTCCTTTTCCGGCAACAACCAATGTATCGCCGCTTTGAAGCAGGGAAATGGCATAACGGATGGCTTCTCTTCTATCCCCGATTTCTTTGGCGCCGGTTGCGGCTGCCATAATTTCTTTGCGGATTTCGGCAGCATTTTCGGTGCGCGGATTATCATCGGTGACAATAACAATATCGGCATATTTGGTAGCGATTTTCCCCATAATCGGGCGTTTACCCTTGTCTCGGTCACCACCACAGCCGAAGACGACAACCACTCTTCCGGTTGTGAAAGCTTTGACAGCAAGCAAAACCTGTTCCAGCGCTTCCGGTTTATGTGCGTAATCGACATAAATTGCCGCTTTATCTTTTGTTGTCCCCACAAGTTCAAGACGCCCCGGTGCTCCTTGCAGACGTTCAAGTGCACGAAAAACAGCAGCAGCCGATACACCGGTTGCAAGTGTGAGACCGGCTGCAACAAGCGCATTGGAAACCTGAAAGTCGCCTGCCAGCGGTAGCGTGAACTCGAAAACCTCATTATCGACAATGCAATCAACAAATTGGCGCGAGCGTTGGTGTTCGATATGGCGCAATTTGATAAAATCACCCTTGCGTCCGACCGTTAAAACCTGCCGTTTTGAACGTTTGACATGTTCGATTGCCGCTTCCGAAAACTTGTCATCGGCAAAAATGACAGCCGGTGCTTCTTTCGGCAAAAGTGTGTCGAAGAGACGCATTTTAGCCCTGAAATAATCCTCGACAGTGGGATGATAATCCATATGGTCACGCCCGAGATTCGTAAAAGCTGCGGCAGCAAGATGGACTCCATCAAGACGGCGCTGATCTATGCCGTGGGAGGAAGCTTCCATGGCAACATGGGTCACACCTTCATCTACAAGTTCGGCCATTATCTGTTGCAACCTCACCGGATCAGGCGTGGTCAAAGAACCATATTCATTTTTCACTGGCGTAATTACGCCGATTGTTCCAATTGTCGCGGCAGCAAAACCGGCATCTTTCCATATCTGACGCGTAAATGAAGCGACAGATGTTTTGCCACTTGTACCGGTAACGGCCACAACAGTCTCGGGTTGTTTTCCGAAGAAACGCGCTGCAATGAGCGCCAATTGGTGACGTGCATCTGTCACGCGTAAAATTGGTACATTGCTGTTCATCAATTTAAAATCATGGTCGGTGAGAATAGCAACGGCGCCCCGTTTTGCTGCATCTTCGGCGTAAACGCCGCCATCGCCTTTATTCCCTTTGAGAGCAACAAAAAGGAAACCGGGCATAACTTTTCTGGAATCGGCGGTCACGCCCTTAATTTCAACAGACGGCACGATCGTTTTCTGGTGAACACCGCTTATCAGTTGATCAAGTTTCATGCGTTATCCCCTTTTCCACTAGTCATTAAACGACGTTTCAGGCAATTTCTGATTGCCGGAAGACGCAAGTACAGGAGCATATTCTTCTTTAAAGTCCGGCCTTACACCAAGGAAAGTTGCAGATCGGTGAATGATCTTTTCAACCATCGGGGCTGCGTTAAAACCGGCAGTCGCGCCAAACTTTCCTTCTTCCGCCTTGGGTTCGTCAATAATTGTCAAAACAACATATTGCGGGTCATCAATCGGGAAAGACGCAAGGAAGGCGTTAAACCGTTTGGTTTTTGAATATTTGCCGTTTTCGACTTTTTCGGCAGTACCGGTTTTTCCACCAACACGATAACCTTCAACCTTGGCTCTGCGCCCCGAACCGATATCTCCATTCAATTTATAAAGATAACGCATGTCACGGCTCGTTTCCGGTGAAACAACCTGTTTGGAGTGTTCTTCCGCCTCCTCGGCTGTGCGTTTTAAAAATGTCGGTTCGATAAGCTTGCCGCCATTCATCAAGGCGCTTGCGCCGACCGCGGTTTGTAGAGGTGTTGTCATCATGCCGTGGCCAAAAGCAATGGTCATGGAATTGACAGTTTTCCAACGTCTCGGCTCGACCGGACGGGCAACTTCCGGAAGTTCTGTCGTCATACGGTCAAGAAGTCCCATTCTTTTTAAAAATTCGCGGTGCCCGTCAATGCCTATTGTCAGCGCTTCTTTTGCCGAACCGATATTGGAAGAAAAGATGAAAATTTCCCAGGCTGTCAACGGGCGGTATTTACCGTGGAAGTCACGGATGAAATGTCCGCGTCCTGCGGCGAGCGGCTTTGAAGCGTCAATAACGCTATTCAGCTGGAATTTTCCCGAGTCGAGCGCCATTGCTGTGGTAAAACTTTTAATTGTCGACCCCATTTCGAAAGTACCGGCTGTCATCCGGTTGAGGCGATCTTTTTTAAGTGCATCGACCGGATTGTTGGGATCGAAATCGGGCATGGAAGCCATGGCTAGCACTTCACCGGTGTGAATATTGATAACCACTGCACCGGCGGCAATTGCCTGATATCTTTGCATAGCGTCTGCCAATACATCACGCATAATGGCCTGAACACGGATATCGATTGAAAGTTTTACCGGTTCAAGTGACGTTTCGTCGGCAAGTCCGGCTGCACGCAAATCGCTTAAACCCGCATTGTCGATATATTTTTCCATTCCCGCCGTACCCTGATTGTCGACATTGACCATGCCGAGAATATGGGAAGCGGTTGGCCCGCCCGGATAGAAGCGGCGCACTTCTGTGCGAAACCCGACACCGGGAATGCCAAGTGCCATAATCTGCTCTTTCTGGCTCGGCGTGAGCCCGCGTTGAATCCAGGCAAAACCGGTTTTCTTTTTAAGTTTTTTATAGGTTTCCTGCCAATCAAGATTGGGTAGAACCGTTGAAATCAATTCGATTGTTTCATCAACATCAATAATGCGACGCGGTTCGGCAAAAAGCGAATAGGTTTTCAAATCGGTTGCAAGAAGCCGCCCGTTACGATCAAGAATATCGGGACGGGCTGCCGATTGTTCGACTGCAGGGCCGGAGGCTTCTTCAATCTCGCCGCCTTTGATACCGAAATAGATCAGGCGGGCAAAAATCACCGCATAAACGCATAAGAAACAGCTTACCACCACCATAAGACGGCGGCGGGTTCTGCGTGAACGATATTCGGCCTTTTGCAACTCTTCATAACGATTGAGAGGTGCCTTTGGTTTACGCTTCAAAAAAGGAATAAACTTCATGGCCGGACACTTCCTGTTGCGATATTATCGATATTCGTGTTGCCATTGCGGGCAAGCAGCGAATTCTTTTCTTCAAGCTCGTCATCCTTGATCAGATTTTCGATCTGGTCTGGCAGACGTTCCGGTATATCCTGCAACTTGATAATCTGGCGGGGTTCGGTTACCTGCAATCCGAGTTGGTCCTGATAACGGGTGGCCAATACCTGCATACGTTCCGGCTCTATCATCATTGCCCATTCGGCATGCAAGAGATTGATGGTGTTTTTTTCGGCAACAATTTGTCGTTCGATACGCTGGACTTCGCCAATGCGTTTCAGTGCGTCGTACTTCACCTTGTAGGTGATACCGGCTGCACAAATCATAATGGCCACCAAAATCATATCAAATGTACGAAAAACTGTCATTTTCTATTACCATCATTTCGGGCATCAGTTCGGGCATTAAATCGGGCTAGTTCAGGAAGTCCGAATATTGATTTATCAAGAGGTGCAATGTCTGCATCTGTGCGGATACCGAAGCGGAAACGCGCAGAGCGTGAACGAGGATTGGCTTCAAGCTCCGCTTCATCTGCGGTAATGCCGCTTTTGACTTTAAGAGTGAATGTCGGCTTTTCTGTTTCTTGAACCGGCAAATAGCGCGATTGCGCGCGCGCTTTTGACCGGAGAGCGAAAAACTTTTTCACCATGCGGTCTTCAAGTGAATGGAAGGTTACAACACCAAGCCGCCCGCCCGGTTTCAAAACCGCTTCGCCAGCTTCAAGCGCTTTGGCCAATTCCTGAAGCTCGTCATTAACGTAAATGCGCAAGGCCTGAAAAATTCTTGTTGCCGGATGGATATGATCGCCGGGCTTGCGCCCCACCAATGTTTCAACAGCATCTGCGAGGTCGGAGGTACGCAAAAACGGTTTTTTCTCGCGCCTTTCGCCAATCATTCTGGCAATGCGTGCCGCATGGCGTTCTTCCCCGAGAAGACCGAAAATACGTGTAAGGTCATTTACCTTCATGGTGTTGACAACATCGGCCGCGCTAAAACCGGATTCCGACATGCGCATGTCAAGCGGCCCGTCTTTCTGGAACGAGAAACCGCGCTCTGCCTCGTCAATCTGCATGGAGGAAACACCAATGTCGAGAATAACACCGTCAACTTTATCTTCTGTCACGTGGCCGAGATTGGAAAATTCTGTATGAACGAGTTTCAATCGCGGGCGATATTCTTCAACAAGAGCTTCGCCGTCACGGATCGCTTCCGGATCGCGATCAAGTGCAATGACATTGGCACCTTTATCAAGCAGTGCACGCGAATAACCACCTGCACCAAAGGTACCGTCGATAATTGTTTTACCGGCGCAAGCATCCATTCCCGCAAGAACAGGTGCGAGTAAAACAGGGATATGACGTTTAAAATCGGTATCCTTAACAGTTGGCATCGTTATCTTTTAACAGTACGTTTAAAAATTGATTGGCGCATCCTGACCTTTCAATTGGTCAAAATGCGTCAATCTTCTTTATCGCACAGTTATGCTTAACGAAGTGTTAGGATTGAACCCCTCATTCACGAAATTTCCGGTATTAAACCGAATGTCATGAAGAGCAGGACAAAATTCAGTATCAAAACAACAATTGCCGAAAGAATGGCAACAATCTGGGTAACAATTCCGTTGGAAAATTGCCCCATAATGGATTTGCGACCACTAAAATAGAGAAGCGCAATCATAGGGACAGGCAGCGAGATTGAAAGAATAACCTGACTGACAACCAGTGCTTCTGTCGAGTTGACACCGAGTGCCACAACGATAAAGGCAGGAATCATCGTGACAAGGCGGCGAACCCATATTGGTATATAGAAGCCGACAAATCCTTGCATAACCATTTGTCCGGCCATGGTACCGACAACCGAACTTGAAATACCCGAAACAATCAGCGAAACAAGGAAAACGCCTGCTGCACCGATACCGAGCAGCGGTGTCAATGTGTAATAGGCCTGATCGATTTCGGCAATGTCGTTATGCGCACCATGAAATGTACTTGCCGCCATAATAACCATGGCCATATTGACCATGCCGGCTATAGCAAGAGCAACTATAACTTCGCGGTTTGAGTAACGAACAAGCTGGCGGCGATCCTTGTCGCTCTGAACCTTGGCACGTGCCTGTGTCAGGCCGGAGTGGAGGTAAAGCGCATGCGGCATAACGGTGGCACCGATAATACCGACGGAAATAAGCAAGGCGTTGGCATCAGGCATTTCCGGTGTGAAAAGATGCAAACCCGCAGCTTCCCAATCAACCGGTGCGATCACCATTTCAATAAGATAACAAAGGCCGATAATCGAAACCAGAATACCGATCAGAATTTCCGTCGGGCGGAAACCGCGGCTGTCAATCATCAGAAGCGCATAAGTAACAATCGCGGTAATAATCATACCGACGATCAGCGGCAAATTGAACAGCAAGGCAAGACCGATAGCACCACCGAGGAATTCGGCAAGGTCGGTCGCCATTGCAGCGATTTCGCTGATAATCCACATTGCCACAACAACAGGTTTTGACAGATTGTCGCGGCAAAGCTCGGCAAGGTTGCGGCCGGTTACAATGCCGACTTTTGCCGACAGTGCCTGAAACAGCATGGCTATAAGATTGGCGAGCAACACAACCCACAACAACGTATAGCCATAGCCCGATCCGGCCTGAATATTGGTCGCAAAATTACCAGGATCCATATAGGCGATTGAGGCGATAACGGCAGGCCCAACCATGAGAAGAAATGTACGTCCGCCCTTTCGCTTGCCGGCAAGCATTGCAGAAATGCCTTCCGACGTCCGTTCGGTGAGCGAGGACTTACGGGAGAATTTATCATCTTGAAGAGACATGCAACAAAACTTTCTAATTGCGAATGCTTTGCATTAGCTCTAACGATCTATCCCGTCAATCGGGGTCATACAAAAATATTTGTGAATTTTATATTTGTGAATTCTATAAAGGTAAAAAACGCAAAAGGAAAATGTCAGTTGGTCTATAAGCCGGGTTCTGTATGGCGAAATTTGATTAAAAATTCCGCGTGACAGCCATTCATCTGGTACGGATGTTACCACCCGTCTCGTGCAACCTACCCGAATGACAGGCCTGGAAATCGGCTGCAAGCTAAGCTTGCGTGTCATTCCTATTCGGTCTTGCTCCCGGTGGGGTTTACCTTGCCACATCCATTACTGGATGCGCGGTGGGCTCTTACCCCGCCTTTTCACCCTTACCTGCATGAACAGGCGGTATATTTCTGTGGCACTTTCCCTGAGGTTACCCTCGCCGGACGTTATCCGGCACCGTTATTCCATGGAGCCCGGACTTTCCTCACCTTTCACCTTTCGGTATTGAGAAGGCGCGGCTGCCCGACCAACTGACGGGCTGCTTATAAAACAAAAACAAACGCCTGCAAACCACTAAATATTGCTGCATTGACGCCCCCTTCCCCGAGCCGCTCCGGAAAAGAAAACCGGCCCATTTTTGAAAAAAGCCTGCAAAAACAAAAATCTCGAAAAACAGTATGCAATAACAGTCGTTCCGGTCACTCAATTGCATAACGGGCAAATGTTATAACATAGGATTCCAACGCAAAATCACAATTTATGACATTACAAAAGCCAACCGTGCCGCCCCTTGAATGTCCATTACATATTTTAAAATTCGGCCTGAATATCGGTTAAGCTTTTTTAATCCACCAAGAAAGATCGGCTTAAAGCAAAATAAATCATTGATCGTTTATCGGGAAATTGCGTAACCAAGATAAAGTCCGAAAAGCCGTTGCCCGACGATTCTTGCCCATATAAAAATCTTGGAAGTACAAAACTTTAAAAATTTTCCGTAAATATCACCTGTCCGGAACAATCCGGACAGGTCTATTTTTTATGAAAAAAACCGCAACTTGAACCGCCGAGATCAAAAACAATTTGACAAGAAAAAGAGCAAAAAGCGCTGTATTTTTTAAAAAATATAGTCAGGCTACCTCCCTTGAAGCATAGCCATTCAATTGTTTCGGTTATATTTTTAAAAACTTTATGCTTCAGGTGAGGCTTTTCAACGTGCCAAGCAGGCGATGAAGTGTGTCAATCGTCGAGACATCCGCAACACCATCAACCTTTTGCGGTCTGAAATGGCGTTGAAAGGCTTTTGTCACCAGTTGCGTGCGTTCGTCGAAAGAGCCGGTGATATCAATGCCGTAACCATAAAGAGCCAGCATTGATTGATAGGCTTCAACCGGTCTGCCGCTTTCACCATTGGTCATGAAGCGTCCACCGGAAATTAGAGCCGGACGCACAAAGTGGCCAATGCCGGCCTTAAACAGTGTTTCCCAAGGGAATTTTTCACCCGGGTCGGTTTTGCGATGGGGAGCGATATCGGAATGGGCGAGTACATTCCTCTGTTCAATCGAATATTTTTCAATGATCGACTTGCAAAGTTTGATGACCGACTCAATCTGCTTTTCCGGATAATCGGGAAAGTTCAATAAAGGCCCGCCATTGACTATTTCAATACCGATCGAATGGGAATTAACATCTGTAATACCGCGCCAGAAACTTTCACCGGCATGCCACGCGCGATAAACCTCTTGAACCAGTTGAACAACTTTCCCGTCTTCTTCCACAACATAATGGGCTGAAACTTTTGCTTCCGGTGAACATAAAAGTTGTTCGGCACTTTCAGCGTTTTCCATGCCTGTGTAATGGAGAATAAGAAATTGCGGTTTGGCGCCGTCTTTACGCTCTTCAAAATTAGGTGACGGGCGCACAATTGCTCCCGGATAATCCGGTTTGAAAGTTTCTGCACTCATACTGTAACAAGCTCCTCACGCACGATAGCCCATGCGTTATTAATAGCCGCCAGACGCTCATTGGCAATAGCCAGAAATTCCTTTGGTAAACCGCGTGCCATAACCCTGTCGGGATGATGTTCGCGCACAAGATCATGGTAGCGTTTACGCGCTTCCTCGAAGCTTATACCTTTTTTGAGGCCCAAAACCAGCCACGGATCACTTTCACCTATGACAGCGTGGCGCGCGCTGATTGCCCTGAACTGCTCGCGAGAAAAACCGAAAATATCGGAAACCTCACGCAAAAAAACGAGTTCGTCCTGATGAATTACGCCATCCGATTTGGCAATATAGAAAAGCCCTTCCAGAACATCTTCCAATAATTGTCCTTGACAATCGGATTCCTGACAGAGCCGAAACAGGCGACGCGCATAAACATCAAATCCGGCAATGTCCTGTTTGGCGAGATTATACAGGCGTTCGACATTATGAAACTCGTGGTCGGGAACCGAAAAAATTTCATAAAATGCTTTGACCTCGGCGTCACTTACAACACCATCGGCTTTTGCCATTTTTGCCGATAAAGCAATCATGGAAACAGAAAAAGCAACTTGTCTGCGTGTTTCAGGATCACCTTCAAAGAAGTTACGCACACGTTCGACAATAGCATTCAACACGTCGCCAGCAACGTTGTTAATAAGCTCGCCAATGCGTGTCCATAATGAAGGCATCCGGTTTTCCTGAATTTGAATTTAATAAGACTGTTCTATTTGATCGGTCACATTAACAGATAATTTGCCAAGGTCGATAATTGATATCGCAAAACGATAAGAATGAAGTTGATGGTTACTGTGCTTTATCCCCGTCAACTGTGGAAGGACGATTCATCGCCTGACGCGCGACCTCCCCCGCTTCACGCGCAAAATTTTCTGCCTGTTCTTCACTCTGGCCACTTTTTAAGGCAGATGCTTTTGCGTCTTCCATCAATTTATTGATGACATCCTGTTTTTGTGCTTCCGTCATATCCGATGGTGTAAGCGGTACTTTTGGCAAACTTATGGCTGAACCTTCAGGAAGGCTCTTTTCCCCGTTTATTTCACCGGAATCCCTGAAAAAATATGAATATCCCCACCACAAACCGGCAATGACGAGAATGAGGAGAATAAAAAGACCGATGATGCGACGCCAACGAAGTTTTTTCATATTTTTTCCAAAAGTTTTTATTTATATGCCATTCTTTTACTATTTTTAGCAATGGTGAACAGTGATTTTAGAGCCCGATAGGTGTTGAATTGTTGTTCAAAGATAATTTTAAAAAAATGGCGCGCACTTTATTCACGTCAATTGCTTCGGCTCTGTTGCTTACAAGCTGCACCACCTTGTCTTATGATCTTGGTGATATCGTGCCACCATCCGGCACAGCGCCCAAGGGACCAATCAATGCCCCCCGCTTTGATGATCGCAAGCCTCATGACTGGACCGAGCTTACCCCATGGCATTATCCGATTCACGGAACCGATGTTTCGAAATATCAACAAGCTGTTGACTGGGCAGCGGTCAAACATAGCGGCATTTCTTTTGCATTTATAAAAGCAACTGAGGGTGGCGACCGTGTAGACGACAATTTTCTCCACAACTGGGATGGGACAAAAGAAATCGGCATGCCACGCGGCGCCTATCACTTCTTCTATTATTGCCGCCCCGCTTCCGAACAAGCAAAATGGTACATCAGAAATGTACCGAAGGACCCGACTGCCCTGCCGCCTGTCCTTGATATGGAGTGGAATGATTCTTCACCAACATGCAAAATCCGGCCACCGGCCGATACCGTTCGTAGTGAAATGAAGGTCTTCCTATCTATCGTTGAAAAATATTATGGCAAGAAACCCATTATTTATACGACGGTCGATTTCTTCGATCGCAACGGCCTGTCTCAAATCAAAGGTTATTCATTCTGGCTCCGGTCGGTCGCCGGTCATCCGCAAGAAAAATATGGCACCCATCCGTGGACATTCTGGCAATATACCGGAACGGGGCGTGTTCCCGGTATCAAGGGGGATGCCGACATCAATGTCTTTTACGGCAGCCGCGACGAATGGCAAACATATGTTTCCGGAAAATAAAAAAACAGTCAGACAAATAGGCAATTATTGTTTTGACTTACAAATGAGATGCGCATGCCTCTTTATTTCTGTTAAAAAATGGTACAAGACATTTTAAACATCATAAAGTGCAGGAATGAGAATAAATGTTCAAGACAAGACAGGCAATTCTGGCAGCTTCGACATTCTTGTTTGCGACAGTTTTCTGCCCGCTTTCACAAGCTGAAGAACCCGATGTGGCACCCCAGACAGATGATGTCGCAACCAAAGTAGCACGCGAGGCCTGCGGCACGCCAATCGAAACATTTAGAGAGGATGTGGCCGATGAAGCCCGCAAAGCGGGTGTGAGCGAACACGCTATCGACGAACTCAAAAAAGCAACGATAGACCAAAAGGTTATTGAGCGTGATAACAAGCAGGCCATTTTCAATCTCACATTTGCGGAATTTTCAAAACGCGTCATCCCTGAAGCGCGTTTGAAAAAGGGCAAGGAAAACTTGCAGAAATATTCCGATGTTTTTGCAAAAGCGGAAGAAAAATACGGGGTTCCGGGACCGGTTATTGCAGCCTTTTGGGGGCTAGAAACCGATTATGGTGCAGTGCAAGGCAATTTCGATACGTTGAATGCCCTTTTCACCCTTTCCCATGATTGCAGACGGCCGGAACTCTTCCGTCCGCAATTGATTGCGCTCTTGAAACTGTTCGATCAGGGCGTTGTCAATGCCGAAACAACCGGCGCATGGGCTGGCGAAATCGGTCAAATGCAACTTTTGCCGAAGGATTATCTCGAACGCGGTGTTGATGGCGATGGCGATGGTAAAATCGACCTTAAGGGGTCTGTTGCCGATGCCGTCATGACAGCTGCCCATATGTTGAGCGATCTCGGATGGCGGCGCGGTGAACCGTGGCTTGAAGAGGTGCGCCTAACGCGCGATGATCTGCCTTGGCAAGAAGCCATCAGGCAAAATCGCAAACCCCATTCACAATGGACCAGTTGGGGTGTTACCGGCATTAACGGCCCGTTAGGACCCGATAACGGGGATGCTTCGCTTATGTTGCCAATGGGCCGAAAGGGACCGGCATTTTTAGCCTATGACAATTTCGATATTTTTGTCGAATGGAATAAATCGATTGTCTATGCAACAACCGTTGCCTATTTCGCTTCACGTCTCGCCGGTGCTCCGGCTTTTGATATAGGCCATCCCGAACCGGGGTTAACCACCGAAGAGATGAAGCAATTGCAACAAAAGCTTGCAGACCGTGGTTATGATATGGGTAAAGTGGATGGTGTTTACGGTATATTGACACGCGACGCGGTGCGGACCGAACAGCTCCGTTTGGGACTTCCGGCCGATTCATGGCCGACAAAAGAATTGCTTGACCGGCTTTGAAGCCATATTCCACGCGGTCAAAAAATAACACATTCAACTCATAGCAAAACGGGCATTTCTGCCCGTTTTTGTTATGTCGTTCGCTTTTTTAGGAATAACACTTTCCAGATGAGACCGGATTTGTTCGATCACCAGTTGAAGTCTTCATCTGTTCATTTCCGGAATTTTGAGCTTCTTCTTGCTTCATCCTGAAAGCGTATTCGCCGAGCCCCGTCATTTCTATCGTTCTTGAATAGATGCATTATGCGTTTTCGCCGGTCGCACGGTAATTTACGCCAAATTCTCTTATGCCCTTTTATTTTTAAGCTTCATTTGTTCGGTCTGACAAAAAGCATTTATCCATTGTCATAGCATAAAGACTTTAACAAAGTCGCATTTCCAACGCGTCATGATTCCGGCACCTCAAAAAAACCTTTTAAAATCAGTTTTTGAACTACGCATGACTGACACCCATAAACCATCCAATATTTTACTGAAAAAATGCACAAGAAAAGGAAAAACGTCGTTCTATCTCAAGAACCTTGGCGGCAATAATGGAACGCAACAAAATATTGCAAAAGCAAATTCCAAGAAGCGGGAGAAGTTTTCAAAGCGTCAAAGGATAATTCAAAAAGCCAAAAGGATAAATTTATCCAAGCGGAATTCAAAAAATAAAACCCGACTGGAGCAAGCTCCAGTCGGGCCTCAACCAAGGGAAATCCGTTGCGGGGGGTCTCGGTCTCCCTGGTTGTTAACCAATTTGTTGCATCTCGATAACGATGCCTCTCTGATATGAACGATCCTCGCGACGATCTCAATACAAGGGTTGGAAAACCGGCCTAAAATCTGGAAATTTTTGCTATAATTTTACTCAATATGATAAAAACGTGTCAGTTTTGTCTTATATTGGAGCATATAATAACGAAAAATAGATATTGCATAGAAAATTAACCCGGCATTTCGGGCAATTCGAATCGCTGCCGCAAAACTTGCTTGGTTACCGGAGGGAGATGGAGTTTCGCTCGTGGGTGACCCCACCTCCACCTTTGTTCTTCTTGGTCTTTGGCCTTCCTTCGCCATTGCCCTCTTTTGTCTTTACAATGACAGAAAAACACAAAATGCGAAGAATCGGCGCCCGAAGAACCTGTTGTTTTCCGCCCTACAAGCCTTACCGGACAAGATCATGCTTGCCGCTCACGGAAATATTGTGAACATCTTCATCAAGAAAGAAGTGCGCTAATGAAAACGGGCACAATCGGTCTTTCGCCCATCGTGACTATTTCTCAAAGAGCGAGCCTTTGACCCCTGTCACTCTATGTCTAGTCACCAGTCGACAATTCTGCCGTTTCTTTTTTAGGTCTGATACCAATAAGGTAACATATGGCATAGACGAGATCGGCCCGATTAAGTGTATAGAAGTGAAAATCTTCAACACCATGTTCGACAAGATCAAGCACCTGTTCGGCAGCAACTGCGGCCGCTACAAGATCATGCGTTTTCTGGTCTTCTTCCAGTCCTTCAAAACGTTGTGCCAGCCAATCGGGAATATGGGTGCCGTTGCGTGCACAGAAGTTTTTAACCTGCCAAAAATTATGAATTGGCAAAATGCCAGGCAAAATCGGAATATAAATGCCGGCTTTGCGCACCCTTTCTATATAATCTTCATAAAAGTGGTTATCGAAAAAACATTGGGTAATGGCTTTTGTTGCACCATTGTCTATTTTACGTTTCAAAAGATCAATATCGGTAGCAAAATCGGGACTTTCGGGATGTTTTTCCGGATAAGCCGAAACAGTGATTTCAAAATCCGGATTAATTGCTTTCAAGCCGGCAACGAGCTCAACCGCATTGGCATAACCTCCTGGAGTGGGATGATAACGCCCGCCCGCTCCGTTGCTTGGATCACCGCGCAACGCAACAAAATGATGAATGCCCATAGAGGCGAATTGGCGTGCCACACCGTCGACTTCTTCACGTGTTGCATCAACACATGTCAAATGGGCGGCTGCATTAAGGTGCGTTTGCTTGATGATACGTTCAACTGTCCGGCCGGTTCTCTCGCGCGTCGAGCCGCCTGCCCCGTAAGTTACCGAAACAAATTCCGGCTTTAACGGTGCAAGACGCTTGACCGTTTGCCAAAGCATTTCTTCCATTTTCTCCGTTTTTGGCGGGAAAAATTCGAATGAAACCTTCAGCTTGTCGCCCAGATCAGGGCGGCGGGATAGTGATGGGGCAGACATTAAGCGGTCTCCGTTAAGCTATTGTTTTTCAGGCAATCAACAAACGCGGGTCACGGGCGAGCCAAAGCTTGATCGTGAGCCCTTTTGTATTGCCATTTTGTTGGGGTTGAAAACTCAAAGTTTTTTCCAATGTCAAGCCGGCTTTATCAAGCCAATCTGCCATTTGGGTATCAGAAAATCCCATACGTATATGGGCATATTTTTCACGTAAATATTCAAGTTCATGCGGAGCATAATCGACAATAATGAGCCGCGCACCAGGGCGCATGACACGCGCGGCTTCAAAAATTGCAATTTCAGGGTCCGACAGAAAATGAAGAACCTGATAAATCGTGACGAGATTGAACGTTTCGTTCTCGACCGGCAAATTAGCCACATCACCTAGTCTAACCTGCGCATTCGAGATACCGGCTTTATCCAGATTGACGCGTGCCACAGCCAACATATCACGATTGTTATCAATTCCGATGGCACGCGTATAAAGGGGGGAAAATAATTTCAATAACGAACCCGTACCGGTGCCGATATCCAGCATGGACTGGAATGGCGTTGTTCCCACCAGTTCAACCATGGTTTGTTCGACAGTGTTATCGGGTACATGAAGCAATCTGAGTTTATCCCAGTCATGCGCATTTTTGGAAAAATAGGCAGCCGCAGCGCGGCTTCTTTCTTTTTTGACATCATCAAGTCTTGCCATATCGCCTTCAATAAAATTGTCCCGACGATCAACATGCTCAAGCACTGTGTTTAACATTTCCCGCCGTAATGAACAGGAAGACAATGAAAAATAGGCCCATGCACCTTCCTGATATCGCTCGATCAGGCGAGCCTCCGTTAACAGGCGCAAATGTCGGGAAACGCGTGGCTGGGATTGCCCGAGAATTTTGGTAAGATCGGAAACTGTCAAATCGCCCTTGTCCAATAAAAACAAAATGCGCAAACGCGTTGTTTCAGCAACCGCCTTCAATACGTCTACCATTTCATTCAATGCCAATTGGCGCACCATAACCGTGTCTCCGCTCCTATAGACATAAAGATATCTTTATATATTTTGCAAATGTCAAGCAGAGAGATGACTTATGCCCACAAACACCAAAAAATTCCCACTTCAACTCATTTCTTTTCGCTTGGTGACGTGTTTGATGTCGAACCGGACCTTGGCCTTTAACCGGAATATCTCTCTGTGACGTGAACGGAGACGGATGAGCAGGAAAAACTGTACCCGACGAAAAATGAAGTTCTCGAGTGTTTGCGATAATAAATTTTTTTATCTGATTTCAAGAACCGCCCGCTGATCTGCATTAAGCCTTTAATCCGGAAAATTCCGTTTAACAGCCGTTCCGGCGGTTCGCACTTCATCATTGTTTTTCAAAAAAGCGGAATATTATCTTAAAGGAAAAAAATTTGCTATTGAACCAATGTGCAGAAGCGCAAATCTCTCCATTCCATTGATGAAAAGTCGCAATTGTCTTTGATTTTTCCGCTGTTTTTACATCCAAGCTCATAAACTTGAGAACAATAAAAATCTGTTTGACAAAAAAACGAGTTCAATTTTTTATTTGTCCATGACGACAAAGAGACAACGCGCTGTTTTAAAGGAATTGACCCTGCTGGTCCCGCAAGCTCCCTATGCTGATAGCGAACCTATCCGGTCTGCCGCTTTAAGCGCACATTTGAGACATCTCCCTCCCTCCATTGCTGTGTGGCTCTCGATCGTTGCCTATATCCGCCATACCTATACCGATTATGATAAATTGCGTGATGAAGGTTATGACAAGGATTCGGCGCGTTTTTTTGTCATTGACGATATTAACGAAAAACTGACCGAGTGGCGGGCAACGCGTTTTGTCGACGTGGATGACAAATCATAAGAACCGCCTGAGCGCTTTAAGCGATATTAGCCGCTCTCATGGGGGAAGCGTGTATAACACGAGAATGGCGGCTCATTGCTCCTTTTCCCGATCGCATCGTGATTTTTCAATCCTATCAAAGATAATAAGCGAGTCTGTCGAAGCTTAAAGATCCGCCCTCATGGTTTCGCCGGTCAAAAATATCAGCTTTTGGACCGATCAGGCCCGTTTTTAAACACAGCCGACGCAGGAAAAAAAAGGGCGGTAAAACCGCCCTTTCAAATGAACTACTTATCGTTACAAATTAACGGACAATCACTTTCGAACCGACATCGACGCGCTCAAAAAGATCGACAACATCCTTGTTCAGCATGCGGATACATCCTGCCGAAACATTTTTACCAATGCTGGATGGTTGCGTCGTCCCGTGGATACGGAAATAGGTGTCGTTGTTTCCTTGGAAGAGATAGAGCGCACGGGCACCCAATGGGCTGTGTAATCCTCCTGGCACCCCGTCAGCAAAGCGTTTATATTGCTGGGGTTTGCGCTGCACCATATCGGCTGTCGGAATCCAGCGCGGCCATTTACGCTTGAAGCGTATTTTAGCTTCGCCTTGAAAACCGAGACCCGCAGCACCGACACCAACGCCATAACGGATAGCCTGTCCGTTACCTGTAATAAGATAGAGGTAATGGTTTTCCGGTTCTACGATAATCGTACCTGGTATCTCGTCAGACGGATAAGACACAACTGTGCGTTCGAATTGTTCCGGTATCTTGACCGTAACGGGCGGAATTTTGAATGGTTCGTCGGGAGTTTGCTCATACCGGTCATAAACCGATTGTGTACCAAGCAAAGTTGATGTCACGACCGGTTTTGCAGGCGCAGCATTGACACTGCTATTTGATGAAACCGTCGGTGGTGGCGTTGTCGCACATCCGACAAGACCTACTCCCAGAACACCCAGAATTGCTGCAAGCCCTAATTTTTGCTGCCAGAAATATTTCATTTTCAGTCTAGAAACCTCGTGATTGCGACATGTTTGATCGCTGGTATTTTTCTCGTACAACGTGGTTAATAGAAGGTTAATTAAATGGAAAGTATTTTTAGCTTGAAAAGCGTTGTTGAGAGCCTCTGGCGTGCATTCGGGATAATTTTTCCGCACAAAAAGACAATTATGCAACAGTAAATGAAGTGGTGTGTGGCTTTTAGTGGGCAAATTTCACCCAAAAACTTCAAATGCATTAGCGAGGTCAAGCCGAATCAATTAGCGATTGAAAAACACCATTAAAAAACGTCTTCCCGTTTATTATGGCAATTGCCTCGCCTATACTTGCACCACTCCTTCCCACATCGGATTTTTAATCTGCTATTTCGTTATTTTACTGTTCGATTTATTGTTAAAGTCGAGTGTAAAGTGCAACGCAAGAATCTGCCATTATTACTTTGGAATTATATATTGTGAAGGTTAATTTATGAACAAGATTGAGCGCTTTATACAATATACATGTTTAATTGTAGCGTTTTTAAGCGTGTTTTACATGTTGTTTTCCTTTTATACATCAGTGCAGGCAGGGGAACCCCAGACCGTGAATGAACAGGTTGATGATAGAGCGCCTAAAGCTTACATTTATTTCGAACATGCCGCCCCTGCTGTTTATCATTTGGCACGCAAAATTGAACGACAAGACCCCATAACAATGGACGAGGTGAAAGCCTTGCTCGAAGGCAGTCTCAATACTCGCTATGGAGGTGAAACCACTTTGCTGTATTTTGCGCTTGATCAATATAACTTGCAGGCCATTGATGCTTTGTTGGCTGGTGGTGCAGCCCCTTATATGATTGATTACCCCTCAACCGGTTCAGGACGCAATTTTACCTATTATATGGGAGCCATGTTATATGGGAGCAATGAACATGTCTTCCCGGCCCGACCTTCGCGCAAAGTTCAAGACAGATCTGATTAAAATTTATCTCAAAAATGGTGGTGACCCAAACCACAGGTTGCCAAGCAGATCACGGGAACCATTTTTGAATGTCGTTGCCTTGATGGACAATTTTGATGGAGGTAGAGGTTTTGCTCAAAGCGGGGGCCAACCCTATAGCACTTGATAAAAGGGGTAATTTTAGTGCGGCCATATTGTTGGCTAGCAATTATGATTTGAGAAGTATGCAACTCACGCAATACATTATTTGTCACGGCTATTTCGATTACACAGATGATGTGACGGTGGACGGTATATTAGATTTTCTAAAACCCTCTGGCCCGGACAACCCAAAGCGTGAAGAACTTTACAAAAGATTGGCCATACGCATTTTAAAATATCATCCAAATTTCAAAGAAAATCCAAATACGCAAAGAATGTTTAATGGATCTATTCCATGGAAGGATATTTTAGCTTTTGATGACAAGGATCTGTGCAATGGTGAATGACCAGACACAGGTGCATGGCAGTACGATCAGCAATTATTGTAAGATGCAGACCACTTATTGATGCAAGCTGATTTATAAAGACCCGCCGGTAAGCGAGCTTTTGACAAAAATTGGCCGGAATAAATCAATGAAACAATATAAAACCAGAAGCCCTGAGAAAATTTTGATTATCAGGCCAGAAGCGGTTTTTAGCACGTTTGTATGAGCCTGAAGGTTATAAGGCAGATAGCGAAAATGACGGGAACATATGTGTCGCACCCCAATCGGAAATCCTCGCGACAAATCTCGTAAAATGATTTTAATCCGAAAAATTATTTTATCCCATTCCGATGTGAAATTGTCCGGAAAACCGGAAAATAAAAAGAGCCATAACATATATGGCTCTTTCAATTCGATTCATGACAGCTACACGCAGTTTCTGATCTTGACCTTTACTTGACCAAAACCAAAAACAGCCGGGGAAAGCGTAACAGCACTTTGCCGTCATATTGCGTCGGATAGAGTTTTTTGATGCGTTCCAGATAAAGTGCCAGATAATCCTGTTTTTCTTGCTCGTTGAGTGGTGCCAGAAATGGCCGTAAAGCCGCACCTTTAACCCAGTCAACGATTGCTTCATGATTTTCCATAATAGGGTTATAGATTGTCTGCCAAAGATCAATATAATGGACGAGCGGTTTTAATGCGTCATAATAGACCGAGACATTCGGCAATTTTTCGCGTGCCACGGAACCGATGCGATCATTCCACCTTTTGTCTTCAGCCACGTGAATCATTGCACGGTGAAGCGGTTCGAACAAATTGTCCGGCATTTGTACAGCAAGCGCCGCACCGTTTTTCATAGATGATACGAGGCGCTTCATCTGTTCGATATGATCAGGCAACCATTGGAAGACTGCATTCGAAAACAACAGGTCAACATCTGCATCCGGCGACCATTTTTCGATATCTTGAACTGTAAATTCAATCTTTGGCAAACGTTTCTTGGCATTGGCAATCATATCTGGAGAAGAGTCAAAACCGGTTATTTTTGCCTTTGGCCAGTGTTCACACAAAACTTCGGTAGAGGTACCAGGACCACAACCGAGATCGACAATGTTTTTAACCTCTTTCAGAGGGACAGCATTAGCGAGGTCATGTACCGGCCTCAAACGTTCATCCTCGAATTTCAAATATTGTTTTGCTGACCAATCTTGCATCAGTTTTCTCCATTGTCTCATCTGTGCAGTGAGATAAGTTTATCACTTTTCGGGTTCAAGACACCCATAAAGTCAAAAATTCTTTCTACCTTTACTATCCCGCTTATATGATTTTTCACAGAGTCTTTTCGCGTCGTCAATCTTTGTAAGGCTTATCCGGTTTCAGCATTACACTATCGCGGTCGAATGGGGCACCCGCTTTTCAAAACACTCCTTTCCGGTCATTGACATGGCGGGGACATGGCTGGATTTGCCCAATTGCACGATTCCCCAATTGACATTCCGCTCGAAATTTATGTTTCTTCTGTTTTTTGAAGAATTTTGCGCCTTCTTATCCGTCTGACAAAGCAAGGATATAACAATCAGACAAGCTCGCTTAAGTGCGGTGCTCGCGAGCAATGACTTTCGGCTGTTCAATCTGTCGTTATTGCCGCCCCCACCCTGCTATAAATAAGGCGTGAAGCAAGGCCTCGAACAAAGACCATCCCCCTATGTAATCACTAGATAATAGTTATAAAAAATTTTTGCTTCATAAAAAAGCGGAGGTGACCTCCGCTTTTCAAAATTTCGAATTGGAAAACTGTGTTTTTAGCACGGTATTTTAACCGTCAAGCTAAGTTAACGCGTTAAGCGTTTATAGGTAACCCGTTTCGGATTGACCGATTCAGGTCCAAGACGGCGTATCTTATCAGCTTCGTAATCTTCAAAATTGCCTTCAAACCATTCAACATGGCTATCGCCCTCGAAAGCCAGCATATGCGTTGCCAGACGGTCAAGGAACATACGATCGTGGCTGATAACAACGGCGCAACCGGCAAAATTTTCCAGCGCCTCTTCAAGTGCCGCCAGCGTTTCTGTGTCAAGATCATTGGTCGGCTCGTCAAGCAATAGCACATTGCCTCCTTCTTTCAGAAGTTTTGCAAGATGCACGCGATTTCTCTGGCCGCCCGAAAGATTGCCAACTTTTTGTTGCTGGTCGCTTCCCTTGAAGTTGAACGCACCGCAATAGGCGCGGCTGTTCATCTCATATTTGCCGAGTTTGATGATGTCGTTACCACCAGAAATTTCTTCCCAGACTGTTTTGTTCGGGTCGAGTGCGTCACGGCTTTGGTCAACATAGCTCATTTTAACTGTGTCGCCGATACGAATTGTTCCCGAATCCGGCTTTTCCTGACCGGTTAGCATTTTGAACAAAGTTGTTTTACCGGCACCGTTAGGGCCAATCACGCCGACAATACCACCAGCCGGCAATTTGAAAGACAGATCGTCAATCAATACATGTTCGCCGAACCCTTTGGTCAAATGTTCTACTTCTATAACAACCTGCCCCAGTCTCTCGCCAACCGGAATGATAATTTGCGCTTCACCGGGGCGACGGTCATTTGCAGCCTTGACCAATTCATCATAAGCCTTGATACGCGCTTTCGACTTGGCTTGACGGGCTTTCGGGCTTGACGCAATCCATTCCTGTTCACGCGTCAAAGCTTTCTGGCGGGCAGCTTCTTCGCGGCCTTCCTGGGCAAGACGCTTGGCTTTGGCTTCCAGATAGGCCGAATAGTTGCCCTCGTAAGGTATGCCATGCCCACGATCAAGCTCCAAAATCCAGCCGGTGACGTGGTCAAGGAAATAACGATCGTGCGTGATGATGAGAACAGCCCCCGGATATTCCCGCAAATGTTTTTCAAGCCATGCCGTGGTTTCTGCATCAAGATGGTTGGTTGGCTCGTCAAGCAAGAGTAAATCAGGCTGTTGCAGCAGCAATTTACATAAAGCGACGCGGCGTTTTTCACCACCCGACAGTTTTGAAACATCGGAATCTGCGGGCGGGCAACGCAACGCATCCATTGCCATTTCTACCTGTGAATCGAGATCCCAAAGGTTCTGACTATCAATAATATCCTGAAGTTTTGCGCCTTCTTCAGCGGTTTCATCAGAATAATTCATCATCAATTCATTATAGCGGTCAAGAATTGCCTTTTTATCGGCAACACCTTCCATCACATTGCCGCGCACATCTTTTGACAGATCAAGCGCCGGCTCTTGCGGCAAATATCCGCAGGTTGCTCCCTCTGCAAGCCAAGCCTCACCGATGAATTCCTTGTCAATGCCTGCCATAATCCGCAAAATTGTCGACTTACCGGCACCATTCGGCCCCAGAATACCTATTTTTGCATCCGGATAAAAAGACAGATTGATATTGTCCAAAATCTTTTTATTGCCATAGGATTTGCTCAGACCAGCCATGTGATAGATAAATTGCCGCGCCATATATTTTCCATTCCTTGATTACTGCGCTTCATGAAACGCCTTCATCGACATTTCCTGCGGAAATGCGTTCAAAACAAATTCTTTTCTGATCTTTTAACTGAAAGAGTTGGTCTCGGCAATCTTTAGCCGCTGCAATCTTTAGCAGCAGCAATCTTTAGCCCCGGCAGAACGAAATTAAAAAAGCAAAACAAAATTAAAGAAGCAAACAATTTTAAAAGCCAAAACTTGTTTCCAAGTTCTGTTTTATGATTATGCTCATTACATCATGGGCGACCTGTTCACCTGATATGCCCATGATGCACGGCTTCAAATTGGCAAACAGAGCTTCTGAACTGGCGGTGGCGATGATCTCGCATTCCGGAATAATTAAAGCCGAGTGCGAATTTTTTCGTCACTCGGCTTCCCCTCTGGCAATAAGCAAAACGCTTTTCAAGTGTTTGCTCCCCGTATCGGTGTAAAAGTTGAAAAACTCTACCAACTTTTCATATTTTTGATCTTAACATGAAACAATATTGCTTTATTTTACTCACTGACGCAAGTAAAAATACCAAGCAATGGGAGGCTATTCCAGTTTCACGCTAATGACTGAAAAATCCTTACAAAGAAGCCAGTCACAGGCCGAAAAAAAGCCGATCATTTTTGACCGGAACGGTAACGCAGACGTTTTTTTCGAAGCAAAACACACCTTGCTTGTCCCCGACTCTTTGTTTGAAATGTCCGATTCACTCGCCACAGTAAATAAAACAGTTTATCGGATTGACCGAAAATTGAAGCTGCAAAACGCTCCGGAAGACAAAAACATAGTGATCTACGCCCCTTTTCCCTTGGGCTTATGGGCAATTCACACATTCATTCGAAGTCATTCAGTAAAACTCGTTCTTGATAAACAGAACAATTATAGTTACTGGCGTTTGTTGTTATTGCGACTAACGTTAAAGAATGAAAAGCGACGCATGGGCTCGGATGTTTTCAGCCCCGTTATGATGCGGCGCTTACGGGACGTTTTATCGGTTGCCGATTATTACGCTCTCACAATCGGTGATTGGCTCTCTTTTCCCGATAAGTTGCCAGAGCAGGTTTTCGGATTGTCGAAGAATATTTTTTGGCTTACCGACAAAACCCCTCCTCAAGAAATCAGTGATTTTATCAACTCGGACAGCTTTTAATTGTCAACTTGATTGTCAATTTTGCGTTGGACGAGTGGGCTTTGTTGCTATATCGCAAATGTTGAGCTCGCTAGATATGAATGAGGAGAATAAGATGCGCGTTATTGCTGCACTCATCATAACGATTTTTTTTCAAACTAACTTATTGGCGCAGGAAACGGACATAAAATGTACCGATTTGGCAGGAATAGGCCGTTCGGTCATGATGGTTCGTCAAAGCGGTGTTCCTATCGATAAAGCAACAACTCTCGTTCTTAACGGATTAAAGGAAAGATCGCCCGAAGATCAGAAGATTCTTGATCCGGTTTTTAGAAAAATCGTCGAACTTGCCTATCAGGAAAAGCAGTTTTCGACCAATCGGGAGCGGATTGATGCTACCGCAGATTTCGCGCAAACCATCTTGAAGCGTTGTGAAAGGAGACTTCCGAGGGGGTGAAAAAACTGCATGATCATTTTCTGAATTGAACGGCACTATTCATGCTCTTCTCCGTCAACTTCATTTCGTTCGTCTCCTGATATAAAAACAAACAAACTCCAAATCGGAGACATTTCACGGAGCAAGGTTAGCGATGGAATGCACGAACCGTTGTTCTCATGAATGGTAGTTTTAGTCAATGTTCAGGCCGTATTTCTTCGGTCAATTCTGATATAACGAGCAACTTCAGCGTGGACATCACTTACAGCTTGAATTGATAACCGGAAACGGGATTAAACTTTAAAGGAAAACCCCGTTTTCATTTCTCTCTCATATTGTTGTTTAATTGCTAAATAGTCATGATCTTCAAGATAGTTCGGGAAGTCTTTGCCATTCTTGTATGCCAGTCGTGATTCCTCGTTGATCCGGTCATGGACATTTTTAAGCAAATTATAGAGTTCACTATCAATATCGAAATTCTTTGCCGCAACTCCGTTGCGTCTGGCTGAAGCTTCATAATCAGACACGATGTGCGCTCGTTTATCATTCCAAAGGAATGTCTGCTTTTCCTTCACTCCTGCCTTATCCAATGACTTTATACTGGCTTCTTGTGCAGCAGCATAATCACCTGATTTATTATATTCAGCCCAAAAAGCATCAAGCGTTTGCTTCTCAAGAAAGAAGGTAGCATTCGCTTTATCTTCCTCATTATACAATCCATCTTCATTGAGAAGAATAGAGGCTAAATCCTCTCATGAAAGACCGTCAAACGACTTCGGATCAGAGGTCAAATTAAATTTTACGGGTTTAGCTTCTTCTTTTTGCCCGGACGCATCAGCTTTCGTTAAAGTTGACGTTTGAGATTTTCCTTCGGTTATCTGTCGGGGTGAAATATTTGTATATTTTGTATATGAAGTATTTATCATGTTACAAACCTTGAATTGGCATGTACTGTCATCATGTCAGCCGACTACCCGATAGCATTTTTCATAAATACATTTATTATTATATCATAAATTATGATTATTAGCAATTTTATGGAATTCGTCTTTTTATGATTTCAATAAATGCAATATATACATATATCTATCATAAATCTTCTTTATTTTTCCAAGACCTTTTAGACACGAATATTGCTAAAGAACTTGACCAGATGCATCAGCACCCGATTGCAATGAGGTGAATTTTTTATAGATGATTGGAAAATCATATGTAAAAGCCACCTTGTGTGGCTCATTGGTAAAATTGCGACGAAACGACAAATTGTTTCACGGCAAAATTTCTATTTCACCCCGACCGGAACGAACCCTAAAATGGAATAAAGGCCGGAAGAATTTATCCAGAATTTTTTCTTAAAGAGCGCCCATTAACAGTTTGACATCGGAATCATTCATGGTTTTCAGCATAAGATCAAGCGAGCCGTTGAGATCAATACCGGCACAAGCAGCAAGCGCTACTGACACATCAAAGCCACAATTCTTGGCGTCCAGCGCCGAATAGGCCACACAAAAATCGGTTGCAAGGCCGCAGAATGTAAGCTTGTTAATGCCACGTTCCTTCAGATAGCCGCGCAACCCTGTCGGGGTTTTACGGTCATTTTCAAAAAAAGCCGAATAACTGTCAATTCTCGGGTCCATCCCTTTGCGAATGATCATTTCAGCCTTATCCACAGGCAGTGACCCGTGAAGAGCTGCACCATCCGACCCCTGGACGCAATGATCCGGCCAAAGTGTTTGCGGGCCATAATCGACTGTTATTGTGTCATAGGCAGAAAAACCTGTATGGTTCGATGCAAAACTTTGATGGTTTTGCGGATGCCAATCCTGAGTAAGGATAACATGGTCGAAGCGCACCATCAGCGCTTGAACAGTTGGAAGGATAAGGTCACCATCGGGAACAGCGAGTGCACCACCGGGTAAAAAATCATTTTGTACATCAACGACAATAAGTGCCTCTGTAGCCATTTTTTCTCCCCTTAATTCCCTAAGTGACAGTTGCAGTCGCAGGAAAACAGTCATATCAAACAAGAACAATATTTTGCAAGGAAGACTTTGATGAAAATTACCATGATCGGTAGCGGTTATGTCGGGCTGGTTTCAGGTGTTTGCTTCGCCGAATTCGGTTTCGATGTGACCTGTGTTGACGCCAATCCTGATATTATTGCCCGATTGAACAAAGGGGAAGCAACTATTTTTGAACCCGGACTGGACGAAATGATGGTCAGAAACATCAAAGAACAACGTCTGTCTTTTTCAATCGATCTTGAAAATAGCGTCAAAGAAGCTGATGTAATTTTCCTGGCCGTTGGTACGCCATCGCGTCGCGGCGATGGTGAAGCAGATTTACACTTTATAGAACAGGCTGCCGATCAGGTAGCTCATGCTATGAAGGATGGTGCAGTTATCGTAATTAAATCGACTGTTGTTGTCGGCACCAATTCGCGCATTCGTAAACGTATAGAAAAATTGCGTCCGGATATCCATTTTTCAATGGTCTCCAACCCAGAGTTTTTACGTGAAGGTTCGGCTATTGAAGACTTCATGCGCCCTGATCGGGTTGTCGTGGGCGTCGAAGATGAACGCGGACGCGAAACAATGCGCAGGCTTTATCGACCGCTTTATTTAAGAGAAACACCACTCGTCATCACTTCGCTCGAAAATGCCGAACTGATAAAATATGCGGCCAATGCCTTCCTTGCAATGAAGGTCACTTTTATCAATCAGGTTGCCGATTTATGCGAAAAAACCGGCGGCAATATTCAGGAAGTTGCTCAGGCAATCGGCATGGATAAACGTATTGGTTCCAAATTTTTACATGCCGGTCCCGGTTTTGGTGGCTCGTGTTTTCCAAAAGATACGCGCGCCTTTGCAGCAACCGGCCTTCATTACAATGCCCCTCAACAATTGATTGAAACAGTTATTTCAATCAACGAAGAACGTAAGATAAAAATGGGTGAACGCATTATCAAAGCCGCGAAAGAAAAAAACACCGATACAGTCGCGGTCCTTGGTGTAACATTCAAACCCAATACCGATGATATCCGTGAATCCCCTGCTTTGAGCATTATCAAAGTTTTGCAGGAGGCCGGCTTGACGATACGTGCCCATGATCCGGAAGGTGAAGAACAGGCCAAGAAAGTTCTGGATAATATTGTCTGGTGTTCCTCTCCTTATGAAGCTGCAAAAGGGGCCGGAGTACTCACAATTATTACAGAATGGAATGCCTATCGCGCACTTAACCTGAAAAAACTCGCCGAACTTATGCCACAGGGGAAAATTATAGATTTGCGCAATATCTATAAAAAGGAAGAATTTCAAAATATAGATCTGGACTATATATCCATTGGCCGTTGATCAGGTTTCTGTTGTTATCCATAACCGGCCCTATTGCGCGTTCGGTTAGGCAATTATATTTGAAGTTTTATAACAAAACTCACTGTTGAATTGTGAAATGTAAGGATGGGGCTAATGGCAAAATATAAACCGGATTACGGCAGCGCGGCCGTTTGCTTCATCATACTCTATTTTGCTTTCCAAACGGTCTTTGTAACTGTTTTTTCACAAGGCGCCGGCCTTGATGATGCCGAGCTTGCCTCCAATATCAGTTACTGGAATTGGGGCTATGGCGGCTCCCAACCACCACTCTATACATGGATTGCTTATGGAGTCGAGCAACTCTTCGGACTTCATTTCTACTTGTTACAAGTGATCAAGTTCGGTCTGCTTGCCACAACTTTTCTTGGAGTTTATCTCGGCCTCAGACTCCTTGATGTTCGCCCTGTTGTTGCCGGAGCATCCATGCTTGCAATGTTTCTGCTTCCGCAGATTGGATGGGAATCACAACGCGCCCTCACCCACTCCATCATGGGCACGGCAGGATCTGCTTATTCATTTGCCGCATTTTGTCTTTTTATACGTAAACCGTCTTTTTTCAGGGCAATTATTCTCGGACTTGCCTCTGCTACCGCAATTTTGGGAAAATACAATGGCACACTTTTTCTCGTAGCACTTTACTGCGGTACTGCTCTCACTCCCGAATTTCGAAACGCTTTGAAAAATCGCTATTTCCCTTTAGCCATTGTCACCACTTGTGCGGCAATCGCGCCTGCTTTCATCTATATGTTTGCCCATCCTGCCAGTGTTGTTGCGCGCGCCAATAAGCTTGCTATGGGCAAAACAGGAAACTTTTTTTCCGATCGTCTGAGCGGATTGGCCGACTTCTTTGTTGCCTCTTTGGGTTTTGTTTCCGTTGCCCTCATTCTTGCGCTCATTCTTGCGGGCTTACACAGCTTCTCCAATTCAAAAGTATCACAATTGACGACGAGCGAAGAAAACAGAGCCGAGCATCTTGTTTATCATATTCTGCTTTTCGGAATTTTGCTTGTTCTCGCACTTGTTCTCGTGCTTGGTATCACCAATGTCAAAGATCGGTGGCTGCAACCTCTGCTTTTCCTTGCGCCTGCCTATTTCACGCTTGTCCTCTCACGACTGTGTTATTCTTTGAAATATGTGCGCGCCTTCGGTATATTAGGGGCAGTCGCAGCATTGGTTGTACCTTGTGTTCTCTATATTAACATAGCAACGGCCTATAATCGTTTTGACCCGCCCGAACAGCTTTTTGATTATAAAAAACTCAATCAGGCACTTCGCACAGAGGGTCCGTTCACAATGGTCTTTGCGCGCCATCCGCAATTACCGGGAAATCTACGTTTGATTGACCCGACGCTTAAAACTCTTCACGTCGGTTCTCCATCTGTCAGCGAAAAACTCGAAACGCCACTTATGGTTTTGTGGTCAGGTAATGGAAAATTGCCGGAAGACTTGCGTGAGGCTCTCTTTGCAGCCGGTTTACCCGTTGTCGGCAAAACCGGCGAAGTGGAAGTCGGTTTTATTGGCGGAAGTGATGTCAAACGCATCGTTTCCTACCTCTATCTCCCCTGACTTTTATCTCGCCCGTCTCGTATCTTGCCCGCCTCGTATCTTGCTTGACGTTTAACTGGCTTGCCTTTTGTCCGACACCACAAACAGTATTTCCCTCTTAAGCAAGGGCCGCTTTCCTGCTTGTCATAAAATGCTGTTTACATTTTCCGAAGAGGCACATTAAAAACTTTTGAGCTCCTGGAACCGGAACTGAAGTTCAAATCATTCCGCCATGTGTTTGTGTTTCTTTTCGCGATAGATCAAGGAAAGATTGCGGATGTAAACAATCAGGCCCAGTCCCTGTCCGGCAATAAACACCGGATCTTTCTGGCGAATTGCATAAATGAATAAAAGAACTCCTCCGCCGAGCGAGAAAAACCAGAAAGCAACAGGCATAACGCTTTTCTTTGCTTTTTCCGAGGCAAGCCACTGCACAACGAAACGCATCATAAAAAGCGCCTGCGCAACAAACCCCAGAACAATCCAGCCATCCCACTGGGCAACAAAGACATCATGGAGCCATTGGGCAAATTGTGAGAATAAATCGCTCATTTTTCGCTCCTGGCACTTATTTCTGTTACCTTGGGAACAACTTTGCGCCTGCGGCGCAGCCACCAGACACCATAAAGATCCAATATCCCCCGAAGACCACGATCAAGAATGCCGTAATTGGAATGCCCGTGCGCACGCTGGCGATCAATCACATCAATATGCGCGGTTTTGTATCCTTCCCGCAGAACCAGCGCCGGAAGATAACGGTGCCAACCATCAAAGAATGGCAATTGTCGAAATAGATCGGTGCGAATTGCTTTCAACCCGCATCCTGAATCACGCGTATTGTCTTTCAAAATTGCCTGCCGCAATTTATTGGCAAGTTTGGAAGAAAGCTGTTTCAATTTCGTATCGGTACGTTTCAAACGTTGACCTGCTGCAAGCCCATAATCCGGTCCTGCTGCAATAAGCGCATCGGCAAGCTTCGGTAAATAAACCGGATTGTTCTGCCCATCTCCATCAATTGTCAGAACAATATCGCCGGTCGCAGCAAAAACCCCCGAACGCACCGCCGCACTTTGTCCGGCTGAACGGTCATGCCGGATATGGCGCAGCGGTTTGCCTTCACTCATGCGCTTATATAATACCTGAGGTGTATCATCACTCGAACCATCGTCCACGACCAGAATTTCGTAATCGCGGCCTTGCATGGCATTATCGACTTCATCAAGCAAAAAGGCCAGATTTTCAGCTTCATTACGACAGGGAATAACGACAGATAGTTTCATTTATATAACTTTGTTCCGATACTATGCGCAACTGAATAGCATTGAAAACCGCAAGTGTCCATGAAGCGCATAGTTACATGTGGCTGAAACTGTTAAAAACTTAATCGCACTTGCCTTTCGCATTTCCACAACAATAACTGTTTTCGGGTTTTTCCAGAGGCAAACGTCTCGTTATCATTTCGGAATTGAAAAAGCCTGCTTTTTCATTTTTCGGATTATCTTTCATGGAAAGGTCTGGAAGCGACTTGATCAATCCTGTCGGCCAAAGGGGTTGGTTTGGAATGCCCTACAAAACCTGAATTCGTATAATTTGGAGAAAATTCGAATAGCGCAAATATGAATTCAGTTAAGGTAAAAGCTTGAAAGACAAAGAGGTTCATTGCCTTTCTTTCGGCTCTCTTTGCTCTTGTTCAATTCGCCATGAATTTTGGCTAACGTCGCATGTTGGGAGTAATCTATCCGGTTATTTTTCTGCTTTTCCGTGATCCCGGTTTTGTACGAATATCTTGAAAAACAATTTCTGCTAAAGCCATCATGGTCTTGCGAGTGATGATATCCATTGTCCTGATGCATCATTGTAATGAAGCAACACCGGTTTTATGGCTGTGATGTTGCAGCTCTTGGCAAACGTTTTTTAAGGTTACGCTAGTCGGCTTGCCAACAAAATTTTCCCTCTGTTGAAACAGAAATTCTGTTTCCGTTATGTCCAGAGGACCAAAACCTGTTAAAAACTGTTTTCGCCAATTTCCATATTCATCGATCTTATTGGTCGATATTCTATCGATAATCTGGACAAAATAAAACACTATAATATATCTTATTATATAAGTTTTCGAGAGAGCAAAATTCGAAGTGCTTTTAATACATTTTCAGTTTTTATTTTTTCTCACCGCGTTCGTCGATTATCTTGTTTAGTTACTTTATATGTTTTTAACTCGTTCACCTTCGAAAAAACAAAAAACGGCGTAAAGTTGAAATGTACAAGCTGACAGGAACATTGATAAGACAAAGATTTACCCTTTTAGGGCGAATAGGCGTTACAATGGTGCTTTTAGCACCTGTTGCAGGTTCGTTCATTATCACTGTTAGTTCCGAAGCAATTACGCAAGCCGTTTTTTTTGATCGGCACATCCCCGATTTCACGTGGATTTATATGATTTTAGGATTTCTGCTATTTATCGGCCTGATATTCATCATTATTGGTCGTGAATTTTATTGTTTTGCGTCGGCAGACACCATCAAACCGTCATCTCCGGATACGCATTCACCCGATAATAAGCCTTTGCCCACTGCCCCTCATAATCCCGCTCCCGCTAAACATCCCGCACCGCCACCTGAGGTTCCCCCTTCGTTCATACCGGAAAATCCCTCTCCGGCACCTGAAGCCGAACCAGTTCCACAACGAGAGTTCGTGACAACGATGAAGGATGATGTGCCGCCGACAAACAAGCTATGAAAGCAGAATAGTTTTAAAAAGGATTTTCTATATTTATGACCGGACGTTTTCGATATTTTTAAATATAAAACGGCACAAATAATAATTTTACCGTTTTATCAAAATTCTTTTGAAGACAGTATTTCTCAAGTAGAAAACTGATACCTGAAAATATAATAACGAAGATCATTCCTCATTAATCGAGATAGAAGAAGACTGTGAGGAAAAACATATAGCCGAGGAAAATCTGTGTGCACATTAGCCATCGCAGTTTACATTACACCGCTCGTCTTCAAGTGCCGGCAGTCTTTGAACTTGGCAAACAAATTCTTGAGGTTATGCCTCAAACGATAGGCTCGGCTATTGAAAGGAATTTGCGTGATTATAAAGGAACGCAAACTATTCCGACAGTTTCTTCATGAAAGTCTTAACCTTCCCGACACCAATTTACCTGTCTCGTCCAATAGTTATCAGGAGATCATCCGGTTTGATAAAAATGCGGGGCAAAACAAACAGCTCAAAAACCGCTTTTACCCGTAAGACAACTATTTTACTCACGGGCGTTCTACGCACATTGCAATTCCCATTCCTCCACCGATGCATAAACAGGCGAGGCCTTTTTTAGCCTTCTGTCTTTGCATTTCAAACAATAGGCTGGTGAGCACGCGCGCACCGGAAGCTCCGATCGGATGGCCGATAGCAATTGCGCCGCCATTCACATTGACTTTGTCGGGATCAAGTTCCAGTTCCTTGCAAACGGCCAATGATTGGGCAGCAAATGCCTCATTTGCTTCAACAAGATCGAGATCATCAACCGACCAACCGGCTTGTTGAAGCGCCTTGCGACTTGCAGGTATGGGGCCAGTGCCCATTAATTCGGGTGGAACACCGGCAGTTGCCCAGGATATAATTCGTGCCAAGGGTGTTATATTGCGTTTTTCTGCTTCTTTTTCTGTCATGAGAAGAACTGCAGCAGCGCCGTCGTTAATACCGGAGGCATTGCCCGCTGTAACACTTCCTTCCCTTTCAAAAGCAGGACGCAATTTTTGCATTCCTTCAACAGTGCTCCCATAACGGATATGTTCATCGTCACGGATAATCTTCTTTTCTTTGCGCGTTGCAATTTCTACAGGAACGATTTCTTCAACGAATTTTCCCGATTTTTGTGCAGCCTCGGCCTTGTTTTGTGATGAAGTTGCAAAAATATCCTGTTCTTCACGGGTGATATTATAGGCTTTTGCAACATTCTCGGCGGTAATTCCCATATGATAACCATAAAAGGCGTCGGTGAGCCCATCCACAATCATCGTGTCGACCAAGGAAACATTGCCCATTTTGGTGCCCTCGCGCAGTCTCGCGGCATGCGGCGCCTGCGACATCGATTCCTGACCACCGGCAACAATAATCTTGGCAGACCCTGTCAATATTTGTTGCATTCCAAGAGCAACTGCCCGCAAGCCCGAGCCGCAGAGCTGGTTTATCACCATAGCGGTGCTTTCAACTTTAATACCGGCAGCAAGAGCTGCCTGACGCGCCGGATTTTGCCCCTGTGCGGCGGTAAGCACCTGTCCCAAAATAACTTCATCGACATCTTCGGGCGAAAGTTGCGCCTGTTCTATGACCGCGCGAATGGCAATTGCCCCCAATTGATGGGCCGGAAGGGAGGATAGAGCTCCGTTTAACGAACCGACCGGCGTGCGTTTGGCCGATGCTATAACAATGGGAGGGCAAATTGCTTTCATCATATTTCTTTCTTTGTCTCGTTAAAGTCTCACGGTAAATTCGGCTTCGGTTTTTGCCCGGATTTCATCAAGATTGACACCGGTAGCAAGTTCGACAAGCTCGAGTTTGGGTTCTCCCTTTCGTGCCAAAGTGAAAACGCCAAGATCTGTAATGACGATATCTACGCATCTTTTTCCGGTAAGTGGCAATGTGCACTCGTTCAGCAATTTGGGCTTGCCTTTGGCCTCATGCTCCATAACCACAACAACCCGTTTGACACCGGCGACAAGGTCCATCGCTCCCCCCATACCTTTGACCATTTTTCCGGGTATCATCCAATTTGCAATGTCCCCGCTAAGGGAAACCTCCATTGCACCCAATATCGATAAATCGATATGTCCACCGCGCACCATTGCGAAACTTTCGGCGCTTGAAAAATAACTGGTTTTTTTAAGCTCGGTGACAGTCTGTTTTCCCGCATTGATCAGGTCCGCATCTTCTTCTCCTTCAAAAGGAAAAGGCCCCATGCCAAGCATTCCGTTCTCGCTCTGAAGACAAACGTCGATAGAATCCGGAATATAATTTGAAACGAGGGTCGGGATACCGATACCCAGATTGACATAATAACCGTCCCGCAATTCTTTCGCGGCCCGCTTTGCCATATCATCTCTTGTCCATGCCATGCTCGTTTTCCCCTTCGGATTTTTTACGCGTTGTCCGTTGTTCAATATGTTTGACCGGTTGAGGTTCATAGACAATTCGGGAAACATAAATCCCCGGTGTATGAATATGGTCGGGATCAATTTCGCCGGTGGCTACAAGATTTTCCACCTCGGCAATGGTTACCTTTGCGGCTGTTGCCATAACCGGATTGAAATTACGCGCTGTTTTCCGGTAAACGAGATTGCCTTCATGGTCAGCTTTCCATGCGTGAACAAGGGCAATATCGGCAAAGATCCCTTCTTCCATAACATAGATTTCGCCTTTGAACTCTTTGTGTTCCTTGCCTTCTGCAACAAGTGTTCCAACGCCTGTTTTTGTATAGAAAGCAGGTATTCCGGCACCACCGGCGCGAATACGCTCGGCAAGTGTTCCTTGCGGATTGAATTCCACCTCCAATTGACCGGAAAGAAATTGTTCGGCGAACAAACGGTTTTCTCCGACATAGGAAGAAATCATTTTCCTGATCTGCCTGGTCTCAAGTAATTGTCCAAGGCCGATACCATCAATGCCCGCATTATTAGAAACAACTGTCAAATCTTTGACACCGGAAATTTTTAGTGCATTGATCAGTGTTTCAGGTATGCCACAAAGGCCAAAGCCGCCACACATAATTGTTTGGCCATCTTCCAGTAGGCCTGCGAGTGCTTCTGCTGCATTTGCATATAATTTCTGCAAAAAAACCTCCCGATTGGTCATATGAATTCATTATTTGGCAGATCAATAAATGTTCAGGAATGAACAGATCGGGAGACGACGATGCCCTCGCCCCCCGGCTTAAAAAATATCAGGATTTTTGTATTTCTTTTTTGAACTCGGTGATCCTGCTTACTCTGGGAGATGGAATGTGTTTACGAATAGCCAGAACGCCGAAAGTCACAATCACCATGCAAGCAACCAGCATAAGAAGATAGCCTACGCCACCAAATTTCGTAATGACAGGTGCGCCAACAAAACCCGAAATGATCGCCCCGACGCGTCCGCACGAAGAAGCCGTTGACATACCGGTTGTGCGTATATCGGTCGGAAAAGCATATGCGCAAAGAGCATACATAGGCGCCTGAATACCGTTGATAAAAAATCCGTGTAAAACCAGAAGCGTTGTCATCAAACCGATATTTGTTGGAATATCTATTGCGCTCAATACCAATAGACTTGCCCACGAACCTATGCCGCTCACCACCATCGGCCAAAAAGATCCCATTTTGCTGATTGCATAACCGCAAACAAGTGCCCCGAGAAAACCGCCCAAATTGTAATTGGCAAGGCTATAACTGGCACTTTCAATACTGACATGTTCGGCCGTCAGCATGGTCGGCAACCATCCGAAAGCGGAATAAACAGTATAGCCGCAGAATAGAAAAACAAAACATAATGCAATCGTATCGGATCGGAACTCCGGTTTGAAAAGCTCGCTGAAACGTTTGTTATCCTTTTTCTCTTTTTGTGTTTCCTTTTCAAACGAAACATTGTCGGCAACATGGATATGCATACGCCTAAGAAGCTTTCGTAAATCTGCCCAGCGGTTTTCATGTTTGAGGAGATAAAAAGGAGTTTCGGGTAATAATGCCCAAACAATAGCGATAAGCACGATAGGCATGACACCGCCAACGAAAAAGAGTGTCTGCCAACCGAAATGTGGTAAAATATATCCGGTAAAATAGCCGGCAACCATCCCGCCCAAGGGGGTGCAAACAATCGTTCCGGTAACAATGAGAGCACGTGAACGCACCGGAGCAAATTCCGCAACAATGGTTGCACAAACCGGCATAGCCCCGCCAATGCCCAATCCCGCTATAAACCGGAAACATGCGATCTGGGTGACTGTTGTCGTAAAGCCGATAATCAAAGTCGCAATGCCGAATATAAAGAGATTGATTAAAAGTAATTTCTTTCGGCCAAACCGGTCAGCCATCAGGCCGGTAATGATGCCACCGACGACCATTCCGATAAAACTGGCGGTCACTGCCGGAACAAAAGCTTCGCGAACAATTCCCCATTCCTTCATCAAGGTTGGAATGGCATATCCCATCAACTGGCTGTCAAAGCCATCCAATATGATGGAAACCGAAGCAATAATAACCACCAATGCATGGTAAGGCGTCAAACGCCCGCCATCAATAAGTGCCGCCAAATTTACAGATTCAGAGACGTCTTCTTTTTCGGGATTATGCAATTTTTCCTCCTCCCAAATATTGGAACAGCTCGGCCGGTTGTCTCTCCTTCAAGGAGCCTCCATGACAACCGGCAGAAATCGATTCCACTGGAAACAAGTATAGCTATCGCTAACAAAGGGAAAAATATACTATTTTAAAATTATTTAACACATTAAATTTGTTTGACAGTTACAAAATGATCATGAAAAACCCGAATTTTCAATGCGTTATCTTCAAACAAAAGATAATCAATAATTTTCAATGTGTTATCTTCAAACGAAAAATAATCGATAATGACAAATGCTTTATATAAAGCAATAGCCCCACTACCTCTTTCCAATCCGGCTGGAAAAAGGCGGAACATCGATTGCCAATCCTCTTAGCCAAAAAGTTCGAACAGAAAGTTCATTGGAACGCCAAAATAGAGATAGTTTTCGGGTGCCAATCAATTGACACAGGAAAACGGAGATTCATAAGAAATTACTTTTTCATTCTACGATTCTGCTGTTTGAAGTTAGCAGCTTGATTGAAAAAGGTCTCTGTTGTCCCACTCTTCCAATCTCCGGCTTGTCAGAAATAGTTTAAAAAATATTTTGTCCAAGCTAAATATAAATATGTGCAAGGTGCAGGTAAATAATTCATGTATTGACCGGCTCATCCACAAACAGGTTAAAAAAAACGTGAACGGTTTTATAGCGAACCAACGCTTATCTCTTTTTATGGTCTCGGCTCTTTTTATAGTCTCGCTCACGCTCATTCATGTTTGATATTCTCGCCCACGCTCATTCGTGGATAACCTCTGACAAGAGGCTATTTTTCATAATGTTTTTCAATGCGGGTTAAAAGTTCCTGAAAACGCTCTGCATCTTTTCCAAGCGTGTTCAATATTTTTTTCTGAAAATTCAAAGCGAAAGGCACAAGATCATAATAAATTTCTTTCCCTTTGGCCGATAAGGACAGATATTCCTCTCTACGGTCGATTTCGTTTTCTGTACGCACCAGCCAACGGCGATCTTCCAGTGCACGCACTGCCCTACTAACCTTGGTTTTATGCATAGAAGAATGTCTGCCGATTTCCTTTGCTGTCATTTTTTCGAAATCACCAAGTGTCACAAGAACACGCCATTCCGGCACAGTTAAATGGGAATGCTTGCTATAGGTTTCCTGCAAATCGCGCGAAATCAACGTCGCAATGCGAGCCAGACGATAAGGAATAAATTTTTCCAGATTAATTTTTTCAGACATATTGATAGTTACAAAACAGACCGTTACAGATGAAACGATTTTTATATATATTCTAAAAATGTCAATATTTTTCTGGAGGAGGAAATAAACATGACATGGAAAACAACCGAACCTGATTATCAGAGTGCTATTGAGCCCGGCTATATGTCCGGTTTCGGCAATGGTTTTGAAACCGAGGCCTTACCAGGAGCATTGCCTCGCGGTCGCAATTCGCCGCAAAGATGTGCTTATGGACTTTATGCAGAACAATTAAGCGGCTCTCCCTTTACGGCACCAAAAACGACCAATGAACGGTCCTGGCTTTATCGTATCAGACCGACTGTTGCCCATTGGGGAAAATTCAACGAAACCGGTATAGGTAATTGGCTCACCGCCCCGCAACCGAATATTGGTACACCGGTCGCTCCCGTGCGTTTTGATCCAGTGCCTATTCCCGACAAGCCAATGAGCTTTGTGGAGGGCATCAACACTTTGACAACCGCCGGTGATGCGGGGGCAACATCCGGAATGGCAGCGCATGTCTATACAATTACACGGTCAATGGAGAACGAATATTTTTATAGCTGTGATAGCGAATTATTGATTGTCCCCCAGCTCGGCGATTTGAAAATTCGCACAGAATTCGGAGTCATCGATATTGAGCCTGGAGAAATCTCGGTGATACCACGGGGGGTCAAAATCAGTGTAGAAATTCCTTCCGGTCCGGCACGCGGTTATATTTGTGAAAATTATGGTGGTGCCCTGACTTTACCGGAACGGGGCCCGATCGGCGCCAATTGCATGGCAAATCCGCGCGATTTTCTCTATCCTGTTGCAGCTTTTGAGGACAAGGAAGTGCCAGGCAAGCTTTATGTCAAATTCGGCGGCAAAATGTACGTCGCAGACATTGACCAATCGCCACTTGATGTTGTGGCCTGGCATGGCAATTACGCTCCCTATAAATATGATCTTCGTCGTTATTCTCCGGTAGGCCCCATTCTTTATGATCATGCGGATCCGTCTATTTTCACGGTTTTGACCTCTCCTTCGGAGACGCCCGGAACAGCAAATATCGACTTTGTTATTTTTTGTGACCGTTGGCTTGTTGCCGAACATACATTCCGTCCCCCCTGGTATCACATGAATGTCATGAGCGAATTTATGGGACTCGTTTATGGTCAATATGATGCCAAAACAGGCGGAGGCTTTGTTCCCGGTGGTGCTTCGCTTCATAACACTATGCTGCCACACGGGCCAGACAAGAACGCGTTTGAAAATGCAAGTAATGCTGAATTAAAGCCCCATAAACTTGAAGGTACAATGGCCTTTATGTTCGAGACACGTTTTACGCAGCAAGTGTCGGATTTCGCCCTTAAATCAGGTATTTTACAAGAAGATTACAAGAAGTATGGTCTGAACTTGAAAAAATATTTTACAGGGAAGAGGTAAGGACGATGACTTCGTTAGATAAAACACATGACCACAGGCTGAAAAGCTTTGTGAAAGAGGCCAATGGTCATAAGGATTTTCCTATCCAGAATTTGCCATTCGGAATTTTTTCGCTGCGGGGGGATACCCCTCGCGGCGGCATTGCGATCGGCGATCATATTCTGGATATCGCGGCTATCAAACAATCCGGTCTGCTTCCGGAAGAAGCTGCAAAAGCCGCAGAAACACTTCTTGCACCACAGTTGAACGATTTTTTCAAACATGCGCCGAATGGCCGACATGTGTTACGGCAAACCGTATCAAATTTGTTGAGTGAAGAAAGTCCGGACCGGGAAAAAGTCGGACAATGTCTGGTAAAAGCAAGCGAGGCGCAACTGCACCGCCCCTTCAATATAGGCGACTATACCGATTTTTATGTTGGCATACACCATGCCAGCCATGTTGGAGCTCTATTCCGTCCCGATAACCCTCTCATGGCCAATTATAAATATGTGCCTATCGGTTATCACGGGCGCGCCTCGTCTGTCATTATATCGGGTAACAATATCCGTCGCCCGAACGGTCAAAGGAAAGCCGCCGGACAGACAGTTCCCGAATTTGGCCCCTGCCAGAGGCTCGATTATGAATTGGAGCTCGGATTATGGATTGGACGTTCCAATAAACTGGGCGAGCCAATAAGAATAGACGAAGCGGAAGATTATATTGGCGGTTTCTGTCTTCTCAATGATTGGTCGGCACGCGACATTCAGGCCTGGGAATACCAACCTCTGGGGCCTTTTCTGGCCAAAAACTTCGCCTCGACCATTTCCCCCTGGGTCATTACGCCGGAAGCTTTGGCTCCTTATCGGATATCGCAACCGGCACGTCCGGCCGGTGACCCCGCGCCACTTCCCTATCTTGATAGCGAAGCCGACAGAAAAAATGGTGCCTATCAATTGTCGTTGGAAGTTCAAATTCGCACTGCCAAAATGCGCGATCAGGGCCTCCCGCCCTTCCGCCTCGGTTTGTCGAACGCGAAATATATGTATTGGACAATGGCTCAAATGATAGCCCACCATTCTTCCAACGGGTGCAATCTGCAAATTGGCGATCTTTTGGGAACCGGTACAATTTCCGGACCCGACCAAAACAGTTGTGGTTCCATTCTTGAGGTAACAGACGGCGGGAAAAAACCTGTAACTCTTGAAAATGGCGAAGAACGTCGTTTTTTGGAAGATGGTGACGAGATTATTCTCATTGCCAGAACGGAAGAAAAAAACGGCGTCCAAATCGGTTTTGGCGAATGCCGCGCTATTGTTGAACCGGCGGTTGTCTATTAGGTGCCAATTGCTGTCGTTTATTAAGGGCATTTCTCCATTATTCCGGACGTGCTGTCGCCAAAAAAGCGCTCCGGCTTAATGGTTATTGTTTAAAACCCGTTATGCCGACCGCAAAACAAGGCCGGCATAATTTGCCAACACAGAAAGCTCACATTCCAGCAAAGAGGTTTTATGGAGATGAGTGAAATTACGCTTTATGATTACTGGCGTTCGTCGGCAAGCTATCGGCTGCGAATTGCTTTGAATATGCTTGGCCTCCAATACCGGATTATACCGGTTAACTTGCTGAAAAAAGAGCAGAAAAATGCCGACTATCTTGCTTTAAACCCGCAAGGACTGGTTCCGGCTCTGGTGATTGACAATATCGTTATGTCCCAATCACTTTCCATCATCGAATATCTCGACGAAACCCGCAAACCCGGCCTATTCTTGCCAAAAGAACCTGATCTGCGTCAAAAAGTGCGCGCCCTCTCCTATGCCATTGCTATGGAAATTCATGCCGTTTGTAATTTGCGAATTGTTGCTTATGCCATTGAACTGACGAAAGATGAAAACATACGAAAAAAATGGATGCACAAATTCATCACCGATGGCTTGCGTGATTTCGAGAAAATGCTCGAAAAATTGCCTGAACAGACATTTTGCTGCTCGGACGTACCGTCTATGGCCGATATTTGTCTTGTTCCACAAGTTTATAACGCCATAAGATGGCAGGTCGATCTCAATAAAACGCCCAATATACTTCGTATCTATAATAATTGTGTTGCCTTGCCGGCTTTTCAAAAAGCCCATCCGGATAATGACAAAAGCAAATGAATGAAGACCGGTCGAACAACACAGGTTTCTTTTTAAGGAGATACCGGAAATCTTGAGAACGGGTTTTCCCAGAGCGGGTTTTCCCAGAGCGGGTTTTCTCAGAGCGAATTTTCTTTGTGTTCGGGAAGATGCAAGAGTAATTTTTTAATAAGGCTGCGCAATTCGTCTTCTTCTTCCGCACTCAGAGAGGAGCATATCTGTTTCTCATATTGGCGGGCAACCGGCACAATCGAATGAATAAGCTCTTTTCCTTTTTCTGTTAATGACAGTGAGACGAGGCGTCTGTCACTCTCATCAGTTTTCTTGAAAACAAACCCTTTGGCTTCAAGGTTTTTCGCTGCTCGCGAAATGGATACTTTGTCGAGTTCGATACGGTTATAAATATCCCGAACAGAAATTTTTTCTTCTTCATTGAGATGAACAAGAACCCGCCATTCCGGTAGAGTTACATTGAATTTGCGGCCATAAACGCTACTAATCAGGGATGAAAGGCGACTGCCAAGAACGGTAGCCTGATAGGGAAGAAAGTCCGATAGACTAAAGTCATCCGATAGGGAAACATTCGCCCGATCGGCGGTGCTTTGAAAAACAGGCTGCTTTCTTTTCGACAATAAACGACTTCCCCGAGCAATTGACACTTTACCATCCCTCGACAGGACGGCTGTTTTTAAATTAGGGCAATAAAACCGCCATAACAAGAAGTTGAAAAAGCTTATATCAATTTTATTTCATTTCATATGAAACGAATTGACACAGCACTTATTTTCGTGTTTGGTTTTGAACTACCAAATCACGCATAATCTGGGAGGAGCGTTGCGTGATGGATGGCTTGTTATTACAGCCGTCCCGACTTGTCCTTCCGCTGAAAAATAATCAGCCATACCGGAGTATGGGTGAATTAATCTGTTGAAACACAGAATAACTGTCATTGAAAGGACTGTTATTATGGCTAAAGCATTTGCCTCGACCGGGGATCTGTCGGAAAAGAAAGTCACCTTCAAAGAAATTGGCGAAGGTCTTTGGGCTTTCACTGCCGAGGGCGACCCCAACACAGGCGTTATCATTGGGGATGATAGCGTCATGATTATAGATGCTCAGGCAACGCCGCGTCTTGCAAGAAAAGTCATTGAAAATATAAGAAGTGTCACCGACAAACCGATCAAATATGTGACATTAAGTCATTATCATGCGGTGCGTGTTCTGGGCGCTTCGGCTTACGGTGCCGAACAGGTCATCATGTCCGATGTTGCCCGTTCCCAAGTGGTCGAACGCGGAAAAGAAGACTGGGATTCGGAATTCGGCCGCTTTCCCCGCCTGTTTGAAGGACATGAAGAAATACCGGGCTTAACATGGCCCACGATGACATTTTCAAACAAAATGACTGTCTATATGGGAAAACGCCGCGTTGACTTGATGTTTCTCGGACGTGCCCATACGGCAGGAGATATCGTCGCCTATGTACCGGACCAGAATGTGATGTTTACAGGCGATATTATCGAATATCATTCGGCTTGCTATTGCGGGGACGGGCATTTTACCGATTGGCCGAAAACCATTGAAGCAATCCGCAGCTTCCATGTTGATGCGATTGCACCCGGTCGGGGTGATGCCTTGACAGGAGAGAAGATGGTCAACGAAGCTCTTGATAATACAATTGACTTCGTCTCTTCGACTTATCAACCAATCCGCCGTGTTGCACAAGGTGGAGGAACTTTGAAACAGGCATGGGAAGCGTGTCGCGCCGTATGTGACCCGAAATTTTCTTCCTATGCAATTTATGAGCATTGCCTGCCATTCAATGTTTCACGCGCTTATGACGAGGCACTCGGCATTGATACACCGCGTATCTGGACAGCAGAACGCGACCGTAAAATGTGGGAAGCATTGCAAGGCTAACGCTAAATTTTTCACCGCATAGCTCTGTATATGACAGGACTGACAAGACCTGTCATGACGAACATACTGTTGAACTCAACGAGTTTTTGGAGTTTTGGCTCCGGCATATTTGCCCCCTTATCGTTCGGACAAGCCGGAGCCTTCGCTCTGATGTCGTTCTGGTAAAAATGCCATTCTGATGACGTCTCAACGAACCGCTGAAGTGTCAACAGATTTGTTTTGTGATGTCCTTCCTTTGAACAAAGGAACCGAAAAATGCCGAAAATGGATGATCGGGCATTTCAAGGGCCGTTCAGGGGAGAAAAACATAAGTTCAGACAATAATTCGGACAATAAATTGCCCGATAATACGTGAAAAAGCCCGATAAAACGTGGCAATGATAAAATCACTTTACTGCAATTGACTGACGGGAGGCAGACATGAGCAAGATTTTTGAAGTACCCCTTTATCCTTATAAACATTGCAAAGATCAGGATGCAAAGACACCGGCAAGGCATCCTGTTGTTATTGTCGGCGCCGGGCCGGTTGGACTTGCCATGGCAATCGATCTCGCCCAACGCGACATTCCGGTGGTGGTTCTTGATGACAATGACAAAGTGAGTTTTGGTTCGCGCGCTATTTGCTTTTCCAAACGCACTTTGGAAATACTTGACCGCTTGGGCTGTGGAGAGGTTACAACCAACAAAGGTGTACAATGGAAGCTCGGCAAGGTCTATTTCGATGAAAGACAGGTTTTCGAATTCAACCTGTTGCCGGAAGATGGACATAAACGCCCTGCATTCATCAATTTACAGCAATATTATTTCGAGCAATTTCTTGTCAATCGTGTCAACGAACTTGTCGAACAGGGTGCCCCTATCGAGCTGCGCGGAAAAAGCCGTGTTACCTCGGTCGTGGAAGAGAATGACGAAGTTCGTCTATCAATCGAAACCGAAGAAGGCACTTATTCAATTCTTGCCGATTGGTTGATTGCGGCAGATGGTGCCGGCTCGCCAATCCGCAATATGCTTCACCTCGATTTTATCGGTCGCGTTTTCGAAGACAATTTCCTGATTGCGGATATTGTCATGGACAATAAAAATTTCCCTGTCGAACGCCGTTTCTGGTTTGATCCACCATTCAACAGGAACCAATCTGCACTTCTTCACAAACAGCCTGATAATGTCTGGCGGGTCGATCTTCAACTGGGATGGAATATTGATAAAAAAGAAGAGACCAAACCGGAAAATGTCATTCGGCGTCTCAAAGCCTTTCTTGGAGAAGAAACCAAATTCGAATTGGAATGGGTTTCAATCTACACATTCCAATGTCGCCGGATGGAAAAATTCCGTCATGGTCATATTCTTTTTGTCGGCGATAGTGCCCATCAGGTTTCGCCCTTCGGAGCAAGAGGTGCCAATTCCGGATTGCAGGATATCGACAATCTGGGCTGGAAATTACAACTTGTTATCAATAATGAAGCTCCTGAAGAACTTCTCGAAAGCTATAATGATGAACGCATTTACGCCGCCGACGAGAACATTCTCAATTCTACCCGTGCAACCGATTTTATCACCCCGAAATCGCCAATCAGCCGGCTGTTCCGGGATGCTGTTCTGGATCTTTCGGAACATTTCGAATTGACCCGCCCGATGGTCAATTCGGGAAGACTTTCGGTACCTGCAACTTATGATCGATCTTCCTTGAACACGGATGATCTGACAACTCTCCCCTTACGAAGCCGCCCCGGCTCGGTTCTGCCCGATGTCCGCCTGAAAGACGGTTATTTGCTTGACCGTTTAACCGGTAATCACTTCACTTTGCTTGTTATCAATCAGAAAGAGCCAAAAACCGGTAAAATTGCCGGAATTAACGTCGTACCGCTGAGCTTATCGAGTGAGGATGACATTTCCGGTCAATTACAGGAAAGATTGCTCGGGCCATCAAACGCAGCAATCTATCTCATCCGGCCTGACCAGCATGTTGCCGCACGTTGGGAAAATTATGACAGCGAAAAAGTGGAATCCGGTCTCAAAAAGGCGATAGGGAGAATTTGACATGGCACTCAATACCAAAGCCAATATTGCTCATCCTGACAATTTTTACGATAAACTCATTCATGCCCATGACGGTCTTGATGAAAAACAGAGCGCGGCCTTCAATGCCCGTCTGATTTTGCTGCTTGCAAACCATATAGGTGACGAGGCTGTGCTTGACGAAGCACTTGATGCGGCAAGGGTTGCAAATCGTTAAAATAACACATAAGACAAGTCTATATTTAACATGTTCATTGTTATTGCCAGAGCTTCGTCAGACTGGTAGGTTCATGTATTATCAGAGGAGTTGCAGGAGGAACCCGCATGTCAGGCGCAAAGAAATATAGCCTTATTATTAATGGTCAAAAACTGGAAACAAGCAATTTCCATGAGGTGCACAACCCTTCCAATGGCGACATTGTCGGCCTGATGCCCGTGGCGGGGCAAACAGAGCTTGATCTTGCAGTCAAAGCGGCACAAGCTGCCTTTCCGGCCTGGTCTTCAATGGAAGACCGGCAAAGACAGCAAATTTGTTTGAAAATCGCCGGAATTCTCGATTCCCATAAAGACGAACTTGCGCGATTGATCACTCTCGAGCAAGGAAAACCGTTAAACGCTCAAGGTTCCCTTGGCGAAGTGGGCGGCGCCACTTTTTGGAGCGATTACACCGCTCATCTTGATATTCCTGTAGAAGTTGTCGAGGATGCAGGCTTGGCAAAAGTCGAAATTCACCGCAAACCCATCGGCGTTGTAGGCTCGATTACACCATGGAATTTTCCTTTGATGATTGCCATGTGGCACATTGTGCCGGCTTTGCGTGCCGGCAATACTGTGGTGATCAAACCCTCCGAATATACGCCTTTGGCAACCATCCGCATGGTCGAATTGCTCAATACAATTTTACCTGCCGGAGTGCTTAATATCGTTACCGGAAAAGGTGAACTCGGGGCATTGATGTCGTCCCATCCCGGCATTAACAAAATCGTCTTTACGGGCTCTGCTCCGACGGGCCGCAAAATTATGGGAAGTGCTGCCGAAAATCTTAAACGGCTGACACTTGAACTGGGTGGAAATGACGCGGCAATTATCCTTCCCGATTGCAATATTGAAGAAATAACCGAGAAAATTTTTTGGGGAGCGTTTAGCAATAGTGGCCAAATATGTGCCTGTATTAAACGCCTTTACGTGCATGACGAGATTTATGAGAAACTTTGCAAAAGTCTGGTTTCTTATGCCGCAAAAATCAAAATGGGCGACGGTCTTGATGAAACCTCTCAACTCGGTCCTGTCCAGAATGCTATGCAATTCAACATTGTCCGTGAATGCGTAGAAGATGCAAAAAAACGCGGTGCGAAAATTCTGATTGGCGGTGATCCTACTCACCAGAACGGTTACTTCTATCCGGTCACTTTGGTTGCCGATATCGAAGATGGTGCAATGCTTGTAGACCGTGAACAATTCGGTCCTGCCCTTCCCATTATCCGTTTCACCAATATCGACAAGGTCATAGAAGCTGCCAACAACAACCCCAACGGGCTCGGTGGTTCAGTCTGGTCGAAAGATATTGCAAAAGCAAAAGCACTGGCCAGCCGGCTGGAATGTGGTATCGCATGGATTAATGGTCATGGCGGGATTCAACCCAATGCTCCGTTCGGTGGAGTAAAGCAATCGGGTATCGGTGTCGAATTCGGCAAAGAAGGCCTTTATCAGAACACCAATATTCAAACGATCATTGTGAATTGAGTGAGTAGCGCGTTTCTATAATCACTATTCAAATTTTAAATAAAATTTATCAGCCGGTTTTTAGTGCCGGCTGATTGATTTTTTACGACGGAATATTTTTGAAAGACGAACTGATAAAATTCATGTTCGTTTTTTTGAGAAAACCTTATGGTACTCTCATGCCTCATCGGCGACAATCAGACTTCGGCCAGAGCATCTTCCAATGTATCAAGAAGGAATTCGGCATTATCCTGATTGAAGACCATAGGCGGGCGAATTTTCAAGACATTGTCGAAACGCCCTATTTTTGAAATAACAACTTTTTTGGTTTTCATTAATTCAACCAGCGCCTTCGTTTTGGCGCTGTCCGGCTTACCATCGTCAGTTAAGATTTCCAGACCGAAAAACAATCCTCTCCCTCTTGCAAAACGGCAAAAATCGAATTTTTGAACCATTTCTTGCAAACGCGGCATGATAATTTGTGCAAGATCGGCCGCATTTTCTTTCAAAGACATTCTTTCCATTTCGTTCAGTACGGCAAGCCCGACAGCCGCCGAAACCGGATTACCGGCGAATGTATTAAAATAGTCATTGTGACTGGCGAATGCATCGAGAATATCTGTTCGGGTGACGACACCACCCAAAGGATGGCCGTTCCCCATCGGTTTTCCCATTGTAACAAGATCGGGCTTTATGTCGTAGAGTTCAAATCCCCAAAGTTTCTCGCCTGAACGGCCAAAGCCTGATTGAACTTCGTCTGCCACAACAAGCCCGCCCGCGTCATGCACCCGTTGAACAACACCTTCGATGTAACCCTGCGGAGGATTTATGAGCCCCTCGGTTGAAAATAGCGGGTCAAACAAAAACATAGCAACGCCATATCCGGCCTCTTTTAACGATAGAATAGCTTTATCAACCTCATCAAGCGCTTGTTCGAGCAAGAGCGAGGGAGAAATTGCGGAAGCTGTCACATCCGGAATACGGATTGGCCTGACATGCGGTCCAATTCCTTCGGCGGTTTTGAGCCCTGTGGTCATTCGGGCAAGTGAATAGCTGTTTCCATGATAGCTCCAATCGGAAATCAATATGCCTTTATTTCCGGTCATATAGCGGGTAATGCGGATAGCAAGCTCATTTGCTTCACTGCCACTATTTACAAAAAACACTTTCGAAAGATCTTCCGGGAACAGCCCGAGAAGTTTTTCCGCATAATCGATCAACGGCTCCGATAAATAACGTGTATTGATGTTCAGGAGTTTTGCTTGTCTGGTCAAAGCTTCGACCACCGCTTTATTGCAATGGCCGACATGGGGAACATTATTATAACCATCAAGATAGGTTACCCCATCGGCACAATGCAGCCAAACACCCTCTGCCGAAACAAGGTGCAAAGGTTCTTTATAAAAGAGCGGTGAATATCGACCAATGGTGTTATTGCGTCGCTCAAGCAGGCTGCGATTTTTTATTCCTTCTGACATCATCGGTCATCCTTTAAAATATTGTTGGCTTTTTAATATTATTAGACTTTTTAATCTTGTTAGACTTTTAAATATTGTTGGGCTTTTTCGATCAGTAACGGCTTTAACTCGGCCAAAAGAAAGTTTGCTGCTTCGTCCCCAATGCGGTCTGCTGCCCATCCCATATAAGTTTCACCACGCGCCAACATGAATGCCGGCCATAATTCCCGCGTCCTCTCGCCAATTGGCAAAATAGTTTCATAACCTTTAAAGAGCGCTGTTTCATAAGATTGATAGAGAGGGTGCGGTTGATAGAAGATCAATGCGGTTGTCAATTCGAAAATATTCCAGCCAAAACCGCAATCATCAAAATCGATCAGGATGAAATTGCCATCCTTGCGCAAGATATTTTCTTGGCTGAAATCGGCGTGGATGGGACCATAGCTATCGCTATTTTTCGAAAAATTGTCGAGTTCCCCCAGAATTCTTTCATTGGTTTTCTCCATAAGCTGTCTTTGCGCGGGTTCGGTAAAGGCACGCAATGGGTCTCCCCAAAGAGCATTTTTTCCTATTAATCCCTCCCCGTCCCACGATTGCCGCTTAAAAATGTCACGCACAAGCAACTGACGCGTGGTTTTATGGAGTGTAGCAGCCAATTGCCCAAGTTTGAAGAAATCGTCTTCCGAAAGAGCGGATTTCCCTTTAAAGCCTTGAATCGTATCATCAAGCGGCACGGCGTTATCAATCCATTCTGTCACGTCAATCTGGTAGTCTTCCCCTTCATTATCTGTTTTCACAAGAAAATACTGTCCGCTGGTGGTTTTACGTTGTTTGGGAACAGTCATACCTGCTTCACCGAGGCGGGCAACATATTCCGCTTCGGACCGCAATTCCTCGTTACTGCGATAATGGCGCCGGTGAATACGTATGGCATAGGACTTTTCGTCCGTTACCGCTTTGAAAACATGATTTTCACGATATTTCACAAATTCGACATGTGCTTTGCCGTCTATATCGAACTCGCCAAGAACAGAAGTGGCAAATCCCAAAGCCGCACTAATATCCCGTAACATTTTCTGCTCCCGCATCTCTTCGGGAACGGCCGCATCCCGTTCCCGCGCTTATCCCCTATTTTTCTGATTTGAACTTTGTCGGCTGGCAGATCATGCTGGTGCTGAAAAAATTTGTTTCAGATAATCAAGACGTTTGCGATGAGCATCCGCAAATTCGCCGGTGGGTTGTTGTGCTTTGACAAAATCCAGAACCGGATCGACCACTTTTGTTTTTATTCCCGAAAGGGCTTCAATGGCAGCATGACCACAAAAAGGAACATAAAATTCCGAATAGCCTCCTTCGTGAACCAGAACGAGCCGACCGGAACATATTTTCTCGGCCAATTCTTTTGTCAAAGTGGTCAATTCGCGAAAGGACTCGCTATGTAATTGCATTCTTGCCAGCGGATCATAAGCATTGGCATCATAGCCACTCGCCACAATAATGATGTCCGGTTTGAAAGCTTCTATGGCTGGCAAAGCTATTTCGCGCAATGCACCGACCCATTGTTCATGGCCGGCACCGGCAAAAAGCGGAATATTGATATTGGCGCCCTTCCCTTTCCCTTTGCCGCGGTCATTTTCACCGCTATAGCCGGGAGGAAAACATCCTTGTTGATGGATGGAAATTGTCAAAACGTCATCACGATCTTCAAAAATGGCTTGGGTACCATTTCCATGATGCACATCCCAGTCAAGTACAGCGACACGTTCGAGGCCGTTTTCGCGTTTGGCTTTCTCTATCGCTATGGCAATATTGTGCAGAAAGCAAAAGCCCATCGATTGATCGGGAAGACAATGATGGCTCGGCGGGCGGGTTAGCGCATAGGCATTGTGATAACGGCCCTCAAGAACAGAGCTGACGGCTCCATAAGCCAGTCCGGCCGAGAGCAAAGCTATTTCATAGCTTCCCGGTCCAATCGGCGCATTATCGCCCATCATCCCGCCGCCTCTATCGCTTACCTCTTTGAAATGTTCGAGATAAGCGGGGGTATGAACAAGCAATGCATCATCTTTTGTTATCGGTGCGGCAGAAACGACCTCAAGCTCTCTTGTAAGTCCCGAGACATCCATAAGGTTTTTCAATCGTCTCTTGGTTTCTGGAGATTCCGCATGTCCGGCAGATGAAGGCGGCTGAACAAACCCGCCAAGCTCCAGAATACCGGCATGAAGCCCCGTTGAGTGCCACAGGCACCATTCATCGAAATAAAAAGCAGTTTTTCCCATATAATTATTCCCCTTTTTGTTTCTGCTGGAAAATACGATAGCCAAGCAACAAGACGAGCGAGACCACAAGCAATGTTGATGAAATGACAAAAAGCAAAGATGTATTGAGCGGCGCTGCCTGAATAATTTTTCCGGCCATGAAGGGGCCAATAGCAAAGCCGCCGCCAATGACAAGATTGATACTGCTCATTAATTTACCGGAATGGTCATTTCGGGAAATGAATGACAAAATCCACGGCAATACAAATGTCCATGCAAATTTGAATATGAGAACGCCCGCAACAAATCTTGTCATTCCCGGAACACCGCAAAAGAGCATAACACTTGCTGCCATCATGAGATAACCGGCCAAAAGAATGGAAATTTCCTTACTTTTCGGGAAAAATCCAGCAATTGCGGAACCTACGACCCCCATAAGAGTACCTAAAGAAAATATTACGTTGGAATTTTCAATATGTGCACGTTCAGCTATCGTGCCGACAAAAGTCCACACACCACTTAAACCAACGTAAAAAAGAAAAACGCTCAAGACAGGCAAAGCTACTATAAGAATAGTGCGAAACGATAACGCGCTCTGTCTTGCTCCGGAGATCGGTAAAATATGTGTTGGCGCACCAGTCGAGGGAAAATTTCCCAATAATGGCATCGCCAGAAACGCCAGAATAGCTAATCCGATGTAACATCCGGAAAGGTTGAAATAGGCAAAAATATACGGCAATACGGCAAGACCGGCAGCGCCAAGCAATAATTGCGATAAAACCCAATAAGAATAGGTCTTTTGTACAAATTTTGTCTGTGCACCGCTTGCGATCGTAATGATCATAATCGTGCCGGCACTGAAAGAGGCAATAAAGCGCAAAAAGATAAATGAATGCCATGTCGGCATGTAACCGCTAACAAGATTGGCAATGATGAAAAGTGTCGTAGCAATCATAGCAACGACACGCCAATTGACCCGCGAAAGCCACAACCAGGAAATGACTGTCGCTAAACTCATACCGCCGAGTTCTATTGAAAACAAATTGCCGATCTGTTCGGGGCCTGCATGCCATTCCAATGCAACTTGAGAGGCGATTGAAGGAGCCATCATAAGAATTCCCGATGCAATGCCCGAATAACAGGCGATTGCCCAGACAATTCCCGATTGCGATTGTGGAGCGATTTCTTCAGAAATGACCATGAGCTTTTCCACGAAAATTTGTTGTTTTACGAATGGCGGTAAAATCAGCGTTGCGGAAGATCAATCTGGTCAAGATCTTCAGACAGTTTCAGATAAATTTCCGGACGATTTCTCTTCAAATGATAACCGTAGAAATAACCGAAAATAATCGCTACCAATAACAGTAACGGCAACATACCGATAACGGGATTGTCCGAGCCCGCCATGGTCGGAAAATGGACAAATGCCATCACCACCACATTGAGGAGCGCAATAAAGCCAATAACCGGCGCAACCAGCGTTTTAAGATAACGTTTGTCTTTTGTTTTGCGGAAATAGACGACAATCGACAATGCGGCAGTGCATTGCAACAAAACAATGCCCAAAGTCCCTAGCCCCGTCATTGAAGGAACAAGTGTCGAAATCGGATCCATACCGAAGAGAGCAAAAAGACCGGCCACAATAACAGCAAAGCTGAATTGGACAATAGAGGCAAATTCCGGCGTGCCATTGGCTTTGGTTTTGCTCAGCCGATATGGCAAAAGGCGTGCACGTCCGAGCGCATAAAGATAACGCGTGGCAGAATTGTGCAATGCCATCAATGCCGCAAACAAACTCACCAGCAACAAGATTGTCATGACAAGCGTCAAGCCGTTGCCCAGATATTGTTTTGAAAGTGAAAAGACAAAATCGCCGGTTTCAAGATGCGCCATCGCCGTATCCTTGGCGACTGCCACACCTGTTGCCGAAACAATTGCCCATGTGGTAACCGCCGAAAAAATACCGATAAACAAAATTGCAATATAAGTCGCCCGCGGGATGGTTTTTTTCGGGTCTCGCGCTTCCTCTCCGAAGAGGCCTGTTGCTTCAACCCCGACAAAAGCATTTGCGGCAAAGAGCAGCCCCAATCCCATTGAACCACCGAAGACGAGTTTGGTGTCAATGACATCAAAACTGAAGCCGGTTTTGAAAAGAACGGCAATATCGAATATCACCAGAATGAGTACTTCAAGAATGAGCGATAATCCCAGTACTTTGGCCGAAAACGCAATTCCTTGTCTGGTGCAGATGAAAGCCGCCACAACACTGATCAAACTCCAGCCGAACCATGGAATGGGAATTCCCGTCCAGGCATTAACAGTAATTGCCATATAAAATCCGCTTGTGCCGACGGCGCCAGCAACAAAAAAATTGTAACCGAGCATGGCAACAAGTGCCGCTGCCATTGCTGACGGGCGCCCCAGGCCTTTCAGGACAAAAGCATAAAAACCTCCAGCGTGGATGAGTTTCTTTGACATCTCGGCGTAACCTACGCCAAACATCAAAAGCGCTATTGTGACGAGGATAAAAGAACCGACCATGCCTCCGCCGTTTCCCAAAGCTATCCCCAAACAGGCAATAACAATCACACCGGTTAGTGGTGCGACTGCTGCCAAAACCAGAAAGACCACGTCGAACACACCCAGAGAATCCGACTGCAACTTGTTGGTGACGATCGATTTTTCAGTAATGTCGCTCATAATACCACCTCGGAAAGCCAAGAATTGTTTTGAAAAAGACAATGTGACGGGAATACTTTCCCGCTTAATTACTTCAGGCAGGAAATGACGAACGCGCGTGATAGCCGTAGTCTGCCAATAAAGAGACACCATTGACCGCGCGTGCATGGGGAGACGCCAGTGACAGAACGAGATAGGCTATATCTTTGGGCTCACTGACCGGAAACGGGGCGTCATCAAGACTGTTAACACCCAAACCTTTTCGCGCCATCGGCGTATCAACAATCGAGGGGCACACACTGTTGACCCGAATTGCAGCCAAGTCATAAAGTTCCACTGACAAAGCGCGGGTTAACTGCACTATTGCCCCCTTCGAAGCGTTATAGGCGAGCATTCCGGCATTGGCGACAAATCCAGAATCCGAACCGATGAACGTTACCGTTGCATTGTGCGATTTTTCCAGAAAATCGACTGCCGCTTTTGCCGAAAAAAAGGCTCCCACAACATTGACATCAAGAACCCGACAAAAATTTTCAGCACTGATATCTCGAAGAAGTGCCCCCATTTCGCCGTCAATTCCGGCATTGACGACAAGGTGATCAAGTCCGCCCATGAGAAGGACGAGTTCATTTATCGCTTCTTTTACCGATGCTTCATCCGAAACATCGGCAGATGCAAAAAAAATGTCTGCATCTGCGAAACGCGCTTTTAATTTGGCATAAGTGTCACTTAGCCCGTTCACTGAACGTGCAATCAAGCCAATAACGGCCCCTTCTTGCAAGAACGCCTCAGCAATTCCCAAGCCTATACCCGAGGTTCCCCCCGTTATGATGACACGGCAGCCCTTGAAACCAAGATCAGCCATGATGTTCCCGAATTTTATTTAGTTTTTAATTATTAACATGTGAAATATATCGCACTTTTTCAGATGTCGCAACAACATTTATATTTGTAATAAAAAAATATACTTGTTTTATATTTTTTTGCACTTTTATTTCGGAAAACCGTGTTTTCGGCTACTATTTTTTTCGGGCACAAAATGACAAAGCTTTTTTGATCTACCCTCTGCAATCGTTTGTAACCGCCGGTTAAAAGCCCAATGCCCGATTGACCTTCGTTTAACGCCTATGACTTCATCGTGTTATAGAATTGACCGTGCTATAGATTTTACCGACTTATGTTCGAACGGTTTCGCTTCAGATATTTGTTTTGCTTAACTTATTCCCCTGTCGGTCAGACGGGTTTCCCTTGTTGTTCAAACAGTTTGCCGTGTCGGTCAAACATGTGCATTCAACTTCATATTATTAGAGACCGGTAGAACCGGCCTCGCAGATGCATTCGCTTGCTACTCGCCATTTCATTTTAAATGGCAGATTTCTGTTCTAAATCTGTCACAGAATGACAAAAGTTACCGATTAAAAAACGTTCCGGTTAAACAAAATTATGCTTAAGAATATCATTACACACAGAAACAATGAGAAATTTTACAAGGAAACTTTCTTGTCCATAGCTTCGTTCTTGAAAATTGGAAAATATTAAACTTCCCTTTTAAGGAAAAAATCTATTTTAAAAAAAATGAAAATAAATTTTCTGATTAAAATAATCTGCCACATACCAATTTTAAGATATATAAATTTTATTTTTATTTTAACTATTTATTTAAAATTTTGGATTTTTTATCAAAAAGATATTTCTTACTTCTTTCCTATATCGGGAGCGTCCGCCATTGCGGGCGCTTCCAAGAACTTAATGCTTTAAAGCTATTAGCCGATTGACAGAAAGCCCGACATTTATGTCAAAGTGATTTTTTTAAAAAATCCTTTTCATCCCAACATGAAAATTGCGGCTCTTTCAGCAATCATCATGGTCGGTGCATTGGTATTACCCGATACGAGATTGGGCATGATTGAGGCATCGGCAACGCGCAACCCTTCTACACCCTTGACACGAAGTTTAGTATCAACGACTGCCATTTTATCATCTTTTGCGCCCATTCTGGCCGTACCGCACGGATGGAAAACGGTTTTTGCAGTCTGCCGGATATAGTCTTTCAACTTTTCTGCATCGTTCTCAATGCCGGGACGCGGCAAAACTCGACGTTTCACGAGCTTTTTCAGTGCCGGCGCTTCAAAAATTTTGATAGCAAGCTTCACGCCGCGAACAAGTGTTTCAACATCCTCCATTTCAGAAAGAAGATTGGCGTCAAAGTGCGGCTTTTCATTCGGATTGGATGATGCGAGTTTAATTTTACCACGCGATTTCGGCCGCAAATAACATGGGCTGACGCTCAAACCATGCCCCGGTTCGGGAGGGCGATCGACAAAACCGACAAGAGAAGGAATAACGTGGAATTGAATATCGGGTTGACCGCAATCGGACGTATCGACAAAGCCGCCACATTCCACCACATTGGATGAGAGAAGACCTCTATGCTGAATAAGATAACGCAGCATGTGTCCAACGGCTTTTACCCCCTTATCTTCACCCAACATGGAAATTGGCTGATAGGTCTCGCCTTGAACCGGCACCTCGAGATGATCCTGATAATTTTCGCCAACGCCGGGCAGATCACTAACAACCTCGATGCCAAGTTGGCCAAGTTCTTCGGCATTGCCAATTCCGCTCAATTGCAAAATACGCGGAGTTGCGATGGCACCAGCGCTCAAAACAATTTCTTTATCGGCTTTAAAACTTTGTCCATCTTTTAAAACGATTCCCCTTGCCTTTTTGCCATCAAAAACAATCCGGTCAACGAATGAACGGGTCAATACTTTTACATTGCCGCGCTTTTCCGCTTCTCTGAGAAAAGCTTCAGCCGAACTCCAGCGGCGGCCACCAAAGGTTGTTGTCTGGTAGAAGCCTACACCATTCTGTATCTGGCCATTGAAATCCTCATTATGGACCAGATCGGTTTGTTCGGCAGCTTCAACAAAAGCTTGACATAAGGGGTGACGGAAGCGCGGGTTCGAAACATGAAGTTCTCCTTCATTGCCATGATAGGAATTGCGCAGATATTCATTATTTTCCAGTGTTTTGAAGACCGGTAAAACATCATCATAGCCCCAGCCTTCGCAACCCGCTTTTTTCCACCCGTCATAGTCGTTACGATGACCACGAATGTAAATCATCGCATTGACGGAACTTCCTCCTCCCAAAACATTACCTTGCGGAACAATTGAAGGCCGATTGTTCATTCCGGCAACCGGATCGGAGGCATAGTGATGAATATCAATGCCTTTACCGATCACTTTAAAGAATGTCGCAGGAATATGTATCCATGGATCTTTATCGGCGCGACCACTTTCAATCACCAAAACCTTGTTTTGTGGATTTTTTGATAACCGGTTCGCGAGCAAACAACCGGCAGATCCCGCCCCAATGACGATGTAATCAAAGCGTTCCATTTTTCCTCCCGTAACGCATCATCTCCTCATAATATTTAACATATAAAATATTTCTGTCAAAGCTTTGATTACGGTTCTGTGTTTCCTTGCTGCTGCCATTTTCTCATTGCCCGCCACAAAACGGCAGCGTCGGCATAACCCAAATTATGCGCTATTTGCTGTTTCGACATTGTCTTGTCGGAAAGGAAAACAGCAGCAAGTTCTTTTCTTACTTCTTCAAGAAGGCGGCTGAGGCTTGTATGTTCATCGGCCAGTTTGCGCTGGAGACTGCGCGCCGACATATTGAAACTTGCCGCAATATCCTGAATAGTCACGGGCTTTTGACCAAGACTTGCACGCAATATCTGTCTGGTTTGTCCGGCCAGTGTAAAATCAGAATTCTTGCTTGGTAACAACTCGCGTAAGTGATAACGCAAAAGAGTTGTCAGATCCCGATCTTCGTGACGCAAAACCCTGTCGAGTTCCTCGACAGGCATAACAAGACGGTTAACCCCGAGGCCAAAACGGATGGGTGCTTCAAAAAATCGTGAAAGGAATTTTTCGTTTCTGCGATCTTTATGTTCGACATGAACTTCCAGTGGCCGCCATCGCATGCCAAAGCTACTTTGTATCAAGCGCATTGTTGCCGTTAAAGTATATTCGGAATCCTGCTGGCGATGTTTAAGCCCCGTGTCATCAATCCGATAACACCAATAAGCAAGCTTTCCATCTTCCAGAACCATATTGCTGGTACCAATTTGTGTTGCTTCAAGATATTGGCTCATTTCTTCAAGGCCTCTTCTTAAAGTCGGCATTGCCGTAACCAACATCCCAACCGGCCCCAGACTTGCCGGTCTGAAAGCAGCCCCTGTCCGGGCGCCGAAAGCACTGTCATCAAGAAGCCGTGCTGCATCTTCGAAAAATTGCAAATAGGTTGCTATAGGAATTGTGCCGTAGGGGTCGCGCAACAATAGCTGTTTGAGCCTGTAACGGCTAAGCAACGCTTTTAAAACATGTTCATGTGACTGCAATTCCGCAATCACAGGTTCCAATATCGATACCCGAACAAAAGCCGCTTTTCCTGTTACCCCTCCCATAATGCCTCCCTGTTTTTGCTCGGTCGAATTTTTACGACTTCATTGGCGCTGATCGCTTATGGCGCAATTTATCATAAATTTGGCGCGAAATGTAATGTCACGATCGCCTATACTCATTTAACTTGTTAATAAAAAAACGGGAACACATTAAAACTGCCACATGACAGGGAAGACGCGATTGGTTGATCGTTTGCAAAAACTGATCAACTTGAACGTTTTTCGCAATGAAAGAAAACCCTGTGGCGTTTAAAAAGGAGGCTGCACATGAGCGCACTAATGCGAAAACTCGATGCCCGGAATTATTATACAGCCACGCGTAAATACGATTTGTCCTTTCCGCGACTGATTGAAGACATTGATTGCGATATTGTTATTATTGGCGGGGGTTTTTCGGGTATCAATACGGCCCTCGAACTCGCTGAAAAGGGCTTGACCAATATTGTTATTCTTGAAGGACGTTATCTCGGTTATGGAGGAACCGGCCGCAATGGCGGACAGGTTATGGCAGGCATTGGTCACGACATCGAGGCGGTTCGAAAACATGTCGGGCCGGAAGGGATTGATGTATTGTTCAAAATTGCCAATCTGGGCGCCGGTATTATCAAGGAACGCATCAAGAAATATAATATCGATGCCGATTTTTGTCCGGGCTATGGCTATCTCGCTTTCAACAAACGCCAACAGAAAACCTTGGAACAATGGCTAAAAGATTTCAAATCCGTAACCCCCGATGAAGAAATCGACCTTGTTACAGGAAATGATGTTCAATCCGTTATCGGCTCGACAGCCTATTGTGCGGCGCTAAAACATATGGGCGGCGGCCATGTAAATTCTCTCAATCTGTTGCTGGGGGAAGCCAAAGCTGCCACGAGTCACGGTGTCCGCATTTTCGAAAATTCACCCGCTGTTAAAGTGACTTATGGAGACCGTATTACGGTAAGAACTGCCGCGGGCACAGTGAAGGCACAAAAACTTCTCTGGGCTTGCAACGGCTTTCTTGACGGAATGGAGCCATATATCTGGAAAAAGACGCTCAATACTTATGCATTCCAGATCGCTACCGAACCGCTTTCCGATGAACTCATCAACAAAATCAGCCCGATCAGGGGCGCTTATAGCGATATAAGACCGGTCATCGACTATTATCGTGTTACAAAAGAAAACCGGCTTCTTTTCGGTTTGGCAACCCGATATATCGACTATATTCCCGAAAATCTGGCCGAGTGGAACCGGAAATTTATGCTCGATATCTTCCCCTATCTTGATAAGGTTAAAATCGATATGGCGTGGGGGGGACCACTTTGCTGTAGTGTCAATCTTTTTCCACAAATCGGTAGTCTCCCCGAGCATCCTAATGTTTTCTTCGTGCAAGGTTATTCAGGTTTCGGCGTCACACCATCCCATATTGTTTGCAAGGTTCTCGCCGAAGGAATGAGCGAGGGATCCAAACGTTACGAATTGATGAGTTCAATTCCACACAGGAATGTTGTTGCAAAAACAATCGCTCGTCCGCTGCTCGCCACAGCAGGAAAACTTTGGCATCAACTATCTGGTCAGTTGAGCGGCAGATAGTTCCATTTTTGAAGAGGAAATAACAATGATCAAGTTTGAAAAAAATACCGTTCCTGACGATCTCGATAGTTGGGGCAAGATTACCGATCTCGGCGCCACACTCCTTGAAGGTGATGTACAAGCTTCAGGAAAATTTGTTGTCGGTTCGCCGCAAACAAATATTTCATGCGCGTTTTTTGCCTGCACACGTGGTAAATTCAGAATGGTTTATGAATATACCGAACATGCCGTTGTGCTTGAAGGAGCCGTTAATCTGACCGATGAAAAAACCGGAAAAACCACCCGCTATGAAGCTGGTGACAGCTGGTATGTCGAAAAGGGAACTCCTGTGTTGTGGGAAGTGACAACGCCGCGTTTTGTCAAAAACTATATCGGTGTTGCCTAAAACCTTAGCAAAAACCGGCCGGGCAAAAGAAAAAGCGGCAAAAAAGACGCAAAACAAGATCAAGGCAAAATAAAAGCCTTCCCCAATAACAGGATATTCGTCGCCGAATAAAGGTTGCAAAATTTTGTGTTTTGCGGATGAATTGATTGTGCCTTGCCCACCGGAAACAGCGAGCTCATATAAAAACAGAAGAGGTATCTCTGCCATAGAACCTCTTCATAAGCGGCAATAAAATTACTCTGCTACGAGAATTTTCCCTTGCTGCAATTGCAAAAGGTTTCCTCTTCTCGCCCGAAGGGCCAGTATGTATGGAAATTGAAGCGTTATCTCTGCATAGAACTTTCTCATAAGCCACGATAAAATCAGTCTATTCCAAGAATTTTACCTGCTATGAATGGTCGGCCAGCGCTCTATAATGCACGGACTTTCGAAATCGAAACAGATAAAACTTATGATGCCCACGATAAGCAGGCAATTCATCTGAATTCCAGCCGGTCACCTCAACTCCAGCCAGTCACCTGAATTCAAATTCTTCTGCGACGGTCTGACAACCTATACATTTTAATTGATGTCTGTTGTAAATGGTAATCTCGATTGAAATTCTATCGACTTTGAATTTCAATCAAGGCGTTGCGAGCATTTTCGTCGCCGTTTTTTGCTGCCTTTTTAAACCAGTTGACTGCTTCTCCCTGGCTTTGTTTCACCCCTTGGCCGTTCATATAGAGAATGCCCATATAATATTGTGCAACGGGGTAATCTTGCTGTGCTGCAAGTTTAAACCATTCAACTGCCTGTTTCTCGTCTTTTTCGACGCCCAGTCCGTTAATATATAATATGCCCAGATTGTATTGCGCTTGCGGAAGCCCCTTATCGGCTGCACGTTTAAACCATTTGAAAGCTTCGCTTGCGTTTTGCTCGATGCCTATACCGTTCATATAAAATACACCGAGGTTATATTGTGCGCCCGTATATCCTTGATTACCCGAAAGTTTAAGCCATTTTATGGCCTCTTTATCGTCTTTCTGTACGCCGACACCATTGATATAGAAGATGCTCAAATTATATTGGGCTTTTGCATCACCGTGTTCGGCTGCTTTTTTAAACCACTTGAACGCTTCAGCTTCATTTTTAGGAATAGCATCGTCCGCCATATAGATAACGCCAAGATTATATTCGGCATCAATATATCCCTGATCGGCGGCTAGCTTTAGCCACTTCAGAGCTTCAGCGCCGTCCTTTTTTAACCCTAGCCCGTTCATGTACAATGTTCCGAGATTGAATTGCGCAGATGCCAATCCCTGGTTTGCAGCAAGCCGATACCACTTGGCCGCTTCGGCAAGATTCTGTTCAACGCCCTGCCCATGTTGAAACGCTGCACCGAGATCATTTTGTCCGTCAGCCAAACCTTGATCGGCTGCTTTTTTTATCCATTTGACGGCTTCAACGACATTCCTTTGAACGACCTGACCATTGACATACATAATTCCTAAGCTGTCCTGAGCAGGAGCATAACCTTTTTCGGCGGAAATCTTGATCCAATTGAAAGCTTTGGCTTCATCTCTCGGCAATCCGGCTCCGTTCATATAAATCATTCCGAGATAATATGCGGCTTCGGCATTTCCTTCTTCGGCTGATAAACGTATCCCTGCAATATCGTCCAGTCTTTGTCCATAGCAGAACTGGATGAGCAATATATTTATTGCTCCAATTATAAAATAATGCAGAAGCCTTTTGTGCATCTATTCAAAACCCGCCATTATTTACAAAAACGCTTAATAACGATCTATCCAATAGTATTTAAAGTTAAAAGTCTTGCGCTTGAATATTCACTGATAATATTGGAACTCTTTCCGGTTCGATAACCTTTTAAAAAGAGATATCCGTCCAAGACTGCGCCATTTATTATAAGTATTTTATGTTCCAAAACGGCTATAATAAGCGTTTTTCTTTCAACCGGAACAGGTAAACTGCAATCAGATTTTCAAGTGAAAGATAGTATTCTATCTCTCGATTTATATTTCATAAGCCCCTCCTCTGAGGCCTAGTGTGGCACTCCGCCAAGGCGTAAATTAATGTAACTTTATTATTGCAAGCCCGCTTTTAAAAATGGCCACTAAACCCAAATAGAGGCTTGAGAAACACCTTTCAATTAAAAAACCAATCCAAAACCAACGCACCAAAAAGCAAGGTTGGAACGCTCACTCGTCGAACTATATTTGTTTTGCCAATACAAAATTGATCTCTCGTTCTCGACTTTTTTTAAAAACTATATTTTAGGGATATCATTTTTAATATAATGTAAGAATTTCCATTTTTCCAATTCATTATCATAACTGATAATAAATATTTCAAAATTTAAAATAAATAATATTTATATTAAAAATAATAAATAAAAACACATAAATAGTTTTATAAATTATAAAACTTATATTTTTACTTTATTGGCAATTATATGAGAAATGGCCTCACCTGCTTGTTCATAAAGTTCGGGTGAAAATCCGCAATATCCCATAATCAGGCCGTTTTCGCGACTATTCCGGCAATAGTGCGAAATTGCGCGACCGCCAAAACCGGCTTTGTGCAATTTGGCCTCCAACGCCACATCGTTGATATTTTTATCAATGAGAGCGGCTAAATGAAGCCCCTGTCTTGGCGGGATGAGATGCATAAGATTTTTCCCTTTTCCACTTTCCAATCCCTTGACGAGAGCGTCCCTGTTCTTTTTGACAATCCTGGCTGATCGGCGCAAATGCCGCGCGTAATGGCCACCATTGATAAAATCGGCCAAAGCTTCTTCAACAAAAGTCACAGCGCGCCTATCAACAAGACTGCGAAAATTGATAAGACGCTCACAAAAGCGCGAAGGTACAACCATATAAGCGCATTGAAGACCGGCAAAAAGCGTTTTGGAAAATGTGCCGAAATAGATAACAGAACCGGTCTCATCAAGGCCTTGAATGGCAGTCATCGGCATAGCTTCAAAACGGATTTCGCTATCATAGTCATCTTCAATGATCATCGCATGATTGTCTTTTGCCCATTTTAACAAATTAAGCCGCTGTGTAAGATCAATCGTACCACCTAAAGGAAATTGTCTTGAAGGGTTGAGCAAAATTGCGTCTGCCGGTGGTAAATTCAAGTCATTGCCAAATTTGTCATGAGGCAAAAATTCCAATGTCTTGCCGAGTGCTTCCAGTGCCTGAACGGCAGTCCGATAAAACGGGTCTTCGACGAGAATTGTCGCTTTATCGGGGAAAAAACATCTCAGGCAAAGGTCCAATGATTGCTGCGTACCGCTTGTTATAAAAATCTGTGAAGCATCAAGGTTGAGGCCTCTGGCTTGCCTCAAATAAGCCGAAAGCGCCTCGCGCAGTTCCAATGAACCGCGCGGATCGGTATAGTTATAATGGCGTATTCCCGCTTTGGCTGCGCGATTGTTCAAAAGGCGGCGAAAGAGGCTCATCGCTTTGTCATTTTCAAGCGGTATGTCCAAGTCACATAAGTGATAGGCCGATTTTTGTTCACGTTCCGGCACCGAAATTCGAGCTTTGAATGTGCGCGGTACATTCAACGCGACAAAACTGCCGCTTCCCCGTTTCGTTATAATATAACCATCGGCGGCCAACATTTCATAAGCTGCAACGACCGTCGCACGGGAAATAGAAAACCGCTTTGCCAAATCCCGACTGGGGGGCAATTTCGCACCACATTCGAATTTTTTCTGATCAATCGCTTGGCTAATAAGACGATAGACACTTGCAGGCTTTCGCCCGTTTTCAGGAACAAGCGGCATCATTGCCGACCAATCGGAAAAATTGGTCTGATTTTTTTGTTTTAATGTGGTTCTTTTTTGTTCCAATTTCATGGAACACTATTGGCGGGTTTTATTAACTTTTTCAAGGCGAATGTGATGACAACCGAAGACTTCTCCATAACCGATAAAAACCGCGTTAAAAGGAACTACAAACGTGCTTCTTATAAAAAAGAAACGATTTATCATATTCTCGACAGCTCGGCTCTGGCGCATGTCGCCTATGTGATTGATAATACGCCTTTTTGCACCCCTATAACGCATTGGCGTGAAGGTGATACCCTTTATTGGCACGGTTCATCCGCTTCGCGAATGATAAAGCACTTGAAGCAAGGGGGCGATGTATGTGTTACTGTGTCCCGTCTTGATGGGTTTGTACTTGCACGCTCGGCTTTCCACCATTCGCTCAACTATCGCTCAGTGATGTGTTTTGGCAAAGCCATGCTTGTTTCAAACGACGAAGAAAAATATCACGCTCTTAACAACATGATCGAACGATTTTACCCGCAAAGAACGTGCGAAATACGTGCAATCACTCAAAAAGAGCTGAAAGCAACATCTGTGATACAAATGAAAATTGATGTCGCGGCAGCAAAAATGCGCGCGTCAGGCCCTCATGATGACGAGAACGATTATGCCACCCCGATTTGGGCAGGTGTTATTCCCGTCACGACAATTATCGGCAGCTTTCAGCCTGACGAGCGCCTTGAAAAAAGGACAACACCGCCAGAAACATTAAATGTCTGGATGAGCGGAAAAAGACTGGACGATGTCTTAAGCGAAACGCAACAAATCTATATGAACGGCTTGACACGAACGAAAGCCAAATGACCGCTCCTTGATCACCAAAAGCAGCTTGGCAATGGCACAAATGCGCACAAACTTTCCGGCGTATTTAATCTTTCGGAATATTCAGATGCCAATCGGGATGATTACGATTGAACCGGATAGAAGAATAAAGAGCGGTCAGAATGAACACCATTCCGATAACGCCGGTAACGACTTCCGGTATGTGAATAATCGTCTGCAAATACATGATAAAAGCCAGAACCAGAATGGCATAAAAAGCGCCGTGTTCCAGATAGCGATATTGTGCAAGTGTCCCTCTGTCGACAAGAAGAATTGTCATTGAACGAACATAGAAGGCACCAATCCCGAGACCGATTGCAATAACAAAAAGATTGGTGGAAAGCGCAAAAGCGCCGATCACACCATCAAACGAAAAACTCGCATCCAACACTTCAAGATAGACAAAGGCGCCAACACCTCCCTTGTACACATTTTCCATTGTGTGTTTTCGTGCATCCATCAAAACGCCCAAGCCTTCAACTGCGATGAATGCAAGCAAGCCATAAATTGCCGAAACCAGAAATGTATGGTCATCTTCCGGTTTTACGAGGCTGGAAAAAATAAGCACAAGAACAAGTGTAATAGCAATCTGGATACCGTGGATTGACGCATATTTTTTGGCGCGCCCTTCAAGAAATAAAATCCAGTGCGTATCCTTTTCCGGATCAAAGAAATATTTGAGCCCCACCATAAACAGAAAAGTACCACCAAATGCGGCTATACCAACATGCGCATCTGTCATGATTTCCGCATAATGTTGCGGCTCCCATATGGCGAGTTTCAGTGCCTGCAAGGGGCTAATCCACGCGGCAAAAGCCACCACAATCAATGGAAAAATAACGCGCATCCCGAAAACTGCAATGACAATGCCCCAAGTGAGAAAGCGATGTTCCCAAACCGGGCTCATATCACGCAAGATACGTGCATTGATAATGGAATTATCGAATGAAAGCGAAATTTCCAGAACACCAAGCACACAGCAAATGAACAGATATTCGAATATGCCACTTGTCGAACCTGTTTCGACATAGCCGAGCCACATGCCGAGGCTCAGACCGACAACTGTAAAAATAAAAGCGCCGGTAAAATAGCGTAAAACGCTCATTCTATTTCCTCTTTTAAGCAGCCTCAAAAAGGCTCTTGGCGTTTACCGGTTCAGGACTAATAGTCCTCAAACAAATCCTATATGGAAACATAAGAGTGAAAACGCAAGGGGCTTTTACAGACAATCCGGAAAAGGTTAACAGCTTCTCTTGAAAAGATAATTTCCTTTATCTGTTAAATTTCCTGAAGAATAAAACGACAGCCCCAATGGTGCCTGCATGATTTCCTTCATCGCTTAAGCGGAGAAAATTGTTTACCAAAAAATCACTTCCTCGAATGGCATGGGCTTTTCATGCTTAACGACCTCGTCAAGCGCGGTATTTTTTCCGACATAGGACATTGTTACAAATGATATCGGGAAAGCCGATCTCAAACTAAAATACAGCCTAAGATCAATTTTCTTTTCAATGAAAAAATTTACAAAAAAATTTTTTCATAATTCAAATGATAAATCGATTTTAAATTAACAATTCAATTATTTTTATAATTTTTTTTATTATCTCTTTTTTCTTTTTCACCACTCAAAAAAATATCTCCGTTATGAGATTATTTATAATAAATACAATTCAAGACGAATTTTATTTCACTACATTATTTTTTCTGATTTATGATTATAATCCGAAGCGAAAATAAATATGCTGATAAGGTATTCATGTTGTCAATGATCTGTTAACATTCTGTCTTTGTTGTCGACACTTCCCACTTATTTCAAAAACGCTAGAATATCTAAATATTTGAATATCTGGAATAAGACATTTCACATTTACGGAGACGAGACTATGTTTATCAAGAAAACAATCATTGCTGTTATGATGACAGTTCCAAGTGTTTTTTTCGGAACTTTTGGAGCTGAGGCAGCAAAGCTTGATATTCCGACGGGTGCTTATGTATCGGATGATGCCCACACAAATCTGTTGTGGAGCATCAAACATTTCGGCCTTTCCAATTATTATGGTCGTTTTGACAAAATCGAAGCAAAACTCGATCTTGATGCCAACGATGTCGAAAAATCGGTTTTGCACGTTACGATTGATCCGAAATCGGTTGATACAAATTATCCCAAAACGCCCAATGATTTTAACGAAGAGATTGCTGGCGAGATGTTTTTTGATGCAGAAAAATTCTCGACTATTACTTTCCAATCTACAGCAATCAAATTGACAGGTGAAAAAACCGGTCAGGTTACCGGCAATCTGACGTTTCATGGTGTGACCAAGCCCGTTGTACTTGATGTCACCTTGAACGGTACGATCGCTTCCCATCCGATAACAAAGAAACCGGCCCTCGGCTTTTCGGCAAAAACAGTCATCAAGCGTAGCGAATTCGGAGTAAACGAACTTGAAGGACCGTTAAGCGACGATGTCAATCTGATTATTGAAGCAGAATTCAAGCCTGCCGAATAAACCGTTTATTACTTAAACGGGTGCAGACCAAAGGGAGCACATTTGTCTTTCAAAACCGGTAAGAGGTGTTAAGCCTTGGAGCCGGTTTTGTTTTTTCGACTATTCTTCGTGCTTTCAAGATTTTCTGCTTTTAAGACAAGCGTAAAGGCCGGTGTCTTTCTCATGTTAGCGCGGATATCAGGCAATCGGCTTGATAGTGATGGGGTTGTTTTTTTGAGAAAGCCTATAGCTCAATCCGGTTAGAATTCCTATCTATGCATCATTACCGACAAGCGAAATTGAAGGACCACACAATGACAATCCGTTCCCGCGCAATGATCGAAACCGAGAATGCCAGCAAATATCTCCAACAACTTGCAAAACATTGGAGTCATAAATTTCCCGATTCGACATTTTCGGAAAAGGAAGCCCATATTCCTTTTTCGGATGATGTGACTGTTGATATGTTTGCTGAAAAAGCGTCGCTGGTAGTGCAGATCACAACACCTAACGAATTTGAAGCAATCAAGATCGAAGGTATTTTTGACCAACATATTTTACGCTTTGCATTCAAAGAGCAGCTTTCAATCGACTGGCATCGTGAAACCTTGCCCTGATATTTGACAACAGATTGAAGTTAAAAGGAGTAGCCGTTTGTTGCCTACTCCTTTTTTGCTGCCCTTCACCTGTTTTTGTCTCTGGAATTCCACTTGTTTTTCGCCGACATGGCGGCTTTTATGTTTTTCCTGAAGGCATTTTTCAGTTTCGCATAGCCGCGGTTTCAAACTTCGAAAAAGCACCCTTCGGTCGATAATCTTGTCACCGGTTAAAATGCGGCCCTGTCCAGTATTTCCGAATTGAAGCAATTTCGAATTGGAGCAATTTTCGGCAACCGGAAAAGAGATATTAGTGGACGACTAAAAGCAATCACCTTTGGCATTGCAAAAGTCGACAACAATTTTCGGACCTTTTATCCTGAATAGAAACGCCACCAATCTTCAGCTTTTATTTTTGGTGACTTTCATATTTGCTATTTTTTTTGGTCACGGCCAGATAAACGCCGCTCTTCATAGGCTTTGACATTGGTATAAGCCAAGGAAAGAAGAGGATGGTTGATACCGAAATGCTGGGCGCGATTTAACAGATCACCCAGAATGTGATCACCTTCTGTCCGGTGGCCGGCTTCAATATCGCGCAACATGGATGCGGTTGCCAAAGAATGGGTATCTTTGAAAAAAATACCAATATTGTTGCTCGCCCCCTCGTGAAGAGGAAAGCCGGCAGCCTTTGCTATCTGGCTATTTTTGTTCAGAAAATCCATCATGGCTTCTTGTCCGCCCGGAGCACGGTTGATTTCACCGACATTGGCCCGCATCAAACACGTCATTCCGGCAAGCGTAGCAAGGCGGACCCACTTGTCCCACATGCGCTGCATGGCATCCGGTACCGCACGCACATCCACCCCTTTGGCTTTGTCGAATAGGCTCGCAAAAAGCGCTGCACGCTGGTCTTCTCCACCTTGTTGAGGACCGAAAACACCAAATGCATCCTCATTCAAGTGCAACACAACTCCATCTGCTGTGAGTGTTGATTGAATGATAACCGAACCCGCCATGACATTATTATGATCGAATTCGTTATTTAAACGATCAATGTGAGCCAAGCCATTCAAGGCTGGTATAAGAACGGTGTTTTTGCCCATAGCAGGGCGTATCGAGTTGATTGCACTATCAAGATCATAGGCTTTTGCCGTGAGAAAGACATAGTCATATACTTTGCCTTGTGCGATTTGAACGGTAAGTTCTTCATCCGTAACGGTATTGACCTGCTCGGTCACATTACCGGCCGGACTTTCAATACGCAAGCCATGCTCGGCAAGTATATGTTGTCTTTTCGGGCGAACCAGAAAAGTAACGTCTTTTCCCGCTTCTACCAGACGACCACCAAAATAGCCGCCGATACCACCTGCTCCCAATATCAGAACTTTCGGCATTTTTTAGATCTCCCGTTCGTCTATCAATATTTTGGTATGTTTTAACGGCCAAATAAAAAAACCGCAAACAAAAACCCGGAGGGAGCCCCTCCGGGTTTTCAAAAATCGTAACGATGATGAAATTACATATTATGATTTACTGGCGAACCATCACCAAAATTATGCATTTCCTGATCACTCACACCATGCCGGGAAACAGGAGAGTTCAGATGACGCCCCGGATAGTAGGAGTCCTCAACCGAACCATCGCCACGATAGAAGTAGGCTTTATCTGTACCATTACCTTTGAATTGGTCACTCGGAACATTGCCGGAATGACCGATGACATAGTGGTTAACCCGGCTACCATCGCCAAAACCGTTACCAGCGAAAGCACTGCTAGCACCTAATAGCAAAGCAGCAGCAACAAGCATTAATCTTTTCATAATAAACTCTCCTTCTTCTTTTTTCGGAAAACTGCCATCTGAAAACAGGTTTTCCGATTTCGGGATTGTTTCGACCATCTTTTCGAAATCCCTTTTATGAAATTGAGTTAAGAACGCTTGGACAATGATGCCAGTCACATCTCTGTGGGGTGTTCACGAAACCGTGATATCGTATAAAAACACTTTATATTTCCGATAGTTACATATCAAAAAAACATGACATTATATCAACCGGCGGGTATTTCTTTCGCTCATGTTTTTTGCGTTTGCGCTTTTTTCCGGTTAAAAGTTCGGAAATAATTTCAAAACGTTTTTCTATCTTTCGTTGTTTTTTAAACCTTCAAGCCGGATAACCCGATAGACGCATTGTCACCTTCAAGCTTGAAGCGGTTGTTCTGCTTGAAAAATTCTTTTTTATCAAAAACCCCCGTCTTTCTAACCGTTAAAACCGGCTCGATTATGGATTTTATCGGAATTTCTCATGTGAAGTCATGAATGATCATGCCATTTCGTTGTAAACCCAGAAAAAATCCAAGAAACGAAATTAAGAAAAATATCGATTTGGTCGCGTTTATTATAATCGAGAAGCAAAATGCTTGTGAAATTGAAATGCGTCGGCAGGATTTCATTAAAAAAGCTGAAACTAATAATTTCAACCCCTCTTTATCGATATTTACCTCCTTCACGAAAAAGCGGGGTCAATTGGAGTAATAGACCTAAATTATTGTTTCAATAAGTCTACGCACCGGCGATAAGCTATATGACGGCATCTATAATTATTATAAATTGTTAATTAACCATGGATAAAAAGGAAATATCCTAATAAAACGCGTTTTATTGCCTTTTAATTTAAGAAAATTCGATGCATAATAAAAGAATTCACAATACAGTGTTTTCATAAAACCCAACGTTCGTGGGGTGCGTCAATGGGTAAACTGCAAATTGCACCGAGTGAGATTATTTCCTTTTGGCTCAATGCCGGGAAAGATAAATGGTTCAGCCAAGATGAACAATTCGGTGCGCTTATACGCGAGAATTTTCTGACGCTTTGGCGTGCTGCTCTTGCAGGACGCCTGAAACATTGGCTGGATAGCGATGAAGGTCTTCTGGCTCTGACGATCATACTTGATCAATTTCCCCGTTACATGTTCCGTGACGACCCTAGGGCCTATTGCAGCGATAAGGACGCGCGCAAAACTGCCCAGCTTGCTCTTGAAAACCACGCCGATCAAAGAATTGCTCCCGAATTGCGCGGCTTTCTTTACATGCCTTTTGAACATTCGGAAGAAATTGCCGATCAGGAAAAAAGCATAGAACTATTTACCGCGTTAAAAAATGAAATCATGTTGCAGAGTGCCGAAGTTCATTGCGACATCATCAAGAAATTCGGTCGCTTTCCTCACCGCAATAAAATTGTTGGGCGTAAGACCAAACCTGACGAACAGATGTTTCTTGATAAAAACCATATTCATGACTGGCATTAGCCGTTTTCGGTCAAAGTTTAAAACATTGCCAATGAGAAACACTGTGAATTAATCACGGGCCAGTTAAAGACGTTTTCCCGTAACATGACATGGCTCCCCCGTCGCGCCCCTCTGCTCATAACGCAACTGCTTGGGCGGCGGTTTTTATCCTGAAATGGTCAATAAATCCGGTTGCGGCTTTTTAGTAATAAAACTCTAAGATCCCGAAAGACTTGACTGACTTTTCCCGATAAAAATATGATCAAACATTGCAATTGGCACTTCAACATAAACTTTTTCGATAAAATAATATGACGGGAATATGCCCCTATAGCGCCATAGTTTTCGCCATTGGACTGTTATAAATTCACTATACGGTTCCCACGGTTTTGTTGTCTTCAAATCTATTGTCTCTGAATTTGTGAGATTTTCCATGCCTAATCGTGTTTAAAACCGGAAATCGGTTCATCGCACGAAAATTCCAAAACTTGTTCCTGCATGGTCAACAATAGTTCCTGGAAATAACGATTGGCCGATTGATCGCGTGCATCAAAACCCTGGCCGGCAAATCCCAAGTCCTTTATGACAAGTGTTCCAAGATAAATGTCCCGGGATAAATTGCCTTTCATTCGGGCAGAGAGAAAACCGCGCCAATATCGGCGAAACAAAATCGGGATTTTTTCGATTACCAGATATAGTGAGCTTGGAGGTGGATTGGTTTTAATGGACAGGTGTTCCTGTTTCGATACCTTGGCAATCAAAGCCAAAATGTGAATTTGTGTTTTTAAACAAAGAGAAGCGCTTTATTGTTGAATCAATTTGCCAGCTCATTATTTATTTTCATGATTTTTAAATTCTCATTTAATTTCAATATCTTAAAAAATATTTTTATGTCAATGCAATAACATATGTAGAGAGCTGGAAAAAAGCCTAACACCTCGTTGATAGCCTGTCATTTTTTTCTATGCGAAGCGGAAAAGGAATTAAACGCGTCATGCAATGGCTCTTTGACGAGGCTTTTAATGATAAAAACTTTAGAAAAGCTGAAGGTCTAGACTGACCTTCAGCCTTGTTTTTGGCTATATTTCGAACCGCAACATCACATCGTTAAAGTGCTTCTCCGGAAGATGAGCCGGAAAAAGTGATTTTGTGAACCGAAACCACTTTATTATGCGGGAAAACCAGTTTTTGTGGCGGATTGAACTGTTCAAGAACCAACTCTTTATCGTTGTGATGGGAAAACATTTTGACGAATGCTTTCGGTGCCTTTGAGTTATCGTCTTCCAGCACTTGTGCAACAACAAAGTCTCCCTTTTTGACGCGCCGCAACGGGTCACAAAAGACAATTTCTCCATCTTGATAACGCGGCCACATGGTTTCCCCCGACACTTCCAGCGCATAAGCATCGGTCGACTGGTTGAGTTGTGGCGGACAACCGACTTCAAACAATATGTTTCCGTCAAGGTCGAATTCACCATGCTCACCGGCAACCTCTTGCCCATAAACCGGTAGCAACCGATTTTGTTCGAAATCGACGAGGCTATCTTCCACACGAGCGAAACGATTTTGGTCAAAGGCTTCAATTGGTTCATCTATAAGAACCGGTTGATATTGTGTTTTCATGGCATTTTCTCTTGAATGTTTAATAGCGTGTTCCTCTTTTTTATCTATCGCGTCAACTTTTTCGCACTTGGCGCTGCTATCTGCTTTCTTTGCAGCTTTTTTTGCTGCCTTTTTTGGCGATTGTTTCACCGCCTCGGCATTGCTCTTTTCCGTTTTTCCATGTTCCGCCATCTGCATGATATTGGCTGCCAATTGGCCTGTGACCAATTCGGGCGGAATCCGTACCGTGACGCTTTCATTATGGGCTTCCCTGCGATTAACAAGAAGTCTTGTGCGCGCATCCGGCAATGCCAATGCCCAAACCTCGTCTGCACGAATTGATGGCTTGCCCAAACCGATCAATATACGGGCCAATTTTTCTGTAAGCTCAATGGGGAAATAATCTCGTGAAAATTTTTCTTCATCTTCATAAAGTTCGATCGCAGCCGCGCCATCAACGCCCAGACTTTTGGCCATTTCATCCATGGATAAGCCGGCACGTTCGCGCAATTCACGCATTTGCGTGGGCGCAGAAAATAAGTCACGTCCCATGTAAACGCCCATCGTTTTCCTTTCTATTATCGAAAATAACTTTCATCATTCAAGCTTTGCTGCCTGCCAAAGCTTTAAGTGCTCAGTCCCGCATCATTCGAGCATTCCGGTTTTCTGTCGATTGCTGTATTGAAACGGGATGAGAGGAACTATGTTCCAAAAGAGTTTATTATAAAGCTCCTCGCCCCAAGCCTTATTCAAAAGCGAACCATTTAAAAGCTTCATGGAAATTCGGCTAGATAGCCGATGCAATTTTTAGCATAGGCCGGTACGTTCATGCCCCGGTACGTTGATGCCTATGACTGTAAGAAACTTTGGTGAGACTAAGAAATACCGGTTCGTCAACAGCAATATCCGATTGGGCATAAAAGCCTTTCAAGAAAACCCGAACGGATTTAACGTAGAAATGCTTAAAACCTTAATTTTAACGTCTATGCCGGCTTTCAAAAATAACAGGCACTGAATTTCTTTCATAAAGATGGAAAAAACCGGCAAAAACAGCTCACCGTGCCAGTGTGAAGAATGTAGTGCAAAGAGTGTAAGCTCAAAAAGCCCGATGATTGAAAAGCTTATCGCCAATAATGCCGGATTGGTTAGGTTACGCCTATTGGGTTAGGCAATATCCGATTGGGTTCGTTTCATTATGCACCGGTTATATTGGAACAAATAACAAAAAAGGCTCCTTAATTGCGGAGCCTTTCTTTCAAAGAGTAAATTTAACGGATAACGCCGCAACCGAAACGTGCTCCGCCGCCACCAAGCGGTTCCGGATGATCGGAGTAATTGTCGTGTCCGGCATGGATCATAATCGAATGCCCACGCACGTCGGAAAGCTTTTTCAATTTAGGCGCAAGAACCGGAAGAGTGGCATTGCCTTTTTCATCTACATAAAGAGGCGGCAAGTCACCGAGATGCCCTTTGTCATCCCATGGTGTGGAATGTTGATTTGTCTCCTTGGGATCAAGATGTCCGCCGGCACGACCGGCGATGTCGACCTTGCCATTTTTACTGGCCAAGCCGCAGTCTGGATTTGTGTGAACATGAAATCCGTAAAGACCCGGCTTCAATTCTTTTAAATCCGGCGTAAAGACGAGGCCGTACGGACTTTCGGTAATAGTAACATTCCCCATTTGATGTCCCAGCCCATTTTCTGTTGCCCGATATATCTCGACCGACAACGATTGAGGCGATTGTGAAGAGGACTTTTCACCACTTGCACCAAAAGCAACAGATGATAGCGCGAAGGCCGTCAGTGGCAGAGAAAGAGCCAAGACAGACATACATCTTTTCATTGAAAAACTTCCTTAGACAGCTAGATACCCGAAGGTAATGAAAATTTTGCAAAATACCTTCAACGCGGCAAAGGGTGCGCGACCAAACCACCCCCGGCGCAGCAATTTTACACAGCGTTTTAGCTATATTACTTTCTATCCACATAACGGATATCGCATTATGCCCATGCCGTTTGCAGACGATTTGTTATAGCGCCTTACCTTTCATGTTTCAAATAGGGGATCGTTCACATCTGCGAATTTTTAACAAAAATTTTAAATTTTTATTCTAAAAAGGAGAAAAATAATTATCTCAAACACGCATTTTACGGGATTTCTTGAAATAAAAATCTTAATATTTCGGTAAAAATCCTGGCAAAACGAACGTTTTCCTGTTCTCCGTTTTTATAAAAAAATAATTAAAAATCAGTCTTTTAGGAAATTATTTTATTTGTTTTTGCGGTTTTTTCCCGCCCCATTCAAGCGACAGGCTTTCACAAAAACGTTAGAATGGCAAAAGTTCCATATCAAAATATGAACCCCCTCATTTTGTTTTTGTAAAAAGTACCGAAAGCAAAAATGACCATTAGGCCATCAGATCCAGCTTTGACGACTCCATAATAACTCCGGAATTCATTACTTTCAGCAACTATCAATAGAAATGCGCTTTGTTACATTTCACGTTAAGGGTGAACCACCAAACTCATAAGATTTTATATTATTTCTGACCGTTTCATCAATGGAACATGATTTTTTCGGGCAGCGAAATTTCCTATTTCAAAAGCCCCTCAAAAAAACACATTGCAACCTGACAAGATTTGATAAGGACGGTTTTTTGAAAAGTCCGTTTTCTATTTCCCGATCAGCTTTTTTAATCAATTTCCAGTTTAATCAATTACCAGAACCAATAACATTTATTCCCTGAAAAGGATTATAATTGTGCTCCCAAAAGCGATTGGTGAAGAGCATTTTTCTTTCCCGGAATAGCGGCAATCAGTTCTTTCGTATAAGTTTCTCGCGGATGAGTGAATATTTCTTCAACTTGTCCGCTTTCCACCTCGTGACCATGTTTAAGCACTGTCACACTATCGGATATCTGGCGAACGACCGACAAATCGTGGCTGACAAAAATATAGGTGAGATTAAAGTCGTTTTGTAAACGCTCAAGCAGTGCCAATATTTGCGCCTGAACGGTAACGTCGAGTGCCGAGACTGCTTCATCCAGAACAACAATATCGGGATTTAGAACCAAAGCACGGGCAATAGCCACACGTTGGCGTTGACCACCTGAAAGCCCTCGTGGCAGCCGGTCAAACACAGCATGCGGCAATTCCACCTGATCTATGAGCTCCAGAACGCGCGCACGCCTCGCCTCTTTGTTCTCATGGGGGTAATTCAGCAGTGGCTCTTCAATGATTTTACCAATCGTATAATGCGGATCAAGCGAACCAAACGGATTTTGTGAAACAAGCTGGATACGGCGGCGGAAATTGCGCAATTCCTCGCCCTTGAGGTGAATCATATCGCTGCCATCTATCGTAATTGTTCCACCACTAGGTCTGATAAAACCGCAGAGTGCGCGGATAGTGCTTGTCTTTCCGGAACCGGATTCTCCCACAATTGCATGGGTTGTTCCACGATCGACGTTGAAGGAAAGGTTCTCGACGGCACGGAATGATTGTTTTCCCGCATAATCGATGACAAGGTTTTTCACTTCGACAATTGTTTTTTTCTCGACCAATCTCTTGGGGCGTGGCGAAACAAGCGTTAAAGACGGATCATTGGCGACCAGTTTTTTGGTATAGTCCTGCCTCGGAGATGATAAAACAATCTGGCTTTCCCCTGCCTCTTCAACGCGCCCTTTATTCATGACAATAATCTTGTCAGCCCTGTCGGATGCCACGCCAAGATCGTGAGTGACCATGAGAAGTGATGCACCGGAATTCAAACGGATATCGTCGATAAGATCGAGAATGCGTTTCTGCACCGTTACATCAAGTGCTGAAGTCGGTTCATCTGCAATAATAAGTTGGGGTTTTAGTGCAATTGCTATGGCAATCAGGACACGTTGACGCATTCCTCCCGACAATTCATGCGGATATTGTTCGGCTCGCCATTCCGGTTCATCAAGCCCGACTTCGCGTAACAGTTCGACCACTCGCGATTTGATTTGGCCCCGCGGACACGCTTTATGAATGCGAAAAATTTCGCCAATCTGGTTACCGATTTTCATGAGCGGGTCGAGTGAAGAAGACGGGTCTTGCGGAATAAGGCTCATGACTTTCCCGCGTAAAGCCTCAAGGCGGGACTTTGAAAAACGTCCAAGATCCTCTCCATTCAGCAAAATTTTTCCAGTCTCGATACGTGCATTTTGTTGTAAAAGTCCAAGTATTGCTTGTGCGGTTGTCGTTTTTCCTGAACCGGACTCGCCAACAAGAGCCAACGCCTCGCCACTTTCGAGCTTGAAAGAGACATTATGCGTGACTTCGTTCCAGCGTCCGTTATCAAAATAGGAAACAGAAAGATTTTGAACATCAAGAAGCGGCATTTTCACCACCTGCCCTTCGCACTGAACACGCGGCTGATACGGTTGAAACTCAACACCAGAGCAATGGTGACAAGCCCCGGAATTGTCGTCAACCACCAACCGGTTGCAATATAATTGCGCCCTTCGGCGATAATAAGTCCCCATTCGGGAGTTGGCGGCTCGACCCCGTAGCCGAGAAAACCCAATGTCGCAATTTGTAATATGGCATGACCAAACTGTAATGCCGCATAACTGATAACAGTATAAAAAGCATTGGGCAGAATATGCCGGCGGATAACGGCAAAAAATGTTGCCCCTGAACCATAAGCGGCCTCGATATAATCAAGGCTTTTGATGCGCGACACCTCGGCCCGCATAAGCCTTGCAAATCCTGCCACAGATGTGACCCCGACAGCCACAGCAACTTGTAAACTTCCAAAACCTGTCAGGGTAATGACGCTCAACGATAAAAGGAGAGATGGAATGGATAAAAGCAGGTCAACAACACGCATAATTATCGTATCGATAAATCCGCCAATGCTTCCCGAAACAAGGCCTAAAAAACCACCAACGACAAAACCGAAGAGAACTGCAGCCAGAGCCCCGCTTAATGAATGAACGGCACCATAAACCACGCGCGCATAAAGATCGCGCCCGAGTTCATCTGTTCCAAAAATATGGGCAAAACTCGGGGCGCTTAGATGGTCGCCCACCTCCTCGACCGGACTATAGGAAGTAAAGACCGAAGGAATGATGACAAACAGAAATGCGATAATAAGAATAGCGATCGCGATAACAAGTCCGGGCTTTATAGATGCCATTTTAAGCCTCCCCGGCTTTTCCGGAAACTGTGACACGCCAGTCAATGTGTTATTGCTCATCTGCGGCCTCCCGTTCTTTGTCTCAGTCGCGGGTCGATCAGCGGAAAAAACAGGTCAATGACAAGATTTATAAATACGAAAGCGGCGGACGAGACCACAACAATGGCCTGAAGAACGCTGACATCCTGCGAACGGACAGCCTGTTCGGTTATTTTGCCGATGCCATTCAAACCGAAGACGGTTTCGGTTACCACCGCTCCGCTTATCAATTCTCCGAACAGCAATCCCGCTATTGTCAAAACCGGAAGTGCACTATTGCGCAGGCAATGACAAACCAGAATACGAAAATGCGAAGCACCTTTGGATTTCAATACCATAATAAACGGGCTCAATTCGATTTCATCAAGCGAGCGCATTAGAATTTGTGCAAGTGGTGCTGAAATCGGAATGGCTAAAGCCACAACCGGCAATATCATCGCTTCGATTGGGCCGGGAACAATGACAGAAATCCACCCGAGATAGAAAGAAAATATTTGCACAAATACAATGCCAAGCCAGAACAACGGAATAGCAAGAAAAAGACCGGGAAGCGCGAAAAACAAATTTCTTAAGCCTTGGAATAGTGAAAAACTGAACAATAAAGCAATCAAAAAAGCCAGAATGAGTGCCACCAGAAATCCCAGGCCGGCAAGTTTCAGCGTGGCAGGAAGATTGGTTTTAATGAGATCGGAAACCGGAACACCCGCTTGTACAGAAAAGCCGAGATCGCCGGTTAGAAAGTTGCCTATCGTTTTGAAATATTGAATAATTTTTGGTTCATCAATACCGTAATTCGTGCGCAGATTGGCAATTTCGCTGGCGTTCAGCCCATATTCCGGATTGAGGAACTTGATTAGAATTGCGTCACCGGGAAGAATTTGCAACAAAATAAAAGTCGCAGTGAATGCCGCCCAGAGCACAACAATGGCTTGTAACAGACGATAAAAACCGATTTTGAGCATTATCAAACCCTTCAGCTTTTCTGGTCTTCCACTCTCGCCGTTTTATTTTCAGCGAAATCCTTTTGAAAAACACACCCGACTTTTAAAGAGAACAAAATGAGCAACAGATTTCCGTTTAGAGACGTTTGTATTGCCATTTTGCCGAAAGTTTGGTTTGAAACTGCGCCTTCGGCAAAATGATCAACGAGCGCGTTGCATCTCCTTTGAAAAAACTATCGGGAAATGCTCTATTGTTCATTATTCCGCTATTTTTCTATCCAGGTGTTATAGAATCTCGGACGACCAACAGATTCAAAACCGACACCCTTGACTTTCGGCGAGCCACCATAAACTTGGGGTTCCTCAAAAATCGGAATGGCATAAGCCTGATCAAGAATATAATCGGTTGCCACAACTACATCCGCATTGCGTTTGACCGGATCGGTCTCTGCCGAGATATCTTCCAGTTGCTTGTTCAATTTATCATCAACGAAGCTAACCACTTTGTCGCTCAGACCACCTTTTTGTAAGAGTGCATCACGATTTTTGGGATAAAACAGGCTTTTCAAGACATCGGGGTCGGCGCGTCCGACCATATGCGGCATGACCGGTGTTTTTTGCGGGTCGAGATTGTCAATCACAGCATTGGTTCCGTCATAGGCTTTGACACTCAAAATAACACCGACACGCTTCCATTGTTGGGCAATCAATTGCAGCATCGCTTTGCTTTGTGGCTGCTGGACGGCTTCATATGCTCCAAGAACAAGCTTTTTGCCGTCTTTTTCACGAATGCCGTCCGGCCCCTTTTTGAAACCGGCTTCGTCAAGAAGCGCCTCGGCTTTAGCCTGATCGAATTGAAGTTTTGCGCTTTGGTCCGAGTAACCGAACGCGTTATGCGCCATAATCGACGTTGCTAAAGGATAATTCGAAGAATAAAGCGTTTTGAGAATTTCCGGCCTGTTGGTGGCATAACGGAGTGCCTGTCTTACCTTCAAATCGCTGACAAGCTCGTTATCGGGGCGGAACATAATAGAATTGTTGATGCCGCGTGTGCCCACCGAATAGACGATGTTTCCCGACTTTTTCACACGCTCTTCGTCATAGGCCTGCAACTGCCGGATAAAATTGGCTTGTCCGGCAATCAATGCACCAATACGCACACTGTCTTCCGGAACAGTCAGATATTTCAATTCGTCAAGATAAGCGCGCCCCTGATGCGCCGATTTTTCCGGTGCCCAATTATAATCCTTGCGAACCTTCAGAATAATCTCTTTGCCGAGTGTTTCACTATCGACATAGTATGGACCCGTGCCGATAATTTTGGTTGCATTTCCCATAGCATCAAAGGAAAGAGCCAATGTTTTCGGTGAGACAATGCCGGAATTGATTGTTGAAGTTGCCTGTAAAAATCCTGGTGAAGGACGCTTAAAATAGAACCGCACAGTCAAGGGATCAACAACTTCACTATGATCATAATTGTTGACCACTTCCGAAACGGGTTGATGCAAATCTTTATTGCCAAGACCATAAGTGTCGAAGTTGTTCGCTACAATTGCAGCATCAAGCGGGGTACCATCAGAAAAAGTGACACCCTCGCGCAATTTGAACTCATAAACCGTTTTATCGTCATTGAATGACCAGGATTTGGCAAGCCATGGTTCGATTTCAAGCGTTTGCGGGTTCTGATAGGTCAGGCGGTCGGTGATCTGGTTTAAAATTCCGCCATTTGTATAGGTACCGGCAAGAGGCGAATAAAGATTGGTATGTACCTGCTTGTCGAGATAAATCAGTATTCCACCTTCTACTGGTTCTTCTGCTTTAAGCGCCGACATGCCGACAGAAAGGACAGAAACAACAGATGAAGCAATAAGCAATTTTTTGATCAAATTTTTCATTTCGGTGCAGTCCTTCGGCTCATTGCGCCTTTTTATTTTTCAGCTCTTGCAGGGAGTGATTTTTGACCTCGCAAACATCACCCACTGCCTGTTTTCTTGTCGTTTGTTTTCTTAGCTGGTCGCTCTCACCTGAAAAAATCGGTTTTCATTCAAAACGAATTTGCCCTTTTCAGGCGCTTGTTTGCCCCTTTCAGGAACTTTTCCACATAGCCAGCTAGCAAAACTCACTTCCCAAAAGAATAAAGCTTCGATTGATTTTTTGAACGGATGCGACTTTTGAACTTTTCAAAAACTTAAAAAATTATTCTTATTTTCTGAAACTGATTGGAAATTAATACTCGCGAAAATTCAAACTCATGAAAATTTGAAAATGCCATTTCCAAGTGTTCTGTCTTATTAATTTGCCGGAGTGTTTCACAAATCCATCAGCGCTAGCAAATTAAAAAGCCGTTAATGGCGAAAAGCCGATTTCTCCGCATATGTTCCTGACGGTTAGCGGACGGATGGTTCTTTTTTGGGCCCTGAATTCCGTTTTAACAAATTAACAGCTTGGTCGTTCGCTCCTCATAATCTCGAATTCTTTTTTTAAATTCATATGCAGTTCCGTTTTGAAGCTCCAAAGCTTCACTCGAGTTTCGAAGTTTCAATCCGATAACATCAAAAGATCAGCCAATATTTTTTAAAAACCCGCAATGAGTGAGGAAATTTTATCCAAAAATAATGGAATTCAGTGTAAACTTGGCTCGGCGGCTCTCATGGCAATATGCTAGTTTTCGAAAAAACAACACAGGATAAAATAATGTCTCACTCCGCCAAAGCTCAAAAAACCGGCATTGCTGAAAAAACGGCCAAAGTTGAAAAAAACGGAAAACAGGCCGAAGCGCCATTATCTGCCGAAACAGCATCGCGGGAAAACGCTATTCACCCTGTAAAAGGGATAGACCATGCTTTTATTCTGGTAAATAATCTTGAGAAAAGCGCAGAAAGTTTCCGCCAATTGGGCTTTACTTTGTCGCCGCGTGGTCTGCACAGTAAAGAGCAAGGAACAGCAAATTATACCGTTATGTTCCAGAATGATTATTTTGAACTTTTAGGGATCGTTGAAGAAACCGAGGCCAATCGGCAGAAAAAACAGGACCTCGAAAATTATGGCGAAGGCCTTTATGCGATTGCCGGACGCATCGACAATGCGCTTCAGGCGGCTCATAGCCTTACTGAACTGGGGTTTGGTGTCACGAAAGTCCAGAATTTTTCAAGACCGGTCGATCTTGGTGGAGGAAAACAGGGCTTGGCGGCATTTTCAACCGTCGCGTTCAAGAAAAACGAAGTTCCGAACGGTCAGGTGTTTATGTGTGAACAGAAAACCCGCGATATGGTTTGGCGCTCTGAATTGATGACTCATGAAAATGGCGCCATTGCGCTCCAATCCATTATTCTTCTATCATCCGAGCCGGAAAAAACTGCAAAACGCTATGCACGTCTTTTCAAAGACGGGAAAATCGCTGAAGATGACGGAGAGTTCGTTGTATCGACAGGACAAAATTCGGCAATCATCCGTATCGTTCCGAAAGATGCTAAAAACCGTCTCTCTTCCGGTTTCGAAATTGGAAAAGTGGCAAATCATGCTTATGCAGGTCTTGGCATTTTCGTGAAAAATATCGATGATACAAAGACTGTTCTCAAGAAAAATGGCGTTGCTTTTGCAGATCGAGGCGAAAAAACGATTGTCGTTTCCCCACAATTTGCTTCGGGGGCAACCATTGAATTCACGGAAAAGCAATAAATTCCTACACTTGTCAAAACCGTATTTTGTTCCGAACATCTTGGCTTTTAGCGTTCGGAACGCCTTGTTTTATCAATAAAAATCCGTTCCGGACGATGATTTGTTTTTAAAACAGAATTCTTTATCACTTTTAATCAAAGTCTAATGACTATTGTCTGTTTTGAAACCTGATTCTTTAAAAGACGGTTGCGCTTACGCAAATCACTACGAGATACGGTGAATACTTGCCGGCATTAACGGAGTGTTTTTAACGTGTCAGCGGGAGACTGGCACCACCGCAACACAATTTATCGGGATATCGGGAAATTGCCTTATTACAGAGAGTTTACAGGAAAAATTGCCTTATAATGAAAACTTGCCGCCTTTCCATATCAATGCAGGAAAAAATCAAACCGGTCGGGCTTTTCCCCCGTGCTTTTTCCCCCGTGCTTTTTCTACGAACACTCAAAACGTCGGAGACAAAGTCTCTTGACAAGGATTACAAAATATTTAAGTTGATAAAAAATATCATGTATTTTTGCGTTTTCTCCTAATGTCCGATTTTTGAGCTATTGGCAAACGGGAAAGTGGAAAAATCGGGAATGAGGATGACTTCTCTTTAACTGTCTGGAGAAACACCGGAAAATGAAATTGCTTGAAGCAAAGCAACATCAATGTCTGGAACGACCTCAAGCAGTTTTTTTGATTTTGTTTCAAAGAAGTAAGAGACGAGCATCCGCGTGTTGATAGAGCTGGACTACGAGTCATGTATGAAACAAGCCGTTGAACTGTGGCGAGGTTATAAAAATGATGAAAAGTCGAGCAACCTGGTAATTTGAAGATGATAAAAATCAAATTGTTGGATAACAATTTTGTTGTTCGGTTACATAAAATTTGGGCTCAAAGCAGTTTGACTTCGAGCTTTCAGTTAGAGCGTACAGTTTCAGGCACAGCGTATAAATGACGAATTTTGATACACATGAATCGGATAACTTTCTGTTATGGTTGGGGGCAACCATTTTCGTTCTCGCTGTTTATGCAGGGTTAGGCTATTGGGCAAGTACAATGCGTGGCGACCCGAATGTTGTAAGGGGTGGTGCTGAAGGCATCATGCTGGAATTTGCCGAAGAAGCTACGGCTCCGGATGTAGAAACGATTTCCGAAGTTATCAAAGAAGAAATGGTTCAAGACCAGGAAGAAGAAAAAGAAGAGCCGAAGCAGGAAGAGGAAAAGCCGCAACCGGAGCCCGAACCCCAAAAATCGGAAATGGTTGAAGAGGTTAAGAAACCCGAACCTAAAAAAGAAGTCAAAAAACCGAAAGTGGTAGCCCGTAAAGTAGAGCCGAAAAAAGATGTCAAAAAGGGTGATGTAACACAAAAATCATCGGGTCCGGAAATTGTTGCAAAAAGAGGCCCTACCTATGCGGCACCGTCAACAAACCGTGTATTTGGTGGTAACGGGCGGCTTGTTTCATCGTGGCAAAACAAAGTTCAACGCCGTATTGCTCTTATTGCTGCGCGCACTAAAAAACCAACAACCTCCAGTCGTTCAACGACTTATGTCACTTTCAACTTTGACCAGAAAGGCAATATTACAAGCGCACGCACGTCGCGTTCATCCGGCGATGCGACAATTGATGATCTGGCCTTGCAAATTGTCAAAAAATCAAGCCCGATTCCTGCCCCTCCGGAAGGCTGGAATAGCTCCCTGACTGTGCCGGTCGAAGTACGTTAACATTAAAATCTTTCTCTGAGCTATTCTTACCTCGCTTTTTGCTATGTCTTGGAAACGTTCTATTGAAACCGGAACGCTTCCAGACTGGTTTTATCTTTCCCTAACTTTTTCTCGCTTTGCTTTTTGATATGTCTTGGAAGCGCTATTGAAACAGGATTGCTTCCGGAGCTGCTCTGTCATTTTCCATTTTCAAAATCTGTTCCGCTATAACGGATACCCCCCCTGTCGCAGTTTTTCGATACCTGTTTTTTGGATGCCTGTTTTTCGGTGCCTGTTTTCCGGTGTCTGTCAAACTTTCGGTGTTTAGGCAAATCGCCTCTGAAACATTCGTGTTGCTTTCTCTCCACCCTTTGCCTCTTTATACCCTTTGCACATAAAACGGGAACGCGCCGGTTTATCGACTTCAACATATCCCCGCTGCCAATGAGGCTCACAAAAATGTCGCCTGATCATATCAATTAGAAGACAGACATGCTTCTGATGCCGTTCAATGCCCCGCAAACACGTTCATTTTTTTATTTTTCGATTGTCTTAAAATACTCTTTCTTCAAATGTTTCAGATGATCATTCCCTATCGTAAAAAGACCGGAATAATCACTTTTCGCATTTTTCGATTTTCGTCCATTATGTGCAAATACCATTATTTACAAATAGTGGCGCAGTGATAGAGGAGCGGTATTCCAAAGTTAAAACCACAGTCGAGTAAATTAAGTAGCCCGCCTTCCGAGAATAATACTATCGAGAGATATTGGTGAGAGCTATCACGATAGACTGTAAACGATGAAATCGAATAATCTGCACAGTAAGTTCAAGAAGACAAATATTGAATTATAATGTCGATTTTATCGTATATCGTCGTTTTATAGAGCGGTCACAACTATCCATGAAACCTTTATATTGTTTTATATTTTCCTCGATCTTTTCGGGAATTTTGCCCCCTTATTTTGCCGCCGAACTTTAACGATATCGAATTTACTTGTTTTTTCTTGTCCTTCTTCAAGTGCACTTTCCCCAAAAAACGAAATATCCAATGAATTAAACATTCTTTCCGGCTAATTAAGCGGACCGTCGATATATCATGATTGTCTTATTGCTTTTATGGTGCGCTTTGACTTCGTATTCTTTTCCTGAATTTTCTTTACTCGTCATTGTTAGCTGGGTGCAGTTTTCCAACAATAATTGGCTGCTTTTGAAGAGCCGCGTCAAATTCATGACTTTCACATTTGTCGTTTTATTGAATGGATCTTTAAGAAACAATTTTTTGTCTATTTCGGAATTGATTTCACCTTTATCCGAACCTGTTTTGCCTTGAAGCTTTTGTCTTTCTCTTAATTCCGGCTAACAGAAAATAGGCATTTGATCTATTTGCCTTTTTCACCGTTTTTAACTTTATTTTTCTGCTGCTTCAAATCTGATATTTTCCCCCGCGTCTTTTTGCTTTTTTCATCTCTTCTCCAACAATCACCGTAACCCTATTCACCCGATTTTTACTTAATAATCCGGGGTTTTCTAACGAATTTTCTTTTCTGTCGAATTATTTTCAATTATAGTACAACGTCGTTTTTCTGGTGCGGGCGGGGTTAGCGTCTCCCGTTTCAACATTGGGTTGATGGGGTGTTACATTTGCTTGTCTTTCAGGTAACAAAAATATATATACATTAAAAAATGGAGATATGGTAAATATATTTTAATTTTATAATTATTATAATTTTAGATTATATTGTATTTAATGTGTTTAAATATTTTTTATATTTGAAAATTATTTAATAATTATATAGAAATGTTGATCCAGTCATAAATTCATCATGAGTTTTCAATTTGGGAAGAGGGTATAATGGATCTGATTTCGCGCGTTCAACGACTGCCGCTCGGAAAGTTTCACTATCGATTATTGCTGGTAACCGGTTTAGGCTGGATGTTCGATGCTATGGACACTGGTCTTATCGCTTTTATTATGCCGCGTTTGTCAGAAAGTTGGCATCTGGCGGCTGCGGAAAAGGCCTCGGTTGTCAGTATCGGATTTGTCGGAATGGCTATCGGAGCCGTATTGGCCGGCGGCATTGCCGACAGAATTGGCAGAAAGACAGTTTTTGCAGCAACACTTGTCGTTTATAGTATTGCCACCGCCTTATGCGGCATTGCCCCCGATCTGAAATGGTTATTGGTGTTCCGGTTCATTGTTGGTTTTGGTCTCGGCGGACAATTACCGGTTGCTGTCAGTCTCGTCAGCGAATATGTACCGGCTCGGGTACGCGGTCGTTTCATCGTTTTGTTAGAAAGTTTCTGGGGAGTGGGCTGGCTTCTTGCTGCGCTTATCGCCTTTTTTGTCATTCCGGCTTACGGTTGGCAGATAGCCTTCATCATTTGCGGCATACCGGCACTCTATGTGTTTCATATCTGGCGTAAAATTCCTGAATCTATTCCCTATCTTATCAATCGCGGGCGCATTGAAGAAGCTCATAAAATCGTATGCCAACTTGAAAAAGAAGCTGGTGTTCCGGTCGTGGAAAAAATCGAAGTTGCCCCTGTTGCCGAAAAGCACAACGTTTCTTTCACACAATTATGGTCAAGCGGTCTTGCCAGACGCACAATCATGCTGTGGCTCATATGGTTCGGCATTGTCTATTCCTATTACGGTATCTTCACATGGCTTCCGAGCCTATTGGAACAGCACGGCTTCAGCATTGTCAAATCATCCAAATACACGTTGATCCTTATTTTGGCACAGCTTCCCGGCTATATGGCAGCAGCCTGGTTGATTGAAATACTCGGGCGTAAAGCTACTTTGTCCGGCTTTATCGCAGCTTGTGCAATATGCGCTTATTTCTTCGGACAAGCGTCGTCGGATGGCATGATCATTTTGTGGGGCTGCCTGTTGTCGTTTTTCAACCTTGGTGCCTGGGGTGTTCTTTATTCATATACGCCCGAACAATATCCGGCCAATATTCGTGCTTTCGGCTCCGGTTGGGCTTCCGCTATCGGCCGGGTTGGCGGTATTGTTGCCCCGATGGTCGTTACCCATATGATGGCAGTAGATAAAGAAGCGTTTTCCAGTGTATTCATAATGTTCACAGGAGTACTTCTGGCAGTTGCAATCGTCATCATCGTGTTGGGTGAAGAAACGCGAGGCCGCACACTCGAATCTATCAGCCGGTAATCCGGCTGTTACTGGAACCTTTAGCCAAGCTGTTACCGAAACCGATAGTGCGGCTGTTTCTGGTTAAGAATATTTTTTAATCCGGTTCAGCAAACGGGCAATCATGTAAGCGGAACAACGCCCTTCCGCTTTGTTTGCCCGTTTTCATCTGTCCCGTTTTTCTGGCCCGTTTTCATCTGGCCCGTTTTCATCTGGCCCGTTTTTCTGGCCCCCTCATTTTCCTGAAAATTCGGTTTCTTTCGTGGACGACATTAAAGTCGCTTCAATATTTCTTTAGCCCCTCACCTCTGTGCATGTTTCCCCATAAATTCTCTGCATCATTTACAAGCTCTTTATCTGTTTCTTGACGTTATTTCTGCTTGTATTTTATTCGTGGACTTTCTTTTTCTGCACTCATACATTCGTCTATTCCCACCTCATCCGTTTATTCCGGCCTCTCTTTATCGCCATTGGCTCTCTTCAAGTGCTAGCTTTCCTGTTTGCATCACCTTGAAAGCTTATTTTTCATCCCCTTCCCCCTTTCCTTTGCGACGTCATATTTCCCTTTTCCAAAGTTCGATATTTCGCTTGTCCAAAGTCGTTATATTTTCCTTTCCCTTAAGTCCTATATTTTTTCATCAAGCGAATTAAACCAATAAAGGACAACAAGGACCGCAATGAATATTTAGAAGAAGCCGGCGCCGGAAACTAGAACCGGCGATTCAAATCGATCTTTTCAATCGTGAAACTTGAAATGTGTTTTAGATATTTAATGCTGGTGAAGCTAAAATTGCACGATAGCGAGTTTTATGTGAAAGGCCCGTTCACAAAGCTTGAATCAAAACGTTTATTCCGGTTCAACATCTACGACGATTCAAGGGGCAAAAAAATCCCATAACCCGCCTTTAACGGGTTATGAGATCATTTCAGTGTAATTCACGAAAAAGCGTTCATCAGAACGCCTGTCGATAAAGTTCGAGAGCATCCGCTTCTGTTACTTCGACCGGATTATTGACAAGCAATCTTGTCTGTTTCATCGCATCGCTTGCCAGCAATGCCAAACTGTTATCTGTAACGCCCACTTCCTTCAAATGGCGTGGTGCGCCGGTATCCCTCATCAATTTTTCCATGAACTCGACAAAAGCTTTTGAGCGCTCTATCTCGGTGCCTTTTGTGTGCGTGCAAACAACCTCACCCAGTTCGGCATAAAGGTGAGCGGCTGCTTTCATATTGAACCTTAAAACCGGACCGAGCATGAGCGCATTGGTAAGACCATGTGGCAAATGATAATGACCGCCCAAAGGATAAGCCAAAGCATGAACTGCACCAACCGGCGAATTTGCAAAAGCTTGGCCCGCCAAATTTGCTCCAAGCAACATTGCCTCACGAGCTTCTTTATTATGCCCGTCATTGCAAGCAGTCACAATATTTGCCGACAACAGCTTCAATGCTTCACGAGCAAAGGCGTCCGATAGCGGATTCTTTTTCAATTTTCCGGTATAGGCTTCAATGGCGTGGACCATCGCGTCGATACCGGTAGCAGCCGTTTGCAGCTTTGGCAAACCAATAGTCAGCTCGCCATCAAGGAGAACTTTATCTGCATAGAGCTGATTGGCAACAACACCCATCTTCGTGGTTTCACCGGTGGTCAGAATGGTTATATTGGTAGACTCCGAACCGGTTCCGGCAGTTGTCGGTATCTGGATAAGAGGCAGACGCTTGCCCTTCACTTTTCCAATACCATAAAGATCTTGCAATTTTTGTTCGGACCGTATCAGCACTGCTGAAAGTTTGGCGACATCCATAGAGGAGCCGCCGCCAAAGCCGACGACGATATTAACACCGGCCGCTCTGGCTTTTTCCACGCATTCAAGAACAATATTTTCTGGCGGGTCAGCGACAACTTTGTCGAAAACGGCGACTTTGAAGCCGGCTTTCTCCAATGACAATTTTGGCTGTTCAAGAACACCCGCCTTATGAAGACTGCCATCAGTAACAATCAGTATTTTGCGTTCTTCATAATAGTGTTCTACAAATTCTCCGAGCTTGTTTGCACCACCCCACTTCACGGTAATTGACGGCACAGCCTCGAAACAAAATTCCTGCATATTTTCCTCCTCCACCTCCGGAATGGAAATCCGACCACTTTTTAAACGAGCCGCATAAGAACAATTGCGGCCCGTTTCATACGCTTAAATTATGTTCCGTGCAGAACAACTTTTACAGAGCACTGCATATATATTTGATTTCCATATATTCTTCTATTCCATATTTGGAACCTTCGCGCCCGAGGCCGGATTGCTTAACGCCTCCGAACGGGGCAACTTCATTGGAAATCAAACCGGTATTGTGGCCGACCATACCATATTCAAGCGCTTCACTCACCCTGACAGCACGACTGAAATCGCGCGTATAGAAATAAGCGGCAAGACCGAAAATGGTATCATTGGCCATACGAATTGCTTCATCTTCCGTTTTGAATTTAAACAATGGTGCAACAGGTCCGAATGTTTCTTCATGCGCAAAACGCATATCTTGTGTGACGCCCGTTACAATCGCCGGTTCTATAAAAAGCCCTCCCAATCTTTTTCCGCCATAAACAAGCTTGCCACCTTTTTTTACCGCATCTGCGATATGTTCTTCCACCTTTTCCAACGCATTTTCTTCGATCATCGGCCCGATATCGGTTCCGGGTTTCAGTCCATCGCCGATTTTCAAAGCCTTGACTGCCTGTTCGAGTTTTTTGGTAAAGGCTTCATAAACCCCTTCCTGAACGAGAAGGCGGTTAGCGCAAACGCAGGTTTGGCCGGCATTGCGATATTTTGATGCGATAGCACCTTTAACAGCTTCATCAAGATCAGCATCATCAAACACGATGAAAGGTGCGTTCCCGCCAAGTTCAAGCGAAATACGCTTGATCGTCGGTGCACATTCGGCCATAAGCGTGCGCCCGACCTCTGTTGACCCTGTGAATGACAGTTTCCGCACAATATGGCTATCAGTAAGTACTTTACCGATTGTTGATGATTTACCCGTAATTACCTGTAAAACGCCGGCCGGAATTCCTGCGCGGTTAGCAAGCTCGCCCAAGGCAAGAGCAGTGAGCGGTGTTAGACTGGCTGGCCTTACAATCATCGTGCAGCCTGCGGCAAGTGCAGGCGCAGCTTTACGTGTGATCATTGCAGCAGGAAAATTCCACGGTGTAATCGCTGCCGTTACCCCGACAGGTTGTTTGATGACAGTAATACGTTGTTTGTGCTGAGGCGAAGGAATGGTATCTCCGTAAGTCCTCTTGGCTTCTTCAGCAAACCATTCGACAAAGGAAGCAGCGTAAACAATTTCGCCACGTGCTTCTTTCAAAGGTTTACCTTGCTCACTTGTCATAATTATCGCCAGATCATCGGCATTGGCAACGATGAGATCAAACCACTTGCGCAGGATTTGCGACCGCTCGGAAGCTGTCTTCTCTCGCCATTGTTCGAGGGCCGCATTTGAAGCCTCAATGACTTTTTCCACCTCGCCAGCGGAAAGCGAAGGCACATGACCAACCACCGCGCCATCTGCCGGGTTGGTAACGGCGATTGTTTCATTGCTTTTTGCAGAAAGCCATTTGCCGTCAATCAGGCACTTGTCTTTCAACAGCTCTTTATCTGAAAGTTTCATTTATCTTTTCCTCCTGAACCCATCACGCTTCCGATTTCCCCGAGCCTTGAGCTTCCACGGGAAAACAAGCTATTTCGCGATTATCGTATGTTTATTTTTTATAAAGAGCAAGGACAGGACCATTCAATAGATTGTTTACATGTTAATAAATTACTCGTTTTATCAGAGCTCTTTATATCAAAAAAACAACTCGGTTTTGCCCGTCCTCTTAAAAGAAACGGAAAAACAGCTTATCCGCATAAACGATCTGCTTAGAAAAGATTTTTTCCTTGTATTTTCGAGCTACCGGATGTCCTGTGAAAACGATACCCAACGGCTCCACTTCTGAAATAAACTCCCCCACACAGAGTTTCCTCAACATTAATACCGGAACGAATATCGAATTAAAAATAACCTTTTATTGAGAGCATAAAACTTGCCTTGACCAGTTTTTGGCTAACTACCCCTTTTTCAGTTTTTCCTGCATTTACTTTGATTTTTCAGTCGTTCGTCGCCGTTTCCGGTTTTTCATAAAACTTGTCGAATAACGAAATAAATACCAAACTGCACAAGTATTTCTATTTATTAAAAATGATAAATATTATAATGTTGAGTTTGACCAACTTAATCAGCATTGAAACCCATTGGCAAATTGGCAGACAGGCGAACATAATTGAAAATATCCGGCATTGTCGAACTGAGAAATACCACGCCCTTGTTTGACAATGGTCGCCACCGGGTTATCTTTCAGCATCCGCAAAATCCCGATCTGATTATCAAAATTGTTCGACACAGATGGGCCGAAAAATACGAAAAATACAACGCATTTAAAAAACGTTTCAAACCATTACGCGAAAACGTCTATAACATATTCGAATTTCTCGAAACCATGCGCTTGAACTTCGATACCAATCTCAGAACTCCGCATATTTTGACAACACTGGGAATCGTACGAACCGATCTTGGCTGGGGAACGGTTTGCGAAATCGAAAAAGACAAAGATGGTTCACCGGCAAAAAGCATTCGTGAGATGGGTGACAAGATCAGCGATTATATAGCCGAGTTGAAAGATCTGAACCAATGGGCGGATATCTCTCCGGTTGTACTGACAAGCTTTCACACCGATAATCTCGTTTTATCCTGGCGTGACGACCATTATGAATTTGTCATGATTGACGGGATCGGCGAACGAAATATTTTACACTTGCGAAGCTATATCCGTTCCTTGAACCGGAGAGAAAACAGAAAACGCCTTCATAAAATGCTCAATGAGCTCAATCTTTATGATGCAGTCATCGGAAAATAACAGCACAACAAGCAAATTCCTGATAATTTTCAGCCTTTTTGAATGTTCTTTCATGGCGCTTACATGGCGCTCACCAGAATTTGGTATCTTCCTATTTTCCGCGGCGTTTTTTTGAGCAACCGCCTTTATGCAAATCCTGGAAATAATCAATCAATGAGAGCAGTTAAGCGCGATTGTGTATCATTTGAACCAATTTGAGAGACCCACAACCAAAACACTTTCATCAGGTAGAGATTACGAAGTCATTATTTTATAGATGTGAAATGCTTTACCAATCAAAATCACGTCGCAATAACTAGATGGCCGGTGATCAAAAATAGAAAAGAGCGCGCGCCCGCTATTGGCAGGCGCTGCGCTCTATAAAAACTGACCCCAAAATTTTAACTGGATTTTGCGGTTTTTGACAAAACACACCGCAACAAAAAAAGGGGTAAATACAAAAGACTCATTTTACAGGAATTTTCGGTTTCCAACCGCGCCCGTAACCGAATGACATGGCACAGGCGGCTACTTCAACTTGGCGGATGAGCATTTGACGCTCGTCCAAAAGCCTTGAAATCAAGGTTTTTACATCACCATTATAATCAGCAATCAGATGGTCAATTTCGTCTTGTTGATAGTCTCTTTGTCTAACTTCACTCACTTCTCTGACTCCTTTTGCAGGAATGTGATGTTCCCATCAAGAACGAGAGTCAAGGATTTCATAATCAAATATGAAGAGAGTCACCGGCTTTTAAAATCGGAGTTTTTTAGACCGGTTTTTGAACCGTCAAAGCTTTGCCCAGTTCTGTTTGTCAAGCCGCTTAGCCAAAAACTTTTTGGTATTCGAAAGAGTATAAACGGAACTCATAAAAATAGTAGTTTCGACATGTGACAACGTTCAGATATATCAGCCGAAACCTACGTAATAAATTACCTATATATTCTTTTTCGGTGGTTGATAAAGCCGAAGGGAAGGATATCGATCGAAAATTTTCCTAGCTTTCGAAAAGTCCGAAAAAATACTTCTTATATCAACTGAGCATTCCCAAAACGTCGTTTCAGATGAAAATAAAATCCGAGCTATGTACTGTGCCCAAATTTATTGCTCGTTCTCGAAGCCCAAAAAGAACACCGCCTACCTAGAACCTCGGCACGTTAAATTATTTTTCCTTTAATATAAAAACGCTTCTTGAAACGATAGAGAACTATTTTTTAAATCGAACCGGTTTAAAGAATTTAGTACGTACGCTGAGATAGAAACAAACCTTCATTTCACCAACATTACATTGACAATCATGTCCGCTCCCTATTCGAAATCAGGCGGCCAATATGTCTTTCCTAGGACAAGAGATCAGAAAACTTTACTGTATCACTGTGTGGTCGTTCTGCGTCATTTAACGGATTGATAAGAAGCTTAAGAGGCATTTTTCCAGCGACCCCGCTAAAAATACACGTCCCGATTGGCAAAGTCGGAATGGATTCTTCTGTCAATTTGTCAATATATGAAACCGCGCTGGAAATTGCCTGTAAATCCTTTTGATTTACGAGACGATGAATGAAATAGTTGTGTGCTTGCGAGGTTATGGTAGGAGAAATATCGCTCGGCCGTTGGCTTGATATCGTAACAAAAACGCCGAATTTTCGACCTTCTTTAATAATTTCCTCAAAAGTTTCAAGTCTATAGTCCTTCCAGCCCTCTGACTCACGCGAAGATTCATAAGATAAAATGTTGTGCGCTTCATCAATAACAATGTTCAAGCTCGTCTTACTTTTCTTTTTCTTCTGATCTTCGTAAATCTTTTTTGCGATAAGAAGCGGAATTGTTTTTCGCATTTCTAAATTGACATTACCAAGAGAAACGATGACAATATTACTTTCATCAAAAACATTCGAATTTGATGTCGTATCTAACGTTTTTTCAATATCACCAATTTTACTTTTTAATTTATTTATTGCCGGCGCAATATGCTCGTTTTGTGCCCTATTTGCAAGAACATCGTCTATCAATGTCGTATAACAAACATTAATAATACGGTTAATCGTATCTTCCGGATATTTCTGCTGCTCCGCCGCTTTATATAGATTTGTTTTTTTATACAATTCTTTTTCGGACTGGAATGTCTCGGAGGGACAGCCTTTACGAGTATAATTGGAATTTTTATTATTCCATTCTATGTCTTCATCTAAATTATGACTTTCATTATCATTTTTCAAAATTTGAATAAGATAATCCATAAGTAAATTGGCTTGTATCTTATCCGACATTGACAATACGCGTTCAATTTCTGTCTTCAGTTTTTCACGAAAACATTCCTCTGGATCAAACGAATTTTCTATGTATTTGATTGATCTCAATACGCGTTTTAAAAAAGGTTTTTGTGTCTTTTCTGTTGCATCTGCCAAAATGCTGAGGATTTCCAGATTTAATAGCGAACCCGAACCTATCGGTATTTTGTCCTGTTCGATTCGTGTATTTAATTGATAAACTTTCTTATTAGGTGAAATACATTCATCCGATATATATTCGTTATTAAAATCCAGAAATAATATTTTACAGTTCTGCTCAAATTTTTTCGCATTTCTGGATGTTAGCTCTCTAATAAAGCTACTATATATTGTTGCCACTGTATTGGATTTCCCACTGCCGGTATTTCCAAATATGGCTAAATGACTATTCATCAGCCCGTCTATTGGCAATGTAATTTCGTAGTCCTCGAATTCCGTCTTACCAATATGAAGGCCCAAATCATTTTCACTAACAAGACTATGGACTTGCATCGTCCGTGTTTTAGTCAATAAGAATACTTCATTTCCGACTAATGGAAGCTCCTTGGTGCCGCCTATGTATTGTCCGGAATTATCGATATAGCCTACAAGAGAAACGATTAGGATGCGTTTTCCATTTAACGGTCCCAAAATTCTTTCATATTGCCCTATACTGTCCGCATTTTCTCCTTCTACGCGCCCGATAATTCCCAAAAAACCTTTGCGTATATCGACATAACTCCCGACGCCTACATTCCGTAAGACGTCGCCATTCAAAAAAAGTTCCGAAAGGTTTTTATTTGTGTCAATTGCAACGTAAATTCTACGGCCGGAAATCCCGACCACCTCGCCAACTCTGAGCACTGCCTCTTGTATTAGACGCCTGCTATTCATCGTTTTTTCCTATAACAAGGCTACCAAGAATTTGGTTAAATCTGCTGAAATTTATTTTTTCCTTTTCATCGGCCATCCTGTAAATCAACACATTTCTCTGCCCCTCGAATTTTTTTTGATATTCCAAAGAGCTTTTATAACTATATGAAAATATAATGAGCTGGGCGGTGGGATTTCTTAATGAGCGGCGAACAATATCTAAAATATGTTCATCATTAAAGGAGAAACCAAAGGAAATTAACACAGCATTTTCAGAGTCCATGGATTTTGACAAAATGCGGAATGATTCGTAATAAATCCGCTCAAATAGCGTGTCATGGAATTTGCTCATAATTGGCAAAATAACCGCAATTTTTTTGAGACAAGCTTTAAGCTTTGATGTGCTATTTTCTAAATATTTAAAGTTCGGCAATATTGGTTTTGTAAAATAAACCTCGTTATCTTGAACGCCCCAAGACAAAGAACCATGAAGCTTTATGAGATTTATAGTAGGAATTTCCGCATATTTTTCAAATTGTCCATCGCCTCTGTATCTTCTATCAAAAAAAACTTCCGGCTTGTATACTAGGCGATTATTTAACGCATATGAACGCACAAAACCATCGTTCAAAACTATATTAGGCAAAAAATCTGCGGCATATTCAACAAACAAGTCATAGTTTGTGCTGAATATATTTGCCTGCCTAGGCAATATAGATGTTTTTCTCTCAAAAAGTATTTTGTCAATATTCTCCAAAAATTCCTTAAAGCTTTCTAATTTTTTATTCCGGTCTTTATCTTTACCGAAATCATTGTCAATATGAACTATATTTTCAATAAATTTATATGCTTCCTTAAAAGCTTCAAGCTCATTATTTTTGGCAAGCGACTCATTAATTTCTTGTTCGACGTTACCCAAAACTTTTACTATAGGCACTGAGGCTCCCGCTCCCAACAGGAAGTTCAATCGCCCTGATTGAAAAAAAGGAACCAATTCTGAAATGGTCCCCACTTGTTCTATTGATTTAATTTGTGCCATGCACGCCTCCCCGCTATTTCTATATCATTACATTTCCGGAGGTAAATCTATTAGTAAATAAAAAACATAAACGCATCAATAAATAAAAGATTTTGGAAACTAATATGCGAACAACATTTTGATCTAAATCGTTTCTTCCCTTTATCCTGTGCGATACCTTCTTAACCGATATATCTCATGTTACCCATAACAACGGGGCTTGGTAGTTTATATCTTCCGGCAGGTTTTTAGACATGCCTTCCGGTAAAATCGCCATCACCGGTTTTATTAGCGATCTGTTCATGCTTCATTATAATCGGCACAAACCCGATGATTTGAGCTCGTGTGTCGAAATTTACTTTCCAATCGATGTCACAGCAAAACGCAGGCCACTGGCAAATTATAAAAGAGGGCAAAATATGAATCTCTGTCTCCCCGCCTTAAAAATAAGGTCGTAAAAACAAAATGTTATGGGAATAAACAGAAGGTGGTGGGCCCGGAGGGACTCGAACCCCCAACCAAGCGGTTATGAGCCGCCGGCTCTAACCAATTGAGCTACAGGCCCCACGGAAGCCCCGCAATAACCTAAAATTTTCGTCAACACAAGTGCCACCGTGTCAACTTATTCACCTTTTTGAAAAATTTAGCGCTTCAAGCTTTTATCTCGTCCGCGAAACTCTATCTAGAAGACAGAGACTTATTGAAAATGAGGAGTAAATGACAGTGTCCCGTATTTTCCCCCGCAACGCCAAAATAATTGCTGCTTGTGTTGCCTTTTTGTGTGTCACTTCGCCGCTTGCTCTTCATGCGCAAAACGTGAATAAAACAGAACCCATTATTGTTGTTCAGGCAAGCGGAGACGAACAGGCAAAGCCCGATATTGCCATTATCAATCTTGCCGTCGAGACCGAGGGGGAAACTGCCGATTCTGCGATGAATGCCAATAATGGAACGATGAACAAGGTTCTTGATGCCTTTAAGAAAGATGGTATCGAAAATGCCGATCTGATGACTTCGGGGCTTTCTATTTACCATGTCGAGGAAAACGAAAAAACCAAAAAGGCAAATACACCTCTTTATCGTGTTTCCAATAGTTTGAGCGTGCGTGTGCGCGATATAAACAAGGCCGGCAAGATTTTTGATGAAGCAATGAAGTTGGGTGTCAATTCTGTAAACGGTATTACGTTTACCAATGCCGATACGAAGCCTTACCTTATAAATGCAAGGAAAAAAGCTGTTGCAGAAGCCATAGCCAAGGCCAAAACTTTGGCTGAAAGCGCAAATGTAAAACTGGGAAACGTCATTACCATTGCTGAAGATAATTCAGGCAATATGATGATGCCGCGTCTTATGGCGGCTAGTGCCGCTGCATATCGGAACGAGACGAATTTTTCTTCCGGCGAACTTGATTACAAGGTCAATGTGACAATGACATTCGCGATCGAACAATAATGAGAGCCGCTTCCGGTGCTACTCTTTATTGTTCATTTTCCGGCATAGCATTAGGAAAACGATCATAAGATCAATCTGTGGCTTGGTTTCGCCGGTCAATACTGTGGGCCGTTTTAAGGACGAGTCTATGTGGTCTTCCGGCATACCGGATAAGAACACGCGTCAGTTATGAACTGCATTGTAAGGAAGCGTGGCATTCAAGCCGAGACAGGTTTTTAAGGATTTTTCTTTCCTTAAAAATTCACAGAATTTCTCGGACCAAGGGGGTTTATCTTCATAAGGCTTCAATTGGGTGGATACAGCAACCGTCGGGCTTTTTGCACGGGAATGCTGCAGACAGTTTTGTTACGGTCTTAACAAATCCTCACTTCGTCCGTCGATCGTCTTTGTGATTTTCGGAAGATTTTTTTCGGATCTAAAGCGTTTCTTCAAAAGACTTATTCCGACAAGCAAACGGAAAAAATGTCTCGAAATTCTTGAACGTCAGCCGTTAATCGGGCCGATGATGTAATCAAGATAATCTTCTTCCGAGGCAAGGTCATCTTCATGGGCAAGAATTTTATCGCGAGCGGAGATGTGGGCTTTGTGCACGCTTTTCTTGTCATGCGAAACAAGGTGATGCCATGACGGCAGGTCTTTGCCTTCATCAACCAGCTTATAGGCGCAGGTCTCCGGTAACCAGCGCATCGAGCGCACCATTTCAATGTCAAGATAAAGGCAATCGGGAACAATGGACTTACGATTTTGATAATCACTACATTGGCAGCTTTTCGCGTCAAGCAACCGGCAGCCAACGGCCGTGACAAAAATTTCGCCGCTATCTTCATCTTCCAGCTTTTGTAAACAGCACAGCCCGCAACCATCGCAAAGACTTTCCCATTCTTCGGGAGTCATTTGCTCCAGCAGCTTTGTTTTATAGAATGGAAGCTTGTCCATGCTCATTTCTTTCATACGGCTTTCATTCAAAGTGTGTCGCCGTAACAGGCCGGAAACAGTGGGGACTTTTCGGTTCACAAAAATGCGTGTCGAAGCAGGCACCCGAAAACAGGCTATTATTCGAAAATCCGCTCGCCCTGCTCGTCAATAATCTGGCGGCCTTTGATATGAATCATGGCGACGGCGTCATCGAGATTGGTAAAACGGTCCGCGCGGATGAACCGGTAGCTCTTCGTTTCGCCATTGACGTTTTTTGAAATAACGCCGCAACTCTGGAGCTGGCCTTCATTTTTGTAAGGCGTCGCAGAAATGATAAAGCCTTTATATTCTGTTTGGCCGCCGTCAATTTCTGAGTTTTCATTTGAAGCGCGTTTAGATTTGCCGAAAAGCCTCTGCAAAAATGACATGGTTTGTCCTTGCTTGAAAAACGGAAAGGCACGAAACCGCAAGATTTCGTGCCTTTTGCATAAATCTTAAGAATCGAGAAAACTTCTCAACTTGCGTGAACGGCTCGGATGTTTGAGCTTGCGCAATGCTTTTGCTTCGATCTGACGGATACGTTCACGGGTAACCGAAAACTGTTGTCCTACCTCTTCCAAAGTATGATCGGTATTCATGCCGATGCCGAAACGCATACGCAAAACACGTTCCTCACGTGGGGTGAGAGAGGCAAGAACACGTGTGGTCGTATCGCGCAAATTCGCCTGAATGGCAGCGTCGATTGGCAAGAGTGCATTCTTGTCTTCAATAAAATCGCCCAAATGTGAATCTTCCTCATCACCAACAGGCGTTTCAAGAGAAATCGGCTCTTTGGCAATTTTCAGAACCTTGCGCACTTTTTCAAGTGGCATAGCGAGTTTTTCCGACAATTCTTCCGGAGTTGGCTCACGCCCGATTTCATGCAACATCTGGCGCGACGTGCGCACGATTTTGTTGATCGTTTCGATCATATGAACCGGAATACGGATTGTACGCGCCTGATCGGCAATCGAACGGGTAATGGCCTGCCGGATCCACCATGTTGCATAAGTGGAAAATTTGTAACCACGACGATATTCGAATTTGTCGACAGCTTTCATCAAGCCAATATTGCCTTCCTGAATAAGATCAAGGAATTGCAAACCGCGATTGGTGTATTTCTTGGCAATCGAAATAACCAGACGCAAATTGGCTTCCACCATTTCCTTTTTGGCAATGGCAGCTTCGCGCTCGCCCTTCTGGACCTGATTGACAATACGGCGGAATTCACCAATTGAAATAGCCGTTTCCTGTGCCAACATCTGGATTTCACTGCGTAAATCCTGAATGGTTTTGGCCTCTCTTGTGGCAAATTCCTTCCAGCCATGACCAGGCAATGTCGCGATATAATTGACCCAGTCGGCGTCCATTTCGCGACCCTGATATTGTTTCAGGAATTCTTCGTGACGGACACCGTAAGAATCGGCAAGGCGCTTCAACTTGCCTTCGCTTTTTACCAGACGTTTATTGATGTCATAGAGCTGTTCAACCAGCGCTTCGATACGGTTCTGGTTAAGTGACAACGATTTGACAGCTTTAACCAGATCTTCCTTGAGCTGTTTATATTTTTTCTTTTGCGCAGGAGACAGCGCGCCTTCGTCATGATCGGCGAGACTGCTTTCAACATGCTGATCTTGCAGTTTACGCAATTTTGCATAGGTATCGGCAATGAAGTCCAAAGTTTCCATGACTTGCGGACGAAGCTCGTTTTCCATCGCTGCAAGCGACAGATTGTTTTCATCGTCATCCTCGTCATCTTCATCCGGTTCAATGGTTTCACCGCCGACATCGGTTATATCATCGTCGTCATGAACCACACGCTTGGGAGCGTCTTCCTTGGGCTTCAAATCCTCGATATGTTCGATGACCGGAGCCTGTTTTGCTTCAGGTCCTGCATAAGTGGTTTCAAGATCAATAATTTCACGCAGCAAAATGCGCTGTTCATTGAGTTCTTCACGCCAGATAATGAGCGCCTGAAAAGTAAGCGGGCTTTCACATAAGCCTGCAATCATTGTCTCCCGACCGGCTTCAATACGCTTGGCAATGGCTATTTCGCCTTCGCGCGACAACAGCTCGACAGCACCCATTTCACGCAAATACATGCGTACCGGATCATCTGTCCGGTCGTTCTGGTCACGTTTTGATGTCGTTGCCAGAGCACGACCACCGGCTTCTACCAGCTCGCCACCTTCAGAGCTTTCTTCTTCCGATGCGGTTTCGGCTTCGGCCTCTTCGTCGTCTTCCACAACATTGATACCCATGTCGGACAACATGGCCATCGTGTCTTCGATCTGCTCGGAAGTTACCTCTTCTGAAGGGAGAACAGCGTTCAATTCATCCATTGTCACAAAGCCGCGTTTTTTAGCAGCCTTGATCATTTTCTTTACGACATCATCGGACAGATCCAAAAGAGGACCATCGCCGCTAACCTCGCGCTCGGTCTCTGCATTTTCTGTCTGTTTTACCTTTGTTGCCATTCCGTGTTAACTCCGCTCAGCCACATCGCACATTCATTCATTGTGTCTTGCAACTTTCTACTCATTTTGCACTTACAGCCATTACATCTGGCTTGAATTTCCGCCACTACTTACCGGCTTATTGGATTGCAAATCTTGTAAAGCCGTTAATTTTTAAAAAAGATTAATGTTGGCTATTTTCTTTGCAAGATAATGGACTTGCACCATATAATTATTCTTCAACACCACTCTTTCAAAAATGTTCCATCGCGCCATAGCTCTTGCACTGCCGCCTTTTCATAGCTAAAAGAAAATCCCCGCCTGCTAAATCTCACTCTTTTCTTTAACCCGATTGTTTCTTGAACCCGATTATCGAGGCCAATTCTAGCACAACTGGGCTTTCGTGGCTGATTCGCAGACAAAAAGCGAATCATTTATTGATTTTCCGACTCATTCCGGTCTGATTCGTCTTCTTTCCACTGTCCAAAACCATCGATCAAAGCCTCAACAGCCTCAGTTTTCTCAAGCTCTGCCTTGACATCGCCCAAAAGGGTAAACATCCCGCTATCCGATTTTTCCAAAAGCTCGGCTTCAATGTCACGCAACCTCTTATGTAGGTTATGTGCACGCAGATGCAAGTAGACAGCCTGTTTTAAAGCTTCTCTTGCATCTTCAATCGGCGCTTCCGCAAAAGCACAGCGAAAGCCGAGATTTTTCAGCATGCCATGGATCCGGCTAAGAATCTGCTCCTGACCCTTTTGTTTCAACAGCTTCATCATGGCATCGGCATCATTCGGTTGCCATTCACCCATAATTTCAAGCATAGCACGATGGAGACCGATAAGTGCCGGATTTTGCAATTCCAGCTTTGCCAAAGTTTCAAAATCCTCATACCAGAGCTCGGGATGGGAGGCCAAGGTCATCAGAATGGCCGCTTCACGCAAGGGAATGAAACTCGCCGAGTTTTTGACCAGATTGGAATTGGCCAAACTTGGACTGGGACCGCCGCCAATAGTGTTCGTGTTCCGGTTCCCACGATAATTTTTGCCATTCTTGCCATTATTCTTGAAAAAAGCCGGGCGAAACAGATTGCGCAACCGGTCGCGCAAATCCTGTAAATAATAATGTCGTAAACTTTCATCCTTGATTGTGAAAATAACCGACTTGATCTCCCGCTCGAGAGCCGCGCGTGCTTCCGGCGTTTCGAATTGCTGACCAAATGTGTATTTGCGCCATAAAAGTTCGGCAAGGGGAATCGATTTCGATAGTTCGACTTTCAAACTATCCGACCCCCCTGTTTTCACAATATCATCGGGGTCTTTGCCATCAGGCAGTAGAATAAAACGGGCAGAAACTCCGGCTTTCAAAATCGGCAAAATGCGCTCTGCCGCACGAAATGCCGCATGAACACCCGCTTCGTCACCATCAAAACAAAAGACCGGATCAGGTGTCATACGCCATAAAAGCGCAATCTGGTCTTCGGTCAAAGCTGTGCCAAGGGGTGCGACAGCAGTGTCGACACCGGCCTTTGCCATAGCAATCACATCCATATAACCTTCAACAACATAGATAGGTTTTGCGGCTTCTTGCGCTTTTGGCTGTGCAGCTTTTCTGGCAGTGGCTGCATTATAAAGCATTTTGCCTTTATGGAAGAGCACCGTTTCCGGACTGTTCAGATATTTTGCCCGCACATTCTTGTCCATTGCGCGCCCGCCAAAGGCAACAATGCGCCCGCGCAAATCGGCAATTGGAAACATGATGCGGTTTCTGAACCGGTCATAAGGTGCCGAACCATCTTCAGCGGCAACAACCAGCCCACAATCTTCCATCTGTTTTAATGAAATATCTTTGGCAATCAGCGCATCCTTCAAGGCATTGCGTGCATCCGGCGAAAAACCGATATGAAAGCGATCTATCATTGCTTTGGGCATTTGCCGTTCTTCAAGATAGCTGCGTGCGAGGTTTCCCTCCTGTGATTTCAACTTGCTTTGAAAAAAGGCGGACGCAAGCACCATGACATCATAAAGGTCTTTTTTGATCTTTTCCTGTCTCTCGGCGTCCTTGTCGCGAGCCGGCATCCGGACACCCGCCTGATTTGCCAAACGCTCGACCGCTTCGGGAAAAGGAATACCGTCAATCTCGGTCACAAAAGTGAATATATCGCCGCTTACCCCACAACCGAAACAATGGTAACGACCTTTACGGTCTTCGCAATGGAAGCTTGGCGTTTTTTCGCCATGAAAAGGACAACAGCCCCAGAAATCACCGCGCGAAACATTGCTTTTTTTGGGATCAAAATTCACCCTTTGGCCTACCACGGTTGAAATTGGCAGGCGTGCACGAATTTCGTCAAGAAAATCGGGTGAAAAACGCATTACTTCTCGTCGGCTCCGGTTCCAGTCCTATTAACTTAAACATTGTTGCAGTTGAATCCAACACCCCGACTGAAAAGAGGGTTAAGCATTTGTTTTAAAATGCAATCAAAAGGCGGAGGACAAAAATTTCTCCCGCCCCTGATGAAATACCTGCTTCATTATAACGTTTATGATAACGTTTATGCTTCTCGGCTTTCAGAAAAATGACGGCCTCATCTTTCCGCTTCGAAAGCGAAATAAAATTAGCGTGACTGGATAAAATCTCTTCAACCAGATTTTTCCTATTTCACCTTTGCTGATATTTTCCGTTTCCCGCTGATCTTTCTCTAAAAACGGGCTTTACGGCAAGAAGAAAACTTCAAGACACTTGAAGAAGAAAACACGCGCCCTACCCTTTTTCATAAAAATTCATTCCGGTTAAAGGAGATATTCATGCACGACGCAAGTGTAGGTTGGATTGCCGCTATCATTATTGGCGGATTGGCTGGCTGGGCAGCAAAAACATTCATGAAAAGCAACACCGGCCTTATTGTAAATATCATTCTTGGTATTGTCGGCGCATCGCTCGCTAGTTTTATATTCAGCCTTTTCGGTGTTACTTTTGCCGGCGGTTTCGGATATCTGATTTCCGGCTTTATCGGCGCCTGCATTCTTATCTGGCTCGGCCGTTTGATACGCTCTTAAAATTTTTTGCTTGTTTACCCCCGTTTGGGGGCGGCCTGATTGTTCTTTGCCGATCATTCGGGGGGTTTGAGAAACATGAAAAAAGGCACCTTGAAAAAGGCGCCTTTTATGGGAGTGTTTTTCAAATGGATTTTAGTGAACTTCTTCAAAAATTCCGGCTTTTTTAACCGGCTTGAAAGCACTCGAATTATTTCAGTTTTTCGCGAATGGTGGCGCCAACTTTTGCAAAGTCCATCTGGCCGTTATAACGATCTTTCAGCCACGACATGACCTTGCCCATATCACGCAAGCTTTCCGCACCGGTTGCTTCAAGACCCTCGGCAATTGCCTTTTGAACCTCGTTTTCATCAAGCTGGCGTGGCAAAAATTCGCGAATAACGGCAATTTCGTCGCTTTCGGCTTTTGCAAGTTCCGGTCGTCCACCCTCATTATAAAGCTTGACCGACTCCTCGCGCTGTTTGATCATTTTGGCGAGAATGGATTGTAATTCGGCGTCGTCAACGGCGGGTTTGCCTTCTCCCCGATTGGCAATATCGCGGTCTTTGACGGCTGCATTGATAAGACGAAGGGTTGAAAGCCGGGCTTTATCATGTTCCTTCATAGCAGTTTTCAACGCATTGTTAATGTCATCACGCAACATAATTCTGTTCCCTCCTGTGGAAATTTGTCTTGGTCTACAAAATCGCTGTCGTTCATGCAATGGAAAGCATTAAAAATAATGGAAAAAGCCATGAAAAAGACTTCTATTGCTCTTTACCTTGCCGAGCAAAGCTCCTATATCACAAACCTTAGCCGAAGATTGGAAAACTCGAACGCCCAGCAGATGCCATTTGCTTGCGGCTTTTTAGTGCGAACAATAAACGCGCCGTTTTAAACCAACGTTTAATTGAGAGTGAGCGATGACTAATACAACAAAAACGACTTTACCTTGGGGCACCACAAAACCCACTGCGCTTTTGGTATTAGCAGACGGAACCGTCATTGAAGGTAAAGGTTTGGGTAGAACAGGTTCCATTGAAGCTGAAGTCTGCTTCAATACTGCTATGACCGGATATGAGGAAATCCTCACCGATCCTTCCTATACCGGCCAGATTGTAACATTTACTTTCCCGCATATTGGTAATGTCGGCGCCAATGCCGAAGATATCGAGGATCTGACACCGGCTCAACGCCATGGTGCTGTGGGGGCAATTTTTAAAGCCGATATTACCCACCCCTCGAATTACCGTGCCGCAGAAGGTCTGGACAAATGGCTTTCACAGCGCGGCATTATCGCCCTTTGCGGCATTGATACACGTGCCTTGACCTCGCTTATTCGTGAAAAAGGCCTTGCCAATGCGGTGATTGCCCATGACAAAAATGGCGTTTTTGATGTCGAGGCTTTGAAAGAACGTGCCCGCGAATGGAGCGGGCTCATCGGGCTTGACCTTGCAAAGGACGTAACCGAAGGCCAATCATCCGAATGGGATGAAACGCCATGGGTATGGAATGAAGGCTATGGTCATGAAAAGACAAAAGACATTCACATTGTTGCCGTCGATTATGGCGTAAAGCGCAATATTCTGCGCCTGCTTGCCGGACTTGAAGCACGTGTCACCGTCGTTCCTGCAAAAACCACAGCCGAAGAAATATTGGCTTTGAATCCCGATGGTATTTTCTTGTCAAATGGCCCCGGTGATCCGGCGGCAACGGCCGAATACGCCGTTCCGATGATTAAAAAACTCGTCGAAACAGGTATTCCGATGTTCGGCATTTGCCTTGGACATCAATTGCTTGCTTTGGCAATGGGTGCAAAAACTGTCAAAATGCATCAGGGACATCACGGTGCCAACCATCCGGTACAGGATAAAGAAACCGGCAAGGTTGAAATTGTATCCATGAACCACGGCTTTGCAGTTGACGCAAAAACCCTTCCACAAGGTGTCGAAGAAACGCAAATCTCGCTTTTTGACGGTTCAAATTGTGGTATCAGGCTTGTCGGCAAGCCGGTCTTTTCGGTGCAACAGCACCCCGAAGCTTCGCCGGGACCGCAGGATAGCCATTATCTCTTCCAGCAATTTGCCAAAATGATCCGCGAACATAAAAAAGCGGCATAATTGGCCGCTTGCCGATTGGCTTTCCAACAGATTTAAAATAATCGAAAACCCGCTAAAAAGCGGGTTTTTTCGTATTCAATAATATAGTTTTGCCGTTTTTATTGGAAAAGTCGGGAAGAGAAGCATGCATTGACCGCTCTTCCCATTCCAATGGTTCCGTTCATTTTTTACCAGCCATTTAAATCGGCTTTCCGATGCGATGAACGGTTGTTTTACATAGCGCTACCCTTGAATTTAGAATAAGTCAGTCATGTTCAAGACAGCTTCCTCTTAGAACCGAATTCAATTCCGGACAGAAATTCTCCTGAAACGTAAAGCGTTTCGATTAAATGTTATAGCAGCTCAGTGCTTTTCTGTTCTGTTTTTGCCGTGTTTTGGGGCGTTTCACCGTGTTTGTTTTTTAAAATCCGGCGCTCCCGCCATAGTCAACAAACTTGCCCGCATTAACAAAACTGGCAAGAGTTGCTCCTAGCTTTTCCAGAGATTAAGACTAATGCCTGTTTTTTAATCGTGGATAAAAGCTTTTGAAACTTCCGGAAATTCAACATTTCTAACGGGATGGAAAATTTCTAAGCCTGTTTTTAACCCGATGAGCTGTCTCGTGCTTTTTGATTATCGCGATCTCGCACAAGTTCATATGTTGTTAAACGCGGGCTTTTATCTTCACGTACAAAAAAGCCGAAAACCAGTGTTGTTGCGAGCAACACGAAAAATGCGGTTGCACAAGGGGCACCGGCAAATTTGAACGGCGCACTGTCACTGGTGAAATAGCTGAAAATCGACGTATAGAATACCGGCCCGATCATCGACGTGATGGAGGTTATCGATGTCAAAGCGCCTTGGAGAGCACCTTGCGCGTTGGCTGGAACTTGGGAGGAAGCAATAGAGCGCATTGGCACATGGGCGATATATTCCGGCATAGTAAAAAGGTAAACGACATAAAGCATATAACCTTCAAAGGCGAAGGTGTAGCCGACCATGCCAACGAGCGCGAAAATAAGCCCGATCATCGAGATTTTCCAATTGCTTAAATGCCTTGTCATATAAGGCAAGAGCAATCCCATTATGATGCACTGGCCGATGCCGAAAACGCCATAAGCAAAACCGATAGAAAATTCACTCCAGCCATAACGTTCTTTGGCCATAAAAGCCAAAGTTGAAGGCCAAACCGCCTCGGCAAGCCAATAGAGGAAGAAGGCAAGTGCCACCCAAAGCACAGTGGGATAATGGCGCAATTCCAGCAGAGCGCCAACCGGATTTGCCCGTCTGATCTCGAAGGGGCGGCGCAATGACATTGGTAGAGTTTCCGGCAGCATATACATGGCAAAAACAAAATTGACGAGCGAAAGTCCGGCTGAAAAATAAAACGGCATACGGGGGCCGATTTCGCCTAAAACGCCGCCAATCAGCGGCCCTAAAAAGAAACCGACACCAAAGGCAATGCCGATGAGCCCGAAATTGCGTGTTCTGGTGTCATCGTCGGAAATATCGGCAAGATAAGCCGAACAGGTGGAAAAACTGGCGCCGCTGACACCGGCAAGAATTCTGCCGATAAAGAGCATGGAATAGCTCCACGCAATGGCGCAGATAAAATTATCAATCGCAAAAGTGATAATGGATAACAATAAAATCGGCCGGCGCCCGAAACGGTCGGAAAGATTGCCGATAAAGGGGGCAAAAAGAAACTGCATGGTTGAATAGACCATGAGCAGAATGCCGCCATCAACCGAAGCCCTGCTGATACTGTCGCCGGTCAATTGGCTTAGATATTCCGGCATAACCGGCACAATAATCGCAATGCCGATAATATCCAGTAACAGCGTGATGAAGACCAGAACAAGTCCCTTGTGAACAAATTTTGCATCGAGACTTTGCGACATGACGAATTTCCATGCTTGTACAAGAAATTGCTAATAGGACTATTGTGAAAAATAGAAAAGGGAAAAAACGCGGCTTACCGAACTCTCTATACTATTTTGGGAGCGATCAAGACTTTTGAAATGCTTGAACCGGCAAAATTTGCCTGAATATTTTTGGTCTTGTTAAACGGTCATGTTTGCCAACAAGCAAAACCGGCGTGCACACCAAAATGTTTTAAAGCCCGCCTTCGGATGAAGATGGTTGCTTGCTATTTTTTACCACCCCGTGATTTGTACCGATCATTTTATGAAAGACACGAGATACCCTTGAACGCGCATGCGAAAACCGGATGATGACGACCACGTCTAGGAGACAGCGCAAAAATACTGGATAGAAAGTCTTTCAACTTCACGAAATCTCTCAAACGTGGATTTTTTAAAATCCGTCACATGATTCCATTTTTCCCAATTGGTAACCGGTTTTGAAAGCATTGACGCGTTGTGCAGAAGTTCCATGAGTGAAACTATCAGGCACAACATATCCGTGCGTCCGTTTTTGTAATGTATCATCACCGATTTTTGCCGCTGCATTCAATGCATAGCCGATATCACCTTCTTCCAATAGTCCGTCATCCTCGGTTGAATGCGCCCACACACCGGCATAACAATCGGCCTGCAATTCGATTTTTACCGAAAGTGCATTGGCAGTCGACGTATCGGCGCTTACCCTTCTCTTATTCATCCGGTCGAGAACACCGGTCAAATTTTGCACATGATGGCCGACTTCATGGGCAATGACATAGGCTTGGGCAAATTCTCCCGGTGCTTTAAAATGGGTTGCCAATTTGTCGAAAAATTCGTCATCAAGATAAAGCTTTTGATCGGCAGGACAATAGAAAGGGCCGGCGGCCGCGGTTGCAAGCCCGCATGGCGAATCGATAGCGCCGGTAAAACGCACAAGGATCGGTGGCTTATATTTGGCATTGTGGTGGAAGAAAATCTCGCCCCACGTATCTTCTGTTTCGGCAAGAACCGTTGCAATAAAAAGGCTACGCCGGTCATTGGTTTGAAGCGGCGCTTTTGCTGCGCCAAATGGCGCTCTATGTTCATTCACCAGCGCTCCATCGCCGAATAGAAAACGTGTCGGACTATAGCCGAAGAAGCTGAGCCCTAGAAAAATAACAACAAGAATGAGAATTCCCGTGAAACCGCCACGCGACAACAAGGCAAAACCGACGCCGCTTAAACCTGTTCGAAAAACCGGACTTGCACCGTTATTTTCTTCACCGCGACGATCTTCAATATTGTCGCTTTGTCTGCCACCTTCCCACCGCATAAGCCTCTCTCCCAGTGCTTATTTTATTCGAGAGCATATAGCTTCTTCCTCCAAGAAGAGAAGGCTCTCATCCATAGTAAAGCAAAAAAAATTAGGAAAAGCAAAATTTAGGGGGTTACTTTCACGCTGACTTTACCTATAAGGCAGGCTTAGCCTTAAAAAAAGAAATGTTGAACCTGCCAGTTTTCCCTGTGCGGGTGTTTGCGATAGGATGCTGCCATGCCAAAACGCACAGATATAAAATCCATTCTCATCATCGGTGCGGGACCTATTGTCATCGGTCAAGCCTGCGAATTCGACTATTCCGGAACGCAAGCTTGTAAAGCCTTGAAGGAAGAAGGCTACCGGATCATTCTGGTCAATTCCAATCCGGCAACAATCATGACAGACCCTGATCTTGCCGATGCAACCTATATCGAGCCGATAACGCCGGAAGTTGTTGCCAAAATTATAGCGCGCGAAAAGCCGGATGCGCTGCTTCCCACCATGGGCGGACAAACTGCCCTGAATACGGCTTTGTCGTTAAAACGCATGGGCGTTCTTGAACGCTATCATGTCGAGATGATCGGGGCAGATGCCAAGGCGATCGACAAAGCCGAAGACCGTGCATTGTTCCGTGAAGCCATGGCAAAAATCGGGCTTGAAACACCGAAATCCATGCTTGCCAATGCAACCGAAATCAAGGAAGAAGATCGCAAACGCCACGACGCAATGTGCGACAAGCTCAAGGCCGAACTTGAAGGTGACGAGCTTGATAAAGCGCTTGAAAAACTCGAACATGACTGGCATTTGGGCGAAGGCGACAGAAAACAGCGTTATATTTCCCATGCAACCGGTAAAGCCAGTCAAGCTCTTGATGTTGTCGGACTTCCGGCAATTATCCGCCCGTCTTTTACGCTCGGTGGAACCGGTGGCGGCATTGCCTATAACCGTTCGGAATTTTACGAAATCATCGAACGCGGGCTTGAAGCTTCGCCAACTACGGAAGTTCTCATTGAAGAAAGTGTTCTGGGCTGGAAAGAATTCGAGATGGAAGTTGTCCGCGATAAGAAAGACAACTGCATCATCGTCTGTTCGATTGAAAATCTTGACCCTATGGGCGTTCACACCGGTGACTCTATTACAGTCGCACCGGCTTTGACTTTGACCGACAAAGAATACCAGATGATGCGCAATGCCTCGATTGCGGTTTTGCGTGAAATCGGCGTCGAAACCGGCGGTTCCAACGTGCAATTTGCCGTCAATCCGGAAAATGGCCGTTTGATTGTCATCGAAATGAATCCGCGTGTTTCGCGTTCTTCCGCCCTTGCCTCGAAAGCAACGGGTTTTCCGATTGCCAAAGTTGCAGCAAAACTTGCAGTCGGCTACACATTGGACGAATTGGAAAACGACATTACCGGCGGAGCAACACCGGCTTCGTTTGAACCATCAATCGACTATATCGTTACCAAAATTCCGCGTTTTGCCTTTGAAAAATTTCCGGGTGCCTCGCATACTTTGACCACAGCAATGAAATCGGTCGGCGAAGTTATGGCAATCGGCCGCACTTTTCAGGAATCTTTGCAAAAAGCCTTGCGCGGGCTTGAAACCGGCTTGACCGGCCTTGACGACATTACCATTCCCGAACACGCCGAAGGCGACGAGAAAAATGCTATCCGTGCCGCTATCGGCACACCAACGCCTGATCGTTTGCGTTATGTTGCGCAGGCCATGCGCATGGGGATGCCATTAAACGAAATCCACCAGATCAGCAAAATCGACCCTTGGTTTCTTGAGCAGATTGCCTCGATTGTCGATATGGAACAACGTGTGCGCGAGCAAGGCCTACCGAAAGATGCGGAGAATTTCCGTATGCTCAAATCCATGGGCTTTTCCGACGCGCGGCTTGGCAGCCTTACCGGTCTTGAAACCGAAGAGGTTACAAAAGCGCGTCATGAACTTAATGTAAAGCCGGTTTATAAGCGCGTTGATACATGCGCTGCCGAATTTGCCTCGCCCACAGCCTATATGTATTCGACTTACGAAGTTCCTTTCGCCGGCAAGATGCGTTCGGAAGCCAATGTATCCGACCGTAAAAAGGTTGTTATCCTTGGTGGCGGACCAAATCGTATCGGACAGGGTATCGAATTCGATTATTGTTGCTGTCATGCGGCTTTTGCACTCCATGATGCCGGCTATGAAGCCATTATGGTCAATTGCAATCCGGAAACCGTCTCGACAGATTATGATACCTCCGACCGGCTTTATTTCGAGCCATTGACTGCCGAAGATGTGCTTTCAATTCTTGAAGCGGAAAAAGAAAAAGGCGAACTTGTCGGTGTTATCGTCCAATTTGGCGGGCAAACACCTTTGAAGCTTGCCGCCTCTCTTGAAAAGTCGGGCATTCCGATACTTGGTACCTCGCCAGACGCCATTGATTTGGCAGAAGACCGCGACCGCTTCCAGAAATTGCTCATCAAGCTTGATTTGACGCAGCCTAAAAACGGCATTGCCTATTCGGTCGAACAGGCGCGCCTTGTTGCCAATGATCTCGGCTTTCCGCTGGTTGTGCGCCCGTCTTATGTGCTTGGCGGCCGCGCCATGCAAATCATCCATGACGAACGCAACTTGCAATCCTACCTTCTGGACACTGTTCCCGAACTGGTTCCCGAAGAAATCAAAGCCCATTACCCGAACGACAAAACCGGCCAGATCAATACACTTCTCGGCAAGAATCCTCTTCTTTTCGATACCTACCTCACCAATGCAATCGAGGTTGATGTTGACTGCCTGTGCGATGGCGAAGATACATTCGTAGCCGGTATTATGGAACATATTGAGGAAGCCGGTATCCACTCGGGCGACTCGGCCTGTTCGCTCCCCGTTCACACATTGTCACCCGAAATTGTTGCAGAACTGAAACGCCAGACGATTGAGCTTGCCAAAGCGCTTCATGTTGGCGGTTTGATGAATGTGCAATATGCCGTGAAGGAAGGCGTTATCTATATTCTCGAGGTAAACCCGCGCGCTTCCCGCACAGTTCCATTTGTTGCCAAAACAATCGGACGGCCGATCGCCAAGATTGCCGCTCGCATTATGACGGGTGATAAACTTGAAAACGCTGTCAATCGTTATGGCGGTTACCCCAAAGTTCAGAAAAAACCGCATATCGCTGTGAAAGAAGCTGTCTTCCCGTTTGCCCGCTTCCAGGGTGTCGATACTTTGCTAGGGCCGGAAATGCGCTCGACCGGCGAGGTCATGGGGCTCGACTACAGCTTTGCTCTTGCCTATGCCAAAGCGCAACTTGGTGCGGGAAATGATCTGCCACGGGAAGGAACACTTTTTGTGTCGGTCAAGGATGATGACAAAAACCGTGTGCTCGGCGCCGTCAAGCGCATGGCAAAACTCGGTTTTTCAATCCTTGCAACGACAGGAACGCAAAAATTCCTTGAACAGCATGGCGTGAAGGCCAAGAAGATCAACAAGGTTCTCGAAGGCCGCCCGCATATTGAAGATGCTATTCGCAACCGTCAGGTTCAAATTGTTTTCAATACAACCGATACAGCAAGTGCAATTTCTGATTCAAAATCGCTGCGTCGCGCGGCTTTGATGCAAAAGGTTCCCTATTACACAACCATGTCGGGAGCGATATCCGTTGTCGATGCGATAGAAGCCTTGCAGAATGACACAATTCAAGTGCGTTCCTTACAAGAATATACCGAATAACTTTCTCGCCCACGGCTAAAGCATAACTTGCCGTGGGCTTATTTATTCCCTGCCCAGCTCACGTCCTTGCCTTCAAACCATTAAGCCCGGGAAGACCTAACCGGTTTGACTGCCACAGCATGAAAACGCTTCTCGATCGGGCTTCTCTATCCATCGGCTCTCAACACTTACTTTCAAGCCATGGTCCTACTTCGCCAGTTTTAACTGGAACGGCGTAAAAATACTTCTCGGTTGGGTTCTCTATCCATCGGCTCTCAGCGCTCGCCTTCAAGCCGTTAGAACCGGAATATTGCTCGGATTTGAAGCATGGGCATTTTTATTCGGCTTATTCTGCCCCATAGAAGATCTTATTCCACCATATCATTGATCGTGCGATATTTTATCATTTTCAAACCATATTGCTTTACGCCCAAGGAGTAACAAGGAATGGCTGAACCGCGGAAATACATACTATCCCTCCCCGCCAATCATTAGTGCAATTCCGATTCTTGCAACAAATAGCTTTCAACCTTTTTTCGCTCATTTCTGAACAACTCTTTTATTATCCGATCTTAACCTTCCGCATCATGAAATGCAGAAAAGTGGAAATGCAGGAAAGTGCAGCTCATCACATTTCTCTACCTATCACTTTTGCCGCTCATCACTTTCTATGTGCCGATTAGTTACCACGTGCCGGTCGCTTTCATTGTGCCGATTAGTTTCCTTCTGCCGGGCGCTTTCAATGTTCCGATAATTTCCACTTCACTTCACAGAAGAAGTACCACTTCTGCTTCTTTTGAAATCCCTTTTGACTGGATCCTACCCGGCTTGTCTCATGCTGTCATAATCTTGCCTTGAATATGCCCGCCTCGCTCAAAATAGCGTGCCTCATGATCGGCATTGTCACGTTTTATGTTCCATTGATTCAATATTTTTTAATTTTTCGGATAAATTTAAAATTTAAAAAATAAAAAAATGACCCAGTGAATTTAAATAAATTATTTTGTTTCACTATGAAATAAAATTAAACTCATTATTATATTGAATAATCGTCTCATGATTATCATATAATTAATAGTATATTTTTTATTTTTTTACTATTTCTTTGCCGTCTAATATCCAATTATATATTGTGAACTCAATTGTTCGTTTTCAATAAACAAATGCAAAATCCGGCCGCTTTTATAAGTTTTGTAAATGAACTTGATAATTTTGGTAAATTTTAAATTTGCGCTTTTGATAAAAGATGATATATATAGTCATGTTTTATTTTGAGGGATATATCATGCGTTTAAACAAACTAATTTTGGCTGCTTCCTGCACACTATTTGCAACACCGGCTCTGGCTGTGGAATACCCGATTGGCGAGCCACAGCATTGTGGCGGTTTGGAAATTGCGGCTGTCTACCTGCAACCGATTGAAATGGAACCGGAAGGCATTATGCTCGCGGCTGCGAAGTCCGACATCCATCTGGAAGCGGATATTCATGCGACCGAAGACAATAAAAACGGTCTTCCGGAAGGCGCATGGGCACCTTATTTGCAAGTTTCTTATGAATTGACCAAGGAAGGCGCAAAAGAGCCTTTGAGCGGTCATTTCCATCCTATGGTAGCCAATGATGGCCCGCATTATGGCGAAAATATCAAGCTTGATGGTGCGGGCAAATATCACCTGAAATACACCATTTTGCCACCTTCAAAAGAATCAATGTTCGGCCGCCATGTCGATAAGGAAACCGGCGTTGGCCCGTGGTTTGACAAATGCGTTGTCGAATATGACTTCACCTATGCCGGCACCGGCAAAAAGGGTGGCTATTGATTGTTATGACCGGCAGTTCAGTTCTGCCGGAAACAGTTTCGGGATAAGTTTCCAGTCAAACTTATCCCCAAAGATCGAGGCCTGTTTGTAAAGTCGGGGTTTACTTTCGATCATCCACCACTAGAAGTAAGCCCTCTGAGCAGACCGGCCGTTGTGACCTCCACAGCCGGTCTTGCTTTTTGGCGGGGATCATTTGGTTTTCTTGAACGTAAAACATTCATTCCGGAAAGCTCTCTTTGGTTAAAAAGGGTTTTATTATGCGCGCAATATTGGTTTTGCTGTTTTGTCTGTTTCCCCTCTTTGCCGGAGCCGACGAACTTTCACTTTATAATGTAACCATCAAGGATGGCGTGTTTGAACCGCAATCAATTGAAGTTCCGGCGGGACAACGCTTCAAAATCTCGGTTAAAAATATCGGTTCGGGGCCGGCTGAATTTGAAAACCTGTCTATGCGGGTTGAAAAAGTTTTAGGTGCAGGGGTGGAATCATTTGTCGTCATTCATCCGCTCAAACCCGGCAGCTACCATTTTGTTGACGAATTTCACATGGATATGGCCGGTTTCGACATTAACGTAAAATAGGAGAGCAGAAAATGGGTGCACCTCTTTTCATCGTCTGGCGTGAAAGTATTGAAGCGCTGCTCGTTATTGGCATCCTTTATACGTGGTTGCGGCGCGAAAATCTTTTAACCCTTAAAAACCGGTTGTGGACGGGAACAGCTTTGGGGCTGGTTCTTGCCGGTCTTCTTGCCGTTCTCTTCTACGTTGCGGGCACATGGTTTGCCGGTCCCGGCGGGGAATGGTTCTTCACCGCGATGATGGCGGTTGCTGCCCTTCTCATTATGCAAATGATTGTCTGGATGCATCACCACGGTGCTTCGATGAAACATACATTGGAACGTGAAGCAGCCGAAAGCCTGCAAACTTCCGGTGGTTTTGGCATTATGCTTCTTGCCATGATTGCCGTTGCCCGCGAAGGCTCTGAAACAGTGGTGTTTCTTGCCGGTGTCGGAGCCCAACAAAATGGTGCGTCGCTCGGCATGTTCATTCTGGGGGGTGTGCTCGGCTTTATTCTGGCACTATTCACTTTCTGGTTGTTGCAGAAATTTTCCAAAATCATTCCGTGGAGATGGTTCTTTCTGGGAAGTGAATTTGTTCTTCTACTCATCGGTGGCGGTTTGTTGATTACTGCCTTTGACAAAGCGGCAGCCCAGATTTCGGCTTATGATTTACCCGAATGGCTATACAGCTTTATGGATGATCCGCTATGGAGCACAAGCTGGCTTATTCCCGATAACAGCACATTGACTGGCCTTACAGGCTACCATGCGGAACCGTCTTTGATGCAAGTTGTTGTGTTGGCAGTTTACTGGATTACAGCCATTGTTCTTTGTAACAGGAAGCCTGCCAAAACGGCGATTCGTCCGCCATTGAAAGTTACCTGAAACCAATTTTTCTAAAAAAACCATGTCTCATATCATCACCACTGCCGTCTATAATCTGGGCACTGTCATGCAACGCCATAGAACAGTGATCCAGACGATTCAGTGGTGTGTTGTTGCCATTTACCTGTTTCTCCTGATCGTGCCATCATTTCTACCACTGCCGCCACGGCAGGAACATATTCTTGGCAATCTGGTGCTTTTTGCCCAATTCGTATTTTGGGGAATCTGGTGGCCCTTTGTCATTCTTTCTATGCTGTTTATAGGCCGTATCTGGTGCGGCGTTTTCTGCCCCGAAGGTGCATTGGCCGAATATACCAGCCGCACTGTTGGGCGTAACAAAACTATTCCGCGCTGGCTCAAATGGCGGGGCTGGCCAACAGTCGCCTTTATTCTGACAACGCTTTATGGGCAGTTGATCAGCGTTTATGATTATGCAGAAGCGGCACTTCTCATTTTGGGCGGCTCGACACTGGCAGCAATGGTCATCGGCTTCTTTTTCGGTAAGGGTACGCGTGTCTGGTGCCGTTATCTTTGCCCCGTTAATGGCGTTTTCAACCTGCTTTCCCGCCTTGCCCCTATTTCGTTCAAGACTGATCAGGAAAAATGGGCGCATTATTGTGGAGCCCGTCAGGAAAACCCCAATTGCCCGCCAATGATTAATATTCATCAGCTTCATGGTGTCAATGCCTGCCATATGTGCGCGCGCTGTGCCGGATTCCGCGATGCTGTGGCTCTAAAACCACGCTCGGTTATGGAAGAAGTTGTCGTTTACGGAGAAGACAAAAACGCCAATCCGTGGGAAACAAGGCTACTCCTTTTCGGCATGATCGGCGTTGCCATCGGGGCCTTCACATGGACTGTAAGCCCGTGGTTTGTGACCTTTAAACAGAGAATTGCAGAATGGCTTGTCGATCATAATATTTTCTGGCCGCTCGACCCGACAGCTCCGTGGTGGATTTTGACAAACCACCCCGCCAATAATGACAGTTTCAACTGGGTAGACGGCTTTTGTGTCGCAAGTTACATTCTGGGAAGCGGTGTGCTTTTTGGCACTTTTTTAACGCTCATGCTGTGGGCTATTGCCGCGCTTATGCGTTCGTCAACACTCTATCATCATTTGGCACAAGCGTTTTTGCCACTGGCAGCAGCGGGCCTGTTTCTGGGGCTTACTGCAACGACAATCAAACTTTTGATGTATGATGGCGTGACCTTCTGGTGGTTGCCATATGCCCGTGCCTTTATTCTTGCTTTAACCGCGCTCTGGAGCCTTTATCTTGGGGCAAGAATCCTGCAAAGAACACCTGCAAGCCTCATCCGCAAATTAGTTAGCTTCGCTCTTTTTGCTCTTTGTTGCGTTCCAATTGTCTACGCCTGGTGGCTGATGTTCTGGGGCTGGTAAGTTTTAAAACCGGAAATCACGGGTATTATACGGCACTTCAAAAACTCCGCTTGCCGCCCCCCCTCCTCTTTTCCCGAAAGCCGACTTCCTTAACGCTGCGCATGATTTATCAAGCTCTTCAAGATTTATAGTGTAAGTCAAGACCCATAGTGTAGTTCGGGAAAATGCTGCCCATCGAAAAGTTTTCGCTCTCGTTATTCCCCGCGCCTTATTTGAAACCTGTTCCGTTTTGTGCTCTTTGGCCTCTATTCCTTTTCCGACAGTTCTCATGGAAAAACTTGGGCTATGGAGCTCTTTGTAATTTAAAAAAAACAAAAGTGTTTCTGACAAAACCGGTTTTAAAGCCTGTGGCAATTTTTAAGAACACGTATTTGAAGTGCATCCGGTTTTGATTCTATTTGTATGAACTTTTAAAATGCATCTTGTCCGAGCGGAGTTTTGCATCTTCCTCTTTTTCATGTTTGTTTGCGGTTCCTGAAAACCGACCAGCGCGGCCTTAAAACCTCGAGAATTTATGAAACGCTAAAGGCATTTTTCTTTCAAAAATATCTTTGGAGTGCGAATCTTTTTTGGAGGAAATTTCATTGAAAGCTTTTTTCAAAAGCCGTTTTCGAACGCGAATTGCTGCAATCTTACCGCTACGTTATTTTTCTTGGAACTGGAGAGGTTGATCTTCGACGAAAGAAATTGGCTCTGCTTAAAACCGCTGTCCAAAATCACTAATCATAAAAGCTTGTCGGTCACAAAAATCCACCGCACATAAAACAACGCCCGAAAAGAAAGAAGTCATTTGTGCGTTTTGCTGATCACAGCAACTTGCTTCTTTTTAGCGGGGAAGCCAAAGGAATTCTTCAAGCCTATTTTTTGGGCTCTTCATGTGTGTCGTTTGCAGGTGACGTTTCTGGAGCCTTTGGGGACTCACTGCCCGTTGTTTCAGCATCTATTGTTTGGGCTTGTGGCATGCTATCGGCCGGCTCACTTTTTGGTGTTTCCTTTTCACTCTTTGACAAAGCCTGTTCGGAAGGCGCAAATTTTACTTCCACAATCACGTCGAACAGATAGCTTTCGTCATTGCGACGGCTGATATAGACAAAAGTTGTATTTTTCAAATGCTGGAAGACAACCGAGGCAATACGTTTGCGCACAGTTTCGTCAATGCCATCCATCACCTGATTGGCAACGATCCACTCGGGTTCTGTAAGAAGCACGCGTGCAAAAGCGATCGAACGGCGTTCAACATCATTAAGACGTCTCTCCCAATCGACGTTTTCCTCATCAAGCGCGGAAAAATAATCACTCAAACCAGTGATTTCGAGAGCGCGTTCGATTTCTTCATCTGTCGGATTTTTATCCGTTGCCGGATAGAGAAGAACCGTGCGCAATGTGCCGGGCGGAATATAAGGTGCATCGGGTATATAATTCGGTAGGCCTGAATTGGGTAGTCCCACTGTGCCTTGCCCCCACGGCCACAAACCGGCCAGAGCATGATAGAGAATGGTTTTATCAACATCTTGCGGCGCATAAATCAGCGTGTTTTGCCCGCGTTTGATTGCCAGATTTTCCGGTGTCAAAGTCAATTTACCGTTGGCTGTGCGGATCAACAGATTGTCGAAGGTCATAATATCGGAATCATTGGTTTTAACCGTGATATGCTCGCCCTTCAGGCGATCGACACCGTCCATTTGAACAACAGCCTGCCTGAATGTTGCAACACGCAGCATCGTTGCGCGCCAATCGGCCAAAGCGCCATAATTGTCGACAAACCAGCGCAATGACTGGTGTGCCTGGTTGAAAGCCTGAACAGCCGCCTGTAAACCACCAAGATCGATGCCGCCACCAAAATAGATCGGTGAGGCAATAATATAGGGAGCAACGTTTGACACCCAGCCATAACCGGCGGTGATGCCTGTCAATTTGGTCGTTGCAACAACGATATGCCAAATGGCATTCAAAACATTTTGCACACGGCCATCAAGATAGCGCTTCTCGTCCTTCTCCGCCCCCATCAAGGTGATCGAATCGATCGAGCGGTTGGTGTGCATTAAAGCGGCACGCAAATCTGCCTCACGTGCATAACGGTTGGCATTGATCGTCACCAGATTACGCGCAACAAACCAGGTGAGGAATGATGCCGCCCCGACATAAAGGAGCACCGCCCAGATCATGTAACCGGGAAGCGGAAAACTATAGCCGGAAAAGCTGAAAACAAAGCCCGCCGTTGTTGCCCATAATGTCGGAATGAAGATGATTAATGTGACGCTTGCCTGCAACAGATTGATGCCGAGATCGGCTGTCGATTCGGCAAGATGTCGGGCATCTTCATGAAGTTTCTGGTCAGGATTGACACCTACTTCGCCAGCCATTGTCAGACGAAATGCGCGTTTTGGTTGCATCCATTGGCTGATAAGGTCATCTGTCAAGCCTTCACGCAATTTCATTTTCAGATATTGGTTCAAAAAAGTCTGAACAATGTTGAAGATCAACAACACCGAGGCAATGACAAAGAACACACCAAGCTGGAAAACAAATTCATGCAAATCTTTGCGGCTGATCGCGTTCCAGAAATCCTTTGTCCATTCATTGATTTGCAATTGCCCGCGGCCAATCAGAATAATTAGCACAAGTATGCCAAGGAATGTCGCAATCAACGTATTGCGCGTATGCGAATGCCAGAAAGCAATGTAAAGAATTTTTGCCTGATGGGAAAAACGGGTATTTTTGACAATGCCTTCGCGCAATGAACCGGGCGCTGCATCAACCGGATTATCAGGCATGTTGTCGTCTATATCGCTGCCTTTTTTGGCCATTCACTCAAATCCCCTCATATAATCGCGACATTCTGACGACAATTAAAATAATGATTGCCCCTGTATACACCAGATAGTGTCGGCAATCAAAATAGCAAAAGCGACAACGCTTTCAAATTTAATATTAATTCAACTTGCTTTCTTTTTCGAGAGGGTCTAATGAAGCGCCAATCGATTTTTCGGTTGTGCGACTTTCTTAACCGTGCAGCAAGCACTATTTAACGAAACTCCCCTTTCTAAATTTCGATCTACCCAAGTATCAACATAAGACGTGTTGATGCAATAATATCTTATTACAGGAGTTTCCTATGGCTACAGGAACAGTTAAGTGGTTCAACACAACAAAAGGCTTCGGCTTCATTCAACCTGATGATGGTGGTGCAGACGTTTTTGTACACATTTCAGCTGTTGAACGCTCAGGCATGAGCGGTCTTAATGAAGGCCAGAAAGTGTCTTATGAAGTTGTGCAGGACCGTCGTTCCGGCAAATCTGCTGCAGGCAATCTTTCAGCTCTTTAATATCAGGATGTGAAATGCTTGCCTAAAACGGCAAAATGTTTTGTCAGCATTTCAAAACCGGATATAAAAGAAACAGCTTTTTAAAAGCTCCACTTTTTTGAGGTGGGGCTTTTTCCATATTAGCTTTAATTTCATCGTAAGCCCGATGCATTCGCCACTCCCCTATTACAATTTCCGGCGGGCGTGATTTTACCTTATTCAAAACATCTAAACTTTTTGCCGATTATTCAAAAAATAAGCCCAATACTCGGGGAAAAATGGGCATTATCGTTTCGGGTTTTATCTTTTCCAGCGTTTATGCCCATGGCTCTTTTTCCCTCTTCCTGTCACCTCTTTGTTCCGCTTCGTTCCGAATTTATTCTTTTTTACCCGGAATTCAGACACTCATTCAATCACTCAAAGATGACCCGAATGGCACATTTAAACTATTTCCTGTTCAACCGAGGAAATTCAACAACACGCTTGCACTTATATTTAGATAAGTTATAAATTTTATTGACGGTTCCCCTTCAGGATGTCTTCAAAAGGGGAATAATAGGGAACACGGAAAAATCGACCTCACTCAAGGGATTTCAGCCGTGGCTGCCCCCGCAACTGTAAACGGCAGCACCTTTTTTAAGGGTTTTACCCGGCCACTGCGAAAGCGGGAAGGTTAAAGGTGCGAAAAAATGCCGCGAGCCAGGAGACCTGCCGTCAATCATGGGCTTTGTATGAGCCCGTTATGAAATGCCCTAACGCACGGTGGGTGCAAAGGAAAGGTCATCATGGCAATCCAATCAGGCGTCATTTTTGTCGCCTCTCATACGCTTATCCGGATAATCTTTTCCGGTTTGATTGCGCAAGCAAAACAATTGTTTCGACAGAGTTTCTTTTTTTATCTCTTGCGGCTTTTTTCAAAACAAAAAAGTTCGACATTGTTTTGCTCTCATTTGTCAAAGCGGAGAGAAGATAAAAATAGCCTATTGAAACAAAAATATTCCGATTGTGAAAAGGGCCGAAGTAAAAAGTCCGAAGCTGAAAAGACCGGAACTGGAAAAATTTGTAACTTTAAACAAATGGTTACACATGCGTTTTCAAGCCGGACTTTCTTAAAGACGTTTTCTTCAAGTCTTTTTCGCCAGAAGGTGCTTTTTTCGTTTTGCAGTTGCGCTTTTTCAGGCTTGAAAACTTTCCGAACCCCCGCCGTCAATCACTTCAATTCCGTGACACGGCAAAGCCCTCATAAAACGGCTTTGCACCGGCTTTAAACGAGAAGAGTATACTCATGAAAACCATCCATTTGAAGACGATCATTCTGGCTGCGGCAATAAGCTGTTTTTCCATTGCTGTTCATAGCAATGCTTTTGCCGACCAAACGCATTATCCGTTAACGGTAAAAAATTGCGGCCGCACACTTGTTTTCAATAAAGCACCGGAACGCGTTGTTTCGGTCGGTCAGAATACGACAGAGATCCTTTATGCTCTGGGATTATCCGACAAAGTCAAAGGGACTGCGCTCTGGTATTCGCCGGTTTTGCCGCAATTTACCGAAGTGAACAAGAACGTCAAAATGCTTTCCCATGATGTTCCAAGTTTCGAAAGCATCATTGCCGAAAAGCCAGATCTTGTCGCAAGTCATCAGGAATGGGTTATAGGGCCTGCGGGAAGTGCGGCGACCTATGACCAATTTAAAGATTTTGAAATTCCGGTTTATACAGCACCTGCCGATTGTGTGGGAAAAGACAACCTTGCCGGTAGCGACGGTTTACGCACTGCCCCTTTCACAATGGACATGATCTATCAGGAAATTTCCGAACTGGCATTGATTTTCAATGTTCAGGATCGCGGCGAAAAACTTGTTAAAGAGCTGAAAGGGCGCGAACAAGCTGCAATCGACAAGGTCAAAAACTTGCCCAAGGGCAAAATCAGCGCGGTTTTCTGGTATTCCAGTGCCGATCTTGATATTGACCCTTACGTTGCCGGAGACCTTGGTGCACCCGGTTATATTATGAAAATCCTGGGCATTAAAAATGTTATCAAATCGAACTATGAATGGCCGACCGTCGGGTGGGAAACTATCGTTAAAGCAAACCCGACCATTATTGTTCTTGCCGAAATGGATCGTCGCCGTTTTCCTGCCGATAATGTTGTCGTGAAACGTGATTTTTTGAAGAAAGACCCCGTTACAAAACTGCTACCGGCTGTCGAAAATGATCGCCTTGTCAATATGGACGTGCAATCCATGAATACAACCATGCGCACCATTGACGGTATTGAAAAACTGGCAAATGCCATTGTCGAACTTGGTCTTCTAAAAGAGTGACGCAAAAGAGTGACACATTTGCCCCGCACCATTATCATCTGGCTTTTCTGCATCTGTCTTTTGCTATGCGCAATTGTGACAGGTGCAGCAATTGGCGAGATTGCCATTCCGTTTTCGTCCTTTTTGAAAACCATTGCCAATCATCTGTTTGATAGCGGTTACGAGGTGGATATATTCCACAGTCGGGTTATCTGGCTGTGGCGCCTGCCGCGTGCAGTGGTGGGCGCCTGTTGCGGTGCGGGACTTGCCATGTGCGGGGTTATTTTACAGGCCTTGTTGCGAAATCCCCTTGCCGAACCCTATCTTCTCGGCATTTCGTCGGGTGCGGGAACAGGTGCGGCACTGGTTACCGCTTTCGGCATGAATTTGAGTATTCTGTCACTTTCAACCGGTGCATTGATCGGTGGTCTGTTATCGTTTTTCTTTGTTGTGTTCCTCGCCTATCATTCCGGCCGCAATGCAACCGCCATTATTCTCGCCGGTATTGCGAGCGCCATGCTGTTCAATGCTTTGACGGCGCTCATATTGATGATCTTTACACCCCTTGAAGGACGCTCGAATATTTTTGCCTGGATGATCGGTAATCTTTCCGGCGCAAGATGGAGCGATGCGGCGCTTGCTTTTCCTTTGACACTTGGCGCATTTTTAATTTTCTTTGCTTTTTGCCGTATTCTTGATGCCTTTGTTTTCGGCTCGCGTGCTGCAAAATCGCTCGGTATTTCTGTCCATTATGTAAGCATGCTGCTCATTACTGTTGTGGCTCTGGTGACGGCCGTTATGGTTTCGATTATGGGTACAATCAGCTTTGTGGGGCTCGTGGTGCCGCACGCTGCCCGTCTCATTGTCGGGGTTCGCCACCGTTTGCTGATACCGGCTTCCGCTTTTATCGGTGCGCTTTTCATGATTGCAGCCGATGTTATTTCGCGCATTATCGTGCCCGGTCTTGCTTTTCCGGTCGGTATTGTCACCGCATTGATCGGCGCACCGCTTTTTGCCCTGCTGCTTTTGCGGCAGAAAGGAAATTGATATGCTTGTCGGCGAACACATATCACTTGAAATCGACCGTCACACCATTCTTGATGATGTAACGCTCACATTGAAAGACCAGGAAATTTTAGGCATTATCGGCCCCAATGGTGCAGGCAAAAGTTCGCTTCTGTCTGTTTTTGCAGGCCTTGTTCGGCCAACAGAAGGCGGGGTAAGCCTTGATGACATTGCTTTTTCCAACTGGCCAAGACAAAAACTTGCCAAAACAATTGCCTTTGTCGAACAGCAGGCCGAACCGCATGAACGCATCGACGTGCGCCATGCGATAGAAATCGGCCGCACACCACATAAACGCCTATTTTCACCATGGCTTCCGGAAGATGAGGAAGCGTTGCAGGATGCACTTTTGAAAGTCAATATGAAAGGCTTTGAAAAGCGCCTTCTGAACAGCCTTTCAGGCGGCGAAAAACAGCGCATCCATATCGCGCGCGCATTGGCACAAAAACCGCGTATTCTCATTCTTGACGAGCCGACAAATCATCTTGATATCGGTTGCCAATTGGAAATTCTGTCCCTCATTCGGAAACTCGGCCTTTCTGTGCTGATTGCCCTTCACGACCTCAATCATGCCGCCATGTTTTGCGACCGTATTGCTTTGCTTCAAAACGGACGATTGATAAATTCGGGAAAGCCGGAAGAGGTTTTGACGAAGGAAACAATATTGACCAATTTCCACGCCAATGCTGAAATAGAGATGCTTGAAAACGGTAGGCCCCATATACGCTACCTGCTTTAATTTTCCTTGAAAGGATGAAAAATGAAAAAACTGTTTGCCTTTGTTGCACTGCTTGCCTTCGTCTCGACTGCCAATGCCGAAACCTATGAGGTGAAAATGCTCAATCGGGGTGCAAGTGGTGCCATGGTTTTCGAGCCGGATTATCTAAAAATCAAACCGGGTGATTCCGTAAAATTTATTGCCACGCAAAAAAGCCATAATGCTGCAACGATTGATGATATGATACCGGAAGGAGCAACACCTTTCAAAGGCAAGATCGACGAAGAACTGCAAGTGACCTTCGATAAACCCGGCTTTTATGGCATTAAATGTATTCCCCATTATGCCATGGGAATGATTATGCTCATTAAAGTGGGTGACGATCAGGCTTTGCCGCAATCCTATCGTGATCATAAGCAGCCGGGCATTGCCAAAAAGCGTTTTGATGATATTTTTTCCCGCGTCGATAAAGGGGAATAGGAAAACATTGCGCAAATACCGGAATGTCGACAGGAATGGCGCAAATTTTTATGAACCAAAAAAATTTGCTGGAATTCATCCCGACGGGCCGGCTAAACTGCAAAATATTGGAGATCACACCAATAGTTTCTGTCCCTCTACAATAATTTGATGAAGAGAATTCTTGCACTTTTAAGGCGCATGAGACATAAATTTACTGTTACCGGTTGGATCTACTTCAATGACCAGAATCGGTACCTTGCTTATTCAATCTGAGGAGATAATAGAATGGCATTCATTGGCGATACGCTATCCCGTATCAAGCCCTCTGCAACTATTGCTGTTGCACAAAAAGCCCGTGACCTCAAGGCCACCGGTCGTGATGTAATTTCACTCGGTGCGGGAGAACCCGATTTTGATACACCTGATAACATTAAAGATGCCGCTATCAAGGCAATCCATCAGGGCAAAACAAAATATACTCCTGTTGCCGGTATACCGGAGCTTCGCCAAGCCATTGCTCAAAAACTGAAACGTGAAAACAATCTTGATTACAAGCCGCAGCAGATCATTGTCGGCACAGGTGGCAAACAGGTTCTTTTCAATGCTTTCATGGCAACACTGAACAAAGGCGACGAGGTTATTATCCCGGCCCCCTATTGGGTAAGCTATCCGGAAATGGTCGCCGTCAATAACGGTACACCGGTTTTTGTCGATGCCAAAAAAGAATTCAATTACAAGCTCCAGCCGGAAGATCTCGAAGCAGCCATTACCGACAAAACAAAATGGTTTGTTTTCAATTCTCCGTGCAATCCGTCAGGCGCTGCCTACACACATGACGAGTTGAAAAAACTGACCGACGTTCTTTTGAAATATCCGCACGTCCATGTCATGAGCGATGATATGTACGAGCACCTCACTTATAACAATTTCAAATTCGCTACGCCGGCAGCCGTCGAGCCAAAGCTTTACGAGCGCACATTGACGGTAAACGGTGTTTCAAAAGCCTATGCAATGACCGGCTGGCGTATCGGTTATGCAGCAGGTCAGGTCGAGCTTATCAAAGCGATGGAAACCATCCAGAGCCAGCAGACATCCGGCACAAGTTCGATTTCACAATGGGCTGCTGTTGAAGCTTTGAACGGACCGCAAGATTTTATTGCAAAAAACAAAGCAATCTTTCAGGCAAGACGCGATCTCGTTGTTTCCATGCTCAATCAGGCAAACGGCCTTGAATGCCCGACACCGGAAGGCGCATTCTATGTTTATCCTTCCTGCGCAAAACTGATTGGCAAGAAAACACCGGAAGGCAAAGTCATCAAGACTGACGAAGATTTTGTCACGGCGCTTCTTGAAACAGAAGCTGTAGCCGTTGTTCACGGAGCCGCTTTCGGTCTCGGACCGGCTTTCCGTATTTCCTATGCAACTTCTGAAAAACTTCTGGAAGAAGCTTGCCGGCGCATTCAGCGTTTCTGTGCAAGCCTGCGCTAATAGGTTCCGTCACTAAACCATTCAAAAACCGCCTTTTTTGAGGGCGGTTTTTTTTAAATTCAATGACAGGTTTTTCCGAAAAAGCCAAAAAACTTCGCCGGTTCAAACATTAAAGATCGGGAACAAGCCAGAATAGATAAACGCGGAATAGACAAGCACGGAATAGACAAACAAGCTCTTCAAAACACTATTCTCACACACCACCGTCCGGCATTGTTGCGACACCATGAAGCAATCATCCTGGAAGGTGTGTGTTCTCTGGCCGAGGCTCAAAACAAGCTGTCGTAAGAATACGCGAACATCTATTTTCGTTAGCCTTACTCTCTCATGTGCAACCCCATCGACAAAATTGGTCATGCGTGCCCCCTGTTTTTTAACGGGAATGAAAAGCCGCAAAAGTTTCGTCAACACTATTGGGGCATAAAAATGGGCATACCCCTCTCATATGGCTTTCACGAAAACATCAATGCCGCTTTCATTCTTATGACGGAAAACCTTATGACGGAAAACGCCAATACGGCTTTGCCGGATTGAACCGGCACCTATTCAAGAATAATCCGAAGCAACAAAGCTTTCCGCTTTTTGTTTCCCTCAGGTAAAGGACATTGGCGTAACAAGTTTTTGCTTTGAAACTTTGCATGGAATTGCCCGCTCCCATTATCGCTCATCGGAAATCCCAAAAAACAAATTGGGACCTGTCAAAGGAATAAGCCGGAAAAGGCAAAAAAAAAGCCGGACAAATGTCCGGCCAAAGTTTGAAGGTTTCAGAGACTAAAGTCAATCTGACAAAACCTCCAGAGGGGAACACTCAAGAAACGCAATGGGAGGAGACGTGTTCTTGAGATGTGTGCAATATGCTCTTTTTTTAGGCAATCAACAACCAGATATTAAGCACGTCAGCTATGCACTCAGTGCATAGCTTATTTGAAAAAACTGTCTCACTTATGCACAAAAAAACATTTTTTTATTAAAAAACATAATGTTAGAGTAAGAGCTACGTCATAATTCCAACAATTTTAGATAAGGTACCTTTTCCGCGTAATTTATAGGCATTGTCATAATGTGCCCAATGAACTGGCAATATGACCGGCAATCATGCCTATCCATCAAAAAACAACGATTAACCTTTACATAAAACAAGCCTGCAATCAGGCAAACTTATCGTATGTCGATCTTGATCAATCCAAAGCTACAGGCAAAAGCTCTTGAATATCTGTCTCACCGGCGAAAAACTGGGGCTTACACAAGGCCTAACCTAAAATATGTCGTTTATCCGGTAATATGTCGTTTATCCGGTAAAAAATATGACTTTGAGAATTATCGGTCCTAACAATCAGGAATTTTTCAAAAAGACCGTCATTCTTCCTATCCGGTCAAAATGACCAATTGCGGCTTTTGGCGAAAATATAATCGCGAAAGGCATGAAGCTTGGCGGAGTTTTTCAATGCCTCCGGATAACAGAAAAAAGTGTCGAAAGATGGGATTTCTGTGAGATCGGGGAAGAGCTTGATCAGCCCGTCATTGGGGGCGATGATGTAATCGGGCAAAACCGCGATGCCAAGATTTTTTATAGTCGCGTTTTTGATGGAAATCACATTGTTGATTTGTAAAGAGGGAATGCGTTGCGACCCGTCATTACGTCCGGCACTTTCCAGCCAGTTCAAGCCGGCAAGATAGCTCGGTGCCGATTCACCGAATGAAATAATGCGGTGATTATCAAGTTCTTCCAACTGGGTCGGCTTACCATGATTGGCAAGGTAATTGGCCGAAGCATAAACATGCATATGCACGGTAAAGAGCCGCCGCTGGATGAGATCCGGCTGCTGGGGTTGACGCAAACGCAAAGCGCAATCGGCATGGCGCATTGTCAAATCGAGTTCTTCGTCATCAAGGAGAAGCTGGATTTGGATATCGGGATAAAGGTTCACAAATTCCGGTATCCGCTGCACAAGCCAACCTGAGCCAAGACCGAAGGTCGTTGTAACACACAAATGACCGGTTGGCTTTTCACGGCTCTCACTCAATTTGGAGCGGACATTTTCGAGTTTCATCAACACGTCATGAGCCGTGCGATAAAGAATTTCGCCCTGCTCTGTCATGATAAGTCCGCGTGCATGGCGTTGGAAAAGTGGCACACCGACATCCTGTTCAAGAGCCGAAACCTGCCGAGAAATCGCCGATTGCGACATGTGTAACGTCTGCGCGGCATGCGTAAACGAGCCGGCTTCAGCGGCGGCGTGGAAAATTCTCAATTTGTCCCAATCCAACGGCGCAGCCACTCGTTTTCTCCTTAAATGTTAAAAACCGCTTCCTGCTTTAAAAACGGTATCCATTCTTAATATCCGGCGCAATTTTTATCTAAAAAGCACCGGATAAAATCTACTTTTCAACAGTCTTTGAATCAGCCAGACTATCCAGAAAACGTTCAACTTCAATGGCTGCCATCGAGCCACGCCCGGCGGCAGTCACAGCTTGACGGAACGTATCGTCGGCTACGTCACCTGCTGCAAAAACACCTTCGACATCGGTTGCTGTAGAATCCGGAGCTGTCCATAAATAACCACCAGGTTTCTGGCGCAATTGCCCTTCAAACAACTCGACAGCCGGCGCATGACCAATAGCAATGAAGACGCCCTGCGCTTCGACTTCGCTCAATTTTCCCGTCAAAGTGTCTTTAAGACGCACACCGGTCACCGTTGCGCCCATGGGCGGTTTTGGCGGATTACCGACAATTTCGTCGACCACATGATTCCAGATCACACGTACATTATCACGTTTCAATAAACGCTCCTGCATAATTTTTTCGGCACGGAAAAAATCCCGCCTGTGCACAACAGTTACAGTTTTGGCGAGATTTGCGAGATATAGCGCTTCTTCAACGGCAGTGTTGCCACCACCGACCACAACCACATCTTTACCTCGATAAAAAAAGCCATCACAAGTTGCACAGGCCGAAACGCCACCGCCCATAAAGGTTTTTTCGCTCTCGAGCCCCAACCAACGAGCTTGCGCACCGGTCGCAATAATCAGCGCATCACAGGTATAGACAGTGCCGGAATCACCGTGAAGAGTGAAAGGCCGTTTTGAAAGATCTGCCTTGGTGATGATGTCATAAATGAGCTCGGTTCCCATTTTCACCGCTTGATCGGCCATTCTTTGAACAAGTTCGGGTCCACCAATCGGATCGACAAAACCGGGATAGTTTTCAACCTCGTCGGTAATCGTCAATTGCCCACCCTGTTGTAGTCCGGTAACAATCACAGGCTTCAACATGGCCCGCGCTGCATAGATCGCGGCTGTATAGCCGGCAGGGCCCGAACCGATGATTAAAACAGGAATATGGCGCGCTGACATAAAACTCCACTTTCATAAATCGATTTAGGAAAAAGCCAAGAGCAAGCGTTTCTCCGAGGGTTGTTCTTAGTCATTGATTTATGGTTTAAAATCGGCTTTTGCAAGGCACTCGAAAAGATTGACCACTTAAATCACAACACATGACATTTTGTGAAACTTAGCGATTGTCAGTTGGTGGAAAGTTTATATAAAATAGCAATTGATTGCCTAACACGCGTATTTAAGTTTCTTTTCAATCCCGAGGTTTACCATTTTTCGATTTGTCAGCAATGTCTGCGCGCGTTTTTCCCTCATAATGGGAATAACCATGTTGCTTCCCGCCCTCGCCGATTTGCGAGCCGGAAATAGCGACTGGGTTGTTTTTATTCGCTCGGCTGCGACAACGATTGCTTTTGCCACTCTGATACTGCTTGCAACCAATGGCGCGAATTGTCGCTTTTCAGCCCGACTCGGATTTCTATTGACTGTTTGCCTATGGGTCACCGGCTGCCTGCTCGGTGCCATGCCGCTTTATTTTTCGCGACTGCCTTTGTCTCTTGCTGCTGCCATTTTTGAAGGTGTTTCCGGTATTACCACAACCGGTGCCACAGTTCTGACCGGTCTCGACCGGCTACCGCGCGGCATTCTTTTATGGCGATCGCTTTTATGCTGGATTGGCGGCATCGGGTTTATCGCCTTGGCATTATTGCTTTTGCCCTCGCTCAGAGTGGGCGGCATCCAGCTATTCAATATGGAATCATCCGACCGCGCAGAAAAAGTTCTGCCGCGCGTGAACCAGATTGCCAATGGCATTATCATCGCCTATCTGGGGCTCACACTTTTATGCATGTTGTCCTATTTTGCTGTCGGCATGACAATGTTTGATGCCGTCAATCATGCCATGACGACAATTGCAACAGCCGGTTTTTCAACCCATGATGCCTCGCTCGGTTATTTTTCCAAGACACCTTCGGTGCTGGTTATTGCAACAATTTTCATGCTGCTCGCCTCGCTCCCCTTTATTCTTTATGTCAAACTTGTTTTGCCGGAACGTTCAAGGCGCTTGGCCGACCCGCAAGTGATTGTTTTTCTGGCCATCGTTCTCGTTGCAAGTTTTGCGCTCGCAATCTGGCTGCGCTTCCAGTTCGGATTTACTTTCCATCACGCATTTCTTGACGCGATTTTCCATTTTGTTTCGGTGGTTACGACAACCGGTTATGCCGCAGAGGACTATTTGCTCTGGGGGCCTTTCGCACTTGGACTATTTTTCATCGCCTCTTTCATAGGCGGTTGTGCCGGTTCGACTTCGGGTGGCATAAAAATCAACCGGCTTATTATTCTCTGGCGCTTCACACGTGTCGCTCTGACACGCCTGCTATCGCCTAATACCGTTGTCAAAGTCCGCTATGGAGGAACCGATATTTCCGGTGACCTTGCCCAGACTGTGTTGTTATTTTTGAGTCTCTACATGACCTCGCTTGTCATTGGCGCAATGTTGCTTTCCTTCACCGGACTCGATTTTGTTTCTGCTTTTACCGGCGCATTAACCGCTCTTTCCAATGTCGGGCCCGGCTTTGGCGACCGTATTGGACCGGATGGCAATTTTTCGACAGTCGGAGATGCCGCTTTATGGATATTGAGCGCTCTTATGTTTGCAGGACGACTGGAAATTGTTACCGTTATTATTCTTTTTACGCCAGCATTCTGGAGAAAATGATTTTATCGCGTGACGTTTTTCCTAACCGGTGATAGACAATCACTCAATCGAACAATAGTGAAGTAAAGCCCAATGCAGATTAAAGCCGATCTCGATTCAATCGATTGGAAAATACTAAAAGAACTCCAAAGCAATGGACGCATGACAAATGTCGAACTTGCTTCGAAAGTTGGTATTTCTGCACCGCCATGTCTGCGTCGCGTGAGACGCCTTGAGCAGGATGGCATTATCAAAGGCTATCAGGCTATACTGAATGGTGCCATGATCGGGCAAGATCTCGTGGCTTTCTGCTTTGTCGGCTTGCATCGCCAGTCCGATGCGGATTTGCGAGGGTTTGCGGCAATGGTCTATCAATGGCCACTTGTCAGAAAAGCGTGGATGGTGTCAGGGGAATCCGACTTTTTGCTTCACTGCGTGGCACCCGATCTCAAAAGCTTCCAGACCTTTGTTATAGAACAACTGACCGCCGCCTCCAATGTGGGTTCCGTGCGCACCGCTCTCACCATTCGCGTCATCAAAGACGAGCCGCCGCTTATTCTTTAAAAACGCCAGGTGATACACGGAAAACATCACTTTTCTTTCTCATGCAGTGCTTGAGGCTATTTTCCCAGGTTATAGTCCCGCGAATTTCAGCGCGAACTAGAGAACTATTGCACTATTTTTTTGTAAAAAGTTCCTGATAAACTTCGTCTATCGAGCTTGCTTCTTTATCAAGGGGAAAGTCTTTCTGCACATGCTCCAAGGCTTTTTCTCCCATGGCAATGGTCTTTTCAGGGGCTTCCAGATAAGGCTTTATCGCGTCTGTCAAAGCTTTGCCATCGCCAGCCGGAACAACTGTCCCCGTGCCTTCTGTGACAAGTTCCTTGTAAGCACCCGCATCACTTGCCACAACAGCGGTTTTTGAAGCCTGAGCGTCAAGCGGTGTCAGCCCGTACCCTTCGTTTCTTGATGGTGCAACGTAAAGCGTTACGCGCCGGAGCGAGACGCGTTCCGAATTCTCCTAGTTCGATTGCTCTTAAGGTCTTCCATTTGAAAGTGTTTTACGCGTTTTTCGAAAGTTTACTTTTACGCCTCTCCGTCAATCAAACTATTAAATGAAGGGTTGATAAAATTTCTTTCACTTAACACCATAAAGTTGTGACTTTCGATGGATTTAAATTGTCTACCGATATATCGTAAATTATATTTTTACATTGATACGATTTTTGAAACATTCACCGAACGTAAACTAAAAAATTTTCTATTCTTTCAAATGTAAGTGAATTTTATTATGGATGAAAAAAACTATCTATGGTTACGTTTTTTTGCGCGTACCTTTGATGCTCTATTGTATATTTTTTTATTTTTTATATTAGCTTTATTGATACGACCTATAAATGATTATATTTTATATTTTTACGCAAATTCTCCACAATATTCTCTTTTGCAATTACGTATTATATCTTTTACTTTATCAATATGTGAATTTTATGTATTCATAGTTTCAATTGATCTTCTAATTTATTATTTCACTGGAAACAATGTCGGTAAAATGATTTTGGGAATAAAAATTGTGAATGCCGACACCGGGGATAAATTAAGTCTAACCGAATATTCTGACCGGACGATGCGTCAAATGTTCTCCGGATTTTGTTTAGGCATTCCTGTGTTATGTTTTATTACATTTTTTATACAATATAATATTGTCTTTCAAAAAAAACGTGCGAGCTATGACAAGAAAGTCATCCTGTTATCTGATAACCAAAGAGCAAAACTATCTTCTGGTAGTGAGAAAGACGACATGTCATCTGAGGAGGAGAAATTAAACCAGTCTTTTAACGATGAGGAAGCCGACCGGTCATCTGATGACGAGAATACCGACCTGTCATCTGAGAATGAAAAAGCAAACCTGTCATCTGATGATAAGAAAGCCGAACTGCCATCGGAAGATAAGAGTGATATAGCAAATAAAATTGTTCGCCAGCCTATCCCTATTTTTAATTATATATTTTTCGCTGCAGTGTATATTTTTCTATTTTTATCAATCGGTTTTACGTCGAAAATAAACCAGGGCATATATCCGTATTAAAGCTATGAGATACTTTATCCTAATCCCCTGCATAATTATTGTGGCTATCATTCTTGGTGCGCTTTTCTGCTTGATTGATCCTGACTTCAAAAATTTCCAAAAAAACAACGGTTATATTGGTGAGAAAAATAAAATTGGTACCACGTATAATACGGCACAAAGCAACCGGAATAATGACTTGCCCGATTTGCAGCAACTACAGCAATCTGCCAGACAAGGAAATGGATATGCACAGCTTAAGCTAGCGGATTTGTATTATTCCGGGCAAGGCATTCAACAAAATTACCAGTTGGCCAGTTATTGGTATAATGAGGCTGCCAATCAAGGGATTGCGGCTGCACAATATAAAATCGGATATATGTACCAGAATGGTCAAGGTATCCAGATAAATAATCAATATGCGATCTATTGGTATACACAAGCAGCTAATCAAGGGTTTGTGGCTGCCCAGTTCAATCTTGGTTACATGTATCATTATGGCTTGGGGGTTCCGACAAATTACCAACTTGCTATGAATTGGTATAGTTTGGCTGCTAAACAGGGAAATTCTGATGCCCAAACGAATATCGGCTTTATGTATGAGAAAGGACAGGGCGTCGCCCAGGATTATAAAACAGCGGCAATGTGGTATACTGCAGCAGCCAATCAAGGAAACGCTTCGGCTCAATACAATCTTGGCGTTTTGTATTACAATGGCTATGGTGTTCCACAAAATAAAAACGAAGCTATAAAACTTTTCAATCTTGCGGCTCTGCAAGGTCATATTGATGCTAAAAATTTCCTCAAACAGGCATATTGATAAATTTTATAACTTCATCAAACGCCTGATTTTTCCTATTCGCAAATGTTGCATTGAAGCTTTTAACTTTTTCACCCTTTAAACAATCAATCGTTTTCAGGTTTATGCTGAAAAATATCGGAACAAATACGATCATCCGTGTACCCGTTATATATTCATCAAATACCGAATATTTATCAATCTAACGCTTCAAACGTGGTGCGTTTCCTGTACCAATGCTCTTCAACAGGAATGACGTGATCATTGCGCCTGATCTCTTTGCTTTTAAAATGTCATATCTTCCAATTAAAAACCGTATCCGTCTGGCAATCGGATTTGCTGGCTTCAATCTTAAAATTTTATAAGTGAATTGCGGTGACAAACAATCTGATCAGGCTATTTCACTTAACTGTTCTTTCGGGTATCCCAAAACTCATGGAATAAAGTTCCCTGCCGTTCTACAGCATAGGAAAATCGCCATAGTCCGCGCGAACTAGAGAACAATTGCATTATTTTTTTGTAAAAAGTTCCTGATAAACTTCGTCTATTGAGCTTGCTTCTTTATCAAGGGGAAAGTCTTTCTGCACATGCTCTAAGGCTTTTTCGCCCATGGCAATGGTTTTTTCAGGGTCTTCCAGATAAGGTTTTATCGCGTCTGTCAAAGCTCTGCCATCGCCAGCGGGAACGACCGTTCCCGTGCCTTCTGTGACAAGTTCCTTGTAAGCACCCGCATCACTTGCCACAACAGCGGTTTTGGAAGCCATAGCTTCAAGCGGTGTCAGCCCGAACCCTTCGTTTCTCGATGGTGCAACGTAAAGCGTTACGCGCCGGTACCAGACGCGTATATCATCAACTTCGCCCAGAATGAGAATGCGCTTTTGAAGACCGGCAGCGGCAATTTTACGTTCCAGCTCTTTTTCAAAATCTTTGTGTTCGGCAGTGGTGCGGCCGGTAATAATGGCTGTCCAGTCAGGATAACGGGGCAATAATTCAATCATCGCATCGACAAAAAGATCGGTTCCCTTCTGGTGGCGAACCCGCCCGAAACAACCGACCGCATATTTGCCGGGAAGTTTTGTCGATTGGAATGTATCTTCAAATGTTGCAGGCGGGGTAAACCGGTCAAGGTCTATGCCATGCATGATAACCCGATAGGGCACCTCAAGAAACGAGCCGGAACGGGCACTTGTTGCAATAACCCTGTCCATCTTTCTGATAAGCCAATTGGTAAAAGGCTTATGATGGCGTTGGGCAGCAGAGGTAAAAATAAGCTTCAACTTCATGTGCAAGAGGTCACGCAGAAGAATACCCGCCACCATTTCGACATTGCGCCGCGCATGCCAGATACGAAACGGTTTGCCCTCTGGCCGTTTCCAGAGTTTCAACAAGCTTGGATAGCCGAGCGAGGGCAAATTACCCGGTAATCCCGGTCCGATGGTGGATATGCGTATGCCTTTTTTACGTTGCAACGGAATGAGTTGCACAATTGTCGATGTCACACCCGACAAACGTTTTTTGAAATTGGGCGCAATAACGTCCGTTTCATCAATCGACACACGCATAGAACAACCGATCAGATAAACTCGATGGATAAAATCTCGTAAGAGCGCGAACCGCCCGGTGCATTCACTTCGATAGAATCGCCCTTTTCCTTGCCGATCAAAGCACGGGCAATCGGCGAAGATATAGAGATTTTGCCCAATTTTACTTCGGCTTCCTGTTCACCGACAATCTGATAGGTTTTTTCCTCTTCGGTGTCTTCGTCAATCAACTTGACGGTTGCACCGAATTTGACTTTGTCTCCGGTGAGTTTGGAAACGTCGATCACTTCGGCACAGGTAACATAGTCTTCAAGTTCGGCAATACGACCTTCATTATGGCTTTGGGCTTCTTTGGCAGCATGATATTCGGCGTTTTCCGAAAGATCGCCATGGCCCCTCGCTTCGGCGATTGCTTCAATGATACGGGGGCGTTCTTCGTGTTGACGCCAGTGAAGCTCTTTTTTCAATTTTTCATAGCTTCCGGTCGTCATCGGATATTTTTCCATAATCGTATCCTTTCCTTCCCGCGTTTTTGCGTCGAAAACAAAAAGAAACGGCCTCCGGAACTCCTCCCGGAACCCGTCTCTAAACTTTTAGCTTTCTATTATATAGCATAGGAAAAAGATTTTTCATCCAAAAATTTGTTTTGCTGCCACCTGTAAAAATTTGCTTTTCCTACCCAAATTAAAAATGGGTAACGAAAGTATCGGAAATATAATTTTCTTAACAAAACTTGATTGTGAATTAATTTGTAACACTTCCGCTCTGCTGCAATTTAGCTTAATTTGTCAATCAATAGTCGGTGAAGATAACTCCAAGACAAATATCCCCTAAACTTGAGGGCAAAATGAAGAAAACACTCGGTTCCTTGCTGTTTGGTACGTTTTTATTGACGACACAGTCCGCATTGGCATTGGACGCTCTGGTAACTGCTCCATTAAATTTCAGAGATGGTCCGAGCGTAGCCTTTGCCATTCGTGGCACTATTCCCTCCGGTTCAATAGTCGGTGTGCGAGGGTGTTCCGGCAATTGGTGCCAAATCAATTATGGCCCCCGTATCGGTTGGGCTTCGGCTACCTATCTTGCTTTTCGCGATGGTGGGTCTGTTTATGACAGCTATAATCGCCCTTCTTATCCGTCATATTCTTCTCCGACATATAATGTGATTATCGGTGACGGTTATTATTATGATGATGACTGGTATTATCGTCGTTATCATCGTCGTCGTCATTGGCATGATGGCCATCGGCCACCTCCGCCGCCGTTGAGGCCGGGACCGGGCTATCCTCCGCCTCCGCATGGAAGACCGGGGCTGCCACCGCCATTGAGGCCGGGACCCGGCTATCCTCCACCTCCGCATGGAAGACCGGGGCTGCCGCCGCCATTGAGGCCGGGGCCGGGTTATCCTCCACCTCCGCATGGTGGACCAGATAGACCGCCATCTCATGCGGATGGGGGATTTCCGCCACCGATGAGACCGGAGCCGAACAATCCTCCTTCCCATGAACGGCCATCTCATGACAGTGGGGGATTTCCTCCACCGATGAGACCGGCTGAGCCGCCATCTCATGACAGTGGGGGATTTCCGCCGCCTATAAGAGAGTAGTCAAAAACTCCTCCTTCCCATGGAAGACCGTATGAACCGCGGTCTCATGGGAATGAGGGCTTCCGCCACCTTATCCGGCCCGGTAAGCCACCATTGGTAAGTCATCACGCGAGCTTAATCATCAAGAAATATTCTTCCGGTCGCGTAACCGGTACGCGGCCGGTTTCTTATATTTTTTTCCAGTAATTTCCGCTATTTACATGAATGACGGTCGCATTTTTGCATTCTAGACTGCCCGATTTTTACTTTTTGCACCGACAATTTTTTAAATTTCAATCAGCGCATGAAAAAGAAATCTGAAAGAAAACCCGACGCACAATCCTGCTTGAAGCAGGACATCATTCCATCAATTGAGCTCTAAAATTTTTATGATTTCCGACATATCGGCTTTTATGTCTGATTAACGACATTTGCATAGCATTCTGTCAGTTTTCACGCTTCAATCGGGCGGAAAACTCTTGCCTTTATCAATAGGGTTTATGAATATCGGTGATGATTACTTTTGTCTAATTATTGGATAGTCACCCCTCGTCCGAGCCATGGTTCCGTTCCGGACAAAAGTGAACTCCTGTCGAAATTCTCGAAAAGCAATTTCCAAGATCGTTTTTAAGCAATAATCCGGCCACGAGCCCATGAAACACACGAAAAGCCCGACCAAAAACGATAATCCCGACTAAAGACGATAATATTGTACAAATTGACAACAAACGATAGTGTATAAACTGCCAACAAACTTCGCCTCGTCTCTTTTATTTTTTTGTTGAATTACCATATTGACTTATCATGACGTCATCAGCCAAAAATCAACAGTCCACGGAAGTAAAAAAACCGGCCAAGAAAAGTCGGCAAACAACCGTCAAATCTGCCGGTGCAGGGTCGATTGCCGATTGGGCAGCCGATATTGATAAGTTAGCCGATATTAACAGAGCAGCCGAAAAACCTGTCAAAAAACCAGTAAAAGTCAAAAAAACCTCGACAAAGGGAGCGCGGACAGCGCGCGGCACTTCGATTGGTGGCAAAGCAACAGCCAAACAGCGTGCTGCGGCCGGTCTTAATCCTGTGGCCGGCCTTGATGTCGGGCTTGAAGACGCGTCAAAAATTTCCACCGGCGGCGCAACGGCGACTGTCGAAGCATTATCCAAGCTCATTTCTTCGGGAAATCCGCTCTTTAAAAATGGCAAATTGTGGACGCCGCATCGTCCTGTCCGTCCGGAAAAGTCGGAAGGCGGAATTCCGTTCAAAATGGAAACGCCATTTCTTCCATCCGGTGACCAACCGACTGCAATCAAAGACCTTGTGGAAGGCATCAAAAATGGCGACCGCACACAGGTTTTACTCGGCGTGACCGGCTCGGGTAAAACTTATACAATGGCGAAAGTCATCGAGGAAACACAACGCCCTGCCCTTATTCTTGCACCGAACAAAACTTTGGCTGCACAGCTTTATGGCGAGTTCAAGAATTTCTTCCCGCATAATGCGGTCGAATATTTCGTTTCCTATTATGATTATTATCAGCCGGAAGCCTATGTGCCGCGCTCCGACACCTATATAGAAAAAGAATCGTCGATCAATGAACAGATCGACCGGATGCGCCATGCCGCAACCCGTGCGGTTCTTGAGCGTGATGATGTTATTATCGTCGCTTCTGTTTCCTGCATTTACGGTATCGGTTCGGTCGAAACCTATACGGCAATGACGTTCCAGATGCAGGTGGGCGACCATCTCGACCAGCGCCAGCTTCTTGCCGATCTTGTTGCCCAGCAATATCGCCGGCAGGACATCAATTTCGTGCGCGGCTCATTCCGTGTGAGAGGCGACACAATCGAAATATTCCCTGCCCACCTGGAAGATCGTGCATGGAGGATTTCCCTGTTCGGTGACGAGATTGACTCGATTACCGAATTCGACCCGCTGACGGGGCAAAAAACCGGTGATTTGAAATCGGTTAAAATTTACGCCAATTCCCACTATGTCACGCCGCGCCCGACACTTAATCAGGCCATCAAATCCATAAAAGTAGAGCTTCGTGACCGTTTGGCGGAATTGAACAAGGCGGGGCGGCTTCTCGAAGCCCAAAGGCTGGAGCAGCGTACCACATTCGATCTTGAAATGTTGGAAGCAACCGGAAGCTGTGCCGGCATTGAAAATTATTCGCGTTATTTGACAGGCCGGCAACCGGGTGAACCGCCGCCGACCATGTTCGAATATATTCCTGATAATGCCATTATCTTTACCGATGAAAGCCATGTCACCATTCCGCAAATCGGCGGTATGTATCGCGGTGACTTCCGTCGTAAAGCAACATTGGCAGAATATGGTTTCAGGCTTCCTTCCTGCATGGATAACCGTCCTTTGCGTTTCGAGGAATGGGACGCCATGCGCCCGCAAACCATTGCGGTATCGGCAACGCCGGGAGCTTGGGAAATGGAACAGGCTGGCGGTGTTTTTGCAGAACAGGTCATTCGCCCGACAGGCTTGATAGACCCGCCGGTTGAAGTGCGCCCTGCCCGCAATCAGGTTGACGATGTGCTTGGTGAAATCCGCAAAACCACCGAAAAGGGTTACCGCAGTCTGGTAACAGTTCTCACCAAACGTATGGCCGAAGATTTGACCGAATATCTCCATGAACAGGGTATCCGTGTTCGCTATATGCATTCGGATATCGATACATTGGAAAGAATCGAGATTATCCGCGATTTGCGTTTGGGCGCATTCGATGTGCTTGTGGGCATCAACCTGTTGCGTGAAGGACTTGATATTCCCGAATGCGGTTTTGTTGCCATTCTTGACGCCGACAAGGAAGGATTTTTGCGTTCGGAAACATCCCTTATTCAGACAATCGGTCGTGCTGCAAGAAATGTCGATGGCCGTGTTATCCTTTATGCCGATAACAAAACCGGCTCAATGGAAAGAGCACTGGCAGAAACCGAACGCCGTCGCGAAAAACAGCAGGCTTATAATATCGAGCACCACATCACACCATCAAGCGTGAAGAAGAATATTGCCGATATTCTCGACTCGGTCTACGAGCGCGACCATGTTCGCGCCGATATTTCCGAATTTGCCGAAGCCGGCAATATGGTTGGTAACAACCTTGCTGCCCATATCGAACATCTGGAAAAATTGATGCGCGACGCGGCAGCCGATCTCGATTTCGAGGAAGCAGCAAAATTGCGCGACGAGATCAAGCGCTTGCAGCAAACCGAGCTTGCAATTTCCGATGATCCGCTCACACGCAATGTCGAAAAGACCATTGAAAGTGGCGAACTGGCACGCGACAAAGCCAGCAAAAAGGGGCTCTTTGCCAAACCTGACCTTGACCATATGGGACCGAATATGGACGCAGGCATTCTCCAAACGAACCCGAAAAGCGGAAAATTCAGAAAAAATACGCTTGATGAAATGACGGTGAAACGCACTGAAGTCCCCCTCGGCGAAAGTGCAAAACCGATCAAACGCGAGCGTATCGGGCTGGGCTCATTTGAAGACCCCGTGGAAGTGGCGCGCAAGCGCCGCCGTCCCGGAAAAACCGGAAGACCCGGTCGTTAAAGCATATCTACAGCATGTGATAGTGGCATCATATGATACGGGCACAAGTGATAAAGGCATCATATGTCACGGTGGCATAAGTGCATCATGTGATACGCTGTGAGATTGCCATCTTGCGAAGTCCGTTCCCCCGTTTCAATTTGCTATGAAACGGGGATGCTATCTCAACCACATGCGATTTTATCGGTCCCGCTGCCGCAGGGGGAGATTCCCCCACGCAATATTTATTCCGGTGCCAATCCGCATTATTGCAATATAGGCCCCATCATTTCAATGCTTTCTCTATTATTCCAATGAGGGCCGCAACATTCTGATGCGGCCCGCATTATTGCGATCTAACGCGTATTATAGCAATGCGGCCATTTGCGGATAAAAATAATAGCCGGCTAATTTCATAATAAAATTAAAAAAAACCGGTAAAAACATAGTTCAGGGAAAGAAAGAGAGATTTCTTGAAACAAACCGTCTTTTTTTAAAAGTTCAAGACTAATACTTATTTTGATAAGATGATATTCAAAAAAAATTGTCCCCAATGATCGAAAAGCACATCATATTTTTGGTATCACATTGTTTTCGTTGTGTTTTTCTTATCTATATAAAATGTCATCATTTTCCATATATTGCTGTCAATCTTCCGTTAAAGCAATTTTTGTCTGAACGAAAAGTAAGATATGACATTTTTTTTCATAAAAAATAACAACCCTTTATAACTTCAAAAAAACAGCAATTTTCCGGAGTAAAACTCAAGAAAAAGAGGGTGTAAAAAGGTTGTTCCTTAACCGGATTCTGCTCTAGTCAGCCATGTTATTGAACATGTTCCATAAAAAACCGCCGAACGATTTATACAACAGTAACACTTCCAATTTTCAACAATCAAAAGAATAAATTTATAAAAACACTTGCAAAATTTAAGAATTTAATCCAATCTATATAGGTTCGGGCATTTTACGAACATTGGAAGACTATTAACAGGCGTGCCAAGACCGCTATAAGTTTTGGGCTGGTAACAATGCGACATCCGGTTTTAACCGGTGCCGTAATCCATTGAAAGATGGAATTATTGGCTGATGCTGTGTTGTAACTGGTAAATAGAGTGCTTTCCAGACTTCAAGAACTGCCTGCATGGTGCCGTTTACGCATGGTGCGTGGAGCGGTGTTTATTATTAGACCTGTTGTTACAGGTAACTGAATGAGGAAACATTCTATGGCACAGACCGGGGAAGTAAAATTTTTTAACAACGACAAAGGTTTCGGTTTTATCAAGCCGGATGATGGTGGCGCAGACATTTTCGTGCACATCTCTGCTGTTCAGGCTTCAGGCCTGACAGGGCTTACCGATGCTCAGAAAGTATCTTTTGATACCGAACCTGACCGTCGTGGCAAAGGCCCTAAGGCCGTGAATATCACAATCATCGGCTAAGTTTTATTGGTTAAGTTTTATCAGCCGGTTTTAAGCCGGTTGGTTTTTTGAAGCCGGGTTTTATAACCCGGTTTTTTTTGCTCATGACTTGTAACAAAAAAATATAAATTGTGATGGAAAAAAAGAATGAATATTTTATTTACCATAAGAAAGTCATAAGCTTCGTTCAGGCTGTGTTCAGAAAATCAGCGATAGAATTGTTTTCATGAAGCGAATTCAAAGGAGTTCAACCATGAAGAATTTTGCAAAATTGGCAATGCTTTCTGCCGTTTCGGCAGTGATGGTTGTGGCCCCGCTTGCCGGTGCATCGGCTCACGATCATTATTGGCATGGTCCGGGATATTGGGATGGCCCGCGTTATTGGGATCATCACCATCATCATCACGGCCATGGAGATGCTGTCGCCGCCGGTGTCGTCGGCCTTGCAGCCGGTGCGCTAATTGGCAGCGCCTTGTCACAACCCTCACAGCCTCAGGTCATTTATCAGGCTCCGCCGCCGCCAGCCTATTATCCGGCTGCCCCGAGATATTATCAGCCAGCTCGTCCTTACTATCCGCCGGCACCGACTGCCTATAAGCCGGTTTATCAGCCATGGACTCCCGGTTGGCGTAGTTATTGTGCCTCGAAATACCGGTCATTCAATCCGCGTACCGGTACCTATCGTGGCATTGATGGCCTCAACCATTTTTGCAATGCCAACTGATTTGAAGGCATTCGCCATTTAAAAATACCCGGCCGTGTGTCGGGTATTTTTTTAAGGTCAATATATTTCGAGAAAGAGTGCCACCTTTCTTCTCTTTGCATACAGCAAAGAACAATTGATCAGGATGACGCAATCGTTTCTGAGGTTGTATCATTTGAAGCGTGGAAGATGATCTACATAGAAAATTATCCGCTTCCCTCAGTCTTCCCACTGCCGGCCCATTATCCGGCTGGCCTCAAGCTTTTATTCGCCAGCTCGTCCTTACTATCCGCCCACTCCTCGTCATTGTCCGTCGGCATGGGCTGCCTATAAGGCGGTCTATCAGCGGTGAACTGCCAGTTGGCGTCGTTACTCAGCCTCGAAGTACCGCTTATTCAATCCGCGTACCGGTACCTATCGTGGCATTGATGGCCTCAACCATTTTTGCAATGCCAACTGACTTGAAGGCATTCGCCATTTAAAAATACCCGGCCGTGTGTCGGGTATTTTTTTAAGGTCAATATATTTCGAGAAAGAGCGCCACCTTGCTTCTCTTTGCATAAAGCAAAGAACAATTGATCAGGATGACGCAATCGTTTCTGAGGTTGTATCATTTGAAGCGTGGAAGATGATCTACATAGAAAATTATCCGCTTCCCTCAGTCTTCTCACTGCCGGCCCATTATCCGGCTGGCCTTAAGCTTTTATTCGCCAGCTCGTCCTTACTATCCGCCCGTCCTCCTCATTGTCCGTCGGCATGGGTTGCCTATAAGGCGGTCTATCAGCCGTGAAATGCCAGTTGGCGTCGTTACTCAGCCTCGAAATTCCGCTTATTCAATCCGCGTACCGGTACCTATCGTGGCATTGATGGCCTCAACCATTTTTGCAATGTCAACCGATTTGAACGCATTCGTCATTTAAATTATATCCGGCGTTGTACAGTTTATTTTGACAATTTTAAAAATCCGGAGACACTCTCGGTCTTGAAACTCTAAGGATTAACAATATTGGTATTCCCAAAGAACCATTAAGCAAGATAGGAAGCTTTGGCCGGTGAAAGCTGCGATCGAAAATATCTCAAAAGAAATTATCGTCAATTGGACGTGGAAAAGGAAAGGCCATTTGGTCTACCAAATTGACCAACCTTTTATTGGTACCGACAAAACTGTTTCTTTTGCCAATCCGGATTATCAATGAACCGGTTTCCTCTGCTTCTTAAGAGGAATAGAACTGAGGCTTTCGAATGTGCCGGTTACCAATTTGATGTGGCGCGATAGTCTTTGACGAGCATAAAATTAAAAGGGCAAAAGCAATGATTGGCAGAAGCTGTTTCAAGACTTTTGGCCTACCGCCGCCCCCTTCTCACACTTTATCGCTTAAATATCTTGTAAAAACGGATTATGGCGCTTTTCTTCTCCGATTGTGCTCATATCCCCGTGTCCGCTGATGAAAGTAACGTCATCACCCAAAAGCAAAACCTTTTCTTTTAGCGAATGGATAAGATCTGGATAGGAACAGAAAGGAAAATCTGTTCTTCCGATCGAATTATGGAAAAGCACATCGCCAACAAGCGCCAATTTCACTTCCGCATTGAAATAGATAACGTGACCGGGTGCGTGACCGGGTGTGTGAAAGACTTCGAATTTATGGCCACCACAATCGAGAATTTCACCGTCTTCAAGCCAATGGTCGGGCGTGCAATTTCGAATGCCTGTCATCCGGTAAGAACGGGCCTTTTCAACCAGATTTTCCATCAGCGGTTTATCGGCAATATTGGAGCCGATGATAGGAACATTCAAGTTTTCCTTTGCTTCCATTGCTCCCCCCGCATGATCAACATGGCCATGGGTGATCCAGATCGCTCCAACTTTCACGCCGGTCTTTTTGATCGCTTCGGCAATAAGCGGCCAATCACCACCGGGATCGACAAGCACGCCTTCTTTGGTTTCATCATCATAAAGAAGTGTGCAATTTTGCTGGAAAACCGTTACCGGTATAATTGTTGCTTTCAAGTTTCCCATTGGTTTTCCTTCGCTTTTTGTTAAAAAATTTTGGAGAATATATCGACTTTCGATTTATCAATATCAAGAGAGCCAAATCAATAAGAAAAACATCTCGGTTTAACAAAGGATTGCGGTTTCAATTTTTATAAAATATATTATTATTTCTTGTTTATTCCGAAAGGAACCGCTTATTTTATCTATTTTTTAAATAAATAACCTTTTTTATTGATTTTTTTATAATTGAGACTTTTAAAAATAATGAACCGGTTTTTTAAAAAACATTGGCGATATTTACGAAATATCCGTTTTTTCTGAAAATATCACTGAAATATCATTATAAAAAATGGGTAAACCGTTTCACTGCTAACGATTATTTTTTGAATATTATCGCGTAAGACTGGGAAGCTCGTCATGGTATTGCCTAAAATGTGGCGCAACAAGAAACCGGTTCTCTCGACAGAGGTGGATTCTTCCGATAAACTTGCTTCAATCCGGACATGAGAAAATGACAGAACAGAATACAAAATTATCTGATGACGCTCCCCATCTACTTGTTATAGACGATGACACGCGCATACGCAGTCTTTTGTCACAATATCTTGTCCAGAACGGCTTCCGTGTGTCTGTCGCCGCCAGTGCCGATGAAGCACGCCGCAAATTGGCCGGGCTTGATTTTGATCTCTTGATTGTCGACGTTATGATGCCGGGCGAAAACGGCATTTCGCTCACACGTTCGCTGCGCGAAACAAAAACGGTTCCGATATTGATGCTGACAGCCTTGTCCGAAACGGATAGCCGCATTGACGGGCTTGAAGCGGGGGCGGATGATTACCTGCCCAAACCATTTGATCCCCGTGAACTTCTGTTGCGGGTCAACGCTATTTTGCGCCGTGGCAGTTCCAATGGTCAGCCGAAGATCGAACAATTGGTGTTTGGCCCCTATACATTTTCGATTGCCAAGAAAGAACTGAAAAAATCCGGTGAAGTTATTAAGCTCACAGATCGCGAACAGGATATAATGGTTATCTTTGCCGAACATGCAGGTACAACCATTCCGCGCCATAAACTTGCAACAGGTGAAGGCGAAGTGGGTGAACGAACCATTGATGTCCAGATCAACCGGTTACGCCGGAAGATCGAAAATGATCCGGCCAATCCGGTTTATTTGCAGACAGTCCGTGGCATCGGCTACAAGCTTTCAATCGAATAGGATAATCGGATGGCCGGGCCTATCAACAGTTTTGGCCGTTGGCTGGCAAAGAAAATGCCAAAGCGCCTCTATGCGCGCTCGCTCATTATCATCATTGCCCCGATGGTTCTGTTACAATCGGTCATTGCCTATGTGTTTATGGAACGCCATTGGCAAATGGTGACAGAGCGTCTGTCAACCGCAGTTGTTCATGATATTTCGGCCATTATCGACATTATCGAAACCTATCCGCAAGACGATAACTACAACAATATTACCCGTATTGCCCAGCAGCGTATGGGGCTCAATATTTCCATTCTTCCACCGGACCCTTTACCTCCTCCGGGGCCAAAGCCTTTCTTTGCTATTCTTGATTATTTCCTGAGTGAAGAAATTACCCGCCAGATCAACCGTCCGTTCTGGATTGATACGGTCGGCGATTCAGATCTTGTCGAAATCCGCATCCGGCTTGATAACCATGTCTTGCGTGTCTTTGCCATGCGCTCGCAAGCTTATGCGTCCAATACAGGTATTTTTCTAAGCTGGATGATCGGCACGGCACTTGTTTTGTTGATCATTGCTATTTTCTTTTTGAGAAACCAGATCAAACCGATCCAGCAGCTCGCCGCAGCGGCCGACAGTTTCGGGCGCGGTCTGCCTTTGCCGGAAGGCTTCGAGCCGAGAGGAGCTGAAGAAGTCCGTCGCGCTGGAACTGCATTTTTGCGCATGCGCAAAAGAATCGAGCGGCAGATCGAACAGCGCACCATGATGCTTTCAGGCGTAAGCCATGATTTGCGCACCATTCTGACCCGCTTCAAATTACAATTGGCTTTGGCAAAAGGAAGTTTCGATACCGCACCTCTCGAACAGGATATTGCCGACATGCAGAATATGCTGGAAGGCTATCTTGCCTTTGCCCGTGGCGAGGGAACCGAAAATGTCGGCGAACTCGATTTGAGCGAATTGATGAAGACCCTTCAAAAAGATGCGGCATTACGCGAGCGCGGTTTTGTTTATCACATAGAGGGGTCTCCTCTCGTACAATTGAAACCGAAAGCCTTTTCAAGGCTTGTCAGCAATCTGGTTTCAAACAGTTTCCGCTATGCCAAAAATGTCGATGTCGCCATTGTTCATGACGACAATGACCTTGTCATCATTATTGACGATGATGGGCCGGGTATCCCCGCCAATATGCGAGAGGAAGTATTCAAACCTTTCTTCCGGCTTGACGAGGCGCGCAATCAGGATGCGAGCGGCACCGGCCTTGGCCTTTCGATTGCTCAGGATATTGCCCGAAGCCATGGCGGCAATATTGTGCTTGATGATAGCCCGACAGGTGGCTTGCGCGTCATTGTTGAAATTCCGCTCTAGCGCCCGATATGAGAAAGAACAGGCATTTCGTTTCGAAACAGTATTGAAGAAAGGCTGATCGTCTTTCGGATGCTGTTTTTACCCTGCACATCTCTTCTTTTCAGAAAGGAAATCATCATGCCAGCTCGTTCCAAAGTCCAGCAGGAAGCAGCCGGAGCAGCCCTTGCAGCCAAACGTGGCAAAAGACCGGTAAGCTCGCTACAAGGCGCTTCCAAAAAAATGGAACAATCCATGACAGAAGAACAACTTGAAGATTTTGCCTCAACCAAGCGCAAGGATTTACCCGACAATATCGGCAAAAAATCAAAAAAATAAAAAACGGTATTTCGCGGTCGTGCTCTTAATAGACGACCCGTCCTGTTTTTCATCTTAAGCGGCTCAAAAAGGCTGTTTGCCCTGTTATCATCATATTGCTTGGTAATAGTATGGCTTATGACCGTTTATGATCGAAGCATCGGGAATAATCCGTTGCTCTTGCTTTTCTTGCCGGTCTCGCAAGTCTACGTTTTGTCAAAGCATTTATTTATTATCTTTGGTAGTCACACGGGCCGCCTGCCCCCGTCATTCAAAATGACCTGCCAATGACAAATCCCTATTGATGTGCTGAAAAGACCGGTTTCTCACGCCATTTTTCAGTATTTCCTGAGGAACAACATTATCTGTTTCAGTGAGGTAGAAGCCGCCTTTCCTTACGCATAACGGTTATTCCCGATTGCGAAAGCAATCACTTTTCGGGCGTTGACAAAGAAAAGATCGAGCGACCGGTTTTTTAAATCAAGTACCGACTGGCCTTTTTGGGTAACTTACAGTGAATGGTTTTGAACCATATTGCCATTCATTACCCGATCATAATCATGAAAAAGCGGGGCTCATTCGCCTTACCCGAACAAGCGTGCTGTCGATTTCATCTTCTCGCAGCCAGTCGAGCAATACCGTCGTCAAAGTTCAGTCATTTCTCCCGCGACAGCCGGAGCTTCGATATTCTTTAAAATATACGACCGCCGACAGGAACTTCTTTTGATGGCTCGAGAAGCACGACATCACCGTTTTCATCCGGCAGACCGAGAGTGAGCACTTCCGACATGAACGGGCCGATCTGGCGCGGTGGAAAATTGACAACACAAAGAACTTCACGGCCGACGAGCTCGTCGAGTTTATAATGCACGGTTATTTGGGCTGATGAAAGTTTGACACCAATCTCTTTGCCAAAATCGATTTTGAGCTTATAGGCGGGTTTGCGCGCTTCAGGGAAAGCTTTTGCCTCGATAATTTTACCGACACGGATATCGACTTTTAAAAAATCATCAAAACTGATTTCTGCCACCTTATAAACTCCTTTTATTGCCTGCCTTTTTTTTCGCCTGCACTTTTTGGTCGGCAGTCAAAAAACATATCCGATCAGGCATTTCCCTTGGTTTCAAAAAGCGCAAATTGCAGCGCATTTTCTGCCGAAAGCGAAGACCAGGCCACCATCTGGAATGCACTGAAATGTGTTTCGCAAACATCAAGAGCATTGACAAGCAGGTTTTCCACTTGTGCGTTCGAGGGATGCAAGCCACCCGAAAGCAACAATGCCTGCCGGAAGATAACCGAAGAAGAATCTTCCCAGAAATCGAAATGCCCCATAAGCAATTTTTCATTGATTGCCAGAACCAGTTTGAGCAGTTCCTTTCGCCTTTGTTGCGAAACAGACATATCGAACGCACAGGCAAGATGCAGTGCTTCCTGATTTTCCATCCACGAGAAAGCAATATGATAATTTGTCCAATGTCCTTCGACACTGATTGTAATTTCATCCTTGGCTGTTCTCTCAAACGACCAGTCATGTCCATTGGCCACCTGTTCAACCAAATCAACAGGATGGAGATCACGTTCCAAGTTGCCTACGGCAAGCCTCATTTCATTCCTCAATTCCAATGCGTTTTCGCAAAAAAATAGCAAAAGCCGCCATCACAGTGTTACCACTGTGTTCCAGTTGCCCGCATAATTCTATCAATTCTACAAACGCATAAAACACTGACCCACTAGCGTACATAAATCGCGAATTAATCACCAACCCCGATTTCGATCCATTCGCGAATCATCATTAGTTTTCAGTGTATTGATCTAAATTGAGAGTGCTAGTCCCCCTGATTCAAAAAGCTGTTCAAGAATAAAAAAACAGGTCGAAAACAAAGTCCCGACCTGTCCTAAGAGATTCTGGATTAAGCATTTTTCTGACTTATTCACAGCCAAGAAAAACTGGGGATTATTTTTTCTTTTCGCTCTCTTTCGGTGAAGATGAAGCTGTTTTTGCCTTCGAAGCGGTCTTATTTTCTTCGTTATCAAGATGCTTTTTCAATTCTTCGACTTCTTCACGTGCCTTGGCTGCCATTTCTTTGACAACCTCGAACTCGTCACGATGAACAAAATCGAATTTATTAAGGACACGTTCCAACTGGGCACGAAAAGCTGTTTCGGCTTCCTTGCGTACACCTTGTGCAGCACCGGCTGCATCGGTCATCATTTTTGCAAGATCATCAAGAACGCGATTGGGTCCATTACTCATTTAGCCTATCCTTTTCAAAACTGTTTCGAAGCCCATTAGAAATCTAACTCAAGCTAACATATAGAACATTTTTTTAAAATGAGGATAGCCGTTTTCTCCTGCCCCACCTTCAAGATAAAAAATACACATAGAAAAAGCTCTTTTTACAATGTCGAAGCTCTCTATCCGCTTCTTATTTTGCTAGCCGAACGCAACGTAAAACAGCCTTCCCGATAAAACGGCTTCCCGCGCTCGAAGGAGCCGCCAAGCGCCGAAAAAGTCCGATAGTTTAAAATCATTGGCAAAGCTGATAAACTTTCATAATCGGAATTGAGACTTGACCGGAACATGTTCCTCGGTCATCTTCCCTTCTAAAATTTCAGGAACCAGTTTTTTGCCATGAATGATCTTCCCCCTTGCCCTGCCATTGCCTTTCCCGATTTTTTGAACCCGATCATTGTTCAAATCGGACCGGTTGCACTGCATTGGTACGGGCTTGGCTATGTCGTCGGAATTTTGTTCGCCTGGTGGTATGGTGGATTTCTTCTCCGGAAAAAATCACTCTGGTATAACGACACTCCTCCTATGACCCCGCAATTATTGGGTGATTTCGTGGTTTGGGCAGCGATCGGTGTTGTGGTCGGCGGGCGTCTCGGGCAAGTGTTATTTTGGGACCCGCAATATTATTTCAGCCATCCGGCCGAAATCATCGCCGTCTGGGACGGGGGCATGGCTTTCCATGGCGGGCTGATCGGTACCATTATTGCAATGATCTGGTTTGCCGTAAAACACAAGATCGGCATTTGGACAATGTTCGACACCATCGCTGCCGGCGTGCCTGTTGGCCTTGGTGTGGTGCGCATTTGTAATTTTATCAATCAGGAATTATGGGGCAATGTGACCAATGTCGCATGGGCGGTGTGTTTTCCGCGCGACCCCGACTATCTTCCCCGCCACCCGAGCCAGCTTTATGAAGCGCTGATGGAAGGGCTTATATTGTTCATCGTGCTTGCCATTCTGGTTTTTGCTTTCAAAGCCTTGCGGAAACCAGGAATTGTTTCCGGCACTTTTATTTTCGGCTATGGCATTGCCCGCATGATTTCGGAAATATTCCGCGTCCCCGGTGAAGATCCTGAATGGTTTAGTCGCGTTTTTTCCGGTACCGGTTTCACCTATGGTATGGCCTTGTCGCTTCCCATGGTGCTCTTCGGTCTTTACGCCATTTGGCGCGCTTCCAAACATGCTCCGGACAACAAAACCGGACTTCATTCGATAAAAAACGATGGGTGATCTTAAAACAAAAATCTGCGAATTGATCGCGCTTCAGGGGCCAATGCGGGTGAGCGCCTTTATGTCATTGGCCTTGGGCGACGAACAAAACGGCTATTACAAAAATGCGTCCCCCTTCGGTAAAGAAGGTGATTTCATCACCGCACCGGAAATAAGCCAGATGTTTGGCGAGCTTATCGGTATCTGGGTGATTGAAACTTTCAATCAATTGAATACCCCCTCTTCGTTCAACCTTTGCGAGTTGGGACCGGGACGCGGCACATTGATGCAGGATTTGTTAAGAACAATCAAAAAACTCTCGGCCGAATGTTTTGAAGCTGCAAATGTTTTAATGGTCGAAACCTCCGACAAGCTCATAGAACAACAGAAACAGGCACTTTCTGCTTATCGCGATAAAATCCATTGGCTCAAGGATTTTGATAAACTCGCCTGCGCTCCGCTCATTCTCGTTGCAAACGAATTTCTTGATGCTTTGCCGATTGACCAGTTCATCAAAATTGACGGTCAATGGCATGAACGGCTTATTGCAACAGACGACAATGATCAGCTAGGCTTTGCCGTCGGTCACAATGTGCTTGATCAAAAAAGCTTGCCAAAGAAATATCAGGATTTGCCCGAAGGCTCGGTTCTGGAGCTTTCACCCGCAAGACTGCAATTTGTGGAACAGGTTTTAAAACATCTCTCCCGCTATCACGGCTCGGCACTTTTTATCGATTACGGGAGCACCGGTCTTCCCTATGGTGATACATTGCAGGCAATTTCCCATCACGCATTCAGCAATATTTTTGCAAATCCCGGAAAAGATGATCTGACAAGCCATGTCGATTTTTCGTCACTTGAGGTTATTGCCGAACGCCAAGGGATTTTATCGGGTGTCATAACACAAGGCGCCTTTCTAACCGGCATGGGGCTCATTGAACGAGCCGGTCAATTGGGCGCAAACAAAAGTCCCGCTGTTCAGGAAAAAATACGCTCAGTAGTGGAAAGATTGGCCGCACCCGAAGAAATGGGAACGCTTTTTAAAGTGCTTTGTCTGAGTGATAAAAAAACCGGCCTTCACCGGTTGTTTACTGCCGGCAATACATCCCATAATTGACAAGCGGTTTTGAAAACGCCACGATAAGACAACCAAATATAACGGTCATTCACATGTCACAATTGCCATCGCCGGTTTTTTCACCTTCCCTTAAAGCTTTGGAAAAAGAAGGCATAAACCATGCTTTTTTTACCCGTCAGGGTGGCGTGTCCCACGGGATTTACGAAAGCTTGAACCTTGGTCGCGGCTCCAACGACGACAAAGAAAATGTCGAAAAAAATCGCGCTATTGTTGCCGCCTATATGGGGATTAGGCCGGAAAACCTCATTAATCTTTATCAAATTCACTCTCCCCATGCGCTCATCATCAATGAACCGATAAAAGGTGAACGCCCCCGTGCCGATGCTTTGGTTACCAATAAAAAGGGCCTCGCTTTGGGTATTTTGACAGCCGATTGCGGACCTGTTCTTTTTGCCGACCCGAAAGCCCGTGTCATTGGCGCTGCCCATGCCGGTTGGCGAGGTGCTTTGGCAGGTGTTATCGAAAACACTGTTGCAGCGATGGAAACACTGGGCGCGAAACGGTCAGATATTGTTGCAACATTGGGACCGTCAATTGGCCCCGAACATTATGAGGTTGGCAAAGAATTTTATGAAACTTTCATCAATAGTCGTGCCTCATTTAAAAATTTCTTTGTTTCGTCAGATCGCTTCGAACATTTCTTCTTCAACCTTTGGGATTTTATTAAAGCCCGCCTTGATGAGGCCGGTGTCCACGGCGATTGCCTGAAGCTATGTACTTACGCTGATGAAAAACGTTTTTTTTCCTATCGTCGCAAAACCCATCTGAATGAACCCGATTATGGACGGCAGATTTCGGTTATTACCATTGCTTGAATATGTTTTAAGTCCCGACAAGGATTTTTGTTAACTCCAACTGATTTTGCTTTTGTCATTGCCAACAGATACGCAATAATTTTTCCTTTCGCCTTGTCGATAGCTTTGAAAAAGTTTCGAGTATTGCAAGGCAAATTCATCATTCTTTCATGCAGTTTTTTTAAAGTTGTTTTTTCCCGTTTCAATTTTATAAGGATGTTCAATCCGGCTCGCGGCCAATCCGTGAACAAGCTTGATCGCGAAATGATAGGGAAAGTTCCCTCTCGCATCACCCCTTGAAAGCAGAGTTTTATTCTCGAACCTGATAAGACAGACAAACAGGGCCCGCGATAAAACCGCAAACAAGCAGGAATCACCTTGAATACAAAAAACCGATACCGTTTTTCGTAAAGTCTTATGTCTTTTTCGAAGGAACATGCACTTTTCTCATCAATCAAACGCAATGGCGTGCATTAAACATGACGCGCATTTAAAAACGCCCGCTTGAAAGAATGAAGCAAAACCTTCGAAATTTGCAATCGGTCAATAATCTATAAGTTATGCACTGAAACTCCGCTTTTTTTGGAATATTATTTTTTTACCGGTGCAAAAACAAAACAGTCCATTAGAAAATGGAAGAAGTGACAATATGAACTCTTGCAATCTGATAACAAAAAGTTAAAACCGCTCCCAGAAAGTCTGTTTTCTTTAGAGCCAGGGACCAAGCCATGAAACTTTTCTGCGGCAATTCCAACCCACGCCTTGCCGAAGACGTAACCAAATATCTCAACATTCCTATGGGTAAAGCAACGGTAAGACGCTTTGCCGATCAGGAAATTTTTGTTGAACTCCATGAAAATGTTCGCGGTGAGGATGTTTTTCTTATCCAGTCGACATCCTATCCGGCCAATGACCATTTGATGGAACTGCTCATTATGATTGATGCGGTTCGTCGCGCTTCTGCACGCCGCATCACAGCCGTTATTCCTTATTTCGGTTATGCAAGGCAAGACCGCAAGCCCGGCCCCAGAACACCGATTTCGGCCAAACTTGTTGCCAATCTATTGACTGAAGCCGGCGCAAACCGCGTTTTGACACTTGACCTTCATGCAGGCCAAATTCAAGGCTTTTTCGATATTCCGACCGATAATCTTTATGCGGTTCCCGTCATTGCACGCGATGTCAAAAACAACTATTCGCTCAAAAATGTCATGGTGGTTTCACCGGATGTCGGCGGTGTTGTTCGCGCCCGCTCACTTGCAAAGCGGCTTGATTGCCTGCTTGCCATCGTCGACAAACGCCGTGAGCGCCCCGGTGAATCGGAAGTTATGAATGTGATTGGCGATGTTTCGGGCAAAGATTGTCTTTTGCTTGACGACATTGTCGATTCCGGCGGCACACTTTGCAATGCTGCCGAAGCCCTTTTGAAAAAAGGTGCGAAGAGCGTAACCGCCTATATTACCCACGGTGTTCTTTCAGGCGGCGCAATTGCCCGCATCACCGGTTCCAAGCTGAAAGAGCTTGTTATTACCAATTCCATTATGCCGACACCGGCTGTAGAACAGGCTCCCAATATCCGCGTTTTGCCAATTTCCGACCTTATCGGCGAGGCTATTTCGCGCACGGCAGCCGAACAATCGGTTTCAAGTCTGTTTGATTAAAAGTTTCATTTGTTAGCGAAAAAAGGCCGCAGAGATTTTGTTTCTGCGGCCTTTTATTATTATGAAAACGGAGTTTTTGAACCGGAACTTTTATTGAACCGGATGTTTTGTCGGTCATAAGTTTTTTATGAAATCCGATCTTTCCATGTGAACGTAGATCTTTCGCACTTTATCAGGCAAATGCGCTTTTATTCGGCTGCATCCCTTTTGTTCTGAAAATCGTCAGGCGCATCGGGGTCACCGGGCAGTGTTTCCAATCCGAGATCGGGAAAAGCGGCAATGCGTTTACCGCCGAAATCGGTTCTTACCACCAAAAGCCCGCGTTCTTCAAAATAGGTTAGAAGGTGACGCGCGCGACTCATAGAATGCGTACCATAAAGGCGGGCAAGCGTTGCATCGGAAGGGCATGGTTTGCCACTCACGGCAGCTTCGGCGACATTCAAAAACACACCTTGAATATCATCAGTCAAAGTTTCGGAAAGCGCTAAAGCTTTTTGCCACGTTTCGCTTGAAGCTGTTTCCTCGTCAATAGCGGCTTGTGCTAGTGCAAGTTTGCGCCTGAACTGGGCAAGATCAAGCGGTTCTCCCGGAACACGGTGAATGCGGCAGCGCACCAGAAAATCCTGATAAAGCACTGCAACCGAACGGAAAGAAGCATCTTTATCATCAACAATTTCGCGTAATACCGCATCAAGTTCGGCTTCGCGTTCCTGTTCGTCAATTTCAGGAAAGAGGCTTTGAGCTTCTTGTGGTTCTTCCTGTTTTTGGCGCACCAACTCTTCCAATATTTCATTGGTGGGTTTGGGCGGTGGCGGAGGTGAGGCGCGCCTTATCGGCATAATCATTTCTTCAGGCGAAGGTGTGAAGATCAGGTCTTCCGCATCGACCGGCGCTTCTGGCAAAGGAACAAGTTTGGGGCTTGTCGAACGGGCAGCTGTTTCAACAGGACCAATGACCACATGAAGCGGGCGACGCGACAAAGCCGGACCGAGCGCTACAAAATGCCCGCGTTCAAGATCGCGGAACATTTCCGCCTGACGGCGCTCCATTCCTAAAAGATCGGCAGCACGCGCCATATCAATATCAAGAAATGTCCGCCCCATTAAGAAGTTCGAAGCTTCGGCTGCGACATTTTTCGCAAGTTTCGCAAGGCGCTGCGTGGCAATAACACCGGCAAGTCCACGTTTTCTACCACGACACATCAGATTGGTCATGGCACCAAGCGAAAGCTTGCGCGCTTCGTCGGAAACGTCGCCTGCGGCAGCGGGAGCAAATAATTGCGCTTCGTCCACCACCACCAGAAGCGGATACCAATAATCGCGCTCGGCATCAAAAAGACCGCCCAGAAAGGCGGCTGCAGCACGCATTTGTTGTTCGGTATCAAGCCCTTCAAGGTTCAAAATAGCAGAAACACGATGTTGGCGCACACGCGCGGCAATACGTGTCAATTCGACTTCGGTGCGTTGTGCTTCGACAACCACATGGCCGAATTTGTCGGCAAGCGTAACAAAATCCCCTTCCGGATCAATCACACATTGCTGCACCCAATGGGCGCTTTGTTCAAGCAGCCTGCGTAACAAATGCGATTTTCCCGAACCGGAATTGCCTTGCACCAGCAAACGCGTTGCCAATAATTCTTCAAGATCAAGGCTCGCCACTTTCGAGCCGGTCAAGGCGCCACGTTCAAAAATAGTTCCAAGATTGATGTCGACCGTCATTGCCAAGCCATCAATTGCCGAACCGTGAAAAGGCCCCGAGAATAGTGAAACAAAAATATGGTTGATTCTTTTTCCATGATTCCTTTTAGCATTTCCTTGTCAAAAGGTGAAAAAAACGTCATTTTTTCCCACAACTCTTGCAAGCTCGCAATCTTTCTATTATAGCACCCCAATCCACGTCGACACCCTTGGAGGCAGCGTGGAATGGAACGGGGACAGTCTTTGCCCTTATTCCATATTCATGTCCGGAGCTGTTGAACGTTCCCCGCATGGATCTCCAGTTTTTTTGAAAAGGACTTAAGCCATGAGCAAAGTTTACACACTCAAGGCCGAAGCACGCGAACGGGTTGGTAAGGGGTCCTCTCGTCACCTTCGCCGCAACGGTCTTGTTCCAGCAGTTATTTACGGCGATAAAAAGCCTGCACTTTCCATTGCCCTCCCCTATAAGGACATTTTTTACAAGATTCACGGTGGTGCATTCTTCACAACTATTGCCTCGATTGAAGTTGGCAACGAGAAGATTGAAGTTTTGCCGACCGATTTCCAGCTTGATCCGGTTCGTGACTTCCCGATGCATGTCGATTTCTTGCGTGTTACGGAAAAATCGGTTGTTCACGTCAATGTTCCTGTCCACTTCCTCAATGAAGAAGAAGCTCCTGGTATCAAGACCGGCGGCGTTTTGAACATTGTTCGCCACGAAGTCGAACTTGCTGTTCCGGCTCACCACATTCCGGAAGCTATCAAGGTTGATCTTACCGGTTTGGAAGTTGGTGATTCCGTCCACATTTCCGACATCAAATTGCCGGAAGGCGTTACGCCGCTCATCAAAGACCGCGATTTCACCATTGCAACCATTGCAGCTCCTGTTGCATTGCCTGTTGAAGATGAAACACCGGCAACCGATGAAGCCACAGCAGCAACAGAAGAAACACCTGCTGAGACGACTGAAGAAAAAGCTGAATAATTTTTTTAAAAAAGGCGGGAAAAATTTTTCCGCCTTTTCTTTCCAAGTGAGGTTTATCCCATGTTGCTCATTGCCGGTCTCGGCAATCCCGGTTTTGAATATCAGGATAACCGCCACAATATCGGTTTCATGGCGGTTGATGAGATCAATCGCAAATACAAGTTCTCATCGTGGAATAAAAAGTTTAACGCACTTATTTCCAGCGGAACGATAGAAGGCGAAAAAGTCCTTCTTCTTAAACCTCAAACCTATATGAATCTTTCCGGTCAGGCGGTTGGCGAAGCGATGCGCTTTTACAAGCTGCAACCGGAAAACATCATTGTCATTCATGACGAGCTTGATCTTGTCCCCGGAAAATTGCGGGTCAAAACCGGCGGCTCGAGCGGCGGCCATAACGGCATCAAATCCATTGACGCCCATTGTGGAAACAATTACCGCCGCATTCGTATCGGCATCGGCCATCCGCAATCGAAGGAACAAGTAACAAACCATGTTCTCGGCAATTTCTCCAAAGCCGATCATGAATGGCTTGACCCTCTTCTTCAATCATTGGCCGACAATCTCGGCTTGCTCGTAAACGGCAAAGACAGCCTGTTCATGAACCGCATTTCACTAGCACATGAGAAAGACGCCGAGAGCGACCATAAAAACAGTGGAGACAAGCCCAAAAAACAAAGCCGCATCCGGCAAGCCCGCCCGCATAATGCAAAAGAGCTTCCTGCCACCGGACCGATGGCCGACATGTTGAAAAAGCTTTTCAAAAATAATGACTAGATCAATTCGCTTCACGCATTTGAAAGCGAATACACGCGATAAAATGTGCGGCTTGGCTTTAGTCAAAAAGTGAGCCACGACACATAGTCGAAGCGGATAGCCCGCAAACACGAAAAGATTATATCCGGCCTCACGGTAATCTTCACCTACCAACGCTGACAATGGAATTTTTCTTAACTTGGCGGAAAATAGAATAATGTATTGCGCCAGGTTTTTGACTTTCAAAATCCTTAAATTGTCGGGCCTTGACTTGTCGGGGCTTTACCCGTTCCAATTTCTATTTTGATACGGCGGGTCATTGTTGGCAGCCATGATGATTCATCAATCACCGACTGACGCTTTGACATGACAGAAGCCGGAAATTGGACATGAAAGCCCGCTGGAATTTACTTTTTCTGCCATTTTTAAGAAAGGAGGCGAAAAGCGAGCTAACTAAGGCAATAGACAATCCCTTTTGTTCAATTTGCAGAAAATAAAGGTTACAAAAATAATAAGCCGCAAAAAACAAATTTTTGAACAGTGCCTTCACAATACCACCGCAAAACACCTGTAACCAAGTTGATAAGAGGCGAAAGTGATATAACTTAACGACCCTGATAAATCGCTATACCCCAATTTTAAAACTCGGGCTTTCTGGCAAATAACGCGTTCCAGCTATTATCAGAAAAACGCGGAAGCATTGTTTGTCAAACTCTTGGCCTATCTGAAACCGCGCCCTATCGGCGTTTAGGAGCTATCGTGAACGAGCTTAATAAAGCCGCAACGGGATAGCGACGACAGTTTTGATTATCAAAATCAAACCCGTTTCAGACAAGAAAAACTTTTATATCAGCCGACGGGTTATCTTTTGTTTGAGATGATCAGGAAAGCCCCTGCTCGTTGTGTTGTAGAACGATAACATGGGTTCCTTCGGGCACACGGCCGTAAAGGTCGATAATATCCTGATTGAGCAAGCGTATGCACCCGCTCGACACAGCCTTGCCGATTGACCATTCTTCATGGGAGCCATGAATCCGGAACAATGTGTCCCGACCATCCTTGAAAAGGTAAAGTGCGCGTGCACCCAGCGGATTATCCGGTCCTGCCGGCATACCATCGCCGAGATGACCGTAACGGTCGGGTTCGCGCTCCATCATATCCTGTGTCGGATGCCAGATCGGCCACATGCGTTTATATTGTACGATGGCTTCCCCTTCAAGCGCCAGACCGGCTTTACCGACACCAACGCCGTAGCGTAATGCGCGACCGTTTTCCTGAACGAGATAGAGAAAACGTGCCTGTGTATCAACCACCAGAGTACCGGGCTGATAAGGACCGTTGAACGCAACTTCCTGACGCCAATATTTCGGGTTGATCTTGCTCATATCGACAGCCGGAAGCGGATAAGGTTCGTTCATCACCGGACCATAAAGCGCTTTGATATCGGCCGGAACCGGCCATGACTGTTCTACTTGTGGTTGATTGCTTACGCAGGCGGCAAGCGCCAAAGGTGCGGCAATGATGAATGTACGCCGAGACAGGTGCCTCATGATAACTCCATACAAAATATCGGATTGTTGCTAACACTGAAAGCTTAGCCAATCGTTAAAATAGGCAAGTTTTTGGCAAAAACGAGAACGAAGATAAAAATCGGAACAACTGTATCTTTTTCGCATCAACATTGGCTCTTTAACTGGTTTCTGTTAAAAAACGTGCTATAGAACCAGTCATATTGACAAGCTTACCGGATTAGGATTGAGAGAATTTCCATGGGTTTTAAATGTGGTATTGTCGGATTACCCAATGTGGGCAAATCCACACTCTTTAACGCTTTGACAAAAACTGCGGCGGCCCAAGCTGCCAATTATCCTTTTTGTACAATTGAACCGAATACCGGTGAAGTTGCTGTCCCTGATCCGCGGTTAAAAAAGCTTGCTGCCATTGCCGGCTCGAAAGAAATCATCCCCACACGCATCAGCTTTGTCGATATTGCCGGTCTTGTTCGTGGTGCTTCGAAAGGCGAAGGATTGGGAAACCAGTTTCTGGCCAATATTCGCGAGGTTGATGCGATTGTCCATGTGCTGCGTTGTTTTATTGATGACGATATTACCCATGTCGAAGGACGGATTGATCCGGTGTCGGATGCGGCTACCGTTGAAACCGAATTGATGCTGTCCGATCTTGAAAGTCTCGAGCGGCGCATTGTGCAAATGAGAAAACGCGCAACCGGCAAAGACAAGGAAGCTTTGACTGTTCTCCCCATGATGGAAGAGGCTTTGAAACTTTTACAAAATGGCAAGCCGGTACGCCTCCTCATCAAAGATATTTCCGCCGATGATCGGCAAATCCTCGATTCGTTCAATTTGCTAACCTCGAAGCCTGTGCTTTATGTTTGCAATGTTGCCGAAAGCGATGCGGCAACAGGCAATGATTTTTCAAAAGCAGTCGAAAAAATGGCCGCCGAACAAGGTGCCGAAAGCGTTATTATTTCAGCCGAAATCGAGGCGGAAGTTGCGCAATTGCCGGAAGCGGAAGCCAAAGAATATCTTGAAGAATTAGGTTTACACGAACCGGGGCTCGACCGCTTGATTCGCGCGGGCTATCACCTGCTTGACCTCATTACCTATTTTACCTGCGGCCCGAAAGAAACGCGCGCCTGGACCATCAAGCGCGGTACCAAAGCCCCGCAGGCGGCAGGCGTTATCCATTCCGATTTCGAACGTGGTTTTATTCGTGCTCAAACCATCGCCTATAAGGATTATGTCGAACTTGGTGGCGAAGTGGCGGCAAAAGAAGCCGGCAAAGCACGCGACGAAGGCAAGGATTATGTTGTCGAAGATGGCGATGTTATGCTTTTCAAGCATAATTCGTGATTTTCCGACACTCGATAGTGCATTTTCTGACACTTGATAACGGGGGCGATAACGCCGGCATTAGCGCGGGTTTCGTTAACTTGTCAGCGGTTGTTTTTTGAACAATCCGGTTTCGACAATTGTCGTTCCGATATCGAAAACTTAAAAAAAATAAAAGCCGTCCGGAAAAATTTTCCAGACGGCTTTTTTCAAATATTGGCTATAAAAAACTTTATAACCTTTCGATAAGCAAAATAATTGACTTATCGGAATGTTACTTTCCAATCAAAGCTTTTTATGCTCATCATATTTGAACTCAGGCGCTGCCATGAGACCCTCTTTTGTCACATTAACGACAACTTTCCAAGCCCCATTTTCATGGCGCATATAAATTGTTGAAGGGTCAACAACCACATAACGCTCGCCAACACCAAGGAAACCGCCGACGCCGACAACAATACCGGCAACATTATTCTGGCGGACGATAATATCCTTTATCTGACCGATTGCCTGGTCCTGTTTGTTCAATACTTTTGTATCAATCAAGCTCGAAGCAAGAAAATCTGTTTCGGTTGGCGTTACATAACGCACAACAACATCACCATTCGGCAGCTTGACTTCTGAAGCCGGCTCCTTCGGTGCTTCGATTGTAATTTTTGGAGATTGTGCAAATGCAGTTCCAGCGATTGTTGCAGCTAAAACAGTAATAAGTGCCAGTCTTTTCATTTAATACGCCTCATTAAAAATGTGAATTACTTAGGGAAAACGCATTAAAAATAAATTGGTTCCATTTTTTAACAATTTTTTTTAATTTTTATTTATTTATACTTTATATGAGTATTAATATGCTGGCTATCATAATCGTTTTTCGGCTATTTATAATAGATTTTCTTATCTTAAAAACTTGTTTCTCGCCCTTCAAACCGTAACGACTTGACGTTTTTAGCCACTATCCTTTTTGAAAATTTTTTCTCTACAGATAGGTCCATGTCCCAAATTGGTTTAACCGGCCGTCGGGCAATCATTTTCAATCTTTGTTATTATGAGCAGAATTATTATGATCAGACATAAGCCGCGCGAAATGAAAAACACGGAAACTTAAGCATACTGAAATATCGCACCAGTCTGCCACATCTAACACCTGTCACTAACCGGCATTTTCTATAACCGGTAATCTATGAATTCAGTGAAGCTCGACAAATGAATGTTGAAGCAAATTATGTCAGGCAAATTAATGTTCAGGCGCCGCAATCGGGAAATCTCCCGTCACGTTCAACTTGACGATTGAAAAAATCGGCATTTTAGAAAACCGGAAACTGCACAAAGTTCAATAATCTTGAATGTGTTTTGCGAGTTTTCCGTTAATCGCCTTCATAAGAAACGAGTGTATGGACATCGACCCCCAATTGGCGAAGCTTGTCGGCACCACCATGGTCGGGCAGATTGATGACAAAACAGGCTGCAACAATTTCCGCATCTATCTGGTGCAATAGCTCGGCTGCGGCAATGGCTGTTCCGCCGGTGGCGATAAGATCATCAACCAGTACCACGCGTTCGCCGGGTTTCACCGCATCTCGGTGCATTTCCATTTCGTCAATGCCATATTCAAGACTATAGGCAATGCGCACCGTGTCATAAGGCAATTTGCCTTTTTTCCTGATTGGCACGAAGCCTGCCGAAAGCTGGTGGGCAACAGCCCCGCCCAGAATGAAACCGCGTGCTTCCACACCGGCAATTTTATCGACTTTAAGCCCTATATAGGGATAAACCAGCGCATCAATGGTGCGCCGGAAAGCACCGGCATTGCCCATCAAAGTGGTAATATCGCGAAATTTAACTCCCGGTTTCGGATAATCCGAAATAGTGCGGATCGCTTTTTTCAGTGTTTCTTCAAGAGTTTCATTTGTCATCAATTTTCAATCCAATTCATTCCATATGCGTCTTTTCACGGCATAGGTAAGGCCGGCAAAAACTATCAAGAACAAGATGACACGAAAACCGGTCTTCTTGCGTGTTTCCATATGCGGATCGGCAGTCCACATCAAAAAGGCCGATACGTCACGGGCGTAATTTTCAGTTGTTTCTTCTGTACCATCATTATACGCCACCATGCCATCACTTAAAGGGGGCGGCATGGCAAGCGCATTTCCCGAATTGAAATAAGGGTTATACCAATTATTTTCCGCAACTTCTGCTCCCTCCGGCGGGTCGCTATAACCGGTGAGAAGTGCCGTGATATAATCAGGCCCTGCTTCGTTATAATTGGTAAAAATATCGGTAATGAGGGCCGGAAACGGCAAAGACACTGCGCGGGCTTTGGCCATGAGCGACAGGTCGCCCGGATTGGCACCATTATTGGCAAATTTTGCCGCCTCGACATTTGGAAATGGCGAAGGAAAATAATCTGTTGGCAAACCTTTTCGAACAAACATTTCCCCTTCACTGTTCGGCCCGTCCTGAATGTCATAGGTTTTTGCAAAAGCTTTTATTTGTTCGTCACTATAGCCAAGTGCCTTGAGATCGCGAAAAGAAACATATTTCAAGGAATGGCAGGTCGAACAAACCTCTTTATAAACCTTGAGGCCGCGCTGCAATTGCTGAAGATCGTAAGTGCCAAAGGGGCCGGAAAAGCTCCAGCTCTGTTTTTCAGGAAGCTTCAACGGGTAATGCGCCTCTCCTCCCTCTTCCGCAAAAACAGCAAAAGGCGAAAGAACAAAGGTGATAACAACAAGGAAAAGGAGAGTGAGTGTTCTTACCATAGCCGCCACCCCCCTTTGGCCTTTGCTTCTTTTTTTGCGAGATCTTCGCTAATGGAAGAAGGAACAGGCAAAGTTTTTTCAAACTTCGGCAAGAACGGCATAATGACAAGGAAAAATACAAAATAATAAATTGTAGCGATTTGCGACCAGAATACGCTGCATTCTGTAATGGGTGCTGCCCCCAATATGCCAAGTGCCACCACGTCGACAATAAACAGCCAATAAAACAGTTTGAAAGCCGGACGATAACGCGCGGAACGCACTTTCGAGCGGTCAAGCCATGGCACGAATAACCAGATCAACACCGCTGCCATCAATATCAGCACACCGCCGAATGTCGAGCTGATCGGCCCGAAATCGAATGTAATTGCGCGCAACATAGCGTAGAAGGGTAGAAAATACCATTCCGGCACAATATGCGGTGAGGTGGTCATGGTGTCACCAGCAATATAATTATCGGGGTGGCCCATATAATCGGGCATGAAAAACAAAAACCACGCAAAAAAAATCAGAAACACGCTGATTGCAAAAATATCTTTGATCGTCGCATAGGGTGTGAAAGGTACAGTTTCCGATGGAGACTTCACCTCTACACCTGTCGGGTTGTTCTGCCCGACACGGTGGACAGCCCAGATATGCAAACCGACAAGAAAAACCAGAATGAAGGGAAAAAGATAATGCAAAGAATAAAAGCGGTTGAGTGTCGGCTGGCCGACATTGAAGCCGCCCAATAATGTTTCATGAAGCCAGGGGCCGATAACCGGAATGGCCTTGAAAAGGCCGGAAATGATCGAAGCTGCCGATGTCGACATCATACCCCAGACAAGCGTATAGCCTAGAAATGCGGTTGCCATCATCACAAGATAAATCAGAACACCGATCATCCAGATGAGCTCACGCGGCTTTTTATACGAGCCATAATAAAGGCCACGGCCGAGATGAATATAGGCTGCAATGAAAAAGAATGACGAGCCGACAGCATGCCATGGCTCGAAGAGCCAACCGAACTGGCCGTCGCGCATAAAACGTTCGCGCGCATCGAAAGCCAATGTCACATCGGGTATATAATGCATCGACATGACAATGCCGGTCAAAATCTGCGACACCAGCATTAATGTGAGGATGCCGCCAAAGGTATAGAAATAATTGAGATTTCTCGGCACAGGAAAAGATACACCAAGATTATAGAGAAAACGCAAAATCGGGAGCCTTGCGTCAAGCCAGCGTGTCAAAGCATATTTCGGATTATAGGATGAAGGTTTGGTCATCATATCTATCCGATCTGCAACAGGTTGTCAGACAAAAAACGGTAAGGCGGTATTTCAAGATTGCGATTGGCAGGGCCTGAGCGCACCCTTCCGGCTGTGTCATAAACCGAGCCATGACAGGGGCAGAACCAGCCGCCAAAAGCACCGGATTGCCCGAGCGGCACACAACCAAGATGTGTGCATATATTAATAAGAACAAGCCATTGTTCGCGCCCCTTTCCGGCCGAGCGGGCAAGATCGGTGGCGGGTTGGTGTCCCTCAAGATTGGGATTTGCCGCATCCTTATCCTTGAGCTTCTCCATGTCGACATTTTGAGCATCGGCAATTTCTTTTTCGGTACGGTGGCGAATGACCACCGGTTGCCCGCGCCATTTGACGGTAACCGACATTCCCTCTTCAATGCCGGAAATATCAACCTCGATTGTGGCGCTTGCCAGAACCTTTTGATCAGGGCGCAATTGGTCGATAAAAGGCCATGCGACAGAACCGACGCCAAGCGCACCGGCAACGCCGGTTGCAAGAAAAAGAAAATCGCGTCGTGTCTTTTCGCTGCTCATTGTAAAAGGTTTTTAACCTGTCGGAAAAAGGTTGGTGCCTGTTGGTCAAACGTATGTTGTTTAACACACAGCACCAATTTGTCCACGCTTTAAAAATGATGATAACCGGAACGAGACTGTTTTTGCAACTTTCACGGCCAATTGCTGCACGATTATGAGGAACTTTTCTTCATTTGTTTCAAATAACGGCAGCTTGTTGTTTATCGCCCTTAAAAACAGTGACAAGTTTTTAAAAATATGGGTTTTTAAAAATATGGAGCACGCATTAAAAACAAGCAGCATGTTTCAACTTTCTTGTTTTTCATTGCTTTTGCAGCTCTCTTCACTATTTCCGGCAATGAAAAGGTTTTGTTAGAGCGGTTTTTTGTGATGAAGCGAGCTTACCCCCCCAAAAGCCTATGCGGATAAGCTCAACCGAAAATACCATATGAAAAAACGACATAAGAAGCATACATTTTAAATGCGTTTTGACAAAACTTCATTGACAAAACCGTAAGCAAAAAGCGAGATCTGCTCTCTTGCCACCCGCAACGAAAAAACTTGTTTTCCTGCGGATGGCTAATTTCAGCGTGATTTCAGCCTTTTTGAAAAAGCCGATCTCATTTTTCAAGCCTCTTCATCAAGATCGAGATGGCCGCCAACCTGCCGGTTCCACAAATGGGCATAAATACCGTGCTTCGAAAGCAATTCTTCATGCGTTCCATCTTCGACAATTTTTCCCTTATCCATCACGATGAGGCGATCCATTTCGGCAATTGTCGACAAGCGGTGGGCAATGGCAAGAACGGTTTTTCCTTTCATCAGGCGGGCGAGATTTTCCTGAATGGCCGCTTCGACTTCCGAATCGAGTGCCGAGGTTGCCTCGTCAAGAATAAGAATCGGCGCATCTTTAAGCATGACCCGCGAAATGGCGATGCGCTGGCGCTGGCCACCGGAAAGGCGCGCGCCGCGCTCTCCGACAAAGGCATCATATCCGGTCTTGCCGTTCTGGTCGCGCAGACTGTCGATAAAATCGGCAGCTTCGGCATCCCTCACCGCATCAAGCAATTCCCGATTGCTGGCATCAGGGCGGCCATAGAGAATGTTGTCTTTGAGCGAACGGTGTAACAGCGAAGTATCCTGTGTCACCACGCCGATCGCCGCGCGCAAGCTTTCCTGTGTGACATCGGCGATATTTTGCCCGTCAATCAGGATAGCGCCCTCTTCGACATCGTGAAAACGCAAGAGAAGATTGACAAGCGTCGATTTACCGGCGCCCGAGCGCCCCACAACACCGACCTTTTGCCCGGGCTCGATATGAAGGTTGAAATCTTTCAAGATTCCCTTGCCCTTGCCATAGTGGAAGCCGACATTTTCAAACCGGATATCGCCTTTTTTGACCACAAGTTTTTTGGCATCTTTCTTGTCTTCGACGATTCTATCTTGTGCAATGGAATGCATTCCATCTTCGACAATGCCGATATTTTCAAAAAGTGCGGCCATTTCCCACATAATCCATTGCGCCATGCCATTAAGCCGCAAGACAAGGCCGATACTGACCGCAACAGCGCCGACAAGAATGGCATCCCTTTGCCATAGCCAAATGCCGAGCGCACCCACAACGAAAAGCAAAATGCAATTCGACACATAAACGCTGATCGAAAATTTCGAGATGAGCCGCATCTGTTTGTAAACCGTGCCCTGAAAATGCTCGAACCCTTCACGCGCAAAGCTTTCCTCCCTTGCATGGTGGGAAAAGAGTTTGACGGTTGCAATATTGGTATAAGAATCAACAACGCGCCCCGTCATAAGCGAACGCGCGTCAGCCTGCGCTTCGGAAGCATCGCGCAATTTAGGAATAAAATATTTAAGCAGCCCGATATAGCTGATAATCCACAACAGAAACGGCACCATCAACCGCCAATCGGACGAGGCGGCAATTACAAGTGTGCCGAGAAAATAGACAATCACATAGTTCAGAACGTCAAAAAGCTTCATCACCGTTTCGCGCACCGACAAGGCCGTTTGCATGACTTTCGCCGATATGCGACCGGAAAACTCGTTCTGGAAAAAGCTCATGGATTGGCCAAGGAGATAACGATGGACCAGCCAGCGTATCCGCATCGGATAATTGCCAAGCAATGTCTGATGCATCACCATACTGTGCATGGTTACAAAAAATGGCAGGATAAGAACGACCAGCACACCGATGAGTGCAAGCTTTACGCCTTGCGTTTCAAAAAATGTTGCGCGCGAATTGGCATTAAGCCAATCGACAATACTGCCCAAAAACCCGAAAAGCGAAACTTCTGTCACCGCAATCAAGGCTGTAAAAATTGCCATGAAGATCAACCACGGCCAAACGCCTTCCGTATAATAAAGGCAGAAACCCAACAGATTTTGCGGTGGGCGTTTCAGCTCTTTTTCGGGAAAAGCGTTCAGTCTTCGTTCAAACCATCCAAACATGGTCGAGCTCCTTGTTTCTGCTTTATTTTAGCTGTCTCAAAATGGTGTTCGACCCCTGCCCGAACACAAAACCTGAACACATAACCTGTGGAACGATCCGGCCCCTTGGAACGACCCGATTGGCGAAGTGTTTCATGGCTTCAAGTGTTATATGTCTTTTTGTCACAAACCGGCGGATTTTTCAAAGCGGGAAACTTTTTTGCTCCCGACTTCTCCCGAGTTTTATTGACAGGAAAATTCCGCAAGCGGGTTTGATGACGACAATAAAACGGTTTTTGCGCCTCCTTGAAGATAGGTCAAAAATGCCCGCTTACAAGACGTTTCCCGCAACAAACAGGGCTTTCATGACATCAAAAGCAGGTTGGACAACGAAACGAGGGGACAAATTATAAAATGCGTGAAGACAGATGTTATAAAGTTAGACAAATCAAAAAGGCCGGTGGCAGACTTTACGTGTTTCAGTTGCCCGAACAGAAAATTTGAACAGAAAAGCATGTTCGCCAAAAAAACTACGTTCTGGAAGACAAAAGCTTATCTCCCAAGAATTGTGAATTTCATGTGTTTCCTTGCTTTCCCTCCTCTTTACAATGGCGGGTTCAAAAGCCTATTCAACACGCATGACAGTTCGTATTGCACTTTTTCAGCCTGATATTGCCGGAAATACCGGTACAATTTTGCGTTTGGGCGCTTGTTTCGGCGTACCTGTCGACATTATCGAACCGGCAGGTTTTGACCTTTCCGACCGCCATTTGAAACGTGCGGGCATGGATTATCTCGAAATTGCAACATTGAAGCGGCACATTGATTGGCAACATTTTCTGGCCGAACAGAAGGCTGAAAAGCGCCGCCTTATCCTGTTTACCACCAAAACAGATGCGCCCTATACCGATTATTCTTTTCAAGACAATGATGTTCTTCTCTTCGGGCGGGAATCAGCAGGTGCTCCCGATTATGTCCATCAAGCTGTCGACGCTGAAGTGACCATCCCCATGGTCAAAATTGCGCGTTCTCTCAACCTTGCGGTCAGTGTTGCCATCGGCGTCAGCGAAGCGTTACGCCAGATCAACAAATAGAGTTCATTCAATTAGTCGGCTAATTATTAATAGGTAGACAAAGCCGTTTTCAACCCTTATCTCTTTTCTAGAGTTATTCTAAACGATTTGACAGATTTAAGACGGATTATGACGAAGAGAGACATTCCCGATGACATGCCTGCCGATCTCGAAGACAAGAAAAAGCGGGCTGAAGAGTGGTTCCAATCATTACGGGATAGAATTTGTAATTCACTTGAAAAACTGGAACGGGAACTGACAGGGCAATTTTCCAATTTTTCTGCCGGTTCATTTGTCAGAACCCCGTGGGAAAAACCCGGCGGCATGAATGGCGGCGGTGTTATGTCGGTCATGAAGGGACGGGTTTTTGAAAAAGCGGCTGTCCAGACATCGACTATTTATGGTGAATTTTCACCGGAATTCAGACGAGAAATTCCCGGAGCAGAAGATGATCCGCGCTTCTGGGCAAGTGGCATTTCGCTTATTGTGCATCCGCAAAGCCCGCATGTGCCGACCGTCCATTTCAACACCCGCATGATCGTAACAACCCGCCAATGGTTTGGCGGCGGTGCGGATTTGACACCGATGCTTGCCGAACGGCGCACCCAGTCGGATGTTGATACTCAAACTTTTCATAAGGCGTTCCAATATGTCTGCGAACGCCACCCGACTGTTGCCGATTATCCGAAATTCAAGAGATGGTGCGACGACTATTTTTATTTGAAACACCGCAAGGAACCGCGTGGCGTAGGCGGCATATTTTACGACTGGCTCCATAGCAGCAAGGAAGCTGGCGGTTGGGAAGCCGATTTCAGCTTTACGCAGGATGTCGGCCGCGCTTTCGACATTGTTTATCCTTCGATTGTGCGTGAAAACTTCAACAAACCGTGGACAGAAAAACAAAGAAATGCCCAACTCATCCAACGTGGCCGCTATGTTGAATTCAATCTTATTTACGATAGAGGCACCATTTTCGGGCTCAAAACCGGTGGAAATATCGAGAGCATTCTCTCTTCTCTGCCGCCGACAGTTAAATGGCTTTAGCCATTTAACCAAATAAAAACACTAAATGGCTTTAGCCATTTAACTAAATAAAAACACTAAATGGCTTTAGCCATTTAACCAATAAAAACGCTAAATGGCTTTGGTTATTTAACCAAACAAAAACACTAAATGGCTTTGGTTATTTAACCAAACAAAAAACCGAAATAGATTTGGTCATTTAACCAAGCGAAGGCCCTGAAAATAGCTTTTTCAGTTTTTACAAACAAAAAACGGAAGGCTATCGGTTTTTAAGACAATGACAAGCTTGAAAAAGCTTGTCATTATGCAGGACATGAAAAGCAAGCTCATGACCAATGCGCAATAGCCGGTCAGGCTGTTGCCATATCAAGGAGCGCTTTCCTGTCCAACAAAAAGCCGCTTTCTACCCAGAGTTTTTCCAGCGCTTTAAGTTTGTGGCCGATTGCGGGCCCCTCGGTAATGCCGAGCGGAAAAAGATCTTTTCCTGTCAAGGGAAAAACCGGAATATCATATTGCTCGGCCAATTTTCTGAGCCGCGTATAATGACTTGCTTCAACAAGCGCATTGTCATTGCTTAAAGCATGGGCGCGAGCTTTGGAAAGTGCCAGTGTCAATTCGTCAAGAACGGCCTGTTTGCCGTGATGATAGACAAGCTTTTTGATTTCGATGTCGGAGCAATCATATCTGATCGGGAACATACGGGCGAAATCCATCAATCGCGTTTTTTCCAACTTGGAAAAGCGCAAGCGCTCGGCCATTTTTTTCAACCGCACTTCATCACGCGGAACAATGGAAAAAAGCCGCAATAACGGGTCAGGTGGAAGCCTCAAAACATGTTCGGTTTCAACAAGCGGGCGGAATGCATCAATCCCCCATTTTTCTGTTTCCGGCAGGATAATTCCTAAAATTGCGGCTTGCCGCATCCACAAAAGCGCCCGCGTCGGGTCGGGAGCGGAAAGCATTTTTTTAACTTCCGACCATATCCGTTCGGCCGATAATTGCAAAAGCCCGTCTTTAAGGCGAACACAGGCTTTGAGAGCTTCCGCATCCGGACGCCCTTTGCCAACCCACGCATAAAGACGAAAAAATCTTAAAATGCGCAAGTAATCCTCGCGAATACGTTCCTCTGCCGTACCGATAAAACGCAATGTCTCGGTTTCGATATCGTCAAGACCGTTGACATCATCATAGATGTTGCCCTCGGCATCAGCATAAATGGCATTGATTGTAAAATCGCGCCTTTGCGCATCGGTTTTCCAGTCGCGACCGAAGACCACTTTAGCGCGGCGACCGTCCGGTTCAATATCGGCTCGAAGGGCCGTCACCTCATAGGAGTGGCCCTTCACCACCACCGTGATTGTGCCATGTTCATAGCCGGTCGGTACCGCTTTAAAACCTTTTTCGCTTGTCCGTTTGATGATTTCGTCCGGCAAACAGGTTGTTGCAATATCAATATCGTTCACCGGATATCCTAAAAGCTGGTTGCGCACAGCACCGCCGACCACACGCGCTTCCTCGCCATTTTCCGAAAGACAATGAAGAAGTTGTTGCAGCCCCTCATCGTGAAGCCACAAGGCTTTTTTAGCGATATTAAGCGTAGTCACCGGGATAACCTTTCTGCGAGCGAACGAATCATAGCCGCCGTTGCACCCCATATATAATAATTCTTATAGGAAATTGCATAAAAGCTCAGTTTTTCCGAGCCAAACGGCTTTGAAATGATTACATAATTTTTTGGGTCGATCACAAAAGATAGCGGAACGGTAAATATTTCATCAACCTCGTTATCGTTTTTGGTAAATTCTACGCCTTCATGAATGAGGCCCACAACCGGTCGAATCTCGAAACCTGTTGCGGTATAATGGAATTGAAGCTCTCCCAATTTAGTGAAATCATCCGGTTTCAGTCCTATTTCCTCGTAAGCTTCCCGAATTGCTGTTTCCTCATCACTTTTGTCGTGCGTTTCCCTTTTTCCACCCGGAAAAGCGATCTGTCCGGAATGTTTATGAAGTTTTTGTGTTCGCTTCGTTAAAACGAGATTAGGGATCCCGGACACTTCAATGATTCCGACAAGCACTGCCGAGCGCTGCCATGAAGGACGGTCCTCTTTTTGCCTCGCTTTGAAAAGGGGCGAAGATAAACCTTGCGAATCTTGACAATTTCCTGAAAAATTTATTGGCTTGCCAAATTTTTTTATAACATCGTCGATAAGTAAAGGGGCATTTTTTGCATTCAATTTTTTAGAACCTTCTTGGCAAATTGTTGCTCGAAACTCTTTACACACTTCATTTCTGTTATTTTTCTGTTACAAGCCTTGAAATAGTCATTGTTCAGAGATGAAGGTGGTGACAAATTTTATCACCGTCAATTCCAAACGGTTATGCAAGAGAAAAGTTCTGGGGAAAAGCCATGCGAAGCGCTTCTAAAAAACCATCCGAGCCCAAAAAAACAACAACCGGCGCATCCACCCGCAAGTCGCCCAGTAAACCGGCTCCCGAAAAAGCAGCCAAAAATGACCCTAGCGCAATTATTGCCGATTTTGACACAATCAAAAAAACGTTCGACACTTTGCGCACGACAATCGACAAAGTTGTCTTTGGCCAAAGCAATGTGGTTGAAAACAGCATTATCACCATTCTATCCGGCGGACATGCACTGCTTGTCGGCGTTCCGGGACTTGCCAAAACCCGCCTTGTCGAAACATTGGGAACAGTTCTCGGTCTTGACCAAAAACGCATCCAGTTCACCCCCGATTTGATGCCGTCCGATATTATCGGTTCGGAAGTTATGGATACCGACAAAAACGGAAAGCGCGCTTTCCGCTACATCAAAGGGCCGGTTTTTACCCAGCTTCTGATGGCTGACGAAATCAACCGTGCCTCGCCCAGAACCCAATCGGCGCTTTTGCAGGCCATGCAGGAATACCATGTCACTGTTGCCGGCGAAGAATATGATTTGCCGAGCCCCTTTCATGTGCTTGCAACCCAAAACCCGCTTGAACAGGAGGGGACATACCCGCTTCCGGAAGCCCAGCTTGACCGCTTTCTCATGCAAATCAACGTCGATTATCCGGATGCCGATACCGAACGGCGTATTATTATTGAGACAACGGGAAGCAAAGAAGAAACCGTAAAACCGGTTCTCGACGGGGAAAAACTCAAGGCCATTCAGGAAATGGTGCGGCAAATGCCGATTTCCGAAAAAGTCGTCGATGCCATTTTAAAACTGGTGCGCTCCGCCCGCCCCGATGCCGACAACGAGCATGCCAAAAAACATATTGCCTGGGGGCCGGGACCGCGTGCCTCGCAAGCGCTTTCCCTATGTACAAGAGCACGTGCTCTCTATCAGGGGAGGCTTGCACCGTCTGTTGATGATGTCAAAGCTTTGGCAATTCCCGTTTTACAGCACCGCATGGCATTGAACTTCACAGCACGAGCAGACGGGATTACGATTTTTGAAGTCATCAATCATCTTGTCGACAAGATTGACTAACCGGAAAAGATAGACGGCGAAAACAGATAATGGCGATTGCGCGTGACATAGTTGTAAAAACACCGAATGATCTTGCGGCGAAAGCGCGCATTCAGTCGGCCAATTTGCCTGACCTTCTCATCGAAGCGCGGCATATTGCCAATACACTTGTCAGCGGTTTTCACGGTCGTCGTAAACGCGGAAGCGGCGATAATTTCTGGCAATTCCGTCCCTATGTCGAAGGCGAGCCGGTTTCGCGTATTGATTGGCGCCGCTCTGCACGCGATGATCATATCTATCTTCGTGATCGGGAATGGGCGGCTGCCCAGACTGTCTGGATACTCCCCGACCAATCGGCATCCATGCACTATCAATCGCGTTTTTCCCCTATTGCCAAAGATAGCTATGCCATGCTCATGGCGCTCACACTTTGTGAATTGTTTGTCCGTTCGGGAGAGCGTGTTGCTGTACCAGGGCTGATGGCGCCGACAAGTTCACGCAATGCTGCCGAAGAAATGGCTTTGAATTTTACAGCTCTCAAAGAACCTTATGAATATGGTCATTTTCTGGATATAAATCATCATTCCCATATGATCATATTAAGTGATTTTCTTGATGATCCGGAAGAAATCCGCAAAAAATTCGCTTCCCTGACAAGTGCCAATGTCACGCAACATTTTGTTGAAATTTGTGACCCGGCAGAGGAACGTTTTCCCTATCATGGACGGGTGGAATTTGTTGATCCGGAAACCCGTCAACATTATCTTGCCGGACGCTCCGAAACATTTCACGATGCTTATCTGCGCCTTTATAAAGCACGCCGCCAAAGCCTTGCGGATTTTGCCAAAATTTCCGGTTCAAGCTACCATATTGCGCCGACAGACAAGAAAATGAGTACAGTTATACTGGCACTTGCCGCGATGGTCGGTCAGGCGTCGGGCTACAGGAGGGGATAAGTTATGGGGTTTGCTGCACCTTTTCTCCTGCTTTTTTTGATCACGCTACCGGCTATCTGGTGGCTTTTGCATGTCACGCCACCTGCTCCGACACGTGAAATTTTTCCGCCTTTGCGGCTTTTGTTGAAAATTGCCAATCATGAGGAAACGCCGAACCGGACACCATGGTGGTTGCTGCTTTTGCGCCTTCTCATGGTCGCTATGGTCATTTTCGCTTTGGCTGACCCGATTTGGCGGCCTGCCACAACCGTGTTGTCAGGCAATGCTCCCCTTGCTCTTGTCATTGATAACGGCTGGGCTTCGGTTCATGACTGGGATAAGCGGGTTGATATTGCGCTTGATCTCATCAATCAGGCAGAAAAGGCGAAGAAAACAATCTATATTGCGGCAACAGCCGACAATGACAATCAGGACATCCGTGCATTAAACAGTAACGAGGCAGAAAAGCTCGTTCATACAATGCGCCCGCTTTCTTTGCCCACACATCGCCGTTCTGTCATTCATAAACTGGCGGCTGCGCTGAAAGGCGAAAAAGCCGATATTGTTTATCTGTCCGACGGCTTGCAAATGGTCGAAGATGATGAAGCCTTCAGCCCGCTCATGAACCTCGCCGATCGCGATATTCTGGTTTATGATCGCGATATATCCGATCTTGTTGGCATCACTTCAACCAAAAACGATAATGGTGCACTTGCCATTGATCTTATCCGTGCCAAAGGAGACGGTGAAAAAATTCTGTCTCTGGGAGCCTATGACGGTGAGGGACGGATGATTGCCGAAACCGAAACCCGTTTCGAAGACGGGGAAACCTCTACCGTATCGGCTTTCAATTTACCCATTGAAATGAAGAATGATATTGCGGCTGTCAAAGTAAACGGTCAGCATGACGTTGCAGCCACATATCTTTCCGATGCAAGAAATCATATTTATCGGGTGGGGTTGGTTTCGCCTTCTGCGCGCGAATTGGCTGAACCCCTGCTTTCCCCCTTCTATTATATTGAAAAGGCCCTTTATGGCCGGGCCGATGTTTTAACCACAAAAGGTCAGTCATTCGAACAGGCAATTGAAACATTGATAAGCTTCGGTCATCCTTCGACGATCATTCTGGATGATGTCGTCAATATGCCCGAGGTTTCACAGCAACAACTCAACCATTTTGTCGAACAGGGTGGTACGCTTATCCGCTTTGCCGGCCCCAATCTAGCGAGTAACGATAATGAAGACATACTTCTACCGGTTAAATTGCGTCACGGGGAACGCCAATTAGGCGGCGTCATGTCTTGGGCAACACCGCAAAAACTTGCGCCTTTGCCGAAAACAGGCATTTTTTCCGATCTTACCTATCCGGAAGATGTCACTGTTTCACGGCAAATACTTGCCGAGCCGAGCCCCGAACTTTTTGATCATACATGGTTAAGTCTTGCTGATGGCACACCGCTTGTCACTGCGCGGGCACGTGGTAAAGGCATGTTGGTCTTCATCCACACCTCGGCCGGTCCGACATGGTCAACCTTGCCGCTTTCCGGTTTTTTTGTCGAGATGATGCAAAAACTGGTTGAAACAGGAGAGCTCGCACAAAATGTACAATTCCTCTCCAAGGGCAAGGGAAATATTGTTCGCGAACCATGGCAGGTTATCGATAGTGATGGCTCTCTCGTTCCTGCTCCTTCGACAGTTGCACCACTCAGCTTGAATGACAAAACCGAAGCTCTTCCTTCGTTTAACCATCCACCCGGATTTTATGGCCAGAAAAATAATCTTTATGCGGTTAATCTCCTTGATAAAGAAGACAGTTTTGCACCTTTAAATAGCGAAATTTTTTCCGGTAAAGTTCATCTCATGGACTATTCTGGCGATGTTGAAAAGCATCTGGGCGGGCTTTTTCTGGCATTTGCCATCATGCTTTTTGCACTTGATACATTTATTACGCTCTGTTCCGGCGGATTATTCGCCAGTCAAAAGCGGTTTTTCCGGAAAACCTCATTTTTAATGTTGGGCTTATGTTTTACCGGTGCCTTCATCCTCGGGCAAATGGGCACACCAAACTCTGCTTTTGGCGAAAAACTTTCCGCAAATGACGCCGCAATGGTGCAATCGGCGGGTAAAACCCGTTTAGCTTATGTAATAACCGGCCTTGATGATATTGACGATACGAGTAAAAACGGGCTTGAAGCCTTGAGCCAATTTTTGCTGACCCGCACCACAATCGACCCCGGTCCGGTTGCAGGACTTGATCTTGAGCAAGATGAGCTTGCATTTTATCCTTTGATCTATTGGCCGATCGACGCAAAATCGCCGATGCCAACCAAAGCCGCGATTGACAAAATCAACGCTTATATGAGTGAAGGCGGGACTGTTCTTTTCGACACTCATGACCAGATTGAAACGGGTATGAATTTGAACGGTAAAACCACCGCCAATAACCAGCGCTTGCGCGATATTCTTTCCGGCCTCAATATTCCCGAGCTCGAAGAAGTACCGCCTGACCATGTGATTGCGCGATCCTATTACATTATGCCCGATTTTCCCGGCCGTTACAGGGGCTCGCCATTGTGGATTTTATCATCTGCTCTCGGAGGAAATGACAAACGCCCGATCCATGCAGGCGATGGTGTAAGCTCTATTCTTATCACCGCCAATGATTTTGCCGGTGCATGGGCGCATGATGGCAAAGGTTCATGGAAATATCCCCTTGTTCCCGATGATGATATGCAACGGGTCTGGGCTTTTCGTGGTGGTCTCAATATTGTTATGTATATTCTTACCGGAAATTACAAAGCCGATCAGGTACACGTACCGGCACTTCTTGAACGTTTGGGGCAGGAGAAATAATGATGAAGCAGTCTCTTGCATTCGAACCTCTTCTTTCCTGGCCAATCAGTCTTACTTTGATCGGGCTTGCATTTTTCTTGGTTGCTGTCGCTCTTTTTTTGAGAAAAAGAGGTGCTGCTTTACGCGCTTGTGCGTTGGCTGCTCTTTCACTTGCCCTTCTCAACCCTGTCATGATCGAGGAACAAACAGAGCCGCTGAAAAGCATAGTCGGTATTGTTCTAGACAAAAGCCAGAGCCAGAATTTCGGTACCCGTTCAAAAGACAGCCAGGATGCGATAGCCGCATTAAAAACCGAGCTTTCCAAACATCCCGAATTCGAACCCCGTTTCATTGATGCAGAAGCCGTATCCAATTCGAATAATGGCAGCGAAACAAAATTATTCACGCCCTTGAATGAAGCCATTTCCGATGTTCCGCCTGCCCGTTATGCAGGCACAATTCTGGTGACCGACGGTCAGGTTCATGATGTCGATCAGGCCTCTTCCAATACCGCCGGCGAAAAACCGGTCAATGTATTGTTAACCGGTCAACCGGACGAATATGACCGTCAAATAAAATTTGTTGATCCGCCACGTTTCGGAATTACCAACAAGCCATTTAAAATAAAGTTTGAAATAGCGGACAAAGGCAAAATTCCCTCTTCTGCCGATAAAGCGCTTGTTGACCTCAAGATCAACGGCCATGTTGTCTATCATGAAAGTGAAGTGACAAATCGGGAAATCGAAACGGAAATCACTCTTCCCCATGCGGGTAAGAACATTATCGAAGTAACAACCTCTCCTCTTGACGGGGAGTTGACTGCGGTCAACAACACTGCTGTCACCATTGTCGAGGGGATACGTGAAAATTTGCGCGTGCTGCTTGTTTCGGGCGAACCGCACAATGGAGAACGGACATGGCGCGACCTTTTGAAAAGCGATCCCAGTATCGACCTTGTGCACTTTACAATTCTTCGCCCGCCCGAGAAAGCCGACAATACACCGCTCAACCAGCTTTCACTGATTGTCTTTCCGACGACCGATCTTTTTGTCAACAAGATTAATGACTTTGATCTCGTCATTTTCGATCGCTATCAGCACTATAATGTATTGCCATTGATCTATTACGACTATGTAGCGCAATATGTGAAGAATGGCGGTGCATTATTGATGGCAACGGGGCCTGAATTTGCTGGTCCAAATACACTTGCTGAAACACCGCTCATCAGTGTTCTGCCAGCTCTGCCAAGTGGCGAGGTCATTGAAAAACCTTTCACGCCGTCAATTACCAAAGCGGGAATGCGCCATCCTGTGACCCGTGAACTGACCCATGTGACTGAAAAAGATGAAACAAGTACAAAGCGGGAAGCGGTAGAGGGAAAATGGGGAAAATGGCTCCGTCAGATAGCCGTTCGGGACATCTCGAATAGCACTGTCGTCATGAATGGCGCTGATAACCGCCCACTTATGTTGTTATCCCATATGGATAAAGGGCGCGTTGGTATGTTGCTTTCCGACGAAGGCTGGTTATGGGCGCGCGGTTTTGAAGGCGGCGGCCCCTATGCGACACTCTATCGCCGCATGGCCCATTGGCTCATGAAAGAACCGGAGCTTGAAGAAGAAGCGTTGACAGCCTCCGGCGAAGGTAATCGTCTTACCATTCGCCGCCAGACCATGGCCGATAAACCGGACATTGCCACTGTTCATTTTCCGTCAGGAAAAACAAGTGATGTTACTTTGCAAAAACAGGAACCGGGTGTCTTTGAAGCCAGTCTCGATACCGACGAAATTGGCCTTTTTAAAGTAACAAACGGAGATAAGGAAGCTCTCACACATATCGGCCCCATCAATTCGCCCGAATATGCCGAATTGATTTCGACAGATGAAAAACTTCGCCCGCTCGCCAATAAAACAGGCGGAGCAATTATCCGCTTGCATCATAAGCAGGGTGATAAAATCGAACTTCCTTCAATCGACGTTCAAAAAGGGCAAAACAGTGATAGCGTCAAAAACCGCAATCACATTGTTCTTAACGAAGCCACTGAAACAAGACTGGTCAACACATTTGCCCTTCCTCTTTTCAATGGTGTTCTCGCCCTCGTCGTTTCACTCTTTCTACTCGTCAGCCTCTGGTTTAGAGAAGGTCGTTAAATCCCAAAACGACCTTCCCCGACTTGCCGTATAATAAGTTTTTACACGTCAGACGCTTACTTGTTGATTGATAAATATCAATCGAGTTATTGATAAATATTCGATAATCTGTTTGGACTTATTGGTTGTTTCATTGATCTATTTTGACTGTCTCAGTGATAAATTTGTTTTCTGATAATGATTTTCTGTAGCTCTACTTAATCCGGCAGAGTGAAAACAATTGCAGAGCTACCAAAAAATTTGAAAATCGCAAAATCGCGGCAAAGTAGTTACAAAGGGACAACCGAAGCCTTATCTGAGGCTAACAGAACAACCAGAATTTTCCGTGCTAATAGGTCTCTGTAGGTTTCAATAGGTCCCAATGGCGCGCCACGTGAAAAAGCAATTTTTACAATTGTGTTTTTCTTCCTTGCTTATTTCCGAAGCTTTGCTGTCACTTGAGGCAATAACTCGATAGAAATGCTGGGAGATGCAATTCTCACAACCGCAAGTTAAAGGCATTTGTCAAAAAACTTTTCGAAACCTGCATTGGTTCATTCAATCGAATAGGCAATGATAATTTATCGGAAATCAATGACAATTTGTCCGATATGAAGTAGCTGTCCAATATAAAATGATTGATATTCCGGAAGTCTCCCGCCTCGCTTCAATCATATAAAAACACGACACGCGTATAAAAAGTCGACATAGGAAATTCCGGCGGAGCAGGTTTCTTGCACCTGCCTTTCATTATCTCACGCGAACTAAATCAAAGCAGCAATTATCTTAATAGAATAAGAGCGGATTTTTTACCGATCATTCCCAAGTTTTAAATGTTTTATTGCTTATGAACCCCGTTCGAACGTCAACTATTGTTCAAAAAGCCTTCTTATGGTTCCTGTTCTTAAACCAACATAGGGCGCGCTTCTTAGGCAAGGGAGTTTTTGGTAACCGCTTCGCGCTTTTTCGCAAGTGCTGACATAAAGTTATCAGGACACCAACTGGAAACCTCCCGAAAAACCGTCTAATCTTTCTTAGAGAAGCAGCCTGTTTAGATAAGCTGGCCATTTAGACGGGCCGACTGTTTAGATAGGCCACCTGTAATCGTCTGCTTTTCTATTGAACCGGTTAGGCACAAAACAATGGGGCGGCGAACCATACCATTCCGCGTTTTTCAAACATAAATCAAGCTTGCTTTTTTGCCTGATTTTTATGAAGAACAAGACCTTTTGCTTCCTCCATTGCTCCATCGGACAGTTCCAACGCCAAGAGTCGTTCCGGATTAACTGGCGCAGGCATAGTCATTTTTCCGGGAGCGACTTTAAAAAATCCGAAACGGCGATAATAAGGTTCATCTCCCACAAGAAGAATGAAGGGGACATGCTTTTCTTTTGCCTGCTCTATTGTGTGCTGCATTAACAAGCTTCCAAGTCCAAGACTTTTTGTCTTGGGCGATATAACAATTGGCCCGAGGAGATAGCCATTGGCATTGCCTACTACAATCGGCGTCATGCGGATGGTCCCAACAAGATTGCCATCTAATAAAAGAACGAAAGAAAGACTTTTGTCGTGACCACCTCTTTCCCGAATAAGATGGGCGGCACGCGTGAAACGAGCGGGACCAAAAGCTTCTCTATTCAACTCTTCGATGAATTTTTCATGTTCCGATGACTCTGTCATTATAGCGACATCGCTTTTCGAAACTTCCGGAGCTTTTGCGCCATCAGAAGCAGGCAATATTTTTTTGGCGGCAGAATTTTTTTCCATGAGGTGACCCGAGAGAAAAATAAGACAAACAAAATCAACGGCTAAAAATACCAAAACTCCGGCAGTTCATCGTCGTTGATTTGCAAAAAACATATCCGTCTACTTTTCCGATGGGCATTCTTATGAATGACTGTGAATGGGCTTCTCTTGACCCGAGCTTTCGAGCCTCTGACAATTGTCAATAAAGTTCGAAACAATCTTCGATCCCTATTCGACATTGAAATAGTTAGCGAGAAAAAAACATGAAATCAATCTCATTTATAGGCATCTATATTTCGGATTGACAGTTTTGTCGCTGATAGAAATTTCCAACCGGCAATTTTAACAGGAATTACATGAGATATTCGATTGTAACAATAACAAGATTGTCTGGAAATGATTCGATCTTAGTTAATGATGAGTTAATATTTCCAGTTGAATTCATTGGTATTTTTCCACAGCCCCGATTTTTTGTTGCAATTATGATACAGTTGCATGTCAAACAAGGCGATAAAGGGGCAAAAAGGTGATTGTTTGATTCAAATCAATGGATATTTTGGCTTAAATGGGCTTGAACATATTCAAATTACAGTTGTGAAACACGCACCGCTTTTTAGGAGACATAAATATGAAGAAATTGATCGGTAGCAGTATCGTTGCCATCGCAGCAGCACTCAGCTTCTCAGGTTCAGCTTCGGCTGCCGATGTTCAGAGTGCAAAGCCGGTTGTTCAAGAAGCCCAAAGCCCATGGCAGATCCGCGTTCGCGCTCTTGGCGTTGTTCCGCGTGACAAAGGCCGTGTTCACCAGATCCCTGGCTCTGAAATGGATTTCTCGAGCACAGTTATTCCTGAACTCGACATCACCTACTATTTCACCAACAACATCGCTGCCGAATTGATTTTGGGCACAACCTATTCGTCAATCGACGGTAAAGGTTCGTTGCACACAGCAGGTGCTGGCAAGCTTGGTAAAACATGGATTTTGCCTCCGACCCTTACTCTTCAATACCACTTCACCAACTTCGGTGCATTCAAGCCATATGTTGGTGCCGGTGTTAACTACACAATCTTCTACAACGAAGATGCTGACCACAACTCCGCTGGCGTCGGTTTGAAAGATCTCGACATCGACAACACATGGGGCGGTGCTCTTCAGGTTGGTTTCGACTACATGCTTGACCAACACTGGGGCTTCAACTTCGACGTGAAGAAACTTTACCTCCGTCCGGATTTCGACGGCAAGTTGAATGCTGCTACAGCTGATGCTTTGAAGATGAATGAACACATCAGCGGTAAAGCAAAGCTTGATCCTTGGCTGATCGGCGCTGGTGTAACCTATCGCTTCTAAAAAAGGCGGGGGGTTGATAAAGTAAATTGAGGGGGCTTGGTTTACTTTTCACAAAAAAGGACGCTATTAAGCGTCCTTTTTTTGTGCCTGACTTCTTTTCCCGGTCACGCCGGGAGCCTTTTTTCTGGCCATGCCGGAAGAAAAAATCGACCTCTTTGTCAAAATCCACGACAATAACCAACAAAATTTTCGCTAGAGCGTTACAAAAGACTCTGCTTTGCCAAATGGAAAATTTTTATTTGCAAGCTTGGGCAAATTTCACTTTGCTCAATCAAATTTCCCGTCGAAAATCTCTCTATCCGCTGTTTTGGAACTCGGGAAATTGAATTGGCTGATATTTATGGCTGATATTGCGTAGAGAGGCTTCAAGATAGCTTTCACCGAAAGCCATCACTACCATTCATAGGTAATCCCGGCTTGCTTGCCCTCCCCTCAGGACACAGCAACAACGCTTCCGGTTAACCGGAACAAGTACTTTTTTCGTGGAAAAACATTCCATTTTTTTGTTTAAACATGTCCAACCGGCTCGCTTAACTTACCGGAATTGGGCTTGCGATTTTCGAAAACATCACTCTTGAGCTGAAAAAAGTTAAAGTTAAGAACTATGCGGCTCCTTCAAAAGCATTGAAACTCTTTACCGCATTTGCATTACAAACGACGAAAACCGGGCCTTTCCAAAAAATAAATCAGATTCAATTTTGTTTGTTTGCCTCTTTTGAAACGCAAAGAGACTGGCTCGCTTAACTTACCGGAACTGGGCTTGCGGTTTTCGAAACCATCACTCTTGGGCTGAACAAAGTTAAAGTTAAGGACTATGCGGCTCTTTCAAAAGCATTGAAGCTATCCGCCCCATTCCCATTGCTCACCGATACACTTGAAGCCCTGTCCTTTCCAAAAAATAAATCCGGTTCAATTTTATTTGTTTGCATCTTTTGAAACGCAAGGAGACTGGCTCGCTTTCCGGAAATGTGCATGTGGTCCTGACACATAGAGTTTTGTGCTTAAAAGGGCTTCAAGGCTCCTTCGAACGCATTGAAGCTATCCGCCCCATTCCCATTGCTGCCCAAGAAGCTCGAAAACCGGTTTTTCCAAAAATAACATCCGGTTACAGTTTGGTATTTTTTTGATCTTTCAAGGCATTCAGGTAACTAATTGTCTCTTTTTTGCTGCTTTTTACAGCTTTACAAGCTATTCCACACCTTTATTTGCCATCTTTGTCTTCATAATCTTTTCTTTTCGGACGGTTGTTGTTTTTTTGTTGCCTATTTTTATTGTCTCGCTATGTTCTGTGGAATGTTTCAGTTGGCTCATATATCCGACATTCATTTGTCGCCGCTCCCTGCCCCTCGTTTTTTCGAGCTCATGGGAAAGCGTTTAACCGGTTATATTAACTGGAAGAAAAATCGTACCAGTGAAATGGGGCGGCAAACGCTTGATGCTTTGATGGAAAGTATCAAACAAAAACAGGCTGACCATCTTGTTATTTCCGGCGATCTCGTCAACCTCTCTTTGCCAAAAGAATTCGCGGCCGCCAAAGACTGGCTTGTGGCGCAAGGACCGGCAAGCGATATTTCGCTGACCTTCGGCAATCACGATGCCTATGTGGGCGGGGCTTTCAAAAAAGCCTGCAAAACCTTTCGCCCGTGGATTACCAGCGAAGAAGCCCATGGCTGGAGTGCCCTTTTCCCCTATATGCGTGTTCGTGATCAGGTGGCTATTATCGCGGTTTCTTCAGCCATTGCCACACCACCGTTTTTCGCAACCGGCCGCTTTGACAGTGCACAGGCCTATCATTTGGCTGATCTTTTACGTGAAGCAAAAGAACGCAATCTTTTCAGAATGGTGATGATTCACCACCCGCCTTATAAAAACGCTACTTATTGGCATAAAAAATTATGGGGAATTGAACGTTTCCAGCGCGTCATTAAACAATATGGTGCCGAACTTATTCTTCATGGTCATACGCATGTTCCTTCTCTTGAACATATTGAAGGGAAAGAACGTGACGTTCCGGTCGTTGGTGTTGCTTCTGCCTCGCAAGCATTCGGGCGCAAAAAGCCTCCCGCCAATTACAACTGGTTTACAATTGATGGAGATTGCGAAAGCTGGCATTGTGGGCTTGAACGCTATACAATCGTCAATAAAGAGAACGAAATCCACTGCACCGAAAAAGTTCCGCTTTTTTAGTGCATTCGATTTAGTGCATTCGGGCAAAAGGCCTGACAGCAATTTTCCCGTAACGAGCTGGCACAGAGCGGGTTTAAAATAATGCCGGCGTTTAAGATAATGCCAACATTTAAAATAATGCTGGCGTTTTAACCAATAATAACGCGGCATGAATTGGGTTCGCTTGACCGCGAATATTCCTATTGTGAGTTGGATTTCATATGCTCACAAAACTCATGAAAAATAGACAGAACACCGATATTTTGAAGCAAAATTTTTTCCCAAGAAAAGACGAAAAATCCATATGAAACAAAGCGTTGGCCTTGATGATAATCGCTTGGCTTTCATGTCTATTGATTGCCGTGTTGTTAATAGATATTTCGCGTGGCTCACTGAAATCCCCTATTTTCCGGACTTTTTGTGGCAATTGTTTCGTCAAACCAGTGAGGCGCGATTGCGCCCGACCGTTTTTTCTTTATTTTTGCTTTTTTAAGTTCTGATTTTCGTGAAAAATTAAAAACGCGTGGTTTGCCCCCTCTTTTCAGAGGCCCCAAAAGCCGTTTTGAGATAGTGAAGGGCGATAAGTAATTTGGCGTGTTGAAGGCTACAGAAGTTTTTTGGAGTAATGAGACAGCTTAACCGTTATGAAGTGGTGAGATACATAAGCGTTCTGGAATGGCCTACTGACGAAAATGTTTCCTGCTTCTTCTGGCGACTTGTCAAATACCGGTTATTGTTTTCGCGTAGTCACGATTTTCGAGAATTTAACGGGGGGCAAGAAGTCGACAGGATTCAAGAGGTTATCGGGCGGCAAGGTCAAAACATGAAGTCTTGGTTGCCGCCCGTAAAACATTAGAGTTTCAACCGGTTAACCGCTGAAACGATAGCATCGAGCGAGGCTGTCGTAATATTTTCATCAATGGCAACGCCGAAGATTTTGCCTTCCGGATAGGCTATTTCCATATAACAAATGGCTTTTGCATCCGAACCGCGTTGCAAAGAATGTTCTGAATAATCAACAACCGAAAGCTTTTTATCAAGATATTTGGAAAAAGCATCAATAAAGCCGTCCACCAGACCGGTACCGCTTCCCTTGATGGTTTTTTCTTTTCCGTGATCGGTAATTGTTGCCGTCACATCAATGCGACCTTTTTCCTTCGGGTCTGCTTTGGTTTTATAGTCGACAAAACCGAAACGGCCATCATTCTGTTTGACATAGGTCTTGACGAATTCGTCATAAATTCGCTTCGATGGAAGCTCTTTGCCTTCTTCGTCGGTGATATGCTGGATAACATCGCGAAATTCGATTTGCAAAGCGCGCGGCAGGTTCAGGCCGTAGTCCGATTGCAGAATATAGGCAATGCCACCTTTGCCCGATTGCGAATTGATGCGGATAATGGCTTCATAGCTTCTGCCGACATCTTGCGGGTCAATCGGCAGATAAGGCACTTCCCACAAAGTCTTATTGGACTTTTTCATTGCCTTCATGCCCTTATTGATCGCATCCTGATGCGAACCCGAAAAAGCCGTATAGACCAATTCACCAACATAAGGGTGGCGCTCCGGAATTCTGAGCTGATTGCAATATTCATAAACTTCCTTGATCTTTTCTATATTCGAGCAATCAAGTTCAGGATCAACACCTTGGGTAAACATATTCAACGCAAGGGCGACAACATCAACATTACCTGTCCGTTCACCATTGCCGAACAATGTGCCCTCAACACGGTCGGCACCGGCAAGCAGGCCCAATTCGGTGGCCGCAATGCCACAACCACGGTCATTATGCGGGTGCAGAGAAATCAACACACTGTCACGGCGGTTAATATTGCGCCCCATCCATTCGATCTCGTCGGCATAAATATTGGGAGTGGACATTTCAACCGTGGAAGGCAGGTTCAAAATCATTTTATTGTCGGGCGTCGGTTTGACAATCTCGATCACGGCATTCGAAATTTCCAGCGCAACTTCAAGCTCGGTACCGGTAAAACTTTCCGGTGAATACTCAAAACGGTAATGTTTGCCGGCTTTGGCGGCCATATCCATGACCATTTTTGCAGCATCGGTCGCAATTTTTTTAACGCCTTGAACATCTTTTCCGAACACAACCCGCCGCTGCAATTCGCTGGTCGAATTGTAAAAATGCACAATCGGGTGGTTGGCTCCTTCGAGCGCCTCGAATGTACGGGTAATCAATTCCGGACGGCATTGGACCAGAACCTGCAAGCTCACATTTTCAGGAACATTGCCATGTTCGATACACCAGCGCGCGAAGTCGAAATCGGTTTGCGAAGCCGATGGAAAACCGATTTCGATTTCCGGAAAGCCCATTTCAAGAAGCATGCGGAACATACGCTCCTTGCGGTCTTGCCCCATAGGGTCGATCAAAGCCTGATTACCATCACGCAGATCGACAGAACACCAGATTGGTGCTTTTTCGATGCGTTTGTCAGGCCATGTACGGTCTTTCAATGTCACTTGCGGGTAAGGTTGATATTTTTGCGATGCTGTCGGCATGCCTTTTTGTGAAAAATTCGGGGAAATACTCATAGTTTATGCTCTTCTGAAACACCGGTAACCGGTTGATATTTTAAAATGAAGATTGTTGAAGAGGAGCATTTACGCCGGCAGATTACGACCGCCGGGCGCCCCTCACCGGCCCCGGCAGTCGCTCATAAGCCCGAGAAGAAGCAAATTTGAAGGCAAAGCACAAAAGCCCGCATCACAGATGCGGCCAAAATCCAACAATTTTTGTGCGCCATATTTTTTCATGAGCGAAAATATGACATAGCTTTTTTTCAAGTGCAACCCGTTTTATCAAAGCTTCACCGGTTCGTGTTCAAAATTACGCTTCTTGCCACTCAAGGCCATGCTTTTCGTGATTGAGACCTAAAATTCAAGTCTTGCAATTCACTGGATGCCGTTCAAAATTTCAATCGGTGACTGAGCTCGTTAATCAACAGAGCTGTTTTCATGTCGTTGATCTGTCCTTTGTCGTTAAGCTTTATTGCCTCTTCAGCGGACATTTCAACAATGTCGAGATTTTCTCCTTCATTGGCGAGCCCTCCGCCCGAAAAACGGTGGTCTTGCGGGCGATAGCGGGCAAGGTAAAGCCAAAGCTGCTCGGTTGAAAATCCCGGTGTTGTGAAGCCTTTGAAAACAAGTTCGAGATTGTGTATCTGGTAGCCTAATTCCTCTTTTGCCTCGCGCAGCATGGTTTCATCGGCCGATTCGTCTTTTTCTATGTGGCCGGCACAAGCCTCAAGTACATACATGGAACCGGATGCAAGATAGACAGGTGCCCGAAACTGCTTGACAAAAAGCACTGTTTTTCTTTCCTCGTCATAAGGCAAAACGGCGGCACCATTGCGATTATGGTAGGTTTCACGCTTTACTGTTCTCCATTCGCTGGCAGCATCTTGCTGCTCATAGGAAACGGCTGTCAGTTTTGTCCAATGGTCGGATAATACAGTTTCTTTCAAATTTCTGATTTTTAACATAATGCTCCTCATGCAATGGGAACGGCAGTGGTCCCCTTTGGCAGTTTTGCTTCCTCTTCCGGTTCGATGTGAATGACAATATGTGCATTTTCGATTTCTTGTTTAAGAGCATCTTCTATTCTGTTGCATATATCGTGCGCGTCCCCCACCGTCATTTTAGAGGGAACCACCAGATGGAATTCGATAAAGGTTACTTGACCCGCCACACGTGTGCGCAAATCATGCGCTTCTATAGCACCGGCTGCATGGCTTGAAATAAGGTCTCTGATGCGCATTGTCTCTTCAAGCTCGACACCGACATCCATCAGCCCCTGCACCGAATTATTGATAACCTTCCAGCCTTGCCAGAGAATGTTCAAGGCCACAATAATAGCAAGTACGGGGTCAAGAATGGCCCAACCGCTCAAGATTGCTGCAAGAAGACCGGCCAGCACACCAAAAGAGGTAAAAACGTCGGTCATTAAATGCATACCGTCGGCTTTCAATGCCGGAGAATGGGAAATTCTGCCCTGTTTTATCAGAATGAGAGCCCAGATTGCATTGATGGCACTCGCTGCAAGGTTGATCGCCAGCCCATATCCGGGTTGTTCCGGCAAATGGGTCGAGGTAAGCAAAGGCCATGATTCATGCAAGATCATGATGGCGGCAACAAAAATCATTGCCCCTTCAAGAATTGCCGAAAAATATTCTGCCTTGGTATGGCCGAAGGGGTGATCGTTATCGGCCGGTTTCATGCTGATTATAATGGCAACAAAAGCGCCAATTGCTGCAATGACATTGACAATCGACTCCAGCGCATCGGAATAAAGAGCCACCGAGCCGGTTATATAATAAGCGAAATATTTGAGCGCAAAAACAACAATGGCAACAGGGATAGACCATATTGCCAATTGTTTCAGCCTTGAATTCGCATCTGTCATTGCCATGCCTTCTTAATTAGTCTTGAAACAACATTTTCAATGATTGCCATTCCAACATTTCCGCCGAGGCTCATAATCGATTCGGGATGGAACTGCACAGCGGCAATCGGCTGGCTTTTATGTTCGATTGCCATAATAACACCATCTGCGGTTTCTGCTGTCACGTTAAATTCGGAAGGCAAGCGGCTCGGGTCGGCAAAAATCGAATGATAGCGGCCAACCGTTATTTCTTTTGGCAAATCCTTAAACAGCAGGGTTTCGCTGGTAATATGGATGCGCGACGGTTTGCCATGCATCGGCTGATCAAGCACACGAAGGCTGCCGCCGAAAGCTTCTGTCAGTGCTTGCAGCCCCAGACAAACGCCGAAAATCGGAATTTTACGCGCCCTTGCTTTATTGATTGTGTCTTCACAATTGAAATCTTTCGGTGTTCCCGGTCCCGGTGACAAAACAACAAGATCGGGATTGACCGTTTCAAACACTTTTTCATCCACCGGACTTCTTACCGTTGTTACCTTGGCGCCCGTTTCGCGGAAATAATTGGCAAGCGTGTGCACAAATGAATCTTCATGGTCGACAAGCAGGATATTGACCCCCGTTCCGGGCTTTTCTTTTTCCTGCCTTACGGCTTTCGGCAAAGGTTTGGCACTGTCACGGATAGCGGCGATCATGGCAGACGCTTTCAGTTCTGTCTCTTTTTCTTCCTCTTCCGGATTGGAATCATAAAGCAATGTTGCGCCTGCCCTGACCGATGCCACACCATCCTTGATGCGCACGGTGCGAAGAGTGAGCCCCGTATTCATATCGCCATTGAAGAAAATCATGCCGATAGCGCCCGCATACCATGCACGCGCACTTCTTTCATGATTTTCGATAAAGCGCATAGCCCATAATTTCGGTGCACCGGTTACAGTCACAGCCCATGCATGGGACAGAAAAGCATCGAACGCATCAAGGCCGTTTCTCAAACGCCCCTCGATATGATCAACCGTGTGAATAAGGCGCGAATACATTTCAATTTGCCGGCGCCCGATAACCCTCACCGACCCCGGTTCGCATACGCGGCTTTTATCATTGCGGTCAACATCCGAGCACATGGTCAATTCCGACTCATCCTTTTTGGAATTGAGCAAAGCCAATATCTGCTCGGAATCGGCAATAGCATCCTGCCCGCGTTTGATTGTTCCGGAAATCGGGCAGGTTTCAACCCGCCTTCCCGTCACCCGAACATACATTTCAGGCGAAGCGCCAACGAGATATTCCTGTTCTCCGAGATTTATAAAGAAAGAATAGGGAGATGGATTGGTAAGTTTCAATCTTCTGCTGATTGCCGAAGGACTTGCCGGACAAGCTTCATAGAAAGTTTGCCCCGGCACCACCTCGAAGAGATCGCCGCGCTTGAAACTTTCCTTGGCTTCCCTCACCAGAGAAGCATATTCGCCCTTTTCATGATCGCCTTTTTGCGGAACCGCTTTGGCCGCTTTAAACGGCTTTTCTTCGGTAGAACGAACTAAACCTATGGTTGTTTTTTCATGCTCGGAAAAATCATAATTCTCGATCCATGCGCGCGCCGAATAATGGTCGACAATGAGAATGGAATCCGGCAAATAAAGCACCATATCCCGCTGGTCGTCAGGACGTTTGATTTTAAATTCTATGGGTTCGAACTGGAACGCAAGGTCATAGCCGAAAGCGCCGTAAAGGCCAAGACTCTGGTCTTCTGTCGAATGGAAAAGATCGCAAATAGCCCGCAACAGAGAAAAAACCGATGGCATACGGGAGCGTTCTTCCTCGCTGAAGACACGACCCGGTTTTTTGACCGTAATTGCCAATTTGGCTTTTTCGCGCTCGGTTGCTTCGACAGCGTCGAGAATTTCAAGACGTGGCTCGATCATATCGAGGATGACTTGACCGCGCTCGTTGAGCGCCTCGATTTTCATCACCCGCCCGCGCGACGTAATGGCAATTGGCGGGTCGATAATGCCGGAATCCCAGCGTGTATAGCGCCCCGGATATTCATAATTCGATGAAAAAATTGCCCCACGGTGGCTATCCAGAGCATCAACCATTTTGTCGATTGCACTTTCATAGGCAATATTCTCGCAAAAACGGCTAACTTTTATGTTCCCTTTCGTGCGGTATTCAAAAGTTTTTTCACCAGCCATATTCTTTTCCATATTTAAAACTCCGTCCTGTTTTGAAGGTCACCACCGGAACGGAGTATATAAAAAAGGCCGCCCGGTTTTCCGTCGCGACCTTGTCCTGAATTTTGTGCACAAACAAGCTGAGGCCGCTAAAAGCAACCCCACCACCAGATCATGAATGTACGTTTATTGTTCATGGAAATCCTTTTAACCTGTCCGATATTCTATAGCAACAGAAAACAGCAATAATGAAAAAGAGATGAGCTTTAACCTCTTTTTGTCAAGAATAGAGGATGAGCTAATTTTTGACCGGTAGCGCTCTTCCCGATAATGAAAACGCATCCCGATAATGAAATCATTAAAATTTGCCTCGCGGTGCCATTGTTTGTCCGACACTATCGGGTTTATTCACGCGGCCCTTTGGACAATCATTTCATTATCCAAACGTCTCAGCCTTTTCTTCTGTGTTGACGAAAATGCGTTCTCTTAAAAAATCCGGCTTTTTTACCCATCAAACGCCATATCAATCCGGATTTTACACCGATAAAACCACTTTGTTTGCCGCACCGACCGGCGGGAGGATTTATCTTTGAGAGCGCGGCAAAGCCGGCTTTTTTAACAAAATCGTCCTGTTGGTGTTCTCCAAAATGAAGAAGAAAACCGGATTGAATTATTTTTTCTGAAACAAACGAGGCTTTTTACCAAATATAGATTGAATAAACACATGCCGACCAAAGCAATAGAGCACAAAGTCTTCTCAAGAAAAAAGAAAAGTCCGGGCATTGGGGACCCGGACTTTTCTCCCCCTCTTAAGAAAGGGGGACACAGGCGTAGGAAATAGCGGGGGACCTAAACACCTGTAACCAACACAACCAGAACGTGGGTTCTTTCGTGCGGTGATTTCAAATATAGAGGAGAGGCTAAAATAGTCAACAATTTTTTACAACCTAAGGTTTTATATTTTCAAATCTGGATCCCCATTCAAGACGCCTCATCCGGCTAAACAATGTCTTGTTCTTTTTTGTTGAGATTTCAGTGTTTTTTTCGCCATTTGGCAAGCAAAGCGAAATATCTATTCTTCCGCTTGAGCGTTGCGGACGCGAAAGGATGCGACAATATTGCACATCCGTCTTTTTTTCTGTCACAGCAAGATAACAATATTTCTCGTCTTCAAAAGGAACAACAGCCTGTTTGGCAAGCTTGTGCATGCGCGACCGTTCAACCCTGACAGAAAAATGGCACCAGTCGGGAGACTGGACCGGACAGGCTAATTCATGAGGACAGGGAGCAAGGATATGGGCAGATTGTTCGAGCAATCTTTGGCGCTGACGCATCAGTCTTTTAAAACCGGCAGGTGTTCCAGGCTCTACCAATAAAAGCACACCAAGGGTTTTTTCCCAAAGTCTGTCGACCAGAAAATCCTGTGTTTTTTCTTGAAGCTCGTCAAGTACGTAACTAGCCGTGACAAGATCGGCATTCGACAATTTTTCACCGGAAAGCGCTGAAATATCGGTTTTTTGCCAATTGGTTGAAAAGGTGGTTTGACAATCGTTTTCAGAAGAAGCTCCGCGGGACAATTCGTCGGATTGTCCGGCGGAAATATAGGGTTCTTCTTCGTCATTCAAACGGGAAAACAATTGCTTGCCAATAGCGATAATGTCATTGCTTTGCTCGACAAGCGTTGCCTTTTTAAGAGACGGAAAAATTCTGCTTGCAGCAAAAACGGCAGTCCCCGGCCCTGCCCCGACATCAAGCTGGCTTGACGGCAAAAAGGAAGGGCACATATCGGCCACTTCATCAAGTGCGGAATAAACCGCGCCATAGGTTGCCGGAAAGCGCGCTGCAATATAGCCGAGAGCCGCATTTTTATCGCCAATATGCATTTTCCCGTCCAGCACTTCATCGCGATAACGGCGGGTAAGCCGGCTTGAGGCTTTTTCGAGGTCGGACGGATTTGTCTGTCCGAAAAGCTCGTCGAGTGCGCTTCTCAAATTGGCAGGAAGTTGCATGATAGGATTCCGTAAATAAAAGGCTTTTCTTGTGAACCTTATTTCATTCTTTGTTGAAATAGTCTAACCCCATCCTTAAGCTGTATGCTGCGTAATCATGGAGTAGCCCGAAACTTTGTCAGGCATTTTAAAACAGATAGCTGTATTTTTCGTAAGCTTGTTTCTGATTGTAGACGCAGGATATGCAGCCGCGCCTTCGAGCGATCCGCAAACGTGTAAAATGGTGCGCTTTGCCGATACCGGCTGGACAGATATTTCCGCTACAACCGCGATTGCCACGACACTACTTGAAGCACTGGGTTATAATACCGAAACAAGGATTTTATCGGTTCCGGTTACCTATGCTTCGCTTTCAAACGGCGATCTCGACGTATTTCTCGGCTATTGGAACCCGTCCATGACGCCCGACTTCAAACCCTATCGGGATGACGGCAGTGTCGAACTTCTTCGTTACAATCTTGAAGGCGCCAAATATACCTTGGCTGTGCCGCAATTTGTCTATGACAAAGGCTTGAAAACTTTTCAGGATATAAAACGTTTCGGCCCCGAACTGGGTTATGCTATTTACGGGGTCGAACCCGGCAATGACGGTAACCGGCTCATTCTTTCTTTACTTGGTGATTCCACCTTCGGACTTTCCGATTTCCACATTGTTGAAACATCCGAACAGGCGATGCTCGCCGAAGTCGAGGCCCGCATTGAGGAACAACGGCCTATCGTTTTTTTAGGCTGGGAACCCCACCCGATGAATATGCGCTTCAAAATGGCCTATCTTTCCGGGGGTGACAAATATTTCGGCGAAAATTTCGGCAATGCCAAAGTGGGCACGAATATACGCCGGAATTATCGTACAGACTGCCCGAATGTCGCGCATTTTCTCGGAAATCTCACCTTTGATGTCGATATGGAAAACCGCTTGATGGATAAAATCCTCAATAGAGGAGAGGCTCCCGAACAGGCCGCCCGTTCCTTTCTCGTCGACAATCCCGAAAGAGTGAAAGTCTGGCTTTCCGGCGTGACCGCTTTTGACGGAAGCAATGCTAATCGCGCCGTCGAGAATGCATTGAAATCACCAGCCAACGAAACACATTTTGCCTATAAAATTCCGGTCGGGGAAACGGCAAATATCGTTGTCGAATTTTTGAAAGAGCATGGCGGGCTTTTTTTTACCGCCCTTCGTGTCGGACTGGGAAGCTTGTTGAAAGCCACATTGGCACTGTTATTGTGGCCAAATCCTTTATTGTTGATTGCTTTTTTATGTGTCCTTGCCTTTGCCATACAGAGAAACTGGCGGGTCGTGCTGCTTACCGGACTGGGGTTCCTGTTCGTCATCAATCAAGGCTACTGGGTTGATACCATGGAAACCATAACCCTTCTGTTCTGGTCGTGCATTCTTTGTATGGGAATAGGTGTTCCAGTTGGCATAGCCTGCGCCCATCGGCCCAAAGTCTATCGTGTGATACAGCCCATTCTCGACCTTATGCAGACATTGCCAACCTTTGTCTATCTGATACCGGCGATCATATTTTTCCGCATCGGCATGGTACCGGGATTGATCGCAACCATTATCTTTGTGCTTCCCGCCCCCATAAGATTGACCCAGCAGGGTATTGTCTCGACACCGAAAGCCTTGATCGAGGCAGGCAAAGCATTCGGTTCAAACCGTCGTCAAATATTATGGAAAATCGAATTTCCCCATGCAATGCCGGAAATACGCGCCGGCATGACACAAACCATTATGCTTTCGCTTTCCATGGTGGTCATTGCCGCAACTGTTGGCGGTAATGGACTGGGTGTCAAAGTTTACCGTGCCCTCCAGCAACATGATGCTGCCATGGGCTTTGAAGCGGGCTGCGTAATTGTGGTGGTGGCAATTGTCCTTGACCGCTTGTTCCGCCCGGGAAAGGTACGCTAATGGCCAGAGTGATTATCGATCATGTGAGTGTGGTTTTCGGCAATCGTCGCAAGCAGGCGCTTGATCTTGCAGATCAGGGCGCATCACGGGCAGAAATCAAGGATTTGACCAATACTGTGCTTGGTGTCCATGAATGTTCACTCGATATTGCCGAAGGTGAAACGCTGGTTTTAATGGGGCTTTCCGGTTCGGGAAAATCGACTTTGCTGCGCACCATCAACCGTTTGATAAAGCCGGTTGAAGGCAATATTTACGTTGGTGACGCGGGAAAAGAAATTAATGTCACCACCGCATCGAGTGACGAATTGCGTTATGTGCGCACGCGCCTTGTTTCTATGGTGTTCCAGCAATTCGGCCTCTTTCCATGGCGCACCGTTGCCGACAATATTGGCTTCGGCCTTGAAGTGGCGGGGGTACCAAAGAAGCAACGTCAGGCCATTATTGCCGAACAGCTTGATCTCGTCGGGTTGAATGAATGGGCAAACCGCATGGTGACGGAGCTTTCAGGCGGTATGCAACAAAGAATCGGCCTTGCTCGTGCTTTTGCAACCGGCGCACCGGTGCTGTTGATGGACGAGCCGTTTTCAGCCCTGGACCCGCTTATACGCAACCATTTGCAGGACGAGCTTCTGGAACTCCAAAAGCGGCTCAATAAAACATTGATCTTTGTGAGCCATGACCTTGATGAAGCCATCAAAATGGGTAACCGCATTGCCATTATGGAAGATGGGCGAATCTTACAATGCGGAACAGCACAAGAAATCGTGCTAACGCCAGCCAATGAACATGTGGCCAATTTTGTGCGCCACATCAATCCGTTGAGCTTTTTAACAGCACGACAGGTCATGCGCCCCTATAATTTTCAAAATGGTGATATTTCGGTTGCAGCCATGGCAAAACCTGATACGAGTTTACCTGATCTCATCAGTGTTTGTGACCGGAAAAATGGAGCAATCGGTGTGGCTGAAGACGGACGTGTCATCGGCGTAATTACCGAAGAAGACATCATCCATCATCTGGCAGAACACCAGAAACGGTGATAGGTGTGTTTTATGAGTTTGGATATTACGACAATAAGCGATGTTGATGATCCTCGTCTTGCTCCCTATCGGGATATAAAAGAGCGGGATCTTGTCGGTCGTGAACATCATTTTATTGCCGAAGGCAAAGTTGTTTTGTCTGTTCTTTTAAGGTCCAAACGCTTTCAGGCACAGTCGCTCCTTGTTGCAGCAGCCAAACTTCTGGGATTAATGCCGGTCTTGGATGCAACAAAACCCACCTGCCCGATCTATTGTGTCCCACAAAAAATCATGGACGATATTGCAGGCTTCAACGTGCATCGCGGCATCCTCGGCATTGGAGAGCGTGTATGCACACCGACACTTGATGAATTTCTGGCGGATTTACCGGAAAAAGCGTTGATTCCGGTTTTATGCGGCATTTCCAACCATGATAATATGGGCTCGATCTTCCGGAATGCTGCGGCATTTGCGGCCGATGGTATTATCGTCGATAAAACCTGTTGTGATCCGCTCTATCGCAAAGCCATTCGCGTCTCGGTGGGTGCAGCACTAAAAGTACCCTATACGCAGGGCGAAGATATCAAGACTATCCTTGCAGCTCTTGAAAAGGCCAATTTCCGTATCTATTCGCTTTCTCCGGCCGCTTCAAACTATTTGAAAGATGCTGAAGTTGCAAAAAGAACAGCTCTTGTTTTCGGGACAGAAGGTGAAGGCCTTCCTGAATTTGTCCTGAAGGATACCGAAACCTTGCGCATTCCCATTGCCTATGATTTCGATAGCCTGAACGTTGCCACAGCAACTGGACTGGCACTTGAACATTTTGCCGACTTTGACAAACTGAATTAAAAACAATCAGCAAAATATTGTTTTTCTATGCCTGAAACTCAGACCTTCATTATCAAAAATTAAAAAGCAGCTTTCGCCTTTATTGGACAGCAAAGTCCCACACAAAAATAACCAGAAAAACACCCGATAACCCGAAAGACACCCGGGCAAAATCCGGAGAGACAGCCAAGGCTCTCTTCAAGCACTTTTTCAAACTCAGCCAATAAGGTTTTAGCCTAACACAGCCTGTAGAGCTTTCTCTTGAACACAAGCCAGACAGGCTAACCTGAACATAGCCGACAGGACTTTCCTCAAGCACAACAGTTCGAACGCAGCCACAAGTTTTTCCGTGAACGCCGCTAACAAAACTTTCTCGGACACAGCTTTCTTCCGAAAGAGCGGGCTGTGCTTTCGCAAACATTGCCCAAAAAGCCAATCATTATCGAATATCCATGAGGCTCGCTTCGAAAAATGCCCCTGAGGCTCGCTTTGACAAATGCAAAAAAGCTTAGTCTGTAGATGCAAAAATGTTCCCGCAGGCAAAAGGTTTTGGCCTGTCGGTTTTATGTCTTTTACTTTGAAGTGCCTTGAGCTATCAGGCAGCCGTATTTTCACGCGATTGATCGAGCAAATTTTTAAGCATCGCTTCGGCACGCGCATCCCGCTCCGAACGGGTAATGAAACCACCGCCCAGAACACGGGCATCATTGCTTTCATTATCATAAAGAACGCAGGCCTGCCCCGGAGCAACGCCGGTTTCACCTTCCAATAGTTCAACCGTCAGAGCGCCGTCCTCATATTTGAGTATGGCAGGTCTTGGCGGGCGCGTGGAGCGCACTTTGGCGGCAACTTCAATTCCCTCTTCGGGGAACTCGTCAAGATTTTCATCGCCAAGCCAATTGGTATCACGCAAAAACAGTTTACGCGTTTCAAGTGCTTCTCTCGGCCCAACAATGACACGGGAATTTTCCGCATCAAGATAGACAACATAAAGCGCTTCGCCGGTTGCAATGCCAATACCGCGACGTTGACCGATAGTATAATTGACAATACCCGCATGGCGACCAAGAATGCGCCCGTCAATATGGACAATTTCTCCCGGATTGGCAGCCTCTGGACGCAATTTGGCAATCACATCCGAATAGCGCCCCTGGGGCACAAAACAAATATCCTGACTGTCATGCTTGGATGCAACAGAAAGTCCCATTTCGGCAGCAATTTCGCGAACATGGGGTTTTGCCAGATCGCCCAAAGGAAAACGCAAATAGTCAATCTGTTCCTGCGTTGTGGCAAAAAGGAAATAGCTCTGGTCACGATTGGCGTCGACCGGCCGATATAATGCACGGTGTGCACCATTGGGGCGACTTCTTATATAGTGGCCCGTTGCCAGAGCATCGGCACCAAGATTTTTTGCCGTGACAAGAAGATCGGCAAATTTCACCGTCTGGTTACAGGCAACACAGGGAATTGGCGTTTCGCCATGAGCATAGCTATCGGCAAAAGGATTGATGACCGCTTCACGGAAGCGGGCCTCATAATCCAGCACATAATGGGGAATACCCAAAGTTTCCGAAACACGCCGCGCATCCTCGATATCCTGACCGGCACAGCAGGAGCCGACGCGATGGGTCGCCGCACCATGATCATAAAGTTGAAGAGTGACGCCGACAACATCATAGCCTTCTTTTTTCAACAATCCCGCAACAACGGACGAATCGACACCGCCCGACATGGCAACAACCACACGTGTATCCTCGGGACGTTTTGGAAGATCAAGACTGTTGAGAGACATAAACTCACCTTCTAACTCATTGGACGGTTCATTAAACTATATCGTGTTTTTAACCATACAACACAACCGTCGTCTCGAAAAAGAGACTATAAATCGAGCATTTTTTAAAAAACTCACAGTCCCAGTTTATAAAAAAACAAAAAAAAATAAAGTAGCGTTTTTTGTTCAAGTTTGTTTGATCACCGTAAATTTTATATAACATGCTGATTTTTATATTATTTTATAAACGAACACAATTTTGCGCCTGTGTATTTGTTAAATTTTCGTTTCCGGTGGTTTAGCTCTTTTTTAAAGCTCCGCGGTTATTGTCGCTTCAGGTCCTTGAATAAGAGTAGAGAGTACAATGACCGAGTTAGTAAGAACACGAGTAAAATACGTTATTGGCCCAGATGGGAGTCCGCTTACGATCACCGACCTGCCGCCAAGCAACACACGGCGCTGGGTTATCCGTCGCAAAGCCGAAGTAGTAGCCGCTGTCAGAGGTGGCCTGCTCAGTCTGGATGAAGCCTGCCAACGTTATACATTGACGGTGGAAGAATTTTTATCCTGGCAATGCTCGATTGATGAACATGGTCTTGCCGGTTTACGTACAACGCGTATCCAGCAATACCGCCATTGACAAGCATGACCCATCTTGCCTTCAAGCGTAAATAAAACAACTGTTTCCTTTATTTTTTAAAGGAAACAGTTGTTTTATATTCGGGCAAATTCATGAATTGTCAGCCGACATGTTTCCTGAAAACGGACAGCTCGCCTGTTATTGAAACGGGCAAGCCCGCAAAACGAATCTTACACGCTTCATGGTGCGATCTCATTGTCCATCATGCCGGCAAATAAAGTAATGCGCCCTCACCACCACTTACCGTCACTTGTCATGACTTGTCATCGTCTCTGATGTTCGGCAAAAATTTTCTTTATTATTTTTCCGCTCTTTGTCGGGAAAGCTATTCGCCAATAATTCCGGATTTTCGTTTTCTTGATATTTTATAACCGGAAAATAGCCTTTGCGGCTTTTTATTGATGAAAAGACGAAGGGGTGAATGATAAAAATAAATGGCGAGAAAAACGCAAAAACACGCGTGAAGCTTCGCTTCGGGAAACACAGCTCTACAAATGTAAACACACGCCAGTGCAAGGGCGGATATATATGTCAAAGCAAGGTCGACTCTCAACGTCAATCCACGGTCGAATGGCCGGATGAACCGGTCATTTAATGACCTGAAACAGAACTAGTCGACAATGCGCTATCTTTTCCCGTTTATGCGTTTTTATCGCCCTGATCGGCTCATCTTAACAGTGTCGGCTTCAATCGACATTGTCGGCTTCATGGTGTTTTCATAAACGGAGCTTTGAACTTTTATGTGAGCAAAACGCCTTTCAGCGCTGTAAGCACCGTCTTGATGGCGTTTGAATGGCGTTTGACTATTTTAATGGCAAGAAAGGCAGAGTCCGCTTTGCCGAATTCCGCCTCGCAACATTCCACTTTACAACATTCCACTTTGCAAAATTCTGCTTTCTGAGAGGAAGACCTCAACCGATCATTGATCGGCTTTGGACAAACACCACGTCTTCACTGGGAAGAGATTTGCCATCGCGTTCTTCCAAAGCTTGTGCGCGTTCAAGTTCCGCCTCAAGCTCATGCAGCTTCATTTCACCGGAAGCCTTCTGGATTTGCAAATCACGAATGGAATTGATGAGATTTTCACGTCGTTGACGGGCGGCACGTGCAAAGGTGGGATAGGCAAAATGGTTGACATCGGTGATGCCCGATTTGCGTTCTTCATTGGCAATTTGCGTTTCCAGTTCACTTGCCATACGGTCGAATTCACTCATCATCATATCGAGTTGAGAAATCTGGCGGCGTTTTTCGCGCACCTGAAACATTTTCAACCGAACCACACTTTCACGCGGTTTCATACGCAGTACTCCCTGACTACCGTGAACAAACAATATTCACGCCTTTATACTCATACACACGACCGAAAACCGGTTTATCCCTTTGTGCCCCCACAAAGAGACCATGGAAAACTCCATGGCAGCTCATACTCCTTAAAACCCGTATGGAGCATACGATAACAAGCTTTCTTAACCATTTGTTTACGGTCTTTGAGCACTATAGCGGAAGTCCCTTAAAGCTCGGTAAACAAAAGACCTTTTTTCGAAATCGAAAAGAGTGAATCGAAAGAGTCAGTTAGAGCTAATTCTTAAAGTAAAAATTAAGCATAAATGTTTAGCTTTTATATCCATGAATCAATGGACTACAACGTTTTTTTCAGAAAATTTTATTAACTTCTTGCCAACAAGAATCATATTTTGTTAACCATTTTGGTGCAAATTGGTTAAAGAAGGCAACGAATTGTTCTGACGCTGCCGAAGTATAAAATCGTGTTTGAGTTAGTACCATGATTTTATGGTGTTTTTTAAATTAACTGCACAATGGTTGGTGCAGAAATTTGTATGGACTCTGATAACGCCTGATTCGGCTAGTGGAAAGGGGATATAGGATATGCGCGTATTATTGATTGAAGATGACCACGCGACAGCGACAAGCATCGAGCTTATGCTCAAATCGGAAAGTTTCAACGTCTACACGACAGACCTTGGAGAGGAAGGTGTAGATCTTGGAAAACTTTATGATTATGACATCATATTGTTGGATCTCAATTTGCCGGATATGTCCGGTTACGAGGTTTTGCGCACATTGCGCCTTTCCAAAGTTAAAACGCCAATCCTTATCCTTTCCGGTATGGGCGGTATCGAAGACAAGGTGCGCGGCTTGGGCTTCGGTGCTGACGATTATATGACAAAGCCATTCCATAAAGATGAATTGGTCGCTCGTATCCATGCTATTGTTCGTCGTTCGAAAGGTCACGCCCAATCGGTGATTGCAACTGGTGATCTGGTTGTCAATCTTGATGCCAAAACAGTTGAAATCGGTGGTCATCCGGTTCATTTGACCGGCAAAGAATATCAGATGCTTGAACTTCTTTCATTGCGTAAAGGAACCACTTTAACCAAGGAAATGTTCCTGAACCATCTCTATGGTGGCATGGACGAACCGGAACTCAAAATTATTGACGTTTTCATTTGCAAATTGCGCAAAAAACTGGACGCTGTTTCAGGCGGTGTCAATTATATTGAAACGGTTTGGGGACGCGGTTATGTGCTGCGCGAACCAAATGAAGAACCGATGCGCGAAACAGCCTGATTTTTCAAAAATCCCATCTCTTCAAAATTGAAGTATCATGCCGGAATTCTTTCCGTTCGGGAAAAAGTTCCGGCATTTTTTTGCCTGTAGTTTTTGCGAATAATTTTTTGGGCGACAATTTTTTGCCAGAAACTTTTTTGCCAGCATTTTTTTGGCCAGAATTTTTTTTGCGAGCAAATTCTGTCTTTTTGCCAGCAAATTCTGTCTTTTTGCCAGTTATTCCTGGCTTTTTATTTTTACTTTAAAAAAAATTATAGTTCCGATTTTAAAAATTATTGCCGGCCAAAATACCCCCCGAGCTTTGAAAAAACTGTTCCGGCCTAAAAAGCATTTTCCAGCCGGATAAATTTTGTCTCGTCCAATTTTGTCCCTTCCGTTTTTGTAAGCGGCAAAAAATTTCGGAAATAGGACGGCTTTTTACAATCAGGAGCCGGCATTAACCGCTTTTGGGCCAATTCCGGTATTTTGTGTGTAATTTATCAGAAAGTTCGAGGTTGTTTGACCGGAATGATTTTCCGGTCAGAAATCCGGTTCGCTCAGCCTGCTATAAAGGTAATAATTTCCGGCTGTGCCTGAACTTTGATCGGCATATTCGACATTTGCGACAATAAAAGAGCGTAATAAAACTGGACACTATGGGCATCAATTGGTTCTTCCGGTACCTGCCCGTTATATAATTCCAAGAATTTTGGCGGCACGCGCAACATTTTTCCGCTTACTTTCAACTGGAAAAGGCGTGTTCCGCTATTCTCGCCAATCTCGACAACAATATCACCGCCGCGCGGAATGGAAAGATTGGCAATCAGAACCAGATTGAGCAAAAGCTTGACTTCATTCTTTGGCAAAAGCAGGCGTGGCGCCTTCCAGTCAAGATTGCCTTTTTCATTTTCCATGTAATTTTTTGCCACTGTCTCGGCGTCACCACTGTCAATTTCGCTTCCTGCCGAACCGGCAGCTCCGAAAGCAATGCGGGCAAATTGCAATTTGGACGATGCATTGACAGCCGACATGCGGATAAGTTCGATAGCGTCTTCCTGCGCATCGGCTTCGTCATAAAGTTCAATCCCATTATTGATTGCCCCGACCGGCGAAATAAGATCATGACAAATGCGGCTGCATAACAATGCGGCAAGATCGGCAGGGCTTAATGTAACGGCTAGTGGCATAATAATTGGAACTCCAGTATACTCTTTTGACCGTTCCATAAATCAAAACCCTTAAGATTCCATGGACAATTATCAAAATCGAATGTCCGGAAAACACACAAACTTCCTTAAAACATGCTTTTTTGGCCAAAACTTTCGGGTCATTTTCAGGGTTTTTATGGTTTTTAAGAATTTAAACAACTTTGCCCGCTAGAATCAGTTCAAACCGGATCTTTGCTTACATTAAGATTCAAACCATTGAGTGACCAGAAGAGGTGAAACAACATGAACCGTTCCATCCATATTCAGTGGCGTAAAGTCGTTCTTCTCTTTGCGTTGGCTATATTTACAAATATTGGATTGACACCGGCGCAGGCCCAAACCCAGCAGCAAAACGGACGCTATACGGCACAGGAAATTATTGATTCCGGCCACCGTTTTTTTGGCGATGCAGCAGGTAGCATGGCAACCGGAATTGAAAAAGTATTTGCAAAATACGGTTTGCCGAATGGCTATATTCTGGGTGAAGAAGGCTCCGGCGCCATTATCGGCGGCCTCACCTATGGAGAGGGAACGCTTTACACAAAAAATGCCGGTGACCATAAGGTTTTCTGGCAAGGCCCGACAGTCGGCTGGGATATTGGTGGTCAAGGGTCGCGGTTGATGATTCTGGTTTACGAGCTTGATAACGTCAATAACCTTTGGGGACGCTATGCAGGTATCTCGGGATCAGCTTATTTTGTTGCAGGCGTAGGCTTTCATGTGCTTAAGAAAGGAAACATCCTTTTGGTACCGGTCAGAACCGGTGTTGGCGCACGTTTGGGGGTCAATATCGGTTATCTGAAATTGACACCGGCTGCCACCTGGAATCCGTTTTAAACTTTTGTCCGGCTCCCGAGGCATTTTATGCTTATCCAATCGGTACTGTTTTTCATTCTTGGCATTGCTGCCACAACCTTTGTTCTTATTCTTTTATCGCCGGCAATCTGGCGACGTGCGCTTTATCTTGCCCGTCAGGCAATTGCCGCCGAGGTACCGCTTTCCCTTACCGAAGTCGAGGCAGACAGGGATTTTCTACGCGCAAAACAGGCGGTTGAGCTCGTAACGCGCGATGAAAAATTCGAGCGCCTCAACGAAAAATTTGCCAATCAGAAACGCGAACTCGACCAGGCTAAAGAGGAGCTTTTCCGCCTTGGTGATGCCGAACACCGTGCCGGACTGCTTGCCGAACAATTGGCAGACCAGACAGAAGAACTCGAAACCGAGCGGCAGCTTACCGCCACACTTTCCGCCAATAAAGGCAAGGCGCTCGCCGAAATCCGTGATTTGTTGCAACAGGAAAGGAAGGATCGCCGCGCAGAAGCCGACAGGACTGACCAGTTGAAAGCACTGGAAAAGGAAGTTGCAACTTTGAAAGAAGAAGTCGCGGCAGCAAAAAAGGAAGCCTTGGCAAATCAAACCACCAAAACCGATATAGAAAATTTGCGTCAGGAGATTTTGAACACTGCTGCAAAATTTACCGCGGAAGTAGCAATTTCCGAAGGTGACACCTCCCCCATACCGGAGCTTGTTGAAAAAGTTCATGATAGAAAAAGTCTGGCTGCGCGCATCAAAAAAGAGCTTAACCACCTTAAAAAACAATCCGGTCAAAGCACTGCCAAAGTTGCAAAACCCGCTTCCCGTAAAAGAACGTCAACACGTAAAAAAGCAGCAAAATCCGCACAAAATTGAAATCTGACAGGCTTGCCCGACAAAAGTGCCGGACGCTGTGAAAATATTGTTGAATGACGATTTTACTGGAAAGTTTTTCGTAAAAGAGCATAAGCTCACCGAAAGAGCTTTGATGAAACCTTTCTTTTCAGACCAGTGCTGAAACCCAACAGCCGGTCTTTGAAAACGGATGCATGATAAACCGCTAATACGAATCGGTTAGGGAAAAGAAAGTTATCCGTCATATTTTCCGGTTTTTATTTTTTCTTCGGAGAGTTCGAAAATATCGTTTCTTTACTGAAAGTCTCCTGAAGAGAGGCTCATTCCACAGCCCGCCATCAGGCAAAAATGGGCTACTTAATCTATTGGCTTCAGCGCTTTCGTCTCTCGACACATAAACGAAATTTTCCGGGAAAAGAGAAAGCTGTGAATCAAAGGCGATAACTGTGCTTTGAAGACTTCCCAGCTTATAGCCTAATGCCGACAAAATGTTATAAAAGGCTAACTGGTTCAGTACCCGCAACAGGGTTTTAAGTGGCGGCAATAAAACAGCAAAGCCAACTTGAAAAACAGTTTTAACAGGGATCGGTAGGATGCTCGAAAAACTATTTCACTTGAAAGCGAACAATACGCGCACCGGCATTGAAATTGGTGCCGGTCTTACAACTTTTCTGACCATGTCCTACATCCTTGCTGTCAATCCCACTATTCTTGGCGCTGCCGGAATGGATAAGGGAGCGGTTTTTGTTGCGACTTGTATTGCTGCCGCAGTCGGCTCTTTCATTATGGGGTTGCTTGCCAATTGGCCGATCGGCATGGCGCCCGGTATGGGGCTCAATGCATTTTTTGCCTATTCGGTTGTCATTACTATGGGCTATAGCTGGCAACAGGCTTTGGGAGCGGTTTTCCTTTCCGGTGTTGTCTTTCTTATTTTAACAGCAACAGGTGTCAGACAATGGCTCATTGCCGGTGTGCCGAAGTCTTTGCGCAGTGCGATCGGCGCCGGTATCGGCATGTTTCTGGCCATTGTGGCGTTCCAGAGTGCCGGCATTGTTATCAATAATGATGCCACTCTTGTGGGGCTTGGCGATGTAACCAAAGCAGGTCCTGTGCTTGCCGGTATCGGGCTTTTTATTATTGTTGCCCTTGATGCTTTCAAGATACGCGGCGGCATTCTGATTGGTATTATCGCTGTAACCATTCTCTCTTTCATCTTTACCGATGACGGCTATAAGAGTTTTCAAACTCTTATTAGTTCAGGCGGAATTGCGCTTCCTCCTTCTGTTGCACCGACCTTTTTAAAGCTTGATATTGTGGGCGTATTGCATAGCGGCATTTTCCATGTGCTTCTGGTTTTTGTGCTTGTTGAAATATTCGACGCTACTGGCACACTTGTCGGCGTTGGCAAACGTGCCGGTCTTATTCCCGACGATAAACCCAATAATCTTGGGCGTGCACTTTTTGCCGACAGCACGGCCATTCTCGCCGGCTCCCTGATCGGCACCAGTTCCACCACCGCATTTGTTGAAAGTGCCTCCGGCGTTGCTGCTGGCGGGCGTACAGGGCTCACGGCAATAACCGTTGGTGTGTTCTTCCTGCTTGCTCTGTTTTTTGCTCCTATCGCGCTTTCAATCCCTGCCTATGCCACCGCACCGGCATTGATTTTTGTTGCCTGTCTGATGATGCGTGAATTTGCCGAAATCAATTGGAACGACATTGTCGAAGCCGTTCCGGCAGCACTTACCGCTCTTTTGATGCCGTTTACCTATTCCATCGCCAACGGCCTTGCCTTCGGCTTCATAAGCTATGCTATTTTGAAAACAATTACCGGCAAGTGGCGGGATGTTCACCCCGCAACGTGGATTATCGCTTTACTCTTCATCATACGTTTTCTGATGGAAGGCGGGGTGTTCTAAGGCTTCTATGCCGTTCTCCCGTCATCAAGGTGGGTTCTAGAGTGGATATACGCACTCCCCCTTATTCAGGCGGGGATTGCGGAGGGCTGATGCCCTCTCGCGCTTGTCTGCAATAGAGCACTCGCCAATTGCCAATTGTAGCTTATTCAGCCTTTCCGTTTGTTAAGCTCAGGACTTCTCTTTTATTCAAGAGCTTGGTCTTTTCCAAGCTTTTGCTTTTCATCCATTCATTGAACAGCCTGCCCGAATTCTGAAATCAATAAAGTTGAAAAAATTTCTTGGGACAAGAAAGCGGGCCCAAAATTTGCGACCATTGTTTTGTTGAATGAGCGATCTCATCCGCTGTCTTTTCGCATGGGATAAAGACATGTGTGACGAGAAGTTCATCAAGATGAATGGAAAAGCTAAGCCCAATCAGGAAGACGTTTTCGAGACGAATAAATTCATTACCCGATAAATTTGTTATCCGATCAATTTGCTACGTTATAAATTTACTACCTGATAAATTTGCAGCCCGATAAATTTTTTAGGAAATAAAAAAAGACCGGCATGAAACCGGTCTTCTTCTTTTATTCTCAATCGCTATTTGTGATCGCCAGTCGGCAATAGCAAAGCTATTCTCACTTACCGCAAAATTCCCGGATCAAGCCGATAATTTTGTCCTGATCGCTTTCCGGCAAATAAGGATGCATCGGCAAGCTCAAAACGTGATCGGCTGCATATTCGGAAACCGGAAGGCCACCTTTGGCTTGCGGGAAATGACGGTAGGCTGTCTGCAAATGCAACGGCTTGATGTAATAGATCATGGATGGAATACCGGCATTTTTGAGGTGTGCCTGAAGCCCGTTACGGTCTTCTACAACGATTGTGTATTGGGCAAAGGCAGAGCGCGACCCTTTTTCGATTTTCGGGGTTTTGACAACGTCTTTCAGACCGTCGCTATAACGTTTGCCGATAACGGCGCGTTTTTCCATCTCGTCTTCAAGAATATCAAGTTTCTGCAACAAAATCGCAGCCTGAATGGTATCAAGACGCGAATTCAAGCCGATGCGGACATTGTCATATTGGGATGAACCTTTGCCGTGGAAATAGATTGAACGCAGACGCTCTGCAAGATCATCATCATCGGTAAACATTGCGCCGCCATCACCATAGCAGCCGAGCGGTTTTGCCGGATAGAAGCTGGTTGCGCCGACATTGCCAAAAGCGCCGCACATGGCATTTTCATGTTTTCCGCCAATGGCTTGTGCGGCATCTTCAATAATAAACAGGTTTTCTTTGGCGGCAATTGCCGAAATTCTATTAAAGTCGGCAGGAAGACCGAAGAGATCAACAGGAATGATCGCCCGTGGTGTGAGGCGGCCTTCTTTTTTGATCATTGCAATGGCTTCTTCGAGTTTTGCCGGATCCATATTGAAAGTATCGGGCAGAATATCGACAAAAACCGGCTCTGCACCGGTTAAAGCAACAACTTCGGCGGTTGCGGCAAATGTAAAGCTTGGGCAGAAAACAGCATCTCCCGGTCCGATATTTTCAGCCATAAGCGGCATCAACAATGCGTCAGTGCCGTTCGAGCAGCCGATCACATGTTTAACGCCGATATAATCGGCCATACGTTTTTCGAATTCTTCGACTTCCGGCCCGAGAATATATTTGCCACTTTCAATCACATGGGCAATAGCCGTATTGATTTTATCTTTAATACGCGCCCTTTGCGCTCCAAGATCTATAAATTGCATATTCACTCCGTTGCTATAATTGTTTAGCTGGCCGAATCATTCATTGGCACGGCTTGCCTAACATAACGCCTTAGACGAACAATATGTAATCAAAGTTCTATGACGCATGTAACAGCTTTTTACATTATTTCTTCGCCGTATCTTTATTTTTTGCCTGCGTTTTACCAGAAATTTCCTTTGCTTTATGATGGACACTGCCGGCCGTCAGAATACGCAAAACGGCAATGGCTTCATCGCCATTGGTGCGCGGTTCCTCACGGGTTTCGATACAGTGCAGGAAGTGCTGCAATTCGCGGGTAAGCGGCATTGCCTCTTCAACCGGAATATATTCCGGCTCGTCGGCGGTAAATGCCCATTGATTATTGTCCTGCCAAACCTCGAAACGGTAAATGGCAAGCTTTCTTCCCCACGGTTCGACATCATCAAACACGGCCATGGCTTTGGTGCCAACCACCGTCAAACGCCGTTCACGATAGGGATTAAGGCGGGAAGCAAAAAGGTGGCTGCGCATGCCATTGGGAAATTTCATATGGACATGAGCAAAATCGGAGAGATTATCGATAATCGCCGCGCCCTCGCCGTGAATTTCCGACGGTTCGCATTTTGTTATAGCCAGAATCATTGAAAGGTCGTGGGGCGCGAGATCCCACAATGCATCACTTTCGGTATGGAATTTGCCAAGCCCCAGACGGTGCGCATGAATATAGCGCACTTCGCCCAATACCCCTTCATTGACAAGTTCAAGCAATTTTTCAAATGCCGGATGATAGCGCAAAACATGCCCGACCATGAAGATGCGCTTATGTTCGCGTGCAATGCGCACTTCGCGCTCTGCATCCTCGACATTAAGCGCAATCGGTTTTTCAACCAGCACATCCTTACCGCCTTCAATCGCCCTGATGGCGTTTTCCGCATGAAATTGCGGCGGCAGTGCCAGAACCATAGCATCTATATCTTTACGGGTGAAAATCTCTTCAACGGGGATTGCCTCGACATCGTGTTCTGCTGCAAACCCTTCCGCACGATGAACGTTCACGTCGGAAACGGCTGCGAGCGCTCCCAGACTTTTCAAAGTACGTATGTGATTGCTCCCCCAATAACCACATCCCAAAACTGCTACGCGTGGAGCCATTGTCTATGCCTTATCCTTATTGCTGAACTAAAAAGCAATATCTTATTTGTTCAATATCGGTCATGAACGCCATTGACAAGAGAAAAGCTCAAAAACGATGCTTGACAGAGTGGGATTGAACCCCTTATATCGCCGCCACGGCTAAATGTTTTTTAAAAAGACATTTTTTGTGGCGGAGTAGCTCAGTAGGTCAGAGCAGAGGAATCATAATCCTTGTGTCGGGGGTTCAAATCCCTCCTCCGCTACCAAAGCCGCCGTTTCTCCCCTTTTTGATTGCTTCCCGCTTAGTCGCTTGCTTTATAACGATAAAGTCTCTCATAATGGCTTTCTTCTCGGGAAATCGGGAGTTTCGATTTTTTAAAAAACTTGTTCCCGAGGTGCCGCGCCCCAAGTCTTGCTGTTTCAAGTTAAAAACGTCGCACCACCGGTCTTTTTGCCGCACTTTTTGTCACACTTTTTGTCGCACTTTCTGCGGCATCTATGCGACAAACCTTTAGCCACGTCGCATCTAGATTTCATACGCTTCATGGGAAAAGCAGCATATCTAGCCAAAAAGTGGTGTGTTAAGCGAAAAAGCTTCGCTTTAAGCGAAAAGGCCGCGCGATTATTTGTCTCCCGCTCGAGAAAGTCTATGAAATCCGGATAAAACGTGTCTTAAAAAACGCGCCCTAAAAAAACGTCCCTAAAAATCCGTTCAACTATTCAAAAAAGCGTTTTTCTTTTTTGAACAGAAAAATTGCCGATTTTTCTTTCCTCATCAATTTAAAGTAATTGTCTGTATCATTATGGGGCAAATCAACCGGTTTTATATTTCTTGCTTCAATCTTTCTGCCATTTTCGTTTTGAAGCCGCGAATGTCTTGTAATTATGAGCTTTCCCGCTTGTTTCCCTTCTCCCTATCACTTTTGATACCTTTCCAAGTCGGCTTATTGAAAAAGGCGCGCCTTCAACTTGAAACCTTAAGTCTCGGGATTTTCGAGATTATCTTTGATAAAAACACCGGCAAAATGAGTGAACCAATCCAGTTGACCTTATTGTTCGGTTTCGTGCCACGCAATTTTTCTATTCCCCTCCCATGTGGTGGATTGTGATTCGTTTTGTTTTCCTCGTCTCGGGTCAAAAACATGAGCTTTGAGGAAAAAACGTTAAATATTTCAACGTCTCCCCATCTTATTATTTTACCGATTTTTCGCTATCCACTGTTTTCCAGCTATTTTTTTACCGTCTTGCTTAACCTATGAGTCTTCGGGCGAGAGTTTTCCTTCAAAAAATAAATTGTCCGGGAAGAATTGCGCAGCGGCGGGATTAAATTTTCAACAGCCCGAAATATTAAAGCGGTTTTGCGCCATTTGGCCGTTTTCTTTTAGGCTTTTTTCAAAATTATTTCCGCTCAATAACTTTAGGGAGTTTATGCTGTTTCCAGCCGGCTACACGCGCCGCAAAGGCAATTGGTCTTGGTTGAAAGCCTAAAAGAAAAGACAATTTTTATGGTACGATCATTGTTTATTGCCGGTTAAAAATGGCATTATTGTTAAATGTGGGGTAAGAAGTCCCCATTGATTGACAAAATGGCAATCATTTTGCAAATCGAAGAAATGACCGCAATTTTTACCTGTTGCGCCTGATAATAGAGAATTTTGATGAATCTTTCAGATATTGAAATAGCCCGTCAAGCAACCAAACTGCCTATTCGTGACATTGCCGCAAAGCTTGATATTCCTTACGAGGATATTGTTCCTTATGGCCATGACAAGGCAAAAATCAGCGCAAAATACATCGAGACACTCAAAAACAATAAAAACGGCAAACTTATTCTGGTGACTGCCATTAACCCGACACCGGCAGGCGAAGGAAAAACCACCACTACAATCGGCCTTACCGATGCGCTCAATCATATTGGCAAAAAGGCTGTCGCATCGTTACGCGAACCATCCTTAGGGCCAAATTTCGGCCAGAAAGGTGGTGCAGCCGGTGGCGGACGTTCGCAAGTCATTCCGATGGAAGACATCAATTTGCATTTCACCGGCGATTTTCATGCGATCACATCGGCCAATAATCTTCTTGCCGCAATGGTGGATAACCACATTTATTGGGGCAATGAACAGAATATCGACTCCCGCCGGATTACATGGAAACGCGTTGTCGACATGAATGACCGCGCGCTTCGTGACGTTGTGCTTTCCCTTGGCGGGGTCAAAAACGGTTTTTGCCGCCAAAGCGGGTTCGATATTACGGTAGCCTCCGAAATCATGGCAATTTTCTGCCTTTCCGAAAACCTTGCCGATCTCACAAAGCGCTTGGGGAAAATCATTATCGGTTACCGTTACGATAAAACGCCCGTTACCGCTTCCGATATTCATGCAGAAGGTGCAATGGCGGTTTTGTTGCGCGATGCATTGGCACCAAATCTGGTGCAGACAATCGAACATAATCCGGCTTTTATCCACGGTGGGCCTTTTGCCAATATTGCCCATGGTTGTAACTCGGTCATTGCCACAAAAACCGCGTTGAAGCTTGCCGATTATGTGGTCACGGAAGCGGGCTTCGGTGCTGATCTTGGAGCCGAGAAGTTTTTCGACATCAAATGCCGCAAAGCCGGCTTGAAACCTAATGCAACCGTCATTGTTGCAACAATCCGTGCATTGAAAATGAATGGCGGCGTTGCAAAAGGCGATCTTGCCCATGAAAACGTTGCGGCATTGAAAAAAGGCACCGCCAATTTGTTGCGCCATATTTCGAATATGGAAAAATATGGTGTGCCGGTCATTGTGGCGGTCAATTATTTCAATTCCGACACCGATGCGGAAATAGAGGCTTTACAGAAAATCGTTGCGGAGACCCACCATCAGGCCATTATTTGCCACCATTGGGAAAAAGGTGGTGAAGGTGCGGAAGAACTCGCCCGTGCTGTCGTGCAGATGATTTCCGAAAACAAAAGCAACTTTCACCCACTCTATGCCGATAACCTGCCATTGGAAGAAAAGATCAACACCATTATACGCGAGATTTATGGCGGGCGCGGTGCCGATATTCCGGCCAATATTCTGAACCAGTTGAAAGCCTGGGACGAGGAAGGTTACGGGAACTTGCCGGTTTGCATGGCAAAAACGCAATATTCATTTTCGGCCGACCCGAAACTCTTAGGCGCACCGGAAAATTTCACTATTCCCGTGCGTGAAGTCAAATTGAGTGCCGGTGCCGGATTTGTTGTGGTGATTTGCGGTGATATCATGACCATGCCGGGGCTTCCCCGCCACCCCATGGCCGAAAAAATCCACCTTGATGAAAACGGGGAAATCGAAGGCCTTTCGTAATCTTCAGTCCGTTTTCATGAATAAGATCGGCTAACGGGCGATATATCCTGTTACCTGCCATTTCACGCGCTCTATAAGGTCGAGGTGCATGAAACATCCGTTCTCGTGACTGTTTTTGTCAGGCTTAATAACATTGGATCGGCCCCTTCATGCGGCTTTTACGCCTTTCCCGTGAACTGTGCTGGACAGAACTTCGTAAGATTTATCTTGCGGTCGAGTGAAATCTTTTTACTCTGGTTCTGACCTTTATTAGATTTATTACTGCTATGGGGTAGCGCATCCCCTCTCTGTTCCTCAAACGCAGGAAATTTTTCTCGCTGGTAGGAACCAGCTTTTCATCCCATTCGCAAGCTTCAATGGATTTAAAAGGTGTTGCGGCATCGCATTCTCGGCCTTTTTAGCGACTTTGGTAAATTTATTTTTCTGCTGAGCGCTAACTTGCTATTTCGTTTTCAAGCATCCAGAGATTTCCTTTTGCAGGTCAGCTGCGTTTTCTGCTCTGCTCCCCTATTCAGAGGAATTTTTCTCGCTGGTGGACAGCTACTTCTCATCCCATTCGCAGGCTTCAATGATTTAAAAGGTGTTGCGGCATCGCATCCCCGCCCTTTTTAGCGACTTTGGTAAATTTATTTTTGTTGCCGAGCGCTAACTTGCTAACCTGTTTTCAAGCCTTCGGAGATCTACTCTTGCAGGTCAGCTGCGTTTTCTGCTCTGCTCCCCTATTCAGAGGAATTTTTCTTGCTTGTGAGCACCAGCTTCTCATCCCATTCGCAAGCTTCAATGGATTTATTGGTGCCGCCGTATATCGCATCCTTGGCCTTTTTAGCGACTTTGGTAAATTTATTTTTCTGCCGAGCGCTAACTTCCTATTCCGTTTTCAAGCCTCCGGAGATCTATTCTTGCAGGTCAGCTGCGTTTTGCTGCTCTATTCCTCAATTCAAAGGAAGTTTTCTCGCTGCCGAGCACCATCTTCTCGTTTTGCTCCTAAGCTTCAATAGATTTATTGGTTTTACAAAGTAGCGCATCCCCGCCCTTTTCCCCGACTTTGATGATTGTTCCTGCCGGCGGTACTCCTTCTCTTATCCTCCCCCTATCCTTTTTCCGCTGGCAGTCTGGTTTTTCTGCCTGCATCTTGCCCCTTCCTTTTCCATTTGTCGTCGGGCTATCATTTTATTCAAATCCTTAAAATTACATCGCTCCCCCAATCCTTTGGCTTGTACCGTGTGCCGCTGTGGAACCCGAAAGGATGACCGCAAGATTCAAGTTATGGAGTAATCGCGGCAATAAAAAACCCCGGTTGGAGACCGGGGTTTTGTTTTTGGTATTGTCAACAAGCAATCATGCTTGTTGGACATTATTGCCTGACTGTTTGTCGGGTGCGGATTGAGCTTCCGGTGCATTGCCTCCATTTGTCGGCTCTCCACCAGCAGTTCTTCCGGCACGATTTCCGCTAAACAGCCTGTAGAACATCGGGATAAAGAAGGTCGCAATACATGTCGCAGCCAACATACCGCCGATAACACCGGTACCAATTGCGTGACGGCTAGCCGAACCGGCACCGGTAGATCTTGCCAAGGGGACAACACCAAGGATAAACGCCAGAGATGTCATCACAATCGGGCGGAAACGAAGACGTGCTGCAGAAATCGCCGCATCAATGGCCGATTTGCCGCTTTCACGTTCAAGCACAGCAAATTCCACGATAAGAATAGCGTTTTTCGCAGCCAGCCCCACAAGTGTAACGAGGCCGATCTGGAAATAAACGTCGTTGCTGAGGCCCCTCAGGTAAGTGAATGTCAACGCGCCGGCAATCGCAAATGGCACAGCGGTAACAACTGCAAAAGGCAGGCTCCAACGTTCATATTGTGCAGCCAGAATGAGGAACACCATAATGATACCGAAGATCATAGCGGTTGAACCGGCACCACCGGCCACAACTTCCTGATAGGCGGAGCCTGTCCATGCGATCTGGTAGGTATTGGGCAAAACCTTGCCAGCAACTTCCGTCATCGCCTTGATCGCATCACCGGAGGTAAAGCCGGTACCCGGATCACCCATGATCTTGGTGGCATAGAAAGCGTTGAAGCGTTCAAGCTGGTCGGAACCGGTAATACGCGTTGTTTGGACAAGCGCATTCAACGGTATCATGCTGCCGGAATTCGACCGCACAAAAACCTGCTTGATATCTTCCGCACTTTTACGGAACTCGCCTTCAGACTGGATTTTAACCTGATAGTTACGTCCGTAAAGGGTGAAGTCGTTGATATAGATGTTACCGAATGTTGCCGAAAGGGCATCATAAATCGAATTGATCGGCACATCCATAGCACGGGCTTTGACACGATCGACATGGAAGTCATACTTCGGAACGTTCGGGTCAAAAGTGGTGCGGACATTCTTCAATTCCGGACGCTGGTTGGCAGCTTTGACGAGTTTCATTGTCATATTGAAGAGTTCGTCAATCGAGCCACCGGCGCGGTCTTGCAGATACATTTCAAAGCCACCTGTTGTCGAAAGGCCGGTGATGGGCGGCGGGTTGAAAGCAATGGTGACACCGTCCTTGATGCTTGATGTCATGCCGACGACTTGCGGGGCAATCACACGCGCATCATCCTTCGGATCGGGTCTTTCTTTCCAATCCTTGAACATGACGAACATGGCGCCCGAACTTGTCTTCAAACCGCCCGAAAGAAGGTCATAACCAGCAAGTTCTGCAATGTTCTCGACCGCAGGATTTTGCTTGAGAATTTTGTAGGCCTTGTCGACAACACCTTGTGTTCTTTCAAGTGAAGATGCCGAAGGCAGGAACGAAACCGCAAGCACATAACCTTGATCTTCATCCGGAACGAGAGAGGAAGGAACCTTCTCGAACATGAAGACGGCAAAGACACAAACCAGCACAAAACCGATAATGCCATACCAGAACTTATGGACGAAGAAGCTGACACCGGAAACATAAAGATTGGTGATCTTCTGGAATGTCTCGTTAAACCAGCGGAACGGTGCAATCGGTTCGCTATGGCGCGGCTTCAACAACAGCGAGCACAAAGCCGGTGTCAGTGTCAAAGCAACAGTACCGGAGATAACAACCGAAATGGCGATTGTTACAGCAAATTGCTGATACATAACACCGGCCATGCCGCCCATGAATGACACAGGAATGAACACGGCGCACAGAACCAGCACAATAGCGACAACCGGCCCTGTAACCTCGCTCATCGACTTGATTGCAGCATCATGCGGCGAAAGCTTTTCTTCCGACATGACACGTTCGACGTTTTCCAACACCACAATCGCGTCATCAACCACAATACCGATAGCAAGCACCAGCCCGAACAGTGTCAACATATTGATCGAGAAGCCGAGCACGTAAATACCCGCAAACGTCCCGATAATAGATATTGGCACCGCGATAATCGGAATAAGCGTCGCTCGCCAGTTCTGCAGGAAGATAAACACAACCACAATAACAAGCAGAATAGCTTCGATGAAGGTGTGGACAACTTCCTCAACGGAAACCTGAATGAACTTGGTGGTATCGTAAGGTACCGAATATTCAATCCCCGGAGGGAAGGCAACTTTCAATTCATCCATACGTTGCTTGATCGCCTGCATGGTGGCAAGCGCGTTGGCACCCGGTTGCAGGAAGATCAGGATCGGCACCATCGGATTGCCGTTCAAATTGGATTCAATGAAATATTGCTGGGTACCGAGTTCGATACGCGCAACATCTTTCAAACGCAGAGAAGCACCGGTATCATCCGACCGCAGAATAATATTGCCGAATTCTTCTGTTGTAACAAGGCGGCCTTGCGTCGTTGCCGAATAGGTGAAAGCGCCATTAATATCAGGCTGTTCACCGATACGACCGACAGGATATTGGTTATTCTGTTCCTTGACCGCGTTGATAACATCGGTCGGTGTCATATTATATTGGGCAAGCTTGTCAGGCCGCAACCAGATACGCATCGAATAATCGACATGTCCAAGGACCTGCGCATCACCAACACCGGGAATACGTTTCAAATCGTCAACAACGTTAAGCAATGCATAGTTGCCGACATAAATACGGTCATAGGCATTGGTTGTCGAACGCATGGCAACAAGACCGAGAATGGATGAAGAGCGTTTATCGGCAACAACACCGAGACGCTGCACTTCCTGCGGCAAAGTTGTCAAAGCACGTTGAACGCGGTTATTGACGTTAATGGTTGCCTGATCAGGGTCTGTTCCAAGCGCAAAAGTAACAGTGATCTGCAATGTACCGGACGCGTTGCTGGTTGATTGCATATAGATCATGTCTTCAACGCCGTTGATCTGCTGCTCAAGCGGTACAGCCACTGTCTGCGCCACTGTTTCGGCACTGGCACCCGGGTACTGCGCCGAAACCACCACTTGCGGTGGCAACAAATCAGGATATTGGGCAATCGGCAATATGCGCATACACATAAAGCCGGCCAATACGATGATAATGGATATAACCGACGCGAAAACCGGTCGGTTAATAAAGAAACTATAGCTCATTGTGCAGGTCCTGAAGCTTTTGCATTGCCCCCGTTAGGTGCCTGTTGCGGCGCATCGTCGGTGACATTAACCATCAGGCTCTGCCCCTCGGGAACACGCATCAGCCCCTGTTCAATATAAACCTGGCCTTCGGTGACAACTTCATCTCCGTCACGAAGCCCCTGAACGATCTTGTTTTTGTCTTTTGAATCAAATTCGGCACTGTCAATCAGCCAGTCGCCGTTTTGCATCTTGCGCACGGCCTTGACCGGACGTTGCTCGACAACCATCAAACGACCGGCCGGCTTTTGCGGCTGACCCTTGCCAGCATCGCCACCATTGCCACCATTCGCAGCAGCCGGAGCCGGAGCGCCTTGCGGAGCATTCGCGGCGGTTTTCGATTTATCGGGTTCTTTCAGCAAATAGACAAATTGGCCACTACTGTTTTGAACCAGAGCCGATTCCGGAATGGTCATGGCATTGGCCATTTTGATACCGGTTACCGTTACACGAACAAACATACCCGGAACCAGACGACGATCGGGATTGGCAATAACAGCACGTGCCCCCAAGGTTCCTGTCTGCTTGTCAATTGTCGGCGAGGTAAAATCGACTGTACCTTGTTCGGGATAATCAACCCCTTCACCAAGGCGGACAGTCACTTTCAGATTGTCTATCTTTTCGCCGCGCTTCTGCATCTCGTCCATCAAATGGCGAATCTGGTCATATTCACCATCAGCAAAGGAGAAGTTGACATAGATCGGGTCAAGCTGGGTGATTGTAGTGAGCAGGCTCGACGTCGGGTCGGTTCCGATAAGCGAACCTTCCGAAACAGCCTCGCGACTGGTCAACCCGTTGATCGGGGCGGCAACTTTCGTATATTCGAGATTGAGTTCGGCAGTGCGCAATTCGGCTTTTGCCTGCATCAATGTTGCTTCATCGGCATCGCGCTTGGCAAAAGCCTGATCGCGCAATGATGTTGATTGCACCTTCTGTTTCACCAGTTCTTCGGCACGGTCGGCATCACGAACCGACTGGTCGTAATTGGCTTGCGCCTGTGCAACCTGTGCGCGCGCCGATGCAACAGCGGCTTCATATTTGTCCGGATCAATCTCGAACAATATGTCGCCCTGCTTGACTTCCGAGCCTTCAACAAAATTGCGGTGCAACAAAATACCGCCGACACGGGCACGAACTTCGGTTTCACGATAAGCAACAACGCGGGCTGCATATTCGTAATTTAACGGAACTTCTGCCTGATGGATAACCTTGCCGCTGGCTTGTGATGGCGGCGGCGTATGTTTTTCTTCTTTGCCACAGGAAATGAGTCCAAAAGACAGCACGCCAACAAAAAGAGCGGCCGATATTTTCCTTAATAGTGTCATAGGATGTCAGACCTTGATATTTTTTTCGTGTCCGGTAAAATATACATACATGGATGTTTGTAAATAGCTAATTCGCTAATAACCACTTAATAACAGCAATAATAAGGCGTCACAACCGGTTACAAAGACTTAATCGAACTTTTTTAATCAGGATTTTGCTTTTTTCAGGACAAGATGTGGAGCTTTTAAGGACTGCGACGGGACAAAAAGGGGTAATAAGATGCGCCGGACAAAAGCCGAGGCAAGCGAGACACGTGAATCGATCCTTGACGCTGCAGAAACGGCTTTTCTAACCAAAGGTGTTTCCAAAACGTCATTGAATGAAATTGCCGAACGGGCTGGCGTTACACGCGGAGCAATCTATTTCCATTTCCGCGACAAACCGGCCATTTATAATGCCATTATCGACCGTATCAAATTTCCGCAAGAAGAGCTTATTGATGAAGTAAGCCGCAATGATTCTATCAATCCGATTGATGTTCTGGAAAAATCGGCCTGTGCTTCACTCAGCCGTTTTGCCGAGGACGAGCACCAGCAGCGGGTCATGACAATCATCACTTTGCGTTGCGAATATGTTGATGAATTTTCGCAAATGATATTACGCTTGAGGGAAGCCCATGACAGCATGCTCGATCTTTTTACGCGCATGCTCTATGTGGCGCGAAGCCGCGATATGCTTTCCGATGAATGGGAACCCGAAGATGGCGCGCGCGTGCTTGTGTGTGTGGTAGGCGGCATTCTTCACGAGTGGCTGAATTCGGCAAAGAATTTCGACCTCTATGCGCTCGGTACACGATTGATTCTGAGCCAAACCCGCTCTTTCCGGAAAAATTCCCGCCAACTTATGGGATGAAGCGCCTTTAATCCTTGCGTCCCTGCCCTTAAAAACAAATGTGCCCCGCCATCAAAATCTTAAACTTCAAAACAATCCCCATGCTCTATAGATAAATTACTGCGCTTTTTAAAAATCATACTGGCTTATAAAAATCGTTGCGCTTTTTAAAAAGCAAAGCAATCGCCCCATTTCCCGTTTTTGCCTTCCCCCGTTTCCGGCTATTTCACTCGACATTTTTTTCGAGTGCCCCATAGTATTCGGCTATGCCTTCAAAAAAGAGATTATCGGAAAAACACGTTTCTATTTTTTCTTTTACTTAAGCCCTGCTGCATCGAAATGTGCCAAACAAAAATACCGCTTTTCGGGCGAGATTTGTTCACATGGCTTTCAAGTTTCCATGAACCGGAGTTTTTCAAAACCGGAATTTTAAAAATATACGCCGATAACGACCGTCAGCCATTTGCAGACCATTTTTTGCCAGACCAAAAAACGGGAAAAAGCCCTCGCGGGAAACAGCTTTGGCAAAAGTCACTCTTGTTCATTGCACTATCACGTGACTCTTTCAAAGGCAGAATGAGTTAACTTTGTAAAGCATGATTGCAAATTCGCGAAACGCAACCGGAAAGCCGATCTGTCAGATAGGCCGACATATCGACAAAATGAAATATCGCAAAAGGCTTATCGGACAAAACGGGATGTAGGCGTGAGCAGGATGTCACAAATGAAAGTAAAATGTGACGGAAAAGAAAAATAGGATTTATAGACAGATATAAAAGCAGCGCCTTCTTGGATACGCTGCCTTCTATCGTTTCAGATTCTCGTTTTCAGCGCGTGCGACGCTCTTTGACATAAGAGATCAAACCGCTTGTCGAACTATCATGGCCATCGGCACTTTCCTGACCGGAAACCATAGGCAATAATTCATTGGCAAGTTCCTTACCCAATTCAACGCCCCATTGGTCGAAGGAGTTGATGTTCATGAGTGTGCCTTCAACAAAAACCCTGTGTTCATAAAGCGCAATCAACCGCCCTAATGTAAAGGGGGTGAGCTTGTCATGAACAAGCGTCAATGTCGGGCGGTTGCCAACAAAGCTTTTATGCGGGGCTAGTTTTTCTGCTTCCGCCTCACTCATGCCGCCTTTCATCAACATGGCTTTTGCCGCTTCTTGGCTTCGGCCGCGCATCAAAGCTTCCGATTGGGCAAAACAATTGGCAAGAAGCATATTATGCTGATGACGCAGGTTTTCTTCATGCCCGTTCACAGCAACAATGAATTCAACCGGAATGATATCGGTACCCTGATGCAAAAGCTGGAAGAAGGCATGTTGTCCGTTGGTTCCCGGTTCCCCCCAGACAACAGGGCCTGTCGGCATTGTAACCGGCTTGCCATCAATGGTTACATGTTTGCCGTTTGATTCCATGTCGAGTTGCTGGAGATAGGCGGGAAGACGCGACAGCCGTTCCTCATAAGGGATAACAGCGCGTGTCGGATAACCACAAATGACGCGATTATAGAAACCGATCAACCCCAGCCGGACAGCAAGGTTTTCAGAATAAGGTGCGGTGCGGAAATGTTCATCCATTGCATGGCCGCCAGCCAGAAACTTTCTGAAATTTTCCGGCCCGATTGCCATCATCACCGAAAGGCCGATTGCCGACCAGACGGAATAACGCCCGCCAACCCAGTTCCAGAAGCCGAAAACGCGCGACGGGTCAATGCCGAAATCGGCCACCTTGCCAAGTGCTGTCGAAACCGCCGCAAAATGTTTTGAAACCGCCATTTCACCCAGTTTTTCTGCAATCCATTGGCGCGCAACACGCGCATTGGTCATGGTTTCGGCGGTTGTGAAGGTTTTGGAAGAAATAATAATCAATGTTGTTGCCGGATCAAGCCGCGACAATGTATCGGCAATATCGGCGCCATCGACATTGGAAACAAAGTGGCTATTCGGCCCGTCATGATAAGGTTTTAGGGCAAGCGTTGCCATTTTGGGCCCAAGATCGGAACCACCGATGCCAATATTGACGACATCGGTAATCTTGCCGCCATGTTCGCCTTTCAAAGCACCGGAGCGCACCCCTTCGCAAAATTTTTCCATATTCGAGAGAACCGATTGCACATCCTCGACAATATTTTTGTCGCCAAGCATAATTGTGCTTCCCTCCGGTGCACGCAATGCAACGTGAAGAACCGCACGATTCTCGGTCAGATTGATTGGCTCGCCGGAAAACATGGCCTCGCGCCGCTCTTTCAAACCGGCAGCATCGGCAAGATTATCCAGAAGTTCCAAGGTTTTCGCTGTCACCCCGCATTTGGAAAAATCGAACAACAAATCATCAAGCCGCAATGAAAAATGTTCGAAACGCTGCGGGTCATTTTTAAATAGTGAGCGAATATCGCCAAGCTCCGGATCTTTTGCATGGGTTTTTAATGCATTGAAAGCGGCGCGAAATTTTTCTTCGTTGCGGAACATGGCAAGCTACCCTCCATTGTGTAAATAGAATTTAAGATGAAACATATTGAAGTAAAAGAGGTAAAATTGCCTTTATCCATTCCGCGTAAAAGAAAATTAAACTTTACTGAAAAATAAACTCGACGGGGCTTTAACGAGAGCCCTTTATCGCGCCATTAAAGGCGGGTTTTCTTGAGGCTCCCGATGGACGACCGGCAAGGCCGCCAACAGACCGGCAAAATAGCTTATCTCTTATCTCTATTATCCCGCCCGCTCTTTTTGTGTTTATCGTTTGCTTTTATCATCGCCGCTTGAGCCGAGTAAGAAGATTTTAAAATTGCTCCCCTTTAAATGCGGGTGCATCACCGCACTTTTTGTTTGTCTCCTGTTTCGCTCGTCATTCAGCCGGTTGTTTTGGCATTTTGTGCGGCATCGAGTTCCTCCTCAAGCTCGAAATCCTCTTCGGCTTTCGGGCGGATAAAGCGGCCAAGCAAGAGATAGGTAACCGGTGTCACATAAAGCGTTGCAATAGTTGCAAGGCCAAGACCGCCGACAATGACAAAGCCCAAAGAAATTCTCGCTTCCGCACCCGCCCCGCTTGCAAGAATGAGCGGTACACCGCCAAGAATGGCGCAAATCATTGTCATTGATACCGGCCGCAAACGTATATTGGCAGCATTTTCCACCGCCTCGTGCAAAGTCTGATTGCGGTTTCTGAGCTGATCGGCAAATTCGACAATCAGAATACCGTTTTTGGCCATAATACCGACAAGCAGCACCAGCCCGATCTCGCTATAGACGTTAAGGCTTACCCCGCTCACCATCATGGCAAAAACGGCACTGCCAAGGCCGAGCGGCACTGTTGCCATGACTATGAGGCCGGAAATGAAACTTTCAAATTGTGCGGCAAGAACAAGAAGAATAATGACCAGGGCAAAGCCGAAGACGATAATAAGGCCGGAAGAGGTTTCGCTCAATGTGGCAGCCTCGGCAAGCGGGATGATATAACTTCCAGCCGGCAATATGGGTTTTGCAAGGTCAAGCGCCTGCTCAAAAGCTTCACCGAGTGCAAAACCCGGTGCAAGACTTGCCGTCAAGGCGATAGAGCGCATACGCGATTCCCGCCCGAGTTCAGGCGGAACCGGCTTTTCTTTAACTGTTGTCACCACCGACATCGGCACGAAACGGTCATCTGCCGTTTTCATGAAAATATTTTCAAGATCGGTCGGGTCATTGACCGGTGTGCTATTCGACACAAGCTTCACATCATAGGAGCGGTCGCCAATATAGACCGAGCCGATTTTGCGCCCGTCAAGCATGGATTGCACGGCATTGGCAAGGCCGGTAATGTCAATACCGAGATCGGTTGCCCTTTCACGATTGATGTCGATGAACAATTGCGGCTGCGTTGCTTCAACACTTAAGCGCGGCTGGACAAAACGCGGGTCCTCCTGCATTTTCCTGACAAGTTGATCGGCAACCGGCTGGAGTTTGGCGTAATCGGTGCCGAGAATTGCAAATTGCAAGCCCTGTCCTGCTCCTCTGATACCGAGCGAATTACCTTCCGCCGCAATGACACGCACAGCCGGAAAACCTTTCATAATTTGATTGATTTCCTGAACAATTTCCTGTTGGCTGCGGTGACGCTCGCCCCAGGGAGCAAGATTGAGCATGAGAAAACCGTTATTGGACGAGCCGAAAGTGCCTGATACCGAATAGGTATTGATGATTTCGCCCCTTTCTTTGAAGGGTAAAAGCGCATCCTCGATTTTGCGCATTTCATCATTGAGATAATCGACAGAAATTCCTTGTGGCCCGTTGATGCGCAAAAACACCTGTGCGCGGTCTTCCGACGGGGTCAGTTCCTGCCGCAAGGTGAGGTATCCACCCGCACTTAAAACAACAAAGCCGAGTGAAAGCAAAACCACAATCCACGGATGGTCAAGAGCACGGTGCAAGCTGCGGGCATAGAAATTCTGTAATGCATGGGCAACATTCAAAAGCAATGCCGGTTTGGAATGCCCGTTGCTTAAGGCCTCCTGCCCGTTATTTTCCTCACCGTTTAAATTTCCCTCATTATCGGCAATGTCTGCGGCAGGCTTTTTGACATCTTTCAGAAATCTTGAAGCAAGCATCGGGCAAAGTGTCAAAGCCACAATTGCCGAAAGCAGAATGGCAATTGCCAGCACAAAACCGAATTCGCGGAAAAGCCCGCCTGCCTGACCCGGCAAGAAGGAAATCGGCACAAAGACGGCAACAAGGGTCAGTGTTGTGGCAATCACGGCAAAAAACACTTCTCTTGTGCCAATGACCGCCGCAGCCCTCGGCCCTGCGCCAAGATTGCGGTGACGCACAATATTTTCCAGAACGACAATCGCATCGTCAACCACCAGACCGGTTGCAAGAACAAGCGCAAGGAGGGTTAAAATATTGACCGAAAAACCGGCAAGATAAATGGCGGCAAATGTGCCGATCAAGGCGACCGGAATAGAAAGGGCGGGAATGAAAGTGGCGCGCAAATCCCACAAAAACAGAAAAATGATCACCACAACGCTTAAAACCGCAACAATAAGAGCCACCTCGACTTCGTGAATAGCGCCTTTGATAAAGCTTGCATCATCGCTTGTAATGGTAATCTGCACACCTTCAGGAAGTGTTTTGTTGAGATTGTCAACGGCCGCTCTTATCCCTTCGGAAATATCGAGTGTGTTTGATTGTGCCTGCCGCACAATACCAAGCCCGACACCGGGTTTGCCATTCACACGCACAATCGAGGTTTCCACATCCGGCCCCAGAGTGACATTGGCAATATCGCCAATGCGCACACGGTTGTTGAGATAAACATTCTCGAATTCTTCCGGCGTGGAGATATTGGCGGTTGCTCTCACCACCAGCGCCTGACTGGAACTTCTGAGCGAACCGGCCGGCGCATCAAGTGCCATATCAGAAAGTGTTTTCGTGACATCGGCAATGGTCAGGCCATAACTTGCAAGTTTTGCCGGATTGATATCGATCCTGAAAATCTTGTCGCGGTCGCCATTGACCTGCACATCCGCAACACCGGAAACGGCCGAAAGTGTGTCGACAATCTGGTCTTCGGTCAAAACCGTCAAATCATCGACACTCATTGTTGTTGACGTGACCGCAAGGCGCATCACCGCATCGGCATTGGAATCGGCCTTGATAATGCGGGATGAATCGGCATCATCGGGTAAATCATTGGTGACACGCGAAATGGCATCGCGAATATCGGCTGCCGCCACATTAAGATCGACACCGTCATTAAATTCGACCGTTACCCGCGAGCGGGCAAAAGAAGAACGCGAGGAGATGGTTTTGACACCGGAAACACGCGCCACCGCATCTTCAAGTTTCTGGGTGATCTCACGGTCGATTGTTTCAGCCGCCGCGCCATCAAAATCGGTTGAAACGGTTACGACCGGACGGTCGACATCCGGCAATTCGCGCACATCAATGCCCTGAAGTGCGGCAAGCCCCGCCACCATGATGAGCACATTGAGCACAAAAGCCGAAACCGGCCTGCGGATAAAAAGCGCAACCAGCCCGCCGTTATCCTTTTCGCGATTCCTTTCGCGTTCACCGGATTTTTGAGAAGCGCCCGCCATTACCGGTTTGCTCCCTCAGGGGCTTTCTTTTCGTATCCCTTCACTTCGTGAGGTTCACCGGCGGCTTTCTTGGTTTCATCCGAGGTCGCTTCTGCTGCTTTTTCATGGTGTCCACTATTGCCGCCGGATTGAGCAGAACGATTATTCTGATTGCCGAGAGAAACGCTTTTTCCCGCCTCTTTCACCCCTTCATCCGGCATAATATCGACGGCACTTTTATCTTGCAGATTTTGGACACCCTTGGTGACAACAAGATCTCCTTCATGAAGTGCACCAGTGACCAGTACCGAATCCGCATTGCGCTGGACAATGCCGACACGCACATGCTCCACAACTCCATTTTCCACCCGCCAGACATAGGCACCCTCGGCGTTCCACTGGATTGCAAGCGGGTCGACGGCCGGATAAGGGTCACCCGGAAAAGCAAGCGACACAGAAAAAGACATGCCCGACTGGAGCACACCGGAGGCATTATCGACTTCCGCACGAATGCGCAAAGTGCGGCTTTGCTCGTCAATCATATTGTCAATGGCGCTGATGCGGCCGACAAATTCTTCACCAGGGCGGGCAATAGATGTGGCTTTGACTTGTTGGCCGATTTTAATGAGCGGGGCAAAACGTTCCGGCACCCAGACGTCGATCAGAATATGGTCGCGATTATCAATGCGGGCGATTGTTGTATCGGATGTCACGTAATTTCCCGCGTCAACCGGTAAAATACCCACAATGCCGCTTACCGGCGCGCGGATTGTGCGGCGGTCGGCCGCAAGCTCGGCATCGCGCAGTGCAAGCCTTGCCTTGTCGAGTGCAAGTTTTGCCGACAATTCCTGCACTTCGGTTGCCGTATTGGAGGCACGCAACTTGACCGTTCTTGCCATGGTCAATTCCGCATCATTGACTTCCACTTTGGCGCGCTCGACGGCGATTTCTTCATTATCGGAATCAAGCTTTGCAACCGGATCACCAATATTGACGTGCATTCCAGCACTGACATAAATCTTGTCCATCACACCGCTAGACCAGGGGGTGACGGCAACTGTTGCAAGTGCCCTTCCCGTGCCGATTGCACTTAACCGGTCATTAATCAGCTTTTGGCTTACCGGTTTTACAACCACCTCGTTTGTTTTCGGGGCCGATGCGGAAGTGTGCCCGGCATTTTTTCCGTTCTTTAAACCCTGCCAGACAAACAAGCCGACGATAATGAGACCAATAATGACGATGATGGTAATTTTCGACGGGCGTTTCATCGCGCTGCTTTCATCAAAGGATGAGAAAACCGGACAGATTATTATCCGATACTGTTTTTTGTCACTCTGTTTTTAAAGTCTTCTACAAATTTTAACATTCCTCGGAGTCTTGTGAAACGGAGTTTAGATTATTGCCCCGATTTCAATAAAGTTAATTCATGCAAAATCCGCAATTTTTAGTCCAGTTAATTTTCGGTAATATTAGAACGATCACAAATAGCGAACGCATAGTGCAAAAAACAATTTGTTCTTAATCAAGGATTTTTATAGAGTGAATTAAAATTGCGGGTTTCATGAGGCAAAATTGACTCGTTATAGGTCAAACCGACGCGACATTTTGCCGTGAGGACGGTCGTCAAAAGAGGTTGAATGGCTAAAGAAGAAACAAGCGGTAAACAAGCGCCGACATCGGCAGGCCTGTCGCTTCAACATGAGCATGAACAAATACCGTTCCACCGGCGTATGCGTGTCCGGCTGTTATTGCTCATTACGCTTTCGGTCTTCATCACTGAAATTATGGTTTTCATGCCCTCTATTGCCAGCATGCAACAAAGCTGGCTTGAAGACCACCACCAGTCGACCAAAGCCATCAGCATGATTCTGGCTTCGAGCCCCGAAATAACCTTAAGCCCGAGCTTGCAAAAAAATGTTCTGACAGCCACCGACGCATTGGCTATCAGTATTGTTAAAAATAACCAAAAATATAATTTTGCCACCTCGCCGGATTTGACAAAAGTCAATGAAACAATCAACCTTCCCGATTATAGCGAAACCAAGGCGCTGCTTGACTCTCTCTCGACGCTCTATTTTGGCGGCAATAATATTCTGCTCCTTCGCGGTCCCATTGAAGGGACAGATATTACACTTGAAGTAACGGTTGCAGACGCAAAATTGCGTGAGGCAATGATTGACTTTTCGTGGCATTTTATTGTCATCTCACTTACCATTGCGATTGTTGCGGCAACAACGATTTACTTGATTGTGCATGAACTTCTGGTGCGCCCTTTACAGAATATCTACACCAATATGCTGGATTTTGTGATGGAACCGCATAATCCCAGCAAAATCCTTGTTCCGGAAGCGCGGCGCGACGAACTCGGTATCACGCAGAAACGTATTTCTGTTATCGAAAGCGAATTGCAAAAAAGCTATGCCCACCAGAAACATCTCGCCAATCTCGGGCTTGCGGTTTCAAAAATCAATCATGATATGAGGAATATTCTGGCTTCTGCTCAATTGATGTCGGATCACCTTGCCGATGCAAAAGACCCTATGGTGAAGAAGATCGCGCCAAAACTCATCCGTGCGATCGACCGCGCCGTCACTTATAGCCAGACCGTCATCACTTACGGGCGCACACAGGAAGAAGCACCAAAGCGCAAAACACTTCTCCTACACGATCTTGTCGAAGACGTATTTGAATCGCTCACTCTTCCAGGTTCCGATCAGGTCGAATTTATTGATTCCGTCCCTTTTGATATGACCATTGATGCGGATGAAGAACAGCTCCACCGTGTCATCACCAATTTGTGCCGCAATGCTGTTCAGGCAATGCTGGAGCGGGAAGACGGCGAAAATTTCCCGAAAAAACTCACTGTTAGCGGACATCGAATCGACAATGTAGCCGTTATCGATGTCGTAGACACCGGCCCCGGTTTGCCGGCAAAAGCAAAAGAACACCTGTTTTCACCTTTTCAGGGTTCAACCCGCCGCAATGGTTCGGGTTTGGGGCTAACAATATGCGAAGAGCTTATCCATGCTCTTGGTGGCACCATTACACTCATTGAAGACGAACAGGAGGGCGCGCATTTTGAAATCCGCGTTCCCGATCTCCCCTCACATAGCGAAGAATGACAAAAGTATGAAAAAACCGACTGATCAAGCTGTCGGATAAGAGTGACGCTTAACGCACGAGTTCTTTCAATTATTCACGCGTATTCACGAGATGTTTTCCTGAAAAGTTTTTTCCACCAGAACGAATTCCAATTAACGAATATCAATTGATGCCATAAAGCCAAACAAGTTGGCAAAGTTTCGCGTGTAAAAAATTTTCAGCTGACCTTTTTATAATGCCTTTCAGTCGACATCTCGGCAGGCTGTTTCAGCCGGTATTTGCCGTAGACATTCAGGGAACATAGATCCGCCGTTTTGAGCGGAGTTTCCGCCTTTCAAGCTTTTCGGAGCGTCTTTTTTGAAAATGCACGATTTTTGGGTCGATACCGGTTTTTTAAAAAAAATTAATTCGGCTTTATAAAATTTTCTAAAAATGCGGTTTTGTTATTAAAGCAGTTTTTTTAAAACTTCTTGCTTCTCCTCAACCGTTGTTTTTTAGCTCCCTTTATTTTGTACATAAAATTTTCCGACAGAGATTTTCCGGTTTCAAAGCGCTTAGCTGCAAAATTCGCGACACAAATGAACAAAAAAATAAAATCTTCTCTTGCATTTCTTTCGCGAACCAATTAGGAAACCGCTTGTCAGTCGATTGAAAATATTCGAAACCGGATGTCGACGAGGAGACTGGCTGGAAACATCATTTCGGTGGTTTTCAAAAATGCACCCGTAGCTCAGCTGGATAGAGCACCAGACTACGAATCTGGGGGTCAGGAGTTCGAATCTCTTCGGGTGCGCCATTTAAATTTTGGCATTTCACTATAGCTTCCAAACACCAAACTTTTCCATTTTTAAAAACAAACACCAGTCTCTACTATTTTTTAAAAATATGTGAGGGGAATTGCTTTTGATTGATAATGCTTTCAATCAATCATGATTTGAAACCACCCTCCCTATTTCCTTCGAAATGATTGCCGTCCGAAATCCTGTTGTCTTTCCGAGACAGAGTGGAAAAACAGCATTTTGTTTATTGTATTTAAAAATAAGCGAGACTGATCAATCACACTCATCATGAGCGCTTTTAAGTGGATGTTCCCTCTTCCTTTTTATGACGGCTCATGGTCGTGATGGGCACCTTTTCCTTGCCTTACTCCCCTGATCAATGTGAAATGATTTCAAAAACTGCTCATATTACTCTCTGCCAAGCGACGTACGAAGAAGCCATTATGAAATAGGCTCTAACCGCCTTTTTCAAAATGGATAAACTTCTTTTCCTTTTCCATAACGTCTCGCCAGCGTTTCTGAGGATAGCGCTTTTATGCCAGCCGTTTTTTCCTTCTGTGGCGCTTATAACTATTGATGAAATATGGTCGAAGATGCGCCCTTTCTCGTCTGCCCCCAAGAAGAAAATCCCCCATTATTCAGGTTCCTTAAAGCAAACCCGCAATCGCTGTTAAAAATATAGATGACCGGCTGTTCAGCGAGAATGGCTGTCCTTTACGTATGCGGAGAAATGAAGGTCGGTGATAAATTTGCGGGGACATCAATCATTGAGACCAAATTCCCTTGCAGAACTGATAGTGTTGGAGAGAACAACGGTAAACCGACAATAAACCCGATCATATCCGGCGGGAATTGGGTTGTCGGAATAGATTATCTGTTTTGGTTGCAGCCCGACTGGTTTATAATTCTGCAACAAAACGGTAGAAAAAACGGACGAAATCCAGTTTCGTCTTCCCAAAGCAATTTAATTTATTCTTTTGTTATACCAAGATGTTTCTAAAATTTTGGTGCAATAAATTGTTGTTTGACTATGTTACACTCTATAAAGATTAAACTTATCAATCCAACGGAGAGAAAAGCCAATGCGTAAGTTGCTTATACTGGCACCGCTTTTCGTACTTTTGGGCGGCTGTTGGTTTTCAACCAATATCCCTGCTAAAATACAGGAAGCATGGCGAGGTCGGCCAATCAGTGACTTACAACAAGCCATCGGGCCAGGTGGTGGTTTCAGCGTGGATGAAAAGGGCGAAAAATATTATTACCGACAAAAAGAAGGCAACTTCTTGGTAACTGGTTCAGGCAGTCCGCTCGGGGGCTATGTTACTAAATCATGTGAATTGCGTGTGTATGTTGATAATGAGGACAAGATCACAAGATTTGTCACTTATAATAAAGGACTGAATTGCGCCCATTATAGTTCGGATTTGAAATAGTGGGGTTATCTACATTTATAAGGACTTTCACTCTTTAATTCTTTTCCGCTATGAATATCCGTAATGTGGACGGTGGCTCCGGGATTGTTGGCGCAAATTGCATTTCTCATCGTATAAATCATGCGTCCTTCAGCATAAATTTCAGACTTTTCCATAATCGGCTTACCTGCTTGATCGACTGCGGTGACTTTGTAGTCACCGCTCATTGTCAAACAACCACTTATGAAGATAGTTGCCATAGATATTGCTGCGATACCGATTGTCTTCATTTTCATCATGTTTGTTCCTGATTACGGCTCATATACTGGCAGATGCTTGTCTTTCCATTCTTTGCAATAAGCACTATTCACTCTTCTCGAAACACTGCGGGAGGGAATAACCGCATTTGGTTTACAAGCAGGTAGGTTTTGGTTCCTGTATGTATAACAGGCGGCATCTCTGCCTACATGTTCTATGACTCTAAAACCAGACTTTCCATACATGATGTGTACTCTACCGCCTGGTTATCTGTTAAGTCATAACCTTGCCATGTGACATAATAAGGTGCAGGATACCCACATTCCATGAGGGCTTTTTTGACCTCTAATTCATCAGCACCTTTTTTAACATAAACTTCGTGGATTGGCCCCGGTGGCTGATCCAGCTGGCCAAGACTACAACCTGGCAAAATAGATATCAGAAGAATAGTGATAATTTTTCTATGAATCATAACCTATCCCCCCTGCTCGCACGTGTAAGCCTTGTGATGGACCAAATGCGCCGCCACCAGATTAACCAGAGCCTTAACAGCTATGGATAGAAAAGCCACGCTTTCCATCAAAACCATCAAACATATTTACCCGTCCCAACAGCATATCACTACCGGAAGGCACCTAACACGTCACGGCCGGATTTCCACAATATTAAAATAACATTTTTCTTTGCATTGCTTGCCGAATGGAAAAGATGATTGTCCTTATCAACCATAATATTATTTATAAGCACCACGTGTTATAAATATTGGAAGTTTGGAACCATGATATTTTGTATAGCTTTGACACGGAATTTTTGCAGATATACCCTGTCCTCTACAGCCTTTATCTTCCACGCAAAAATCACTACTCAGTGCATAATTCATACCGACGTCAGAAGATAGGGATAGACTTTGTGAGCGGATTGCCGGCTTCAAGGTAATAGCTTGCCGATATATTGTTTCTATACTCTTTTTCTTCATAAGCTTGGCAACATGCAGTCACGTGACTTCATCGCGCTAAAGTCACCACCATGAATGTATCTCGTCTTTAAAGGGTTAAGTCTTTGTCCAAGTACAACTTTATTTTGACAACGCCTCTAAAGGCCATGAAAATAAGTCAGGATTATGGGTGATATGTCACATGACACCCTAGTCGTTCACAAAGCTTCTCGCTTTTTTTTACCATAGCCGGTTTTTCTTGAGACGACGTCGCAGTGGTTTGTTGACAAGCGGTGAGGAATAGACCCGAAACGATGAAAACAAATATAGTTATTGCAAAGTTTTTCATTTTAACATCATTCCTAATAAAGACAATTTTTCTACATGCTGAATAAATTAAAAACCAACCGATAACAACTGTTTTACTTTAGCGAGTTTCTAAAACTAAGAGCGCAATTAGCTCCTCTCGAATAAGTATCCAGCCTTGTAATTTTGCCGTGCTCGTCATAGAACGCGCGGGTTTCACAATAAGCTAACTCAGATCCTGTAGGTGTACTTTTTTGAAAAGATTGTTCCCAGTATATATATTTTTCTCCCTTTTTATTTTGTGCGGCATGGAATGGGCCTAACCGGTTGATGATATTTTCAATAGGTTGCCCACGCCATTTATCTTGAATTTCCTGACTAAAGTTCAGAGAAAGCCAACAGCCACTTAGCATAAAGACGACACATAAAAGAGAGAGAAATTTTCTCATTGAAACCTCACCTTGAATTATTTTTTGATAATATCATTTTCATGCATGGACGCCACTTGTAAGAACTTTCACTTTTTATCTCATTGCCCTTATCGGCATCAGTAATGCGCGAAGCCTCACCTTCATGGCTCGAGCAAAATGCATTACACACTCGATAAATACCATAACCGTGGGCAGAATACTGAATTCTACTTGTTATTTCTTGTTAATTGGCGTCATAAGCTTCAAAATAGTAATTAACGCTCAATGCCAAACAACCGCCAACCTTTATCCCTAACCGAATGATCAGCGGTTGTTTTGTTTTTCATTTCAATTTCCTCAAAAAATATACGAATTGTAAAATACAATTTATACTTTTTTAATAAGCGCCTCTCGCCTCACAAATGGGAACTTTTGGATTATGAAAGTTTCTACAAGACTTTATCGCTCTGGTTCCATCCTTAGGCAAATATCCTTGATCTTCCATACAAAACAATTTTTGAAAGACGATATTCTCTCTAACATGTATGTCAAGTTTTGGATCATCTCGATAACGTTCGTCACATTTGTCATATGCTTCAGATATTTCTTCCGGTGTTGCGCCTGGCTTTTGATACCATTGACTAGCAGATGGTGGGCCGTGATCTATATAACCAGGCTTAAACACACCACAACCACTAAAAACACTTAATGAAGACAAGCATAGTAATGTAATAATTTTATTCTTCATTTTTGTTTCCACATTTTTAAACTAGCGTGCTTGAGCTTTGATAATTTTAGATTTTGCAGGACCATAAGTACTTCCACACTCAAGCTTTCCAGAACCATAACAACTATGAACAGAGTAGTGTTTGCCATCAAGATCAAACATACCGCCAATTGCTTTTAATTGGTTATAACCTTCGGGTGCCTCATACATCGTGGCCGAATTGCCACCAATGAGCCCTCCGACAAAATCATACTTATGAAAATACAAAATCATCTCGTCTTTTTTACCAGCACTCAATTTGTTCAATAAATTGACAGTTTATTGTGCATGAGCTGCTGGGCCAGAGCTCAATAATTACTCCATTATTTTAATTATAAGCGCCCCTCGCCTCACAAATGGGAACTTTTGGATTACGAAAGTTTCTACAAGACTTTATCGCTCTGGTTCCATCCTTAGGCAAATATCCTTGATCTTCCATACAAAACAATGTTTGAAAGGCGATATTCTGTCTAACATTTGGGTCGAGCTTTATATCATCTGGATAGCGTTTTTCACATTTGTCATTTGCTTCAGCTATTTCTTTCGGTGTTGCACCTGGCTTTTGATACCATTGACTAGCAGATGGTGGGCCGTGATCTATATAACCAGGCTTAAACACACCACAACCACTAAAAACACTTAATGAAGACAAGCATAGTAATGTAATAATTTTATTCTTCATATTTGTTTCCACATTTTAAAACGAGCGTCCTTGAGCTTTGATAATTTTAGATTTTGCAGGACCATAAGTACTTCCACACTCACCCTTTCCAAGACCATAACAACTATGAACAGAATAGTGTTTGCCATCAAGATCAAACATACCGCCAATTGCTTTTAATTGGTTATAACCTTCGGGTGCCTCATACATTGTTGCAGGATTGCCACCAATGAGCCCACCGACAAAATCATACTTATGACGTTGCAGCTCAACACTATATTTGTTTCCATTATTTAATAGATCTGCTGTTTTTTCACGCATTGGCAGCAGGTCGATAATAATGAACATAAGTATTGGATAAGACTCCTGTCTCTCCACCTGCATAATGTGCTGCCATTGCATTAAACCATGTCATTGAACCACGGCTATGCGCATAATTTTTCCAGACGTTGCAAGTCCTATTGTTCACCACAACCTATCAAAGCGGTACTAGAATTTGTCATACCCCAAAATTCATTTTCAAGTATTTTTTGATAAACATAAACCATCATTTCAGGGATAAACGAATTGGTTTTTTGGAAAAAACGGAAATATATAGAAGCATCAACAGCACCAGTACGCTGATGAGCATATTTGGCTGACAAATGAAGTTACAATTATTTTGATTCCGAAGGCTGATTGCAGCATCTCCGCTCAGCTATGAAACGCAATTGATGGTAAAGGAAATTAATTGAATATGTTAAACGTGAGTGAGGCCAACTAAAACCCGCCTGACTAAAAAACTCAATGAGGTTTCCCATCAGTTAGGTATCCAGTAATTATCTCTTTTTATCCCATGTTTCTTATCATATTCATAAAGCGCAGGATTTACTATATATGTAAGTTTGTTCAAATTTCCTATAGTCGGGCATCTAACGCTTCCTGATTCAAGAATATTTTCCTCATAATAAATGCTTTGAATGATATCTTGTTCATTCGTCTTTGCTACAACCCTACATGTATCTCTATTAGATCTTTTCATATCAGTTGATCCTATATGGCTCTGATTAACTGATGCATAAACCCATTTTTCTTCTCCCCATACCCAAATACCTAAACGTTGGTCATCCGGGCTACCCAAGTAGCGGTTTAAGGTTGAGGCAGGTTTACCCACAAAAGTTTGCAATATATCACGTTCGCTATCTGGTCTAGGACGATCCGGGTATTGAGACTCAAATCTGCTGTGGTGAGCTCCACATCCATACAGCACAACAATTGCCAGTAGGTTCATAAATAAGTTTTTATAATACATTATACACTCAATCTATTCTGAAGATCCTTAAATAGAAGCTTCGAGATTATTGACCATTCAATTTCTGGCATTTTCATAGGCATACTTAGTGGCAATATCTAAACCTACACTACCTGCCAAACTAAAGATAATCTGTTGACTGATGCTTTGTGTAATAAGTTTTTCGGCTTCATTGTTGCCAAAATTTATTGCTTTACCCAGACTCTCGACAATAGGCTCATTATTGGGCCTACTTTTGGAAGGGGATATTTCAGGTCATCATTGCTCAAGATCATCGATGGAGCTTATTTGGAAAACTTGATGATTGGCTGGCCCGCACCAAGCAATGAGGGATGCGGAAACTGATGCTTATCTGTTAAGAGCTTTGCCCGGAACCATTATGGTCTATTCCGGCTCGACCACCTTGAGCCTAGACTTCCACACATAGATATTCGAGCCTAGACTTCCACACACAGATATTTAAGCTCGGTATAGTCATCCAGACTGAAATGTGACCCTTCACGTCCTATGCCGGATTGTTTAATGCCTCCGAAAGGTGCCGTTTCTGTTGAAATAGCGCCGGTATTAATTCCGACCATGCCATATTCAAGTGCTTCGGCGACACGTATTATTTTCGAGTAATCTCTGGAATAAAAGTAGGCTGCAAGACCGAATTCGGTATTATTGGCGGCTGCAATGACTTCTTCCACTGTGTTAAACTTGAAAATGGGTGCCAAGGGACCAAAGGTTTCTTCCCTTGCGACTTTCATGTTTGATGTGATGCCAGTCAGAAGTGTGGGAGCAAAAAAGTGACCTGTTTCCTCCAATCTGTTTCCTCCCGTAACCAGAGTAGCACCTTTTCCCATAGCATCCTTGAGGTGCTCTTCCACTTTTTCCAGCGCTTTATCTGTAATGAGCGGTCCGATCGTCACATTCTCGCTAAAACCGTTACCGACTTTGAAGGCGGCAATGCGTTTACTCGGCCAACTTCTATTTCCACATGAGAAGTGACGGGGGTGTCAATAATTTTGCTATTTCAAATTTTGCAATGTTTTTTAGATCAAGCCTGACCATCCGTGATAATTCAAGAAAACTCGTACTTCCTGGCTTATTCTCCAAATATACCGTCATGCATTGCCTATGAATCAGAACAGGTCCCGATAGAGTTTTATCGAGACCTGAAAAATGGATAAAGCTTGCAAAACAAACATCAGCAAAAGATAACCAAGTGATTTTGGAGAAATCTTATCGTCCTGATAGAAAGCCGCGACATGTTACGACTTCATCGATAGACTTTCATGAAAAGCTTTCGTCGACTATTTGCTCAAGCACCGGTCATTTCTTTTCCAAGATTGACCTCGTCTCTATCCCGATTTGGATTAAGCGCTTAAAGCTTTAAACAAGAAGTGAACAGTGCCTCAATTGTGACCCCTAAAAATAACTTGCGAATACCTTCACTCAACTGTTCGACATTGTTCTTAATGCGTCTCACTGCCGCATAGAAATGGCAAGTCTGTTCATTCCATTCATCAGCGATATTGCAAATGTAAGGTCTGATATTTCCTTGTCACTAAAGACCTTTTTTAATGCCTCGTAAGATTCGTCATCGGCGTGGCTTGTCGATATGTTTGTTAACTGCTCGGCCCAGTTCAGTGCTGCCCGTTCTTTTTCAGAATATTGGTCACTCACACGCCATCCCGCCACTTCGGATATGCGGCGCTGTGTTTCGCCATCTTTTAGCAGGGAATTTGTATGAAGATTGAGGCAATATGCGCATCCATTGATTTGAGAAACTCTGAGATAGACCAGTTCAATCAATTTTTGTTCTACAACACTTTTCTCAAGGCCGACTTTCACGGCTCTAAAACCGCTCATGAGCTCCGGTGACAAGTCAAAATATTTCAGTCTGAGATTTTTCATATTCTCTTCTCCTTATGATCATTATTGTCTGCAAAATATATTAATAACGAAAGCGAAAAACAAACTAGAACATTGAAATTAATCATCATTTTTATACTTTGAAAAAGAGACATACTTATAATAAATAATATTAATATAAACATATTTGCACTATTAATGAGTTTGTTCTTTGCGTTAATAATATATGATAAAGCTATAACTGCCTCTAAAACTGTGACCACCCAGCCAATAACAGGAATCATGTTTTCCGGAGCCCAGGGACACAGTATTGAGACATGTTTAAAAAATTGGGTCATCGAGCCCCATGAAACACCTGTTTCACCGAAATGACCCCAAAAACCGAAACGGTCAAATACAGCCGAAAGATAGCTGATAGCTAAACTTACTTTAGCAAAATATATTCCCCCTTTAGCAAAAAATATGCCCCGCCTTTGCGTAGACGATTTGCCAAAGTCAAACATGCGTCACCATTCTCAAATTCTGTGAATGAGACAATGTCGCAAACCCTTTGACTGCGATAGGGACATATCGGGACAATTTGATAGTGACATTCGAATTTTGGTTTCGAACACAAAGAATGCATTGTAGGGGTATGTCATCAGAACAAATCTAAAAATCTGTTTCTTGTCTTTTTGACCTCGAGCGCTGTCATGGAAATTATGAATCCACATGCCTACAGATTTTATTCTCTGCTCGTCCTTCTTTATTTTTCCGATATGGTGCTGTTACTTGCCAATATCTGGAACTCTCTTCGGGTTACAAATTCACCATTATTCCTTGGGTGCATACTCTCAATAGGGGTGATATTTCCATTAATCTTGAAAAAATTGGCACGTGGTCGCGAGCAGAAATCGATAAGTTTAGCCGGCCTATATCTTCGAAGAATAATTGTATTCGCGGTGATATTGGTGGAAAGCCTATTTGCTATTGCCGACACGTGGATTGGTTTTATCATCACATCGCTTTGCATTGGTTATCTTTCCCTATTGACATTGACGGTATTGGAAGCGGCAAACACAAAGCTTGTTCTTCAGGGACACATTAGCTCGCAAATGGCATCCAGAACGATGCAGACAATCGTTCAGCTCGGTTCCTTTTTCGGAGCGATGGCGAGTGGATATCTGTTATTGTTTCTAAATTATAATAAGCTGATTGCGCTGATATGTATTTTCGACATCATCGTTAGCGCAACGGCACGGTTTATTTTTTCCGAAAAATCCGGACCAACAATCGGGGAAGCAAATCGACCAGCTCATTTGTCAGGAAAGCCTCTCCCCAGAAGTTTGATTTATCTTTGTATCGTTATTGCCTTGGTGGGGCTTCATATCAGCGCATTCAACGTCCTTACGCCGATCATTTTTCAAAAAGTAAAAAATTTGAACAGCGAATATTTCGGTTTATGCAGCGCCGTCGCAGGATTAGGCGCTTTCTCGGCAGCATTTGTAAACCTTGGCTGGTTCCGGTTTTTAATACCGGCAATAGTTCTCCTTCTCGCGGATTTGATTTTTACCCTCTCCTGGCATCCCTATATGGCGATCGTCGCATGTTTATTTATCGGCTTTTCAATAAACACCATACGCATTCACGCACGTAAAACAGTCATCGATAAGACCAGCAGTGACAACGAGGCCGATCAGGTAAGTAGCCTCAGCGCTCTGATGTATACTTTAGCGCAGTCCATCGGGCCGATGGTTTTTGGCATCCTAACGGGTAAGGCCGTTCTTGGGGCTTATTCGGCAATTTATCTTTTTCCGGCTGTCGCCCTGATCATGTTCGTTTGGATAGTCTTAGTCAGAAGTTCATCGGGAGCAATGGAATGAATAAAAATTGCGTTATTATTGTTGATCCGATGTCAACAGGTGCTCTTTATGCCCCTTTAATATCGAAACTTGGATATTTGTGTTATTGCGTTCAGTCTGACCCAAATCTTCCCCCCAAATTTGCGAATAGTTTTACCGGTGAAGGTTTTTTTGACCAAAATTTATACTCGGCTGATGAAATTAAAAATAAGCTCGGTTCTAACGATGTGTTTGCGGTCTTATGCGGTGCTGAAACGGGCGTCTACTGCACAGAAGCGCTTGCCGATTATTTCGGCGTTCCAGGCAATGATGTGCATCATACAAATTGGCGCCGTAGCAAGATTGACATGCAAAAGCGCCTCAAAATCAATGGCCTAAAACATATCAAGACAATCGAGATTACTCGGGAAATGAAGGATTTTCCTATATTTTCATCTCCAACCGGATATGTATTAAAACCGAACGAATCCTGTTTAACCGATGATGTTCTGTTTTTTGAAAACCCTGATGACGTGAAGCAGCACATCAAAGAAATCGACTGGGATAGAACAAATGCTGTTGGCCAGAAAAACACGTCATTTCTCCTGCAAGAAAGACTGACGGGCGATGAATATGTGGTTGATCTCGTTTCCTTCAAAGGGGTGACAAAAGTTTGTAGTTTATGCCGGTACAGAAAAGGAACGCATAATAACAGCCATTTTGTTTATGAAGCGCTGGAGGTTCTGGACCTGACAATCAAGGACTATGCGCCATTATTGTCCTATGCTGTTGAGTGCATCAAAGCTGTCGCGATCGAATATGGGCCGGCTCATCTGGAACTTATATGGACAAAGACAGGTCCGGTGATGGTTGAAGTCGGAGCGAGATTACACGGCGGCATTGCCCCGCTTTTGTTCAACGAGTGCTATAGCAACGGATTGCTCGAGACGGCCGTTTCTGTATGCTCGGATAACTTCAATTCAAAACCCGCAATTCTTGGAACAAATGGGCGTATCATCTTTTTGATAAATGAAAAAGCGGATAGACATGTCAGCGATACGTCGCGCTTGATCAGAGATTTCCAATCTATTCCGGGTGTTTCCACTGTAAAACTTTTTTTCGGTGACAATAGTCCAATCCCTTTGACCACCGACTTGGCCAACTGCCCCGGTATCATCACGACCGTTGCGAAAGATGCCGCGACTTTGGATGTGATCAAGGATAAAATAAGAGCGCTCTTTGCTGCATGAACCACTTCTTTGGCCCAAAAACCTATGGTCCAAGAATGATCGCTTGAATAAGAAAGTTCACTCTGGCACGCGGTAGGCTGTGCTCTTGATGGCGTTTAATGCCGCAACGAATAATAAAAAACGCCCATTGCCCTGCCCTTTTTTGCGGCACTTTTTGGCGGCACTTTTTGGCGGCACTTTTTTGCCTCACTTTTTCGCCTCACTTTTTTTGGGGGGGGCTAAGGGTTATAAATCGGACATATTTCGTTTTTCTTTTTTGAAAAACAGTTGCGAAAAATATTAAACATGCGTTCATTCTTTTTTTGAAATAGATATAGTTCCGCCGTGCTCCCCTGCCAGTCATCAAAGTCGTGATACAGGCTTCTTGAAGAACGCCTGTTCTTCCAACCGATATCAATAAACCGGATTTTGATGAGCCGTAGAGAACCCTGTCATGATTATCTTTTGTTCGAGGCGAAAATCAAAATCGGGCAGAAAAATCCGCTCTCGCTCATGTGTAGAGTTTTCGAGCTACTTCTCACCGGTTTGACCATTCAATTCTAAATATCTATTGATTACTGTCATTGATTGTTATGAATGAATATGTTTCTGACGGCGAGGAAACGAATGTCAAACGAGCTTATAAACATAGACGCGATGGACACAAACTATTCGCCAAAATCGTCTCGCGCAGGAATTGGTGATAGCCTCTACCAAAAGATCATTGCATTAATCGATAGCGGTACTTTTCAAATAGGACAGCGCGTACCCTCGATTAGGGCGCTTTCGCGTGAACTGGGGGTTGGAAAAAACACCGTCGAAAGCGTATATAGTCGTCTTATTGGAGATGGTTATCTCGTCTCCAGAGGGCCTGCCGGCACATATGTTGCAAGCCTTTCCCTCGCCCCTGAAAGCCAGTCAAAAAAGGCTGCGACTAATTCCGCAAAACATCAGTCCATTTATGCCGAAGGAACGACCTTCAAAAAGCTCCAGATCGGTTTACCGGCCATTGATTTATTTCCCGCAAAATACTGGAGTAGTCTTTCAAAGCGAAAGATTGCTGAAACGCATAATGCGTTGTTTTACCCACTTCCAACAGGGCTAAAAAAATTAAAAGAAAGCATCACGCGTTACGTCGGGCTGTCCCGTGGAATCGTTTGCGAACCCGATCAGGTTTTCATCAGTAGCGGCTTTCGCGGCGCCTTGAATCTCCTCATGAAAGCTCTGGGTGAACCGAAGGATAAAGTATTTTTAGAAGACCCGTGTTTTCCGCCCGCTTTGGATATTGTTAAAAGTTCGGGTACACATATTGTCGCTGTTCCTGTCGATCATAACGGAATGCAAATTTCTGATGCTTTAAAAAACCATCCTGACGTTAAATTTATCATCGTCACAGCCAATCATCAAAGCCCTCTCGGCTATGTTCTGGGAGATGATAATCGCAATACATTATTAGATTGGTCTGAGAAAAATGGTACATTTATAATAGAAGATGATTACGATAGTGAATTCCGATATGATAACAAACCATTACCGGCTCTTGCCAGTCTCAATAATCATAGAAAAGCCAATATGATCTATATTGGTAGTTTCAGTAAATTAATTAATCCTGACTTACGATTGGGCTATTTTATTGTTCCAAAGTATATGGTTCCGAAAATAACCGATTTTTATCAAAAATGGATAGATGGATTTCCAATATTAACCCAATCTGTTTTATCCGAATTTATGGATTCCGGTAATTTTGCCAAACATTTGAACAAAATGAGGCTTAATTATAAAAAAAGGCAAATATTTTTACAAACTGCATTGAATAGATATGTTTCCGACATATTCCATGTAAAAAATTTCAATCACGGACTTAATACATTATTACTATGCAAAAATCGTGTTGAGTGTGACGATCTGGAATTAATGACAATTGCACAAAAAGAAAATTTTGGAATTGGATGCATTTCAAACCGTCAAATAGAAAGAAGAGATTTGAGCGGATTAATATTATCCTTTTCTAATTTGAAAACACAGGAAGAGGCGTATAAAATTATCTCGGATTTTAATCAGGTCATCAGACCATATGTTTCTTCCAAATAAATATTTTTATATTTCAACATATGCTCCATTTTTGATTTATTTAAAAAAGTTATACTGCGTGACGTTTTGTCAAATTGCCGCTGCAATTAAACAGAATTTCGAGACTTTCATCTGTCGAAACGGCTTTTTTTCGAGAACCTTGTGACCTCATGAGAAGCTTTTCAGCCTCTAAAGCGTGGCTTGATAAAAATTCTGTTTCTCCCCGATCATTCATGATTTTCATTCATTTCATGAATGAACAATAATACCTTTTTCGTTTTTGAAAGCTCAGCTATACTTGCTCTCTACAAAAACAGGAAAGGCGCTAGAATGGACATAACACGTCGACAATTTGCTATCGCCTGTGGTGCAGCTTTCATGCTTGGTCCGACAATTTCGGCAACTACACAAGCCACAGCTATAAAAAACCCTCCAATCCGTCTTAAAACCGGCCGGATGATCCCGACGCTTGGCATGGGAACATGGACGCTTGCAGCCGGTCAACGCCCTCTAGAACAAGAAGAGGAAGCGCTTGCAACCGGTCTTGATCTTGGCATGAATCTGATTGATACCGCCGAGCTTTATAGTTCCGGTAAAGCTGAAGAAATGGTTGGCCGCGTCATCAAAAAGGCCGGAACGAAACCATACGTGGTTTCAAAAGTCATGCCTTCGCACGCAACAAAAGCCGAAGACATTCGCAATGCCTGCAAAAACAGCCTTCAACGCTTGGGATTAAAGCAAATGGATCTTTATCTTTTGCATTGGCGTGGCGGAATTTCAAACCTCAAAACTGTGGTTGATACATTTGAAGAATTAAAAAGCGAAGGTGCCATTGTCGATTGGGGCGTTTCCAATTTTTCCGTTAACGACATGAATGATCTTTTCAGCCTTGAGAAAGGCGACCAATGCGCAACCAATCAGGTGGAATATTCACTTGTCGACCGCTCTATCGAAGGTGGCCTTCTCGATTGGTCAAAAAATAACGCTATGCCGATTATGGCCTATTCACCGCTTGGTTCCGGCAAAACCCCGCTTTTGCAAAATGCGGTGTTAAAAGACATTGCGCAAAAACATCATATGACTGCTGCGGCAATCGCAATCGGCTGGACAATCAGAAACAATTTTACCATTTCCATTCCCCAATCAGGTTCGCCTGCACATTGCCGTGAAAACAGCGCCGCACTTTCTCTTCATCTTGATGAAGATGATCTTGCAAAACTTGATAAGGCTTTCCCGATTTGAGCAAGAAAGTTTTCCCCCTCTGGAGAACAAGGTTCAAGACAAGAAGGTTCAACATGTCTCTTGATCGTCGTTTTATATTGAAATCCGCTTTGGCTCTGTCTCTTGCCGAGATTTTTTCGCTTTCAAAAGCTTTTTCACAAAATACCGAAAAATCGGCGGGGAAGACTTCAAATTCATCCAAAGCGGAAACAGTAGACGATAGCCCTGCAACAAAAACGGAAGCTGATGAAAAAAAACTTAAAATCGGGGTCATTGGCGCCGGCTCGCTTGGCGGAACCGTTGCAACCCTCCTTGTGAAATCCGGCCATTCGGTGATGTTTTCTTCGCGCCATCCGGATGAGTTGCGACGCTTGACAAACCCGCTTGGAGACAAAGCTTCAGTCGGTACACCGCGCCAGGCGGCACAATTTGGTGATGTTATCCTTGTTGCAGTGCCGTTTTCGGCCTGGCCTCAAATCGGCAAAGATTTTGCCGCCGAAATGAAGGGGAAAATTGTTATTGACGCTACCAACCCGCCTTTGTGGGGAGGAACTTTAGAGCCTCTTTCAATTGAAGCAAAGAAAAACGGCATTGCCGAAACGGTAAAAAAATATGTGCCGGATGTGCGCCTTGTCCGTGCTTTTTCGGCAGTTGACGCTACGGTGATTGAAGATTGTTTCAATAAAAAGATAAAAGCTGTTGGTATGCCGATCGCTAGTGACGATGAAAAAGCGTTGGCCGTTGTGGCCGAGCTCGTGCGCGAAACCGGTTGCGAACCTGTCATCACCGGCAAACTTGAAACAGCGCATATTTTCGCCCCCGGCGAGCCGGGTTTTCGTGCCCACCTTCCGGCAGATAAATTGCGTAAACGCCTTGGCCTATAATGACAAACAAGCTGCAACATATATTTGAACGTCTGTTCGCGCTAAAAGCGCATGAAACAGTTGCTTTTCTAGGCGGCTTTTTCACGCTTTTTCTCGTCTTTTGCAGCTATTTCATGTTGCGACCGGTGCGTGAAACATTCGGCATTGCCGGTGGTGTCGATCATCTCTCATGGCTTTTTACCGCCACTTTTTGCGCCATGTTTCTCGTTGTGCCCATTTTCGGCTTTATCAGCCAGAAAATTAAAAAGACCAATCTCTTTATCTATTCAACACTCTTTTGTAGCCTTGTGATGCTCGGCTTTACGATAAGCCTTTATTATAATAGCGGCAATGTTTGGGTGGGGCGCGCATTCTTTGTCTGGGTGTCGGTTTATAACCTGTTTGTTATTTCGCTGACATGGAGCTTTTTGGCCGAGGTTTTTACCAAAGAACAGGCAGAACGCCTGTTTGGCCCCCTATCGGCAGGTGCAAGCCTTGGCGGCATAACCGGCCCGCTGATAAGTGCATTTATGGTTGAAAAAGTGGGCTATGCCGGCCTGCTTTTAATTTCGACAGCGCTGTTTTTATCAACACTTTTTCTCTGGCTTTTTCTCGTGCACTGGCGAAGTGATTTTGGCCGCGGCAAAGACATGAAACAAAACCTGCACACGGGAACCGAAACGGAAAAAGAAAACGGTGAAACCTATTCCGGCATATGGATTGGCTTGAAACTTATCGTGCAATCGCCTTATCTCCGCCAAATTGCCGTTTATGCCATTTTCACTTCGGCCGGAACCACTTTTCTTTATTACGCGCAGGCACGCCTTGTTCAGGCGACCTTTACCAATCCCAATGAACAGACACAGTTTTTTTCCATTATGGATACGGTTGTGCAAACCTCGTCCATTCTTATCCAGATGTTCGTTACCGCCCGCATTGCAAAAAAATTCGGCGTGACATTCTTGCTTGTGAGCTTGCCTGTGATGATGGTGATCCTGTTTGGACTGCTTGGCATATTCTATTGTTTTCCGATTTTGGCAATCGCGATGATATTGCGGCGTGTGGGAGAATATGCACTTGCCCGCCCTGCCCGTGAAATGCTCTTTTCGGCAGTTGATGAAAATTCGCGCTTCAGTGCAAAAAACGCTATTGATACTTTTGTCTATCGCGGGTCGGATGCATTCTGGGGCTGGATTGATACGCTTATCCGCAACGTCGTCCAGCCGCCGGTCATTATGCTGCTTGCACTTATTTTATCCTGTCTCTGGGCAATTTCGGGAAAGAAAATCGGCAAGCGTTACGACGAACTTTAAACCCAAGAGCGCTAAAAAATACTCAACAAGCCTGGAACAAGTGCGCACAAACTTGTGCCTGAAAGTGCGGCGAGAATGATGTGCGCGTCTCATAATATCCGGTCATAATATCCGGCCTCGTTTTTTAACTGCATATCCGGCCTCATTTTTCAACTGCCGCGATAGGTCGAATAGCTCCACGGGCTTACAAGAAGCGGCACATGATAATGGGCGGTGTTATCGGCTATTGAAAAGCGGATGATGATTTCATCAAGAAAAGGCGGATTATCAAGTTTTGCGCCTTGGCTTACAAAATAGGCAGCCGTGAAAAAATGCAATTCATATTGTCCTTTTTCCATTGCCTTTTCATCAAGAAGCGGTTTTTCCGTTCGCCCGTCCTGATTGCTCTTTGTTTCAAAAAGTAATTTTTTGACGACGGATTGCGTTTTTTCCCCCGCCAAATGCGTTTTTTCATCCATCCCATGAGGTTTGTTTATTGTCCTGTTATTTTCGTTTTCCGGAACATTTTTTTGGCAAAGCTTGTAGAGCTGAATTTTGATGCCGGAAGCCGGTTTACCGGATGCTGTATCAAGAATATGGGTTGTCAAACCGGTCATGATTTATTCCTCGCTATCGATGAGATCTTCAAGCCGCAAGCGCGCAATGCGGAAGATTTCCGTCAAAGCCGTGGCTTTTTCTTCCTCTTTATCATTGTTCAGCCGCTTTTTCATATTGGCGAGAATGGAATATTTGTCATGGGCTTTTCCGCCATGCCCCCGCACCGCAATAATAAAGGGAAAAGAAAATTTTGCCCGATAGGCTTCATTCAATTTCTGAAATTGATCGAATTCATCTTCACTCAAACGATCAAGCCCAGCCCCTTTTTGTTCTTTTTCCGATTGCGCCGTCAATTTTGATGAACGGGCAAGCTTACCCGCAAGATCGGGGTGAGCCAAAATCAACCTGTCTTTCAACTCTTCCGGAGCTTGTCTGACCGCCTCGACCATGGCCTCATAAAGCGCATCGAGATTTTCAAACGGACGTTTTCCTGCAACACTTTCCCCCACCCAAGGGGAATGCTCGAAAATACCGCTTAAACAATCAATAAAAGCGGCGGCTCTAAGAGTGTTCAATTGTTCAATTTTCACGGGGTCTTTTTTCCTTAATTTGTTTGCCGGTATTTTTGTGTCTTCTGATATTCCACTTATTAAAGTTCTTTAAAACGCAAATTCGCGAAGTCTTTCCGTCATTTACCAAAATCCGGCAACCGGCTTATTTGCCAAGCCTCGTTTTTATAAAAATATTCTTCCAGATTGTTTTCGACACCACCACGATCAACCACATAGAAATCGCTCGTCTTGAAAAGTGCCAGAAGCGGAAAATGCCAGACATTTTTATGATAATTAACGCCGACACCTGACGGGCAATAAAAGGCTTGCGGGGCGGAAGGTTTGCCCCCTTCATCCTTTGCCACAACAACGAGAAACGGATTGTCGCCCACCGGCAGAAATGCCTGCGAGCCATAAGGGTGACGCTCCATCATATTAATCTGAATAGGAAAGTCGATCGGGAGAGACCGGAAGACATTGATGAGGACGCGCGGCTTTTCCCCCTCCGCTTCAACCTTTGCAAGATCATGGAAGCGGATTGCCCGCCCCTGATTGATCGGGATCATAACCGGATTTTTCTTGGGAATTGAGCCGGTTTTATTATCTTTACCAATTTGGTCGGGCGAAATCGTTTCTTCCCTCACGTCGATTACATCGCCAAAAGGAGAAAATTCGGCTTTTCCGATTTTTAAAACGGCAAGCTCGTGCAATTGTTTTTTATGATTTTCCTGCTCGACCATTGTTTTGTGTTCTCCGGTTTTTCTTTATTCTGTTTCAGGCTTATTTGGCCGGATGCACTTTTTGCCAATGGCGGGCAATATCAATACGCCGCGCAATATAAACCGACTTTTTGGCTGCCACATAATCGAGAAATTTTTCAAGCGCTTTTGCCCGCCCCGGATGGCCGACCAGGCGGCAATGCAAACCGATGGACAACATTTTCGGCGCACCTTTTTCACCCTCTTCATAAAGAACATCGAAACTGTCTTTAAGATAGTTAAAAAATTGTTCGCCACTGTTAAAACCTTGCGCGGTTGCAAAGCGCATATCATTGACATCCAATGTATAAGGGATCATGAGAAACGGCTTTTCAATGCCTTCCACCCAATAGGGAAGTTCATCGGCATAACTATCTGATGAGTATATAAAGCCACCCTCTTCCATGGTAAGCCGCAAAGTATTGATTGAGGGTTTTCCCTGATAGATTCCGTATGGGCGTTCACCCGTTAGTGCTTTCTGGATGCGTACGGCCTCGCGAATGTGAAAACGCTCTTCCTCTTCGTCAACATCCTTATACTCAAGCCAACGAAAGCCATGGGTGGCAATTTCCCAATCGGCCTCGACCATGGCTTTTGCAACAGCCGGATTGAGCTCCAAAGCCTTGGCCACGGCAAATACTGTAAGCTTCATATTTCTTTCGGTAAAAAGCCGGTAAAGCCGCCAGAAGCCGACACGCGCGCCATATTCATACAAGGATTCAATATTGAGATTGCGCTGCCCTTCCCAAGGAACGGCGCCGACAATTTCGGATAATAAATGTTCGGAGGCCTTGTCGCCATGAAGAATATTGCTCTCTCCCCCTTCTTCATAATTGATGACAAATTGTACCGCTATTTTTGCCCCGTCCGGCCATTCGGGGTCTGGCGGGGTCGGCCCATAACCGTAAAATTGGCGGGTGCGATAATCTTTCTTCGATTGCATGGTTCTTCTTCCCTAAAGAACAAAATTGAAAAACACTGTCCGGAAGTCGAATGGAATTTCCGCATCTGAACAGTTGCTGAAAATATGAAAAGCAAGAGCCATGCCACTTGACTTTCGGGGCATAATAGCGCCGATATTTCAGGAAAAATTTTTGTGCGTGATTTTCCTTTCCGGCAGTGCTTTTTATCTGTCCGCTTTCATCCATTCCGCCAGTGCTTTTTATGAGAACGTAATGCCTTTCCGGTGTTTCACTTGATTGTCGGAGCCTCGCTTAATTGCGGCGCACCGCACTGATTGTTTCCGTTCCTTTATTTCACCTCGTACGAAATCAATACTATTGAACGAGTGACGAACTGGCGAAAAAAAAACCAAAACGGAAAACAAGCAAAATAAAAACCTATTTATACGTGCCAACCAGTGGGTTATGCTTGAAATAACAGCAAATTATATTTGATTTTGCCTAATTTTTAAGCTTGACAATTTTCTGCCTTATATTTAGCCTCTTAACCACCGGCATAAAGCGTATTGCGGGTCGATCGGGTCGATCCGGACAGAAAGTGTCATCCCCGTTTTAAACCGGCAGCCAAGGTTCTTTTAAAAGCCGGAGCTTGTTCCTTGGCCTGCCAATAATGGGGAATAGACATGCCAGAAAATAGCGAAATAAATCTTGCCAAGCTTGAGCGGCAGGCAAAATATGATCTTGAATGTTTGAACTATCCTGCTCGCCAATGGGTAAAGCCGAAGACTTATCGCGGCAATCCGGTGAAGGATGTTGTGATTATTGGCGGCGGACAAAGCGGTTTGACATTGGCGCTACAATTGCGGCGGGAAAGCGTTACAAACATTGCCATTCTGGATAAAAATGAAGCCGGTTTTGAAGGGCCATGGCGCACTTACGCCCGCATGCATACATTGCGCACGCCGAAATATGTGACGGGGCCCGATCTCGACATTGGCAGTTTGACTGTGCGTGCCTGGTGGGAAGCGCGTTTCGGGCATAAATCCTGGGAAGAGCTTTATAAAATACCGACCAATCTTTGGGCAGAATATCTCGACTGGTTGAAAAAAGTTACCCATATAGAGGTCACAAACCGGACAATTGTCACCGATATAGAGCCGCTGCAAGATGATGTTTTTGCAGTTCATATCGAAAGAAACGGCAAAGCCGATATGATCTACACGCGCCTTGTGGTTTTAGCGACCGGTATCGAGGGCAGCGGCCAATGGGTTGTGCCTGATATGTTCAAGGATGCTCTTGACAAGAAAGTTTATGCCCACACGGCCGAAGCAATTAATTTTGACAAACTTGCCGGTAAGCGTGTTGCCGTTGTGGGTGGTGGCTCGTCTTCTTTCGACAATAGTGCCACAGCCTTGGAACACGGTGCTAAATCGGTAACGCATTTTGTCAGACGTTCCGTTTTGCCGACAGTCAACCCTTACCGTTTTATGGAATATAGCGGGTTTTTGCGCCATTTTGCCGATCTTGATGACGACAAGAAATGGCAGTTCATGAAATATCTCTTCGATGTCAACCAGCCGCCAACACAGGATTCCTATTTACGATGCACAAAATTCGACAATTACGAATTGAAACTTGCAAGCCCCATAAAAAGCTGCCGGATGGATGGAGAAAAGCTTGTTCTTGTCACACCGCATGAAAGTGATGAATTCGATTTTCTGATTGTCGGCACAGGCTTGATTATCGACCTTAAAACGCGGCCGGAAATTGCACGTTTTGCCGATAAAATCGAAACCTGGGGCGACCATTTTACCCCGCCAGCGGGCGAAGAACATGCGGTGATTGCAAGCTGTCCTTATCTTGGGAAAAACTTCCAGTTTCAGGAAAAGGTGAAAGGTGAAGCGCCTTATCTCAAACACATTTTCACTTATACTTTTGCCGGTATGCCAAGCCTTGCCGCATCGGCCGGAATTTCGGCTTTGAAATTCGGCGTGAGAAGACTTGCCTATGGGGTGAGCAGTGAATTGTTCTGCGAAGATGCCGATTATCATTATGACCTTCTGAGAGCATTTGACGAGAAGGAATTGACAGCACCCCAACCGGTCGCCATGGGAAAAGCAGGTTAAAAACCCTTCGGACGACCGGATAATTGGCAATTGCCAAAACCGGCTCGCTTGAAAAGCAACTGAATTTTTTCATTTTTCTTTGAATATCATTTAGAATCGCGCCCCTTGTGGCGCGATTTTTATTGTTCTTATGTTTGATTGTTTAGGCCCTGATTTCACTCTTCCCCCGCTCGAAAGTCGAAAGCAGTATTAAGAGAATTTAGAGCAACCCGTGCGAATTTTAAGAACGCTTAATAAAAGCGCAGAGGTTGCACCGGAGCCGGTCAATAGTGTTTTTTCAAATCATTGATTTTATTTGATCTTTTTATTCTTTCATTTTCTTATTTGTAAAATTGCATAAAATTTAATCAATAAATAAAAACGCCTATTTTTTAGGTTTTTTCTCTTGTTTTCACTTGTTGTTCGTGTAAGTCTTGGGTCGTCGGAAATAAAACCGGTTTTCTTTTTTAAAAGAAGAAAAGAAACATCTTCAAAGAGAGAGAATAGGGTTTTCCGGCAAATACAGGATGACACTATAGGTTAAAAAATACGCTTGGTTTCGTAAGTTGAATATCTATACGCCGCCTTTCTTGTGCTGATTATCCGGTTTTTTGAAAACGGATAATACCCGACAGCACAAATGGCATAACTCAAAATTGTTCATAATGCCCGTTCGGTTTTTCGGGTTTCTTTAAAAAAACCGGAATGCTTTTTTAAGCGGGAGAGGAAAAGTTCATGCAGGCCAAATGTCGAAACAATAGCGACAGTGCTTTTTATTCCCTCCCTTGCACCGGCTTTTCACGGGACCTCACTTCTTACCTCAAAGGCAAAATGAAAATTGCAGCGTCAAAAATACTGCGCCTTGAAAGGGCGGATATCAAAAGCTTTATCCCGAAAACGCTCAGACAAGGTTTTTCAACTTTTAAACAAGCTTTTCCGATTGCTAGTTTTCAGGCCATGAAATTTGCTTTGAAAAGTCTTTTTAAAACAAGTCTTCTTTCGGCCAGTTTTCTTTCATCAAGTCTTATCTCAACCGGTCTTATCTCGGCAAATCTGGCACTTCTTTTGTTTTCCCAAACGCTTGAGGCCAAAGAGGTTCAAAAAGCCCCTGACAAAGTGCGTTTTCAACTCGACTGGTTACCCGGTGGCGATAAAACCGCGATTTATGTTTGTGTGAACAGAGGCTTTTGCAAATCCGAAGGGCTTGATGTTGCCATTGAACCCGGGCGTGGCGGCAATGACGCGATTACCCGCATTGCTGCCGGAGTGAGCGATGTGGGAGCAGCCGACATCACTGCGCTGATGGCTGCGCGTGTAAGCGCAAATGTGAAGGTAAGCGCGGTTATGGCGATCTTCAACAAAACGCCACATGCGTTTTATGTGCTTTCTGATAGCCCCATTCACTCGATAGCCGACATAAAGGGCAAAGCCGTAGCCACCTCGCCTTTTACCGCTTCCAACCTTTTCTTGCCGCCTTTTCTGAAAACGCAGAATTTATCCATGGATGATATTTCCCTCACACGGGTCGACTCCGGTGCTTTGGGGCCGATGTTGATAACCGGAAAGACCGATGTGATTATTGCATGGCTCACCGATTATACGCGCTATGAAGAACAGGCGAGAATTGCGCATAAAGAAATCAGAGCCTTTCCATGGGTGGAAAGTGGCCTTGATCTTTATGGCAGTTCGTTGATTGCCGCCGACAAATTCATTTCTGAACGCCCCGAGGTTCTTACCCGCTTTATCAAGGCCTATCGCCAGTCGATCATATTCATGCATGAACATCCCGATGAAGCGGTCGATGCAGTGATGGAAAGTGTTCCCGAACTTGATCGGCAGAGCGTTAAAGGGTCGCTTCTTGATACATTGAAGCTCATTTACAATGACGAGACAGATCAATATGGCCTTGGCACTTACCGCCGCGACAAGCTTCAACGCACATGGCAAAAGACTGCCGAAGCTTTAAACCTCGACCCCGATGCGATAACTGCTGAAAGTGCTGTTAAAACCGGTTTTTCCGAAAATCTGGAGGGCTTCAAATGACAACAAGCCAATTGCAATCCGTAGAAATGAAATCCGGCAATGCGATTTCTCCCCCCTCTATCCGTTTTGAAGGGCTAAGCCAGTTTTTCACAACATCAACAGGGCGGACAGAAGCGCTTCACAATATTACTTTCGATGTCCGCTATCACGAATTTCTTGCGGTATTGGGTCCTTCCGGTTGTGGCAAATCCACGCTTTTGCGGTTGATTGCCGGACTCTTGAAACCAACACAAGGCAAGGTGGAAGTTTTCGGTATGCCGGTTACGGAGCCGCGCGAAGATGTCGGCATTGTTTTTCAGCGTCCGACATTGCTGCCATGGCTCAATATTGTGGACAATATTACTTTTCCGATCAAACACAAATTCGGCAAGGTCAATTCCGCCGATATTGATAAAGCCCATGAACTTGTGCGCATGATCGGGCTTACCGGTTTTGAAAAACGTATGCCGGACGAATTGTCGGGCGGTATGCAGCAGCGTGTCGGCATTGCCCGTGCGCTTCATCTCGACCCCGATATTTTGTTGATGGATGAACCGTTTTCCGCCCTTGATGCGCTAACCCGAGATGAAATGGGTTTTGAGCTTTTAAGAATTTTTGCCGACAGGCCTAAAACCGTATTGTTCATTACCCATTCCGTCAATGAAGCTGCCATTCTTGCCGACCGTGTGCTGGTTCTCGCCGGCCGGCCGGGAACCGTTTTAACCGAACTCGACGTGCCGCTCGGACGGCCACGCAACGCCGAAACTGCAAACCAAAAGGTGGTCCATGACTTCGCTCACACCCTCAGAAACCTCCTCATCAAGCCCAAGCTCGCTTAAGAGGAAGAAGATAAAGCTGTTTCACCTCTCCTCGCTGCTCTCTGGCTTACCGGCAGTGTTATTGATTGTCGCTATTCTTGTGATCTGGCAAATAGCGGTGACGATTTTTGCCGTTCCCTCTTTCATCCTGCCGGCGCCGGTAGAAATTTTCAAAGCTTTCCATGTGATTGATGGGGCGCGTTGGGCTGTTCATATATTTGCAACCTTGCGAGTGGCACTACTCGGCTTTTTCGTATCCATTCTGATTGCTTTGCCGCTTGCTGTCTGCCTCATCCGCTCACCGCTTTTATCAAAAACGGTTTATCCGTTATTGGTCATTATCCAATCAACACCGGTTGTCGCCATTGCGCCGATTGTCATTGTCGCCTTCGGTTCGGGTGATTTTCCGCGCATTCTCATCACCTTTCTTATTTCGTTTTTTCCGCTGGTTATTGCCACTTCGACAGGGCTTCTTTCTACACCGCCCGAACTTATCGAATTGTCAAAATCGCTCCGCGCACCGGTTCGCCGTGAAATATTGCAAATCCGCCTGCCCTATGCCGTGCCTTATATTTTCTCGGCCTTGAAAATTTCCATTACTTTATGCGTTATCGGTGCGGTTGTTGCCGAATTTGTTTCGGCCGACAAGGGCATAGGTTTCTTCCTCCAGCTTTCCACCTCGATTTATAAAATACCGCAAGCCTGGGCGGGGCTTTTTGTGCTGGCTGCCATTTCGCTTATCTTGTTCCAACTTGTTATTTTTACCCAGAAACTTCTCTTCCCGTGGAGTATCAAAAAGGGTTGAAAATAGAAAAGCTCCAAAACATAAAAAACGGACAAGGGGGGATTAAACATTTTGCAACACCGTTTGATGAAATATCTTGACGAGGTGGCGCGTTCCGGCTCGATACGGAGTGCCGCACAAAAGCTTCATGTTGCCGCTTCTGCCATCCAGCGGCAAATAAAGCTCTTTGAAGAAGAAATCGGCACACCGGTTTTTTCCCGCAGCCATAAGGGGCTGGAACTCACGGCCACCGGCGAACTGGTGCTTGGACATATCCGCGAAACAATGCGCAATGAAGAACGCATGATGAGCGAGATTAAGGCTTTAAACGGTGTTATCCGCCAGAATTTGACAATTGTGTGTGAAGAAAATCTCGCTAGCACCCTTCTTTTTTCGGCAATTGTCGACTTCCAGCAAAACCATAAATCCACAAAAATCAACGTATTGACGGCGCAAAACGAGGATGTAGAGAATGTGCTTCTTGATGGCAAAGCCGATCTTGCTTTGGCCTATGACATTGAAAAGCAGCCCCGTTTTACGATTGATAAAGAGGTGAAATGCCCGCTTGGGCTTTTTCTTCGCAAAGGTCATCGTCTCGAAAAACGTTTGCAAGGAAAAACCAAAGTCAATCTTGCCGAAATTATTGGCGAAGCTTTGGTTCTTCCCGAAAAAGGCACAAAATTGAAATCGCTCATCGAAACGCTTGGGCCCCCGCTTGTCACCGCCGTTCCGATTGTCGAAACATCATCCATTCCATTGATTGTTCAACTCGTTGCAACGGGAAACTATGTTTCCATTTTAAGCCGCACAGAATTGCCAGAAGGGTTTGACAATGAATTTCTCTTCATTCCCGTGATTACCCATCCGGCCTATCGCATTTTGACATTGTTTCACCAGACAAACCGCGCGTTAAAACCTGTTGAACAACAGTTTCAACATGTATTGATGGAACAAATGAAAGAGCGTCTTGGCCCACGCAATCCAAACTTTTCCGGAGGAGAAGCAAAAGAGGCAGAGTAAATATTATGAAACCTGTCTGCGATCGCCTAAAAAAGGTTCAAAGATTGTCTGCCAAATTTTTAAAAACCTCGGCCGATAAGACCGGCAAGCCAGCAAAAATTAGAATAAATTTTCCTAGCGGTTTTAAAAGCTTTTTGACGAAAGAAAGTTTTTAAAAAAGCTTTCACAAAAGAGGAGATAACAATTCCATGAATGAGAAAGACTATTATTTTCCGATGGGCGGATTACAACCACGTTCCGAACTTTTAAGCAGCAAAGCGACCTTCAAAGACGCCTATATGGTGATGCCCGCTTCTGTCATGACGGATATTGTCACGAGCCAATTGCCGTTTTTTACAAAATCCCGCTTCTGGGTTTTGGCGCGCCCGATGACCGGCTTTTCAGAAACATTTTCCCAATATATCGGCGAGATCGAACCTTCAGGTGGCTCCACACATCCGGAAAACGACAAGCGTGCGGAAGCGGTCTTTTTTGTGACCGATGGTGCACTCACCATTGTGCTAGAAGGCGAAAAACATGTTCTTCACAAAGGTGGTTTTGCTTATCTTCCAGCGGGGCACGATTATCAATTATGGAATGAAGCAAAAACCACCGCGCGCTTTCACTGGATCCGCAAGGCTTATGAAAAAGTGGAAGGGCTTGATAAACCCGATGCAATTTTTTCTTCCGACCAACAAATAACGCCTGCCGAAATGAAAGGCCATGAGGGTGTATGGTTGACAAGCCGTTTCATGGATATGAACGACATGCGCCATGACATGAATGTTGCCATTGTCACCTTTATGCCGGGCGCTCATATTCCTTTCATGGAAACCCATGTTATGGAACACGGGCTTTATGTCTTGCAAGGCAAAGGCGTTTATCGGCTGAATGATGATTGGGTGGAAGTCGAAAAAGGCGATTTTATGTGGTTGCGCGCATTTTGTCCGCAAGCCTGCTATGCCGGCGGGCCGGAACCATTCCGTTATCTCCTCTATAAAGATATAAACCGGCACGCAAAACTCTGGTAAAGCGAAACTACGGGTTGTCGAGGCGAGACTTTGCGAAGGCAAAATTTTGGCGGGGCAAAACTTTAGTAAAGCGAAAATTTTCGAAGCCAAAACTCTACTCATGTTTTGAAATTGCGAGTTTTGAATAGAAAATAACCGTTAAAGCCATCCATGCTTTAAAAATGCGCATCGTCGTCGTGAGGATTTTGTCACATTTGTTCGTCAAGCTTTTGGCTTATTCTGCCACCCTTCTTGCGGCAGGACTAAGCCTGCTCCACTCAGTTTTCCTTCGCGTTTTCCTTAATGTTAAACGCACCTCTCCCGACACAAGGAAAACTTTGTTTGGGACGGGCAGAAAATAGACATGAAAATTCCCCCACAATCAAACTTTTGTCAGTTGCTGTTTTAAAGCTCAATAGTGGCGTATAAGAATAATGATTTGAAAACACATTCTGATAAGGCAATTTTTATGGCTGAAACACTCATCCAATGTTTTGACGGGCACAATGACATTCTCTCCAAAATCCGCGACGAGAAAAACCTTGACCCTTCGGCTTTCATCAATGGTTTTGAAAGTGCAGAACTTGACCTGCCAAAGGCTGAAAAAGGCGGCCTTATTGGCGGGCTTTGTGCGGTTTATCCGCCATCGGTTGATCTTCAGCCCGATAAAAACGGTGTCTATCCCGAATTAACCATAAAAGATGCAACAAAGCCGACCATGGAAATGGCAAAGCTTCTCCATGATATTGAAAAGCTGAAACCCGAACGTTTCAAAATTTGCAAAACCGCGCGTGATATTAAAGAAGCAATCAAGGCGCACCAATTTGCTGCGGTTTTTCATATTGAAGGTGCGGAAGCCATTGGCGAAAATCTGGAAGAGCTTGCCCGCCTCTATCAGGATGGATTGCGCAGCCTCGGGCCCGTCTGGAGCAGACCCAATATATTCGGTTTCGGAGTGCCGTTTAAATATGGTTCGACCGGCGACATCGGACCGGGCTTGACAGAAACCGGCAAAAAACTTGTTCGCGAATGTAACAAGCTCGGAATTATGGTTGATCTTTCGCATATGAATGAAAAAGGCTTCTGGGACATTGCAAAATTGAGCGATGCGCCGCTTGTTGCTTCCCATTCCAACGCCTATCACTTGAGCCATCAAAGCCGTAACCTCACAGACGAGCAATTGCGCGCTATCGGAAAAAGCAAGGGGCTGGTCGGCATCAATTTCGGTGTCAAATTCCTGCGCGAAGATGGCGAACGCAACCGCGACACACCGCTTAAAACCATTATCAACCACATGCGCTATATTGTTGATATTGTCGGTGTGGAACATGTCGGCCTCGGTTCTGATTTCGATGGCACAACAATTCCGAATGACTTGCATGATTGTTCACAATTGCCGAAACTCGTCGCCGAAATGGAAAAATCCGGTTTCAACCATGACGAGATCGAGAAAATCACCTCGAAAAACTGGATCTCGGTTCTGGAACGCACCTGGGGCGAATAAAGCGTTTTGAAAAGCCAATGCGTCCAGCTAGTTGGTTGCATTGGCTAAATATGTTTGTGCTATTTACGGCATAAAGAAAAAGACAAAAGACAACACTGGTACGTGAACCGGCGTTGCCTGCATTGAAATACCACCGCGCATCAAAACGCTACAGTTTTAACGGGAATATTTTTGTCTCACCAAAGTTCCGGCAAAGACAGTTTTTCCTTTAGCAATCTTGAGGCTCATGGCATCCGCCCCGTTCAGAAAAAGAATTTTTCAGCTATGGCTTTCAAAGCCCATTGTGGCAAATCTTTTCGGTTAAACTTCCGTTTTTCGAGTAAAACGCCTGTCTCTTTCATTCGCTCAAGCACACCAGCATTTTTTTCGTTCAAACACGATCTTCGCGCGATTTTTATTCTTCCCGTGTTGTTGCAAACAAGTGTCAGTTTTTTGCCCCTTCAATCAAGTTTTAGACAAATAATCAGTATATTTTAAACAGAATTGATCACGCGTTTCATTTGAACAATAGCTGATTGCGTTGCATTCGTGTTTTTTTGAGATAATTTTGCTTTTCCCCTGCTAATCAGGCAGAATGGATAAATAGTTTTTCAAGCAGCTATTCATCCCACAATAAACGGCATTCATTTAAAGGCTGCAGAAATTGACATAAGCACGTGATGTCAATAGATGAAGGAAACGCCTTTGAAGGGCGCTTGAGGACATTTGTCATGGCCAATATATATCGCGAATTATTCAAAAAACCCGGCACTGTTGCCTTTTCGGTAACGGGGGTATTCGCACGTATTCCGATATCGATGATTTCCATCGGCATTATGACAATGTTTGCCATTGAAGGTTTGGACTATGCCACCGCCGGTCTCGTTTCGGCAAGTTATGTCCTTGCTAATGCCATTATTACGCCGCAAATATCAAAACTTGCCGATGAATACGGGCAAGCCCGTGTGGCGCGTCCGGCACTTCTGATTTCTTTTCTGTCGCTTTGCGGCTTGTTGATTGCCGCACAATATAAAGCGCCGCTTTTCATCTTGATTATTGCCGCAATTCTCATCGGTTTTATGCCGAGTTTCGGTTCTTTCGTGCGCACACGCTGGTCGCAACTCTACCATGGTTCGCCGCTTTTGCGTTCGGCCTTTGCTTATGAATCGATTGTTGATGAATTGATCTTCATGGTCGGCCCCATTATTGCGATCGAGCTTACAAACCATCTGTTTCCGGCTGCCGGGCCACTTGCTGCCGGTCTTATCATGCTTGTTGCAGGCTTGATCTTTACCTTGCAAAAATCGACCGAACCGGTTGCCCATGGCAAGCGGCAAAAGGGTTCTACTTCGGTTATCCGACTTTTTTCTATCGAGCTTTTAACAGTGATTATGTTTTGCGTCGGTACCATTTTCGGCACTGCGGAAATTTCGGCCGTGGCCATCGGCAAATCGCTGCAACAGTCAAATTACACTGCGCTGCCACTTGTGCTTTATGCGGCAGGCTCTTTCATTGCCGGAATTGTTTATGGTGCACTGCCTGCCCGCATGACATTGTCAAAACAGCTTCTCGTTGCCACAGCCATTGCAGCGGTTACAACATTGCCGCTCTTGCTCGTCACAAACTTATGGAATTTGAGCATTGTGCTTCTCATTGCCGGTGCCGCCTGTTCGCCCACCATAATCATTGCCATGTCGCTAATCGACACAATTGTACCGCCCGAAAAACTCACCGAAGGCATGTCGTGGGGAATAACCGGAATGGCAATGGGGGTCGCTGCAGGAGCTGCCATTTCCGGAAAACTGATTGATGCTTTTAACCCCGAAAGCGGCTTTTATGTTTCCATTATCGGCGGCTTTCTTGCGCTAATTTTAACGGTGTTCGGGCAAAAATATCTAAAACCCAAAACACCAAAGCCGAAAACCATTCTAGAAAATTCCTGAACGGTGTACGCTTCCGGCCTTTCGCTGTTTCGTCACTCTCTTCAAAGTCCACCAGCTTTGGCAGATTTTGCCTTAAGCCGCTTATTCCTGAGCCTCCCCTCAAGCAGCTTTTTATCCCTTTCCACAAAAGGACTTTTCTCCCTCTTTTTTGCTCTCTTTTGAAGCAAGTTTTTCCTGTTAAATTTGCTTGAAGAGCCAAGCGCGATCAAGCTGTCGCAGCTTCACACCTTATAGAAAGCTAAAGCACTTTTTGCTTTTTCCATGTGCCCGAAAGATAATAGGAAAGCGCCAGAATGAGTGAGGCAAAAGCACCGACGGTGAAGCTCCACCAGATGGCATCTGCCTTCATGGAACCATAAAACATGTAATAGAAGCCAAGGCGCACCGGATAGACAGCAATGAACAGGCAAATGAGCGGCACAAGAACCGCGCCGTTGGCACGAACTGTTGAAAAGAGCACCATTGCGAGGCCGAAAAACAGAAAGCTCCAGCTTGCAATTGCCTGAATATGCTGTGCCATTGGCACGGCCGCGCTGTCATTGCCCAAAAACAGGATAATGACCGGACGGTCGAAAATGAGCAATAGGCCAAGCAGAATGGCTGTCATGACAAATGTTGCAGCGCAGCCGATCAATGTGGTTTTTGAAATCCTGTTCCAGCGACCGGCGCCGATATTTTGCGCAACCATTGCGCTAACCGCCGCCCCCACTGCCATGGAAGGCATTTGCAGATATGTCCATAATTGCTGCATGATGTTATAGGCGGCAATGGTGGTCACACCTTCCTGATTGACAAGACCGATCATGACAAGGCCGGATGTCGCAATGATGACCATTTGCAGACTCATCGGGAAGCCTTTCAGCACGATAAAGCGCATCAGGCTAAAATCCGGCCAGATATAGGTGAGTTCCCGCCCTTTAAGCCGCAAAGGCAATTTCTTCACATAGATATAGATAATCATGGCAAAAAGCGCGAGATAGCCAGAAACAGATGTCGAGGCGGCAGCCCCCGCAATGCCCATTTCCGGAAAAATCCACAAGCCCAAGATGAGCACGGGGTTGAAAATAATATCGAGCACAACATTGACGCACATGAAAATGAGCGGCGTCATGGAATCGCCCGCCCCGCGAAGCCCCATCATAATCATGACCATCAAAAGATCGGGGGGTGCAGCAAGGAAGATAACACGCAAATAATCTTCAGCCAGCGTAAAAGCATCAGCCGGTGTTTCAAGAAAGCGCAGGATTTCAGGCGAAAAAAACCAGCCCAAAACGGCCAGAACCACCGAGAGAAACAGACAAAAGCCGATAGAAGCGCCGAAAGCCTGTCGCGCACGGTGCAAATCTTTGCGCCCTATGGATTGACCAACCATAATGGTTGCCGCCATACCGAAACCGAAAACAAGGGCAAACAAAAGAAAGGTTATGATATTGGCATTGGCCGTTGCCGCAAGTGCACTTTCGCCCAAAAACCGCCCCACCCAGATTGTGTTGATCGAACCGTTGAGCGATTGCAAAACATTGGAAAGCAATGTCGGAATGGCAAAGAGAAGCAACGTTCTGGTGATCGGGCCTTCAGTCAGATTAGTGAGAACAATTGTTTTTTTATGCGGCAAGTGGACGCTCCATCAGCGCTTTTTTAAAATGATTGACCCGAAGCGGATATAACTTCGTTTTTTAAATAATGATATAAAACATATAGGTGTCGTAAATGTTATGTGTAGCCCTTCCGGACTTTCCATGAACATTAACGATGAAGAATTTATTTTTCTCTCAAGGTCAAGAATGAAATGAAAAACCACGATAAAGTGAAGCCGGTTTTTGTCGCTCTCACTGTTCTTCACAGTTGAAACCGGTCAAGATAGTGTCGGCCTAAATGATGGGGGATAAGGCTCGTCGCGATTTTCAGTCAGAAACAGTTTTCAGGTTCTCTCGGTTTTTTTGGCATATACGATTTTTCAGCTATAAAAGTTTTAGAGTCATAAAGGTTTTTCAGTCTATATAGGCACACTGGTTATAAAGGTTCCATCGTTCAAAAGTCGGGTTCGGGGTATTTAATGCGCATTCTTCCTATGGTTCTGGCTGTCGCTTTGTTTATGGAACATGTGGATTCCAATGTGATTTCTACATCCCTTCCCGCCATTGCCGCCGATTTGAACACAAGCCCCATCGCGCTCAAACTCGCCATGACTTCCTATCTCGTGGCACTTTCGGTTTTTATCCCCATAAGCGGGTGGATCTCCGACCGTTTTACCGCACGCATTATCTTCCGTGTTGCCATCGTGGTTTTTCTTGCCGGCTCTGTTTGCTGCGCTTTTTCCTTTTCGCTCCATTCCTTTGTTTTGTCGCGTTTTTTGCAAGGCATAGGCGGGGCAATGATGACACCTGTCGGCCGGCTTCTTCTCGTTAAATCTACCCCGAAAAACCAGCTTGTCATTGCCTTTCAATGGTTTTCCATTCCCGCCCTTGTCGGCCCGCTTGTAGGCCCGCCGCTTGGCGGCTTCATCACCACCTTTTTTTCATGGCATTGGATTTTTCTCATCAACATCCCGATCGGTTTTATCGGGCTTGTGCTGTCATCAATCTATCTGCCAAAAAATGAAAAAAAATATATCCGTCCGCTTGATTGGACAGGCTTTCTCCTTTCGGCAATCAGCCTTTCCGGCTTTATTTTCGGCCTTTCGATTGTGAGCCTTCCCGCCTTGCCGCAAAGTGTCGGCATCAGTGTCACTATTTTGGGTGTAATTTTCGGCGCCATCTACATCAAACACGCAAAAAACCGCACCGCACCGCTTCTTGACCTTAAGCTTTTTTCCGATCCGGTTTTTGCACGCGCCATTATCGGCGGCAGCGTTTTCCGGCTTGGCATCGGAGCCGTGCCTTTCCTGCTTCCCATGATGCTGCAACTTGCCTTTGGCCTTTCGCCGATTGAATCCGGCCTTATGGTTCTTGCCGCGGCCATCGGCTCGCTCGGCATGAAGTTCGGCGCCAAGGAAGTTTATGCCCGTTTCGGCTTTCGCAAAGTATTGATGGCGGGTTCCCTCGTCTCGGCAATGTTTACCGCTTCCAATGGCTTGTTTTACCCCACCACACCCTATTTGTTGATGATTATCGTGCTTTTGTTCGGCGGCTTTTTGCGCTCGCTTTTCTTCTCCGGTGTCAATGCGCTTGCCTTTTCCGATATTGCCAAAGAAGACATCAGTCAGGCAACGCCGATTGCCGCTGTTGCCCAACAGGCTTCAATGGCGCTCGGCATTGCAATTGCTGGCGCGGTTCTGGAAATTGCGAGCTCCTTTCACTACAATATATTGAAACTTGGCGATTTTCATACGGGCTTTTTCGTCGTCGGCTTTATCTCGGCACTTGCTTTCTTCATCTTCCGCACATTGCCCCATGATGCAGGCCATGCTTTGAACGAAAAAAGCAAACAACCCACCGCACAACATTGATGAAACCGAAACATATTCTACAGCCGCTTGACCGCATTTTCTAATCTGTTACAACCATGGATCGAGAGGCTTCAACCCTTGTTCAGTTGCGGCTTGACCGCATTTTCTAATCTGTTACAACGTCTAGCGCGTCGTTTATTTGGGAAACAGTGTTGCGGCTTGACCGCATTTTCTAATCTGTTACAATGGCTTTTTTGTTATGGAGCTTTTTATACATGTTGCGGCTTGACCGCATTTTCTAATCTGTTACAACCGAAGCTGAAAACGTAGAGAAAGCGGCGGTGTTGCGGCTTGACCGCATTTTCTAATCTGTTACAACATTGTTGTCATTCTTGCCGCTACTTATGGCGTTGCGGCTTGACCGCATTTTCTAATCTGTTACAACATTGATAAACTTGTAAGCGAGAATATATTCGTTGCGGCTTGACCGCATTTTCTAATCTGTTACAACAAATTTTCCGGTCGGCAATCTGTTTCATCGGTTGCGGCTTGACCGCATTTTCTAATCTGTTACAACCATAACCTCTTCGCCCCGGACAGCGGCCGAGTTGCGGCTTGACCGCATTTCTAATCTGTTACAACCCACAGAGAACGCGTTGAGGGCGCGGGATAGTTGCGGCTTGACCGCATTTTCTAATCTGTTACAACACTTCACGCGACCAAACGTCTATTTGGACAGTTGCGGCTTGACCCCATTTTCTAATCTGTTACAACATATCCCAAAAACAGCCCTTTTTGATCGCCGTTGCGGCTTGACCCCATTTTCTAATCTGTTACAACAACCTTCGATGTCAGCCCATGTCATTGTTAGTTGCGGCTTGACCCCATTTTCTAATCTGTTACAACACTTTTATCAGTCAGGATTGTTGTGTCGTTGTTGCAGCTTGACCGCATTTTCTAATCTGTTACAACTTTATAGACGATATGTGCTTCCCCGCTTTTGGTTGCGGCTTGACCGCATTTTCTAATCTGTTACAACCAGCAACATAACCGCCCGCGTCTTTTGAATGTTGCGGCTTGACCGTATTTTCTAATCTGTTACAACCCACACCAGCAAACACCATTCAGATAATAACGTTGCGGCTTGACCCCATTTTCTAATCTGTTACAACCGATGTCCACTTAACCCTTTGTTTTATAAGGTTTAAGTGGATATTTTTTTGTAAAAAAATGCTGTTTTCCATTAAAATAACACCGGTAATTTTCGATTTTTTTGACGTGTCTTTCACGTTTTTCCTGAAAATCTAACAATATTTTTACATAAGCGCACGATCAATTTGCTTGTCCCTTAAGGCAAAAAAATATCGAACTTTCATCGTTCAGGCAAGGGTGTTTTAATCCGCAAACGTGAGCATCCTATCAAAGCGACATCGGAAATTTATTCGTCAATCACTGAACACGCAATTCCGGATGCCGACTTTTTAAAAATCAAAATGGCTATGTTTCCGCATTCAATTATTATGGCAGTAAACATTGGCTAAGCGATCTGCAAAAGACACGCTCGGAAGTAATATTTATAACGACTTTACTTCAAACGATGCCGGAAATTTTGAGAAAGCGGAAAAAGCAAAATTTGACGACACCGTTGGGTCGGAAACCCCCAACACCAAAAAGGTAGCGTTCCGGATGGCTCGGTGTCCAAGAAAAATATAATGTAATTGAAAAATAAATTCAACAAACAGTATCAAGAAGTAAGTAAAGATTGATTATGACGAAGTTTTACCGGCGTTCTATTGCGGCTTGACCGCATTTTCTAATCTGTTACAACACCTAGAGAAAAGCTCATCTATCTTAAAAAGGTTGCGGCTTGACCGCATTTTCTAATCTGTTACAACCGATGTCCACTTAACCCTTTGTTTTATAAGGTTTAAGTGGATATTTTTTTCAAAAAAAATGCTGTTTTTCATTAAAATAACACCGGTAAATTTCGATTTTTTTGACGTATCTTCCACGTTTTGTCTGAAAATCTAACAATATTTTCACATAAGCACACGATCAATTTGCTTGTTCCTTAAGGCAAAAAATAGCGAAATTTTATCGTTCGGTATAACGACTTTACAGAAAATTTACATCAAACGTTGCCGGAAAATTTGCGAAAGCGAAAAAAGAAAAATTTGACGACACCGTTGGGTCGGAAACCCCCAACACCAAAAGGTGGCGCTCCGGATGGCTCGGTGTCCTAGAAAAATATGCTGGAATTGAAAAGTAAAATCAACGAATAACATAATGAAGGAAGTAAAGATTGAGTATAGCAACGTTTTACCAGCGTTCTATTGCGGCTTGACCACATTTTCTAATCTGTTACAACCGCGACCGGCAAAAAGTGGGGAAAGACAAAGTTGCGGCTTGACCGCATTTTCTAATCTGTTACAACCGATATCCAATTAACCCTTTGTTTTATAAGGTTTAAGTGGATATTTTTTTAAAAAAAATGCCGTTTTTCATTAAAATAACACCCGTAAATTTCGATTTTTTTTGGCGCGTCATCCACGTTTTTCCTAAAAATCTGACAATATTTTCACTTAAGTGCACAATCAATTTGCTTATCTGTAAGGCAAAAAAATATCGAAATTTCATCGTTCGGGCAAGGTTGTTGCGATCTTCTTAAAACAGGATAAGCCGGCATGTTCGGGCTTTTTTTTACAAAGACCTCAAGCAATTTAGTGAACCGCTGTTTCCATTTTTTAGGAAAGCTTTCGGTTGATAATATACTGGTGAATGCGTCGTGCTACCTAACAAGAAGCCCGCTTTGATAAAGCGGGCTTTAAGACAGCGTGATAAACCGTAAGACAGCGTGATAAACCGGTTTGGCACATCCGGTTTGCTTTTTTCAATTCGAGCGTGGCTAAAGCCGAACACGCCTGCCCCACTCGGCCAGTTTCACCCAATCGGCTCGATTAAAACGGCCTCATCAGGCCTTTTTTATAAAAGGCCTGATTGTTCAGCCAAGCTTTTAAGGCCTGCTTGTTCAGCCAAGCTTTTCAGGCCTCATTATTGAAGCGGGCGTGTTCAGGCGCATTTGCTCAACTGGCCGATCCATTTTTCGCGTTCGAGGACATAATTGTCGGCGATAACCAGACCGGAAACCAGCGAGTTTTGTTCGGATGTTCCGATATATTCAAAGCCCTGTTTTTCGATAACGCGGCGGGAAGCTTTATTGGCCGCGAAATTCGAAACATAGAGCGCATCAATATCGGTTGCACGGAAAGCGGCATCAATCAGGCTGCCAACCGCTTCAGTTGCATAGCCTTTATTCCAATAGGGTTTGCCAATCCAGTAGCGCAGGCTCAAGCCTTCGCCCTCTTCGCGGTCCTTTATATGACAGGCTCCGATAAATGCGCCATCCTCGGCTTTTGTAATGGCATAGGCGCAATAGCCCATCTCGCCCGCCACTGAACGAAGAATGTATTCTGCTGCATGTTTTCGTGTGAATGGAAAAGGCACAGATTGAAGCATGGCAGATACATTCCGGTTGTTGGCGAGATCGGCAATGGCGTCCATGTCTTCTACATTGGGTGCGCGTAAAACAAGCCTTTCAGTTACCAGAACCGGGCAATCCAAGGTTCTGGGCGGCCTCTTTCTTATTTCTTCTAATAATTCAGTGCTCATAGTTACCTCCTGGAGCAAAAGAAAAAGGGAAGGATGGTGTCCCATCTTTCCCTTTAATTTGCTTTGGAAGCTAACCGGGGTCCAACGGGACGCCGGTTTTATTTAAGAGCTCCGGCTTACTCTGCTGCCTCCGCCATCGGAATCACCGACACATAGGAGCGGTCATTCGCTTTGACGCAGAAAGATACTTTGCCCGCTTTAAGGGCAAATAATGTATGGTCTTTACCCATGCCGACATTTTCGCCAGGGTGCCATTGTGTGCCGCGTTGCCGGATAATGATGTTACCCGGAATAACTGCTTCACCACCAAATTTTTTAACGCCTAGGCGTTTTGATTCTGAATCGCGACCGTTACGCGAGGAACCACCAGCTTTTTTGTGTGCCATGGTTGTTCTCCTTTAATCTCTCTTACTTTTCCGACTTTTTAGCGGCTGCCTTTTTCGGCGCTGCTTTTTTTCCGGTTGTTTCTGTTTTGGCTTTCTTTGCAGCCGGTTTTTCAGCCTTTGGTGCTGCCTCTTTGGCGGCTACCGGTTTTGCTGCTTTTTCAGCCGGCTTTGTTGCAGCCTTGGAAGGCTTTGCACCACCTGTAAGAATTTCGGAAATGCGAATTGTGGTGAATTCCTGACGATGACCACGAATGCGCTTCGAATTCTGGCGACGGCGCTTTTTGAAAGCAATAACTTTGCGTGCACGTGCCTGTTCAACAACCTCTGCTGTTACCAACGCATCGGCAACCACAGGAGTTCCGATTGTTGCTGTTTCACCTTCGCCAACAACGAGAACCTGATTGAACTCCACAATATCACCGGCATTGCCAGAGACCTTTTCAACTTTCACAAGTTGGCTGGGGGAAACACGGTATTGTTTACCACCCGTCTTGATGACTGCGAACATTTTTTACCCTTTCGTTCCATCCGGATCTTGTCCAACACTTCAAAGCGATGAGACAGCCCGTCTTTTTATCAGTCGTTAAAATTATCCGTCTTTTAAAATTTGCCAGCCCTAAAAAACCGACCGGCATAATTTTAGACAAGTGCAGATACACTTTTTTACACAAATGTAGACACACTACGCCTTTGGCCGATTTATGCAGAAGTTTTCTTCACTTGTCAATCGACCAGCTTTAAAAAACCGGAAAGCTTTTTGTGAATTAACCGGCAATCATGGCAAAAACCGGATGCATGTGACAAACAACCATTTTTGTCGGGCAAACAGCAATAGGCCGAAAAAACTCTGATGCGTTTTTTTTAAAATGCGCCTATGGCACCGCGCAAAAATGAACAAAACAGATTTGAAATGGTGAACGGAATTTTCCAAAAAATCAAAAAAGGGGCTTGTGTCAAAGCCAATTGCCAGCTATTTAGCCGCTAACGCGCTCGGATATTTGTTTAACAAATAAAGTTCGCCTTTTATGGAGAGGTGGCTGAGTGGTTGAAAGCACCGCACTCGAAATGCGGCATAGGGGCAACTCTATCGGGGGTTCAAATCCCTCCCTCTCCGCCATGATTTTCCTTTTCTTTGAAACGACTTCTTTAGTTATGCGCCCGTTCGGAATGGCCGCGCTTGACCGCTTGTTCCAATCTGATAGACTATTAGCTGTTAGTTTATTGACACTTTTAGTTGCGGCTTGACCGCATTTTTTAATCTGTTGTGTTCAGGCTGCAATAATGGCTTTCTTGACCATGCTTGCAGCCTGATCGCATTTTCTAATCTGTTACAACCCGAACCGACAAGTGGCCTGATGCAAATATGTTGCGGCTTGACCGCATTTTCTAATCTGTTACAACCAACCCACCGGTCACCCCGTTGAGCTTGTCGTTGCGGCTTGACCGCATTTTCTAATCTGTTACAACATTAAGGGCGGCAAGGTTCGCGTTTTTATCGTTGCGGCTTGACCGCATTTTCTAATCTGTTACAACCTTTTTTGGGGTCGGTTCCGGGGCGGCTTCAGTTGCGGCTTGACCGCATTTTCTAATCTGTTACAACCGGAGGGCAGAAATACGAGCCAGATGAATGGTTGCGGCTTGACCGCATTTTCTAATCTGTTACAACAGGCAGCAGCGAAAAAAGATGACCAACGAGGTTGCGGCTTGACCGCATTTTCTAATCTGTTACAACCGATGTCCACTTAACCCTTTGTTTTATAAGGTTTAAGTGGACATTTTTTTTAAAAAAAATGCTGTTTTTCATTAAAATAACACCGGTAAATTTCGATTTTTTTGACGTGTCATCCACGTTTTCTCTAAAAATCTAACCATATTTTCACATTGCTTGGCAATTCTGAAAGGTGGTTAAATCTCTCACCGCTTGGAACACCTTCTAAATTAGCATTTGCTAACAACGAGCAACCTATAATCAGGCCTTATCGTCTCTGCTGTTCCAGAAGCCACTTATATTCCCGATGAAATCAGGAGATTGACGATGATGAGCCAGTATCAAAGCAAAAAACGGGTAACCGATATTCGATAGAGAAGAAACCTGCCGCAAGCCACGACAATTCACGAAGTATAAAACGCACAAATCACGGTAAAGGCAAGCAAAATAAGTATATCACAGAAAGGAAAGTAACACGCCGGGGGGCCGGAAATGCAATCCCCACATCGCTAAAAGCCATGGCGTTCCTTACTCGGCGCATCTTAAATATAACAGAATAAGAGGAACAAATCAATGAATAACATAATTAAGTAAGTAAAGATTGAGTATATCGACGTTTTACCCGCGTTCTATTGCGGCTTGACCGCATTTTCTAATCTGTTACAACGCACAACCGCTTGAAAGGCTATTCCGGCGGGTTGCGGCTTGACCGCATTTTCTAATCTGTTACAACGCTGAAATCAGTTTTGATGAGGTTTTTAATGTTGTGGCTTGACCGCATTTTCTAATCTGTTACAACCATTGGCCGGTATCATCACTTTACATTTTTGTTGCGGCTTGACCGCATTTTCTAATCTGTTACAACAGACCCTATTTGCACACGTGTCGATGAAATGTTGCGGCTTGACCGCATTTTCTAATCTGTTACAACCGATGTCCACTTAACCCTTTGTTTTATAAGGATTAAGTGGACATTTTTTTAAAAAAAATGCTGTTTTTCATTAAAATAACACCAGTTGGGCGGGATTTTTTTGACGTTTCCTACGTGCTTGATCGGAAAATCTTACGATATTTTCATATTGCTTGTCGGTAAATTGGAAAATATAGATGTTCCCTCGTTCAGGCAAGGAGGATTCGATCTTCCTGACATAAGATTCGAATTGTTCTTTTCCGTTACAGAAACGCAGATAATTCGAGAACTGGCTCATCTCGAAGCCAATATCCAACAAAAATTGTCTGAATTTCGTTGCGTCGTGGCGCTGTTTTCTTGTCTCTACCGGTAAGTCGAAAGTAACTCATATCCACATTAATCAATACCCGCTTAAATGTTTAGGAACCGATGTTGCACGCTCAAGATAGGCTGTCATAATTGTCATTTTCTCCCCATGCGTCATCAATTTGGACCGGATCGTTTTGCAAAGAAAAAATTGAACGTTCATCGGGTAAAGCCAACTTGACCTTTCCCGTTTCAAAACTTTCCGCAACCGAATGTACAAAGTATTGAACTTGCTGGCTGACAGGCGACGTTCCCACATGACTTTTCAAATCAAGTGTTGAAAGTGAAGCAAGATAAGTTTTTACCTCGGCATCAACTTTTGTTTTTCCTTGGGTAAGCAGGTGGAAGACCATGCGGTCAACGAAAGGACGATAAGGTTCCATCAAATCATCAGAAAGCGCGAAGGCGTTGGCACGATGTGAATGAAAAACGCCCAATGTTGGATGACAGCACAAATAGCGCGTGAAACAAGTGCACGTAGAACGATGTAACCATAATTTAAAAGGCTGTTGGTGCCTTCATGTGCTATGTCACGCTTGAACGCGGTTCCGAATAATGTTTTCCAATATTTGCGGGCGGCCTGTGCTTCCTTATTTTCCGGGTCACCGCTACGCACCTGACGGGCAATGGCGACAAAATCCGCACCCTCTTTGCCACAAGCTTTGAGCACTGCGCCTTGTAGCCTGATTTTACAACGAACGATTTCTGCCCAAATCTGTTTTTGTATCGGCTTTGGTGCCGATGCCTGCGCTTTCATCCGCACAGTTTGAACAGAATGGCCTTCTACTGGCCAAACGATAGCAACCGGACGGTGGTTATTTCCACATAAAACGATTGGAATAGAGCGTTCGGACAATTCGATAAAGACGTGATTTGTTGAGCTCAAACCATAAGAATGAGTAATTAAGGCTCCAATATCATCAAGCGCAACCCGCCCCACTTCCGCTTCTCGACTGGAAATGGTTAAAAAACCTCTTTTTATGGCAAGGTGCTTTTTATGGCAAGGTGTAAGCCATCAGCAGGTATGTCAACTATTCTATCCATGAGAAGAGCATGCCGCCAAACGGCATGCTCTCAACAGTTTTTTATAAACAGGGTTCATTTCCTATGATCTTGCCTGTTTTGACTCTCTGTCCTGCGCACCGGGGTCGAAAACGCGCCCCATTTCATCCACACGAATTTGCCGGAATTGCATTTTTTTCAACCCCGTTGCTGTTTTAACAGTCAATTTAAAGGGGTCGTTTTTGTTGGAATCCCTCGCTGATACATCCGCTTCATTATGGGGAGCAAAAAATATTTGACCGTTTTGACCGAATTTGACAATGCGGGCAATCACATGTCCTTTTTCCGGATCATTATAAGCGACCGTATCATTTTGTTGCAGGCTCAACACTTTGCGCGCTGTGGGGTTTTTCTTATGGAATTCCGAACGCCATTTTGGTTGGTGCGCGTCAAACATTGAAACAACTTCGCTATTCCATTTGCCATCCAAAGTTTCCCAAACATCATAGCGATAGTTTGAATTTCCCATATAGCCTTTATAAGCTTTGCCATTTTTGTCTTTTATTTCAATGACATTTCGAGGCAGGAGCACCCTGACATGGCGGATACCCTTATAAAGCTTATGGTCACGTGCAAAACGGAGCAAAGCTTCCTGAAATTCTTTTTTGTCCAAACCTTGCGTTGCACTATAAAGCTCGGCTTGTAAATTCTCGTCACGAATTTTTGGAATATCTGTACTTTCGAGCGACAAGAAATTCTCTCTCGTGACAACAAGTTTATTGTCCTTGTCATCCTTTTCATCGGTTAGGCCATAGGCTGTTTCATTGTGCAACTGTCCGGCGGTTTTACCCTTGCCTTGAGCGTAACCGGCACGGCTTATTGTGCCATGATCTTGCTTATGGCTGACAATGATTTTGTCGACAACGTCTTTCGCGTCGTTCCTGAAATTCTCCCACGGCAAAATTTCGGAAACTGCCTTTTTGACAAAATTCTCGAAATCTTCGCCCTCGAACCTTCCGGCAGCCGTTGCAATACGTTTTAAAAGCGAGCGCGTTGTGACGCCGATCACCATGGCATCAATGGCATGATGGCGGTGATCCTTACGGTTTTTGGGATGATTTGCGTTTTCATCACCTTCAGCTGCAAGCAGAGAATTTAACCCCCAATTGCGACGAAGCAATTCTGTTAACTTGCCAGGAATTGCCCATACATGTTGAACTTTTTTGAACTCGTCATCCGCATTCACCTCTTCCCCCGGATAAAGGCTATCAAAATATTCGCGGGCAAGCTTTGCCAGATATTGGGTATCTGTCAATTGACGGGCAAGAAAGTCCCGATTTTCTTCGGCTTTTTTCATTGCACCGCGTGTAAAACGCCATTGCTTGTTTTTTGGCAATATTTTTGCCCGTTCGATAAGTTCGTCATAACGGCCTTGCCATTCTGAAACTTCATCCGGTGCGCGATTGCGTTTCACTCTGTTTTCTTCGCGCAGACAGAGAATTTTATTGGCGTTACTATCATCAAGCGTGCGTGAAAAAGGCAATATATGATCGATTTCAACTTCGCCGGAAAACAGCATCGGTTCGGTTATAGGTATTCCTGAATAAATGGACTTTCTATCGTTCGGGTCATCCCCGAGTTCTTCCCAAAGTTTCAGCAATTGACGGTTATAACCATTGTCTCTTTTGCCGATTTCCCCAAGTTGTTCGGACCGTCTTATAGCTGCATCAGTGTTATTCTTGATCGTTTTATTAACTTTACGTTTTTGCTCTTGCGACAAGGGTAGATCGCGCGCAAGTTCAACCACAATTTGCCACGGCTTGCCATAAGCCTTGATGAGCCGGTTGGTGAGGCGACGAACCTGATTGAGCCCGATATGAACGGTCGGATTGGTGAGCCTGCCTTTATAAATGTCATAAATATCATTCTTGTCGCCGGTTCCCGGAACGATATGGCGTTCCAGAACCTCCTGATAGCGTGGCAACTCGTCCAATCCCTTCCAATTGCGATTTGCCAATGAATGATCGAAACCGCAACGATGGGCCGCTTCGGCTTCGCTAATCACATCCTTCTTCATTTGTTCCAGAATTCTGGATGTTGCTGTAATCCCGAAACGCCCATAACCGTCAGGCAGATTGGCATTGATGATTTCAGCCCGCTGTTCATCCGACAGTTTCGGGAATTTGCCCTTCAACCATTCTTCGAGTTTATCGGGATTTTCTTCATTATTGAGTTGGTCAATAATTTCGCGCTGTTGCTCTGTTGAAAATTTTCCCCAATCGGCCCCGAAAAGTTCCGGTTTTGAAAAGACCGAATAGACTTCGTCGCCCGTTAACTGCTTGCGATTTTCGGTTTCTTTATTGAAACGCCCGCCAGCGGGAATTTTTAATGCTTTGCGAAGTGCCGCAAATGTTTTTGTTTTGGCCGGGCGCATCAATGTGATGAGTGTGTCGCGCTCTTCCATGGTCAATTTGCGTTGCGACAGATCGGGAAGGATAATCGCCAATTCATTGATTTCTTTATAAAGGCGGAATTGTTGAAAAAGCGGGTCGGCTTTTTGAAGTCTCAATTCGCCTTCAACCAAGGTGCAGAAGCCCACTTTCTGTTCTTTAAGCGGGCGCTGGAAGAACATGACATGGAACAGTTCTTCTTCCCGTTCTTTTGTTAAAACATCGGGATAATATTCTGCCTGTGCTTGCCAGATTTTGCGAAACTCGTCTTCAAGCATGGCGCGTTCGGGATAAAAGGCGTAAGCCTTATCTGTCAACGCTTCGGAATTGGCGCGAAGGCGCACGACATGCCCCTCTTCCCGCCTTTTGGCAAGATAAGCGCCCAAAGTCGGCGCGTGGCTTTGGTGCATCAAGCCTGACAATTCTTCAATACCGACAGCAATTTTGCCTTTTTCATTGCTTTTACGGTCGGCTTTACGGTTGGATTTGAAGCCGCGCCTTTGCCCGATATGGAAAAGCGCGCGTGCCACATAGGCCAAAGGCAATTTTTCTTCAAGTGCTCGTGCTCTTAACGAATAGGGGTCGGTCTTTTTATCTCTAGAACCGGATGGTTTGTCATTCGTTTCAAGAAGTATTTTATCCCGCTCGGCTTTATCTTCAGGCAAAAGACCATAGCCTACCAATTTATCCAATGTTCTTTTCCTGCGACGGAGATAGCGGTCGCGCATGCGGGAAGCCGAACGAACGGTACGCCGCCTTACCGCTAACGGGTCACCACTTTGCGGATCCCGACCATCGCTAAAAATACGTGCACCGGCATTGAGAATTTTTACCGCTTCCTGCTTGTTATTTAATTGAAAAACCGCCCAGCCGATAGAATTCGTGCCAATATCGAAAGAAAAACGAACATTGGAATAATTTTCTGCAGTCATAACCGCTCCCCTCACGCAAAATCGTTGAAAAATTTAAACAAGAGGAAAAAATAAGCAAGAATAAAAAACTATTGACAACTGGTTATTTTCATATAATTTAATGTTCACAGATTAGAAAATGCGGTCTGGCTGTTAACAAGCTAGATATGCACCAAATAAGGCAGCCCCTCAGGGGGCTGTTTTTTATTGCGCTTTCATTTATTTTTCGCACATTTTTTCTCGCACGGGTTTCGTGCTTATTGATGTATTATTCGTTTGGCGGATGAGATAAATCAGAAACATATTCAAACGGATTGAAATGACGCCTCTTTCCGAACTTAACTTTTATGACAGATCACGACTTGCGAGATAGTTTTTATAATTTCCGACATAGAATATCAGCGTTATTTCTTACCGCATACGGTTTTGACCGGTTTGATTTTTCCACGCGCAATTTACCCGATAATTATATTTTTACTTCGTTCTGGCGGCGGGTACAGTGCCAATCTCGATCAAAAAGGCTGCATTCTGATCGATATTTTTTACAAAATCGTATGATATTTTATGTCAGACTGTTAATCTTTTTCGACCGATGGCGCTGCCACTTTGGCTGATGTTCTGCCGTTCAATATAAATCTCGCGATTCTACCCGCATATTTTTGCGCTGGCTCATCAATGACGCGCGTAAATATATAAGCGATAACAAAACTGATCATGATAACGGCCAAAAGTGACAATATGCCAGATGTAATGTGTGAAAATGTTCCGGCCAATTTAATGAAAATGAAATTCCCCATCGAAAATATTGTAATAATATGAACCGCATACAAGGAATATGAAATTCTGCCCAAAAAGCGGAATGGCATCAAAGATAAAAATTCTTTTAGTTTTTCATTCGATAATACGCACATCAAAAGCATTACCGCTCCGACAGCATGAAATGGTATAGTTTTTTCAAAGCTGTCAATTTGGATACCGACCAAATTACATAAATAAAGCGCGTCTTTTGCCCATTGGTCAACCGACCCCAGATAAATTGCCGGTATTATAAAAATCCAGTGTAATGGTGGACTGCGCCGGCACAACATCATTCCTACAATAAACAATGCAAAATAATAAGTATTGCCATTATAAACAACGACAAACATCAATACCAAAGTTGCAATGACAATCGGAATGAAATTCTTATAATCCCAAAAAAGTCTTATCATGACATAGACAATGATCGAACCGAACATTTCGATATTTATCGTCCATAAAACGCCATTATAACTATTCTGTCCCTTATAAACACCAATCAAACCTTCATAGAGCGCCCATAAAAATGAAGGCTTGAACTGATATTCATGAGCCATCCAATTGAAAACCGAGGCATAAGTTGCCATTTCGGACGTATAAAAACCAATTGTCTTCCATAAAAAATAGGCAAGTATAACCGAAACGCAGACCGTCGGCGTCAAACGGAAATACCGTTTGATAATCATTTCACCGGCATGGTGATATTTATCACTTTTTGTTGCCGCAAAAGAAAGGACGTAGCCCGACAATATGAAAAAAATACAAACCGCAAAATTACCGTTAAAAAAACGCATCAGATATTGATGTGTGCGACCGGTCACTTCCCAAGGCAGTGCCATCGCAATATAGACATTTGCATGGAAGAGGAGAACTGAAAAAGCTGCTAATCCTCTTAAACCGTCAAGGTAACTTTTGCGCACAGCCATACCGCCTTATCTGGTTTCGTTTGCAAAGGCTATAAAGGAGAATTACACCCATCGCAATCGAAAAAATTTCTCGGAATTCAAATAGATTTGTCTTCTTTCATCATTTTATATCTATTTTTCAGTTTGTTAATAAATATATATTGAATCCTCTCTTATTAATATAGTAAATAATAATTTAAATTTTTTTATTATTGCAATTACATCATATTTTTATCTTTTTAAGAAAATTATATTATAAATACCTATGAATTGCGATTTATTGAACGAACACATTCAACATAATTAAATCGACACAACTATAGATTTATGGGTATCAGCAATTTTTGTGGAGGGCGTCTTCATGCAACCTAATCCGGTAAGTCGGTTCAAGCACGCCGAAAATTTGCTGCTCCATTTATCTCACTAATCATTATGCGTCGTTTTCTTTTCATATGCATTGCTTTTGATATTTTCATGACGACATGGAAAATGTTTAGAAAACGCTTCAGCGATCACATTCGGCAGATGTTCGAAGAGTTTTCATTTACTCGCCTCAATCATTGCCAGAGTTATAATATTCAACCTTATTGCCTATGATTATAACTAGCGCATGTTTTGAACCTCGTTCTTTTCAATCTCTATTTTTAAAAGCATAATGTGTTTTTGCTGAAATAGCGGCGGGAAATATCCAGCTTTTTTTGCGTTTTTCCTGTCAAAAAAGCGGATAATGATTATTTGTGAAATTAACGACATTCTTTCGAGTGGAACGACGATTTTTTAAAGCCGGAGCTTGAAGGCGATTAGCAGATGAAAAAATCAACCGACATGTCTATTGCGACAATCCGTTTTTTGCGGGCCAAAATATGCCGCTTGATGGCGGTTTTCATTGTCGTTTTGCTGTTGAGCTTGTCTATATCAAAGCCGGAGGCGATAGCCGGTGAGGATTTTTCTGATTACACATTGGACAAGGTGGTGGTTTTGATGCGCCATGGCGTGCGCCCGCAAAACGACACCGCAAAACTCGATCACGCAACCGGCAAGAATTGGCCGCAATGGTTAGTTCCCGACGGCAATTTGAGCGGCCATGGCTATGCGGGAATTGTTGACCAATCCCGCTATATGTTTGAAAACTGGAAAAGCGAAGGCCTTGCACTCTCCTCCCCTTGCCCGAAGAAAAATGAAGTCTTCATCTGGGCAAGCCCTATCGAGCGGACTGTTGCAACAGCGCAAGCTTTAACCGACGGTATGTTTCCCGGATGCGGTATAACGCCAAGCCATTTGCCGCTTCAAAAAAAAGACCCGCTTTTTCAATCTGTGGAAATGGGGCTGGCGCACCCTGACCCGAAAAAGGTTGACAATGAAGTGCTGGAAGCTATGGGCGGCTCGCCTGAAAAAGCCGCACAAAAATATGCCGATGATGTGGCGCTATTGCGCCAAACCGTGTGTGGCACAGGCGTGACAAACTGCCAATTTCTGGATGAAAAATGGGGCTTCAAAAAAACAAAATCCGGAAAATATAAATTGACCGGCCCCGTCTCTTCTGCCAGTGCAATTTCCGAAACCATCCGCTTGCAATATAGTGAGGGATTGCCCCTTCAGGATGTGGCATTCGGGCACGTAAAAAATGCGGACGACGTGTTGAAGCTCATGAGCCTTCATGCAGCAAAATATGACCTTCTCGACAATACAATGGAAATTGCAAGAACCGGTGGCAATATTTTAATGCATGAAATAACAAATAGCCTTATTGCCGGTAGCGTGGCGGAAAATGAAGAAAGCTATCCAGAACTCAGGTTCCCTCTTGTTATATTTGTTGGCCATGACACCAATATTTCACAAATCAAAACCATATTGGATTTTCATTGGAAACTTGCTTCCTATCCGGCAGACGATATTCCCCCCGGTGGCATGTTGATATTCAAGCGTTATAAAAATAACAAAACCGGCCGCTTGGCCGTGCAATTGTCATTTGCTGCGCGAACACTTGATGAATGGCGGTTTTTAACGCCGCTTTCAGAGAAAAACCCGATTGCCCGCGAAATTTATACCAATCCGGAATGCAGTTTATCCGGAAAAGACGAAAACAGCAGAAGGGACGAGAAAGGGGATAAAACGCCGGAAAAAGCAAAGGGTGTTAACGCACCGGAAAAACAGGAGAACGCCAAAACACCGCAAAAAAACGAAAGCGCGAAAAGTGGTGCTTCTGATCTTGGAACGCTTTGTGATCTTGAAACTTTTGTGAGCCTCTATCGTGATAAACTTGACAATATTCCCGATAATCTTCCGCTATTCAAATGAGGCTTGATTGGTTTGAAGATAGTTTTACAATTTTTTTTAAAGAGGTGTTGCGCGTTTGGCAAAAAGAAGCGGATTTTGCTCACATTAATTTAGTGCGGTTTTTTGAAAATCAGGCAAGCTACAAACAATCGCAAAACAATTGACAGTGTTTGAAAGACTTTTGCAGTGCAATTTTCCAGTGGCTTTTCCGGAAAGATTTTTTCCCACCCCCAATCAAAAAGATTGGATTGTTCTGACTAATATTTCCTGCTTTCAAAATTGGCGGGGTTGGCAGAATTGCGGGTTCTTGAAAAGAGGTGACTATTGATTACTCTTATTTGCACGGGTTTTTCGCGGCTGTTTTTTATGATAGAGCAGATTTTTAAGGGCAGAGCGTGCAGCAACAACATCGATATTGGCCTTGATGACCTCTTCAAGCTTGCTTCCTTCCGAATAATTTGCCGGTAAAACACATTGGACACGGCCATCATCAATATATTTCAATGCCGTTTCGTGTGCACCATTTTTATTGGCTTTATAAACCGCAATAGAAAGCCCGCCCTGATCTTTGACAAGGCGAAAACAGGGAACATCTGTTGTTCCGTCGCCAATATAGACCATGTTTTCAAAGGGTACGGGACGGTCTGCCTTTTTCACATATTGATTGACCTTGACATCGTCGCTCAGATCGAACGCGCCTTTGTTGATGCGAAAAAGATATTGTGTTTTGGTTGTATAATTGACGGCCAAAGCCGGTGAAAAAGCAACACCATTTGCGTCGAACAAGAATTTGGATGCGTAAATTTCGGTAAACTCTTTTGCGATCGCCGTTCCGGCAATAATTTCATAATTTCCTGAAGAAAGCAGGTAATGTTTGACATCCACACCTTTTGATTTTCCGTAAATGTTGATGCGTTGAAACCAGCTTTCGACACCTTTGAACAATTTGACTGCTTCGCCAAGTTTCTTGAAATCTTCGCGCCGCACCGGAACTTCGGCGGCATCGGCTTTGCGGAGCATCCGGCTCATATAGATGAGCACGTTATCGCCCTGATTTTCCTTTGCCAGTTGATTGACCTCTTTCCAGAAATCTTTCGGTTTCATACCGATATTGGGCAAAAACTGCGCTTCCTGCATGTTACCGTCGGCCAATGTGCCATCAAAGTCATAGGCGATTGCCATTTCTGTGTTTTTATTTGTCATCGACCTTGCCTTTCAGATTGCCTTTATGGCTAGCGTTTTGAGAAGCTTTTAAAAAAGCCCGCCACGGTGCGCGCCAATTAATAAAATCTCTCACCGGAAAAAAAGCAAGTAAAGGCAATGGATTTATTGCACGTCTTTATTCAACAGCGTTTTCACAATTCAAGATTATAAAATCAACAGCGTTGTCACCGCTCAAGATAAAGACCGGATATTTTTAATGCCGGTCTTAAACTCGCATCCCATTTTTAAAAAACAAAATGAATTGGGGGGAGCGAGTGTTTTTGGCTTACTAAATGAAAGTTTTGAAACTTTTTTCTGATAAGCTGTTCTAAATGATTATCGCCGAAATGCCAGATTTCATTGTGGCCAATTGAAAGCAAGTTTGAAGGGGGCAAGGGCAATGAGCGTCGCACCGGCGAGGCGTTTTTTCCCAACAAAGCTGTTCCGGTTTTGTGACCTCGCGCGCCAAGCAAAATTTTGCAAAGCTCACTTCATTTTGCAAAACTCGTTTTAGTCAATCACTTTCCGCATGAAATCGCTTTCTGCATGAAAACATTTTCCGCATGAAACCGCTTTCCGCCATAAAACCCTATGGCGGAAAGGAAGGTGTGCCGTTCAGGCCTTTTTTTCTGCCGCAACAAGCGGTTGTTTCAAAAGCCCGAGCACAATTGTGGTGACAATTGTACCAATAATAAGGGCTGCAAAATAGCCGAGATAATTGATAACAACACCCGGAATAAAGGCAAGGAATACGCCGCCATGGGGAGCGCGGAGACCCGTGCCGAGCCCCATAGCAATGGAACCGGCAACAGCAGACCCCACAACAAGTGCGGGAATGACACGGAACGGGTCGCGTGCGGCAAAAGGAATGGACCCTTCGCTGATGAAAGCAAGCCCCAGAATGAAGGTTGAAACTTTCGAGGAGCGTTCGTCGGTTGTAAAGCGGTTGGGAAAAATCCATGCGGCAAGTGCCAAGGCCATAGGCGGTGTCATACCGGCAATCATAGTTGCAGCAATCGGCCCGTAAACGCCAGATGAAATGAGTGCAACCGAAGTTGCATAGGCTGCCTTGTTGACCGGCCCGCCCATATCAACCGCCATCATGCCGCCGATAATGGCGCCAAGGAGATAGGCATTGGTGCCTTGCAAGCCTTTGAGCCATTCGGTGAGGAAATTAAGGAGTGCTGCGACCGGCGTTCCGATGGCAAACATCATCAACAGGCCGGTTATCAATGTGGCAATGAGTGGCAAGACCAAAACCGGCATCAAGCCTTGCAAGCTTTTGGGCAATTTGATCCATTTGATGGCAAGGCGAACCGAATAACCGGCAATGAAACCGGCAAAAATGCCGCCAATGAAACCGGCGCCGATATTTTGCGACAATAACCCGCCGATCATCCCTGGTGCAATGCCCGGCCGGTCGGCAATCGAATAGGCAATAAAGCCGGCAAGTGCGGGCACCATCAAGGCAAAACCGCCCTTGGAGCCGATGACAAAAAGCACATTGGCAAATGTGCCTTCCTGACTGGTGACACCGACGCCGCCAATGGCAAAGGATAATGCAATCAACAGGCCACCGGCAACAACAAAGGGAAGCATGAAGGAGACGCCGGTCATCAAATGCTTGTAGACACCACCGGCAGTTTCGCTCATTTCAGCACTTTCCCCGTCCTGAGCCGCTTTCTGCTTTTGCACTTCGGCGCTTTCAATGGCTTTTTTTATTAAAGCTTGGCCATTATTGATGGCCGGTTTTGTCGGGCAGGAATAAACGCGTTTTCCCGCAAAACGGGTGCGGTCAACCTCACGGTCGGCTGCAATAATAACAAGATCGGCCGCAGCTATTTCGGCCGCCGTCAAAGGTGTGCCGGCACCAACCGACCCTTGCGTTTCAACCCTGATTTCATGACCCAAAGCTTTGGCCGCTTCTGTAAGCCCCTCGGCCGCCATGAATGTGTGGGCAATGCCGGTCGGGCAGGATGTCACAGCAACGATTTTAAGACTGCGATTGGCGCCATTCAAATCCTGATGAAGTTGATCAGAAGCGACCGTTTTTTCTGTCCCGTTTTTTGCCGGATTTTCGCTTGAACCCCCGAAAATAATGGCAGAAGGGTTTTTTAGAAGCTCTTCAAATGTGACCCTTTGCAATTGCCCTTTGAAGCTTTTCACATGATCGCTTTGCCAATCATGATTGTTGCTGACAAGCAACAAACTGTCGGCACCGGCATCTTTGGGAATGCGCGGCAAACTTCCCGGCTCGACGATTTCAAGGCTTAAAAGTGCGCCCCTTTCGCTTGCGGCTTTTTGAAGAACTTCGCGAGCAAGCAAACTATGCACACCACCGCCCGCACCATCTATCAAGGCTATCAAAGTCATGTCGTTCTCCTCGTTCAAATGCGGCGGTCAACCGACGCGCCGACATTCTACCTTTTGAGCCAAATTTTCGATTATCGTCTTTTCCGGCAAAGCCGGTCCGAATTTTTGAAGTTTGCCAACCGCAAAGGCTGTACCAAGGCGTGCAATATCTTCAAGATTTGCATTGTCGGAAATGCTTTTTGAAATGCCTGCAACCATGGCATCGCCCGCCCCGACAGTGCTTTTGACGCCCGAAAGCAAATATTGCGCGTGGATTGCCCCTTCACGCGAAACAAAAAGCCCGCCTTTTTCGCCCATAGAGACGGCAACAAGTGCCATTCCACGGTCAATCAAGGAGCGGGCAATGTTTAAAACCTCTCCTTCATTTTCAAGCTTTTGACCTGAAAAGGCTGAAAGCTCGTCAATATTGGGTTTGATGGCAAGGGGAAGTTTTTCCGCTTTCAACAATTCCTGAAGCGCTTTTCCGCTGCAATCGACAATGATTTTTGCGTTTCTCCCCGCCCTTTCAACTTCGTTTCTATAAAAACGCGGATCCATTTTCGGGGGAAGGCTGCCACTCATGACAATAAGCGCGCCTTCGGCAATAAAATCATCGACAATATTTTGCAATTTTGCGATTTCTTCCACCGTCGGGCTGACCCCTTGCAAATTGATGTCGGTGGTTTCGCCCTCGTCAACGATTTTGATATTGGTGCGCGTTTCCCCCTCATAGCGGATAAAGCGGTCTTCGATATGATGGCTTTGAAAAAGCTCTTCAAAAAGCCGGCTATTGGCATTTCCGAGAAAACCGGTGACCGCCGTTTTAACAGAAAAATCGGCAAGGCAGGCTGCCACATTAATCCCCTTGCCGCCCGCATTGAAACGCGCCTCTTCGGCACGGTGGACGTGGCCGCGTTCAAGTTTTTTCAAATGGATTGTTTCATCAATTGCCGGATTGACGGTGAGTGTTGCAATTTTCATGACTTGGCCTCGTCAAGGGCGCGAACCTCTTCGGCGGTTTCACATTGCAAAGCCTTGTTGGCAAGCTTGCGCATATCGGCAAGGCTTTTTGCCCTGAGCCTTGCCTTGACGGTTGCAATATCGCGCGGGGTCATCGACAATTCGTTGACACCAAGGCCGGAAAGCAGCATCGCGCCAAACGGGTCGCCGGCAATGCCGCCGCAAACGCCTACCCATTTTCCTGCTTTTTCAGCCCCTGCAACCGTTCTTTCCACCATCCGCAAAACCGCAGGGTCGAGGCTGTCAGCCTCGGCCGCAAGATCGGGATTTTGCCGGTCAACCGCCATGGTATATTGGGTGAGATCATTGGTGCCGATTGAAAAGAAATCGACATGGGGAGCAAAAATATCGGCCATAATGGCAGCCGCCGGAACTTCGATCATAATGCCGATTTTTAAAACCGGTGCGGCAAGATCTTTGCGGATTTCTTCGGCAAGCGTTTTCAACGCTCTAATTTCGGTGACCGACATAATCATCGGAAACATAATCCACGGGTCCCCGCCTTCTTTGGCGGCGCGATAAATTGCGCGCAATTGCGGCACCAGCAGGTCTTTTCTGCGCAATAGGAGCCGCGCGCCTCTCACCCCCAAAAACGGATTATCTTCTTTCGGTAAATCAAGATGGGCAACCTGTTTATCGCCACCAATGTCGAGTGCCCTGATAATAAGCGATTTGCCATTTAATGCCGAAAGCATATCACGATAGACTTTATATTGCGTCTCCTCGTCGGGCGTTTCGGTGCTTTCCAGAAACAAAAATTCCGTGCGCATCAGCCCCACACCTTCACCCCCTTCATCCAATGCAAAGGCAACCTGATCGGGGCGGTTGATATTGGCGGCAATGTCGATCACATGTCCGTCGGTGGTTTTTGCGGGCTTTGCCCGTTCGGCAACTTCTTTTTCACGCTCTTCTGCCAATTTGACGATTTGTTTTTGTGCAGCCTCGACATCTTCTTTCGTGGGCGAAAGATATAAAATGCCGTTATAGCCGTCGACAATCGCGCTTTCGCCATTCTTTGCTTCAAAAACCTTGTTTCCCGCCGCAACCAGCGCAGGAATTCCCAAAGTGCGCGCAAGAATGGCCGTATGCGAGGTTGGCCCGCCCGATGCCGTGATGAGACCGTGGACTTTTTCAGGGTTCAGATTGGCCGTGTCGGAGGGTGTTAAATCTTCCGCAACGATAATTGCCCCGTCACCGATATTCTCGAATGAACCTTTGGCATAAAGCGGGTCAATTTCGGCGAGAACGCGCCCGCCGACATCACGCAAATCCACCGCGCGGGCGGCAAGCAAAGGATTATCCATATGTTGAAGGGCATTGGCCGCCTCTTCGACCGCCTTGTTCCAGCTCCATGCCACGCCATGGCCTTCCGCCATCAAATGGCAGGCAGAAGAGATAAGATTATCATCATCAAGAAGTGTGGCTTGTGCCTTGAAAATGGCAGCATCCGACGCACCGATACGACGGGTCACATCATCGACAATCGCTTTCATCTTGTCTTTGGTGCGCCCCAAAGCGTTTTCAAGCCGTGCGGCATCTTCAGAAAGTTTCTCCGGCTTATCTTCGACTTCGCCTGCCCCGTTTTCGAGAATGAAAATTGTACCAAGTGAAAGACCGGGGCTTGCCGAGAGGCCGTCAATTCCCGCTTTTCCTGATGGTGGCCGGAAGCCATAGATTTTCTTCGGTTTTACGTCCGCTTTTTCGGCCGCTTCCCGCTCGCTTAAGGTGATTTTTCTTGCCATTAAAACCGCTTCACCCAGAAGCTGTTCACCATTTTCCGCATCGGTTGAAAAAATGAGCGTGTCACCATTTTTCCCGCCCAGTTGCAAGAGGCCGGCAAGGCTTGTCATATCGGCCTGACTATTGCCATTACGAACCAGAATTTTCTGCCCGCTTTTTTTGGCAAATTCCACCCAGATCGACGCCGGACGCGCATGAAGACCCGACGGATAATCAAGAACCCATTCTTTGGTTACTCGAAGATCGGCGGCCTCACTTTCTGGTGCATCGTCATTTTCGACAAGGGCTGCCATAATGGCCGATTTGTCGCCCGTCGTTTCAAGTTTTTGCAGCGCGTCGGGATGACTAAGAAGGCGAGTGAGCCGCTTTAAAATTTCAATATGACCGTCGGAATTGGCGGCGATGGCAAAAATCAGTTTTGCCTTTTCGCCATTTTGCCAATCCACCCCGTTTGGAACCTGAATAACCGAAATCGCATCACGATTGACAAGGTTGCGGTCTTCCACCATGCCATGGGGAATGACAACGCCCGAACCAAGCCACGTATTGGCAACCTTTTCACGCGCCAACATGCTTTTTCCATAAGCCGGTTCAATTGCGCCTTCATCAACGAGAAGTTGAGCTGCGGCAAGAATGGCCGACTCCTTGTCGGGAAAATCCGCATTCAACAAAATTGCATTTTCGGAAAGAATTGCTGTCTTTTCAGATGCTGCTGCCACGGGTTTCCTCCCTCGGGCTTTTTCAAAATGAATTGAAAACGTTTTCTTGAAAAATATCAAGCAACTGTTTAATTCTGTCATATAATTTTACAGCAAATTCTGGAAACGTTTTCAAGGAAAAAACGCCTATTTATCGTGTTCAGGCACGAAGAAAGAAAGAAATATCGAATGGCTGCCACAATTAAGGATGTTGCAAAACTTGCCGGTGTTTCGGTTGCCACCGTTTCGCGTGCGATTTCCGGCAAAGTTGTGAGCCATGAATTGAAAAGCAAAGTGGAAAAGGCAATCCTTGCCACCGGTTACCGGCCGAACCTTGCCGCCCGCCGTTTGCGCGGGCATAGCAATGATATGATAGGCCTTATCATTGCCGATATCAGGAACCCGTTTTTTACCCGCTTTGCCCGCGCAATCGACGATATTGCCAAAACCCGCAACCAGCATGTGATCTTATGCAACACAGATGAAAATTTCGAGCAGGAAAAGGCCTATCTCGACTTGATGGAGGAAGAAAATGTTGCCGGTATCATTCTTTCTCCCACGCTTTTAAGAAGCGGCAAACACATAACAAGCCGCAAAACGAGGCCGGCAAAACTCCAACGCCCGCTTGTTCTTGTTGATCGCACGCCCGATGAAATGATTTATGATTCAGTGCTGATCGATAATCATGCTGCCGCCCAGAAACTTGTGCAACACCTTTACGAAAACGGCAGAAAACACATTCTTTGCCTTTACGGAGCTGATAGCCGGACCGGTTTTGAACGGCAAAAAGGCTTTGATGAAGCAATCAGGGCACTTCACCTTTCAGGTGAAAGTGTAGCCGTAAAGCACGGAAAAGATAATTTGGCAAAATCTTTAAAAAATGCGCTTGCAAAAAATCCCGATAGCGATGCGCTCATCCTCACCAATGGGGGTCTCGCTTTAAAAGCGGCGGCATTTTTAAAAAAATCCGGTCTTGTTGTGCCCGATCAACTGGCTTTTGCCGCCTTTGATGACGAACCGTGGATGGACCTTGTTTTTAACGGCATTACCACCATTGCCCAGCCGGTTGGCGACATTGCCCGCGAAGCCTATCATTGTTTGATGGAAAGGCTTGAAAACCCGCTAAAACCGGTGCTGCAAACCGTTTTGAAAAGCAAATTGATTGTTCGCGGTTCAACCTTGAAAGCCCGTACGAGACAGATATGAAATCAGGCACGATAAAATAAGGCACGAGTTTTCTTGTTTTGGTACATTGCGCTTCTCATAGATTGTGCTTTTGATACATTGTGCTTCTCATAGATTGGCGCTTCTGATACAGTGCGCTTCTCATAGATTGTGCTTTTGATACAATGTGCTTCTCATAGATTGTGCTTTTGATACAGTGCGCTTCTCATAGATTGGCGCTTCTGATACGTTAACGTTTCGGCACAAAATATTTTCTTGCCGCTTCCTCTATAAAGCTGAACCTTCTTTTAACCTCCAAGACTTTTTGTTTAAAAAACGTGACTAAAAAACTGCCCGGTCAAAACGTTGTCCATCTTTTGACGGGCATTCGATGCCCATACGCATTGGGCATTCGATGACCATATGCATTCGCAAAAGACGTGGGGCATCCGCATTCACAAAAGCCGCCCGCGAGAGCAATTTTTCGATCACGACCGGGGCGTTATAGAGCGTTAAAATGTCAAAAATTTTCTGACAAATAGAAGAGCATATATTAGTGACCTGCTTTAACAGGCGAAGCTTAGCCTTGTTCTTCCATTATACCTTGCCCTTCCATTGTTGCTTATTCTTCCATTGTGACTTGTGTTTTAATTGTTGGTAGCGGGCAGATGTCGAAACGTTTTTGGTCTGATTTTAAAAAACATCCTTTAACAGACAGCTATTTTCTCTTTTCCGTGGTTTCCACTTCAAAAACACCCCGATTTTGAACTGTTTTCGGCTGTTTCTTGGCAGAATTGAAGCCTGCAGCCTGTGGAAAAACTGATAATTATCAATTTTGTCTTATTTTTCAATTTATAATATATTGATTTCATTATTGTTTTTTTATTTTGCCGACTAATTATCGTGTTTTTGGGCGAGCCTCTTCAAGATTGTTGCAAAATTAAAACCGGAAATTCGGGCGGAGAAAAATATTGAGCCACAACCAAATGCAGCCGGTTGGACTTTATTACAACTTATGTTTGTAATTGTTTTTGACTGATCAGGCCGGATTTTAAAATTAAAGGTGCAAGCCGAACATGATACCGGTTTGCGATTATGAATTTGGACGATCAAAAGACGAACGTTGACGGATATAAAGAGCACTGGCGAACGTTTCGAAAATGCAAAACGCTGACACACTGTCCTTTTCTATTTGTTACTTCTCGTTTTACGATTTGGTGATTTTTGATGGACGTTTTTTGCCTTTTTTTCCCCTTTCAGCTGCTGTTGAACTGCTTTCAGCCTGTGGAAAACTTTGAAAATGATAATCATTCGCTTGGTTTCAATAACTAACTATTTGATTTATTTTCTTTTTTATTTTCTTTGCCGGATAACTATCGCGGTTTATGGAATAGGCTGAGTGAAAACAGGCTTTGATTGGGCGGAAGCGTATCGGGTTTTATCTGTCACATGCCGGACATTTTTCACATATTTATCTGTCACATGCCGGATTTATCTGTCACATGCCGGACATTTTTCCGTAAAAGTAATTTATTGCTCCACTTTTCAAAGCGGAACGAACAAGCAAAAAACTGTTATTACGGTATTGCCGCAAAAAACTTCATCACGGTTCGATGCAGCAAGTTGGCTTTTATCCCGTTCCGGACTTGCGGAAGAAAACTTACGTCACGAGTTGATAGACCAGGCTGCCTTTTATCCCTTTCCGGTATTGCAAAAACCTGCATCAGGAATTGATGTAGTAGGCCGCACATTCCAGCTTTTGCGGCATTATCGCAAAAAACTTCATCACGGTTCGATGCAGCAAGTTGGCTTTTGTCCCCTTCCGGACTTGCGGAAGAAAACTTGCGTCACGAGTTGATAGACCAGGCTGCCTTTTATCCCTTTCCGGTATTGCAAAAACCAGCATCTGGAATTGATGTAGTAGGCCGCACATTCCTGCTTTTGCGGCATTATCGCAAAAAACTTCATGACGGTTCGATGCAGCAAGTCGGCTTTTGTCCCGTTCCGGACTTGCGGAAGAAAACTTGCGTCACGAGTTGATAGACCAGGCTGCCTTTTATCCCTTTCCGGTATTGCAAAAACCTGCATCAGGAATTGATGTTGTAGGCCGCACATTCCTGCTTTTGCGGCATTATCGCAAAAACGCGTTCCACGATTTGATATAACAAAGCTCCCGCTATTTTTTTGTCCCTACTTGCTTTCCGATGTTTTCTTTCCACAATTTTTCAATGGACATATTGGTCAATGAAAAGAACCAAACGCCGGAAATAGCCGCATTCCTTTAAAAACAGAAGATAAAGGGGGCAATTCCGACCGGATGGCGTGGTTTCGCGCTTCAAAAAAATGTTGGCAATAACAACTTTTCGGCACTATTGCGCTTTCCGCCAATGAAGATGAAAGCGCAATAAAGTCGATTTAAAAGAAGAGCGATTGGTAAAACTGATTGGTAAAACGACGGCCTTGTCAAACAGGCAGGAGCTTGACCGGATAGTTTGCCGGGCTTTTTATGACACGAGTATTTATGTAAGCGTAGAAAAAAACGTGCGAAAATCACTCACAAGGTCACAAAAAGCCGAAAAAGCCGTAAAGCCGAAAAGGCTGAAAAGGCTGCAAAAAGTTCCCTAAAGTCAAAAAATCACTGTAACAGGATAAATAACTGTCGCGCGACTATTGCGGGAGCCGTTTGATAAGGCTTGACGTATCAAGCCGGCCGCCATTTTCTGCCTGAATATCGGCATAAAACTGGTCGATCAAAGCAGTGACCGGCAAAACCGCGCCGTTACTGCGCGCTTCATCAAGGCAGATGCCGAGATCTTTTCTCATCCAGTCAACAGCAAAGCCGAAATCGAATTTGCCTTCAACCATCGTTGTGCCGCGGTTCGACATTTGCCATGAACCGGCCGCCCCCTTGGAAATGACATCAAGAACCTCGTTCATATCAAGGCCGGCTTTTTTACCGAAAGCAAGCCCTTCGGCAAGGCCTTGAACAGCACCGGCAAGACAAATCTGGTTGACCATTTTGCACAATTGCCCGCTGCCGCTTTTTCCCAGCCGCTTTACCGAAATGCCATAGGCTTTCATGACATCGGCAGTTTTTTCAAATATGTCCTTCTTACCACCGCACATAATGGTGAGTTTGCCGTTCTCGGCACCGGCCTGACCACCTGAAACCGGCGCGTCGATAAAACCGATGCCGCATTTTTCCGCTTCCCCTTCAAGCTCGCGGGCAACCTTTGCCGAATCTGTCGTATGGTCGACAAAAACGCTTCCCCTTGCCATTGTTTTGAACGCGCCATCCTTGCCGGTTGTGACTTCTCTTATATCATTGTCATTGCCGACACAGGCAAAAACAATATCCTGACCCTTTGCCGCTTCTGCCGGTGTATCGGCTTTTTTGCCGTGAAACTCCTCTACCCATTTTTCCGCCTTTTTTGCCGTGCGGTTATAAACCGTCACATCATGGCCGGCTTTTTTCAAATGCCCTGCCATAGGATAGCCCATCACACCCAAACCGATAAAAGCCACTTTTGCCATTTTTCCACTTTCTGTTTTGCCGCACGATTATTTTCTACTTGTCGGCTTTTATGAAAAAAATTCATAAGCCCAATGATCTTGATAGAGCTTATCAAAATCGTCTTGAAGAATATAGTTGTTATTAACAGGAAAAAGAATTGAGCCCGAAACAACCGGAAATAGAATTGACGCTTTCTATTTGCGGTTAAACCGTTTCATTTTTGACAGTCATTTTCTTGGGGAAACCGGATTTTTTTAAAAAGAGCGGAATTTTTTAAACAAGAATTGCGCTTATAAAACCGGTAAAAAGCGAATGATTGCTTGTGCAAGGAAAGAGGATGAAACCGGATGATTTCAATTTCGGATGAAATACCGCCGCTTGAGCTTTAAAAAAACCGGAGAAATAAAAACGGTATTCAAAACCGGAAAACAAAAAAGTAAAAAAACAAAAAAGCAAAATGAAGCAAAACCGATAGTAAAACAACTATTCAAAGGAAATTTCCTATATGTTTACATGTGATGCATTTGCCGTTGACGGCCCTGATAAGACATTCCATCCTTTCACATTCGAGCGGCGTGACCCGCTTGACCATGATGTAGATATTGAAATTCGCTATTGCGGCGTTTGCCATTCCGACCTTCACACCGCGCGCAGTGACTGGGCGGGCACACTTTATCCTTGTGTGCCAGGTCATGAAATTGTCGGTAAGGTGCGCCGCGTGGGTAAAAAAGTAACCCGTTTCAAAGAAGGTGACACGGTGGGTGTGGGCTGCATGGTCAATTCCTGCGGAACGTGCGATTGCTGCCGTGCGGGACTTGAACAATATTGCGAAAAAGGCAACACCCTTACCTATAACAGCCCAGACCCTGAGACCGGAAAAGACCGTTATACGTTCGGCGGCTATTCCAAACGCATTGTGGTGAACGACAATTTTGTTTTGTCGGTACCGGAAAATCTTGATCTTGCAGGAGCAGCACCGCTCCTTTGCGCAGGTATCACCACCTATTCGCCATTGCGCCACTGGAAAGCGGGAAAAGGCATGAAAGTGGGCGTTGCCGGTCTTGGCGGTTTGGGTCATATGGCGGTGAAACTTGCCCACGCTATGGGGGCTGACGTGACGATGCTCACCACCTCGCCTTCCAAAGAAGCCGATGCGCGTCGTCTTGGTGCCCATCATGTGGTTTTGACACGCGACAGCGAAAACCTAGCAAAAGCGGCAAAAACGCTTGATCTTATTATCGACACCATTGCGGCCAAGCACAATATCGACGCTTATCTCGACCTTCTTAAAGTCAATGGCACATTGGTGCAGGTTGGTGCACCGGCCGAACCTTTGCCGGTTGGCGTTTTCAACCTCATTATGGCACGTCGTTCGTTTGCCGGCTCTTGCATTGGCGGCATTGCCGAAACACAGGAAATGCTGGATTTTTGTGGCAAACACAACATTACCGCCGATATCGAGCTCATCAAAGCTCAGGAAATCGACAAGGCTTATGAACGCATGCTCAAAAGCGATGTGAAATACCGCTTTGTCATCGACATGGCCTCATTCTGAAAGCCGTATTGTTCGGGAGACTTCATTCCGGAAAAAAGGTTTTAAACTCGAAAGCGGGGCGCACAACAAGCCCCGCTCACGACAAGCCCCGCTCACGACAAGCCCCGCTCACAACAAAACTTGTTGGCGCTTGGCTTGACCGAGCGAGCAAAAGCCCAAACCGGCAAAGCCCCATGCGCTTTCAGCCAATAATATTCATGCGCTTTCAAAGACTGTTTGGAAAAGTGTTTTTGCGGGTACTGTTCATGCGCTTTCAAAGAACGTTCGGGAAAAATGTTTGGGAGAATGTTTTTGTTGGCAGCGCTTAAATATTGTAATCCAAAGCAAAGCCGGAACTCATAACCAAACTACATTTCAGGGAAGAAAAACAATGGAAATTAAAAGAAGTGGCAGCCGCCCTTCCGGCAAAGTTCCGGACGAGTTTTTTACCGGTCGGGTGAGACTTGATCCGGCAATCGACCCGCATCAAGGGTCAAACCTTCTTGCCGGTCATGTCACCTTCGAGCCCGGAGCACGCACGCATTGGCACACGCACCCGAAGGGGCAGGCTTTGATTATCACATTCGGGCGCGGGTTTATCGGCCGTGAAAATGGCGAAGTGAAAGAAGTTTTTGCCGGAGATATTGTCTGGTTTGAAGCGGGTGAAAAACATTGGCATGGTGCAGCCCCCGACACGGCAATGTCACATTATGCCATACAGGAAACAGTTGATGGCAAAAGTGCCAACTGGATGGAAGAAGTGACCGACAAGCAATATAAAGGAAAATAAAAAAAGCTGAAATTTCAAAACTTTGTACTTCATCACACTTCTGCATTTCATAAAATGCTGAAATTATAAAATGCTAAAAAGACCGGCACGACGCTTGAATAGACTCCTTTGGGGTAAATGACGCAGGTTTCCTTGAAAAGTGTGACAAAGTTTCTTGTTTTCCTTGGAAACTGTTACGAAGTTTCTTGCCGGAAATGAAAATCACCCATCGAGAGCCTATTGCCTTCAACGTGGCGTGCATAAAACCAAAGCAGTTTTTTAAAACCGGTTTTTTAAAAATTCGGGGTTTTTGAAAATTCAAACTTTGAAAAGCCGCTCTCCATTTTTCTGTTCTGCCCGCCTGTTTTTTAAAAGCCAAATCGTAACCGGTTCAATCAATTGTCGTGTTGCAAACTTGCAGCGCACAAAGCCCTGATTTTTGACCGACAAGAACGAAAAAGAACGGATAATGCCGGATTATAGAGGTTTAAATTCTTCGGCTCTTTTCATGGACTTTCTTTAAATTTATCTCCGATTTTCTCGCCCTTTTTTGCTATTTTTTCTGATTGTCGTTCATAATATTTCAACAAGATAACAGTTATTCTGTCGACTGAATTTCGTGTCTTATCTGGAATATAACGATGATTCCCGTTTCGATTCGAAAATATATTTTATTTCACCCCTATAAATAAATAGTAGAACGATAAATGAAAAACTATCCACATGCCGATAGTTGCATTCTATATTTTAGAATTTTATTTTTTTTCGTTTCTAAGTGATTATTATTCAACACGTTTTACTGAAATTTTGAACTATTCTAAAACTTGAGTGTTGACATTAGGTTTAAATATTTTTTTAACTGTTTCTCAATCTATACCTTTTTTATCAACTTTAAAAATTCGAGGGATTGCGTATGTCGACCGGACGCGTTGAGGGTGAACATTTTTCAGACGATCAGGAATTTTCGGCTTGTCAGAATGTGATGACGGAAAAGAAAATTTTGAAAAGCCACCGAAACATGGCTACCCAAAGCTTCAGAGCGGAAAACGAAAGCAGTCGGGGGAAAGAATTCAGTGCGGGTGAAAGCCTCTCGGGGGCAAAAGGTTTCAGAGCGGAAAACGAAAGCGGTCGGGGGAAAGAATTCAGTGCGGGTGAAAGCCTCTCGGGGGCAAAGAGTTTCAGCGCAAGCCGGAAAATGTTGGTTGCACTTGCTTGCAGCAGTTTTTTTTCAACGAGCCTATTTTTTGATGGCGCAGCCTTTGCCGAGACCGTCAATAACGAAGTAAAAATTGCCAAAAATGGCAAACAAAGCAAACCCTCTCTTGCGAAAAAAAAGCAAAATGCGACGGGGGAAAAGGCGGAAAGTGAAAATAGTGAAGCCACTTCGAATTCTGCTGCTGCGGCTTCGGCTGATAATCAGGCGCCACTTGCCGATGAAGGCACAATGTTACGCCAAGTGGTGGTGAGTGCGACCGGCTTCGAGCAGAATGTGAAAGATGCACCGGCCAGTATTTCGGTGATCCCGCGCGAGGAAATCGAAAAAGGTTCGTTCCGTGATTTGACCGATGCCTTGAGGAATGTTCAAGGTGTTGCTGTGACGGGGACAGCGGCCGAACAGGATATTTTCATTCGCGGGCTTCCCGGTGCCTATACGCTTATTCTGGTTGACGGCAAGCGTCAGAGTACGCGTGAAGCACGCACCAATGGCAATTCCGGTTTCGAGCAGAGTTTCATTCCGCCGGCTGCCGCAATCGAGCGGATTGAAGTTGTGCGCGGGCCGATGTCGTCACTTTACGGCTCGGATGCAATGGGTGGTGTTATCAATATTATCACCCGCAAAGTGCCGCACAAATGGACCGGTTCCTTTACCATTGATGGCACGGCAAACCAGTACAGCAAATTCGGCAATACCGCTCAAGGAAGCTATTATGTTGGCGGCCCTGTGGCGCCCGATGTTGTGGGGTTGCAGCTTTGGGGAAGAGGTTTGGGACGCGAGGAAGATGATATTATTTCCGGTACGCCGAAGAAAAAGGAAATCGACATTACCGGCAAGGTTACCGTAACACCGGACGAAAACAATGACCTCACCTTTGAAGCCGGTCACACAAGAGTGCGCCGCTATAGTTCGGTGGGCCACAATATCGAGCGAACCGAAAATATCAGCCGCGCACCTGTTGACACTTATAACAAGAATGATCGTGACCATTGGGTTGTCGGCTATACCGGCCGTTACGGCTTTACCACTGCCGATTTTTCCGTGTTGCAGAAAACCGCAAGCCGCACCAATTACACATGGGACAGCCCGACCCATGATTATGTTGCCAATTTGCGTTCGCCGGAAATACGAAACACCGTTGTCGATGGCAAATTTACCACCCCGTTCGACATTTTTGGCCGCCACACATTGGTAACCGGCGGGCAATTCAACCGAGGGGCATTGACCGACCAGAACCCCGGTATGCGCACCGGACTTGATGAAGAATTTACCATTGAACAATGGGCCGGTTTTGCCGAAGATGAATGGTGGCTCACCGATACATTCTCGCTAACCGGCGGGGTGCGTATGGACCACCACCAGATTTATGGCGAACATTGGAGCCCGCGCGGTTATGCTGTTTGGCATGCCACCGACAATCTGGTTTTCAAAGGCGGTGTTTCAACCGGCTTCAAAGCACCGGAAATTCGTGAAATTGCACCCGGATATGCTTATACCACCGGAGGTGGTAACTGCTTTTACGGGCGCAATCCCCCGAAAGGGCGCAACCGCTGCGGTGTGATTATCGGTGCCGACAATCTGGAAGCTGAAAAAAGTACCTCTTATGAATTTTCTGCCATTTGGGACAATCTTGATAATCTCGAATTGGGGGCAACCTATTTCTACACCGATTTCAAAGACAAAATCACCAACCGGCAGGTTCTGGATAGCAATGGCAAGCCGGTTGAATGGTCGGTTGACCCGAATTATGTGCTTTATGAAAACCTCAATATCGACGATGCTGTGATGCAAGGGGTGGAGCTTACCGGTTCGTGGAAACCGATTGATGTTTTGACTATCCGTTCCAACTATACCTACACCCATTCCGAACAAAAGAGCGGCGATTATGAGGGGCTGCCTTTGGCAAGAACGCCAAAACACATGGCCAATCTGCGAGCCGAATGGCAAACACCGATTGAAAAGCTCGAAAGTTTTGCGGCTGCAACCTATCACGGCAAGGAAACCAATGCGGGTTTTAGAACCGGTAGTGCCGGTAAGGCGGTTTACAAAAACGGCAAAATTGTCGGCCGTGAATATGACGATTATGTCACCTTCGATATTGGCGGTTCTTACGCTTTTTCCGAAAATGTCAAACTGAATGCCGCAATCTACAACCTGTTTGACAAAAGTGTCGGTGTTGACCAGTTCAATGATGTGGTGGAAGGCCGCCGCCTCTGGTTGAGCATGAACTCGCAATTTTAAAGCCCGGATGAACAGAGTGATGAAGTCTTGAAGGACAGAATTAATTTTGAAAGTTCGCGTTTGATGAAAAACATCAAAAACATCATGTGCCGGTTTTTTAAAAACCGGCCTTCCCTGTTTCCGGCAAATGGCCTTTTTACAAAGAATGTTTTTGCTCCGGCAAATTCTTTAACTCTGGAAAACGCTCTTTTTCAGGCAATTGTTTTTGTTCGTGAAAAATCTTTGGCTTTGGCAAAACTTGAAAATTTGGCGGAAGCCCGAAGTTTGGAAAGCTGCTTCTCCGGAACACGCCGGTTTATTTCAAGCCCCCGCTTTGTGAGGGAAAAACAGGGGGTAAATGTTCGGGTAGAAAGAATGGGAATTGTTAGGGGAGAAAGAGCGGGAATTGTTCCGGCTGAACGGGCGGGAGATATTCGGGCAGAACAGGCAGAAAATGTTCCGGCTAAACGGGCGGGAATTGTTACGGTTGAAAGGACGGGAATTGTTCCGGCTGAAAGGACGGGAATTGTTCCGGCTGAAAAGGCAGGAGATATTCGCGCACAACGGGCGGGCGTTTGCCGCTTGCAAGCCTTGCCATTTTTTTGCTTTTCATTTTCCCTCTTGAAGATGTCTGCTCTTGTTATTGCCGGCCTTTTTTTCGGCCTTTCCTGTAGTTTTGCGAATGCTGGAAACGACAATACAGAAAAAATGCGCATCCACACCAAAGATATAGAAATTGCCTTGATGGATGGACATATTGCTTTGTTAGCACCTGAAGAGGCAAAAATTCCGGCTGGCAACCAAGAAGATGAAAAGAAAAACAAAGCAGAAAGCCCGACAAAAACCGGCGGGGAAAATTCGGGGAAAATGAATCCAAGCGTCGGGTTTCATGGCGCCGAAAATAACGGTTCTGAGAGCGCCGTGCTTGAAAATGCTGATGAAAAAAGTGATCAAGGGATAAACACCGCACAGGCAACAAGCGAAGAAACAATCAAGGCTGGAAAGGATAGCGAAAACAGCGAGATAAGGCGCTATCGCCTGTTTATCGCTGTGCCGGAAAAGCCGGCACCAAGAGAGGGGTTCCCGCTTGTTTTGCTCCTTGATGGCAACACGACATTCAAGCCCGCAATCAGGCAAGCACCCGATGCCGTAATTGTGGCAATCGGCTATTCCACCGACGAGAAAAAAGAGATTGTAAAACGCCGCTTTTATGACCTCACCTCTTATGCACCGGCCGATAAAATTCCGCTTCGAGAAGGCATGGAAGCGCCAAAAACCGGCGGCGAAGAAGAATTTCGCAGCCTTATCGAAAAAAAGATTTTACCAGAAATACTGATGGAATTGCCGGTCGACCGCAACAATATCACGTTCTTTGGCCATTCGCTTGGCGGGCTTTTTGTGATGAAGAGTTTTTTATCAGCCGAAAGTCACGGTTTTTCTACCTATTGCGCTGCCGACCCGTCTATCTGGTGGAACGGGCATGAATTTATGGAAAAACTTGCCGCCTATCATAAGCCGGAAGGGTTAAAATCACGACTATTGATTGAAACATCGGGCATTAAAACCCATCATAAGAATGTGACTGAATCGAATAAAAAGCCGGCTAAGGATTTACATTCCGGTCCGAATGGCAAAGATGTTTCAGAGATTTTGAGAAAGGCAAAGGCAGTTGACAACACGTTTTACAGCTTTTCCGATAAAAACCACGGCACAATGCTTGCGCCTGCGATCAAAGACTGTCTGCACTTCGCGTTGAATGCGAAAAATTTCAAACAACAAAAATTTCCCCACAAACTCCCTTCAACCAGTCGAAAAGAAATGAGGTAAAAATGATTAATAGACGCAATACTCTCGCCGCACTGCTCTTTGGTGCACTGGCTTCCGTTTTGTCATTTCAATCACCGGCAAGTGCCGATGTTGTCATCAAACATGCCGCCGGTGAAACCTCTATTCCCGATAGTCCGAAACGGGTTGTGGTGTTCGACCTTGCCACGCTCGACAATATGAACCGGTTAAAAATTGATAATATTGTGGGTGTGCCGGAAGGGATAAAGCCGAAATATCTTCAGCAATATAATGATGCAAAATACACCAAGGTCGGAACCTTGTTTGAACCCAATTATGAGACAGTGGCAAGCCTGAAGCCTGATCTTATCATTATTGCCGACCGTTCGGCACCGAAATTCAACGATCTTGCAAAAATTGCTCCGACAATCGATTTGTCCGTCAACAATAAACAATATCTTGCCGATGTTGACCGCAATGTGACAATTTTGGGCCAGATTTTTAATAAGCAGAAAGAAGCAAAAGACGAAATCGACAGCCTTAACAATAAGCTTGAAGAGGTGAAAAAACTTGCGGCTGACAAAGGAACAGGTCTTCTTGTTCTGACCACCGGTGGCAAAATTTCCGCCTTCGGGCCGGGATCGCGTTTCGGCCTGCTGCATTCCGGTTTCGGTGTCAAACCGGCGAACGACAAACTGGAAGTGAGCAATCACGGACAGATGATTTCACCCGAATTCATTTTGGAAACCAATCCCGACTGGCTCTTTGTGATCGACCGTGATGCAGCCATTGGCCGCGAAGGGGAAGCGGCTGCAAAATTGCTTGATAATGCCCTTATCAACAAAACCAAAGCGGCCGAGAACAAGCATATCGTTTATCTCGACCCGCAAAACTGGTATCTCATCGGTGGCGGGCTTTCGGGTCTTCATGAGACAGCCGATCAACTTGATGACGTATTTTCAAAAGCAAAATAAGCATTTAGCCTGTTGTTGACTTAAAAAGTCATGAAACGGGTTGATTGTTTTCAGCTTTAACGCTTAAACATCGGAAGCAGCAGATTGGTCTGCCGGCTTCTGATGTTTTTTAATCGGGTAAAGATTGAAGTGCGCGCTCTTATTATTGGCATAACGGTTATTATCGTCCTGTCGATTATCAGTATGTTTCTGGGGTTTTCCAGTGTTACCCTCTCCGGCCTTCTTGCCGGTGACGAGCACAGCTTCCTTGTATTTTTCCAAACCCGTGTTCCGCGCACCATTGCGCTTATTCTTTCCGGCGCTTCACTTGCCCTTGCCGGCATGATTATGCAAATGCTGACAAGGAACCGTTTTGTTGAACCTTCAACAGCGGGAACTGTTGAATCGGCCTCGCTCGGCATCCTTGTGGTGATGATATTTGCCCCCGGTCTTGATGTGATTTTGAAAATGCTGGTGGCCGCCTTGTTTGCTCTTTTCGGCTCGCTCATTTTCATGTTTTTATTGCGGCAAATACCGCTTAAATCTGTATTGATTGTGCCCTTGACGGGTATCATGCTCGGCTATGTGATTGGCGCGCTTACAAATGGCATTGCCGATCAGGAAATGCTGTTGCCATCGCTGCAATCCTATCTTTTTGGCAGCTTTTCCATGGTGGTTGAAGGCAAATATGAATTATTATGGCTGTCGCTGCCACTTTGCCTTGTTGCCTATCTTGCGGCCGACCGTTTTACCGTTGCCGGTTTTGGAGAGGATTTTTCAAGTAATCTCGGCCTTGATTATAAAAAAGTGATGCTTTTCGGCCTTGTCATTATTTCCATGATAACGGCAACCGTTATCTGCACCGTCGGGCGGATACCCTTTATCGGCCTTGTCGTGCCCAATATCGTTTCCATCGTCATGGGCGACAATATGCGCCGCACAGCACCTTTTGTTATGATAACCGGTGCGGGACTGGTGCTTACCTGCGACATTCTCGGCCGGTTGATGAGCAAATCGGCAGAAATACCGGTTGGAACCATTATGGGGGTTCTTGGCAGTGTGCTTTTTATCGCACTTCTCTTGAAATGGAGAAAGCGCCTTGGTTAGAAAAACACCGAAAAATAAAAAGCCCGCTTTAAAAGGTGAGAAGCCACAAAATGCGGCCGGAAAGGGCGTCACCGAAACAAATGCGGTTGAGCCCGGTATTGCTACAGCCGGCCTTCTTGAAACCGATAATATCGAAACTGCAATTGGCGAGGATAATTTCACGAAAACAGAAATTATCGAAACCGACACCAGCGCGCCGGATAGACAAAAAAATGCTTCTGTTAAAGCGGATATTGTCGAGGCAGAAATTGACGAAAAAGATATTGGCGAAGCCGGAATTGGCGAGGCAGGCCTTGACGAAGTCAACATCCTGAACAAGAAAGCCGAAGTCAACATCCTGAACAAAAAAGCCGAAGTCAAAATCCCGACCGAGGATTTAGACAAGGAAACCGACAGGGATTTAGGCAAGAATTTAGAAAAAAACGCGGGCAAGGAAACAGACGGGCAAGCAAGAAACAAAGCAAATAGGGAAAATGCAGCCGTTCAATCCGGCTTTATCAGCACCAAAGAAGCGGATTCTTTCAAAACAGCTATTACCGGCAGTGGCTCCGCAGATTTGAGCTTCAGCAAGCCCGAACAATCAAAAAAAATCCGCTCGACACTGCCTCTTCTTATCGGCCTTGGTGTTGTTGCTGCCATTTTTATTGCGCTTTACCTTTCATGGAATATGTCGGTTGTGATCTGGCCGTTCCGTTTGGGTAAACTCGTTTCGCTTGTTCTGATTGCCTATACGATTGCTGTCTCGACGGTGCTTTTCCAGACGGTTTCCAACAACCGGATTCTTACCCCATCGATTATGGGGTTTGACCAGCTTTATATTCTCATCCAGACGGTGGTGGTCTATTTTGTCGGCTCGACCGTTATTTACGGGGTGAGCGACGAAGTGCGTTTCATCGCTGTGGCACTTATTCTCACACTGTTTTCGACAAGCCTTTTCACATGGCTCTTTTCTGGAACCATCAAAGGGCTGCACATGACGCTTTTGATCGGCGTTGTGTTTGGCGGCCTGTTCTTCAGCTTGCGCATGTTGTTGCAATTGCAATTGAACCCCGATGAGGCGGTCAATCTCACCGATGTAATGTTTGCCAATTTCAACCGCTTTAACACCAATCTCATTGGCATTGCAGTGATTATTGTTGTGATTGTTTCCCTGATCGGCTGGCGTATGCGCTATCTTTTCGATGTGCTGGCATTAGGCCGCGATATGGCAATCAATCTCGGTGTCGATTATAAACAGGCTGTCACGCGCATTCTCGTGCTGGTTTCGATTATGGTTGCTGTTTCAACTGCACTTGTGGGGCCGGTCACCTTTTTCGGCCTTCTGGTTGCAAGCCTTGCCTACCAGTTTACACCGACTGCCAAACATATGAGCGTGTTACCGGTTGCCATTCTGCTTTCGATTATTTTCCTTGTCGGCGGCCAGTTCATTCTTGAACAGCTTTTCAATATGGCAAGCCGGTTGAGCTTTATTATCGAATTTGTCGGCGGCATTGTGTTTTTGACCCTGCTCATCAAGGGGAAATTGAGATGATTGAAATTAGCCATGTATCCAAAAGCTATGACGACAATAGCATTATCGAGGATTTGTCACTTCAAATCCCCAAAGGCGGAATGGTTTCGATTATCGGCCCCAATGGTGCGGGTAAATCCACACTTCTAACCATGATAAGTCGGCTGCTGCCGATCACAAAGGGAAAAATTACCGTTGACGGGATTGATGTGACAAAGGCAAAAGGAGCCGATTTTGCCAAACGGCTTTCTATTTTGCGACAGGAAAACACCCTCACAGCGCGCATCACTGTGGAAGATCTTGTAAGCTTTGGCCGCTACCCCTATTCGCATGGTGTCTTGACCAAAGAAGACAAGACATTTGTCGATAATGCCATAAGCTATCTGGGGCTAGACCCTTATCGCAAACGTTTTCTTGATGAATTGTCGGGCGGGCAGAGACAACGCGCTTTTGTTGCCATGGTGATTTCTCAAAACACCGATTACATCCTGCTTGACGAGCCATTGAACAATCTTGATATGCGCCATGCCGTTTCAATGATGAAGCGACTTCGTAATGCGGCCGACGAATTGGGAAAAACCATTATTATGGTGATGCATGACCTCAATTTCGCTTCCTGCTATTCCGATCTCATCATTGCTTTGAAAGAAGGAAAACTCGTTTATTCCGGTGCACCCGAAAATGTCATGAAAGATGAAATCCTTTCGGCAATTTATGATATCGACATCAAGGTCAAAGATATAGACGGGCAGAAAATCGCCGTTTATTACCGTTAGATCGGCTTTTTTAAAAAACTCTGCCACCCGAAAACTTTTAAGGGTGAAAAAGATCAAAAGTCTTTAAAAAGCGACCGGTCAAAGAAATCAAAACCATCAAGGCGAAAAGACGGGTAAAAAAGAATAAATAGGGAAAAATCAATAAAACGGTCGAAGAACAATAAAACGTAAGAAAATAAGGGCAAAAAACAATTGCCTGAAAAATGTGTTGGAATGATTTTCTTCACAAAAATATTCTTATGCTTTTAGAGCCTATTCATGTTTATAGTCGTGGGGCAAAAAGCTTGGCCGGAAAGACGGCTGACACAAGGTTGAAGTTCGCATTGTTAAAGAGACATCGCACGTGAATAGAAATGCAGACATAACGAAATCCTATAAATTGGCCGCTATTTTTGCGATTTGCCTCGGCGTTATTATGGCAATGATCGACACCGGCATTACCAATACCGCCCTTCCCACAATTGCGCAGGAATTCAAAACCAGCGAAGCTTCAACCGTTTGGGCGGTGACAGCCTATCTTCTCGCCATGGTTGCAATGACTCTTCCCTTCGCAAGCCTTGGCGAGGTGATCGGTTTTCGCATTATCTTCATTGTCGGGCTCATGGTTTTCACCCTCGCTTCGCTTCTTTGCGGGCTTTCATGGTCGCTTCCAACACTGGTTGGCGCACGCATTTTGCAAGGTATTGGTGCGGCCGGAATATTGAGTACCAACCTTCCCCTTATCCGCTTTACTTTTCCGCCGCAAAAACTGGGTGTCGGACTTGGTATCAATGCCATTTGCATGGGGGTCGGCTTTTCTTTGGGACCGACACTCGCCTCGCTTATTTTGTGGTTTACCACCTGGCACTGGTTGTTTTTGATGAATGTTCCACTTGGCCTTGTGGCGCTTGCTATTTCCTTCCATTCACTGCCTAAAACACCCTTGAGCCACTATCGTTTTGACAATCTTGCCGCCTGTTTTTGCGGTATCGGTTTTGCCGCGCTTATTTTCGGCATTGGTGAATGTGCGCACCGCCAGCCGCTTTCCATGATTATTCCGACCTTTGTCGTTTCATTTGTTGCCATTTTTGCCCTTATCATTCGCCAGAAAAACCACCCTGCCCCGTTTCTGGCCTTTGATCTTTTTTCCTCGCGGATTTTTACCCTTTCCATTCTTGCCGTCCTTTTTGCCTTTATCGCGCAAGGGATTGCTTTTGTAGCGCTTCCCTTTTCGTTCCAGATGTTGATGCATAAAAGCCAGTTTGCCACCGGCTTTCTGATTGCGCCATGGCCTGCTTGTGCAGCACTCACATCAACCTTTACCGGCCGGCTTTCCGACCATTTTTCACCGGTTTTGCTTGTGGCTATCGGCATGCTCTTATGCGCAAGCGGCATGTTTTCGTTAAGCCTACTTGGCGAGGGAACGCCGGTCCTTGTGATTGTGATCTGCATGATGGTGTGTGGTTGCGGCATGGGCTTTTTCAACGCGCCCAACCAGCGCGTTATCATGCTTTCAGCACCTGCCGACAGAAGCGGCGCTGCCGGTGGTATTATGGGCATAGCCAGGCTTATCGGCCAATCGGTGGGAAGTACACTTGTTGCATTCTTCCTGATTGTCTCTTCCCATTACGGTTCGCGCTATGCTTTGTGGTGCGGCACAATCTGTTTTTTACTCGCTGTGTTGACTGGTGGCTTGCGGCTAACAAGCGGAAAAGCCAAAAAATCTTGAACTCTGCTTTCTGTTTTTGGCTGTTCTTTTTAGGCCGTTCTTTTTAGGCGGTTCTTTTCTGCCATTCAAGCCACAGCCCGCAGGCCTCGCGGTTTGAACCGCTTGTCCCATAAGCCGTTTCAAAACTCTGCACCTCAACCGTTTGAAAAACGGGTTTCCAGAAGATCGACTTCGCGGATCAATTTTGCAGTTGTTTCTTCCGAAAGCTGGTGACGACGGCCAAAAGCAAAATAGGTCTGGCGTTCGGCTTTCAAAGCTTCAAGGCGCAAACGCCGCTCGATTTCGGCAACCTTCTGCGTGTTGATCGCATCGGCATCCGAAATATTCTGGTCGGCCAATCTATCACGATAGTTCGCCATGACACGCGCACCCGCACTTGTATAAAGGTCGGCATCGCTGCGGCCTTCACCCCAATTGTGCACCGCCTGTTCAACCGCTTTGATGGCCGCTTCGGCAGCCGCAATATGGGCGCGCTCCTCTTCCTTCTGGTGGGAAGGTTCGGGCGGCAATTCCAGACCTTTGAGGAGGAATGGCAAAGACACACTTGCCATGACAAGCGAAATCAGAATGACGCCGGTGGCCAGAAATATTGCAAGGTCGCGGGCGGGAAATGGCGAACCGTCAGGCAAAAACAGCGGCAAGGTCAAAACACCGGCAAGGGTCACCGTACCGCGAACACCGGCAAGCGATGTCACAGCAACCAGCCGCCAGCTTGGCACGAAAGGTTTGAAACCGCGCCGATAAGCACGTGCAAGCGTAAAACGCAGTGAGACCCAAACCCAGATAAATCTGAGTACGGCGAGTGCAAGATTGATTAAAATGACATAGGCCACAAGCCAGATCGGTTCATGATGGCCGGTTTCCTGAACCACGATTGCCGCGCCGCTTACAATATGGGGAAGTTGCTCACCCAAAATGACGAAAATGACACCATTGGCAACAAATTGCACCGTGTCCCAGACAGCTAGCCTGCGAATGCGCGTTAAAGCAAGATTGCGCAGACTGTCTTCGGTAAAGCTCATGGAAATACCGGCCGCAACGGCGGCAAGGATTCCCGATGCATCCACCTGTTCGGCGGCAAGATAGGCGGCAAAAGGAATAAGCAGGCTTATGAGAATATGTGAACCTGTTTCCTCGCCGAATTTATTGTTCCAGAAATTGCTCACCCAAGTGACACAGAAGGTGGTTGCCGCCCCGATAATAAGACCGGCAACGGCTGTCCATAAAAAGGTTCCGAAAGCCGCAATGAGCGAAAAGGAGCCGGTCATGGCGGCTGCCACAGCAAAGCGCATACTGACAAGACCAGACGCATCATTCAACAGGGATTCACCTTCCAGAATATGCATCAGGCGCTTCGGGATAGGAGAGCGTTTGGCAATTGCTGTAACGGCCACAGGATCGGTTGGCGAAACAATGGCAGCAAGCGCAAAAGCGACCGAAAGCGGCATAGCCGGAATCATCCAATAGGTGAAAAAGCCGACCCCCAAAACCGTAAAGACAACAAGCCCCAGTGCCATTTCAAGCACGGTCCAGCGGTCGCGCTTCAAACCGTCTTTCGGGATGCGCCAGCCGTCAAGAAATAAAAGCGGCGGTAAAAACAACAGGAAAAACATTTCCGGCCGCAATTTTACGCCCATGTCGCCAGCAAGAGAAACCACTGCGCCAACAGCAATCTGGATAAGCGGTAACGGAATGGGCAATGGAAGCGCGCGCGATATTGCGCCGCTGATGATGACAGCGACCAGCAATATCAATATCACGACAACCGATTCCACTCTTGATAACCCTTCAGAGAAAACTATGCCACGCCATTTAAGCAATGAACAGTTTCAATAAGATAAACAAAAAACGAACTTCTGAAAAATTCCTGCCAAATTTATGACGATCGACTTCTCATCATGTCATGTGCGGTAAAAATGGTAAATTGTGGGCAGTTTTTCTTCTATTCAATGAAAAATAATTGTGCTCTATCAAAATTGTGTAACCGGATGAAATCTGCCCGTGAGCTGACACGGTTTCGCCCATAAAACTGTGTTCTGGCAATTGACCTCGCCTTTCAACACTGCTCCCTCTTTCACAAAAAGCAATTTTTCATTTCCATTCAGACATTCCTTAACATTATGTTTTGATTGATATTCTCGAAATTATCCTATTGCTTTTGGAAAGCGGCTTTTTGGCCTTCTGTTTTTATTCAAAAAAATAGTGTCATTTGGAATTTTGGCGAAATAGATTTTCGCGATCTTCCAGCAGAGTTAAACATTTCTCTCGATATGTTGTTTTTAACTTCAATGCCGGCGCAGGAATTTCATGTTTTATATTGAAACTTTACTTTCAAAAAATTAACGTGTAAAATAATAATCTAATAATACATGATCTATTAACAGATTAATGTAGACCGAGTACTGTACACGAGTAAATTGTGGGAGAGACTATCATGGCAATGACACCGGTTCAGAATTTGAAATTCGCTTCTGTCAAAATCTTGCAAGAGAGGATTGATCAGGTCGAACAACAGGCCAAACGCGCTCCCACGACGACGGAACAGATTTTTAAAGCCAAAGAAACAGGCTCTCCTTTGAAAGCGGAAGAAAAATCGACCTATGACAAAATCCGCAGCAAGATAGCAGGCGCTACGGTATTTGATAATAGCCGTATGAGCAAAAGCGAATTCAAAGCAAAAATACTGAAAGAAATAGCAAGGAGCGTTGGCGTTGATCTTGATAAAGGTGGAGCAGATCTCAAACGTCTGGCCGATTTTATCGGCAAAAAATTGGCTTACATGAAATCTCAAGACCCGGTAGGTTATGAAGAATTTATGGATAGAATCACTAAACGGCTCGGCCTTGATAAATTAGGCTTGAAGGCGGAAGACATTGTCAAGGCAATGGCTGACCCATCTTCACAAAAGGCGAAAGAAGTTGACCAAATACTTGATGTCTATTTCGGGAAAGATGGTGAAGCCTCTTCTGAGGTTGACAGTGAACTCAACGATATCAAAGAAATTCTGAACCGGAACGGAGAGAATTCCGCAACCGGAAAAGCGGCCGAACAACTTGCCACTGCTCAATCCAATGCTTCGCGGCCAAACGAGATTTTGACCGATCAGCCGACCGGCACTTATATGCCGAAAAGCTTCCCGCCAGCGCGGAGATAATTGCTTCTGGCATAGACCGCACGAATGCTTATTTTTCTAAAAACTGCATTTTCCGAACGCTTGTGTTTTCGGATGAAAAATCGGAGTGAGGAATGGCAGCAGCTCTGCGTTTAACATGAAGCGCAATGGCCGAAACCGGTAAAACCGGAAACTGGTGGAAATGAGCTTTTAAAACGGGTTTTGAGAATGGCGGCAGCTCTTCATTCAAGACAATGCGGAACGGCCGGAACCTGTAAAAACCGGAAACCGGTGGAAATAAACTTTTAAAACTGAAAAACGAAACGTTAAACGCAGCAAACCATCAGCATCATGGAAAACCGGTACGGGTTCGAACAATAGAGTTTCCGTGCAATCCCCATGACCTTTTCTGCCCAAGAATGGTTCTTCAGACTTTTTGATAAGGCTTGATATTTTCCCAAGCAAAACGATTTCCGGAAACATTGGCAGATTTTGCCAATTCGCTTGTGACAATAACAAATAGCTTATTGTTGCACTTCATCGCATACATTCTTGGCGCCCAAGTAATGACGGATCGGCTCTTGCTTCTTCATGCATTCAATGCAATTTCAAGTAGGCTATGTGCACATTCAAACTGTTCATCAACCAAAAGCCAAAATTATTTTTCGGATATTTTTTCTTGTAGGATAGCTCTTACAATGCGGCGACAGTTGTATTTTGATGACAGGGAAATAAAATGGATATGCAAAATAAAATGGATATTCAAAAGAAAATAAAATTGTGGGTGAAAGACCAGATAGATCCTATGCCGCGAGGAACTATGAAAAAACTGGCAGATTTTTTAAAGATAACTCCCACCCAATTAACGCGCTTGTTGAACCTGGAGGCTGGCAAAGAACCCCGCTCAATGCAGGCAGATGAGTTTTTAAAAATAGTTGAATTTTTTGGTCAATGGCCAGACAATTTGATGCCATCGATTTTCCCTGATAGCAGGAAGCAACACCTATTAGCTATGTTTGACTCTGTTTCGCCCGAATGGCAGCAAGCGATCATTGCGATGGTTGAGGCGTTAGTCCAGAGCCACAAAAGCCCTGAGAAATGACCACACGCCGCATCGATCATTCTGCAATCGTTTTTTACAGAAAACCACCAAAAGGCGGCCAGATATTTTATTTATTTTAAGCCGGTTCTCGCCCGCAAAAGCGTTAAGATTGCATTGCGCACGTCTGGTGAAGCCTGCGAAAAAAGCTCGACCAATTCCTCTTCGGCAAAAATATCAATACCATGCAAAACATAAGACACACTTGTACCGACTTCTGTACATATTTCCGCGAGTGTCTCGGCCGTAGGGTTTTTCCTGTCTTTCATAATTGTAAAAACATAGCCGGGACCTCTGCCGCAAGCGAGAGAAATCGCTCGCATCGATTTGCCGCTCTCTTCGATTTTTTGTGCCAAACGCACACGCCAGTCGTCCAAAGTTTGTGGTTGTGACAAAATTTCCTCCTACACATTCATAACAGAGTGTCAGCAAGGGGTGTGCTCTACACCCATTCTTTAAACCGCCCTCTAGCCTAACTTTCTACCAATAAACGCAACACTTGACGTGGTAAAATTGCGAATATCTCCCCTATCCATTTCAGCTTAACGCCTTCCATCGGTCTGGCATTCCACGAAATAAGATTGACGCCTTCTGCACCGCGCATAATCGTTTTAATGAAACGGCGACCATCACTTGTTTGAACAACAGCTTCTTCACCATAAAAAGCTTCAAGCGGCTTCGTCTGGTTTCGATATACGATGATGATATGGCCTTCCCGATAAACCGGTAACATCAAATCCCCACGAACCCGAAAAGCCACCATATCAGCAGGCATTGAAAAGGGAATCTCGACGACACCTAATCCGTCGGGTGGCATCTCTCCGAAATCCGGTTCAATTTTTGCCCCTGCTCCAACATATCCCATCAACGGAACATAGCTTTTTGAAGGAGTTTGAGTATTTCCGGTAATCTCGCTTTTTCCAGTGATCGCGTTATAAATTTCAGTTATTTTATCGCGGTGCTCTCCACGTGGGTCTGCTCCTGAAAACCACCTACTAATACATGCTTGCGTCACTGAAAGCTTTTCTGCAAGATCAGCTTGCCTCCAGCCGGTTGCTTCCATAATAAAACTTAATTTTTCGTCGATTTTTCTTTTATAGCTATTGCCGACCGCATCTTTTCTTCCGCTTAATAACCAATCTGTTGTAACACCAAACCGCTTTGCATATAGCTCTAACGTATTGCGGCTAATCCCTCGATTACCATTTTCATGGCCAGCATAAGTACGATAATTCATGCCTAAAGCCGTAGCTGCTTCGGTAGCCGAGGAAAAACCGGCAGCTTTTCTCGCTGCTTTTAGTCTATTGCCGATTTCTTTGTTCTTCTCTTCTTCCATGCCCCACTCCTGCACCAAAAACTATGGATAGACCGCCTCTAAAGCCCTTCGCCTGCCAAGGCTATATAATGAACTGAAACAACGCGTTGATGCGGAAAAACCAGTTCTTTCGCCGGATTTAATTGTGTAAGCACCAGCTCTTTTTCATTATGGCGAATAAAGCGCTTGATGAATGCCGTTGGAAAACTATCCTCTTCCTTCATCATTATTTGCGCAACGACATAATCGCCCTTTTTTATTCTTCGCACTGTGTCGACATAAACAATTTCGCCATCTTCATAGCGCGGGGACATTGTGTCACCTGCAACCTCCACGCCATAGGCGTTTTCCACATTCAATAATTGAGTCGGGCAAGGCACCTCAAACAACTTTTTACCGTCAAAAGCAAACTCGCCATTTATTCCCGCTACTGCTTGCCCATAAACGGGAATGAGCTTTATTGCTGGTCTGTCAGATATCTGCTGGCTATCGTATTCACCCGCATTTTTATCTCCAAGTAGAAGCCATTCCAGCGAGACATTTGTAGCTTTCGCTATGTCCGCAATTTTATCTTGACGCGGTACAGTGCCATGCTCCCAACTCGAAACTGCAGCCTTTGTTACATGAACAAGAGAGGCAAGCTTATTTTGCGTAAGGTGAGCTTTTTTCCTCGCTTCAAAAATGCGGGTATCGAGGCTCATAATAGTTCCTTTTTTAGCCTGGAATATTCGAGTTCAGAATATCATAAAAAGAAAAACATCAAGATTTTTATTGAATAAAGAAAACCGGTTTTATCAATCAATAACAAAAATTATTTTATGTATATTTTATACGATTGAAAATAACAAGCCTATTGCGTGGTGATATGCGGCCGACGCAAAGTAATATAAACCCCACCGAAGCGGTGTAATATAAGTAAAATAAGTCTTACATCGAATTGCTGATAACAAGCTGAATTATCTTTCCCTTTTTAACAATTGCTCTAGCCTTGACCGGTATGTAAGTATTATTGGCAAAGGCTTTTATATAATTATTTTCTTCAAGTTTGAAACAAGGGTCATTAATAACAGCAGTTATTCTGCTTCCATCATCATTCAAAAATGAAATTCGACAAGTCTTTGTGTCTTTATTCATTTCGTGAAACCTGACGTCGTACACCATTTCATCTAACGTTTCTGTAGTGTCTTCAGATCGAACCACTTCTTGAAGAAGAACCGGTTGTTCATAAAAAAGCTCTTTTTTGGGAACAACCACCTTTTTAGAAAGAACATGTGTGCCAGAAAGCACACGTGTGTCAGAAAGAACCGCTTTCTTTTCGGCTTTACCAACAACAAAAGGTTCTATTTTCTGGTCTTTAGATGAGACCGATAAGCTAGATGCTGACTTACCAATTGGTGTTAAAGCTTGTTTCGTGGCTGGTCGCAGTGAAACCGCCATATTGTCAATAGTATCAAGCAACCGGTGAATAACGGCTTCGTTCGTGTTGCCACGTTCCTTAAGGGCTGCCTCCAAAGCTTTACGCAGCTCTTCGTTTTCTTTCTTAGTTCCACATAATCTACTGAAAATATAGCTTACCAATACTACGATAAGACCTCCAACAGTAGTTGATGCTAAGCCGTTTTGGCTTATCCATGAAAAGATTACTGGGAAATCAAAACTTCCTTCGGATGGTGTGGTCGCCATGACGCGACCTACCATGGCATCTCGGCGTTTAACGTAGCGCTGACTTACGGCAAAATTAGCAGCAACCGATATAATTTTTTCCAAGCCCTTAAGAGATTCAGCAAAGGAAGATAACTCGATTTCATGCTTATCGGCATCAAGCCCTTCATACTTGATTATAATTGGATTTTCCAGGATTGGCATATCTCTCCCCCCTCCCATATATTGATACGATGCGCCGGAATCGTTCTCGTTAAAATTGTAATATCGGAAACCAGTACACGTATGCAACGTCGGATCTAATCTTTTGGCAAGATGTTCTTATAATGTTCTTATTTTTATTTATTTTTTTAAAATAAATAAATAAAGGGGCGATCTTGATTGAAGATATTTCGGTTAGTCTGCACTCGTTATGCGCATCAGCGACCAAATAACTCCCTCATTTCCAAAATTTTATGAATAGACACAATATTCGCATTATCAAAATTGATGATTTTTTCGGGGTTGTATTTCTTTAGAACCACTTCGTGCGATGTTCGTTTCGCCAAAACGGCAATCATGGCCTTGATTGGTTCATCTATAGTTTTGGCAATCTGCACCACAACTGAATCGCCAATACGCACCGGTTTATGAGGGTGGACAAAAACCAGATCACCAGCATTAAAACGTGGTTCCATAATGTCCCCTTCGACGTATAAGGCATATAGATCCTTGGTCATCAACATAGCGGGTGGCCTATGAACGTAATCAATGATTGATGAATCGAGTTTAAATAAACCGTTGTCGCTGTTACAAGCAGCAGTTCCCATCACAGGAACCTCCCGCGGCATGTATTGGCGCGGCGATAAAGTACCATTAGTGAACTTCACATCGCTCATTTTGCTATTTGTTCGGGTCTTTTCAGTTTCAGCAACATTCGGGGTGTTACCGGTAAGAAGCCATTCTAGCGAGACTTCAAGTGCTCCGGCAATATCTTCAAGAGTGTTCAGGCGCGGGTGAGTCAACCCAGACTCCCATTGGGCTACAGCGTTACGTGTCTTGCCAACCGCTCTTGCTAGCTCTTCTTGTGTCATCTTCGCTGCAATGCGCGAATTTTTTATACGTTCTTTCAAATCCATAGTTTTGTTTAGAAAAAGTACATTTTGCACCATCAGTTTTATTTATATCGTGTAGAATGTCATGACACTACTAAAATATCCATTGAAAGCGATTGGTGTTGTTGGGTTTTATAAAAGCAATTAAGCAAAAATGACATTGTTGGTCATTAGCCGATGAAATTGGCGCTCTCTTCGGAGTAATGGAAAAACAGGCGATTAAGATACCGGCGGAACGCATAATAAACCTATGATAAAAATTGGGAACACTAGCGCAATCTTTGTTCATTTTTAAGCCGGTCTGTTTGGCTTTATCAGTGAACCTACTATGCGATGAAACAATGCAATCTCTTTAGAAAAGACCATTCAATGTGAATTTTGTCTCATCCGCATGGAAAAACGAGAGGCGCTATCCTTTAATGTTCGTCCGGTCTGGTGGCGCAATCAGAGCCGATAAAGAGGATTTCTTCACGGCTCATGGTAATTGGCGGGTCGTTTTCGTGGTCTACTTCTGCCTGCGCCGTGCGCATGAAAAGGGTAAACCTTGAAAGATCGAATGTCTCATCCGTCATCGGGCTTGAACGATAAAGTTTCCAAGCAAGTGCCATGACTTTTTCTGCCCGCGAATGGTGCTCCAAACTTTTCAAAAAATACTTTATATCGCCCCACGAGAAATGGTCTTTTTCATTCTGCTTTCTTCCTGCATTTTGGGCTTGATTAACGGGCTTTTTATGATTTTTCCCTTCGGGTTTTCGACCATCTAGAGTTTTACATGTTACATCGGCACGTTTGCTCTGCCCGTGATCTCTTTCTGCACGACTTGTTTCTTTGCAAGAAACGTCAGTTTTACCGAACGGCGGGTGCATTTCTTCGTCAGTGCTTGAACCATTGTCGGGCGAGCCTTTTTGGTCATCAGCGTGGCAAAGAAATCCGGCTTGCGGCTTTAAAGTTTTTCCATGATTTTTAGGCTTTTTCATTCCACCCACCCCTCGCCTGTTTGGACACAAAACCATAAGCTTCAACACGCTTAACGGGGGAATCGTAAAAAAATGACATGATTAATGTCAACATATTTTGTGTTGAAAGTTTACTGGACTTCATCAACAAACGAATCGTTTAACCATGAAGACTTGGTTGTTTTGATGGTTTTGCTTTCGACTTTTATATTGTTTTAAAAAACCGGATGGTTGTGGTAAAAAATCAAAGTTGAACCGGCTAATTAACCGGAAGCGAAGAAGAATATCGACGAAGTTCTCCTCGAAATAAGGAATTTTATAAATGAATGCGACTTCCAAGCGGAACAACAAGCCAATCAAAACAACAAAAAACTATTAGAGGCTCTGTTGCTTGGACGATTGATTAAAAATGAATAGATCGTGGAGGGAAGGAAATATAGCGGTCAACTGAATAAAGCACTTTAAACATAAGTCTTCCGTTTATCCGGCAACGGAAGCTCGGACACCAACAAGTTGAGCGTGAAAGCAACCGATGTTTAAAAAATCAGGGGATAAAAATAAAGCGTGGTGCCAATAACAAAGGATAATTTATCACCCCGTTTTCAATAACGTGATCGAGCAAAAGCAAGTTTGATACCGGCAATACGGATTTAAAATTATTTCGCTTCGAACGATTGAATTACCAATCGGACATTGGAAAATTATGCGCCCGACCAGCTCCATCCGGCGTGAGGAAATCCGGCGGACTTTTGTTTGACTTAATCCGACAGCAATAAATAGCGCATCAAGAAACACGATGTTGGAAAAACCGACACTGAAAAATCAAACAGAAGGAAAATCGGGCATTGAAAAATCTGGCATTGAAAATCAGGCATTGAAAAATAGACCAGAGAAAATCTGCCATCGGCAATGTGTGTTTGAAATAATCGTGTAGCTTTAAAACTCACATCAAGACATGCAGTGTAAGAAAATCAACTTGCTAAAAATTCTGCCTCATCAGATGAAGTCCCGACAATTATCGCCCCATTAAATCGGCTGCTTCAATAGCTGACTTTAAGCGATCGGGTTCAGGAAAACTTTTGGTTTTGGATATCCTGTTGTGATGACATTCCCTCGACTATCCGGCTATAAGGCCTGTTTGACCAGACATAAACATTTGACATGCCGATGCTTTTGGCACCTATTTTATGTCAATTTTTTTAGCGGGTAAAACGGCCGATATAGCGGCCAAGAATGGTGATTTCGCTCAAATTCAGAATGCGCGGTTTGTGGTGAGGATTATCCGATATCACCTCGACCTCGATTTCATCCGCACCAGGACGCGAGACAATTTCCAGCCGTTTAATGATAACGCCGCCAAGCTCGTCAGCCAGTGCATAAATTCCGGGAGGCGACGGAACACGGTGTTATATGTCGGCACATCCGATAGGCCAATGTTTTGTAAAATGTTCCGGCTTTAGCGGGTAAAACGACCGATATAGCGGCCAAGAATAGTAATTTCGCTCAAATTCAGAATGCGCGGTTTGTGGTGGGGATTATCCGATATCACCTTGACCTCGATTTCATCCGCACCGGGACGGGAAACAACTTCCAGCCGTTTGATGATAACCCCATCAAGCTCGTCTGCCAGTGCATAAATTCCAGGAGGCGACGGAACGCGGTGTGATATGTCGGCACATCCGATATGCCGATGTTTTGTAAAATGTTCCGGCTTTAGCGGGTAAAACGGCCGATATAGCGGCCAAGAATGGTGATTTCGCTCAAATTCAGAATGCGCGGTTTATGGTGGGGATTATCCGATATGACCTCGACCTCGATTTCATCCGCACCGGGACGGGAGACTATTTCAAGCCGTTTGATGATAACTCCGCCGAGCTCGTCAGCCAGCGCATAAATTCCCGGAGGTGACGGAACGCGGTGCGATATGTCGATAAACACCGCATCGCCATCATGAATGGTGGGCGACATGCTATCCCCATAAGCGGGAAGAACGGCAACATTGGACGCGACGACATTGAGTTTTGCCAAGAGGCTTTCCGGCAAACGCCAAAAATCCCGTATGACTTCTGTCGAAATCTGAACAGCATTCTTGGCACCGTTGACGATCATAATTTCCCCGCCGGCGCCCATGCCTGCCTTGACATCAATTTCGGGAATTTCACCATCTTTCAACTGCAACCGTGTTTTGACATCGCTATCAATCCGGTCAGGAATATCAGGGTCAAAACTCGATACAATCTTGTGTTTTGCGGCATTCTCACCTGTCAAAAGATAAGATGCGCTTACGCCGAATTTGCGCCCATAAATTGCCGCGTCTTCAGGGCTAAAATCATTCTGCCCGTTTTCGTGTGCCCGATAGGTCGAATGGCTCACGCCAATTGCATCCGCAGCTTTCGTCGCAGATGAAAAGCCCGCTTTCAGCCGTGCTTCGCGCAATCTTTGTCCCATCGTGTCCATAACATACATTATGTCAGAATAATAAACATAAATCATGTTGACAATCTGCTATAAATGATGTTGTTATACAACTATACGCTACTTTTGAGTGTATTATAACATTATTAGTGTTTAAAAGTGGCGGGTAAGAGATCGAAGGTGCAGTGTGCGCTTTCCTGCAAGTTTTTTAGACGGCGTATTTGCCATGTTTCGGGGTGGAACAAATGGACAAATCAGATATTGGCGTGTTGTCAGATATTGGCGTGTCACGATCATTAGACACTTATGTTTTGCATGAAAAACAGCTGGTGAACTGCTTTAGCCGCAAGCCCGCACTGTTGACTTGGCCTTTAGAAGCTTCAACCGAAAAAGCAGCCGCAGATGATGAAGCCGCAGGGGAAAATGTTTTTAAAAGCGAAGAGGCCTTGACGTGCGGCTTTTGCGTTGCGCCTTCTTCTGGCAAGCTTCAAAGCGTATTTAAACTTCAAAGTGTATTTGAAACCGCCGGAGGAAGCGCCTGTTGCGGGCTGACGGTGCTTGCGCCCCGTTTATTATCCCGAACGTTTTTTTCCCGCACTTCTTCTTTATCCCGATTTTTTCTTAACAAAAGCAAATTATGCTTATTCGTTCTTGCCACTCTCGAAAGCACTGTCTGGCGAGCCTTCATCTTCGGCAGAAGTTTTTCTGGCATTGGTGTTTTCGAGTGTCACATCATATTTCTGCGGTTCGGCAAGGATATTTTCCGGTTTGCCGACAGCAATCATACATTTGGCAAAAAGCGGCAGAATATCTTTGCTATCAATCGTATTTTCGGAAGCACCGGCAATAATACTGAACAAACGGAATGCGACTTCTTCCGGTGTGGCTGCTGCATTGACTGTGGCAGATCGTATCGGGTTAATAACGGGCATTCTTTTTCCTTTGTTTTTCATCAATCACTTGATGAAATAGTTAAACAACTTGTTGTTTTTATCAAGGCAATAGCAATCGCCATTTTTAAACCGGTGAGCCTTTCCGTTTTTGTCAAAAGGCTTTGTTTCAACGCGCCAAATTTTGCCCGTGCAGGACAACAAAAATCAAACCGAATTTTTAAAAGCATTGTTTTAAGCGCAACAAAAGTCTGCTTGTCCGCAAAAAGCGCAAGCGAAAAAATCAGAGATGTGACACGAAAAAGCAAGGCTTTAGCACTTCTTAGTGGACGCCTTTTCAAAGCCGTTTTTCCTCCGGAATTATCGGTTTTTTTTGTGCGTCAATTGTGCGGCCGACCAACCTTTTTCAAGGCAGAGAGAGTTTTATAAAATGGATTCGTCAACACTGCGCCGCCTTGCCGGTTTGAACCTTTCTACCGAACAAATGTCGGCCATTCTTGAACTTCTTGCCGATATAGACGAGCGGGAAGACTTACGCCGTGCCCGTACACGCGAGCGTGTGCGCCGTTTCAGGCTGACACGGAAAAACAATGTAACGTTACAAGAGGAAAATTGTAACAGCGAGGAAACATTACCCCTTTCCCCTAAAAGAAAGGTTCCCCCACACCCCCTTAAAGAAAATAACCCCTTTCCCGCTTTCTCTGAAACGTCGTCTGATGCGCTTGTCGAAGAGCCAACAGACAAAAAAGGCGGGCACGGTTTCTCCCCTTGCGGGATTAAAAATTTAACGGAAATCCCTACGGAATGCGAGCCGGAGAAAGCTTGTTCTTTTGCCGTGAGTTTGCCCAAGGACAAGGCTTGTTCCTTGTCAGAAGGTTCCGCTTTTCCGCAAGCGGAAAGTGCACCACTTTTAGAAATCACCGGAACGTTGTCTGCGGCTGAAAAGGAGGAAGTTTCGGGCGCAATGTCAGCTTCCGGAGAAAGCGCGGGTGTGCCGCTTTTGCCTTCACCTTCGGGAAATTTTGGAAGCCAAAATTTTGAAAAAAACGAAGTTTCAGAGCTTGCAAAGAGGCGCCCTGAAAAACGTAGTTTTGAAGCCGAATTTCATGAAATTTTCTGGCCTGCTTTCCCGAACAAATGCGGCAAGCCGAAAGCATTAACGGCGTTTTTGAAAGCGCGCAAAAAAGACAGTCTTGCCGCCATTATGGCGGGGCTTCAACGCTATATTGCCGACAAGCCGCCCGACCGCCCCTGGCTTAACCCGACAACGTTTCTCAATCAGGAACGCTGGAATGACCAACCGGCCCCCGTAATGGAGCGAAAAAATGCAAAATTTAAATATGATAAAAGATCAACTGCCAGAAAAGTTACCGATGCGATGGCCCGCCTCGCACCTCGATTTGACGCTTGCCAAACTCGTTTCCCTCACGACAGGTGAAGGCTTTCCACCCCGCTTCAAGGCGGGAAAGAAACCGACAAACGCTCAAATTGCAACAATCAGGCACACGCTTGAGGAAGCAAAAAACACACTTTTAAAAAAGGCGCGAAGCGACGAAATCATGGACCAGTTTTTGCTGCTTTCGGGCGGTATGCGGCTGCCCCGTGATTTAGACGGGGAAAGTGCGGCCAAATCCTATATGATTGCGCTTTCCGGCTTTTGCAGCTTTGCCATTATGCAATCGGTGCTTCTGATTATTCGCGGCAAGGCGGAAGGCTTCAACAAAACCTTCATGCCGACAGCGCCGGAACTCGCCGCTTTTTGCGAACATATCGAAAAAACAGAATGGTTGAAAATCGACCATGTGGAACGGCTTTTAAGAGCCGGTGAAGAAGAACCAAACGACGTTTTAATCCCGGAAGCGCGGGAAGAAAAACTGACCTGTCACCACCAAACCACGATGACAAGCGAAAACAAAACAACAGAACATGAAACAGGGCAGCACGTTTCCCGCCCCGCAAAAGAAATGCGCGCTCAATGAAGCCGGATGAAACAGAATGGGACAATGTGGGACGAGATGGGACGAGATGGGACAGTGTGACGGTATGGGACATTTATGAAAAGGCCAATGGTTTTTTGGGGCGGCAAAAACGCGAACCACAAGATTTCAAACAACAACACTTCAAACAACAACGCGATAAAAAGCGATTATGAAAGGCTTTAACCATGCAGGAAGTTGAAATTATCAGATTGAAAGCCCGTTCAAAAGCGGGAAAACTCCGGCTCAAGCGCGGGCGCGGAAGGCCACGTATCGAAGGTATTGCGCGCGAACCGAATGGCAGGCGCAGCCGCGCAAAAAAACCGCGCGAGGCGATTGACCGTCTTGCCATTTTGATGCGTGCAAAGCACACCGGCCTTTCCGAAAAACAGGCAAAAGACCCGCGCGCTTCCACCTATATCGGCAGGCTTTTTTTGGCCGGTCCCGAATGCGGTGGCATTAGCGAAGACCAGTACAATGCCGCGCTGAAATTTATCGAGGTTGATAACAATTATAAAAAGGCATTGCTTTCACCTGCCGCCTATTACGACGATTTTAACAGCACGCCCAATCCCGAACTTTATGAAGCATTTTGCAAGCGCGCAAAAAAGCAATATCTTGCCGCGAGGGAAGCCATTCAGGAAGCGCAATTCGATAACAGAATTGATAACCTTTATGCCGCCTTGCAATATATCGTGCTGGAAGATCTCGAATTGCCGCACCTTGTCGGCGCAACAAGGCTTGTGCTCAATGCGCTGAACCGGCATTTTTTCCTTGCCAATAAAGGTCATTAAATTTTTAATGACCCTAATGGCGCAACAAGTATTCTATTTTCTAACCGGATTTTCTTAAGTGGCGGGAAAATCATATTGCGAATGGAATTTTATGATTTTGTTGCAATTCTGTTGTTTGGCAGGAAAGACTATTTTGTTAGCGAGGTCTATTTTTAGCTTGACAGATGAAGCTTAACAGGAGGCCTTTTGCTTTGAAAGAACGAAAAAGATGTGCTCCAATAAACAGCGCCTAATTAAAATTGAATTTATAGGAAGTGCATGTCTAAAAGGACATCTGACCATATAAAAAACACCGTAGAAAAGAATTAAATAGAACAATATTCTGTCAACATTATTTACGTATATTTATTTTTTTATTTGAGTTTTAAATATACAATTAACAATGTTACCATACTAACTTTTGTTATTTATTTTAATATAATTTATTATACAATTCTATATATTTAAATAATTTGTTTCATTTTTAATACGGTTCATATCTATGCGTTAAAAAAATTAATAATATTGTCGATAATGATTTAAAATATTCTTTTTGACAAAAACATCCTTGATTTTTTGACACATATTATCTATATACTTAGCGATCTGGATCGTTTTGGATTCAGAGTTTCTATTATAGTTGTCAACTAAGCTATAAGCAGAATATAGCGGCAATATTAACAATATGTTCATTTGGACCTCTAGGTTGATATGCAGGTATGCTATGCAATAGCTAAGTTGCGCGATGATTGAAAGAAATCGTTCACAACTATAGTCATTCGACTTAATTTGATTGTCGTTTAGAGTTCGCAAGAGCTCGCATTTACAGTTGGGGGGAAGTACACATTGGATGCAACCATTAGCTTCCCCCCTTTCGTACCTCGAAAATCAAATGACAAACTGGAAGCCGTCAATAAAAAAGTATCCACATTTCGATGCGATACCTTCGCTCGCTACAATTGACAAAATCGTGAGAGATCATGAGGCGGTAGCAAAACACGCATTCTTTCCTTTTCTAAAATATGATCAACGCACAAATCTTTTTTCAAAAAAGGGCGAGAAAGGAAAAATAAAGGAGCGCCCTATCCGGTATGCTGCACATTTAGATAGCTGCATTTTTTCATATTATCGGCATATGCTTTCAGTTCTTTATGAAGAAAAATTAAAAAAAGTAAATCTAGAACAATCGGTCTTAGCTTACAGACGAATAATAAATGAAAAAACGCATCGAGGATGTTGCAATATTGACTACGCATATGACGCAATAAAATTCATTAGAGACTCAAAAAAATGCTTCACGATTTCCCTAGACATTAGCAATTTTTTTGAAAATATAAATCATAAATTACTCTACAACGCCTGGCTGGAATTACTAGAAAATCAAGAACTGAATAAAGAATGTTCAGACGGCAAGCAAGTCAATACGCTACCTGATGATTATTATGATGCGTTAATTCGTCACAAACTCCCAAATGATCATTATCATGTGTTCAAAGCTGTTACAAAATATGCGTTCGTCGATTTGTTAAGTGCCTATAAGCGCTTGGGCTTTTACGGGAATAAAAAAAATAGTAGAGGTATCATTTATGAGGGATACTTATTGAAGCACAGCAATATCCCCAGGCAGTTATGCAGCGTTAAAGATTTTCGACAAAAAATTGCCGGTGATGACGGCACCCCCTCTCTCATACAAAAAAATACAACAGAAGTAGGTATTCCACAGGGCGCACCAATGTCTGATTTACTTGCAAATTTATACTTATTTGAATTTGATAAATATGCTCATGAGCTATGTAATAAATACGAAGCAAAATACTTCCGATATTCTGACGACATACTTATAATCGGGCGTTTTGATTATAACGCCGTCTTGCAAATTGAAAAAGAAATATGTTCCACAATCAAAAACCAATTTCAGTTAGAAATAAAAGAAGAAAAATCAGCTATCCACGAATTTATATCTCATGGCAGCGTACAAAGCGTAATTGTACATAAAGCGTCAACGAAATATAAACTAAATTCCAAGACAAAGCCATTTGAATATCTTGGTTTTCGTTTTGACGGTAAGAACGTTTTTATAAGAGATAAAACGATGAGTAACTTGCATCGGAAAATTACTTATAGGTGTCGAGCTACTGCATTATCACTAAAAAAACGTTATAGTGATAAGTCGATGCCCGATATATTAAAAATATACAATTTTGAGAACTTATATCAATCATTTGGTAACGTAGAACGGTTTTTTGAAAAAAACCGTGATTATAATAATTGGACTTTTAACACTTATGCAAAGCGAGCATCTAAAATATTTGATGATTTCGGAAAACCAATACAGAAACAAATAAGTGGCCTAAGACGAAAAATAAAAAAGCGGTTTGAATACGAATTATCGAAGATATGTTGATATCTCTTATGTTTTAAGGTTGGTTTTACGTTTGATAAATAATATTAGTTAGTTATATTTTTTCCGATAAATTGAGAAATAATAATTCACAATATTCTGGTTACTACACTGACATTAGCCACTTAACGGTTTTTCCAAAGAATGAAACCTCGAAAAAATTTGCGATATTTCATTGTTGGGCTTTATCTACACTTCTAATTGTTTTACTCAACAGGCGTTCAAAAAACTTTGCAAAAGTTCCTCCCCCACACACAAAAGTAATAGTACACAGAGTTGCCTTTCCGTTGATTGTGCAAATATCAGGACCACGCTGAATTAACAACTGGTTGAACACAATTAAAAAAGTTTGCCTATATGATATATGCTTTGCAATATATTGTGCAGGAATATCTCGAATTGCCGCACCTTGTCGGCGCAACAAGGCTCGTGCTTAATGCGCTAAACCGGCATTTTTTCCTTGCTAATAAAGGTCATTAAATTTTTAATGACCCTAATGGCGCAACGGGAATTCTATTTTCAAAAACGGATTTTCTCTGAGTGGCGGGAAATTTATATTGCGACCGAAATTTTATTGATTTGTTGCAATTTGTTATGCGGCAGGAAAGACTATTTTTTAGAGAAGATTATTTGTAGCAAGGACTATCGCTTGAAAGAGCAAACTTGGCTTGTAACTTATGAGAGGGGTTACCCCCGTAAATTTATAAAAGAGGTCACCCCCGTAAAGCGGAAGTCCAACCCGCCTTTTTATCCCGACTTCCAACTCTATTTCTAAAAGGCAGGCACTCCCCTGCCTTTTCGTTTAGGACTTCCACCCCATTTCTCATGCGGGAGTGAAAGGACAAACAAATATCGCTTGCACCATTTTTCACATTCATTGACGTTAAAGATGGAAAATGGATAGAGACGCGATGAACGATAGAGAACGTTACGTATGAGAAAAATTTTTCAAAACAGTTTCGTGTGGTTTCTGCCCCTCACAAAGTGCGTTGTTTTCATTGTGGTTTTAAATGACCGGTGTGCATGACGGGGGATGAATGGCTAGCCTGAACAGCAAGCTTGAATGGCGGCATTGAACGTCTGCGTTTAAATGAAGGGTTGCAAATGACACCCCCCTTCAAAACGCATCAAGGATTATGCGGGAAAAGGCCTAAATTGATGCTTGCACCCGCTCCCGCGGTTATGTATCTATTGAGGGGAATAGACTACAACCCAGCATTGCGTATTTACTCCGGAAATCGAAGTAAATATATCTTATCTCTTAATAGTCAGGGAATTGTTTTAATTCGATCAAGTAAAATGGCATCTTATCCGGTATTTTTATCTGCTATATATGTTGTCCGCAATCAGGTGGAACAACTGGAATCGATTGTAAAATCAGCCTCGACAGTGTTAGCGCCACTTGTTTCCGACTATGAAATCATCATCGTCGATAATGCATCGACGGATGAAAGCATAACAGAGCTGAAGCGGCTGACCGGCAAAGCCGGCTACCCGAATGTGCAAGTTTATGCGCTTACGAAAAAGGTGGACAGAGATACTGCCGCCTGGGTGGGGCTTGAAAATGCCCTTGGCGATTTCATGCTTGTTATTGATCCGCAACTTGATGATATCAATTTCCTGCCGCAAATGCTGGAAAAAGCGGTAACGGGAGCAGATGTTGTTTTTGCCGATAATCAGGAAAAGCCGAAGCAGAGCGTTCCCTATCACATCGCCTATGCAACATTCGATGCATTATATAAATTCTTTAACGGTATCCAACTGGCAAAAGAAACACCCCAATACCGTTTATTGAGCAAACGCGTTGTCAATTTTATTCTCCAATATCCGCAGCCTGTCGTTACCTATCGATATTTGCCGATCAGTGGCGGATTTTCCCGTGCCAATCTGAAATACAGTTTCACGCCTTTGACCAACCCCAAAAAACAATTGGGCGATGATGTCGTAAAGGGAATACGTCTGCTCGTATCAACAACTCAGGCACCGATGAGGCTTGTTACCTTTTTGTCTTTGTTCGGCGCTTTGGCGAACCTTGTCTATTCGATCTACATCATTGTTATTGCTTTGTTTAAAAACAATGTGGCTCCGGGCTGGGTCAGTATGTCGCTTCAACAATCCGGTATGTTTCTGCTTTTGTCGCTCGTTCTTTGTGTCTTGGGCGAATATATTCTTTATATATCGAGTTTGAGCAATACCGGCCCGCTCTATCATGTCGGTCAGGAATTTACGAGCATGCGCATGACACGCAACGAAAAGCTCAATATTGAAGATGTGACATTATCTACCGATGCCGATAGCAACAAAAATACGGTATCTACCAAAGCGAGTGAAAAGAAAGCCGCTTCCGACAAGGTCAGCAGCAATAAGGGCAGCGACAAGAAAACCGTGATTGCCAAAGCGGGTAACAAGAAAAGCAAGGCATCCCAATGATCGCAGATAAAATGAAGGCCGATGCAGTTGTCATTGGCGGTGGCTTTTACGGCGCATCCATTGCGATTTATCTTGCCAAAAATCGCGGTTTGAAAAAAGTTGTTCTGGTTGAAAAAGAAAAAAAGCTGTTAACCCGCGCTTCCTACAACAATCAAGCGCGCGTTCATAACGGTTATCACTATCCAAGAAGTTTCACCACCGCGTTTCGCAGTCGTTGTAACCTTCCCCGCTTTATTAAAGATTGGCCGCAAGCGGTGAAACAGGATTTCACAAAAATCTATGCGATTGCGAAAAACAATTCTAAAGTGACAGCCAGACAATTTGAACGGTTTTGTGACAAGATTGGTGCTTATATTGCACCCGCTCCGGCCGATGTAAAAAAATTATTCAACCCGCAACTTGTTGAAGATTCCTTCCTCGTTCATGAATATGCTTTCGATGCCACGAAACTTGCCGAATGGGCAGTGGAAGAGCTTAAGTGGCAGGGTGTTGAAGTCTATTATTCGACAGAAGCGCTGAGTGTTGCGCGCGACGATCACGATAACAGACTGGTTCTTACCGTAAAACAGGCTGACCAACCGGCAAGCGTCATCACCAGCCGCTATATTTTCAATTGTACCTATAGCGGGTTGAACCAGCTTACCGGCGACTTCACCGGAACAGAAACCGGATTGAAACATGAAGTGACCGAAATGGCTCTCATCGAATTGCCCGATGAACTGGAAAATCTCGGAATTACAGTGATGGACGGGCCATTTTTTTCGATTATGCCTTTCCCTGCGCGCGGGCTTCATACATTGTCACATGTCAGATATACACCGCATTTCGACTGGCTCGATAAACAAGGCACAAACCCTTATAAAATTCTTGCCCGGTATGATAAGGCCACACAGGTTGACCGGATGATAAGAGATGCCGCACGTTATATTCCGGCGGTAAGGGATGCAAAATATGTGGATTCACTCTTCGAGGTCAAAACCATCCTTATCAAAAACGACACCGATGACGGCCGCCCCATTCTTTTCGAGAAAAATAATAAACTCAAAGGATTTTATTCAATTCTTGGCGGCAAAATAGATAATATATATGATGTCCTTGAAAAACTGGAAACAGAAGACTTTAGCAATTTATAGGTTGAGTTATGAAAAAAGCATTGATCGGATTTTCCGGTTTCGTCGGTAGCACACTTGTCAAGCAAACCCGTTTTTCGGATTTCTATCGTTCTACCAATATTCAGGAAATCGACAATAAGGAATTCGACACTATTGTCTGTGCCGGAGCACCGGCGCAAAAGTGGATCGCAAACAAAAATCCTGAAGAGGATTTGAAAAAGATAAACGGGCTTATCGGCCATCTTGAAACGGTCAAATGTAAACAGTTTATACTGGTGAGCACGGTTGACGTTTTCAAACAGCCCGTCAATGTGGATGAAGAAACCGCCATTGACGAGACCGGTTTACACGCTTACGGGCTTCATCGCAGACTGCTTGAAAAATTTGTCGACAAAACATTTGAAAACAAGCTCATTGTCCGTTTGCCGGGGCTTGTCGGGCCGGGTTTACGAAAAAATATCATTTTCGATTTTCTCAACAATAATAACCTCGACGCTATTGAAAGCCGCTCGGTTTTCCAATTCTATCCGATGGTCAATCTCTGGTATGATATAGAGGTGGCACTTGAAGAAAAACTCTCCCTTGTTCACCTCACAAGCGCACCAATTTCCGTGAGTGATGTATCGTTACTGGGGTTCGGAAAAGCCTTCACCAACACGCTTGCAAAAGAGCCTGTTTTATATGATATGCGCACAAAATATGCGCCATTATTCGGCTCTTCCGGCAATTATCAATATAGCGTAAGGGAAACTGTAGAGGCAATTCGCAGTTACGCCCAGAGCGAACCTTTAAAATTGGAAAAAGAAAACGGTGGCAAATAATGAGGCTTTCCATATCGAATATTGCATGGGATAGCGAGGAAGATGCAGCAGTCGCCCGACTTTTACAAAAATACGCTGTTGATGCCATCGACATTGCACCGGCAAAATATTTTAAAAATCCGCGAGAGACCAAAGACACAGATATTTTGCGTGTGAAAAACTGGTGGGCGGATCAGGGAATCGAGATCACCGGAATGCAATCCTTGTTATTCGGCACACAGGGACTCAATGTTTTTGGTGACAATGCAATCAAAGACGAAATGCTCGACCACCTGCAAGCGATCTGCAATATTGCAAATGGGCTTCAGGCAACGCGATTAGTGTTCGGTTCGCCCAAAAACCGCGACCGGAACGGGCTTGATGATGACGAGGTCAAAAAGCAGGCAACAGAATTTTTTTACCGGCTTGGTGAAATAGCCGAAAAGAATAGTGTTGTCATTTGTCTTGAACCCAACCCGCCGCGCTATGGTGCCAATTTTATGACAAATAGTGCCGACACGGCGGCCATTGTGAGATTGGTCAACCACAATGCCATCGGAATGCAATTCGACACCGGTGCACTTCAAATCAACGGGGAAGATCCCGAAGCCGTTTTGAAGCAATATTCCGACATTATAAAACATATTCACGCAAGTGAGCCGGATCTCGTTCCTTTGGGGGATGGTGGTGTCGATCATCGTCGCGTTCATGATGCGCTTATTCGCTATTTGCCCGATCATGTTGTGACGATTGAAATGGTCGCAACCAAAAATGCGCCCCATTTGGCGTCGATCGAGCACGCATTATCCAATGCAATCCGTTCCTATCGGCCACATTCGGGAGTTGGACAATGAGGTGGGCTATCCTGATTTTGGGGATTATGTGCAATGCTTCGGCAAGTGTTCTGGTCAAAATTGCTATGATGCCCCCCAGAAAATTTCCTTCCCTGAGCGACCCGTCAGGTGCATTGACAAATTGGCCGTTCTGGCTCGGATTGGCTCTTTATGGCGGTGCATTTTTGCTTTATGCAGCGGCACTTGCAAAATTTCCGCTCAATGTTGCGCATCCGATTTTGACATCCGGTGCTATTGCTGCGGTTGCTCTATGTTCTTTTCTGATATTCCGTGAAACGTTTTATTGGACGACAATTCTCGGAATATTACTCGTCATAGCAGGTGTCGCTCTTATCACGATCAAGGTTTCATAAAACAAATGAATAATCCGCAATCAGTCACAGTGAACAATAAAGATTGGCAAGTGCCTTCAATGAAGGTCGCCTTATGGTCTTCAAGACATCATCCCTATTGCGTGGTCATCCCCGTCATCAACGAGGGAGCGCGTATAAAGAACCTTCTTGCCCGCATGAAATCGCACAATATTTCCGATATGGCCGATATTATTATTATAGATGGTGGCAGCACGGATGGCTCGCTCGAACCGGACTTTCTTAAAGAAATGAATGTGAGCGGCCTTCTTGTTAAAACCGGCCCCGGCAAATTGAGTGCGCAGCTTAGATGCGCTTATGCTTTCGCACTTGAACAGGGGTACGAAGGCATTATTACAATTGATGGCAATAACAAGGACGACCCTGAAGCAATACCGCGATTTATCAAGGAGCTTGAAGACGGTACCGATTTCGTGCAGGCTTCCCGCTTTATCACCGGAGGAACTGCTATCAACACACCAAAGTCGAGAGACTTTGCTATCAAATACATCCATGCCCCATGTTTGAGCCTTGCTTCCGGCTTCAAATGGACAGATACCACACAGGGCTTCCGAGCTTACAGCAGCAAAATGCTGCTTGACCCGAAGGTTGCCCCCTTTCGCGATATATTCATGACATATGAGCTTCTAGCCTATTTATCCTATCGCGCTCCCAAGCTTGGATATAAATGCAAAGAAATAGCAACCAGAAGAGAATACCCTGTTGGAGAAGTGCCGACAAAAATTAGTAACTTCAAAGGAAATCTTGCAGTTTTGAAGATTCTGTTCAAAGCTTGCCTCGGCCAATACAACCCTTGAGTTTTAAAGAGAGAAAAAATTCGCGGAACAATCCGGTGATGCAATACTGAAACCGGTTTGATTTTCGCGTCATTTGCTTCACCGATAAACTGATCGACAAACGGTTTTAGGCGTGAATGCTGCGGTTGAAGCCAACGGTGCGGTTGTCTTTCGATGTTACTGCTTTCAGGACTATCGGTTTCACGAAAACCGGCTTCAGAATACTTGGTTTTGGAACTCGCGTTTACCGAGCCACGGGTTTCGAGACGATCGCTTTTTGAACGAGCTGTGACGGGATGAGCGGTTTCGCTGACACAAGCTTCAAAAACCTCAGCTTCGGGAAATATCCGCTTAGGGACGAGCGTATTCACCAATACCGGCTTTGAGAACATCAACTTCGCAACAAGCATCTTCGCCGATACCGGCTCTGCAAATTCCGGCTTTGAGACTACCGACTTCGCAGAGCGATCAACCGCCCCTCGCTCGCCTTCTTTACGCCGAACAAGAAAGCAAATTAATAGCTCACCTTTCCACCCCAAACGAATAGACAAGGTAACAGTCCGACTTGGGTTGATGGAGGTGGCAGTGATTTAAACTTTGATGAAAAATCATTTATTTTTATGCGCACGCGACCCTTTGCGTTTATTTTTTTTCGGTGGGGAATACTGCAAGTAAAAAGGATCATCCAACAGTTCATTAAATTGTTTTTCTGAAGTAACTTTCGTTAACAATTTCCCATCATCGTCTTCCTCGAAACCTCCTGGCTCGCATCCCGGATAATAAAAGCACTTATCAAATACAACTTGTCTGTCACTTTTTTCTACTGAACGACGCACATATAGCCAGTTCAAGCAATCACTAAAGTCGCATTCAGAGAAAGTATCGTAGTTATCATTGTCATCCGAAAGGTAACTCTTGGGTATAATTCGCGCCTCATCGATTTTTCCAGTCATAGGATTTTCCGTCATCGCGTATGGAGACCAATTGATGTATCGGATTTTACAATTCTGGAAATGGCAATTGAAGGTAGCAATCTGATCAATTATCGGCAATGTAAATTCGGGATTTGCACCATAAAAAAAGCAGTTTAAAAATCCGAATTGATCCATAGATTTTGGTTTTACAACTCTCTGGATAAATTCGTAATCAAAAGTTAATCCAATATATGAAACGTATAAATTTTTAATCTCAAACTCATTCAAATCATTTACATCGTCATCCGGTCCATCACAGTCTGTACATGATACTATTATGTATTCGTCGATATGAAAATGACGCGGATTATTTTCGACAAGTTGATCAGCGTAAATCATTGCGCGTAGTCGGGCTTTATTCGCTGTGGTGACGTCACTAGCACCGGTTATAAAATCTGCTATCAAATCAAATGCTTCTTTTCTAAGAGGACCTTCAGGGTCACTTGCAACTGCATTCAAAAAGGAAAGACCTGCATATTTTTGCGCATCGCTTTCACTGCTTAGAAGTTTCGATGCTTCGGCGATAAGCTGGGCAGTATCACGCTGTTTTGCCATTGCGATTTCATTATCGTGGCGTTTGCCATCCTGCTTCTTTTCTTCAAGCTCGATTGATTTGTTTTTTGTCGCTTTGGCAGCCCAGAAAAAGGTGACAAGACCGGCCGTGGCGAGGGCTACATTTTTAATATCAATACCACCGAAAAAGGTTGAATTGTCTTTATCCGGATAAAAATACAGAAAAGCAATTGTCCCGAACAAAGTGCCAAGAATTAAAGTGACGTTTAAAACATCAACGGCAAAACGGTTGCTGGCAAAATCGACACTTTGGCGAATATCGGCATTTTTCGACGGGAAAAAAGCTGCATTAATCCAGCTATTCAAAAGCACAAATAAAAGCGTTGCAACAATCGCAACCAAGGAAATAACTTTCAATCTATATTGAAAGTGCTGAAAAGGGTAAAACAACGATAGACAGAGGAAAACAATACATAAAATAGTCGAGCCTAGAAGTGCAAACCAGTTTGTTTCTTTCGTAATGATTGCCGGAAGCAAGATGAATATGTCTGCCAAAACAACGAATAAAAAAATGCCCACCCCAAGAATATTGTTAGCTGTTTCAAGAAAAAAATAATTCGGGAGAGAGAGAACTATTGCTGCAATTAAAAAGCCGATACCAAGCCAGAACATGCGCTTTTTAAAAGCAATGAATTTTTTATCTGCTTCAGTTGCTTGTTCAAGCTTATCGTTCTCTTTATCGGTATTGGTATTTGAAGGCATTTCCAGATTTTTCCCCTTCTCTCACCCTAGCGATTTATGCCAAAAACTTAGACAAAGGCAATGATAGGATGTGGTTTTCCCCTTTTTGCAACCGCTATTTGTGTGATGGTTTTTTCTTATCGATCGTTTCAAGGTTCATCAAGAATGACGAAGGGAATAACTGACGGCTATCGACGGCATTATTTCGTGGCACGAGTTTTTCACGGTCAAAGCTGGAATTGTTGGTTCCATTCAAAACGTCGCTTAAGTGCAAAAAAAGCGGTCAATTTCGTGAAGTGATAAAAGGCGAAGCTATTTTTGAACCACAGAATCTGTTATTACTTGAACATTCCAAAGACATTATATTTCCACTATTCAAAAGAGTGTATGACCATTCAATTATGAGCAATTCTACTGACGATCTTCCGTTTTCCCAGCGCTACGGCTATGCGCCGGTTGTTCAACAGCTTGCTTTGGGAGAAATAACAACCGCATTCAGAGAAGAGATAAAAGCACTTCTCGACGAAACTATTATAGTCGGTCGTTTTAATGCTATTGAAAACGAATATGCGGATATAATTCAGGACATTTATATAAACTTTTATGAAGGAAATTATAGAAAGTTTTCAAGAACGAAGTCTTTCGTGAAAGATTTCCTAGATGAGTTTGTCGATAAATGTAATTTTTTTAGACTTTTTGATTTATTAGAACAACTAATAAAAGATCTTAAACAATTAAATACAGATAATATTGGTTATAAAAAACGTAATGAAAATTTTGAATTTAAGTTAAAAACAATCGTTAAAAAGCATCACTTAGCCTACATAATTTACGACGGAAAGATCAAGCCTATCAGTAATGAATTTGAGGGTAAGACTTATGTTGCTGCACTCGATGAGACAAAGGACACTGGCCAGCTTGGTGCCCATAGCCATTTACTCAAAGCCGGAGAACAGATAAATCACCAGAAGTGGGCAGATAGCGTTCGGGAAAGTATCAGCGCGGTGGAAGCGATTTGCCGCCAAATTGTCGGAGAAAATGCCACTCTCGGCTCGGCGTTGAATGAGATTGAAAAGAACTATCCTCTGCATCCGGCATTTAAGAAAGCGTTGAGCGAACTTTATGGCTTTACCTCTGATGAAAACGGAATTCGACATTCACTTTTGGACAAGTCGAGTGCAGCCGTTGACGAGGCCGATGCGCTTTTCATGTTGGGGGCTTGCGCATCCTTTGTTTCTTATTTGCTTTCCCGAACAAGGTCGAAAGACGATAAATAATTTTTTTGAAATTGGTTGAGATAAACCTTCGGGCGCTCATAACTTCAAAACACTTTGCCACAACATAGAAGTACCCAGACGTAAGATGGCAGCTTCTTGTCGCCCTAGCCCCACCCAAAAAGCTCCAGCAATGTTTTTCATTTTCAGGAGCGATAGAAAATGCGGGAAAGGTGTTTTGCTTTTCAGTTGACGGAAGAAATTCCAAGAAACACCAGAACGATAGCTAATTAAAAAGCTGGCGTAGCGCAATGCCGCCAGCTTTTAAACTTTAAAACACCCGATTAGGGCGTTTGATAAATAGACCTGAGAAATGGCAGGCGAATATTCAGGCTTCAGATTTCCTCAACCGGTGCGTTATAAGAAGATTTTACCAGATCAATTGCATGAAGAGCATCAGCCTTGTTTTTATAGCCTTCGCCGCTTGTTGCGATCTTTTCGTGGTTCGCGGCTTTCAAATGCCAATACCATTCGCCGTTGCTACCTTTGAAAATTTCGTATTTCATAATTTTTTCCTTTTTTTAGTGGATTATTCATAATTCAGAAACATTACGAAAAAATTTTTAAGAGAAATGGGAATTTTATTTTATTATTTCAAGATAAAAATTATATATAATCATGTTTATTTTCGATTTTTATTTTTGACGAGTAAAACTATTTTACGCTAAAAGAGAACTTCTCCCTCTTTATTAAAAATTCTCTTTTTAAGTTTAAAGGCATCTTCATTTTTAAAATGGAAATGTTCGCGTTCGGCAATTGAAAAACATGTGTCGATTGGTTTTGAACAGGAGCGACCAATAAAAATTCACACGTCTTCCGACGACCTGATTTTTAGAAAAATAATTTTTAAAATTTCCGATTATTTTTTTCTTGCAAAAATGTGTCACTAAATATTAACTGACAAATACGGCACAACAAGAATTGTATCTATCGTTTGGTTGACGTTTATAAATATAAAAACGTTTTATGATTTTTATTATATTTAAATATTTGATTATTTGTTGAATTTAAATTTCATTTAAAACACTATTATTTGAAATTACCGATTTTTATTCATGAATATTGCTATTGGTTGTTGAGGCGTTTGTTGAATGTTTTTAAAAAATCCGCATGGAACAGTTTGGGCCGCAAAAATGTGTGGCGGATGCTTTCAAACAAAGCGCATTTGGCAGTTAAAATTTTTATCCTTGAAAAGGAAAAGGGACGTGGACGGAACCAAAAAGCGAACATCCCTTAAAACAGAAAAATCCCCGAAAAAACACCGTTAAAAAAGCACACCAACAGAAAAAAAGCCGCGCCTTTAACGGAAAAAATTGAAAAAGAAATTGTGCGGGTTGCTGATGGATTTTTTGAAAAAGGCTGCACGTTCGAGAGTGAGACTTGAAAAGGAAATTGGGCGGCAAGTGCTCGGCAATGAGGGGATGGCCGCACGTTCAAGCATAGAGTTCAAAAAAGAAACGCTGGAAAATGTGCTTGAATCCAAGGAAAAGGCAGCACGTTCAAGTGTGAAGCATGAAAAGGACATTGAGCGGCAAGTGCTTGGCAATGAGAAAATGGCCGCACGTTCAAGCATAGAGTTCAAAAAAGAAACGCTGGAAAATGTGCCTAAAGGCAAGGAAAAGGCAGTAACTCTATCCGCAGGGTTTGGAAAGCAGGCGTTACAAAAAGTGACTGATCTCAAGGAAAAGGCAGCACGTTCGAGAGTGAGGCGTGTAAAGGAAGTTGAGCAGCAAGTGCTCGGCAATGAGAAAATGGCTGCATGTTCAAGCATAGAGTTCAAAAAAGAAACGCTGGAAAATGTGCTTGAATCCAAGGAAAAGGCAGCACGTTCGAGAGTGAGACTTGAAAAGGAAATTGACGACAAGTGCTGGGCAATGAGGGGATGGCGCGCACTCAAGCGCAGCAGTTGAAAGGGAAAGGCTGGAAAATGTTTCTGGAAACAAGGAAAAGGCAGCACGTTCGAGAGTGAGGCGTGTAAAGGAAGTTGAGCAGCAAGTGCTTGGCAATGAGAAAATGGCCGCACGTTCAAGCATAGAGTTCAAAAAGGAAACGCTGGAAAATGTGTCTGGAAACAAGGAAAAGGCAGTAACTCTATCCGCAGGGTTTGGAAAGCAGGCGTTACAAAAAGTGACTGATCTCAAGGAAAAGGCAGCACTTTCAAAAGTGAGGCGTGAAAAGGAAATTGAGCGGCAAGTGCTGGGCAATGAGAGGATGGTCGCACGTTCAAGCATAGAGTTCAAAAAAGAAACGCTGGAAAATGTGCTTGAATCCAAGGAAAAGGCTGCGCGTTCAAGTGTGAAGCATGAAAAGGAAGTTGAGCAGCAAGTGCTTGGCAATGAGAGGATGGTCGCACGTTCAAGCATAGAGTTCAAAAAAGAAACGCTGGAAAATGTGCTTGAATCAAAGGAAAAGACTGCACGTTCGGGAGTGAGGCGTGAAAAGGAAATTGAGCGGCAAGTGCTCGGCAATGAGAAAATGGCCGCACGTTCAAGCATAGAGTTCAAAAAAGAAACGCTGGAAAATGTGTCTGGAAACAAGGAAAAGGCAGCACGTGCGAGAGTGAGGCGTGTAAAGGAAGTTGAGCAGCAAGTGCTCGGCAATGATAAGAAGGCTGCACGTTCAAGCGGAGCAGTTGAAACAAAAACCGTGCAGGATGAGAATGATGGAAATGGGAAATTGCCGATTGAAAGCCATGATGTTTTGAAAACAATGCCGACTGTAGCAAAAGCGACAAAGAAGGCCGCGCAAAAAAAGCGGGAAGCTATACGAGAAAAGAAAGCTTCCGGCATTTTGAAAGAGGCTATTTTAAAAGCTGCAATAAAAGCCGGTAACCGGTTGGGAGAAGACGGGCTTGTTTCCTATCTTGAAGCGCAGGCTTTAAAAAATGCTTCTTCCTTTTTGACACTGCTTGGCAAGGTGCTGCCTGCCGAACTTAATTCAGACGGACAAGAATTCAAAACCGTGACAAAAATCGAACTGGTTGCATTATCACCCTCACCGAAAGATTTGACAGTTGCAAATGAACCAGCCGGAAAAAAGCGCACGACTTCTAAAAAGCGCCCTGCTCGACACCAGGAACTTGAGATAAATCAGGAAATCTCGGAAATCCTTAAAAAAGACAATTGACGAGCTTTGCGATAAAAAAGGTTTTCAAAAAAGCGAACCGGTTTTGCAATTGTTCAACGAATTTGTTTTCGATGCGAAATGAGGAGAGAGTTTCACTGTTTTTCGTGTCTCGAAAATTATTTCAAAAAAACGTCTTGCACGTTTTAAAATGGTGGCTTTTTGAAATGGTGGGCTTTTTGAAATGACGGGCTTTTTAAAAAGCTTGACGTGCTGTTTTTCTTATATTGGCCTGATTACGATGAGATCTATTATTTCCTGAAGGCGTGGTTTTTAAAAGTGGCAATGCTTGTTTAAAACGAGCGTTTTCTTTGCATATCCGTCAAGGTGGTGAAGACGGTTTTTAGAATAGTTTTTCAAGCCTTTTTTCGGCTAACGGATTTGGTTTGGAACGTGGCAAACGTCTTGTCCGGTCGTTTTGTTTCGGTGGTTTTGTGGGGTCTCATGACAACAGAAAAAATAGAATTGCCGGAAAAGCTGATTAGCCTTTTCGATGGGCCTGCCGATATCAGGGCGGCTTATGGCGGGCGCGGTTCGGGAAAAACCCGTTCCTTTGCCACAATGAGCGCAGTGGTCGGCTATTGTTTGGGAAAAAGAGGAATTCGCGGCATTATTCTTTGTGCCCGCCAATTCCAGAATTCTTTGGCTGACAGCTCACTGGAGGAAATCAAAAGAGCCATTGCCGATTATCCGTTTTTGCAAAATTACTATACCATTGGTGAAACCTATATACGCTCGAAAGACGGGCGCATTACTTATGCCTTTTCCGGACTTGACCGGAATATTGCCAGTATCAAATCGAAGGGGCGGTTGCTTCTTTGTTGGGTGGATGAAGCCGAACCTGTGACCTCCCACGCATGGAACACATTGATACCGACTTTGCGCGAGGAAGGTGAGGATTGGAACACCGAACTCTGGGTAACATGGAACCCGCTCAGAAAAGAGGCAGCCGTTGAAAAGCGTTTTCGCAACAGTAAAAATGCGCGTATCAAATCTGTTCAACTGAATTGGCGTGATAATCCGAGATTTCCCGATCTATTAAACCGCGCCCGCCTTGATGATTTGAAGAACCGGCCGGAAAGTTATGACCATATATGGGAGGGGGGATTTCTTTCCCAGATGGAGGGAGCCTATTTTGCAACCGGTCTTGCAATTGCCAAAGAAGAAGGGCGCATTTCCAATGTTCCGGCCGACCCGCTAATGACGTTTCAAGCTTTTTTCGACATTGGCGGCACCGGCGCCAAAGCCGATGCAACCGCTATCTGGATTGCGCAATTTATTGGAAAAGAAATCCGCGTTCTTGATTATTATGAAGCGCAAGGGCAGCCTTTGAGCGCCCATATCAACTGGCTGCGTGAAAAAGGTTACGGGCGGGCAAAAATTACATTGCCGCATGATGGTGCAACCAAAGATCGCGTGCGGGATGTGAGTTTTGAAAGTGCACTTCAAGAAGCCGGTTTCGAGGTGGACATTATTCCCAATCAGGGAAAAGGTGCAGCACGCGCCCGAATTGAAGCGGCAAGACGGCTTTTTTCCTCTATCTGGTTTAATGAAAAAACCACCGAAGCAGGACGCGATGCTTTGGGCTGGTATCACGAAAAACGTGACGACAAACGCGATATAGGATTGGGGCCGGAACATGACTGGGCAAGCCACGGGGCTGATGCTTTCGGCCTGATGTGTATTGCCTATGAAGCACCAAAAATCCTTAATAACCGGCAGCGCAATTTCCCGCGACATGATTTTAATACGTCATGGATGGCAGGATAACAAAAAGCAAAATTGTCGACTATTGAACCAATATTCAAGTGAAAGAACCGTGCGTGTCCAAATTATAGCGGATAGCAATTGCATTTTGCTATTCTTTCAAAGCTTGAAAGCGACATTCCAAAAACAAAACAAGCTGCCAAGGGTGCGGCACTATATGCGAAACCGCAGACTTTCTTGGACAAGAGCTTCCAAAATGGGCAAAAGAGCAAGAAAACGAGGGGCGAAGCTCAAACAAGCTTTATGCGCGGCAGGCGTGAATTTGGCGGCGTTCGCAATGTTTGCGATAAGAGCTTCCAAAGCGGGCAAAAGAGCGAGAAAAACGAGGGGCGAAGCTCAAACAAGCTTTATGCGCGACAGGCGTGAATTTGGCGGCGTTCGCAATGTTTGCGATAAGAGCTTCCAAAGTGGGCAAAAGAGCAAGAAAACCCGGTGCGAAGCTCAAACAAGCTTTATGCGCAGCAGGCGTGAATTTGGCGGCGTTCGGAATGTTTGCGATGTTTGCATTGTTTAAGGCACGGGAAATGTTCGGAATTTCGCGATGTTTGCGGGATGCGTAATATTGGCAGCGTTCGCGGCATGAGTGATATTCGCTGTGATTGCAGGCTTTCCACGAGGTGCACTATTCGGAACAATAGAACCGGATGCGCAATCAATCGGCTTTTGGTTTTCCGGCAATGGCTTTTGTTTCATGTGACCTGACCTTTTTGTTTCTTTATGATGATTGCCTTGTGCTTTCCCTCCTGCCCGCTTTGCGCGTTTTGCTTATGTTTTTTTCGGGGCTTTTGGCTTTTTCAGAATTGAACTTTCTAGTTGTGCGGGCTGCGACACGACCAATTTTAACCAATAATTTTACGGGCTGATGATGATGCTAGAAAACGAGACTTTAGACCATGGTTCTTCCACGCAGTTTGACAGTGCAAAAAGAGATATTTTGTTCCAGTCATTGTTAAAGCTTTTCCGGCAGGATATGGCGCATGTTGCCGAATGGCGCAAAAATGCCCGCGAAGATTATGCCTTTTATAATGGTGAACAGTGGGAAGCCCAAGACAAGGCGGCGCTTTTCGAGCAAAAACGCCCTGTCATGACGTTCAATCGCATTGCGCCGCTCGTCAATGCTGTTATCGGCTCGGAGCGCAACAACAAACGCGAAGTGCAATTTATTCCGCGTGAAATCGGGGATGCGAGAGCCAATGAAATATTGACCGGTGCGGCGGAATGGTTTCGCGATCAGGCGGAAGCGGAATATGAGGATTCGGAAGCTTTTACCGATACTGTCATTTGCGGCATGGGGTGGACAGATACACGCCTTGACTTTGATGATGATGAAGCGGGTAAACCGGTTGTGTGCCGCCTTGACCCGTTAAAAATGGTGTGGGATGCCTCGGCGGTGAAAGCCAATCTGGTAGATGCGGAGCGCCTCTGGTATATCGACGAAAAGCCGCTTGCCGAAGCACGCCGCATGTTTCCCGATATTGACCCGTCACTGCTTGATGCACGCTGGGCAAAAAATGATGTTTTTGACAGTAGCGCACCTCTTTCCCATGTGAATTCTGACACATTCTATGGTGACGACCAAACGGGTGCTTCGGATGCGGATGAAAACGACTTGGGGCTTTCTTCCGCCGCGAGCTCTTTGGTGACACTTGTCGAATGCCGCTGGTTCGAGCGTGAGGCTTTTTACAAGGTTTTTGACCCGCTGACAGGTGAAACACAGGATTATTCGCTTCGCGACTATGAAGAGAAAAAGAAAATTTCGCCTGAAATACAATCGGTAAGGCTTACAAGAAAGATTGTGAAACGGGCTTTTCTGGGCGAGGTTTTGCTTGCCGAACCCGATCAGCCGATGGTGCCGAACGGGCAACTTGGTTGGGAATGCATTACCGGCTATTTCGACAAGATGAAAAAGCATTATTATGGCATTGTGCGCCCCACAAAAGACCCGCAGCGTTGGGCGAACAAATTTTTCAGCCAGGTGATGTATCTTTTAAACAGCCAATCGAAGGGCGGCATTCTTGCCGAACGCGGTGCTTTTGACGATGACAGGCAGGCAGAAGAAAGCTGGGCGCGCGCCGATGCCATTACCTGGACAAAACAGAATGCGCTTGGCGGACAAAATGCCCGCATTCAACCCAAACCCGTGGCACAATTTCCTGTTGGTTTTTTTCAGCTTTTCAATGAAGCCAAAGAAGCAATTTCGGATGTGACGGGCTTGTCTTCAGAATTTATCGGCACGAGAGAAGTAAACCAGCCCGGTGTTCTGGAAAGCCAGCGCCGGCAATCTTCTTTGAATTTGCTTGCCTCGCTTTTTGATGCACTGCGCCGTTATCGGAAAAGACAGGGGCAAATTATGCTTTACCTCATACAGAACTATCTTTCCGATGGAAGGCTTATCCGCATTGTGGGGGATGACAACAAGAAATATGTGCCTTTGACACATGAAGCGGTCGCCAATCGCCAATATGACATTATTGTTGATGATGCACCGACAAGCCCCAATGAAAAAGAACGGACATTTGCGATTATTCAACAGATGTTGCCGATGTTGAAAGATTATCTCACACCGGAAATCGGACTGGAAATTCTGCGCTATTCGCCACTTCCTGCCTCGCTTGTTGAAAAATGGACAGCCAAGGCACAAGAAGCGACTCAACAAAAAGCAGAACAGGAAATGGCCAGAGAACAGATGGCCAGAGACCAGATCGCCGGCCAAGAAGCGGCAATGGAAAGAAATGCAGTGCCGGAACAGTCTATCGGGCAACAGGCCGACCGATTGAAGTTGCAAGCTCTGGCAAACGAGCTTGATATGAAAGCCAAAGCCCGTGAACTCGACCTCAATGCCAAAGCGGCCGATCTCTTTTTAAAAAATCAGAAAGCAAGGCTTGAGACCGAAACGGCCAAAAACCGCGCGCTCATTGAACAATTGAAAATTGAACAATCGCAAACGGGGCGCGCCAATTCCTGAAACAGGCGACCCAAAAGCTTGGACAGAATGGGTTTTAAATTTGGCAAAGCGGTAATTCAGATTGTCGCTGCTTTTTACCGCCCGCAATTGCAACTTTTGTTTTTCCTGCCGGAAGAACCGGCTTCGCCTCAAGCATCGGCGTTTTGATGCTCTGCTGCCCGCTTTTTTAAAGGGCATGTTTAAAGGATAAATTTATGGATATTGCACCCGAATTTTCACCGGAAGAACAGGATGTTCTCGGCCACCAAAATACCGACAATAACGGATTTGATGATGAGACCGCTTTATCGGAAAATTTTTCCGACATGGATGCGATGACCGGGCCTTCTTTTAGCCAAGAAGGGGAACATGAAAAACCGGTAGCGGAAGAGGAAGAGGAAAGAACCGCAAAAGCGCGAAACCATATGGTTCCGCATGGTGCACTTCACGCTGAAAGGGAAGAACGCAAAAAAGCGCAAGCCGAGGCAGCGGAAGCAAAAGCCAAACTTGCCCGCATTGAAGAACGTTTCAAAATTGCGCGCGAATTCACGGAAAATAATGCCGGAAGCGAGAGCTTCTCACCGTTAAAACAGCCACGACCAGAAGCGCCCGACCCGGAAAAAGATTTTGTCGGCTATGTCAAATGGATTGGCGCCAGATTGCAAAACGAGGAAGCCGAAAGACAAAAGAGAGAAGCCGAAGAGCGGCAATCTATCAAAGCCGCAAGAGAACAGGAAGCGGTCAAAGATTATTTTGCCACGTCTGTAACCGCACTTAAAGCGGAACTGCCGGATTTCGACGAGGCGGCCGATTTTCTTTATGAAGCACGGGTGAACCAGTTGAAAGCGCTCTCCGATGCTTACCCTGCTTTTAAAAATGCCGATGCGATCAATGCGCAGATTGGCAACGAGCTTGCAGCCATTGTCAAAGGTGCTTTGGAAAGCGGCACCAATCCTGCGCAAACAATTTATAATTATGCAAAAAATATCGGCTTCAAGGCGAAATCTATAGCGGGGGGTGACATTGCCGCAATGCGCGCCAAAAAAAACGCCGCGCGCACACTCACCGCATCGAACGGGCGCGCTATTGCCGACCCTATTAGCCTTGAAGCCATAGATGCCATGAGCGACCGGCAATTTGCCGAGTGGATTTCCAATCCGAGAAATGAAAGAGCCTTCAACATTCTGATGAAGGGGGAATAAAGCTTTTTGCAAAATAAGGCTTTTAGCACAAGCCTGTTTTTTAAAGCTGATTTGAGAGACTTCTGTTTCAGAAGCTTGAGCTTTAAAAACCACCGCTTGCAAAACTTCAGGCTTTCAAAACCTTGGGCTTTCAAAACCTTGAAGTAGGTTCGTGTAGGTTCGTTTTAAAACTTTCACCTTTTTCTTTTGCGGATTTTCGTTTGAAATGGACGTTATCATTTTCACCCACCGGAGGTTTTCCGGTTTCGTTGGTTCGCTCGCGTTAAAGCGACAAAAAGCTTGAAAATCAATTGAATTTTAGGAGGCCATCATGGCTATTACATCCATCGGGGTGAACGACCCTCTGGCTGTTCGTGCCTGGTCGAAGAAACTTGCCGTCGAAGTATCGAAAGCTACCGAGATTGCGCCTTTGATCGGAACCGACACCAACAGCATTATCCAGCTTAAAGACGAAACCCAGAAAGGCGCGGGTGATACTGTCCGTTTCGGCTTGCGCACCCAGCTGATGGGCGAAGGCGTATCAGAAGGGGTTAAACTGGAGGGCAATGAAGAAGCCCTTTCAACCTTGAATGATGCTGTTATCATCAATGAACTTGCCCATGCTGTGAGGGTAAAAAACGAGGGCACAATCGACCAGCAGCGTGTGCTTTTCGATTTGCGCAGCGAAGCCAAAGACGGTTTGACCGACTGGTATGCCGACCGTTTGTCGCTCATGTTTTTTACCCATGTTTGCGGCTATACCGCTAAACAAATGAACTTTGAAGGGCGCACCATTTCACTGTCGCCGGTGCATTACGGTTTCAATGAGCCGACAGCCCCGACCGACAAGCGCATTATTCGCCCGAATGGCAAAACCACTGACGAAAGCCTTGACGAAAAAGATGTGTTCAATCTTTCTCTGGTTGATAAAGCGGTGGAGCGGGCAAAACTTGCCAATCCGCGTTTGCGCCCTGTGCGTGTCGAGGGGGACAGCGTTTATGTGCTTTACCTTCACCCGACACAGGTGACGGCACTGCGCACTAACACGGCAACCGGCCAATGGCTTGATATTCAAAAAGCAGCCTATCAGGGTTCGCGCGCCAAAAACCCGATTTTTGACGGCTCGCTCGGCATGTATAACGGGGTGGTTCTGCGTGAAGCCGAACATATTACCGAAGGTGTCAATTCTGCCGACCCGACCACGCCTGTTTCAAACACCCGCCGTGCGGTGCTTTTGGGTGCACAGGCTTCCATCGTCGCTTTCGGCAAGGACCGCGGACCAACGCGCTACAAACTGGTTGAAGAATTCTTCGACTATGAACGCGAACTCGGTGTTGCGGCAAAAACCCTGATCGGTATGAAGAAAACCAACTTCAAACTGAAAGACAGCACTGTCGGCGAACAGGATTTTGCAACCATCGTTATTTCGACCTATGCCGAGCCACTTTAAAACGGCATTTCAAACAACAGGAAAAGGGGCAAATGCTCCTTTTTCTTCTTATGCGACGAGCTGTCTAAGGCGCAATTTTCCCCCTTCCCGATTTTTTAAAAACCGGTGATTTTGCCAGAGACGAAAAAAATGACCCATGCTTATTCTATAGACATGCCTTCAAGCGATGATACCGACTGGATATTAATGGATTTTGAGGAGCCTGCGGCAAAAAGCGGGAATGTGCGAGATAAAAAGACCACACCCCTTCCCCGAAAACCGGCAAAAAAAGCGAAAGTGAAAAAACCGCAAGTCAAGACCGGAAGCACATCTCGAAACACTGCCGAAAAAGCCGAAAATTTGAAGGCCGAGCCTTCCATACCGGCGCAAGCAACAACAACGCAATCAACAGCCGCCGATTTGAAGACCGCAAGCGGAAAGAAGCGGCGGAGAACACGCAACCTGAACCCGAAGAAAAACCGGAAAACAAAGGTTTAATATTATGGCCATTATCATTACCACGACAGGGCCGATGACAAGTCTTCCCACGCCTCTCCAGCCGAAAAACAAAAACTTTTCGGATATGATTGCCGTTATTCAGGATGAAATTGACGACACGACAAATGAATATTTCAGCCAGATTCAGGAAGCAATCTATTCGGCCATCCGCTTTTCGGCACGTGAACCGCTTTATTTCAATGAAACGCGCGATATTACCTTTTTGACGACTAAAAATCAGGACTGGTATGGCGCAACAACCGAAAAGGCGATTGCAAGTGCGGCCGGTATCCGCTTTGTCTTTCTTGAAAAATCTAATGGCAACGCAAAAAGGCTTAACCTCAATTCCCCGCAGGAACTTGAAAGCGCGGGTTCAGCCCATGGCGAACCTTATGCCTATTGTTATTTCGGGAAAAAACTGCGGCTCTTTCCCTGCCCTGACAAAGTTTACAAAATACGCCTGATGATTGAGCCCTACCGGCTTGAAGAAGTTTTGAAAGCCGATGAGGAATCCCCTTGGTTTGTCGATGCGTTCGACCTTGTCAAAGCGCGGGCAAAATACGAGCTTTATAAAGATATTTTGAAAGATGCCGAAATGGCTCGAACAGCCTTTAACGATTTTAACGAGCAGCTTTCAGCGTTAAAAGCGGAAACCTCGCGGCGCAATGGTAGCGGCAAAATCAAAGCAACGGTGTTTTAAATGACATTTTTATCGATAGCCGAATATCGCCCCGACATTGCCGATATCAATAGCGACTATAGCGATGATATATTGAATGTTTTGCCGGCAGACGGCAGTTATATTCCCATGCCCGGCTTCAAAGCCTTTTCCAAACCGTTTCCGGAAAAGCCTTATGGAGCCTATGCCGCACGGGCGCTTGACGGGACAACCTCGGTTTTTGCGGGAACTGCAACCAAACTTTTTGTTCTCGACAATACCGATCTTTCCTGGCGCGACATCACCCAAACGGGAAAAATCTATTCCGCTTCCGATGAAGCGCGCTGGTCTTTTGCTTCTTTCGGCAATTTCATTATTGCGGTCAACAAAAACGACCCGCCACAGGTTTTCGAGCTGAACCGTTCGGCAAAATTCCGCAATCTTGGTGGCAATCCGCCACGGGCGGGAGCTGTTAAAGTGTGGGGCGATTTTGTTTGTCTCATGCAATTGCCGGATAATCCCAACCGCGTTTACTGGTCGGGACTTAATGATGCGGAATTCTGGACGGTGGGCGAAAAGTCTTGCGACTATCAGGATTTTCCGGATGGGGGCAGTGTTCAAGGCTCGAGCGAAGCCACCAACCCGATCATTTTTTTACAATCGGCAATTTATCGCGGCACATTCATTCCCGGCTCCGACATTATATTTTCATTCCAGAAAATTCATGACAAACGCGGTGCCAAATCATCCAATTCGATCAGCAGTCGCGGTGAATTTTCCTTTTATGCCGATGAAGGCGGATTTTTCCAGATTACCAGCGATGGCGCGGTGACACCTATCGGCTTTGAAAAAATCGACCGCTCGGTTTTCACCCGTATGAATGCCAATAATCTTGCCGAAATGTTCTGCGCAATCGACCCTTTCTATAACCGCGTTTATTGGGCGATGGATTATAACGGTTCGGGCGTGATGAACGAATTGATGGTTTATGACTGGGGCCTGCAAAAATGGACAGTTATCAGCATTGCGGCAAGCAGTATTATGCCGATTTATACAAGCGGTTACACGCTGGACGGGCTTGATAATATTTCCACTATTCTGGAAAATTTGCCGTTTTCGCTGGATAGCAAAATCTGGCAGGGTGGCGCGCCCATTCTTGGCGCTTTTTCCGTTGATTACCGTTTGGGGTCCTTTTCGGGAGAAGCTATGGAAGCAATTGTTTCCTCGCAGGAAATTGCAGCCCCCAATGGCGATATAAACCGGCTGGAAAATGTTATTGCACAAATAGACACGAATGAAGCCTTGCTTGCCATCGGTGCAAGAATGCGAAGAAACCCGCAAGAACCGGTAAAATGGTCAGGTGAAAAAAGCCCCTCTTATAATACAGGCCGTTACCATGGCCGCTCGCGGGCGCGTTTTCACAAATTTCGCCTGCGTGTTCCGGCAGGCGCGAAATGGTCGCATATCTCGGGCTTCAATGTCGATTTTACAAGAGCCGGAAAAAGATGAGCTATCAAATCTATCTCACCGAAAACTGGCCTTATGAACGGATAAAACGCTATAGCGGCGATCTTACAGAGGCGATGACAAAAATCGCCCGTCGTTTTCCCGACGACATATCGTTTCAAACAATGGCCGAAGAAATTGCAAGTGGCGAGCGGCAATTATGGATTATCGTTGACGAGAAAGAGAACTTTGTCGCCTTCGTCACCTCGCATATCGAAATTCTGGCGAGCGGGAAAAAACGTGTCGAACTCCTCGAACTTGCCGGTCACGGCGGCGAGAAAATAGCCGATATGATCGAACCGATAGAAGAATGGGCAAAAACCATCGGCGCATCCGAAATTTGCCCGATCGGTCGCATCGGCTGGTCAAAAATCATGCGCGCACATGGCTATCGGCCAAGCGTGGTCAAATATCGAAAGGAATTGAACAATGGGCGGAAGTAGCGGAAAAGGCGGAAAAACAAAGCAAACCAAAACCGAGACATCAGCCCCGCCGGAATGGGCGGCACCACTCTTCAAGCGCTCGGCCAAAGATGCCATGGACCTTTATAATTCCGGTCAGGGTGGCAATGTTTATCAAGGCTTGAGGGTGGCCGATTTAAGTGACACAACAAAAAATGCCATTAGCGGGCTTGGAAACGCCACCGCCAATTATGGCAACAGCTATTTGCAAGGCCTTGCAGGCGGCAAAAATGCAAGTGGCCAGAACCTTGCCGATATGGCTTCGGGAAAAATGGTGGGGGCAAACACTGCCTATAATCAGGCTTTACAAAACACACTTGATAACACCGCCAATACCATCAACAGTCAAATGAGTGGCGCTGGTCGTTACGGTTCGGGCGCTCATAGCGGTGTTCTGTCGCGTGGATTGGGACAGGCTGCAACAAATGCACTTTCCAACCAGTATAATCAGGATGTTGGAAATATGCTCAATGCCAACGAGCTTATCGACAGGGCAAACAATAACCAACTTTCGGCCGCAAGCAATTATTTTCAGGGGCAAGGCAATAATTTTCTCAATGCTTTGAAAGGCGGCACAATCCTTGACCAGAACAACCAGCAAAAGCTTGATGCAGCGCGTGACCAATGGAATGAAGAAGATAATCGTGGCTGGAACCGACTTGCCATGCTTTTAAGTGCGGCTCAAGGTGCGGCCGGAAATTACGGAACGTCAAGCGGAACGCAAACAACAAAACAACAGAATGGTGCGCTCACCACAATAGGAAACGGTTTGGGTGCGCTGTCATCGCTTTTTGGCTTGTCGGACAAACGCACAAAAGAAAATATCCGCTATGCGGGCAAACGCAACGGCTACAATGTCTATGATTTCAACTATATCGGAAGGGCTGAACGCTATCGCGGTGTTATCGCACAAGAAATCCTTAAAACCGACCCCGATAAAGTTGTGATCCACCCCGAAAGCGGATTGTTAATGGTCAATTACAACAAGCTCGGATTTCCTATGGAAAGGCTTCTTTGAAGAAAAGCTATTCGGGCGTTTCAAACGCCTTTCAGTGACATGGGAGACAAGAGGCTTGTCCCCACCCGATGCTTGAGCATGAGCCTCATAAATTTAACGACAAATCAGTCAAAAGACATTGCGTGACCATTCCGGAACCGACCGGAGGCACGAAGGAAAAATTGCACCCGAATGGAGGCTACTTCATGAATTCAAGTTCTTTTTTTAATTTTTGGGCTAACCGCCCGTCCAATAACAATGCGCCTGTGCTCGGCTCGATCGGCCCCTTGGGATTTGCCGGCCAAAACTTTAAAACCGGTCCATCTGCCCCTTCCCGTGAAGCGGGCGATAACAATAGAGATAATCCTTCCGCTCCCACCACGGCTTACGGATTACTGGAAGACGGGCAAACGCAAAAAGGCCTTGAAAAAGGCGCCGGTTCACTTGCCAATGCATTGATTGCCCTCGCCAATGTTGACGCACCGCAGACAAGCTCGATGCAACTAAAACCGGTGCGCGGCCCCTCGGCCGAACAATCGCAGGCACTTTTACGGCTTTTAGAAAACATGCAGTCGAAAACCAATAATGGAGGAATGTTATGAGTTCTATTTATGATTGGTCACTTTCGGCGGCAAGCAATGCCAATGCCGACAATATTATCAACTGGACAGAGGGGCAGCCGCCAAGCACGGTCAACAATTCCGCCCGTTCGATGATGCAGCGTGTGCGCGAATATATGTGCGATATTGGCGGCGATGTTATTGTTGAAGGGTCCTCTTCACGCATTGCCATACAGTCGAAAACACCGGTAACTGCTTATATCAACGGCATAACATTGCGGTTTCGCGCTCTCGGTGTGAATGTCGAGCAACCGATGATAAGCCTCAACAATATTGATTATAAGCCGGTTTTCAAGGCAACCTATCAGGGGGTAAAACCTTTGGAAAGCGGGGATATTCAGGCCGGCGCTCTCTATGAAATTGTCTTTTGCAGTTTATTGAACAATGGGAGCGGCGGCTGGTTTTTGTCTTCACCCACTCCTCAACAATCAACACCGGCCGGTGTTATTTCAATGTTCGGTGCGCCGACCGCACCCGCCGGATGGATACCCTGCGACGGGCGCTTATTATCAAGAACACAATATGGCGCACTGTTTTCAGCGATTGGCGAATGGTGGGGAAAAGGCGACGGGCAAACCACCTTTGCCGTGCCGGATTTGCGCGGTGTATTTCTACGCGGAACAGATGCCGGTAAGAATATCGACCCCAACCGTGCCTTTGCCTCTTTTCAGGATAGCCAGAACAAATCGCACAGCCATTCGGGCTCGGTCGGTGAAGCTGGCGAACACAACCACAGCTATACCACATGGCAGCGCAACAAAGGCGGCGCAGACGGCCAAAATGGCTGGGACTGGTATTCACAAATAACCGAAAATACGGCGATATCCGGAAGACACAGCCATAGTCTCAACATCAATGCTGACGGCGGCAATGAAGCGCGCCCGGTCAATATTGCCATTCAATATATTATCAAGGCTTGAACAATGGATGAACACCCTTTTGCAATATCCGGCATAAAAGAGCCGGAGAAAATCCGCATATTGATTTACGCGAATAATCAAATGGCGCATGTTGCCCTTTCCGCACTTCTTATGCCGTTACAAAACAAGATTACCGAACTTGACAACCGTTTGAAGAAACTGGGGGTTTAAATGGCTGTACCCTATCATACACACACCTTCGAAATTCCGACTGCAACGCCACAGGATATGGCAGCACGTGCTTCCAATGACAAAGCTGTAACACCTTCGGTTCTGGGTACGGCTGCAACAGCCGATAGAAGCGAATTTGCAACCGCCGAACAGGGGAAAAAAGCTGATAATGCCGTTCAACCTGAAACGCTCGGCACTTTGGCCAGAAAAAACAAAGTCGTTTTGACCGAGATTGAAACAAATGGCGCGCCTTCAAACACGACTTTTCTATCCGGCAATGGTTGGCAGACCCTTACTGGTAGCGGCGACATGACAGTCGCACTCTATGACCCATCGGGTAAGCGAACCGACGCGTTCGATATGGGCAATATGAAAGAGGCGGCGAATGCCAAAATTATGACAGCCGACGAACGCGAAAAAATAGCAAATCTTGACAAGACCCATCTTCCCAAAACCGGCGGCACGATTACCGGCAATCTCGATGTTAGTCAAGATTTGAAGGGCGGGAGATCACTTAAAACCAACGGGTGGGTTTTGATAGAAAATGATGGAACAGACGGTGCCAATAATTACGGCATAAGACTGACTGTTCCCGAAAAAAAAGCCGACCATACTGCGGAAATAACCTTGGGAGCAGAAGGAGAACTACGCTTCCGGATGGCGAGCTCACCTTCGGATTATGCGCTTCAATGCTATCAAAATGGTTACGTCCGTGTTCTGAGCGGTTTAATTGTAGGTGACAAAACAAATGTGAGGACTGATGGCAATATTCTGGGTTCAAACTGGATAAATGGAGACCTTGCCAGTCATATTGAAAGTCGCTGCACCGCATTTCAAAACGCCTGTGTAACAGATAGCCGGGTTGCGGGGTGGGTAGACGTTTTGACCCCACCAAGTCCGGGGGTTGGCTATATGCCAGCCGGATATTTTGTTGCAGCCACTTACTACGAGACGAAATTTGGCGGTTTGCATATATGCGGTCGTCAACCGCAACTCTACATCGCAAATCGTGGCTGGTATTCTTTAGGGTGGTGGTAATAGCATGAAAAATTTTGGTAAACTTAGAGCTTCAACAGAAGAAATCACATTAGGCGAAGACATTAAGGACGACAAAGGCAATATTGTTCAAAAAGCCCGAACCGTCACCATCAATATATTGAAAGATAAAGATGGCGTTGAGTGGCACGACCTTTTCAAAAAATATCCGCATAAATTCTACATCACGATCGACGATAACAAACATATCATTTCCATGACGGATGACGCCGAACAGTCGCAAATTGCGGGATTTGATATCATCGGTATTGACGAGAATTATGGCGAAACATTCGGTCAGAGCGGAAGTGTTTATGGCAAGCTATGGGATGGCGAAAAGATTGTTGCAGCTCCAGAAGTGTTTTCGCCTTTAACAGCTCGGCAATTCTGGCAGGCGGCCCTTGTCATTGGTGTTAGAGAAGAAAATCTCATCACCGATATAGCCAATAAGGATAGCCCTTTTTACATTGCAGATGAAGAGGAACGCGAAAGCGTACTCATTGATATCACCAAGGCGACAAGCTTTACGCGTGATTTTCCGCTTTTGAAAAAAATGGCCGAGGTCAACAAAATACCGGATGCGCAGCTTGATACTTTGTGGAATTGGGCGGCCAATATCCAATAAATGTTGCTGTAAAACCAATTGAAAACCCCACATCTTTTGTGGGGTTTTATGGCCCTTAAAAATAAGTGGGGATGTTTTACTGGCGAAAACTTGCTTTAGCTTTTCGTATTTCTTCCTGGTTAAAAAGCGGATGCCATTTTTCATTGTTTGCGACAAGCGATTCAACAGTCAAATCGAGCCGCCCCTTCTCGAATAGTTTGGAAAAACCGGTCGAAACCGAATTGGAGTGTAGCAATTTTTTAGCAGCTCCAACGCCGCCGTTCCGTTCAACCATTTGTTTGAATCTGGGAAGTCTTATTCCGAGTTCATCACGAGCTTTATCATAAATAGCTAACATTTCTTTATGAAATTCATCTTCCAGACTTGCCATTTTATACTGCTCCCAAGCCGAATTGTACTGCTCTTTGAAATAGCATAATCCGCCATGTTTTTTCAAAAAGAAATTGGATATCTCTTTTATTTGCTCTTTCACGTTCTCTTTCGAGCGGGCTAGAAAAATCGACGCTCCAAGGGAATTCGAATGACCAAATAATGCCATAACCGGCATTATGGAACCGCCCTTCTCAATGCGCCAATCATTTCCTCTTTACGTCTCGGATAATGGCTCGAAAAATTCGGTCCCTTCTTGAAGACAACCGGTAAAAATCGACTTCAACGAAGCTTTGTCGGAAAAAAGGCTTATTCTTTAGCCTCTCTTAAAACAGTCAAAGGCCTTACTTGTTTCATTGCCTATCAACCTCCGGCATAATATCGTCTATGTTTTATAAGAGTAAAATTTATTTCTATTTTAACCATATGTATTTTTATTTTTCAGAAGTTTATATAAATTCTAATAAATTTAATTAATATTTATATATTATTATTTTTTGTAAATAAATATTAAGTTTTATCACGCATAATTTTTATGATTTAATATATTTAAATTTAAATTAATATAAAATTATATTTATAATTTTAAAAATTAAAAATAAAATATACTTTTTAATTATAAGTTATCGTGGATTTTTCTATAATAAAATCATCTTCTAATAAACTTTTCTCTCGCTTAATCGGTCTATTGACTTGATGAACCGAGCAATATAGAGCTTCCGTCTCAAGCTGCTGCATATAAATCAACAGCACTATTTTTAGTGCGGTACTTGATAGCTGACATTTTGATAATGTCCACAGGAGTAAACAGTGGGACCCGGATTTTATAAACGCCTGGAAAATAAGTTCAGTGACAATGTAAGTTGTTTAATAAAAGGGATTCCGATTTTTTTGAAAAACAACTATTTGTTCTTCTGTCTATTAATAATGTTCCTGTGGTTGGTTTACAACTTTTATCCGGGAGCGTTTGTCAGTGACACATTTTATATATATTCAGACATAATTTATCATAGAATTTCTAACTGGCATTCTCCATTATTATCAAGAATCTGGCAACTTATTTTATTTTTTACCGATATTCGCGGTATAGTTTGGATAATTCAGCTCATACCAATATTTATTGGCCTTTATATAATCGCAAAAAATATATCAAAAGGAATTTTTACCGGTGCTATTTGTGTGTTTATATTGTTTATAACACCTGTATTTGCTTTTTTGTCAATGGTCTGGAAAGATACTTTACTTGCCAGTTTTATTTTCCTTGTTTCAGCGATGATGCTTGACGCGGCGATCTCGGAAAAAAAGAAAACGCTTGGATTCTATATAACTACCGGAATAATTCTGGTATTTTGCTTTTACGTCCGCGCTAACGGTTGCTTTATTGCCGTTCCGTTATTCGTTGCGATCTTGATCGGATGGAAATCTCCCATCATTTATCGTTATGTTACATGTTTTGTCCTTGTCCTAGGTATTATAGCAACAGCATCGTTTGTTGATCTTAAAATATTGAAGGCCCGTGATGAAGCGCCTGATTTTGGTCTTATGCTTTTTGACCTGGTCGGTATTGCAAAAAATACTGGGCAACCGACCCTTCCCGACATTCCGGAAGTTCCCGACCAAATGGCAATTGTCAATAAATGCTATACGCCGCTCCAGTGGAATACAATTGCATATTGGGATAGAAAAGCTTTCTGCAGCCAAATTGCTGTCCATTATTTCGATAGACGATATTACGGGAAAAAAGTCTTCAAACAGATCAGAAGTGAACTTCGTCACGCCTGGGTTTCAGGAATTGTTCATCATCCGGTAGCCTATTTGAAACATCGAATTTCACATTTTAACCGGTTTATGGATTATCAGGGACATCGGCCTGCTTATTTTCCGGTTTCAAAAACCGATCTTGGCTATATCAATTTACAAGACGCCAAAGATCCCATGAACGAAATAGTCCCTGCTCCTAAATTCTGGTCTAATTTTCTTGAAATGAAATTCCAGTCTTTAGGATACCAATTATGGTTCCACCCTTATGTCAGTTTGCTTATTCTCCTGTTTTTTTACCTGGCAACACTCGGCACTTGCGACCGTTTTAACCGGACATTGAATGTCGTTGCATTTTCCGGCATGATCTATCTGGTCGGATATTTATTCGTCGGTGTTTCTTCTGACTTCCGTTATTCCTATCCGAGCTTGTTGTTAAGCATTATGTGTATTCTTGCAGCATTCGCTTATTATAGCCAAAAGCGGCAAGTGTTCGGAAATAGAAAAATGCGGATCGTGGGAGCCTCGATCACAGTTCCATTATTGTTAATCGGTATAATCTTATAAATCATTGACTTTGGAACGTTTGACATCTGATATGAACACGAAGAAAAAGTATGGAAAAGTGTTCGATCGCAGTTGTTATCACTTGTTGTAATGAGGAAATCACCGTCAAATCTGTAATCACGGATGCGAAGCGTTACATTAAAGGCGCGACAATTTATGTCTATGACAATAATTCTTCTGATAACACCGTCAAAATAGCAAAAGAAGCCGGCGCAATTGTGCGTAGTGAAAAACGACAAGGCAAAGGCAATGTTATCAAACGTGCATTCAGAGACCTTGATGAAGATGTGATATTGATTGTCGACGGTGATTCAACTTATGATTTATCCATCGCCCAATCTGCGATTGACAAATTTGTTGATGAAAAACTTGATTACATGAATATTCGTCGGGTTTCCGAGGCCAAAGAATCCTATCCTTTTGGACATCGTTTCGGAAACAAAGCATTAACCGGCGCAATACAATTTATCTTCGGACGGCAAATTACCGATATGTTATCCGGATATAAGATTTTTTCACATAAATTCGTCAAATCATTTCCGATTTCTTCCAACGGTTTTGAAATCGAAACAGAAGTTACTGTTCATTCCTTGGAAATGAATGTTGCACTGGATGAAATCGAAGCCCCCTATGGAGAACGTCCTGAAGGTTCCGAAAGCAAGCTTTCAACGATTAAAGACGGTTTTCTGGTTGGTCTTACCATCATCCGCCTTATCCAGTTGGAACGCCCCTTTTTGTTTCATTCCATCGTTGCACTGTTGTTCTGGATTATCTCTCTAGCGTTTGGAATTCCGGTCATTACCGAATATGCAAGAAGCGGACTGGTTCCACGGCTGCCAACAGCAGTTCTTGCCGGTTTTCTTGGACTGTTAGGCGCTATGAGCTTTATGGTTGCGCTTATTCTGGATCTCGTCAAGAAAACACGGGGCGATATGAAGAAACTTGCTTACCTTGCGGTAAAATAGCAATCATAATTATAGATCCGTTTGTTGCGCCAATCGTTTTATCTCACGGTCGCCCTTTCCGCTTTTTCAGGGATGAGGAAAATTCCAACTGCTACAAATCCGGTTTGATAAACCGGAGTTTAGGAGCACCGTTTTCTCTTGTCCGATGAAACAACATCCGGTTTTTTAACAAAAGCAAAAATTTACTTCATTGAATATTGAACCACCACCCCGCTTTGCGCGGGGTTTTTTATTGCCTTCATTTATTATTGATAAGGAAACGTCATGACACGACAAATAAGCCCCCACGGCCTTGAAAAACTGAAACAATGGGAAGGTCTCAAAACCAAAGCTTATAAGGATTCTGGCGGTGTGTGGACAATCGGCTATGGGCATACGGCCATGGCCGGCGAGCCAAAACCACGTGCAGGAATGGTCATCACCGCAGCCGAAGCAGAACGCATTCTTTTGAAAGATCTTGTACAGTATGAAGCGGCGATCGAGAACAACGTAAAAGTCAAGCTCAACGACAACCAGTTTGCCGCTCTGGTCTCATTTGTTTACAATATCCCCCTTGCTTCGTTCAAGAAATCAAAGCTTCTTAAAAAATTGAACGCCGGCAATTATGACGCGGTCCCGACCGAATTGATGAAATGGACAAAAGCGGGCGGCAAAAAAATCCAAGGCCTTGTTAACCGGCGTCGGGCAGAAGGGTATTTGTGGATGGAAGGCGCGTTTGTGACGTCCAAAGATGTCGTTCCGGAACAAAAAACTGTTCATCCGGTGTTGAAACCGGAAGTCATCGGGCCGGTTATCAGTGCCGCTTCCGGTTTGACCGGTTTTGCTACCGGTTCGGGGCCGTTCCAATGGGCGCTTGCGTCCGTCATGGTGATCGGCGTTGCAATCGGCAGTTTCTATTTTCTCAAACGGTTTAAAGAGGCTGAATTATGACCACACTCGAACGCCTGTCGATCACCATTGCCGTCATCATTGCCCTAATTGTTGTTGCTTTTTGTATCGGGCAAGAGACGGAAAAACAAAAGTCTCTAAAGGCTGCGATCACAGCCTTTGAAAATTCTCACGAGGTTGAAAATGAAGTTGAAGCTCTTAACTCTTATCAGCGCTGCCTTGCTGTTGGCGGGGTGCCATACGACTGCAGGGTTCTCCTGCGCGGGTTGGACAAAACCGCCAAAGGCAAATGACGCCGCGCGCCTTGTCGAAAATGAACCGGCAATCACCAAATGGATCATCTCGACCGACCGGTTTGGACAGAAACAGAAATGCTGGAAATGAAAAAGTTCAATATCCGTATGCCCATAAGCATTCATTAAAAGTCGATAAATTGGCGGCGGGTTGATAACGATGTTTTATACAATTTGTCGAACAATCGGAAAGAAACACTGTGACAGAAAACGGCAGTCCGTTTCCCGTCCAAAGCCCGATCACCTATTTTATAATAAAATAGGAAATGCAGTGCTTCGCAATTTACCATAAACAATAGCCGTCATTTTGATGAAATCCCGTCAGGTTTCCCTCCCCGACACAAGAACAAATATCTTTGCCCGACCAAAGTTCTGGTTCCTACTCCCCTACCGGCACAGTTATTCTCCCTCGTGTTATAACATTAGCCGGCTAACAACATAGTTCAGATGCATATAAATAACGGGTTTAATTTTTGCTTCAATTTATTCAAATTGCCGCTCGCGCCTTTCATGGAATAATCAAATGTCAGAAAATAATCCCCCACCCGACTGGCTTGCTTATCTTGTCAGGTTCGGACTTCTTGCTCTAGCCGGTGCATGTGGCAGTTTTTTAAGCCAGCTCAACAGCGCGCCCAAAAAATGGCCGCAACGCGTAATGGAATGGGTTGGCGGTGCTTTATGCGCTATTTACGGGGCAGAGCTTGCCGCCAATACCCTTTCTCATCTGCTTGATAAATTCGACCTGATCGACGGTTCCTATGTTGTGCCAGAAAAATTTCTCGGCCTTGCCGGTTTTTTATGCGGCGCTTTGGGTGTGTCGATTATTGATAGCGTCATAGGCCTTTTGAGAAGAAAATTCGGTTCATAAGACGGTCTTCGTAACCGTTCCTCAGGCACCCGCTAAACCGGCTTTTTTGCACATCAGATCAATAAAGGAAGGAACATGTTGACGCACGGACAAAAAGGACTTTCAAACTTTGTCACAACCGGTTTGCTACCCTATTGAATATCGCTTATTGATTGGCGGCAGAAAAAGGCAAACAGCAATCAATTCCATCTAAATTACCGCCGCTTTACCCCCTCATGAAATTTTGAATTATCGAATAACCGGTAACTCTACTATCTCCTATTTTGCCTTTTATAACGTGACGAAATCCGCCCTTCCGGAAATATCATTCATCGATAGTGAAGCCGGTCTTAGAATATATCGCATCTTCTCCCCGTCTCTTTGTTTCAGTAACTCACAAGCATAACCATCGCTTTGAACTTCAAGCCGCGGATGTCCAACATTAAAATCCGGCTTCAACCTTAAATTGCCAAGCTTGCAGCAAAGGTCTCGTTGGCTTTTAAGTTCGTTTGACCGGCTCTTGAAACAAACCTGAAACAAAATGAAAGGCGAAATCCTAACGCGAGTTTTAAGCGCCATAAAGATGAAGAACGGCCAACCTAGTCAATCGGCAATTTTGGTTTCCACCCCCGACCATAGCCGACAGACATAGCAGAAGTGGCAACTTCGATTTGGTGGATAAGCATTTTCCGTTCTTCAAGCAAAGTTCTAATGAGGGCTTTTGCATCCCCGTCATAGGCTGCAATGAGGCCATCAATATCGTCTTCACAACTATCGTTTGAAACAGCTTTGCTCACTTTACGCGACTCCGTTTTTGTTCTCGTATTGTTCTTATTTTTCTAAAAAGAGTCAATTAAAAAATCGTTCAGGCTAATGGCCTAAACGAACCCCTTACCCAAATTATATGCGGTTGGCAAACTGCCTTTTCAAGCAGCACTTCCTTTTCTGTGCAATTGCAAAGTCCGCTTTCCTCGGAGCAAATTGATTTCTGATTATCCAGAATTTTTGCACTTATTTTTCAAGAACTTGCCGGCCTAAAGACCACCGAAATCACGAAATATAATACTGGTTCACGCTTGGTTCCGGTTTGCTTAAGACCGCTTTTTTTCCCGATTTTCCGGATAACTTCGTGTCGAAAAAGAAAAATAATTGAAACGATCGCCCGTCCTGAAAAACGTGAAGGGATTTCCTATCAGCAATCTCTTCCATCACAAGCTTCCAAGGATGATTTTAGAATATCGGCGGTAGAAAGAATAAGTTTCATGTCCATTCCTTTTATTTGAACGAATCCGAAATGTTCATAAAACCTCTTGGCGTTTTCACCCATCCCCTCAACGACAACGGCACGGAAAGCAACAAGCTGAGAAGCGGAGATGACCAAAAGAAGGGCGTTGCGCAAAAGCGCAGCCCCCAATCCTTTACCTTGGTGACGTCTATCAACCGCCATGCGCGCAAGAAGTGCCACCGGAATTTCATCAGGCGCATGAGCTCCTTTGATTTTACGCGGAGTGTCAGAACGATAAATCATGCCTGCACACAAAGCGTGGTAGCCCACAACACAATCATTTTCGTCGGTTATCACAAACGTTTTTGTATAATGTTGAGATTGATTATAACCAGCCATATTTTTTAGCCAATCATCAAGGACAGGAGAGCCTGAAGAAAAACTATCCGTCAAATGTTTTGACGGGTCATAAGGGCATGGTTTACGGTAGCCCATGATCAGTCACTCCATTCAACCTTATTGTTGAAGAGTTTCACCAAACGTTTATGTGCTTTTCCCGGCTGCAATAATTTTTCATCAATGCTATCGAAAAGATCAGACTGAACTCCAATAAACCTTTGATCCATAAGTTCTCGTTGCGCCGAAAAAACCGACGCCTCGGTCATAAAAGCTGCGACCGATTTACCACAAATCTTTGCTGCTTTCGAAATCAACCGCATATGATCTTCAGTCATCCGCAAATTGAAGTTGGTATTTTTCTTTAGTGCAGACATAGCTATAACCTCATTACGCTGGTTACTTACTCGGACGTATCACATAGAGGTGCTACACGATATTGCATTCACCGCTTACATCTATTTAAGGCGATGTATATACAATGTAAATGCATAAAAATAAAAATATTATAAATTATTGAAATTTATATTAAAAACGAGAAAATTTTGACCAGTAGACATCAAACGAGCGCGACAAACAGTTGTCATTAACAGACCGGATGTGTTTCTCAAGCCAGAGAGTTGAAAGCGCCTCCGAAAAAAGAGGCGCTTCCGGTTTTTCAATGTTTTTCCAAATAATCAGGTGGAAGTGTTTTTCCGTTTTTATCTTCCAATCCGATTTTCTCTTTAGGTTTGTGGACACCATAACCTAATTTGATTTTTAGATCAGCCGAAATGAAAAAACATTTCGACCGAAAAAAACCGATGATCACTTCCGTAATAAAATGCGGTATAATCATGGATTATCTCCTATTGAGAAAACTGCCGCAAGGAATAGTCGTACACGATCACGATTATTTTTTGAGTTGACATCTTCAACAGTTAATAATAAAAATAACTGAGTTATAAAAAGTTATCTTTAACTCCGCAGTTATTTTTAACTCCCTGTTGAAAGTAGTTGCTCATACTAACTGTAACCGTTGATTGATAATTGCGTCAGTTGGGTTAATATTGTAATAAAGCTTTGGTTGCAGCCAAAGCTTTATTGCTATTGGCGGAATTACCAATAACAGTTTGAATGTAAATATAATCTTTAAAAGTGTCAATGAATAATATTAAAACGAATTCTATACGTTAAATTCTGTAAACCGACTAATGATTACTTTTGATATTATTGATGAAAAAATAAATATTTGAAAATGCTATAGAAATCTCCTTTTTAAAAAAACGAAAAAGAGTTTGATTACTCGAATACAATGTATTCGTTTGCTGAAATTTTTAAAATTTAAAAACCTGAATTTTTAAGAAAATAGAATGAGCCCGATATTTTTACCGAATCACTTCTTTTTTAGGCTGCAACTGCAATTGACCAGAAACATTTTATTATAAGCTCCGCCAGTCACCTTCCGCTTTTGCTTTTCCGGCAAAGATATAGATAAAAATCCGGTCGTTCTGGTAAGCATTTTATTTGACGCGGGTAATTTTAGTAACCCGGTTGAACCGTATAAACCCTGACTTTTAAAACAATTATAGATGATAAAATCACACGCAAAGCATAACAAAGTCACACGCAAAGCATGATTGTTTTTCCGACGTTTTGAAATTTGAAAACTCGACATTTTGTCGTTTAAAACAATTTTTAATGAAAAATGGTCGGAGTGAGAGGATTTGAACCTCCGACCCCCTCGTCCCGAACGAGGTGCGCTACCAGTCTGCGCTACACTCCGACTAACTGGTGTTGGCGGGCTTATACCGTTATGACAGCTTTCTCGCAAGTGTTTTTTAAAAAAACCCGCTCAACAATTATTCATTTCCTGTCTGTTTTCCCCTCGCTCCTTGGCTTTCAATCACCTTTTCCTGATCTGTTTGCCCCATATCGGCTCTCTACCCCCTCGCCCGCCAACATTTTTAACCTAACGTTTTTATTATAACGTGCTTGAAACTTTTCCGCAAAAGAATGAAATTTTTGCCAATAGCGCGGCAATTTTGTCGTTTCAAAAAGTTGTCTTCCACCTCTCGAAACTTCTGCTGCAAGTTTGGCCGATTTTTCCCTTGCCCACCTTTTTGTAAACATTTCGATGCTTTTCTCGTTTATCCGATCGAGCAAAGATCACGCCGACGGGCACCGCCGAAGGCCGGTTTAAAACACATTTGCCGGTTCTCACAGCCATCGCCCTATCGCTTGGAGAAGCGCTCAACTATTATCGGTCTTCGTTTTTACGGTTTTATTATTTTTTATGCGACGGGCGGCATTCACTTGACCTAAACCCTTGAAAAGCGATAGCAAGAATATGCTTTTTAAGTTCAAGCCGGAAAAGAAAAAATGGCCGAAAAAATCATCAGTTTCATTATGAGCGGCGGCGTTGGCACCCGTCTTTGGCCATTATCGCGTGAAGACTTTCCAAAACAGTTTCATGACCTTTCCGGCAAAGGCTCGATGGTATCGGGAACCGTCAAGCGCATGAATGCACGGACAAGCGGCCACGGGCCGATTTTTCTCATTGCCTCGGAAGCTCATGAATATCGTTTGCGCCATGATATTGCCGGTTTGCCATTAAATGGTGGGCGCCCGATTTTTGAACCTTTGGGGCGAAATACGGCGGCAGCTGTTGCTTTGGCAACGGCCATCACCCTTGCCGAATATGGTGACAGGCTCATTCTCGTTGCCCCATCAGACCATGAAATTTCAACCGATGACGATTTTTGGAAAACCATTCATGAAGGTGAAGAAGCCGCAAGGAGCGGCCGCATTGTAGTTTTTGGAATTCATCCGGATAAGCCGGAAACCGGCTATGGCTATGTCGAAACAGAACAGGAAAAAAACGGCGTTTATGACGTTATCCGCTTTGTTGAAAAGCCGGATGTTGAAACGGCCAAAAAATATTTGCAGTCGGGTAATTTTTTATGGAATTCGGGAATATTCCTTTTTTCCGCAGCAACCATGAAAAAAGCCTTTCTCGAGTTCCAGCCGGAAATCTGGAAGAAGACAGTCGAGGCACTCAAAAGCGCCCATACAGATATATCGGGTACCTGGCTAAATTACGAGCATTATGCGGCAATTCCTTCTGACTCAGTTGATTATGCCATTATGGAGCATGTCAAAGACATTGCGCTTGTGCCCGCCCGCTTTCACTGGAATGATCTCGGCTCGTGGCAATCGCTTTTGAACCAGCAATCAAGCCCTACACCGCCGGATAAAAACGGTAATGTGATTATTGGCGATGTTGTGGCGATCAATTGCCATGGCAGCTATTTGCGCTCGGAAGCGGGTTTACTATCGGCTGTCGGGCTTCATAATATGGCGGTTGTCGCAACGACAGACGCAACTTTTGTGGCTCCGGTCAAAGAAAGCCAGAATGTGCGCGACGTGGTGGCAACACTTGAAAAAGCCGGAAGGCTTGAAACCAAATTCACCCCCGCTGCCGATAAAATACCGCAAAGCGGTGCCTATCTCACCCGTGTCGAGCATTGGCTTTTTGATGAAGCGCTGCCGCTCTGGTCAACACGCGGAGTTGATGAAAAAGGCGGCTTTTATGAAGCCTTGGGTTTTGACGGAATGCCGGTATTGCGCGCCAAACGCATGCGCACAATGGCACGCCAGATTTATGCTTTTGCCATGGCCGGTGAAATGGGCTGGGACGGCCCTTATAAAGAGCTCATTGACCACGGCCTCGAATTTATCGGCAAAAATGGCAGAACAGACCGTGGCGGTTGGGTTTTACAGCTTTCACAAGATGGCAAGGTTCTCAACGCAACCGAAGACAGTTATGATCAGGCTTGTGTGTTACTGGCACTTGCCCACGCCCATCGTGTCGGCAATAAAAAAGCCTTGCCGCTTGCTATGGAAACCTTCTCTTTTATCGACCTTCATCTTGCCGATAAAGAAGGCAAGGGCTTTTTTGAAAATGCCAAAGCCGACAGAGAGAAAACATTTCGCCGTTCCAACCCGCATATGCATTTGTTTGAAAGTTTCATGGCCTGGTATGACGTGACAGGTGACAGAGATTATCTTGAACGGGCAGAACGCATTGTCGACCTGTTCAAGGAACATTTCTTTGATGAAGATAGCTGGACCCTTGCCGAATATTACGACAAGGACTGGCAAAGGTCGGCTTCACCTGAAGGTGACATTTGCGAACCCGGACACCATTTCGAATGGTCGTCGCTGCTTGTCGATTTTTCGAAGAAAACCAATGACCGCAGCGTTATAAAACTTGCCAAAAAGCTCTATGCCTCCGCCATTGCCAATGGTTTGAACCGCAAGACGGGGCTTGCCTATAACACGATTTCGCGCCACGGAATGCCGATCGACACCAATTCGCGAAGCTGGCCGCAAACCGAAGCGATCAAAGCAGCGCTTGCGCTTGATGGCAATGACGGGCCGGATTTGAAACCTGAAATAGAAGCGCGTGTGGGAAGGCTTTTCCGGTGGCATATCGACGCCGCCCCCAAAGGTTTATGGATTGACCTCATATCGGAAAACGGCCGCGCCATTGCCGAAGATGTTCCCGCTTCCATTTTTTATCATATGATAACGGCTTTGACACAATATCGGAAATTTGCCCAACATTGGAAACTGGCTTGAAAACTCGCCGGTCATTTCCTTAAATCTGCCCTGCCCCATTCAATCACCCGCACGGTCTTTTCATGTCACCCATCGAAAACAGGGGCAAGAATTGCCACGTTTAAAAACCGGACAATCCGGTTTCACGCGGAAAAGTGTGAGATGCAAAATTCAGGAAAACAATAAAAACCCGTCCGGCTTCAGTAACCGAACGGGCTTTTATCAAGGTTCTGGTTTATGATTATCTTACGACAACCTATCAATACCAATGAGGATGCGGGTGCCAGGGCCGCGGACCATAATGGGGACCATGCGGACCGAAATGCGGGCCATAATAGGGCGGCGGTGGCGGCGGAGCCGGATAGAAGTGCCGGTGCTCGAAATAGCGCCGATGCGGCGGATAGTGGTGATGATAGCGGTCATAATGATGACGATGGCCGTTATCAATGATGATGACAGGATAAACATCGGCCTTGGCAGAAAGTGCACCAAAAAGCGGCACTGTCATTGCAAGGCTTAAAAGAACAACAATCAGTTTTCTCATGCGAGATATCCTTTTAACGATTCTTGAGAAACACCTTACGCTTTGTTAGCTGAACTTATCCTGAACTTTTTGTTAATCTTCTGTTCATCTTCGAGCCTCGAAAAGCTAATCTTCGCCACGCTACCGTCAACATGCAGAACCGTGCTTGTAAAGCAAAACACATTTCCTGAAAAGCTGCACATGCTTGCCGAAAAACGTCTCGATCAGCTCCTGGAAAGCGACACATGCTTCCCGAAAAGTGGTTCAAGCGGCCACCCCGAAAAGTTCCACATGTTTCCCGAAAAGTGGTTCAAGCGGCTGCCCCGAAAAGCGACAAATGCTTCTCGAAAAGTGGTTCAAGCGGCTGCCCCAAAAAGCGACACATGCTTCTCGAAAAGTGGTTCAAGCGGTTGCCCTAAAAAGTGTGAAACGGTTTTCGGTAAAGAGCCGCGATAACAAAAAAGCACGGTTTTCGGTCAAGAAGCTTGTAATAAAGAAGTACGGTTTTCGGTAAAGAACCGCGATAACTAAAAAGCACGGTTTTTGGTGAAGAAGCATATGATAAAGAAGTACGGTTTTCGGCAAAAAGCTGCGATAATGAAAGACCACGATTTTCGATGGAGAGCCATAGCAAACAACCGGTAATACCTTTTTAAAACCGGTTTCAACAACCGGCCAACTTTCGGACAAACACTTAAAGAACAAATGATTGCGGCCAAAAAAATTTAAAAAACCGGAACGGGTAAATAGTCCAGATAGCATTTGATAGCCACAACTATCTCGCGCGCTATTGAAAAAGGTCTGGCGATAGTCCTACGTTTCTTAAGTCAAAATCGAAATTGATTGTAAAAAAATTATTTCGAGTATTACGATGATCGCACGGGGAATCTCGATATGAGATATATTTTGCTGATCTTCATTTTTTCACAGCTTCATTTCCTGAACTTGCTGCGGCAAATACACCTTGTTCAGGCCGGAAAGGCGGCATTTCCCATTGTGTTGGCGGAACCTTTATCTGTAATGACGGTTCAACCAGCGCATCGACCAAAGATTGTTCGGCCTATATGGGCGGCAGTTCAACAAACAGCCAATCCTTGGAAAGTAGCCCATCTCTCATGGAACCATCATCGGGAAATTGTTCTTGCCGATCGGGAACCTATTGCGTTGGCCCCAGAGGCGGCCATTATTGCTATTCCGATAGCGGGCAGAAAAGCTACCTTCCACACTGAAGGCAATTCTTGACAATGTAATCAATCCCGAAAACCGGCCGCAAAAATTGCGGATACGTCAAACCAAATGCTTTTCCGAAATCATCCGGCAGCGAGCACCGATTGTTTTAGAGTATTCATCGACCGCCTCTCATTTGTTCGAGGTTTTCCCGCGCTGCTATCGTCTTTGAAACTTTGCAGCCTTCCCGAACCGTGCATAATTTCTGTCGGATGCCTGACCGCCTTTAATATGCCCGCAGAGTTTTATTGCTCGGGCATTGTTGATTTAAAACCGTTCACAAATGGCGCGCGATCGGTTGCAAGCACCTCCCTTGCCTTTTCTATGCCCGCGCGGCTTTTTCACGCGAGCATTGTTATGAACCTGCTTTCGCATTGAAACGGAGCTTGATTGCTTTTAAGCGCCTCACTCTCCCTTGATACGTTTGAACGCTTCATCAAGGCCGCCGGTTAAGGCTTCTCTGCCACCATGACCGGTAAAATATTGGGAGACCAGCTCGTTCGTGCCTTTCTTGGTCGAATATTCGGCTTCCAAAGCGGTAAAATCGGGCTTATTGGCTTTCCTTGCCTCGTCGGCAAGATTGCCAAACATAGAGGCAAGAAACGGTGCCGACTGGCTTTCATCAAGCCCGTTTTTCTCTAACCACCGGTTTGCTGTTTCGATGAAATTGAAATAGACTCCCATCAGAGAACCGGCCGTCATCATCAAGGCAAACTGGCTTTCATCCTTGACGGCAATTGCCCCACCCATCGCATTGAAAATTTTCCGCAATTCCGGATTATCCGGATAAATTGCTGTCATCCCTTTGGCTTCCGAAACAAAGGGAAGTGGCACGGCGCGAAAAACCTTTTTGCCAATCCATTTTTCAGTTTCACTTGCCGTTGCCATGGCAATAACCGAAATAACCGTTTTTGCTTTAGTAAAATCGAGCTTTTTTAATTCTTCCTCGGCAATCTGGCTTCTTAAACAAATGAAAACATCGTCACTCTGATCGATTACATCCTGATTGTCTTTGCCGATTTTCACCTTGTCAAAGCGTTTGGAAAGCTCTGCCGCGCGGTCGGCATTTCTGGGTGAAATCGTAATTTGTTCCACCGGAAGATTGCTCTTCATCAAGCCTTCCACCATGGCCGAGGCAATGGTCCCTGTACCGATAAAACCTAGTTTCATTTGTCTCTTTTAACCTCGTAATTCAAGATCGGGCCAAGCCAGCGTTCGACTTCGCTCACCGGCATTGCTTTTCTTTCGGCATAATCTTCAACCTGATCGCGTTCGACCTTGGCAACGCCGAAATAATAGCTGTCGGGATGGGAAAAATAAAGTCCGGCAACCGACGAGCCGGGCCACATGGCGTAACTTTCGGTCAGTTTCACACCGGTATTTTTTGTCGCATCAAGAAGCTCGAACAATGTGCCTTTTTCGGTATGATCAGGCTGTGCGGGATAGCCCGGAGCGGGACGTATGCCGCGATAATGTTCAACAATCAGATCTTCTTTTGTCGAATTTTCATCGGCCGCATATCCCCAATAGACTTTGCGAACGCGTTCATGCAGACATTCGGCAAAAGCTTCGGCAAAACGGTCAGCCAGCGCTTTGACCAGAATGGAAGAATAATCGTCGTTTTCGCGTTTGAAACGTTCGGCAATTTTTTCCTCTCCAAAGCCGCTCGTTACCACGAAACCGCCAATATAATCGGGCGTGCCGACAGGCGCAACAAAATCGGCCAGAGCAAGATTGGGCTTCCCCTCGCGCCGCTGCAATTGCTGGCGCAAAGTGAAGAAGGTTGCCCGCTCGTGTTTTCTTGTCTCGTCAGTGTAAATGCGGATGTCATCACCAACGCGGTTTGCAGGCCAAAAGCCGATCACCGCTTTCGGATGGAACCATTTTTCGGCAATGATTTTTTTAAGCATTTTTTGCGCGTCGTCATAAAGCTGGCGGGCCGTTGCCCCCTGCTTTTCATCATCAAGAATTGCCGGATAACGCCCGCGCAATTCCCAGCTCTGGAAAAACGGTGTCCAGTCGAAATAGGTCGAAAGTTCGGCAAGATCCCAATCGTCGAATTTTTTGACACCAAGAAATGTCGGCTTGACCGGTTTATAATTTTTGAAATCGAGTTTCAGTGCATTGGCGCGCGCTTCACTTAATGAAACGCGGGTCTTTTGTTGTTCACCCCTTTCATGGGCGGCGGCGAGCTTCGCATATTCCTGACGGATTTTTTTGATTGTTTCGGTTTTTGTTTGCGGGGAAAGAAGCGATGAAACAACCCCCACCGCCCGACTTGCATCCAGCACATAAACACTCTGCCCGCGGTGATATTGCGGGTTGATCTTGACGGCCGTGTGAACGCGGCTTGTCGTTGCCCCGCCGATCAACAAGGGAATGTCGAAGCCCTGACTTTCCATTTCATGGGCAACATTGACCATTTCATCAAGCGAAGGCGTAATGAGGCCGGAAAGACCGATTGCATCGGCTTTTTCACGCCGTGCCGCATCGAGAATGGTTTGTGCGGGAACCATCACACCAAGGTCGATAATCTCGTAATTATTGCAGGCAAGCACAACGCCGACAATGTTTTTGCCAATATCGTGCACATCGCCCTTGACTGTTGCGAGAATAATTTTGCCCGCACTCTGGTGGCCTTCGCCACCGTTTTTACGCTTTTCCTCTTCCATATAGGGAAGAAGAATGGCCACAGCCTGCTTCATCACGCGGGCGGATTTGACCACCTGCGGCAAAAACATTTTGCCGGACCCGAAAAGGTCGCCCACCACATTCATGCCGGCCATAAGCGGCCCTTCAATGACATCAAGCGGGCGTTCGGCTTTTTGGCGTGCTTCTTCCGTATCAGCGTCGATATATTCGGTAATGCCGTTGACGAGAGCGTGTTCAAGGCGCTTTTCCACCGGCAATTGTCGCCAGCTTAAGTCTTTTTCCTTTTTCACGCCGCCACCGGCCTTACCGCGATAGTCTTCCGCCAGTGCAAGCAGGCGCTCGGTTGCGCCAGCGTCTTTATTCAGGATCACATCTTCACAGGCTTTTTTAAGCTTCGGTTCGATTGTATCGTAAACGGCCAATTGTCCGGCATTGACAATGCCCATATCCATACCGGCGGCAATTGCCCGATAAAGGAAGACCGAATGCATCGCCTCGCGAACCGGTTCATTGCCACGGAACGAGAATGACAGATTGGAGACCCCGCCGGAAATATGGCAATAAGGCAATTTTTTGCGAATTTCCTTAGTCGCTTCGATAAAATCGACGGCGTAATTATTATGTTCGTCAATACCGGTTGCAATGGCAAAAATATTGGGGTCGAAAATAATATCCTGAGGCGGGAAACCGACCTTGTCGACAAGAATTCTATAAGCCCGCTCGCAGATTGAAACCTTGCGTTGTTCGGTGTCGGCCTGGCCTTTTTCATCAAAAGCCATCACCACAACCGCCGCCCCGTAACGGGAGGCAAGTTTTGCGTGTTCGATAAACTTTTCCTCGCCCTCTTTCAAGGAAATCGAGTTGACGATGGATTTGCCCTGCACACATTGAAGACCGGCTTCAATAACTTCCCATTTTGATGAATCAATCATGACGGGAACACGGGAAATATCCGGCTCGGCGGCAAGAAGATTTAAAAATTTGCGCATGGCCGCCACGGAATCAATCAACCCCTCATCCATATTGATGTCGATGACCTGCGCACCGTTTTCCACCTGATTGCGCGCGACATCGAGAGCAGCCGTATAATCATTATTGGTTATGAGTTTGCGAAACCGTGCCGACCCTGTGACATTGGTGCGCTCGCCAATATTAACGAAAGGAATGTCGTGGGTGAGTGTAAACGGTTCAAGACCCGACAAATGCAAAAGCTTTTCCTGCGGCTTGGGCTTTCTCGGTTTGAAGGGTTTGACCGCTTCGGCAATGGCGCGAATATGATCAGGCGTGGTCCCGCAGCAACCGCCGACAATATTGATGACACCTTCACGCGCATATTCTCCAAGCTCTTTTGCCATAATTTCCGGCGTTTCATCATAACCGCCAAAAGCATTGGGCAAGCCGGCATTGGGATAAACACAAATCAGTTCTTCTGTATTGGCGGCCATTTCCTTGACGAGTGGCAGCATGGCCTTTGCGCCCAAAGCACAATTAAGCCCGACAGAAAACGGCTTGGCATGGGCAACCGAATAAAGAAAGGCAGTCGGCGTTTGCCCGGAAAGTGTGCGCCCCGACATATCGGTAATTGTGCCGGAAATCATGATTGGCAATTCGATATTTTTTTTGGCAAAAACTTCTTTTGCGGCAAAAATAGCCGCTTTGGCATTGAGCGTGTCAAAGATCGTTTCAATGAGAAGCAGGTCAACACCGCCATCAATCAGTGCATTGATTTGCTCGCCATAAGCAATGCGCAATTCATCAAAGGTAATGGCACGAAAACCCGGATTGTTGACATCGGGCGAAATCGAAGCGGTCTTATTGGTCGGGCCAATGGAGCCGGCAACAAAGCGCGGCTTGCCATCTTTCTCTTCTGCCCGTAAAGCCGCGCGGCGCGCAAGACGGGCGCCGTCACGATTAAGCTCATAGACCATATTTTCCATGCCATAATCGGCCTGCGCAATGGTGGTTGAGGAAAATGTGTTGGTTTCCAGAATGTCGGCACCGGCCAAAGCATAGCGCAAATGAATGTCTTCAATGGCTTTCGGCTGGGTCAATGTCAAAAGGTCGTTATTGCCTTGAAGAGCGCAGCTACAGGCCACAAACCGCTCGCCACGGAAATGTTCTTCGTCAAAATGGAAAGACTGGATTTGCGTTCCCATCGCGCCGTCAAGAATAAGAATGCGCTCGCGTGCCAATTGGCGCAACTCTTCCGTGCGGTTTTTCGGCTTTTCTGTTTGACCAAACAATTTTTCTACTGGATTTGATTTATCGGAATTTGATGTTTTGCCCGAGGCTTTCTCTTCACCGGAAGATGACTTTTCGACAATATGTGACATAGCAGGGGAACCTTTCATATCAGCCGGTCATGAGTGACATAAAGATTTCTTTATGTCAATAAATTCCAAGAATAGAAATAAAAAACGCCGGTATAAACCGGCGCCTTTTTAATAAAACTTTTTGTGATCGTCACCGGACAAAAATACCGATAGAGCAAGCGACACACAAAACTGACAGAATTATCAAAATAAGATAGGCTTTTTTCTTGTCGAACAGAATTGCGAAAGCAGAAAACCAGCCCATAATACCGGCGCTTAATGCAAACATAAAACCGGCGCGGTTCATGGCAACAAGATGGGCAGCCAAGAGGCCACCGATAATCAGCGCACCAAAAACTATTATAAGACCGGTTGCGAACTTCTCATAATCGTCCATAATCAATCCTCTTCAAGCGGGCTTGCAATTCTCATAAATCAAAGTCCGGCTACTTGATGTTACTTTTCCTTCTAGCGCATGACAGACAAAAACAAAATGTTTTTTTCGTTCAGGCGGGAAAGAAGGTTGACACGGACGGTTTTTGGTTTTCGGCGATGCGCTTTAAAGCAACAACACCCCGCGATGATTGGCAACCATTCGCCTTTTGTAGAGACATCCGCCTTATGGCACTCGTCCGCTTTTGTCAAAGCATTTGCCCTTTAGCACTCTTCGCCTCCAAAAACACATCCGCGTTACGAGCGTCTTTGCCTTCCGTTACAGCATCTGCACCAGTTGCTCCACTTGCAAAGAGCCGGACGATGAAACATAATCATTGTCGCTTTGACAACCTGACATCACCAAATTGCTCTTATTCAAAAATTTTCAGGATGAAAAAACCCCTCTATATGGCGGGGCAATTTCCACGGGCTAATTGCTATCAGATCATAGCGCAGCCGCAATTTTTTGCGGTCGGGCTGGCGCGCGAGAAATATATTGGCTGCATTGTCAATGCGCTTTCTGCTCTGTTGTTTAACCGCTTCCATCGCCTCTTGAAGGGTGGGGCGCGCTTTCACTTCGACAATAGCAATAACATACCCGCGCCGCGCTATAATATCGATTTCACCAAAACCGGTTTCAAACCGGCGTGCCGCAATGTGATAACCTTTCATTTGCAACCATAAGCCCGCAAGCCTTTCGGCATAAATGCCGCGTGAATAGGTTTTCTGCTTGCGTTTTTTGTTCATGATCTCTCTTCATGAAAGGGGAAGACAAATGACACATCTATCTACTCATAAGGATAAAGATTTATACAGAAATATTTTTTAAAAAAACACCGTTCTTAGATCGTTCCCTTAACTATTTCAAATAGTGAGAGGGCCGAGAATTTAAAAATTGACGGAAAAGAAATTTAACGGATTTGTTGAGCCCCTCATCTCTTTCAGTTACTTGAGCTTTTCGAGCCACCTTAAGCTTTTTCATCGCCCTTGTCTTTTTCGGTTAGGCGGGCTTCTTATCCTCTGGCCTTCTTGAGCCCCTCATCTTTTTCAGTTACTTGAGCTTTTTTAGCCACCTTAACCTTTTTTTAAAGCCCCCTGCTCCTCTTTGAAAAAGCTTAATCCTTCAGCGATAAAAGGCGTTTATAGAGGTCTGCTTTTTTGTGTCCGGTAATTTTTGCCGCTTCTGCTGCGGCTTTTGCTACGGACAAATCTTTCGCAAGGTCGATCAGAAGTTTGTCGATTTCTTCCGTGTCGAATTTTTCTTCCTGTTTTGATGGCGGCTCGACAATAATAACAATTTCGCCGCGTATCTTTTCGCCGTCGCTATAGCGTTCTTTCAATTCCGAAAGTGGTGCAACATCAACCGTCTCGAACTTTTTGGTCATTTCGCGACAGATTGCACCACGACGATTTTCCCCGAACACATCAACCATATCGGCCAAAGTTGTAGACACGCGATGCGGCGACTCGTAAAAAATCAATGAAGCGGGAATTGAGCCCAGTTCTTCAAGGCGGGCTTTTCTTTGCATGGACTTTGTTGGAAGAAAGCCGGAAAAGAAAAAGCTGTCGGTTGGTAAGCCTGTTGCAATCAATGCTGTCAAAGCGGCAGAAGCACCCGGAACCGGCACGATTTTGATATTTTTTTCGCGTGCTTCGGCAACCAGCCTGAAACCGGGGTCGGAAATAAGCGGCATACCGGCATCACTCACCAGCGCGACCGATTGGTTCTCTTCGAGAGCGCCGAGAAGTTTTCTGCCTGCTTCCTCGACATTATGTTCCTGATAAACGATCGGCTTCTGGTGAATACCATAACGCTCAAGCAAGATGCGTGTCACTCTGGTATCTTCGCAAGCAAGAACATCGGCAGCGGCAATTGTTTCTATTGCCCGCAAGGTGATATCGCCAAGATTTCCTATCGGTGTTGCCACAAGATAGAGCGCCGGTTCAAGTGCCGGTGCTTCATAAGCATTCGCCCCGATGATATATTTCCTGTCTGCCAAAACTCATCCTAACATTGAACCCGTTTTCTTGAACTTTTCATGCAACGAAAAGGCTTCTTCAAGAATATGCGGGGTCTGGCCGCCAACTGTCTTGCAAGCACGATCGAAATAATCGCGCAATATATCGTGATAGTCGGGATGGGCACATTTTTCAATGATAAGCGGAGCACGTTCACGTGGTGCAAGACCGCGCAAATCGGCATAACCCAATTCTGTCACCAGAACATCCACATCATGTTCTGTATGATCGACATGGGCAACCATTGGCACAACGGAGGAAATCTTGCCACCTTTGGCAACCGATTTCGTTACAAAAACCGAAATATAGGCATTGCGCGCAAAATCGCCCGAACCGCCAATACCGTTCATCATATGGGTGCCACCGACATGGGTCGAGTTGACATTGCCGTAAATGTCGGCTTCAAGCGCCGTATTGATCGCAATAATGCCGAGCCGACGGATAATTTCCGGATAATTCGATATTTCTTGCGGCCGCAAGATCAACCGGTCCTTATAGCGTCCGATGTTCGGGAAAACCCGTGCTGCACAGGCTTCACTCAAAGTAATGGACGAGGCCGATGCAAAATCGAGCTTGCCGGCATCGAAAAGTTCGAAGGTCGAATCCTGCAACACTTCGCTATACATCTGCAAATTGTGGAACGGGCTATTCACAAAGCCTGTCAGAACCGCATTGGCAATGGTGCCGATACCCGCCTGAATGGGGCTTAATGTCATATCCATGCGCCCCTGGTCGACTTCTTTTAAGAAAAATTCGGTCAAATGGCGGGCAATGGCATTGGTTGCATCATCGGCTGGCGAAATCAATGACGGGCTATCCGGCACATCCGAAATGACAATGGCCGCAATCTTGTTTTTATCTACCTTGATTGATGTCGTGCCGATGCGCGTATCCGGTTTTACTACCCCGACGGGCTTGCGGTTCGGCCGTGCTTCGGGAATATAGATATCATGTATGCCTTCAAAATCCGGATTGATGCTGGTATTGAGTTCGATAATAATTTTATCAGCCCCCAAGGCAAAGCTTGCCGAATTGCCGACAGATGTCGTCGGCACGATCGAACCATCTTTATGAATCATCATCGCTTCGATAATGGCAATATTGACCGGTGGTAACTGGTGGGCGCGCAATTGCTCGACCACTTCCGACAAATGTTCGTCAATAAACATAACCTCGCCGCGATTGATTGCCGCTCTTAAAGCGGTATCAACCTGAAACGGCATACGGCGGGCAAGAACACCCGCCTCGCTCAATATCTTGTCGGTGTCATGACCAAGAGAAGCGCCTGTCAACAGGCTGATTTTAAAGGGGTGTTCCTTCGCCCGTTTTGCCATTGCATGAGGAACAAGTTTGGCATCGCCCGCACGGGTAAAACCGCTCATGCCGACAACCATACCATCTTTGACCAGACTTGCCGCCTCGTCCGCCGAGACGATTTTTGCTCTCAATTCCTCACTTTGAATTCGATCTTCAAACATTCCATACTCCCATTCTCAACAACATTTCAGCCAGCCTCCCTGCGAAACTTTTGAAAATCCAGGTAATGTTTGCTGGGCTTATGCTATCAAGCCTCTTCCATTTCAGTTAAAATCAGCTTGGCCGCCTGTAACGGATTGTCCGCTTTGACAATCGGTCGGGCAACAACAAGATGACTTGCACCGGCTTGAATCGCTTCTTTCGGGCTCATAACACGTTTCTGGTCGCCTTTATCTGCCCCTTTGGGGCGAATACCGGGCGTGACCAGAGCCATATCAGGGCCAATAACATTTCTTAATGCTTGGGCTTCCGCAGCCGAAGCGACAATTCCACCCATTCCTGCCAAACGCGCGTCTTTCGCCCGCTTTAGCACCAATGTTTTGGCATCGTCTGAATAACCTGCCGCTTTAAGATCAGCGTCATCCATAGAGGTGAGCACCGTCACACCGAGGAGACAAAGATTGCTCCCTTTGGCCGCTTTCACGGCTGCACGCATGGCTTTCGGATAGGCATGAACAGTCAACATATCGACACCGAGCTTGACGATATTTTCAACCGCACTTGCAATCGTATTGTCGATATCGAGGAGTTTCATATCAAGGAAAACTTTTTTGTTTGCCGCTTTGAGTTCACGGGCAAATTCAAGCCCGCCTGCAAACAATAATTGATAGCCAATTTTATAAAAGCCGACTGTATCACCCAATTCTTGAACCAGCTTTTCTGCCTGCCGAATATCAGCCACGTCCAATCCGACGATTAACCGATCTCGCATAACACTTGCCATCAATCAAACTCCATTCCCATGACCCTTTTAACAAACCTCAACCCTTTTAACAATCCTGACCCTTTTTACAATCTGGAATTGACTTCAGGGGGGTATAAATCTTGTTCCGGTCCTGTTCCGACTTCCTTAATTTTTGAAATCAAACTGTTCTTGAACAGAATAGGTTCCATTAAAAAGCTCATTATCAGGCATAAGCCGAAAGTACAACTTTCCAGTCATCCTTATCATGCAATTGTACCCCGTTATCAAGCAATTATCCCCTCTTATCAAGTAATTGTGCTTCAAGACCAAACAATTGTGCACATTTTGTCCGACAATTTTGACGAGGCTCAAAACAATCAGGCTTAAACCGGTTCACGTCTGTCAGTTACTGGCAAAAAACTTTCAAAACAGCATTCACTTCTTCGGGGCGCTTATTCTCATTGTCGGACAAACAGTGCTCTTTGAAATGACAATCGGGAAACGATAATAAAACGTGTTTTTCGAAACAAACTTATGCGCTGTTTTTTAAAGAAACATGTCAATGTGTTCCGGTTTCCGGTGCTATCGGTTTCATCAAGTTGGGCAAATCAAGACAAAGATGAGACCATCACCAAGGCAGATAAACAAAGTCAGATCATCAAGACCTAATCATCAAAGTCGGATCATCACCGGGATGAGATCATGGAACTTGGATCATGGTGGTCAGATGATTATAGATAAATGATTATGGTTAGGCCCCTCAGCCGGGCTGCAAAGTGAGCATAGGCAACCGGTCAAAACTTATCCTGAAGCCGCGTCGTTAGAAGCGATCAAATGGCTATTCTTGTCGAACAGCTTGGGAGCAACCAGTGAAATAACATTTATTGTCCGGCAATTTGCCAATAATTTATCGTCAGGTAATTCCATTCTCCGGCAATTTTGACAATGCTTGAAACAAGCTTGAATGGATTATGCTTAATCTTGCTTTGCTTAATAGTGCTTGCTTTGCTTAATACAGGTTTTAATACCGTTTAATGCCGTGCGTAAAACCGGCCGCTTTTCCACGCCTCATCTTTATGCATTTTTCTTTTTGCAAAAGCATAACAATCAGACACGTGAACCGGACTTTTTTAAAAATCAGGTTCCGCTGCTTTTCATTTGCGGTATCGGAATATTGACCGTGCCGTTACCGGTGCTGGCATCGGTTTTTGGTCTGGTAACCGATTCGACAGCATTTCTTGCGTCATCCGAAATGCCGGAATTGTCGCCAAGCCCTGTCTCGCCTAAAAGTCCTTTAGCCTTGGCATCATAATAATAGCCACGGGCATAAAGACGCACGGCCTGCGCTTCATCGCCTTCTGCAACTTTATAGGCTCCGGCCAGATATTTCACGGCAAAACGCAAATTCGTTTCTGCGTCAAGAAGGCCTTTCGGATCCCCTTGATAGCCCATACCTTTGGCGGTCGGATGGCTGATCTGCATGAGGCCGAGATAAGGCCCGTTACGACTATTGGGGTTACCGTTGCTTTCGCGTTTGACAACGCGCCTTACAAGACTTTCCGGCACATTATAGGCCATTGAATATTTGGAAATGAGCTGCTCGACTTCAGGGCTTGCATGGGCAAGTTCAACGGGACCCGCCGAGGATTTGAGGGCATCGGGATTGGCGGCATTTCCTCTCGCGAGTGCTGCGGGATTGGCTTCTTTTCCATTATATGCCAATTCCTTGAACACCGGAACCGGAATTTTTTTGTCAATCAGATAGCCGTATGATAACGGCGTTGTCATTGTTCCGACACGTGCAAACGACGCGGTTTCATCAGCGAGTTCGGCTTTGGGTTTGTTTTGCTGGGTACATGCTCCCAGAAAACCCGTTAGTACGACAATACTGCCACTGACTATCAAACGTCGTTTAGTCATACACCACCCGTTTTTAATACAAACTTTTTCTTAAAAACCCGTCCAAGTCTCATTCAACTTGTTCAGGCTTTCATAACATATTTAAGAAAGCCAAATGTCGTGGCCATCAAAAACGCACATACGCTGTACTCTTTGCCGCTGTACTCTTTGCCGCCGTACTCTTTGCGCGACAACTCCCGATGAGCCGATTTCATGGCAATCCTGTGACCAAAATGTCATTTTTCAGTCATTTAAGTGGATAACCTCATGAAAAACCGAAGTTCGACATGAAAGCACACCACATTCAATGAAGTGCCGAAACGTTATCCAATGTTGTGAAAAGGCATTGAACAGCGTTCGAAAACGACATTTAGGCACATAAGTTGCAAAGTCAACCTAACACAACTTTTCAAGAATCGCAAAACATGGTTTACAAAAGGTTAAATTTCGCCTTTTCGTTTACAAAAGGTTACTTTTTAACTCATCGGCAATTTCGCTATAAAGTTTGGCAAACGTGCTTTGCGGTTTGGCAATATAGACCGGTGTACCGGCATCTGACAAAGCGCGCACATCCGGATCAAGCGGAATTTCTCCCAAGAAAGGCACCTGCCGGTGGTGGGCTTCATTGCGTGCCCCGCCATGGCCGAATATATCGTAGCGCTTGCCGGTATCGGGAGCGATAAAATAGCTCATATTCTCGATCACACCCAGAATCGGCACACCAACCTTGGTAAACATTTCGATTCCCTTGCGTGCGTCAACCAACGCCAAATCCTGCGGGGTAGACACAATCACCGCGCCGGTCATCGGCACTTGCTGGGCAAGGGTCAATTGTGCGTCACCGGTGCCGGGGGGCATATCGACAACCAATACATCAAGTGGCCCCCATAAAACGTCACGTAAAAATTGTGTAACGGCCGACATCACCATGGGCCCACGCCAAACCATTGGCCGGTCTTCGTCAACGAGAAACCCCATCGACATCAATTTCAGGCCGAATTTTTCCAGCGTTTCAAGCTTGTTGCCTTCAACCGCACGCGGGCGCTGGTTGATAAGGCCGGTGAGCCTTGGCAAGGACGGCCCATAAATATCGGCGTCCAAGAGCCCAACTTTAAGCCCCTTGTCGGCAAGTGCCAAAGCCAGATTGATTGCGGTTGTCGATTTGCCAACGCCACCCTTTCCGGATGCAACCGCAATAATATGTTTAACCCCGTCAATCGGTAATTTTTCACCAATGCCGTGGCTTGCACGCGCAATTTTCGGGTTTGCATGCCCCGGTTCGACAACAATTCTTTTTGCCGGCCCCTTATGGGGCGCAGCACTATTTGTCGTTTCAGGAGCATTGGCCGACCCCTTTTTCTCGGCCGTCAATGTGACAATTGCGGCTTTAACGCCATCCATTGCCTCGACAACCTTTTGCGCAGCCTGTCGCAACGGCTCCAGTTCTTGTGCCCTTTCATCCGGCACAGTTATCGAAAAAAAGACCTTGCCATCGGAAATAAATATTTCCGAAACAAGCCCGAGCGAAACAATATCGCTTTCAAAATCGGGCCCTTTGACTTTACGCAATTCATCAACAACATCATCGCTTGTGATATTGGACACGAAATTTTCCTTCCTGCAAATTTGCTGGATTTTTTTCCTTTCCTATCGCGGTGACAAGCCGTTGGTCAACCGGCTAATGAGCAGTTTTTCCGGTTTTTGTATTGGCCAAAATGCGGCTTGAATTTTGGTTGCCAAGCCATTTCACAATCATCTCGCGATCTTTTTCACCAATCATATGGTTACTGTTCACGATTTCACTATCGACTTTGGCGCCGTTTTCGGTGAGCAAGGCAGACAAAGCCGGTTGAAAAGGCGAATAAAGGGAATCTTTTTTCCCCGAAATAATCAGCACATTGGTTTTTGACAAATTTTTATGCGGGTAACTATCAAGAACCGGCATGGAACGCATAAGAACAGCACGCCGGACAAGTTCGGGATGGCGCATGATAATGACCGCCAGCAAATTGGCGCCGTTCGAATAACCGACAAAGGTCGACCGCTGCAAATCATATTGATTCTCTTCACCAAGATTGGTCAAAAACTTGACAAAGGCTTCCGCCTCGTCAACCGCATCTTTCTGATCGAATTTTGTCGGTGTAATTTTTTTAAACCAGCGTGTTTCACCATTTTGCACAATGCGCCCGCGAATGCCCAAAAGTGTTGCCTGCGGCCATATCGGGCGGGCAAAAGAAAACAATGTGGTTTCATCACCCCCCGACCCATGCAAGAGAATAATGACTTCTCCCGACGGGTTAGCTGCACGGTCAATGCGATAACGGAAATTATCAAGACGAACAATATCGGCACTATTATCATTATTCTTCTGCATAAAAATTCCTTTATCCGGAGTTTTAATGGATGGGTCGGCTTCAGGAGTGGCGCGAAAATTTCCCGGTAATTTTGCCAAACCGGATTTGAGCGGCACCACGCCGTTTTGAACCGCGCCTTTCGACGTGGTTGCATTGATCGTCATGACATTGCCGGGGCTTTTTACATTATAAGGGCTTTTTATCCCGTCGCTTGTTTTTTTATTGGCGTTTATTTTTATATTGGCGCGGCTTTTTACAATTTCGCGGTTTTTTATAATATTACCGCTTTTGGTGAAATGATGGGCTATGCTTGAACGCTTGGCTCCGCTGTCGGCTTTCAACACATTGGCGGCGCGATAATGGGCGCTGTCTGATGTCACTAATGGCGGCGTAGCCGATGTGACCTCGTTTCCTTCCGCTCCGGTTGTTTTACCCGCAAAATTGTCATTCATAAAGTCGCCGGACATGTTGTTGACAGGGGGGTGAATGAAAGCCACGGCATCACAAACAAAATTTGCCAATGCCAGAACAATAAACGCAAGAAAAAAAACGGACTTTTTTGTCATAACTCCATTATGCCGATGAACCTTTTAACAATTCTTCAATATAGGAATTAAAACCCGTTTAACCAAAACAATTCGAAGTGAGGGGGCCGTTAGCGCCTCCCTTAAGCTGTCAGAAAAACTTAAAGACAAACACATGGAAAAACGGCACATGGAAAAACGGCACATGGAAAAACGGCACATGGAAAAACAGCACATGGAAAAACAGCGAGGGGCTTTTGCCGCCCGTCATCAAATGAAATATCCAATATCGAAACAGAATATTGACTTTCAATGAGCGAATTTGCCGAAACGGAAAAACCGATTTGCTTGTTGGCGATATGCTTGTTGGCCATGCGCTTATTGCCGATGCGCTTAATGCCGATGCGCTTAATGCCGATGTGCTTATAGCCGATGTGCTTATTGCCGATGTGCTTGTTGCAAAGATTTGCAGCAGACCCTTGCGCCCCTCTCTCCTCACACATTTTCGCATAAGTTTTGGGGTAAGGCGGCGCTTTTTCCCAAAAACATTTTTAAACAAGCGTTTTTAAACAAGCGTTTTCGGAAAAGCCCTTATCTTTTGGCAAAATTCCGGTAATCATCGCCGAAATACAAAATCATCCCCAACCTCAAAGCCTCGAAACACAATATCCGGCGCAGATTTTCATCAGCAATTGTACAGGTGTTATCAAAGGAACGGTATTCTCTCAACGATCTTTCAACCTCGAAAATACTGTTGACCGGCTCTTTGATCGAACTATTTTGCTTTGAAAGATATTGACGAATCATCATGATCAGTCGTTGCATATCTGTGCAATGTTCGTTCATCTTTCCACCCGATACACTTACTCTACGATTAACAATCATAGGTTGTTTTCTGGTTGAATACAACATTATTCTTTAGTTGAATACAATATTATTCTTTAAAAGGGCTTCATTAAAAGGACTACACCAGGTCAATATTTTTTAATAAAAAGGTATTTTCTGATTGATCGGGTATTTATGAATTCGGATATTTATGAATAAACTTATTTTACATCGGGAAAGAACGCTGTCACATAGTCTTTTACATATTCTCGCAAAAATTGCGCGTATCTTGTGGGTCGGCTTTGCCGTTCTCATGCTGGTATGGAGCCTGTTTGCTTTTTTCTACCAGTTACCGTTCAATATGGCGGGCTTTGTTTTTGTTGCCGTTTTATGGGTGGTTGTCGGCATTTATGCGCTTATCCTCGAATTCAAATCACCATGGAAATCGCGCATTCTTTTAGCGCTTATGTTTATTGGCGTAATCATATGGTGGTCGTCAATCAGGCCGACACTGCACCGTGATTGGGCACCCGAACTTGCGCGCAGTGTGGAAGCCACATTCGACCCGATCAACCCCGATATTGTCCATCTTCAAAACATCCGCAATTTCGAGTGGATTGCGCCTTACGAGGGCAAAGAAAACTGGGAAAACGGGACTTATAATATCAATGATCTTAACGGGCTTGATGTCTATCTATCCTATTGGATGGGGCCCTATATTGCCCACACGCTTGTGGGCTTTACTTTCAAGGACGGGCGCCATCTGGTGTTTTCTGCCGAAATCCGGCGCACAAAAGAACAAAGCTTTTCGGCTATTGGCGGTTTTTTCAAAGAATTCGAATTGATCATGATTGCCGCGCCTGAAGAAGACATCATAAAATTGCGCACCGATATCAGGCACGAAAATGTTTATCGCTATCCGATCAATGTGCGTCAGGAAAAAATAAAAGCGCTCTTTGTGAACTATCTCGAAACAGCCGATAAACTTGCCCATAAAGCACGTTTTTATAACACGGTTACGGCTAATTGCACGACAGTCGTTTTCGATATGGCTCGCGTACTCGACCCCGGTATTCCGCTTGACTGGCGCATTCTCTTTTCAGGACAGCTCCCCTCCTATCTTTATGACCTTAAAGTGGTCGATACGAAAAAAACGTTAAAAGAGCTTGTTGACGAAGCCCATATAAAGCCCCAGATAAAAGGCCGCCGCGACCAATATTCTGTTGATATCAGGCGCTCTTCTGTTGATACCGGACGGGCACGAAATACGAACGGCAATTGACTCGGCGAAAACTAAACCGTATAAGCGCAAAAATTGCCCTGTAACTTTGTCAGAGTACTTTGTTCAAAGGCACAAGGTTTTGAAAACTGTTCAACCGGCGGGAAACCGCACATAGAACCAAGAAGGGCCGCACGCCGCGGTATGTTAAATAAATGAAACGTACATATCAACCGTCCAAACTCGTCCGTAAACGTCGCCACGGCTTCCGTGCGCGCATGGCAACCCTTGGTGGCCGCAAAGTCGTCGCTGCTCGCCGCAACCGCGGTCGCAAGCGCCTTTCAGCCTGATTTTTCGGTTTTTTCCGGCTTTCCAATTTTTCCGGTTTCAATTTTCCGGTTTTTCAGGGATTTTACAACCACGGGAAAGATAGGCATTATGACCGGTTTTCCCATTTTTGTTGTAAAAAGGCCAGTGTTGAGACACCCGTTAAAACCCGCTCTTTCAAGGCAGAGTTTTGTCAGAGGTTTTTCCGATGAGTGACAAATCCTTCCTCCGCCTTCGTAAAAGGGCGGATTTTTTGGCATTAAGAAACGGCGAAAAACGGCGCGGTCCGTTTTTTCTTCTCGAATCGAAAAGCCGGAATTTGCCGGAAGAAATCAGGGCAATAACGCCGCCGCGTGTCGGTTTTACTGTCACACGCAAAAATGGTAATGCAGTCAAGCGCAATCGCATCAAACGGCGTTTACGCGAGGCTTTCCGGCTTTCATTAAAGCGTGACATTGCCGCCGGGACAGATTATGTCATTATTGCGCGGCCCGATGCGCTTATAGCATCATTCGACAGTCTGACCGGAGAAATGGAACGTCGGTTCAGGCAAAAATTACAAAACTCGAAACGGTAACAGGACAATCGCTCATGGAATATAATCGTAATTTTTTCATTGCTATTGGATTGTCACTCCTTATCATTCTTGCCTGGCAGTATTTTTATGTTGCGCCCAAAAATGCCGACCAGCAAAAGGCTCAAGAAATTGCCCGCCAGATCGAAAAAGATGAAAACGCGCAAAATCAGGCCGTTCCGACTGCCGAAAATGGCACTGTAACACCGCCCCAAAATAAAGACGAAACAAACCCCGCCGGTTTCGAAATGACACCGGACGCACGCGACGCGGCGCTTAAAAAATCCAAACGCGTTGCAATCGACACGCCCGAGCTTCAAGGGTCGATCAATCTTGTCGGTGCCCAGTTCGATGACCTGTTTTTGAAAAATTACCGCTTGACAGTTGACAAAAACTCGCCGGAAATTGCCCTTCTTAATCCGAACGGGTTCAACACAACCTATATTGCCGAATTCGGTTTTACCGGCAAGGGATTGCCCGCCGGAAGCTTGCCGCAATTCAATACCGAATGGAAGGTTGATGGCGAAAACACAACCTTGACCCCCAAGACACCTGTCCATCTTGTTTATGATAACGGTCAAGGTCAGGTCTTCCACCGTGTGATCTCGGTTGATGAAAATTATATGTTCACCATTTCCGACAGTGTCACCAACAATGCCTCTTCGGTTGTAAGCCTTCTGCCTTATGCGCGCGTTGCCCGCGCTGCTCCTCCCGAACACGCAAGTGCCACCTATCTTCTTCATGAAGGCATGATCGGCGTTGCCGGTGATGACGGCCTCAAGGAAGAAAAATATTCCGCGTTGAAAGATTTGAAACCCGATGCGGCAAATGAAAAGAAAATGGTTTTCGACAAGGTCAAAGGCGGCTTTATCGGCATTACCGACAAATATTGGGCGGTTGCTGCCATTCCTCCGCAGGATGAGGAATATACGAGCCGTTTTGTCTATTTCGACCGTCTTTCCACCCATTATCAGTCGGATTTGACCGGCAAGGTCATCACCGTTGCCTCCGGTACAACCGAAACCGTTACCAATCATCTGTTTGCCGGTGCAAAACGTGTTGAAACCATCAATGCCTATCAGGATAATCTCAAAATTTTAAAATTCGAATTGTTGATTGACTGGGGCTGGTTCTCGATCATCACCAAGCCGATGTTTGCTTTGATCGACATCCTCTTTAAGCTCACCAATAATTTCGGCGTTGCCATTCTGCTTGTCACTGTCATTTTGAAGGCGGTTCTGTTCCCGCTTGCCAACAAGTCCTACAAGTCCATGGCACGCATGAAGGTTGTACAACCGGCCATGATGGAAATCCGCACCAAATATGCCGATGACAAGGTCAAGCAACAACAAGCCATCATGGAGCTTTACAGAACCGAGAAAATCAATCCGCTTGCCGGTTGCTGGCCGCTTCTGGTGCAGTTCCCGATTTTCTTTGCCCTTTATAAAGTGCTCTATATCACCATTGAAATGCGCCATGCGCCGTTCTTTGGCTGGATTCAGGACCTTGCAGCCCCCGACCCGACATCGCTCTTTAACCTGTTCGGTTGGCTTCCCTATAATGTTCCGGCATTTTTGATGATTGGTGCCTGGCCTGTCATTATGGGTATCACCATGTTCTTGCAAATGCGCATGAACCCGACACCGCCCGACCCCACACAGGCCATGATTTTCACATGGATGCCAATTGTCTTTACCTTCATGCTTGCCTCGTTTCCTGCCGGTCTCGTTATCTACTGGGCATGGAACAACACGCTGTCGATTTGCCAGCAGGCAATCATCATGAAAAGCCAGGGTGCAAAGATCGAACTTTGGGACAATCTCAAAGCCATCTTCAAAAAGAAACCGAAGAAAGAGACCAAATAAGTGACAGATAGTCCTGCATTGGCGGGACTTTTTGCCCGTAACTGGATTTTTATCCGCGGTGTACCGGCAATGAAGTTTCTGCCGCCCGAAGGGCCCGCCGAAATTGCCTTTGCCGGCCGTTCCAATGTCGGCAAATCCTCGCTCATCAATGCGCTTGTCGGCCATAAAGGGCTTGCCCGCACGTCAAACACCCCCGGTCGCACACAGGAACTCAACTATTTTGTGCCTGATGGCTTTGCCGGCACTGTGGACGATTTGCCGCCGCTTGCACTTGTCGATATGCCGGGCTATGGCTTTGCCGAAGCGCCGAAAGCGCAGGTCGACCAATGGACAAAGCTCATTTTCGACTATTTGCGCGGCCGCACCACTTTAAAACGCGTTTATGTGCTGATTGATGCCCGCCATGGCATCAAAAAGAACGATCAGGATGTGCTCACCCTTCTTGATAAGGCTGCTGTTTCCTATCAGATTGTTCTTACAAAAATCGACAAAATCAAACCGGCTGAACTTCAAAAACTGATTGATAATACCCATAAGGTGATCGTCAAACGCCCTGCCGCTTTTCCCCATATCATCGCCACCTCTTCGGAAAAAGGAATAGGCCTTGATGATTTGAGGGGAACCATTTTAGAGGCCGCCAGTCCGCTTGCCCGTTAGGTTTTTGCTCCTTGGATTGTGCCCCGTTAATTTTTGCCCCGTCAAATTTTACGCGGTTGAAGTTTCGCCCCTTTCAAGTTTTGCCCCTTTCAAGTTTCGCCCCTTCCAAGTTAAGCCCCTCCAAGTTTTGACCATTTCAAGTTTTGCCCCTTTCAAGTTGTGCCCGATTTCGTTTTCAAAACTGGCGGCTGAAAATGCGCGCCACAACGAACAAACAAAACCTTTTTGGCACGCCCGACACCGTTTGCACTCAAGGCCTCATCATTGAAACACTGTTGGCAAAGACTGGCTCTTGAAAAATCACTTCCTGTTTTTTAAAAAATCCTGGTTGCATTTTTAAGAATTCTCCCTTTTCGAGAGCTATCTTTTTAAAAACAGGCTCTGGTACTTCTCCGAAAAACGTCTTCACGGGAAAGCCATCGGTTTACAATTGAACTCTCAAGTGAACTCTCAAGGAAATTTTGAGGGGGGAAGATGAAACAACCCGAACGGCAAGACAATGCATGAATACATCTTTTCTGCTTCACCGGTTTATACATTCCGTTTTCAAATTATTAACGTTGAGAAACTTTTTTTTGCCGCGTTTTACAATTGGTTAAGCATGAGTGTTGCAACTGAGGAAGCATCGTGGTTCCCTTTCTTGTTCTTCGGGCGAATGGGTTCTATAAGGTCTTTTGAAGTTTTTTAAAAACCAGAGTAGTCATGCTAACGCTTTTTCATCATCCGATGTCTTCTTCGTCCCGTTTTGTAAGGCTCATCCTTAACGAATATGATGTAGCCACCAACCTTATCGAAGAGCATGAATGGGCACGCCGGCGCGAATTTCTTGCGCTCAATCCGGCTGGCAGTATACCGGTCCTTCTGGCAGAACGTGAAGTGCCGCTTTGCGGTGCCTATGTGATTTATGAATATCTTGATGAAACGCGCGGCGGCTTGCGTCGTGACCAGCGCTTCTTTCCCGAAAACCCGCTTGAACGCGCAGAGGTTCGCCGCTTGACCGAATGGTTTTTATCGAAGCTTGAAAGCGAAGTAACCCGTCACATTGTGCGCGAACGTATTTATAAACGCGAAATACCGCTGGCACAGGGAGGTGGAGCACCCGATTCACAAACTTTGCGCTATGCCCGTGCCAATATCCGCCCGCATATGAAATATCTCGAATGGCTTGCCGCCTCGCGTGACTGGCTCGCCGGAACCTCTATTTCTTATGCCGATCTTGCCGCTGCTGCGGCTCTTTCTGTCCTTGATTTTATGGGAGAAATCGACTGGAAAACTTTTCCTGCCTCGCGCGACTGGTATATGCGCATCAAATCGAGACCCTCGTTTCGTCCGCTTTTGAATGACCGCATAAGAGGCATTGCTCCGAGCACGCATTATGCCGATCTCGACTTCTAAGGACAAAGCAAAACTTAAGGATTTTCTGGTCCTCAGGGATTTTCTTATCAAAGAAGCCGCAGCTCAGGGTTTCGATGCCATTGCAATCACCGGTTGCAACAATCAAAAAGCGGCCCACCACCTTGTCGAAGCCTTACACCACGGCTATCACGGAACTATGGAATGGATGGTTGAAACCGCCAAACGGCGTATGGAACCTGTGAATTTATGGCCGGACGTCAAATCGGTCATTATGCTTGCTATGAATTACGGGCCGGATGCACATGAATTCCACCAGAGACCCGACAAAAGCTCGGGCAATATTTCCTATTATGCCCGCCATCGTGATTATCATGAATTGATAAAAGGGCGTCTCAAGCAGATAGCCTCGCGCTTTGTTTCGCGTTTCGGTGGCGATGTCAAAGTGTTTGTCGATACCGCACCCGTTATGGAAAAACCTCTTGCCCAACTTGCCGGACTTGGCTGGCAGGGGAAGCACACAAATCTTGTAAGCCGTGAATTCGGCTCATGGCTTTTTCTCGGTTCCATTTTTACCGATGTGGAACTCCCTTTTAATCAGCCTGAAGTCGACCATTGCGGTTCCTGCCACGCCTGTCTTTCCGCCTGCCCTACCCATGCCTTTCCTGCCCCTTATCAGCTCGATGCACGCCGCTGCATTTCCTATCTGACCATCGAACTTAAAGAGCAAATTCCGCTTTCATTCCGTAAAGCCATCGGCAACCGCATTTATGGCTGTGATGATTGCCTTTCCGCCTGCCCGTGGAACAAATTTGCCCGAACGACACGTGAAATCAAACTCAAAGCACGAGAAGATCTGATTGCCCCGAAACTCGATTTTCTTTTGAAACTTGATGATGCGGCCTTCCGTTCATTTTTTACCGCGTCTCCGGTCAAACGCATCGGGCGAAACCGCTTTATCCGCAATTGTCTGATTGCTGCGGGAAACAGCGCCGACCGCTCGCTTGTCAGTGTGGTCAAGCCGCATTTGAAAGATCCCGACCCGCTTGTTGCCGGTATGGCTGTCTGGGCCTTGAAACAACTCCTCACAAAAGCCGAATTTGATGAATTGGCAAAGCGTTCTATAACATTCTCTTCAAACCCCGATGTGTTAAAGGAATGGGAAGATTGAAACAGGATAGAACAAAGGGAAAAGCAGCGGAACAATTCATGATGCTTGGAGCGGGCTATTCGGCTCGCGCCTTCGGTTTGCTTTATGGCGCCCCTGTTGCCAACACATCAGACACCACTTCTGCCACAAAAAGCCGGATTTGCGGCACCACACGCACAAAAGAAAAATTTGCCGCTCTCGAAAGCGCCAATATCGAACCATTTCTTTTTGACGAGCCGAACCCGACTTTTTTTGAAAGGCTTGAAACAACAACACATCTTGTTATTTCGGTTTCACCAAACGAGACAATGAGCGATGCGGTTTTGAACCGGCCCGACATTCTTGGATCTATGCCGGAATTAAAATGGATAGGCTATCTTTCCACCATTGGCGTTTATGGCAATCATGACGGTGGGTGGATTGACGAGGAAGCCCCCTGTCACCCGTCACTCAAACGAAATATTTCCCGCCTTGAAGTGGAAAAAAAATGGCAGTCCTTCGGAAACAAGCACAATATCCCCGTTGGCATTTTGCGCCTTGGCGGCATTTATGGCCCGTCGCGCAATCCTTTTATGAAAATAAGTCAGGGCAATAAAACGCTTGTCATCAAAAAGGGGCAGTTTTTCAACCGCATTCATGTTGATGATATTGCAGGTGTCATCAAGGCGTTTTCTTCGGCAAAACGTGAAGGCATTTTCAATATTGTCGATAATGAACCGGCAGCGCCTGAAGATGTCATGCATTATGCGGCAAAATTGATGGGGGTAACCGATCTTGAAGAAGTTCCCTTCGAAAAAGCCGATATGTCGCCCATGGCACGTTCTTTTTATGGTGATAATAAAAGAATATTGAATCATAAACTCTCAAAAACAGGATATAATCTGAAATATCCCGATTACCGAACCGCATTGGAGGCAATGTGGAAAGATGAAAAATGGGATAAAAAGCTCTAGCGCTCGCACGCAATTTAAAAGGCGGTCGGGTGCTTGCGATGAGTGACAAGTTTTTAAATTGTGACAAGTTTTTATATTATTGTGCTTTTGAAAAAAGTTTGCGCGTTCGAAAGGCGTTAGGGATGTCTTCAAAGTTCAAGTCATTCAACCGGATTTTGGCAACAACATTGGCAGCGGTTTTTTTGCCTATCGCGGCTGCCCATAGTGACGAACCGGCAAAACAGGCTTTTGGCGCTGTCAAATTGCCCTCGGCCGGTCAAGCGCAATCCATCGGTTTTTATTCAAAAGGCTGTCTTAATGGCGCGGTAGCCCTGCCCATCGACGGGCCGAACTGGCAAGTCATGCGGCTTTCACGCAACCGCAATTGGGGGCATCCGGCCACCATACGCTTTATCGAGCAATTGTCGCGGCAGGCCGCCAAAGATGGCTGGTCGGGCCTCCTCATTGGCGACATTTCGCAACCGCGCGGCGGGCCGATGCTGAACGGGCACGCCTCCCACCAGATCGGGCTTGATGCAGATATCTGGCTCACCGCCATGCCCGACCACCGTTTAAGTCGGGAAGAAAGAGAAAATATGCAAGGCGTGTCTATGCTTAAAAAAGATTCGCTTTACGCCGACCCGAAAAAATGGACACCCGAACGCACAGCGCTTATTCGCGACGCAGCTGAAAGCCCTGAAGTCGAGCGCATCTTTGTGCATCCGGGCATAAAAAAACAATTATGCGATACAGTGACCGGCGACCGGTCATGGCTACAGAAGGTGCGCCCCTATTGGGGGCATTTCTGGCACTTCCATGTCCGGTTGAAATGCCAGGCGGGTTCTGAAAATTGCAAGCCGCAACCAAAAGTGACAGCTGGTGACGGTTGCGACAAATCGCTTGCCTGGTGGTTTACCGACGAGCCTTGGGCCGATAAAAAGCCCAAAAAGCCCACAACCACCACACCACCGAAGCCGCATATTATGATGGTTTCGGAATTGCCAAAGGAATGCACGGCGGTTTTGGACGCACCGGAAAAATCGGCTCAATAAGTTATATTTTGCAATTTTTCATTAATGACATAATTGCAATGAAATACCCAACCACCAAACCGGGGAATGGTTCATGCAAAATCAAAATCTGGAATTTCCTGTTCTTATCGGCGATATTGGTGGCACCAATATGCGGTTTTCGCTCATCCTCAATCAGGCCGGCGAACAAATGGCAATTTCCACCCGCAAAGTGAATGATTTTCCAACTATTGAAGAAGCCATTCGCCAGACTATTCTGCCATTGATAAAAGCCCCCTTAAAATCGCTCTTTCTCGCCATTGCCGGTCCGGTAACGGGAGAGGTTATCAAGCTTACCAACTGCGACTGGGTCATCAATCCTCGCCAACTCATGGAAGAATTCGGCTTCAATGAAGTTTTCATTATCAATGATTTCGAGGCGCAGGCACTTTCCACTATTGTACTGCCGCAAAAATATCTTGAACCAATCGGCCCGATAAACACTGCGACAGATGATACAAAAGTCATTATCGGCGCCGGTTCGGGGCTTGGCATTGCCGGTCTTACCTATCTGAACGGGCACTATATCCCGATTGAAGGTGAAGGCGGGCATATCGACTTTGCCCCGCAAAGCGAAGAAGACTTTGCCCTCTACCCGTTTTTGAAAAAGATTGTCGGGCGTGTGAGCGCCGAGGAATTATTGAGCGGACGCGGACTTTTAAACATTTATCGCGCCTTTTGCGAGATGCGCGGCGCAACACCCACCATCGAAGTCCCCGAAGTCATCACCTCCGAAGCTTTAACTGCCCATGAACAACAAGCTTATGACGCAGTACAATTTTTTATCAATTATCTGGCGCGTTTGGCCGGTGATTTTGCGCTCATTTTCAAGGCCGAAGGCGGTGTTTATATCGGTGGCGGCATTCTGCCTGAAATGTTACCACTCATTGACGAGGATGAATTCCGCCAAAATTTCATCCATAAACAACCTCATGAAAAACTGCTTGAAAAAATCCCTACCTTTATCATCACCCATCCTCGGGCCGCACTCGTCGGTATGGAATCCTATGTCCATCAACCCGAGCGCTTTATGCTTGATAAAGAAGGCCGTTTCTTTGTCAACCATGCCGATTAAAGTCAAACATGCCGGTTAAAAAACCGGAGTAAGCAGGAAACACCCCCGAATATAGTAACCAATCTGAATTTAGGTCTTTGAAACCAATTTTCGCGCGATAAAGTCCTTTACACCGATCAAGCGGAATAATCGGCACTGTTAACCGCTAGAAGGCGTTTTTCACTTTATCGCGACAATCTTCTTACCCTTTGCAATGCTCTCATAACCTGCCTTTTACCTGACAGTTTTTATTTAACCAGACGGTTTATTTAAACCGACAAAGTTTTTTCCATTCCGTTTTGGGTTTCATCTGATCAGCCGGCAGAAAAATGTAGTTTCGTTCTATAAATTTTAAAAATGCAAACGCAAAATATTATTTCTGTATTAACGATATGCATGGTATATGCCATATAGGCCTTGCTTTCCTGTTTGATAACTCTTAAAAAACCAACCCGATGAATTGCCAAAATTCTTTGGCAAGAGCTGCACTTTCACTCGCTTCTCGGGGTTTTATAATGTTATTCAAACTGCAATATCTGCATTCGGTTTCTCTATTTGCCTTTTCTGCGGCAATCGGCGTAGCCGCTTCCACAAGCCTTGTTGCAAATTGCGCTTTAGCCGGCGAGATTAGCTATAATGGAAGTGATAATAGCCTGCTTCTCAAGGATTCCACATCGAATTCCGATCAATATAAAAGCCTCTATTCACAAACAAACCTTTCCGGAAATACCATCACAGTCATTGGCGGGTCAGACAAGCAGATAGAATGGTCGACAACAGATGGCGCCATTGCACCTTATATTATTTATGGCGGGGTCGATATCTTCGAAGAAAATAAAGCGGCTTCCCACCCCCTTAGCGATAATATCTCCGCTAACAACCTCATCGTAAAAAATGTTTCCTATGACTGGTCAGCCGTTACTGCGGAAAGTAACCATTCTTATTTTCAACCTGGTCAATTCGGTGGCGGTTCCATAATCGGCGGGCTGAGCTATGGCAATGGTCCAAATACAAGCGGTAATGAGGAGCAAACAAACGGAGTACATGGCAAAAGCATTTCCGGAAACTCCATTATCGTTGAAAATGTCAGCGTGACGGGCGGTAATGGCGGTCATGCGGCGAATGAAAGCAATGTGATGTCAACCGTTGCAGGGAGCAGTATCGGAGGCATGGGGGGAGCTTCTATTTTTGGTGGATTGAGCATTGGAGTTACCGAATACGCGTTCGACCATGATGGCGCTGAGGGCGACAGCGGAAACGGCGGCGACGTATTCAATAATACAATAAGTTTGAAAAATGTAACCCTCATTGGCGGTGCTGGTGGCAATGGCGGAGCTAATCCTGATATGGGTGATAATAACGCGGGAGGTCTAGGTGGTTTCGGCGGCGGCTCCGTCTTTGGTGGTGTCAGTATCGGTGCTGCAGGTGGACCTCTTGCAGCCGGTGATGGCGGTGCAGTCCATGATAATAAAATTACTCTTGTCAATGTCACATTGACTGGCGGAAATGGCGGAAATGGCGGTTTGTCACAATATAATGCCGGTTCTGGCAATGGTGGCGTGGCTGGAGGCTCTGTCTTCGGCGGTTTATCTATCTCCAGTGCCAATGGTTTTGGCACAAAAACATCTGGCAAAGGTGGAAATGTTTACAACAATCATATTCTTCTCGACAATGTCACTTTAAATGCCGGCAATGTCGGCAGAAGCGGAGGAAAAGGTAGTACGGGCGGTGCCGGAATTGACGGGCTTGAAGGCGGCTCTGTTTTTGGCGGAGCCAGTATCGGCGGAGCAAGCGGAGATGGTGATGGCGGAGAAAGCACGTCCGGAAAAGGTGGCGATGTTAAAGACAATACAATCGTCATTTCCGGAAAAACCCATATCTCCGGCAATGTTTATGGCGGCTTTTCGCAAGGTGGTGCAGCCGGTAGAGACGCGAAAACAGGTTTGTCTGGCGACATAACAGGAAATGCCATTACGCTTGAAGGTGATGAAATTACCATCGGCAAGCGCGACGCAAGCGGCAATATAGTAAGTTACGGCGCAATTTATGGCGGTTACAGTCTGAAAGGCGACGGTACAATCAATGAATTGGCCAATGTCTTTACCGGTAACACTCTCACTCTTGACGGCTATCGCGGTAAAGTCTCCGGCATTTATAATTTCCAGAATTATCACTGGATTTTGCCGACCGATGTGAAAAATGGTGATACCTTGATAAAAATTGCCGAAGGTGGCAAAGCTGTTGATCTCACCAATACCAACCATACAATTGCCGATATGGCTCCTTCGGGTAACCGCCTTGAGACCGGCAATATCGTAACTTTGATCGACAAAACCAGCGGAACACTGAACGCACAAAGCCCTTACACCATTCATCAAGGGCAATTCATTGTCTATCAGGCAAAACTTCAACAGACGCACGACAGCGATAATGCTCTTGTCCTGAAAATTGCCAGAAGACAAAATGACGGCACAACCGGAAACAATAGCGGCGGCGAAGACAACACTGGTGGCGAAAACAATCAGCAAGGGGGGCAATCGGCCGCACAATTGAACCCGCAGTCGAAGGCTTATTCGGAAGGTCGTGCAGCAAGTCTCGCCTTTGTTTCGCAAGGCTCCGATGTTATTGCCAACAGCATGGGCACAATCAGCAGCATGGCAACAAGAACGGATAACCGCTTCAATCATCCGCTCTATGTTCCCTTTATCATGACCGGCGGTTCTTCCTCGCGCTATCAGACAGGAAGCCATGTCAGCGTTGACGGTTTCAATATGATTGCCGGACTTGCTTTCGGCTTTAACCTTGAAGCTGGTCATAAAGTCACCACCGGCGCATTTTTCGAATATGGCCGCGGCACTTATGACACTTACAACAGTTTCGACCGTTTCGCTTCCGTCCATGGTGACGGTGACAGCGATTATAAGGGCGGTGGCATTCTTGCCCGTATCGAATTTGCCGGCACCGGCCTTGGGTTGGTCAAAAACCTGAAACCCGACGAAACGGACGGGCTTTATGCCGATGCGGCTTTACGTTTTGGCCAGTCGGACGGGAAGTTTACTGCCGGTCGAAAATTCGGTCTTGAAGAACAGGTGGTCGACTATCACGGTTCTTATGACAGCACGGTCAATTATTTTGGTGGTCATGTCACGGGCGGCTATGTCTTCAATTTTGATGATCGGCGTGCCCTTGATGTCTATGGCCGCTATTTATGGACACGTATGGAAAGCGATACGGTAAAAATCGACCAAGAAAAATTGCATTTTGACAGTGCAACGAGTTCACGTATCGAGCTCGGCTCCCGTTATTCCTATCAATATAATGATTGGTTCAAGCCTTATATCGGTGCGACTTATGATTACGAGTTTGAAGGCGATGTCGGTGCAAAAGCTTATGAATTCAATTTGCACAAACCGTCACTTGAAGGCTCGACCGGTATTTTTGAAGCAGGCTTCAAGTTGAACCCGTTGAGAAACAACAAGGCTTTGACAATCAATGTTGATGGTCAGGGTTATGTCGGCGCCCGTCAGGGTGGCGGTGGCGGTGTCAAACTCAAATACGAGTTCTGATAAAACACGCTTTGGCAAAGCAAAATCTCAAGCCCTGGCATAAGCACAGTCTCAAGCTTTGGCAAAAGCAAAGTCTGAAAGAGACCATCAGCCTTGCCGGTGAAATTACGTCAAGCAAGGCTTTGACAATCAATGTGGATGGTCAGGGTTATGTCGATGCCCGCCAAGGTGGCGGTGTCAAACTCAAAAACGCGTTCTGATCAACCACGCTTCTGTAAAGCTTTGCATTCTGCAACAGTTACGTTTAACCAAACAGAAAAAATACGCTTTCCCCAATCACTTTGTTGCGACAGGCCGTTCGAGCCTTATAAAAATTGAAAGACAGTAAACTGAAGTCTTTTGGAGATTTCCAAGCAGTAAACCGATCTCTCATAGATTTTGACCGGTAACGAATTAAGGCCTTATGGAAAAACACTCCTTAAGGCCTTTTATGTTTGAATTAAAATCCGTGCAAAAGACGGCAAGCACTTAAAAGATAGAAAACCACGAAATGCGAAAACTTTGAGCTATTCAAAGCAGAAGTTTTACCAATGACACTTCTATAGGATTTCATCTCTAAAATCGGAGCGCCAAATTGTTCCTGAAAATTATCCGAACGAGGGCGCATCAATGAAATGGAAAAGCAGGATTGTTTCGGTAAATTATCCGGACGGGGTCGTTTCGTTTGAACGTCAAGGCGGAATTATCCGGTTAAAAGACGAAGGAGATCACGCCAATGAACCACCGCTTTTTTATACTTATCCTGACCTTTCGATTGCTTGATAACATCCCGCCCCTACCCGACAGCTGAATCGAAAAACACTCAACCGGAGCGTGAGACGATCAAAACAATTACAAGTTCTGCTGATGAAGACATAAAACCGTCTCAAACAGTAAATTTGAAGCCCGTTCTGTTTTCCGCATAAAAATCCGATTTTATTTTTTTATATTCCGGATCACCATAAAGGTCGGGCATTTCGCGACCAGCGAGAAAAGCAATAGAACTTTCGTTAGACATGCGAATATAGAAAGCTTTCAACTTTTTATAGAGACTGTTTCCGATGTCATAATCCTTGGCAATAACGCCATCGCTTCGAGCATAGTTCTCGTAAATGGCAACCGCATTCGCGCGCCTTTTTGCCCATTGAAACGTCTGTTTTTCTAAAGGACCAGCTTGATCTTCAAACTTTATCAACGCCTCGAAACCAGCTCTATGACTACCAGTTGCCTGATAGACCCTCGTATATTCATCCATGCCCATCTCATAAATGAAGAACTCTGCTGTATCCTGCTGGTCTTCTGTATAGAGGCCATCTTTATTGGCCATGATTTCAGCAAGTTGACTGCGTGATAGTCCTTTGAAACTTTCAGCATCATCTGTCACGTTGATACGGGCAGGTTTCAACTTTTCGGCCGCAACCGATGTTGCACTATCACTTCCCTTGGGGCTGGACGTTGTCGTCGTATTCTGAGTAGAAAATTGATTGATGCCATAAGCGGAATAGGATGTGTTTATCATTTGACTCACCTCTTATGCACCACCCCACCTGATGCATAAATGAAGGGGAAATGACAGCCATCATGTCTGCCTTTATGGACCCGATTGACATTAATCATTAATGCCATTGTTAATATAGTATATTTTACATATAAATTCAAATTTTAGAAAAATTTCCAATTTTAATATCAATATATTCCAATATCATACATTTGATAAATCTAAAAATAACGTTTATCCTGTTTAGATATGATCTATATAAATAATATTCCATTCCTTTCAATTTACTAATGTGATTGAACGCTTTAGAATTTTAAACCATAATTTTATTTTTATTATTCACTGGTCAGGAAATATTATTCTTGATCAAACCGAACGCTCTTACTCCTGAGAGAAAAACAAAAGCGCGGCTTTTTTTGAATAAAACATCCGGCTCGACCGTCCGTTTTACTCAAGAAAACATTCCATAAAATTTTTTTCAAATTGCCAAATTCACCACCTCAAAAGAAGAAAGCAAAAAAAGAAAAACGGAATTGTGGCCAAGACAAATCGGCATGACATAAAACGGCGTTGAAAATTCGGCAGTCGAATGTTTTTTAAAAAACGGGATGCCGCTTTATTCACCGGTTAAAGCTCTTCTCATTTTCCTGCCGATCGGATAAAACGTAAAATAATGATTTCACAATAAAAATGATTTGCAGGAGAAAACGATGCGTTTGGCTGTAGTTGGTGCTGATGGTAGAATGGGAAGAGAGCTGCTTTTGGCAATCGGACGGATTGACGGTGTCGAACTTCAAGGTGCCATTGTTAAATCGGGTTCTCCGTTTATTGGAAAGGATGCAGGCATTCTTATCGGTCAAGCAAATCTCGGCGTTACCATTACCGATGATCCTTTGCCGGTTTTTGCCAAGGTCGAAGGCGTTCTTGATTTTACCAGTCCGGTGGCAAGTGTGCTTTATGCCGGCTATGCGGCACAAGCACGTATTGTCCATGTGATCGGCACGACCGGTTTTTCCGAAGAAGATGAAAAGAAAATCAAAGCGGCTGCCGCTCATGCAACAATTGTCAAATCAGGCAATATGAGCCTTGGCGTAAACCTGCTCGCGGAGCTCGTCAAAAAAGCGGCCAAGGCCTTGGATATGGAAGATTACGATATTGAAATTGCCGAAATGCACCACCGCAAAAAGGTTGACGCCCCTTCCGGCACAGCGCTGCTTTTAGGTAAAGCAGCCGCAGAGGCCCGCAACCAGAATTTGGCAGATGTGAGCGTGCGCGGCCGTGACGGTCATACAGGCGAAAGAAAAGCCGGTACAATAGGTTTTTCGTCGTTACGCGGTGGCACTGTGGTCGGTGACCATTCGGTAATTTTTGCCGGTGATAACGAGCGCATTGTTCTTTCGCACCTTGCACAGGATCGCTCGATTTTTGCCGATGGCGCGGTGAAGGCTGCACTCTGGGCGCACAAACAAAAGCATGGGCTTTATTCCATGGCCAATGTTTTAGGCCTTAATGATTAATTGACTTGAGTAAACCCCTATCAAGGAGGAAAGAATGTCGCGAATATTGGTTTTGGTTCGACACGGACAAAGCGAGTGGAACCTGAAAAATCTCTTTACCGGATGGAAAGATCCCGATCTTTCTGAAAAAGGATTGGAAGAAGCAATCTCCGCCGGGAAAAAATTGAAGGCAGCAGGATTGAAGTTCGACATTGCCTTCACATCCGCTCTGCAACGTGCACAACATACCTGCCAGCACATTCTCAACGAAATGGGGCAACCGAAGCTTGAAACAATCAAAAATCAGGCCTTGAACGAGCGTGACTATGGCGACCTTTCCGGCCTCAACAAAGATGACGCCCGCAAAAAATGGGGCGAAGAGCAGGTTCACATCTGGCGCCGCTCTTACGATGTCCCACCTCCGGGGGGCGAAAGCTTGCGCGATACAGGTGCACGCGTTTGGCCCTATTACCTCCATAACATCCAACCGCATGTATTGCGGGAAGAGACGGTACTCGTTGCAGCCCATGGCAATTCATTGCGCGCACTCATCATGGCACTGGAAGGCTTGAGCGGCGAAGAAATCGTCAAACGCGAGCTCGCAACAGGTGTTCCGATGATTTACGAACTCAATGCCGATTCAACAATTGCTTCCAAAAAAGTGCTTGACTAGATAAACTACAATTTAAACTAAAGCCATGCCGGAGCAGATTTGTTCCGGCTTTTTTTATGATCACTGCTTTCTATCAGTCTGCATCGTGGAAATTTTATATAAAGCTGAAGCCAAAAATCCTGAAGCTGAGTTACGCGAAAATATAACGCTCGATATTAAAGACGGGGCGGCATTGAAAAGACCAAGACCGCACTCCCCGACATCACACTACGCGACATTACCCTGCTCGAAACTTCATACTGCTCGACATTCCACCGCCTGACATGACTTAGCGCGACAGTATACTGCTCGGCGTTACATTGCCCGAAATTGTTCTCCGAGACGTTCCATTGCATGACATCACGCTGCCCAAAATCATACTGCTCGGTATTTCGATGCCTGACGTTATACTGAACGACATAACACTACTGGACGTTACATTGCCTGAGATCACACTACCCGACATTTTACTATCTTGCATTGCTGATAGAAAAACTACCTTATTTCCGTTCCGGCTGAATTTTCATCAATCGACGAAAGTGTCTTCGAGATAAATTTCATGTTGGCTTGTGGGCTAAACAAAATTCGGGTTGACAGTTAAAGATTGCCAGCTTAGATGGAACGCAATGCCCAGATGGCGGAATTGGTAGACGCGCAGGTTTCAGGTATCTGTGCTGCAAGGCGTGGAGGTTCGAGTCCTCTTCTGGGCACCAATCACATTTTTCACCTTATAACATATTGTTTTTATTAAATAATTTTTTCGGTTCGGTAAAATATTTTAAAGGTGAGAGCAGCGGTTTTAAAAAATCGTTATGAAATATAAGAAGAAAATTTGCCTTAGCTATTCTGTAACTATTTCCTTTTGCTAGTTAATTTAACTTCTCTTCAAAACGCCAACTTACAATTTTCTGTTAAAGTGTGTTCCTATTTCATATTGGTTTATTTCAGCACCATTTTATTGATTCTAATTATTTTTCTGAGTAATCTCGTTGAAAACAAACTATCGAATTCGTTTCGGGATTCGACCTAAAAAAGAGTTTCATTCAAAATTAATTTGTCAAAAGTGCAGCGCCCCTAGCAGAAAAACGCAAGAGGCATCAAACATCTTCGTTAATCAATTAGTCCGAGTTTACCGTTATGATGGATTCAACTAAGTCGTTGTCGCCATACAGCTTGTTTTGGGAACCGGTTCTTGATCAAATTGCTGGTTACTAGCGCAATACACCCCTGTAAGCGAGGGGATTAGGCATTTTTTCTATGTAAATGTACCCGCTGGCTAGCGACTTTTATCAATCAATTCTGCGATTTACACCTAGTTTTCTGGTTTTGGGCAGTGTTGATCGAGCACAACACCCAAGAGTTGTTTTCGGTCACAAAATCACAACAAAACCGTTAGGTTTTCTTGAAAAGGAGTTTCAATGCTGCTTAAATATTGAAACATATTTCATAAATCATTTTCAAGTTTTGAAGATTGGCAATGCATAAGAAATTATCAGAAGAAGATGTAAAAACACGCTACGTCACACCAGCGCTTGTAGAAAAAGCTGGCTGGGACAAGCACTTTATCCTAACGGAATATTATTTTACTGCCGGTCAAGTTTTGGTAACTGGTAATAAAATAAAAAGAGGTCAAGCGAAGAGAGCCGATTATTTATTACTTGCGCCCAACAAGGAAACACCATTAGCTGTAATAGAAGCCAAAAGAGGCGATCACCCGGTTGGAGATGGAATGCAGCAGGCTAAGGATTATGCTAGCATTCTGGATGTTCCGTTCGCATATTCAACAAACGGCATCAAATTTTTGGAACATGATATGTTTACAGGAATTGAAACCATGTTGGAAATGGATAAATTTCCAACCCAGGTTCAATTGTGGGCTCGCTATATTTCTCATAAAAAATTGGACGAATCTCAACAGGAGATTATTGGACAGCCCTATTTTATAGATGCCTCAAATAAAATCGAACCACGTTATTATCAAAGAATCGCAATTGACCGCACCGTTGAGGCCATAGCTCTGGGGCAAAAACGAATCTTGTTGGTTATGGCAACAGGCACAGGCAAGACATATACAGCCTTTCAGATTATATGGCGGTTAAAACAAGCTAAACCGAATATGAAAGTTTTGTATCTTGCCGATCGCAACATATTAATTGATCAGACTATTTCAAATGATTTTAAGCCTTTTGAAAAAGTTATCACAAAAGTACGCGGTAAAACATTAGATAGTTCGTACGAAATTTATATGAGTCTTTACCAACAATTAGTGAGTGAAGACGGAAACGACACGTTCAAACAGTTCAAGCGGGAATTTTTTGACCTGATCATTGTTGATGAATGTCATAGAGGAAGTGCTAAAGAAGATTCGCAGTGGCGAAGAATACTCGATTATTTTGATTCAGCAACCCAGATCGGTTTGACAGCCACTCCGAAAGAAACAAAAGACGTTAGTAATCAGACTTATTTTGGTGAACCTGTTTATACCTATTCTTTAAAGCAAGGAATAGAAGACGGCTTTTTAGCACCTTATGTGGTCATAAGAATAACCATTGATAAAGATGTCGAAGGATGGCGTCCTGAACTGGGACAGGTTGATATCAACGGTAACCCGATCCCGGACAAAGAATATGATCAAAAAGATTTTGACAGAACTCTGATAATCGACGAACGCACGAAATTAGTGGCAAAGCGCGTTACGGAATGGCTTAAAAAGAATGGCCGGGATAATAAGACCATTGTTTTTTGTATTGATGTTGACCATGCAGAGCGTATGCGCCAAGCGTTGAACAACGAAAACAGCGACATCGTTAAAACTAACCCGGACTATATTATGAGAATTACTGGTGACAATAAAATCGGAAAAGATAGATTAGACGATTTTATTGATCCGAATGCTGCTTGTCCGACAATTGTAACAACATCGAAATTGTTAACCACGGGCGTTGACTGCAAAACATGCAAGCTCATTGTATTGGACAGTCCAATAAACTCCATGACGGAATTCAAACAAATTATTGGCCGCGGAACGCGTCTTGATACGAAACATAAGAAATGGTTTTTCACTATAATGGATTTCCGGGGCAACAGCAAAGCATTCGATGATAAAGAGTTTGACGGAGAACCAATCGTCGTTATCGAAAATCCTGAAACAACCGGCACTGGTGATGGAACAGAAGGTCCCGATGTAGTGACGACACCAGGTGATATACGCATCCCGAAATTACACGTCAATAACGTCGATGTACAAATTCTTGATGAAACTGAAAAGACATTAAATGCAGATGGAAAATTGGAAGTAGAAAATCTGGCTTCCCGCGTTAAACGTTGTATCCTCAACGCATATCCAACATCGACAACTTTTTTAGATGCTTGGAATGCTGAAGAACATAAAAGTAAGGTCATTAAAATTATAGAAGAAAAAGGTGCACCGTTAACTGAATTGCAGCAACGTAAAAATAACAACGAATATGACTTATTCGATCTTATCTTGGCCATCGGTTATGGTAAAAAACCGATGAAAAAAGCTCAGCGAGTAACTCGTCTCAAAAACAGTGGTTATTTAAATCAATTTACATATAAGCGCCAGAAAATAATATTAATACTTCTTGATAAATATATTAATGAGGGGATATTATTATTAGACGATAATTATGTTTTAAACGGCGCCCCCTTTGATAAAATCGGTAGCCCAAAAAAGATTGTTAACATATTCGGCGGAATTAAAAATTATAACGAAGCAATAAAGAATTTAAAAAATGAACTATACATATGTTAACTTTTTAGTAAATAAACTTTTATTTAAAATATAAGTTAACTATCATTTAAAATATCTATCTTTTCCAATGCTGTCTTTAGTTTATCTACAATACGACGTTGCTCAGCAAGTGGAGGAAGAGGAATAGGCAATGATTTAATTACAGCTAAACTTAATTCTTTTTGCTTCGTGCTGCCGGTACACAAATTTTCAATATTTTTCTGAATATGCTCGCTTCTAATAAAATATTCAATATAAATAGGATCCATTAACTCACGATAAAAACGAATAACGGTTACATGACTATCAGCAACTCCAAAGTTATAAGAATTGTTATTTTTTATGTAGTGAGTAACTCTTCCCACCGTTCCAGTTCCCGTTGAATTCCACAATAAATCATTGTCTTGTAAAATTCTCTCATCTCCGTATAACGAAACTGAATCAGGATCGATAAATTTAGCTGCCGAAATATCGAATCCACTCCATTGAATACATTTTTGCGAAATCACAGGATATTTTTTTATAACTGAATATCTAGGAGACTTACCTCTTTGAATATACAAAGAGCAGTCGCCCAACCGTGTCCAAACCCAGTTTTTGGGTATATCAAATGGTATTTCTTTGTCTTTGATAACGGGCAAGGGTTTTTCTTCTTTAATTTTCTTTTCTTTGACCAAGCGCTCTTTTTCCGCTTTTATCTCCTTCAGCAAGTCACGTGCATCACCATCTTCAGGCAATTGTTTTGTCAATTTGCCTTGAAAAGCATCCTGAAGTAAAGAAGCTTTTAACTTGTCACCAATCAGTCTCATTTACCGGCAATCTTTTTATTCAAATCAATATCGAGAAACTTGGCAATATCAGATAATGTTGCATCAATGCGCGCGTTTAACTCTGTGCGTTTCTCATGATATTTTAACATCGTTTCTTCCGGGCTCAATATTTCCTCTTCTATTTTCGGGTAACCGCATAAGTCAAGATTGAACCCATTATGCTCTAAAAAATCTCTATTAAATTTTTGCGATTTGAAACTATCAGTATCTTTATCGGCTATGACTGTCCGATTATTCCACCATTCAAGGCATGAGTTGAAATGCTCCAGTTTCACAGGCCGCGTTTTAGAAAAATGTTTTTGGCCTTCCGGCATATCCACACGATAAAACCAAACTTCGTCTGTCGTTTTGCTATTATCAAAGAATAGGATATTGGTTGTAATTGACGTATAAGGCGCAAAAATACTATTTGGGAGGCGGACAATTGTATGTAAATTGAATTCATTAACCAGTTTTTCTTTTATGGCTGTTTTTGCACTGTCGCCACCAAACAAAAAACCGTCGGGAATGATAATAGCACATCTTCCGCCGCCTTCTACAAGATGCTTCAGGCGATACATTGCGACGGTCATAAATAAGTCAGCAGTTTCACCGCTTTGCAATGCTTTCGGAAAGTTGCTTCGGATTATTTCATTTTCCGTCCCTCCATAAGGTGGATTCATAACCACAACATCAAATCGATCATTTTTTTGGTATTCGCGAACATTTTTCTCCAAACCGTTACCATGCACAATCATGGGATTATCAAGATCGTGTAATAATAAGTTCGTGACACACAGCATATAAGGCAGCGGTTTTTTTTCAATGCCATATATACTTTCCTGAATAACACGACGATCTCTTGTTGTTTTTACCTGGCTATTCAGCGTTTTCAATGCCGCAGTCAGGAACCCCCCTGTACCACAAGCAAAATCAGCGACCGTTTCACCCAATTTCGGGTTTAAAACCTTAATAATAAAATCGGTCACAGCACGCGGGGTATAAAATTCACCTGCGTCACCTGCACTTTGCAAACTTTTTAAAATGGTTTCATAAATTTCGCCAAATGCATGCTTATCGTGGTATTCATCAAAATCAATCTCATCGATGACATTGATAACCTTGCGCAGTAAAACGCCATCCTTCATATATTGGTTGGCATCTTCGAAAACTGTTTTTACAATAGATTGTCGAATTGGTGTATTGATGTCGATATTAAGGTTTTTAAGTGCCGGAAACAATTTTTGATTAACAAATTCCAACAACGGTTCGCCCGTTAACGCTTTCCCATCCTTGTTATCTTTCGCCCAATTCTCCCAATGGAAGTCATCCGGTATAATAGATTTATAACTATCAGCTCTACTACTACCGACAACTGACCAACTTTCTTCCTTTGCCCCATAAATTTTTAAAAAAAACAGCCATGTCATCTGCTCGATACGTTGTGCATCGCCGTTGACACCGCTATCTCCGCGCATGATATTTTGAATGGTTTTTACAAAATTACTTAATTTTATTGTTGGTCTTTTGGTTTTTTCGACTTGCTGAAGCGCTTTAACTTGTTTCATATCGACCTACCAAAAACCTCAAAAATAATCATTTTCACGTTTCAAAACACCTATGCGAAGAGTTCGTGCTGTAACCTGTCTTTTATTAAAAAAGATTAAATGGCTTTTTTGTGAAAAAGGAATCGGACTCACAAGCCTTCCCTGACGATTTCATACAGACATCCGTCCTCACTTTGATTAACACTGCCTCAAAATCGCTGAATCTACATCGCGCTGTTTCAAATTTTTTGATCTGCTGCCCCCCAGTTAAATGTCAAATTAATAACCATATATCTTTATATAACGTTAGTCTATTTGTACGAGCATAGATCTTTTCATTATTGATGAGAAAAAAATAATTCGAATATATAATTTAATACGTTATATGAAAAATATAATAGAAATTTCAATAATTGATAAGTTATAATATGAAACAAAATTTCAATTCAAATCTCCAGTTCCGGCAAGTTGCGGATAATTTTGATCGTTTTTACTGAAACGTTGATAACCCTTAACAAGAGTTCCAGCGGATAGGCAGGATTATGCATTGTCTCGCGTGCAAAATCATTGGCATCGTTAACAATGCCGCTTGTTTTATCAATGCGTATACTTTGCCTTTCCATCACCCAGTCGATCGCCGTTTTATTGTTTACGATATAGTCATAAGCGGCAAATGGAATTCCCGTAATGGTGATTTTATCATTGTAATGGATGACCGAGCGGTCTTTGTTTTTGCCCCTCCCGCCATAGCGCATTTTCGTCACATAAAAATCGGCCGCACCAAGTGTTTTCTTTTTCGTAACTAGTTTGACCGGATATTTTTCAACGCTTTCATAGTTCACATGCAAATGCCCCAATGCACGACCGGCCTTTGAAAAAGCCTTAAAGTCTTCAAGCGTTTTGACAGCCGGAATATGGGGCAATTCTTTGACGAGATTGTCGGAAAAACGGGCTCGAAACTCCGGTGAATGCAAAATCCCGTAAATATAATAGAACAGATCTTCTTTCGTGATGTGATTATCTGAATAGGCGGTTTGATAATATTTTAGTGCCTCGTCGGTAATGGCATCAGAACGCTTGAGGCCGCTCTGATTAGCGCCGTCTTTTCCCATCTCACGCGCATGGTGTTTTTCATAAAAATAAAGCGGAAAACATTGGCCATTATCTTCGAACTGGAAATCTGTAATTCTGTTTGACATGATGACTGAAAAACCGCCGCGCTTGCCATTTCCGGACACGCAAATAGCTAGGTTTTCCGAAGCCCCCGCCGGAAATATTTCTTTCATCGAATAGGAGCTGTGATTGAACCGCGGAGCGCTATAGTGCCATGACTTTGTAAACGGCCGGACATTGGATATTTCCGTCAAATCTTCCGCAAATATTTCTTTGATCTGTTTTTTGAAACTTGCCTGCCAGTTACCACCACCCCAACTGAATTTTTTGACGTCTTTTTTGACGAAATCGCTCACATTGACGACTGTATTGGGAAAGCGTTTCCTATAGCGGGAATATCGGTCAATTTCCTGATTATAAAACTCTGTCATGCACTTGACGTTTTGCAAGAGCTTCGTTCTTGACGCGTTATAGACCCATGCATCCCGCCCCGAAACAACGCCGCTTGAATAGAGTTTGAAAATGGTGAGGCTCTGTTTATTCTTTTTGTCGCCCATTACAGGAAAATTTCTGAAACACCCATCGCGTTGATTAAGCCAATCGTGATAGCTGTCGGGAACAATTTTTTGCCATTGTTCTTTGAGGCAGGCAATGCTTTTGAGCTTTTTAATTTTTTCAAGCTTTTGATTGATATCGAGATAATCGCCAATATCATAGAAAAAAATCTGCCCCTTTTGTTTGGCAAGAGGATTTTTGACAAGGATTGAAATGGCAACAGGTGCGCGTGAACCGACGCCGAATATATTGCCTCCCTCTTTTTGTCGCAATGTGCCGGATGTGCGCGCATTGCCGCGCAAATGAAAAATGTAGATATCGGAAAATTCTTCGGCAAGACATTTGCGCATGCCATCGGCTGAAGCGGATTGGACAAAGCCGGCATTGGTTACAAAGCTGATAATGCCGCATTTGCCGATATAATCGGAGGCCCAACGAATAGCACGGATGTAGCTGTCATAAGAAGAACGCTTGCCACCTTTTGTCAGTGTCGAAGCAAGATAGGTTTCGGCAATTCTCCGGTCAATTTCCGGATATTTCTGATTGGCGGCATCATCATTGGCGCTCTCCTGCCCTGTCGAATAAGGCGGATTGCCAATAATAATCCGGATATCAGTCACATCCCGTCCGTTCTCACAATTGTGCTGCCTATGGTCCTGTTGACGATCATGGCTGTCAGAAGGTTTCACCAAGCGGGATTTGTCTTTTTCAACCTTCACAAATGTATCGCAAAAATGGACGCCGGAAAAAGCCTGATAGGGCCTGCCGTTTTTCACTTGATAGGCTGTTTCGATATTGATCTTGGCGATAAAATAAGCAAGTAAAACGAGCTCATTGGCGTGAAGCTCGTTGTTATAAACATGTTCTAAATCTTGCGGTTTGATCAACCCGCACTCGATCAGACGGGCAATAAAAATGCCTGTTCCAGTGAAAGGGTCAAGGATTTGCACGCCTTGACTTCCAAACGAGCAATTAAACTCGGTTCGCAAAATGTCATCGACGCTGTGAAGGATGAAATCCACCACTTCGACCGGCGTATAGACAATTCCCAAACGATCGGTAATCTTCGGAAAGGCTCTGCTGAAAAAGCGGTCATAAAGTTCGGCAATAAATTTTTGACGTGCTTCCGGTTTTTGTTCCAATCCTTTTGCGCGTTCTGCAACAGCTTGATAGAATTGTTCGAGGCTTTCCTTGTGCGAACTCTTGCGAATATCGTCAAAATTATTGAAAATTTTGCGCAGTGCTTTTCGTGACAGCGGGTTATGTTCAGCAGTACTGGAACTTGAAAATAAAATATCGAAAACGGGCTTGCTAACGAGATATTGTGCCAACAGTTCAACAATATCATCCATGTCAGGGAGGCTGTCTCCATCTTTGCCGAGAATCTCGGAGAACTCGGCAAAAACCGCACCTATATCTGTTTTGTTGGCATTTTTAAGACGTTCCGCAATTTGCCTGATGTAACTTTGGACAATCTTTGCTATATCGCTTGCCCATTCCTGCCGATAACGGGCGCTGGAAAGCTTCACCGCCGGCTTTGTGTTTTCCAAGAAATGCAACTCTATCACATCCCCACATTTTTGATGTTGCAAGGCTTTTGATCGCTGAAAACCGGCAGGAATTAACCGGAACGCTACCCCAGAACACTCCAGACTACGACCAACATTTTATAGCATATCGTCGGGCAATATCCAATTTTTGTAGACCGAGAAAGACCTTATCGTGCAGCCAAAACATTTTTGTCCAGTCCCGATAACGCTACTTCGCAAAAGTTGAATCGGGTAGATATCAACAAACACAGGAAATCAACGATAAACTATCGCCATTACATGATAACGTGAAATTAGCGAAATTAAATTTTGTCACATTAGGAAAAAGATCTATGGCTAACGACAATCACTTATGCCCGGAGCTGATAATGCCGACGTTCTAACCTTTTTCAAAACTCGCACTGACGTGCCAATATCAGGCTTCATATGCAAAGAAGAAATAGAAAAACCACGGTTTCTTTCAGAAAAACACAAGGCATAGATGTTTTCACGGCAGTTCACCTCGTGGGGTATTGCTAATCCGTCGGATATTCCTCCCGCTGATCGGCACGACTATAACGTTGTTCCTGAAAAACATCGTTTAATAAATTTTCGTCCGTCGCCCGAATTTTGATTGAACGCACGCATTTTAAAAGGTCTTTTTCATAACTTCGCGTCACTACAATGCCGTTGGCCAATGAAACGGTTCGGATAATGATATTTCAAGCTAAAATTTGTTCTTCCTGCGACATAACCGCCAAAACTGATTGATGAAGGTGCGTCACATGTTTGTCCAGAACCGCACCACCGTTCGCTTGTCCGGCTTACAGAATATGTACGGCCGTTATCATCCTTAACAGCATTCCGGATGCCCACGCTCATACTGTTTGCGGCATAAGACGATCCAATAGAAACAGTCAAAATAGCAATAGATGATAAAACAGCAGGTAAAATACGCCTATTATTCTCCTCTCACTTAACAAAAAGCATATTTACCAGTAGGTAAATGTGAAAACAAAACCGCCTATTTGAAATCTTGCAATTCCTAAACCGTCTTTTATTTTTTGCTGAACAACATCTTGATCTACATTGTCCTCGTTCCAGCTGAATCCAAAAGCACCGTTATGCCAGGTGCTTTCAACACTGGCAGAACCGAATAGGTCTGATCGTTCTCCATTTGTATAAATCTCAAAATTACCGTTTTTCAAAGCGGCTAGTTTTTTTGAGATACTACCATCTTCATCGCCAAGCATTTTTTGAGCTTCGGTTAATTGAGCGCGGACAACATTTTTTGCAAGCTGCTTAAATTCATCCATCGACATATCCGACGGCACACGTTGATTTATTTGCCCACCTTGTAGATTGACTTTAGCCCAATCAGAGCAATGGATCATCATCATAGCATCATAACTCATAGGTTCATCATGTGTTGAGTAATATTCAACGAGCTTTGCAACTTGTTCAGCTGATGGTTTTTTATTAGGGTCCCACGTAATTGATGAAATTGCGGATTGTGTTCGGTCGGAAACAGTCGTATCAGCACCTACTTTTACAGTCGGTTCTTCGTTTTTCTTGGATTTTGCGGCTTCGGGTTGCGCTATATCAGTGATAAGCTTGAGCGCGATCTCTCCGCGCACACCGGATAAAGAATGTACAGATGTAGCCATTGTCTCTCTCCACAACGATCATGGACGAGTGCTAATCCTCATGATTTCACGCTATCCGATAATGTATTTTTCATGAATACGCTTAGATTGTATCACACAAAACACTAATCGAAAAGACTTTGTTGTTTGTTATCGTCCTGCTCTATTTTGCTTGAAAAAAATCGGTTGTTCATGACGAATGAATGCGGATAATCTTTTAAACAATAAGTACCAATTTTATGTTATTCGACCATTTATTTGAGACTAGCGGCTCATCATATTCGACTATCCCAGATTATTCGATAAACCCCAATTTAATGAGCAAAATAGAGTTATATCATTATGCCATTATGTGATCGACATAGCGCCTTATCATTTTACCTTTAGGCCGAACATCGGCTTTTTTTTGCTCCACAGTCTCTGTGTAATAAAATCGACAGGTTCGCGATCAGGGGCACCGAAAAAGAAATCAAGCTCGACATAAATTTTCCCCATATCAATGTCGCCGTCATAGTTTTCATTCCAATCCCAAGTGGCCATATGAAGGCTGGAAGTTCGCGGGTGACCTTGAAAGAGTTGTTGGACCAATCGGTTTATTATGTTTTTCTCAATTTTTCCGACATACAAAGCTGTCCTTGAATTCGTCGAAGAATTTATACCGAAATTTCTAATATTTTTTTCATTAAATCCGGAATACACAAAACCGTTTCCACTGTTTTTTGCTTCCGAATAAATCTTATATAGATAGTTTTTATATATTCTATCTGTCGAAATTATATAAATAACTGTCAGTTTGTTATAATTATGAGAATTTTCATTTATATATGATATATTTTCGTCACCGCTTTTTGTTTTATTTTCTATATATTTATCAAATTCATCGTTTATTCTTGATATTATAAGATTGCTGTCGATATGCTTGCGCACCTCTTCATATGTAAATTCGATATTGATTTCATGGATATTTTTTCGGGAATATTCAGGTATTCTGTTTGCAATTCCTGTGAAATAGTCAACAGCATCATCTAATAAATATTGATCGATCATAGGTTATTTTCCCCGATAATTTGCAAAGGCCCGATTTTCGATTTTTGCCACGATGGAACGTATAGCCGAATTCACAACACCGAAACATCTATTCTACACCATCCGAAGTAATGCAATATCTATTCTACACTCATAGGGAAAATTATTGGACAGTTTTAAAACTTCACAGTATTTTAGCGATAGCGGGGCTCTGGTTACCAGATTTCGCACGGTTGTTGATGAGCACCGTTTATTGCCCCATGTTTCAAGATACAAGTTTCAAGATACAAGCTTTCCATGAAGGGTATTTTTTCGAGGCTCGTCATTTTGCACGAAATCGCTTCCCGATCATCCAATTTGGACTTGTTCAGAAAGCTTTCATGACCGCTGCCGAAGATTTTACCTGCGCGTTTTAAACCAATTTCCTTAATGTCTAGCCATTTTGCGGGCGGACAGAACGACGCAGGAATTCGCGCGTTGGCCCATCAAACTGGATATGCCCCTGATCGAGAACAATAACGCGTTCCGTCAAATTCAGAATATCAAAACGGTCTGTCGACACAACCATTGTGGTATCGGGCTGCAATATGTTTTTAAGCACATTGGCAACGCGTGCTTCCTGTTTTTGTGACAATTGCGAAGTTGGTTCATCAAGAAGCAAAATCTTGCGCTTTGTCAGTGCAAGGCGGGCCGAGGCCAGCATCTGGCGATGTGCAGGATTGGGATAAAATCCGGCATCGCGCCATGTCACTTCCAGTTTATCGGCAATTTGCATTTCGCCACTTACAAGATCGAGCTGATGGAGAATGTTTTCACATTCTTCGCGCGAGAGCCGGCCTTCGAGACACAGAAATTCATAAACCGAGCTCGTCAACATCACATGTTCCTGCCAGGAATAATGAATGAGATGTTTGATCGATTCATCCCCTGCATGGAGCGGACGTTTTGAAAACGTAATCGTACCTTTTTCAAGTGCGAGATAACCGGCAAGCAATTTCAACAAAGTGCTTTTGCCGCTCCCGTTACGCCCGAACAGTGCAATCTTCTGGCCCTTCGGTATAACAAGATCAAGATCATCGAGAATGACTTTTTCATTGTTATAGGCAAAAGTTCCGTGTTCAATGACCCATAATGGCGATTTGAGATTTTCGTATTTTTCAAGATGGATCGGCTGATCCTGATTGTCGGAGCTTTCGCTAATAAGTTTTTTCAACCGCTTGTAACTGCGATGTGCTCCGTAAGCCTCATAGATAATACTTGAAGCGCCGAACAATGGCATCAACATACGGCCGGCAAGCAGAATAACCGCAAAAATTGCTCCCTGATTAAGTGAACCGGCAAGAACCAGATAATAAGCCATAATGACAATGAGCACGAGCTGCGCGCCATTGATTGCATAATTCAAACGCTGGAAAGCAGCATTGCGTTGATAACGCTTTTTCCAGGCTTCAATATCGGTCTCGGAGTCGGACATATAGCGATCGCTCACAACATCCGGCCGGCCGATAATGGAGGCGACGATCATATCGACCGGTGTTGGCGGGTCGCGATAGAGTGGCCGTTCGCTAAATTGCAATTCCGCCTGTCGCCAGTAGTAATACATGACGCAAACAATAATGCCGATGATGAATATCGGAACAACAACAACCCATTGCCCGAGAATTGCAATGACGAGAAGAAAAAGCAGAATGAAGGGAACATCCACAACATTGAGATTCAAAGTCAGACATGCAAAATTGCGCACCATCTTCCAATCATCCAGCGCGCGGAACTGGGCGGCGCCCCATTCATTCGACTGGCTGGCATTGACGCGCAAAAGCCGCCTTACAATATTGGGTTCGATTGTTGTGTGAATGCGTTGGACGAGCGAAATATTGAGCTTCTGTCGGTCACGACGAAGTAGATATTCGGCAATCAATGCCAATGCGACACCGACTGAAAAAGTCCATAACGAGGCTGATGCATAGGCCGGTAAAATGCGGCTATAAATTGCATTCAGATAAAGCGGTGTCACGACAATCATCAGGTTGATGAAAATCGAGCCGAAAAGCAATTTCCATAGAATGGAAACCGCCACCGGATCCGATGAAATGAGGCGGCGCAAATCGAAATTGTCAAGAAGACTTGCTTTGAAAACCTGATATTGCGGAATACATTGATCTGTAAATTTTTGTGCTTTTTCTTCTGCGCTTTTCTGCTTTCCGGCGTTCGCACCGCCAGCCGGATTTATAACAGGTTTGGTATCCGATTTGGCAAGCATATCAAGCTTCACAACTTCGGCCGGATGCACAGTTTTTTTGAGAGCCTGCGGCTCAACACCATTTTCATGAGGCTGTTTTTTAAGTTCAAGAGAAGGCTCGATTTTGCTCTCGACTGTCACAGTACCACTGCCAGAACGGATATTATCAGCTTCCTCTTCGTGGCTTTTCTGTTTGTCTTCATCCAGAAAAACAAAGGTACCATCATTTGCCACTTCCACCGCACGGTAATTGCCGGCAGGAGTGAGCACAATATAAATACCGCCAATCTGCAAGGCCGATTGTTTGTTGACGCGAACGATGTGAACGCCAAGCTGGCGCTCGACAAGCTTGATCAAAGTTTCGTCGCCCGACATCGGCAAAGTACGCAGACGCTGCCAGTGAAAAGGAAGAGAACCGCGTATTTTGTTACACGCGGTTTCCAGAGCATCAATCAGAGGAGTCATTCGGTTCTTTCCAAAACGGGCATTAGGTTTTAAAGGCACTCTGCCTTGAATTCAATGTTACAGTTACGGAATTGAAGGGTGAGAATCCTGCAGGTGGTTATCGCCCTGTCTTCCTCTTGTAACTTCGATTGTATCGCCCGTATTGACATCATTTTCAAATGCACTCCAGGTTTCGTTACCATGACCGTCATCTGCGGTCTTATGCCAGCTCCAACCGCCGTCTTTATCAATCCCGTTAAAGATGTCGGCATTTGGGTCACCGCTATTAGGATCTCCATTCAAGAAGAACTTCGCATGATAATGACCATCACCATCGGCAGTGCCTGTTTTGAAATCCTTGAAGAAAGCGTCAAGGTCGATGTTCAATGTATCTTTATATGAATCGATAAAGCTGAAACCTTGAACATTTTTAAAGCCGCCGCCAATGTTATAAATCTGGTCATGAATGCTACCGATAGTATCCTGCCTTTTTGTCATATAGTTGACACCGCCACCACCGTCAAAACCAATAAAAGCCGATTCAGAAAGTTGTTTATTGGTTGTGAAATGGATGAGATCGTCACCCTCCGTACCGATAATGGAATTAACATTACTTATTTTATCCGCTTCGTTTCCGCCGCCACGAGTAATCAGACCATGTTGGTCATCGCTCATTAAGACATCCAGAAACTCTCTTTTGGTAAGCTTGCTATAGTCAAGAATAGCACCGTTGGCATATTGGCTCGCCACCCCGCCATGACTGATAAACCTGTCATTGCCAGAAACACCGTCAAAAGAATGGCCACCAGCGTTACTTCCCTCGAATATATCGTCATCTTTTGTACCAAAGATGGTCCCGATACTTTTGAAGATATCCTTGCCTTGGGTGCCCTGGGCAACATTGCCTTCACCAAAACCGGTGAAGCCCTTTACTGTTGTTCCCGAATAGGACGCATCTGTATCCATTTTTACATAGACACCGTGGATATACTCACCATGATCGTTTACATAGTCATAACGCAAGATATCGCTTGTCAGTAAAGTTCCGCCCTTCGGCCCTCGTACGGTACGAGTATCATTACCATCAAAATAACTAATGCCGTCCTTGCTCGAATTTTGAACAGAATAAAAAGTATCCCCTTTATAACCGCCCACAAACCTGCCGTCTGTCCCCCATCTGCCGGTGATGTCGTTTCTAAAGAATAAAGCGCCATAGGCATTTTCAAAGTCATGCAATGTATCCTGAGACTGGACGTTATGTTCATCTTTCCACAAAGTTTTTGCATATCCGTGGTCGAGATCAATAATAACTTTATCTCTGGTAACAATAAGATTTGACGGATCCGCCCATGCCGCCATCTGTGCATAATCTGCTGCCGCATCGTCAAGCGTCCCATCCGGTCTCAGGAACAATCCATCAATACGTCCTCCAATGTCGGGGGCACCGACATAATATGTATCCGAACCTTCACCGCCGTAATATTCATCATTACCCTGGGTTGCCAGAAAATAATTGTCTTTGTCATTGCCGTAAATCAGATCACGGAACTTGGTGCCAATAACATTTTCAACATTGGTTACATGACCTTTATCGCCACCATCGGCAAGTACTGCACCATGTTCGTCATGGCTCAACACAGAACTATAGTCAGCATAGCCTAGGTCATTTGCACCAAGATTGATGTAAACACCTTCAGTGCGGCCATTCGGATCTACTTTATTAGTGACCGGATTACCGTTGGCATCTGTGCTTTCCAGAACATCCTGGAACGAAATCCAGTCATTTTCCTTGCCGCCATCGGTTCGTGTGCCACCATCATAAACGAGATATCCTTTGCCGACATAAAGAATGTCTGTTCCGGTTCCGCCATTGACAATAAATTTACCGGTAGAACCTCCGAGGTAATATTTATCCATGCCACCTTTATTGGTAATTGTTGCATCGCCGGTCGAATATTGGAAATAATAGTTGCCATCGGAATTACCATCATCAGCGGCTAATCCCGAATCATCGCCAGCAAAAATACCATCCTGTATATTCACCTTTGCAGAAGAATATCTGAAATTGAATTCATCGGCTGCTTGAGCACTAAAACTGTCTGTTGTCGTAGGAACATTGACGGAACCGTCGTCGGTTTCTGTTTGTGTGTATTTGATGTGGCCGTTATCATCATACTGGATACGCCTTTGCGTCGTCTTGAGGTTGTTGCCACCGTCAATAATATTGACCACGCCTTTGCTGTGGTCAAATGTATAGACATCCGTGCTGTCGCCATCAATAATCTTGACAGTCGACGATGCTGTCACATTTTCACCGTCCTTATTGGCAAATCCGGCATTCGTAAACGTGTATTTGCTTTGGCCCAATATATCCTTGATGATCGTTTCTTTGTTTGCCGAACCGGTAAAATCATAACTATCAGTCCGCCATACTCCATCCTTGGTTAAATTGTCGCCATTATCGTTAATGGTTACTTTGTCGATTGTCGAATTCGTAAAGTTATAAGTATCGGAACCTCTCGCTTCGGTAATATCAACAGTTTTCAAATGACTATTGGAAAAGAGGTAGGTGTCATCAACAGAATATCGAGTATTGGTCCCGTTATCGACAATGGTCACTGTGCCCCGCTCACCATCTGCCTGGCCGGAATCCGAATATTGGAACGAATAGGTGTCGGCCTCACCGCCATCGGTGATATTGACCACAGTGTTTATTATACGGCCAGCAAGTGTTCCATCGCCAAATTTATAATTATCGCCGGCATTATTATCAAAACTGGTGTCAACAATTGTCACAATAGAATCGTGAACTTTGGTAAAGTTATATGAGTCGTTATAATTCCCCGTCTCAGAAATATAGACTTTCGTGTGAGCGGAAGTAAAATCGTAATTGTTTTGTTCTGCTGTATCCGTTATACTAATATTGTAGTTGTCCCCGCTAGCAAAACTGGTCGAATCCGTTCCACTAAAATTATACTTATCTGCACCATAACTGTCTTTAATTGTAATTGTATTTGAATCGCTCGTTATTGAATTCTGGAAATCATACGAATCGCCACCGTCCTGATCGGTAATATCGACTTTTGTTTCTACCTTTTGGAAGTAATATCTAGTGGTTCCGCTACCTTCCGTTATCGTCACACTACCGCCCTTAGCACGATTGAAGTTGAAGACATCTGCTCCGGTCCGACCTGAGTTGCCACCACCATCATTAATTGTGACTGTAGAATTATTGATATCGTTGAAATAATAATTATCCTGCCAATCAGCATAATCGGTAATATTGATATTTGATTGATCTGCGCGGTTAAAATAATATGTGTCTTGGCCAACCCCGTCTTGAATATTGACAGTCGTGTTGGTTATATGGTCCGTGTCCGTGGCATAATTACCTGCAAAGTTGTAAACATCATCGTTATACGAGCCGACATAGTCGCTAATATTAACCAGTGCATTTACTGCATTGTGGAAATTGTAAGTATCTTCAGTATTTCCCCTATCGTCGATTTGAACACTCGTAACAGGCCCGTTGGCATCGCCCAAATTATCGAAATTGTATCTATCCCCACCGTTATCATCAGAAATCTTAATGTGAGGCTCGCCCGAAATAGCGCCCACGGCTTTCACATTATTAAAATTATAGGTGTCACTTCCCGAATTATTGCCACCCTGATCTTTGATAGTAACAGTGTTGTCCTGATCAACCGTTATACGGTTGAAGTAATAGTTATCGGAGCCACCACCATCGGTTATTGAAACCTTTGAATGGGAGTCATTGAAAAAGTAGTTATCGGCATTGTTGGAATAATTATTGTTGAATGCAGAATCCACAATTGTGACCGAGCCACCTTGCGTGCGTTCAAAATAATACTGGTCTTGACCGCTTTCGTCGGTGATATTGACAGTTGTATTGGTGATATGATCGGTCGGGTTCTGACTACCCGTACCATGGGTAGCAAAATCATAAACATTGTTGAGATATTGTGCTGTGTTACGATTATCGAAGTAATCGTGAATGGTAATATCCGAGTCGGTTGCCTCATGGAACGTATAATCGTCGTTACCCGCTCCATGATCGTCAATCTTCACCTTGCTGGTGATGTTATTGAAATGATAGTGGTCGGCGCCACCCGCGTCGGCAATAACGATATTTGCATCCGCATCCGCAGCAAAATCTGTTGCTTTGGTTCCGTTGAAATTATAATCGTCCGTATAATTGCTATCGCTGTTATCGGTAATTTTAATTGTATTATCAGCCGATGTTGTAGTATCGCTGAAATCGTATTTATCAGCACCATCCTTATCGGTAATATCGACTTTCGTGTCGGCAGCCGAAAAATGATATTCGTCAGCTGCCAGTGTTCTGTCGCTTGGACTTCCAACACCGGTGTCCTTGATGGTTACAGATCCACCGGTCGTGCGATCGAAGTTATAAAGATCATTGCCATGCTCATCGGCGATAGCAACGGTCGTATCTTTAATATGATCAGTGGCGGATTCATTATTATCCTTTAGCGTTGCAAAGTCATAAATGTCGTTGCCACCAAGATAGATGCCATCGTTTTTATTGTTAATCGTAATATCGGATTTATCGGCGTTGTGGAACGTAAAGTAGTTATCGCCCGAGCCAATATCATCAATGTGGACTTTGCTTTGAACCCTGTCAAAGTGATATGCGTCCTTGCCGCCATTATCCGTGATCGAAATATTCGCGGCATCGCCTTCTGCCATGCTAGCCGATGTTACATCATTGAAATTATAAATGTCGTTGGCGGTACCATAATCCTTGATCTTGATTGTGTTATCCGCGCTCGTCTTTGCATGATCAAAGGAATATTTATCAGCACCATCCTTATCGGTAATATCGATTTTTGTGTCAGCGCCTGAAAAATGGTACTCATCCTGAGCTTGATCTTTTGAGCTGATCACGCCTTCGTCATCAATCGTAACAGAACCACCTTTTGTGCGGTCAAATTGATATTTATCGCTGCCATTTTCATCAAGAATAGTAACAATGGAATTCTCGACATGATCTTTTGCAGTGCTACCGGCTGAAGCCAAAGTAGCAAAATCATAGACATCGCTGCCGCTTAAACTGTCACCATCATTGAGATCATTGATCGTAACATGATTGTCTTTGATATTATGGAACTGGTACTGATCGTTACCGGCTGCTGAATCAATGATCTCTACGCGATTGATAGCCTTGTTGAAGTGGTAGAAATCACTTCCGCCTGAATCTGCAATCTTGTTCACGCCTGTCGAGGATTCAAAATTATAGCTATCGTTCGAGTCTCCTTTACCACTATCGACAATAGTGTTATTGCCCGAAGAATTATCGAGATTATAGATGTCTTCTCCTGCACCGGCATATAACCGGTTATTACCGCTCGAACCTGTAGTGACACCGGTGTTCGGATCGGTCATCTGCATATTGAAGATGTTATTGCCATCGCGCCCGTCAAAATAATAAGAGGTCGCTGCATCACCGATCAAAAACTTGTCATCACCTTTAGTGCCGACAATTTCGGTAAAATTATGCATTTCGGCAATATCGCCATTACCGGTATCGGTTATCTTGTTATTGGCAACATCGTATACCAGTCCTGGCAGTGCGTTTGACCCCTCGTCGGTGGTAATCGGATAATCATCACCGAAGATCAGGCGGTTTGTACCACCTTCGCCATCATATTTGATGTTGTTATTGAACTGGGAAGCATAAATCGTATCGTTTCCGCTGCCGCCATAAATTTCGCGTGCATTCGGCGTCTTCGGCAAAACAATCGCATGGTTACCATTGATAATCGTATCCGGATGATCTCCGTTATACTGGTTGGTAAATTCGGATTTGGCTTTGGTTATCCTGCCTTGAGCATCGACCCAGGTTATATTGATGTTGTTGCCGTTATAATCGACATTACCCTTATAACTGACGAATATCTCGTTGTCTTTAAGTTCGATACCGTATTTGGCAACAAAATCATCGTATCCGGGGCCTCCCTTCCAGATGATGGTCATGCCGTCCGGAATGCCGGTTACGTTCTTGATACTTTTACCGGCAACAGATTCTCCACCTACCAATTGGTCGAAGCTGACAATACGCCCTAAACGACGATCCAGATTGTTCGGGTTGTTTTCTGTATTGACCTGACCATATTTGAAGGCCTCGTTATCGGCATGGACTGTAAAACCTTTTTCCTGATCAGCTTCATTGCGCAAATCGAGAATAGCAGGTTCGCCATATTGAACGCCAAGATCAGGATTTGTACGTGCAGCAGGCGAACCGCCGCCCATATGCCAAACGGACGTTTCGGTTCCGTCTGCATTTTCAACAACCGTTTTGGTGTTTGTTACCTGATAAAGGTTAGCCTTGTCGACAAATGGTAATCCGGCCGGGTTGTCATTATCTCCGTTCCCGTGATCATTGTCGTTATTGTTATCGTTATTACCGCCATTATGATCATTGTTGTTATCGTTATTGCCACCATTATGATCATTGTTGTTATCGTTATTGCCACCACCGTTATGATCACTGCCATGATCAGGGTTGGTAGGCGTTGTTGGCGTTGTTGGCGTTGACGGTTCCGATGGCGCGGTTGGAAATACCGGTGCGGGCATTGGCTCGGACGAGCTGTTTGATGGCAACTGAGCGCCGCCTCCCGATGTCGTTGACGGGATAAAACTTACCGTATCATCAAGCGCAGACGGCGGATTACCCAGAAAATCGGCCACAGACAGACGGTCATCACTGTTGCCTTTCCCGCCACTCATGCCACCTGTTATATCATCGGAATCAAAATCTGTGCTTTCACTTACCGGTGCCGATTGGACAACGGCGACCAGAGGATCGACATTGCTTTCGCTCTTGATATTGTTTTCACGAATTTCACTAAGTTCGGGGCCCGGTTCAATCAAATCGGCACGCTGGAACAATTCATTCGACGAGACGACAGTCCCATCTGTAAAAGTCAGATTGAACAAATTTTCATGCATAGACGACATTTGCGCCGCCTGAACCAATGTCAGTTCGGAACCATCCTGCGTACGAATGACAACGTCACTCCCGCGAATAATAATTTCGACTTGGGAAATAGCTAGCGGTACATCGTTATCCGAATAAGTATCAACCAGAACGGACACGCCGTCCTTCTGCGGAAAAGGTAGTTTCATTTCGATATAACCCCTAAGATAATCCTATACCCCGACATTTAAACAAGCCCCTCACCCCAAAATATAGTTATAATGGAGTAGTTTAACAAGTTCAATTGCGACACAGTGCCTCTCTTACTCGCTGAAGACGACCGACATTCCATCAATAAACGGTTTGAAAAGATATTGCAGAAATGTTCTTTGTCCTGCGAGTGCAAAGGTCTCGACTGTCATGCCCGGAAATATCTTCAAATTTTCGTTTTGTTTGGGATCCATTGTCACGGTCACTTCATAATAGCGCCCGCCCTTGTCTTCCTCGCCAACAGCATCCGCGCTGATGACCGAAACTTTCCCTTTCAAGGTCGGGCTACTATAATTGGAAATAGCAAGCACACGCACACGCACATCCTGCCCTACCCACAAACGGTCACGGTCTTGCGGATTAACCTTGACATCTGCAACCAGTGGCACTTCGCTCGGCGCAATTTCGAACAGTTTTTCACCCGGTCGCAAAACCGCCCCCACATGGGGCATGACAACCTGTTGGATAATACCATCCACAGGCGACACAACTTCCGAATTTTTTGCTCTCTGCCGGCTTGCTTCCCATTGTGCTTTTGCTGTCTCGAGTTTCACCTGAACTTCGGCAAGTTGCTTGTTGGCATCCTCGTTGAATTCTGTTCGATACATCGATATTTTGAGTTTTGCCTCGTCACGCGCGGCAGTCATTCCCGGCACTTTGGAGCGGGCATCGGCAAGTGTGCTCAAAACTTTCTGATATTCGAGACGCCGCTGGACAAGCGTTGCTTCCGGTGCCGCGCCTCTTGCTACCAGTGGCTCGAGAAGCTTGATATGTTCATTCGACAATTGCATTTCGGCGCCGAGATTTTCAATTGCAATCGAATTCGACGCAAGCTGGGCTTCTTTTTGTTCATATTGGGTTTTGGCTATCGCAATTGACTCGTCGAGCGCGCGGCGGCGGGCATTATATAAATCGGTCTCATTCTGGTAGATTTCGGCCAATTTCGGGTTGTTCGGTTGGGGCGGGTTGAAGTCCTTGCCGGCAAGTTCCGCACGCAGCCGTTGTTCACGTAATTCATAGGCACGAAGGGCGATGAAATTGCTTTCATTATCTTCCGCCACTGTCAAATTTTCAACATTTGCCAGAACCTGCCCTGCTTTGACTGTTTCACCATTGGTCACGAGCAGTTGCTTCAACACCCCGCCTTCGGGATGTTGTATCTCGATATTATGGCCTTCGACACGAATAATTCCGTGCCCGCGCACCAGAATATCGAATGGCCAGAATGCCGCCCACAAAAATGCAGCCAGGATACACAAAGCCAAAGCCCACTTCCCTTTCGGGACAAGCTTAAGCCTGCCTATTAACTTTTGCCATTTACTGGGTTTTGCGGTTATTTGCATCGGTATCTTCAACACGTAATATAATAAAGTCATCTGCATTATTGGGGACAATCAGATTATCAAATCTGATGTTTTTGATGATGGCGCCTTCTTTCTGCAATACTGCCATCGTTGCCACTGCACGATTGACCTGCATCAATAATGTATCACCTGTTGAAACATTTATACTACGTCCAACCGAATAAATGCGTAATTTTTCGGTTGTCAGAATACTTTTATTTCTTAATGCCCATGCGCGCACTTCGTTTTGTTGAACACCTGTCAAATAGGTTCTGTTCAATTCGACATTGATACGCAAGTCCCCATCGCGCGGTTGCAAGGCTGCCGTATCAACCATCACAAGCGGCAGTTTGACTGCAACCTGCTGCATGCCGTCGTCAGTATTTCCGGACATCGCCTTTTTATCCGGTTGTTTTTCCAACGAAACACCGAATTTCGACTTATCTTGTGCGCTCGCCTGCTCGGCTTCAGCCTTCCGGTTGCCGGCCGCATCTTCCGGTCCGGATATTTTCGACGTTGCCACAATCACCTGAAACAGCATAGCCAGCAGAAGGAAGACCATCAACAAAACGGTCAGCATATCGGCATATGCAATCCAGATATTTTCGCCACCACGTTTTTCCGACATTATCAGCGCTCCACCAGCTGAAGAGCCGCAAGTCCGTCATGCGGCTTACCAGCAAGATAATAGATACTAAACACAGCGTGCATAAAGCCATAACGGGCGTCGATAGCATCTGTACGGGATGTAAAATACTCGGTTTCGGCAGTGATCAGATCGGAAAGTTTCCGGTCACCAAGGCGGAATTCTTCAAGATAAAGACCACGTGTCTTATCAGCCTCTCTGGACGCCTCTTCACTGATTGTCCATTGCTGCGAAGTAATATCAATATCACCAAGCAAAGCACGCACCTCGTCATTCACTGTCGAGCGCTCCTTGCCAAGTTGAGCCTCGTTCACATTCAGTTGCGCATAGGCTTCACGAATTTTAGCCTTTTTTGAAAGGTCAAAAATATCGAATGTCAGTTTGAGTTGAACCCCGCCATCGGTATCCGATACGTTATAAAGATTGTCTACGTTTTCAAGTGTGCGCTTATAATCGATTGTCAAATCCAGCCTTGGCTTCAAGCTTGCTTTGGCGCCGACAACATTTTTCCGGCTTCCTTCCAGCGCTGCTCCACGTGCCAGCACTGCCGGGTTCTGATCAGCCGCATTGACAGCAACAGCATCAAGATCTCTGACCTTGGGAAGAGCCATACGCTTGGCCGGCAATGCCTCGACATCTATTCCCACGAGAGCATTCAATTTCTGCTGGGCACGCGACAATTTGAGCTCGATGTCCTTGCGGCGGTTAATCGCATTGCTTAAAGCAAGACGCCCGCGCACAGCATCCGATTGCGGCGAAATACCGCCAGCAACACTTTCGGCGATTGTTTTATTAAGAGATGTAATCTTGTCAACATAGGCGATTGCCGTGTGAAGCTGTTCTGTATAGGACTGAACAGCCATATAGGCATTGGCCGTATTAAACATCACTGTCAAATCTTCGGCATGTTTTGCGTGGCCGCTCGCCCGCAAATTATAACTTGCAGCCTCTTTGTCGGCATCACGCCGCCCGAAATCATAAATGCTGTAGCGAACGTCAAGTCCGGCAAAAGCTGTATCGTCAAAATCCCTATCGCGACTGGTAATACCACCATCATAGCGCAAATTCGGAGCGGTCAATTCGGCTCCAACCGTCGGATAATATTTCGCTTTTGCCTGATCGAGCCGACTTTCAGCAATATCAAGCTGGCTTTGTGCAACTTTGATTGTCCACGAATAGTTTGCAGCCTTCTTCAAAGCTTCATCCAGCGTCAGCTTTTGCTTTTCGCGCTTGAAAAACTCTTTCGATTTCGCAGTGACCGGGTTGTTGGTGTTTGCTAGTTTGGAGTCTTTGCTGATGACAGGCTGGCTGTTTTCTTTTACCGCCTGCGTTGCTTTGTCTTTTCCCGTCTGAGTTGTGTTCTCGTTTATTGCCTGCGTTGTCATTGTATCGACACCGGCACGAACTGCAGGTTTTTTATCCGATGCACAGCCCGTTGAAATGACGCTACAACTTACCACTAACGTAGACACCACACGTTTCAGATTGATTGAGAAATTCATTCGAATCAGCCTTTCGTGGGTGGAACTTCGCTAACCTTTTGCGCTGCCCGCACGGCCGAAACGATAGAAACACGTGCTTCAGTCAAATCACGCATCCCTTCCATCACAGCTTTTTGTTGTGCGCGCATAACCTGCGTTGCGCTCTCCAAAGCCTCTTTTTGTTCATCATTATGAGCAACCAGTCGACTGGACGACTGCTCGATTGACCCTGCATAACCCTGTATCTGTTTCAACTTCTCAAGCACTGACTCGATGCCGCTCATGATTTCGATCCGCATCTGGTTCAAACCGGCAATTCCTTGCGCAACAGTCTGACTGTTGTTTTCCTGTGCTTCGGTTCCCCGTGCAATATAAGCACTATTGGTTTTGACCGCGTCACTCAAACCGGACAGCATCTCGTAGCTATTCTGGATCACCTCGACAATTTGTCTTGTCGCTTCACCATTTGCCGCAACAGTCGACAACATCGCTTCGACAGACCGTTTGTTGTTTTCCGATTGTTCGGACACAACAGCGAGCATCTTGTCCATGGTTTGCTGCTGGGCAGCCTGCCCTTCGACAAAGCTACTGGATATTTCAATGAATTTTCCGGTATCTTCATGCGAAAACTCGACATGGCGGGAAAGAACTGCTGCCAATCTGTTGATCGCGCGTGTTGTCGCATCGATTGTACCGGTTTCACCGGCCATTTTGGAAGCTTCTTCACCGCTTGCAACAAACGACCATTTTTCGATATCGTAAACAATACCTTCGGTTGTGCGCCCCATGAAGTGGGCAATCAAACCGGTACAAATAGATGACCCCAGACCGAACATGGATGACGAAAACGCGGTTGCCATACCACCAAGAGGTGCTGCCAGCGAATTGACTAGCGACTTCGCTTGAATCTCATCTGCCGATGACAAAACGTCAATAGACCCGCGAATACCTTCCATAGTAAATGTCAGGCCGAAGAACGTGCCGAGCAAGCCCATGGAAATAACCGCACCGGCAGCATAAAAAAGAAAATCCACACGCCAGTCCAATGCCGACGAGACCAGCGAAATTGCAGAATTTCTTTCATCTTCATTGAAACTGATAAGATCGCGCAAGCGTCCCCGCAACAAACGCATGCAACCTTTTAATGGTGGTTCGTCGCTATCTCTCGGAAAATTTCTTTTGAATTCGACCCACTGTTTTACCCCTGCCTTGAGGTAAAACATCGTATAAATTGCATAAGCAAGGACGATAACGTCAAAAACGGCAATAATGCTATTAAAAACGATATTATGTGCAACAAAATCACCGTGAAACACCAAAGTGTAAACAAGCGCAAAGAGCGACAGAAGTGCAAGCAACAATGATAAATACAGTACAGAACGAGTAGATCTCATAAACAACCTCTTTTGATGCAGTGCTTGCACCGAAAAACCATTCTAACCCCCACCGCCAAAAACGGCTCTTCCGTCAACCAACTAAATTGGCGAAAAATTTTTCCCATCTGCACGCCAAAATTTCCCAATACGAGAATCATAGCCCCTTTTAATGAGTTGGCAAATTTTTGCAAGACATAGTTAATTTTTTGTTAATTACAAAATTCACCAGCAATATCAATAGGTTATTCCGTTTTTGTTTTATTTCCATTCACCCTGCAATAAAATTCTGTTTCACTTTCTGTTACAAAACTCATATCCTAAACCGTGTGAACTCATACACGAAAATATGTAACGGAAATTTTTTCTTTAAACACTTAATCAGTTATTTATCCCTTTTCAAGGTCGGATATTTGCAAATTTTCGAATATATGTAATTTATTTTTTATAATATAAATAATTCTTTACGTTTTTATAAATATATTTTGTATTTCAATTATCGATTTAATATTATATTATTTATATTTATTTTTTTAAAATACTAAATATGGATATTGTATTTTATTTAATACGATTTTTATAAATAAAAAACTTGTTTTTCTTTATATATTAACATCAATTCGTTTTTTATTTGAAGTAAAATACATATATCTATATATAAAAGATTTTTTTTGTTTTTTATACATGATCTTTGCAATATATGACTCATTATTTCCGAAAATATGCAATGTTTATGGCATATTTTTCTAAAAAAGTCATTTTTATTTTTTGCTTTAACGAAAAAAATATATTTGCTTATCAATTAGTTAAAAATATATTAATTGAATTGATAAATTTAATGACATTGATTTAATTTATTTTACTCTTGTTTTTTATGATTTTTCTATAAAAAATGGAAACTTTAGTCGATAGACAAAATCTTTAATGAAAATATATTTCAATATAATTTCATTTTTTTAACGTTCTTTATTCGTTTGTCATAAACTACATAACGATATGATCAGTTATGAACTTATTTGTTATTATTTTTACTTGTTTTTACAATATTAAATTATTTTACAGTCGATTAATTATCGAAAAACATAAAGACATCACCGGAGAACATCGCTCTTGCAAACTTTGCTTCTTGCTGTTCATGAGGCGTGTCGGAAGGAGCATCAGTAGCAAAATGCAATGGTCCTTCCCCCGCCAAAAAGACGATTATGTCATTTCGCTATAGCACAGGGTTATGTGGTTGCGCACTCCTTAAACAGCATCTTCGAAACGAAGTTCCATCGCCCGCTCGAAGAGGTCATTAAAACAGTTTTCATAATGCTTCCCGTTTCACACCATCAAAGTGGCTAACTCGCCCGAGGTTACAATATCCGAACCAATATCCGAACCAATATCCGAACTATGCGCTTCCAAACTATGAGAGCCCGAACCATGAAATATAAATGGTAGCGTTTTTGAAATCGCCTCGAATGTTTCACACTGCGGCTTTAGGAACACGAAAAATCTCTGAAGTCCGGCTTTATTGAGCTGAACTTCCGAACTCTTTCGACCTGAAGCACGACCTCCGAACCCTTTCGACGCAGCGCTCAACCTCCGAACTCTTCCAATCTTCCTCTCCTTTATTGCGCTTTTTTCAAAAGTCACCCCTTATGAAATAGCAAAAACTAATTAAAATCCCTCTTTTATCGGGAGCTTGATAAAACAGACAACCCCATTTGCCTGTTATTGCCAGAAGGCCGGATGGGGGACGATAAGAATGCCGCTTTCCTTTTGCCCGTAATAGCTGATATCAGCGAACTTATCACAGATCAGCGGCTTGATGACGACTGGCTCCGCTGGCGTTGTTGCCTCAGGGCTAAGGCTTGCCTTGATGCTAATTGGCTCCGTCTGTCCTTGAATATCAAGGTTGATCAAGGCCGGTATTCCATCAAGACAAGGGTAGAAGCGCGCAATTCCTTTTGAACTGGCAAGCCTGTCGGCTGCGGAATAGACCAAATATCAGTTTGCTAAGCTTTAGGACCATCAGCGTTCAAAGATTGGCCGCGCTTAAAGACTTGTGGCGCGCAAAGACCAGCAGCGTTCAAAGATTGGCGGTGCTTAAAGATCGGTGGCGCATAATGACCGGTGGCGCATAAGGTCTGATGCTTTTCAAAGAATAGTGCCTATAAAGACTGGCTGTGCGTAAAGACTTGTGGCACTTAAAGACCGGCAGCAGTCAAAGGCCGGCGGTGCTTAAAGACTTGTGGCGCGCAAAGACCAGCAGCAGTCAAAGGCCGGCGGTGCTTAAAGATCGGTGGCGCATAATGACCGGTGGCGCAGCTTTTCAAAGAATAGTGCCTATAAAGATTGGCTGTGCGTAAAGACTTGCGGCACTTAAAGACCGGCAGCAGTCAAAGGCCGGCGGTGCTTAAAGACTTGTGGCGCGCAAAGACCAGCAGCGTTCAAAGGCCGGCGGTGCTTAAAGGCTGGCTGTCTATTGCAACATGCTATAACCGATGTGCAACTGCGTTTTCACGTCTCTATGTGTCGCCCCTAGAGTCATCTTTTATCCTGATTGATGACCCCCGCCCTTCAATGGAAAAGAAGACAATAGAATAAAAGAGCCGCATCAGTTCGCTCCCGTGAACCAATGCGATATAATCACCTTCAAGCCGGACAAATGAAACTTATAGTTCGCTCCGGTTCCACTACCTGCGTTTCAGCGCAAGTTCGAGATCCTTTTTCAGTTCCTGTTCGAAGTCCCGCTTCAACTGCTGAGACAAATCCCGTTCGATTTGCTGTGCCAAGTCCCTTTTCAGTTGCTCTGCCAAATCTCTTTTCAACTGTTGTGCAAGGTCCCGTTTCAGCTTATCAGACAAACCGCGTTCCAGCGGCTCCACCAAATCCCGCTTGAGTTCATCTGCCAAATCTTTTTTGAGCTGTTGGCTCACGTCCCATTTGAGGTCATGCGCCAAGTCGCGTCTGAGGTGTTGCGCCAAATCCCTCTTCAATTGCTCGGACAAATCCCGTTCGATCTGCTGCGCCAGATCCTTCTTGAGCTCCTGTGCCAACTCCTTTTTCAGCACTTGCACCAAGTCCCGTTTGAGCTGCTGATCCAAAGTCATGTCTCCCCTGAATTTTGACTGTTTGAATTAATTTTCACTGGCCGAATTCATTTTGACCGCTCGAATTATATGTCACCCCAAAGGCAATATAAAGAACAATAAGGCGAAACAGCTTTGTCCTGAATGAACAGATATTTTTTCTTGCCCCTAAAGACAAGAAAACTCAATTCAGAAAATTTCACCGACAGGCAAGACCTATTCACGATCGGGACACTTGGTTTTAGGCGGGACAGTTGGTTTTTACATAAGACACTGGGTTTTTACATAGGACACTGGGTTTTACATAGGACACTGGGCTTTTTAAAACAGAACCGCTGGATTTTTTAAATCGAACCAACCGGAAGAGACGATTTATTCAAAACAAAACGGGAAATATTACTCGATTACAAAATAGAAAATTACTGAAACACAAATTGTGAAAAAAGCCGGTATTTAGTGGGTATTTTTTTCGTTGAATTTGTCAAAGAGTTCCTGGTCTTGCGGACCTTTATTCAGCACAAACAAAGCTGTTTTTCCATCATTGAAAGTGGCTGGAAAACCGAACACCGCCGCATGTCCGAGGAATTTTTCGTTATAGTCTTTATCGTTGGGGGTGAGCCGTAAAGATGCTACGAAATTATCCTCGTAAAGATTGGCGATAGTTGTTGACGCCTGATTATTGAGAACATTGGTTTTGTCGCCAAAATAAATGCCGCGAACGTCGGCAACCGAACCGGCATTCCCCCCTCCGGTTTTGGAAAAAGATAAATCGATCAAGTGCGTCGCGTCGAGGTTTTCGTGATAATTTTTACGAATGCTCATGCGAACGCCGAACAAACCATCCTGTGTTGTGAAATCTGCTACGAGAGCGGTTTCGTCATAAGGATTTTCCGCACTATGGGGCGGCCGGAGCGTCCATGCCACCGAACCGGGTAATTTGCGCTGTTGTCCATTTTTCTCTTTCAGCAAAATATTGGCATCGGCACGCGGCCTTGTCTGGATTTGTGCATTTTGCGGATTGACACCATCCAAACCGTTTGTTTTCGACGGCTCCAACATTGCTTGTTGGTAAGAGCTTTGAACACCATTTGGATTGACAACCACCGACGGCAAACCGGTGTCTTTTTGTCTTTCCTCGAGCGGCCGGGATGACATAGCGGAACTTGAAGCTTTCGAAAGTGTTTTTCCCGCTTCAGAATTTGCGCTGTCATGATTTGCATTAGTTAAGCTATTGGCTTCTGTCACTTGATTAGCTGAAGCCGAAGGGCTAATCGCTGAAGTATGGGACAAATCGAATTTCTTGCTATCCCCAATATTGATGGAGGAGAAAACCGGTACATTACCGCGCCAGAAATAATAGACCCCGCTCGACAATACACATGCAGCCAGAATACCGGCAGCCAAGCTCCCTTTACCCTTGAAATTTTCATGTATCGCAAGTGACAAAGCTTTATAAGCCGATTGTCTCTTGAACCTTTTTTGGCGGCGGGCATCAAAAGACAAAATCTTCGGAAAAAGATCTTGCTCCAATTGCTTGGGCTGCGTTTGATCGGCTAACTTCGATTGCGACCGAGTTTCTAGCCGAGAGTTGCGGTTCGCGTTTTCGTCGGACGCGGCTTTATTATTTGTCCGTTGGCCGAAGAGATCGGCATCTTGATCGGCTTCTTGCTTGTCATATTTGACAATGAAATCCGGAATTGGTGGTTCATCTTCCAGAACATCGCTGTTATTTCCAAGGAAACTCTGTATTGCCTCCTCGTCCGGAATTTCGCTCTCAAGTTCTATATCATTGAACGTAAACAGATTTCCGTTATCGGAATGGGTTTGTGGACGTGTTGTTTGATTGCGATTGGTGTTTTCTTCGACAATGTTGGAGGACGCTTTTTTAGCCTCATTATTCAAAGGAGCTTTATAACCAATATCGCTATTATTGCTATCGAAACGCGACAAAGGCTCTTTGATTTCCGATGCCGGATTTGCGCCTGTTTTTACCTCTTTCCCGACAGCCTGTATTTGAACCGGTGGTGTGCTTATAAAACCCGCATCATCTGGCACATTGGAGAAAAGCGACCCTGACGGTGTACCGACACTTGCCCGCCCCTCAACTGACGGATAGGAAAATGGTGATTTGATAAAAGAGTTATCGGCTTTGTCGGAAAAAGGCGCGATAAATATTTTCTGTTCCGGAGATCTGCCATTCATGCCGGTAGCCGAGGCACCACCGTTTGATAATCCGCCCCCTGACGAAGCCGATATTATCGGGCGCGGCAACGGCGAGGCGTTAACCACGGTTTCTCTTTTGAACAACCGCCGTTCCAATTCCTTGATTTGTTCATCGACCGGCATTTTACGACTTGCCACAGGATTGGGCTGATTGGACACGCTAAATTGTGCTGCTGCTACAGTTTTATCAAAAAAATAAACATTGGGGGCGGCAGCGTAACCGAAGGCGTTACCATAGCCGACGGCATTCGGAGATTGTTGCGCCTGTTGAGCCGATGGCGCGCGCTTGCCATCATTCATTCCTGCGCCGGATATTGCCTGATTGGGCTGTGAGCGGAGAGCATTTGCCGACGGCTTTTTGGGCTGTCTTTTTGAAATTTCAGCATTCGGTAAAGACGATTTTGTAGCGTTTATTGACGTCTGAGGGTTCCCCATAGGCTTTTCCATTGATCGGGGAGGCCCGTCTCTACCTGCTTGGACACCGGCTTCACGAAACCGGTTTATATTATTGACCGACGGTCTCTCACCACGCTCGCCATTCAATGGAGAAGATTGTCCACCTTCTATTGTGGCCTGACGGTTTAAGGAAGGAGCGTTGCCGGTGTTGAATGAAGACTGTCGCGAACCATTGGTGGCCGAACCGGATAGACCATTATAAGACGTATTTCCCCGCTGGAAATTTTGCTGGCGTGGCATATTTTGCAGTGTTTCGCCTTGCGAAATTTGCCATGTTTGCCCATGAGAAATTTGCTGTTCTCCGGCTTCTGAAAACAGGTTGCGGGCATTGACCGATTGTAAATTTGTTTGCCGTCCGGAAGCCGGGTTCAATCTACTTTGTCTGCCTTCGATAAAGGCTTCGATTTCATTATCATCTTCAACATATAAATTCCGTTCGCGGGACAAATCACGATTGTTGATGACCGGCGATTGGTTACCTTCGCCTTGCCGCGAAGCTCTTCGGGCGGCAAAATCGATAAAATGCGGATTATCGGTTAAGCCTTGTGCACGATTTGGCGCAGCTTTACGTTCTCCGAAATCGAAAAGCCCGGCGTCAAGCATTGACGGTTCATTGTTTTCAAACGACAAATATCTGGACATATTATGGCCGGAAGCCAATTGCCGCAACCGGCCGGGGTCAACCGCCACATTGCGCCTTGTACCGAAATAATCCGGTAAATATGCCCGATAGGCAAAATGACAGGGAACCCGATTTTCCTCCAATACAAAATATTCTGGCCGTAAAAGATAAGAAGCCTCCACCTCGCATATTGCAGCCTCCAACCTCAACATATAGGAACGCTGGACGAAATCGGGCGCATTCATCTCATTCAGCTTCGATTTGATAGCCAAACGTGTCTTTTCATAGATAAGCTGGCGTAGCTCTGAATTCGGACGAGATTTTTGTCGTTCAATCGAGTGCCTGAGCAGCTTTGGAATGTTGATCATCGTAGCGCGCTATTTCCATCTAGAAAACAATAGAAGCCGAATAATTTGTACTATAACTTTTGCGATTACCCCATTTTTTAATAATGTAAACTAAAACCAATGTCTATCCTCTATTTTTAAACTAGAAAATCATGAAAAATTCCATATAATCCTATTATTCCGTTTTATTTCAAGATAATGAATCAATATTTTCATAAAAATATTTAGCCGACTTACTATTTATATTGACTCTATAATTCACTCTTTACCGTTCTCGCAACGCTTCTTTTGCCCGATTGAGCGGTTTTATCAAATAATCCATTACGGTTTTTTGACCGGTACTGATTTCTGCGGTCGCAACCATTCCCGGAATAATCTGGTGACGTTTTCCGTCTTTGGTTTCAAGATAGCTGTGATCGGTCAGAATATAGGCCCGATAATAATAAATCCGCTTGTCGACATCATCTTCGATTGAATCGGGCGAAACCATCTGCACATGGCCGGGAAGCGAACCGTAAATTGCTGAATCATAAGCAGTGATTTTGACATTTGCCGGCTGGTCTTTGTGAATGAAGGCGATATCGCGCGGGTTCAATTTTGCCTCGATGAGAAGCTGGTCACCCAAAGGCACAATTTCCATCAATGTTCCGCCAGGGGCAACAACCCCGCCAATCGTTGTAACGCGGATATCTTTGACAATCCCATTTGTCGGAGAACGAATGACCGTGCGCGTCAACTGGTCGGCCAATCCTTCTCTGGTTTTCAATAGCGGCTCGAGATCGGCCATTGTTTTGGTATAATCACCGCGCAGAGCGACAAAATATTCATTTTTCGTCGCAGCAAGTTTTGATGACAATTCGGCCGCATTCTGCTGCAATTTCAACACCTCGACCTCGCTTGCGGCACCTGTTTTCAGCAAAGGTTTGGCAATTTCTACCTCGTCTTGCGCAAGTTTCAACTGTTCCGTCAGATTAAGCACATTTTCCCTGAAAGCCTGACGATTGGTGAAAAAAAGCTCTGTTTCGCGGTCAATGACATCTTTTTTATCCCGAATTTCTTCAGGATAATTGACATCGTTCTGATAATTCATTTCGGCAAAAAGACGTGCCGCCCGCGCCTGAAGGGCAACGATCTTGGCCAGAGTTTCATCGACATTGGACTTTGCCTTTGCCGGATCAAGAGCGGCAAGAACCTGCCCTTCGCGGACCTCGTCGCCCTCTCTTACCGAAAGTTCTGCAAGAATGCCGCCTTCGAGATTCTGGATAATCTGGCCTTTGGAAGCGGGCATCACTTTGCCCTCGCCAATGGCTACTTCGTTCAAAACGGCGAAATAGGACCAGATCATGAAAATGACAATCATCGCGATAATGATCCAAAGGATCAATCTTGCTCTCTCATTGATACCATGGACTTTTACCAGTGAATCGACATTCATAGTCAGCCCCTCGCCTGATTATCATTGGGAGCACTTGCGGTCGCAAAAGCGGCGCGGTTAAGACCGAGCATTTCGTTTTTCGAACCGTCTCTGACGATGCGGCCATTATCGACAACAATGATACGGTCAACCAGCTTCAGGACCGGATAGCGGTGGGTTGCCACGATAAATGTCCTATTGCCGATCCAGGATTTCATCCGTTCAAGGACTGCAACCTCTGTTGCTTCATCAAGCGAAGCAGTCGGCTCGTCAAGCAACATAATATGTGGCGAGCGTAAAAATAAACGGGCAAGCATCAATGTCTGTTTTTGCCCACCCGAAAGACCAACCCCGCTTTCGCGTAATTTGAGATCAAGCCCGTGCGGCTGGTTGAGCAACAACTGGTCGGCACAGGAAAGATGCATGGCTTTCAAAATATCTTCGTCTGTTGCCAAAGGATTGGCCGCCAGAAGATTATCCCGCAAAGTGCCATAAAACAGGCTGGATTCTTGAAACATTGCCCCGACATCCCGCCTTATATCGGCAATGTCGATCATCCCGACCGGCGTATCATCAAGGAGAACACGCCCCTGAACAGGTGCAGAAAGGCCGGCAAACAAACGCAGCAGTGTTGATTTTCCAGCCCCCACACGCCCGAGGATCGCAATTTTTTCTCCCGGTTTTATATGAAGACGCGGTATGATCAGAGCCGGCTTTTCCTGAGGCCCGTAGAGATAGACCAAATCCTGCAAGTCGTATTTTCCCCGCAAGACGGGTTTATGATAATAATCTTTGTCACTGTCGTGATCGACCGGCAAAGTGAGTAAACCATCAAGCCCTTTTTTCCCCACACGGGCATTTTGTAATTTGCTCAAGATTGCCGGTATCTGTGAAAGGGGCGCAATTGTGCGGCTTGTGAGAATGGAACAGGCAAGAACAGCACCAAAAGACAATTTGGCATCGAGTATGCCGTAAACACCGGCAATCACCACGCCGACATAGGCAATTTGCTGCATCGTTTGGGAAAAATTCATCAGCATGGAAGCAATTTCACGCTGTTTCAGGCTGATATTGCCGCTTACTTTATTGACCTCGCCCCATAAACGGCGAAAACGCGGTTCGGCCTGAAGCAATTTGATATCTTCGGCACGATAAATCGACTCCATCAAAATAGCATTGCGCATGGCGGATTCTTCCAACCCCTGATTGGAAAGTTTCGCAAGCGGGATTTGGGCAAAAATTCCGGGAAGCACGATGAAAGGAATAGCCGCAATGGGAACCAACACGACATAGCCGCCAATGAGCCAGATAATAAAGAGAAATGATACGACGAAGGGAAGGTCGATGAGCACACCCAGCGTTGTCGACGTTAAAAGTTCCCGCATCTGGTCGAGATCGCGCAATTGCGAAATCAATGTTCCGGGAGAACGCGGTCTTGCATCATTTCGAATATTCAAAACGCGCGCGTAAAACATTGCCGATAATTTGAGATCGGCCTGTTTGCCGAAATGGTCGGTCACGGCGACACGTGTTGTCTTCAAAATGAATTCGAGAAGCAATGCCAAGGCCACACCGGAAGCCAGAACCCATAATGTATTGGTCGATCTTCCAGGTACAACGCGGTCCCAAACCTGCATAGCAAACAAGGATGTTCCGATTGCGAGCAAATTACCGACGAGCGAACCGAGACCCAGTTGCAAAAATATCGGCCAATTGGATACAAATAACCCTTTGAACCATGATTTTGGTTTTTTTTGCAGATATTCATCAAGCCGGTCGTCATGGACACTCAAATGGCGTTCGAGAACGAGAAGATGAATCTTTTGTTTGCCATGTGTGAACGTATCAAAAGCAATGCGTTTTCTGAAAACATTGTTGTCGATAACAAAATCGACAATGCCGACTGCCCTGTCTTTGGCCGTGAGCAAACCGAGCTCGCCATCAATCTGAAGAATAGCCGGCATCATAACTGAAGAAATTGCTGTTGGTTCGACTTCGACAAATGTTGCAGCCAAACCGCAGCTAAGGGCAATATCGACAATTGTTTCGTCTTTTTGTGCTCCGTTGCTCCATTTTGCAGCATTACGCACAAGTTCGTTTGAAACCGGTATATTGAGCTGACGGGCGGCAAGCAGCAGCACATCAACCCATTTTCCCGTTAACAAGGAGCTGTTTGTGTTTTCATTATCTTCGCTTGCAGAATGTGCGGTTTTTCTTTGTTTTTGCGATATATCGCCATTCCCGTCAGATGTTTTCGGGCCTGTTTTTTCGCGCTTATCTTTTGCTCCGAAGGGTTCGACAACACCATTCAATTTTTGCTGTTTTCCGGCGCTTTTACCCGACATTTCTCCGCCATTTTCGGGCAATGTCCTATGGGGTTCGCGGCTTCCGTTTTTAAGTTCATCATTGATTGCAGATTGAACCGGCCTTCCAGGTTCAATTGTGTTTTTCTCTTCGTAATTTTCTTTTTTTTCAGGCGAAAACGCATTTGTTCCATTCTGGGGAAAAGCAAATTTACCGGTAAAATGATCAAAACTTGTCATGACAAAACTCTCAACTACGCTCACGCAAACGACTGACCAATTGCCCACCTGCATAATAGGCTTTGATTTTTGCATAGAGGCGATCGGATAAAGCTGTAATCTGGTCACTTTCAGCAACGAACGCGTCGCGTTCGGCATTGATGACATCGGTTAATGGACGCTTGTTCAATGTATATTGCTGCCAATAGAGATCGCGCGAAGAAAGCGACAAATTCATCATCTGGCGGGCATTATCCATACGCTCGGTGGCGCCCCTTTCTTCCGTTTCAGCCGCACCTCTGGTTGTGCGCGATACAAGCTTTTCGTTTTCGGCCGCCTGACGGGCAGCATTCAATTCTGCTTCTGCTGCTTCTATCTGGTATTTTTCGCGCTTTCCGGAAGAAAATTGTCCGCTCAATTGCAGACCGACAAAAGTGCTATCATTGGTTGCATTGCGCTGTCCGGTAGCACCGGACTGGCTCACGCCGAGACTGACGGCGGGAAACCGTTCGGCTTTGGCCAAACGTAGCCGCTGTTGGGATGCTTTGACTTCCGCTTCTGCGGCAAGAACTGCCGGCGTATTGTCAATGTCGTTTTCGCCATTGCTCAAACTGTCCATAAAGCGTGTTGTTTCAGCGAGAGTTTTCACTTTTTGCGGGCGAAAACCGGTAATTTGCGAAAATTTTCCGGCTGCTACATCAAAGCGCGTTGTTGCTTGTAAAAGATCGGATTTTGCCCGTTGCATCCCGACCTCGGCCTGATTGAGATCGGAGGCGTCGGAAAGACCTGCACGCACGCGTTGGCTGATCTTGTTATGGGTATCACTCAAAAGCCGGGTTTCACGTTCTGCCGCGCCAATCAATTCCTGTGCAGCGGAAAGTTCAACGAAAATATTGGCAATATTCTCAGCCACATCTTCCATTGTGCTATTCAATTGATGGGTCTGTTTTTCGTTTGTGGCCCGGGCTGCACCTATGCGACTTGACGTTCTGCCAAAATCATAGATGAGTTGCGAAGCGCCAACCGTACCGCGCACATTGCCGGCATCATTATTATTGTTACCGGAATTATAATAACGGTTATAACCGGGATTGAGGCTATATTGGAATGTCGGGTACCAGGCTGCCTTTTCAATCGCAATCTGCGCTTTGCTTTGCGCAACAATTGCATTTGCCCTTCCGATATCCGGATGGCGGGCCAAAGCAATACCGACAGCATCTTTCAAGCCTATCCGGTCAGTCGAAATTGTTGTCACAGCATCATCGGGTTTTGTCGATGATGGCGCATGTGTCAATTTCCGATTTTCGGAACCCGATTCCTTATAGCTTAGAGTTTTTGCCTTTTGACCATCGGGGAGAGGTGCTGTTTTTGCTTGTTGATGACGCACAATACGGGATTGGTTCGAGCGTGGTGTCGTGCAACCGGTAACCCCGACCAACACAAAACACAAAAGCGCACTGCTTGCCCATAAAGCCATTTTCTGCTGCACAGCGGACTGACGATTGCGATAGAGGCTAACCCGCATGAATACCCCCTTTTTCCTGTTCCGTTCCCGTTTGGGAAAACCGCGCATGATTGACAAATTGGAACTGGTAACCAACCGGTTGCCAATTTTGTCCGGCTCTCTTGATTTTTCCCTCCTCATGAAGCGGCTCCTGCCCGAAAGAGTGTCCGGAAACAAGTGGCACATTTTTCTGTGCGTTGAATTTACTTTGCGCGTTTAATCCGTTTTCCGCGCTTAATTTATTTTGTGCACTTAATTCGCCTTCTGCACTTAACCCGTTTTGCAGAGGTAATTCGCTTTTTGCCCCCAATTCATTTTGTGCATTGCCGCGCGCCAAAATATTGCGTCCATAGCGTTCCATTTTATCGCGGATATTGAGGGGAAGTCCCTCAAGCTCGTTCAAAGCCGCAAGCTTGCTCACAATTCCAAGTGAAGAAGCAATAAAAAGCCAATCAAGTAAATGATATAAAGGAGGGAAACCGGCGCCGTAATTTTCAAAATCGATGAAGCGCGGCAAGCGTTCGGCAAAACAGGCAAGCCTTTCCTGATAGTGTGAAGAACGCCCTGCCGATGCGGCATCGCGCCAGAACTCTGTATCGCGTCGCCCGCCATCAAAATGCATCCTTAAAAAATCGGCATTGGCTTTGAAAGCCCCGTCATTGGATTTATTGTAATCTTCAATAATATGCTCGCCAATAACGCCGTTACTTTCCAATAATATGCGTTCCAATCGTGCAATTTGATGGATTGTGGTTTCCGTAGCACTTGCTTGCAAAGGTCCGAGATATCCCGAGGAAACACCGATTGCTATGGCATTTCCTAGCCATGCTTTTTCAAAATTTCCCGGATCGAATGTAATAACCGGCCGCGCTGCGACGGGTGACCCGAAAAGCAATTCCACTTCTCTTTTAGCGCGTAACCAGTCGGTATGATTATTTGAAAAAACATGCATGCCGCTATAATGGTCGCTTAACGGTATCCGGCAGATATATCCGGCCGGGGTTGCAGAATATTCGCTAACGAGGTCAATTCTAGCCCCGTTATTTGCAAGCCTGAAATCGATTGCGCAATTGGTGAGCAGACTATCGGAAAAAGAATGCCATTTACCATTCAATTTTTGCCCGACGAGCAAATGTCTGAGACCTGAAGCGTCGATAACGAAATCGACGTTGAAAATATCTCCACCAGAGAGTTTAAGGGCGTCTACATGACCATCCGGTGAAATCTCGAAGTCGACGACTTTTCTCGCGAATGTACGGATCTGCCGCTCTATGCCGATTTTTTTGAGATAATCGACCACCAGACGACAATCAAAATGCAAAGTCGGTTCCACACCGCTTCTATGTGTATTGAAAACGGCAGTGGCTTCGATCTGGGAAGCCTTCTGTTCAATCAATGCGAAAGCCGGAAAAATTGTTTCGAGCGGAACGCCCGAAGCAATGGCAGTGGCAAGATAAGGCCAAAAGCCGTAAAGGGAAAAATCAAGTTCTTCAAGATGATCGTTCATGCCCGGATGAAGATTGTAGAAAATGTCGCGCGCACTGCCATTGCGGAAACCGCGAAAGACATTGCCCATCTTGAATGTCGGCTTTGTCGTGTGGACAAAATGCTGAAGATCAATGTTCAGACGACGAACCATTGCGATAAAATGATGAAGCCCACCTTCGCCCCCTTTGAAACAAGGGAAATTCGGGTCCTCGAAAACGGCAATATCGACATTGGCACTGAATACGCGCCGCAACATCAGAGCGGAGAGCCAGCCGGACAGCCCCCCACCGATAATTGCAATTTTTTTCACGCGTCTGACATCCAGCACTTTTTTTCTCCACGCTATAAAGCGATTTTTGAAGACCCGAGCTTGGTTTCGGAAAAGATGGCGAAGTTGATCCGCCATCAATGGGGATCATCCGATGATGATCTGGTGGTTGGCCAACAATGTTTCGAGATCGGTATTCACTCCATTCAAGGTGAGGATATCCGCTGACTGGAAGGCATCCCCCTTGCCATCACGGTCAATACTCAAAATCGTATTGCCGTTTTCGACACGGGTTGAAAGGAAGTCCTTAATATTATCACCCCAGTCGATCTGGGCTTTGCCTTTGTCGTCGTAATGGGCAGCACCATCGGCATCGGCACGGTAGCCTTGCAACAAGTCCTTGACATCAATGCGGTCGGCATTGGCATCAATCTTGGATTTGTCGGCGTCGATATAGGTGCCAACCGTGAAGCCATAGGCTGTATCATGGCCGTTGCCACCGGTTGCGTCATCCTGCTGGATCAGGCGATAAAGCAGAAGATCATGACCACCGGCTTCAAGGTGATAGGTGTCGTCACCAGCGCGACCGTCAAAGAAATTGTCGCCTTTGTTACCGGTGAAAGTATCGTCGAATTTACTGCCGTAAATACCTTCAATGTCATTGAACTTGGCGTTGTTGAAGCCCGTCGACTGATAGCCGCTGTTACTCAAATCGACAGTGACACCGACAGTCGATTTTCCAAAGTCGACAATGTCTTCACCACCGCTCGCCTGCCAATATTTTTCACCGGCATCATTTCTCCAGCCACCGCCACCGGAATAACTCTGGCTACCGGCTTCGGCAGTGAAAACATCATTATAACCGGTGCCGACAAGTCCCGGACGATAGCCCTGGGTTGCCGGATCATTGTTTCCCGCACCGGTTGTCACCGTGTCGCCATCTTTATTGGCGTTCAGGATATAGGCATGGTCGGCTTCAACAGCTTTAAGACCTGTCCACGAGGTGTTGACGTTTTCTATCGTATTTTCTTTGCCATAACCGTTTGTATCTGTTGTACGGGTGTGGGCAATGCCGCCAACATCATTCGATTGCCCCTCGGTATTGCGCAAGACAACAACCGAATAGGTTTCATTTTCTTTCAAGCCATAGAAATGGACAAGGCCTGTATTGTCGGAAACACCCATGCCACCTTGTGCATTGATAACCTGCACGGCGACGAGTTTTCCCGAAGAGTCAAAAAGTTGGACGGTATTGTTATAGAACACATTGGCGCCATCCTTGTCGGTGATGCGAAGATGCAATGACGTTCCATAACCGACCTTGTTTTTGTTTGACAAAATGAGCGATGATTGGGTGTTGTCACGCTGCATGGTGACATCAAGTGCACCATCCCAATCATAGTCTACAAGCCCGATACCATAAATGTAGTTATAACCACTGCCAGTGATACTCTTTGGATCGACATCGCCATTGGCACTGGAAAGACGGCCACCCTGTGCACCGAAAATATCCCAATTATCCCATTTGACCGCACCATCAAGACCAACGCCGCCATTATGCCAGAGCTTCGTTCCCGCAGCACTCTGGCCGTAGCCTGGAACCTCCAGAATATCCATTTTGCCATCGTGATCCCAGTCGATTGCAACCGACCAGCGACCGTCAAGGTCGTCTCCCAAGCCGACAGCATTACGCAATTGTCCGGTCCCGTCACCTTTATTATAAAAGATCTGGCTTTCCCTGTTGGAATGCCAACCGTGATGATTTTTGGCAAGGAATAAATCCATATAACCATCACCATTATAATCGGCCCATGTCATGGAAATGGTATTCTTATAAGTATCCTGACCAATAAAATCATCATAGCCATTACCGAAACTCGGCAATGAATCGTCAAAATGCTGGTTGACAGACCAGTTGGCGCCATAAACTCCGTTAGGGGCAGAAACGCCACTGTTCATGAGCGTCATCAATTGATACCAGTTGTTGCCATAACCGGAAACGCCTGTCGTATCATTAATCAGCCCGTTACCTGCAAAATCAATCGTCCCGTTATTGTCAAGGTCGATTGCCGACACATGGTGATCGGTCATAAAATTGGTCGTGAGTGGGGATTGGTTACCACCGAATTGCCGCCCCATGCCGATAAACTGGCTGCCGTTCAGGCTTGACGAAGTCGCTCCCTTGTTCAAGAAGACAGATCCTGAATCAATACCGGAATCACCCTGAATGACATCAAGATAGCCGTCGCCATTCATATCGAACGTGGCAATACCACCAAGGTGGTTTTCAATAGCGGTACCATTGAACATGTCGATATATTTCACATCGACATAATTCCATTGATTATCTCCCGTCCCGACATAGGCGGCTGTCGTGTAATAGGCGTAACAGGCTTTCGTTGTCCACACGTCGATATAACCGTCGTGGTTATAATCGGCCATTGTATAGGAACCGAAAAGTGCTTTCTCGCCCGACCACCAGAACTGGTCAACTGTTTTTGCGGCAACACCCGGACTGTAATCAAGATAATAACCGTCAGCCTTGCCGTTGCTATTGTTACGGAATACCCAGACATTCGAATTGGAAATAACCTGCCACTCGCCATTATTATTGAGAGCGACGGCCTGGGTATAACTTAGATCACCATCCGTATCTGTAGGTTTATTCCTGTTCGATTTGCCATAATCGGGAACATTTGCAGCGCCGGTTGTGTCAACGCGCACTTCGACATTGTGCATCTCTCCGACATAGCCGGAATTCGACACAATCGCCGTTGTGAAGATATAGCTGTGATGGTCGGTCAAGCTGCCATCGGGCAGTTTGAAACTGAATGTACCATCCGGTTTGATCTGGCTTTTTTCAACATAGCCCAACAGCACGTGATCGCGATAAATGCCGATTTTCGCGCCATCTTCAAGGTCGGCAAGATTGCCACTGATTTTACCCTGCAAAACAGGATTTGTAACATCGACATATTCACCATTCTGGAAGACTTTACCGGTTTTACCGGTAAAGCCGATAAATTCGGAATGTTGAGCCGAACCATCACTATCAATAACAACAGTTTTTGCCGACTTGTCGGTTGCATCATGATCATAAACGCCGGTACTCGAAATAACGCGCGTCTTGATGACATAACTTCCGTCTGCAAGGGCAGGCTTATTTCGCCAGTCAAGTTCCCACTTTCCATTGGCGGAATTATAGGTAAGGTCATACCATTCATTATTGATGAGGGCTTGTACCTTGTCGGTATCTTTTAGCGTTCCATCCACTTTGAAGCTGAAGAGGAGTGTTTTATCCTGTGTGGTGAAGTCGCTGCTCTCGAAGCCCGTATCGTCGGTAATGCTGTCGAGTGTTGCCTTGGCGCCAGGAACCGTTTTATCAACAATAAATGCATGCGCTTCGGATGCCGGTCCTTCGTTGCCGGCAGCGTCCACCGGACGGGCGGTCAGCGAGTGTGAACCATTGGCAAGCTTGGCATCGGAGTTTCTGTTACCCGCTTCCCAGAACCAAGTATGATCGCTATCCACATCCACTTCGGCAATTAATTTATTATTGTCATAGATGCGCACTTTCTTGGCATCGCTTGGTGCCGTTCCGCTAAAGATCGGGCTATCATCATTGGTGTGATCATTTTGATTGACCTTGATAATGGCCGGGCCATCTTCACCATTGGCACTATTCGGCAAAACATTATCCTGAACAGTCTCGCCGGTTATCTGCTTGGGCGCGGTAATGTCGACCGTAACAACATATTCGTTTGAAACGCCGCTGGTCTTTCCCTCGGCATTTTGCGAAACGGCCGTAAACTTGTGGTCATCTTCGGTGAGCATTGCTCCGGTTGTATAAGACCATTTGCCCTCGCCATCGGCATAAACGCGGCCGATTTCCTTGCCATTATCATAGATGATAACAAGGCTGTTCTTCGGTGCGGTGCCTTTAATCGTCGGATTGGTATCGTCGGTCGTGCCATTGTCAACACGGGAGCCACCATTTGCAACTGCACCCTGAATAAGGCCGACATCATCAGTAACCTCGGTAATTGTCGGCCGGTCAGGTTCACCATTATCAATATTCAGTTTGAAATCCTGTCCGGCAAGAACAGTGCCATCGGTGCCTGTTGCCTCGACATAATAATTATGTTCGCCGGCGGCCTGTTCCGTCAAACCGATAGACCATTTGCCCTCCGAACCAACAATGCACGGGTCGCCAATGCGCGTTTGTTTTGTAGCATCGCTATAAACGGTGACAGTCGAGCCTGCCGGTGCCGTGCCGTGAAGTTCGGGCGTTGTATCATCGGTATGACCGCCATTGGCAATCGGGCCTTTAATCGGATCCACATTGTCAACGGCATAATCAACCGTTACGGTATTTCCGTTATCGGCTATTGTTATATCGGTTCCAAAGCCGCGATTGCTTTCATTGCCGGCCGCATCTTTTACCGAGGTGGTAAAATGATGTTCGCCTTTATCAAGCGGCGTTGTCGGTGTGAACGACCACGAACCATCCGGATTAACTTTCGTCTCGCCGATTGCTTTGTCACCATCATAAATGGTCACGACATCACCCGGTTGCGATTTATCTATCTTTCCCGAGAAGGTGGGCGTTGTGTCGTTTGTTGTTCCGTGATCGGTGCTGTCATCGGAGATCACCGACTTATTAGGGGCAACATCGCTTGTAATTGTCGCACGTCCGGGACTATCCGGTGGAGTTGTATCCACCACGAACGGATAAGGTGCAGTTGCCGCACTCTTGTTGCCGCCGGCATCTGTTGCCTGAACCCAGATTTTATGGGTCCCGTCGTCAAGTCCCTGCAAACTCGTTTCCCAATGGCCGTCATTATCGACTTTTACGGTCTCGAGCAACCTGTCTTCGCCATTGAACTGGTCGTAAATTTTAACATAAGAGCCTTTTGTACCGGTTCCTTTGATAAACGGCGTATTGTCGCGCGTGATCCCGTTTTGCTGAATCTGGTTGTCCGGAAAAACAACATTCGGATCATCATCATGGCCAATCTGGGTAACCGACGGAGTACCGGGCGCATGCCCGATAAGATCGAACTCGAAAACATCGGATTTTGTTTTGCCCACCACGCCGGCATGGTTGACCGGAACCACCCAGAAACGGTGATGTCCCGGCATCAACGGACTATCCGGTTCAACCTCCCACGAACCGTCACTATTGATAGTTTTCTTGCCAATCGGCTTGGCGTTCGGGTCTGAAGGGTCGCTATCATAAAGAAGCACAGAATCGACCTCGGCAGGATCGAGCGAACCGGCTTTGCCTTTGACTGTCGGACGATTGTCATCGGTGACGTGCGGTTTATTATTTTCCCCGATAATGCCGATATCGGGAGCCTGATCGTCATAGACATCAAAATCCTTCGAGCCGGACCAATCAGGACCTTCAGTCGTCAGAGACAAGCCCAAAGGTGGTGATTTCGGTCCCTGATTACCGGCCTTATCCTCAAGCACAGCTACAAAATAATAATCCTTATTATCCGGATAATGGGCTTCATCAAGATTAGGGGTAAATTTCCAATTGGTGCCATCAGGATGGATAGAACCAAGCTTGATCGGCTTGCCATTCTCGTCTTTTAGAATATTGCCGTCTTTATCGGCAAGATAAATGACAACATAGTCGCCGGACTTCGCACCCGAGACTGTTCCATGCAATTCGGGTGTGCGATCATCGGTATAATTTTTTTCGGTATGGCTGCTGAAATCTTGTTCAACGCCGACATTATCAACGAATTTATCAAGCGTTATCGTGCCATCCGGACCTTGATTATCAAGCGTCATTGTTTTTTCATCGATATCCGATGTCCGGCCGGCATTGTCGATAATGCGGGTCTGGATGATATAATTTGTGCCATTGGCACTCGCCGGCAAAGCTGTTACCGGACGGAAGAAATAACGGCCGCTTGCTTCATCAAATTCTGTGTCGTACCACTGCCCGCCAATATTGATCTGGACTTTTTCACCATTTGCGGCATTGAGCTTGGCCGAGGTCGTGATGTAGATTGTCGGCTGTGTATCACTGGTAATATAGTCGTTCGCATCAAAACCGGTATCCTGTGAAATACCGACAATTGTCGGTTTGGTGGCAATCGTTCCGGTGAGAACCTTAAAATTCCATGCACCGGTTGGAATACCGATATTGCCAACAGCATCAACGGGCTTGGCCTGAAACGAATGGTCGCCATTTGCCAAGGCAGTATCGGGTGTATAGCTCCATGTATATTGCCCGTTATTGTTGACAACCTTGGCTTCCCCGATTTTGACGCCATGGTCATAGATAAAGACCTTGTCGATGTCGGCTGTGGCCGAACCGCTATAGGTCGGCCTGTCGTCATTTGTCATGCCATTATTGCTGATCGTACCGGTTGTTTCCGGTACGTCGTCGGTCAAGTTGACAGACTGCAAAGCATCCGGCGCAGTCAAATCGATCGTATAATCGAAAACGGGTGATTTGGCACTTTCATTGCCGGCTGCATCAACAGATGTTGCCTGAAAGTGATGTTCTCCTTCCGGTAACGGGCTTTGAACCGAATATTCCCAGTCGCCGTTGGAATCGGCTTTCACGCTATCAACCAGATGCGTCTCGCCATTCACCGTATCATAAATATTGACTATGCCGTTCGGTTCGGCACCATGGCCTTTCAAAGTCGGCGTGGTGTCGTCGCTTGCCGCACCGGAGGCTAGATCATCCGACTGGTTCGCACCGACATCATCGCTGGCGCTGGCAATCTCTGGAACGTGGTCATTTTGCGTGTCGACAACAAGCTTGAAGCTGTCAGACTTCGTCGAATTATTCGGAAGCGTTGCCTCGGCAACAATCGTGTAACTACCATCGGGAAGTTGCTTGTCTTGCGGCCAGACAAATGCCCAGTCGCCATTGGAATCGGCATAGACTTTGCCGAATTCTGTTCTCACTCCGCCAACATCGGTATAGATAGTGACCGTCGAGTTGGGCGTTGCACGTCCATGCAAATCCGGCGTTGCGTCATTGGTGAGCCCTCCGTCGGAAATCCTTCCGGTGTAATCTTCGGTGGATTTCTTTTGGTCATCAACAGCGTAAAGGATGCTGACATCGACATTTGTCGGATCAACAGTGACTGTTGTTGATTGGCTTTTTGCACTTTCATTTCCTGCCGCATCGGTAACCGATGTTGCAAATTCGTAATCACCTTTAGCAAGCGGATTTTCCGGTGTCCATGACCATTTGCCCGAGGACGGGTCGACCGTTGTCTCGCCAATTTTGACATATTGACCGTCGACTTTGTTGTAAATAGTAACCTTGTCGCCCACTTGCGGGTTTTGAACAGTACCGCTGAATGTCGGGGTTTGATCGGGTGTCGTGCCATTATTTTCAATCGTACCGATACCGGGTTCCTGATCGGATTGAAGGGAAGGAACATCCGGCTGGTTTGGCGCATGATTATCATAAACAATCGGATATTCGCCGGTTTTTGAACTCGGCACACCCGTCTGGTCAACCGCTTGAACGGCAAAGTTATAATGCGTTCCAAGACCATCGGTCGAAGTATCTTTCAAGGCATAAGCAGCCGGAAGTTTGAAAGTCCATGTGCCATCATCGCCGACAATAACCGGATTGTCATCGGTATTGATTTCCTGGCCGTTTTTAAAAATGTGAATGCGTGTGCCTTTGGTTCCCATACCATGAAGGGTCGGCGTCGCATCGTCTGTCGACTGGCCTTTTTGCAGGTAAACGGATTTGCCTTCCGGATTGTTATAATCATCAATAATATTGGTGATCGATGGTGTACCCGGAGCATGTCCGGCAAAATTGAAGTTCCATTCGACATCTTGAAGCGGTGTGCGGTTGCCTGCCGGATCAACAGCAACCAGATGGAAACGGTGTTGGCCGGGGGTAATGGCTTTATTCGGAACGATTTTGAATGATCCATCCGCCTCGATAAGCCCCTCACCGATTTTGGTGTTTCCGTCGTAAAGTTCTACGATTCCACCGGCTGCCCCCGTAACCGTCCCCGCTCCCGCCTGAACTTCCGGATAATTGTCATCGGTGACGCCACCCGAATGCGGTATATCGCCGATATCCGGTTGCTGGTCGTCCACCAGTTTTATAGAATTGGCATTACCCCATAGAGGGCCTGTCACATCGACAGTCAAAAGGAAGTCGTTGCTTGAAGCGCCTTCATTTCCGGCAGCATCCTTGACCACTGCAACATATTGGTAATTGCCTTCGGCAAGTTCGGAAAACTGGTACTGCCAGCTATAAGTGCCATCGCCGTTTGATGTGAGGTGAATATTGTCGGCAACACTATGGAGATTGCCTTGCGAATCACGATAATAGAGATGAACAACATCGCCCTCATGTGCACCTTTCACAGTGCCTTTAAGAAGTGGCGTCTTGTCATTGGTTGCCGTTCCTGACGGATAATCGCCAACATTGTTTTCGACATCGTCATGGAATTTGTCGATCGTGACCGTATAACCGTCTAAAGGCGGGGTATTGTCAACTGTCAAATCCCGCGTCGTGTTCTGGCCGACATTGCCTGCCGCATCGACCACACGCGCTTTGACGTGATAGACCTGATCGGTCAGTTCATGCCCCACCGCATAATAATATTTTCCGGTGTCCTTATTATAGCTTGCTGTAACCCATGTCAGCCCGTCATCAAGCGAAATTTCGACATGCTCGTTATCGGCAAGTGGCTGATTGACAGTTACAAAAATCGTCGGATTTCTGTCCTGCGTTATAAGGTCGTCGTCTTTTGGTCCGGTATCGTTCGACACGCCGCTGATTGTCGGCACTGCACCTGGTGCAATTGTATCGACAATAAATTCCGAACCCTGGCAATCTGTGCCTTCATTACCGGCATTATCTACCGGACGAGCAGTCAATGTATGTTTACCTTCGGAAAGCTTGTGAGTTTCGTCAGGCGTAAATGACCATGTCCCGTCTTCCTTGACTTTTGTTGAACCGATCAGCTTGCCATTGTCGTAAATATTGACAGTTTTTGCGTCCGAAGGTGCTTTTCCTGAATATTCGGGCCGATTGTCATTGGTATACTGGTCTTTTTCAAGTTTACCGGTAAAATCATTGGCATCGTTTTTGACATCATCAGTCACCGAAACTGTATCATTGGCGATCGGTTCGGGTGACTTGATATCGACAATCACATCATAATTGGACGAATGCTCACTCTCGTTACCAACCTCGTCGACAGTGGTCGCGCTTAAATGATGTGTTGTGTCTCCTCCAAGTGGAGAAGGCGGTGTGAAACTCCATTTTCCTTCACCATCGGCTATGGCTGAACCGATCAGCTTGCTTTCGCCTTTTTCGCCGTTACTATTTTCTTCCTGGTCATAGATATTGACCGTCTGATATGGCTTTGCACCACTACCGATAATTGTCGGAGTTGTATCATCGGTGCTCTCACCACTTCCAACATCATTCTGAACAGCGCCGACATCATCGGTTACTCTATCAATCGACGGCTTTTGATTGTTCGTTATATCAATATCGAAATTGAAATCGGCTGTCGATTTGCCTCCTGAAGCATCCGTGGTTTCAGCATGAATGACATAATGCCCCGCGTCGAGTTTTTCACTGTCTTTGACCTGATAGGACCAATTGCCTTCACCATCGGTCCTAACCTTTGCAAGCTGATGAACCTGATTATTGGCGTCGGTATATGTCAGAATAACATCAGAATTCGGTGTTGCTTTACCGACAATAAGCGGCGTTCTGTCATTGGTCTTGTTATTGTTTGTAACGTGTGATTCAAGCGGTGCCTGATCATCAACAAGATAGTCAATGCTCACCTTGACCGTACTGGTATCAACCGTGATATTGGTCGCCGTCCCCTTGCCGCTTTCATTACCGGCCGCATCACTTAAAGATGTCTGGAACTGGTGATTGCCTTTTCCTAACGGATTCTTCGGTGTCCACGACCATTCTCCCTGATCGTTCACCTTTGCCTCTCCGACTTTCACACCATCCTGATAGATGTTGACCTTGTCACCGGGTTGATTACCGTTGACCTTGCCGCTTAAAGTTGGTGTTGAATCGGCCGTTGTTCCGGTAATTGTATTGCCCTGATCATCTTTGGCTGTCGGTGCATCGGGTGCATCCGGCGCTTGTCTGTCGACAATGATCGGATACTCGCCCGTTTCATGACTCCAGTTACCGGCCGGATCCACTGCTTGGGCTTTAATGTTGTGACTGGTACCATTACGGTCTGTTGCCGGATTGGAAAGCGTCGGAAGTGTGGTTTCCCAGGTTCCATCATCCTTCACTTTGGCTGTCGCCACTTCCACATCGTCAACATAAATATGAACAGTCGAACCGGTTGTGCCTGTCCCCTTGATAAGCGGCGTGGAATCGTTTGTAACAGCATTTTTCTGGATTGTTTCGCCCTTATCATCAAGAACATTGATGATAGAAGGTGTTGCCGGTGCATGGCCGACAAAGTTGAAATCCCATGCTGTTGTACCTTGCGATTGCTCGTTTCCGGCATGATCAACCGGTTTTGCAACAAAACTGTGATTACCCTGACGCAATGGTACTGTCGGCTCGACACTCCATGACCCGTCACTATTGACCTTACCCGTTCCGATCAGTGTGCCATTGTCATAAAGGTTGATTGAACCAACTTTTGTCGGGTCAACCGAATGGGCAGCCCCCTTCAATGTCGGACGGCTGTCATCAGTGGTTGTACCCTTTTTAATTGTGCCGGTTGTCGGCAACTGGTCGTCAAAAAGATCAAGGCCGCTTTCGTTGATTGCAGGTGGCGGTGTTGTTGCAACGTCGAGGCCAAAGCCTGAAGAAGCTTGTCCGAGATTACCCGCTTCGTCTGTGATCACGCCTCTGAACTCGTGATAGCCATCATCGAGATGATCTTTTGCCGTGCCTCCGGGTATTCCCTTGACGTCGAACTTCCAATTGCCTGACTCATCAACTGTTGCCGTGCCGATTGTTACCCAGTCATTACCGATTTTGACCTGCACAGTGACATAATCACCGGCCTTCATACCGGACGTATGACCGTTCAAAGTCGGCGTATTATCATTGGTTGCTTCACCATTGCCACGGCTCTTCGACCCGCCCTCCTCATTGACATTATCAGTGTAGCTGTCAATCACGATCGTATAGTCGCCACCGATCGGCGCAGTCTTGTCGATTGCAACATCCTGAGCCGGACCTTCTTTGACATTGCCCGCGTCGTCGACAACGCGCCCGTAAACCTTGTGGACACCTTCAGCAAGATGAGTGTTCGAATGGTCATAATACCAATAACCGTCAGTCTCGTCATAGGTGGCATCATACCATGTGCCGTCAATATTGACCTGAACCTTGTAGCCGGCAGGCAATTTCTCATTAACACCGAATTTGAAAACAAGACTGTCATCGCCGGTCTTGAAATCGCTATCGCTCAAACCCCGATCTTCATTAATCGAAACAAGTCTTGTCGTCTCGGTCGGTACATCTGTCTTCACCGTCAGATCGTATTCGGTATATTTTTCGCTGTCGACGCCAAGCTTGTTGGTTGTCTGGAGCTTGAAATGATGGGCACCGGGAAGAAGCTCGTCAACCGTGCATACCCATTGATGATCATTACCGATAGTGGCCGTGCCGATCTTGACCAGTTTTCCATCAATCTCGTCATAAATGGTTATTGTATCGCCGGGATTGCCTTCGCCATAGAATGTCGGCTTGGTATCATTGGTTTTGTCACCCGAAACTAGATCATCCGTTTTTAACGGTACGTCATCCTGAACACGCGTAATGTCCGGTGCTTCAGGTGGCGTATTATCAATATCAAGAGCAAAATCGGAATGGGCATTGTTGCCGTTTTGAGCCGTCACAACAGCCGTATAAACATGGTGCCCGTTTGTTTGTTTTGGAAGTTCGAACGACCAGTTGCCATGCTCGTCGGAGGTAACCGTGCCGATGACCTTTTCGCCTTCTTTAATGGTTACAACTGTGTTGCGGCTGGTTGAACCGACAAGCGTCGGTGTTGTGTCATCTGTCGTCTCACCATTTGCAAGGTCTTTGACAATGTGGCCTGCATTATCGGCGGCATAATTGATCGAAACGAGAATTGCCGAACTATCAATGTTAAAGTCGAATGCCGGACTCTTGTCACTGATATTGCCAGCCTTATCGGTGTAAGTTGTGGTAATCGAATGGTTGCCCTGACCGAGATCGGTTGGCGTATAGCTCCAGTTTCCTTCGGCATCGGACATAACAGTCTGAACAAGTTTTGTCTTGCCATCAACTGTATCATAAATATTGACAACAACACTGCCCTCGGCAGCTTTTCCGTGAATCGTGGGGGCTTTGTCGTCAATTGTCGTGTTTTGAGCTACATCTCCCTGTTTATCACCAACATGGTCGTCCAATTTCGGCAGATCCGGTGTGAGCGGCTTCAACGTATCGACATTGATCGGCCAGAACCCTGTCTTGTCAGATTCCTGTCCGGCGCTGTCACTTGCAGAAGCGCGAATTTGCCAGCTCTCGCCATTTGGCAAAATACCTGCCAATGAAGGATCAATCTCGACCGCCCAATGGCCGTCACCGCCGACCTTAACACCCTTGGCGACAAGTTTATCGCCAATATAAATATTGATAAACGAACCGGTATCACCGGTTCCTTTGATGAGCGGTGTGGCATCATTGGTAAACTGGTTTTTATCAATGAACTTGCCATCCGGATGGGATGCATCAATCTGTTTTCCATCATTGTTGTAAATACCGGTAATGGCTGGCATTCCCGGAGCTGCCCCCGCAATGTCGAAATTCCAGGTTTTGCCCTCACCTTCATTGCCCGCATCATCTGCCGGACGGGCGTCGATTTTATGTGTGCCCGAACTTAAATGCGGCGTATAGGACCATGTGCCGTCGGCCGCAACATCAACAATACCGGCAAGCGCACCATCAACATAGATATGTACTTTCGTGACATCGCTTCCTGCCGGAAGTTTGCCTTTGATCTCCGGTGTTTTATCGTCGGTTACTTTATGGTTCTGATCATTGGTATTCCATGCTGTGGTGCCATTGGCGCCGTCAAATTCGCCAGTCTGCGGCCCCTCGTCATCCCACAAACCAATGTCACTACCAAGTGTCCCTGTTGGTCCCTTTGTATCAACCTCGAATTTATAGGCCGGTGTTGGCTGACCTTCGTTACCTCCTTTGTCAACCGGACGCGCTATCCATTCGTGCACGCCATCGCCAAGCCCGTGTCCTGTTGGAGGTGTGAAACTCCAGTCGCCATTTCCGTCAACTTTTGCAGAACCGATCAGCTTGCCATTGTCATAAATATTGACCGATTGGGTGTCGCTTGAAATCGCGCGTCCGCTCATTGTCGGCGTATCATCATTGGTAAGCTTGATCTTTCCACCCTTACCGTCATCCTTCTCGAGCCAGCTCGGGAAGTCACCGACATTTGTTTCCTTGTTGTCGACAAGCTTGATGGTGCTGTCGTCGAGAACCGGCGCCGTGCGATCAATGAAAAGATCATAGCCATCTGTCGGATTACTTTCATTGCCGACACTATCCGTCTCTGTCACAATAAATGTGTATTTTGTCGGACTATGATTTGGATCATCGGTCAAAGCGACCGTTGGCGTAACCGACCATGTTCCATCCTCATGAACCACTGTCTGGCCGATAAGCGTGCGCTCACCCTTATCATTAACCGTATAAAGCTTGATAATGTCTCCCGCGACACCTTTACCATTAAAGGTCGGCGTGGTGTCGTCGGTAATATCATTGTTTTTCAGTGAACGGTTGCCATCCGGATAAGTTGCCGGATCGTTGCCGACATTATCGATAACCTCGACAAGCTGAGGCGTCGCCGGTGCCGTTGTATCAATATGCAGACTGAATTGATGTTCGACTTTATTGCCGGCATTATTTGTCAGAGAGGCAATATATTCATGGATTTTGTCTTCACCGGCATTTTGTTGTGCCGACAACTGGCATTCCCATGTGCCATCGCTCTTGACAATGGTCGTATAGGTTGAACCTGTTGTCTTATCAAAAATCGTCACCGTTTGTCCGGGTGTTCCACGCCCGACAAGCTTCGGCGTTGCATCATTGGTAGAACCACCATTGGCGATGTCTTTCGCCGTTTTGTTATAGTCGTCAACAGCATGATCGATTTTAACTTCCGGAGATGTGAGATCAAGATTGAACCCCAACGGGTCACTTTTATCGCTCACATTACCGGCCGCATCTGTCAAAGTGGTTGTTATACTGTGTGCACCGGCCTTAAGCGGTGTGGTGGGAATCCATGACCATGTGCCATCCTCATGGACGGTCGTCTCTCCTATAACCTTGTCGTTATCATAAATGGTGACAATGGAATTCTTTTCACCTTTTCCGGAAAGATGCGGGCTATCCTCGTCATAAGTCCCGCCTTCTTCAATACTTCCGTGCTTGTCGCCGGAATTATCTTCCGCTTTGACAATATCGGGCTTTTCCGGTGCTGTCGTATCACGATTGATCCAGCTATCACCCGATGGTGCCCCTACCGCCCCCGCGTCGTTTCTGGCATCGGCTACAAAACTGTAACGTCCATCGGCAATGGCTTTGCGTGTCTCCACTGAAACTGTGCTCAAATCCACGGTTTCTGACCAGCTACCGGAGCCATCGCTTGTCGTGGTTTCAAATGTATGGATGACGTTGCCGCTATCATCTTTCAGATAAACAGTAATGGTCGAATTAGCCGGTGCACTTCCCTGAAGATGGAATATATTTTCCTTGGTCGAATTGCCCCATGTATAGGGTGCATTATCGTCGCCTGTTGTTGCCGAATCGATCGACGTCTGACCAACAGTTGCCATATCAAGAACAAACGGAAATGATGTGTGCGGCCCTTCAACGCCAGCCTTGTTCTCGTAAGCAACTTCGAAATTATGATTATTACCGGCTTTCAATGTCGGGGTATATTCCCAACGTCCATCCCCACTTACCGGAATTCGGGTCAATAATTGGCCGTTATCATATATGTTGATTGTCGAAATCCGGCCGGAATTCAACAAATCTGTCGGCAATTGGCCTTTAAGGGTGGGCGTTGTATCGTCGGTGATAACAATTTTCTCGCCATGCTGGCCTTGCCGCGTTGCCCACTCGCCGTCACGGTAGGAGCCGACAATCGAACCGGCATCATCAATAAGATCGACTTCATCTTTGCCACTTCCGATAGATGGAACCGGCTCGGTGTCAAACCCTAGCAGGAACTTGCCGGAATGGTTACTTTCGTTACCTGCCGGATCGGTTGCGGTCGTTGTAAATTCGTGCGTTCCTTTGAGATCGGTAATCGGACTTGTCGGCGAAACACTCCATGTACCATCCTCTTTTACCGTCGTTTGGCCAACAAGCTTATTGCCATCATATAATTTGATAATATCTCCGACAGTGCCTTTGCCGGAAAATGTCGGCGTTGTATCGTCTGTCGTATCACCACTATGAAGTTCTTTGTTGCCATTCGTATTACTGGTGGCATTGTCTTTATTGCCAACATTGTCGATGACTTTATCAATGGCCGGTGCATCCGGCGCTTTGGTATCAATCGTCAAATGGAAATCGACAGACTGGCTATTACCCGCTGCATTGGTGATTTTTGCGTGATAAGTATGGGTGACTTCCTGATTGTCGCCTGCCTGACTTGGAAGTTCAAGCTGCCAATTTCCCTCGCCGTCGACTTTCGTTCTGCCAATTTCCGTGCCATTCTCGTCGGTGATCACGACTGTCTGATTAGGCGTGCCACGCCCGTAAAGGGTCGGCGTGCGATCATCTGTGACACCATGATCATGGACGTCCTTGCGGATATCCCCTTCATCATCATGAGCGCCATCGGCAAAAATCTCGACACCCGATTTGTCGACAGTGATTTTGACAGCGCCACTCCGTTCACTTTCATTTCCGGCCGCATCCGTCAATGTCGTCGTGAGATTATGGTCGCCACCTTTTAGCGGCGGATTGGGCGTGAAACTCCATGTTCCATCATCACCCACAACCGTCTCGCCAATCGGCGTTTTCCCGTCATTGTCATAAATCTTGACAACTTCGCCCTTTTTGCCTTTGCCCGATAAAGTCGGTGTATCATCATCCGTTGTCGCGCCGGCAGTAATTTCACCCTGTTTGTCGCCAACATTATCCATCGCCTTCGGCGCATCCGGCGTATCGGGCGCTGTCGTGTCACGGTCCAGCCAATGCGGGCCTGAGGGGTCGGTTGGAGTGCCTTTACTATCGACTGCACTTGCTTTGAAACTATAGTCCCCGTCCTTCAAAGGCGGATTAAGATGTGACAAATCACCTGTATTGACCGACCATGACCCTTCTTTCGAAACATCGGCCGTCCATTCCAATGGCTCGCCTTTGAAATTTTTGACCGGATTGCCATCCTTGTCATAAAGTCTCAGCGTTACTTTACCCGAAGACGGTCCGCCACCTGTCACAAAGAAGCTGTTCGAACCGGTCGGGTAACCGGATTCATGATAGTGCCCCTGATCATCCTGTACCTGCTGGATAGAAGGCGGCCCCGCACGGTTAAGATCAACCCAGAAATCATAATCATCGGGGTTCGATTGTTCGCCAACTGTGCCGAATTTATTGACAATAGCAGCACTTAAACGATGGTCACCTTGCAACCATTCCTGACTATATTCGAAGCTCCCGTCATTCTTGACCTTGGCTTCGCCAATTTTCTTGCCATTGTCATAAATATTGACATGGTCGACATTCGAAATATCGTAGCCTGAAGGAATTTTGCCTTTGAAAACAGCATGGTTATCGTCGGTAACCTTCTTATGGTCGCTGTCACGTATTGCCCAGTCTTTGTAAGAACCGGTAACCGACCCGACATTATCAACAAGGTCGAGGCCTTCTTTATTGATTGTTGGCGGCACACCACGTTCGAAATCGAAATCGCCTTTGATGTGCTCGCTCTCGTTGCCGACACTGTTTTTCGCATAAGCTTCAACATCATAATGCCCGTTGACGAGCTTATAGGCTTGAGGCAAGCGGAACGCAAATGTGCCATCATCACGGATAACTTTCTCTCCAGCCCCTCTTTGAGACCCCGTTTCATTTACCGTATTGCGGTCAATGACAAATTCATGGCCATTGAGCTTGATGATAAGGTGGGTTGCGTCCTTGCTGATCTTGCCGGCAAATACCGGCGTATCATCATCGGTCTTGCCACCGACAAGCGGTAAATCTCCGGTAATCTCCGGATAATTGTCTTGAACGCGGAAATCTTCAATTTTACCCGGATTGCTCGTATCGATATTGACATTGAATTCACTGCCGGCGCCTTCGTTACCGGCCGCATCGGTGACAGTTGTAACAAGCTTATGGTGGCCATCACTTAACGGCTTCGTCGTTTCAACCGACCAGTTCCCGTCATTGCCGACAGTACCGGTTCCAACAAGCGTGCGATTTCCAGTTTCGTCTGTGTCATAAATATTGACAGTTCCACCCGGTTCTCCCTTGCCTGTCAAAGTGGGCGTCTTGTCGTTCGTGTAATCTCCGTCATGAAGTGTACCATCTTTTCCCTCGGGGTCCGGCGCAACATTATCCGTACCCTGACTGATCTTCGGCGCATCCGGTGCCAAAGTATCACGCTCGAGATTATGGACATTGGATGGATTTGTTGCCGTCCCTTTTGCATCTACAGCATCGGCTTTGAAGCTATATTGGCCATCGCCTAAAGGTGGATTGAGATGGGAAAGATCGCCGGTATCGACCGACCACTTGCCGCCTGCCGAAACATCGGTTGTCCATTCTACCGGATGACCTGTGGAATCGAGAACCTGTTTTCCGTTATGATCATAGAGTTTAACGGTTACTTTGCCGTTTGCCGGCCCGTTGCCGTTAAGCGCGAAACTGTTGGAATTGGTTGCGTGCCCGTCAATATGCGGGGCACCCTTGCTGTCGTCAACTCCCTCGATTGTCGGCGCCGGTGCAATATCGCTATCGATAAAAAAGTTGAAATCATCGGGATTGCTGTGTGAACCGATGGTGCCTGCCTTATTGACAATCGCCGCACTCAAACGGTGCTGCCCTTTGGTCCATTCCTGACTATATTCGAACGTTCCATCCGCATTGACTTTGGCTTCACCGATTTTCGTGTCGCCATCATAAATATTGATATGGCTGATCTTGCCGATATCATATCCGGCAGGAACCTTTCCCTTGAATGTAGCATGGTTATCGTCGGTTACCTTGGCATTGTCCGATTGGTGCTTGGGCCAATTCTTGTAGGAACCGGTTAACGCCCCGACATTATCAATAACATCAAGATTTTGACTATCGATAGCTGGCGGTATTGTCCGATCAAAAGCGAAATTGCCGTTTATATGATCGCTTTCATTACCGACTTTGTTTTTGGCATAAACTTCATAATTATAGTTGCCATTGGTGAGTTTATAGGCCTGAGGCAAACGGAAGGCGAATGTGCCATCATCACGGATGACTTTTTCTCCCGCCCCTCTTTGAGGACCGGCTTCGTTCAAAGTGTTGCGGTCAATCACAAATTCATGGCCGTTCAACTTGATGATGATCTGTGTAACATCCTTGCCGATTTTACCGGCAAAAACCGGTGTTTCGTCATCGGTCGTACCGCCCGTCAATGGCAGCGCACCGGTTATTTCGGGATAATTATCCTCGACGCGGAAATTTTCTATTTTTGCCGGTTTGCTTGAATCGATATTGATATTGAAATCGGTTCCCGCACTTTCATTACCGGCAGCATCGGTCAAAGTCGTGTTGAGTTTATGGTGACCTTCACTTAAAGCTTTGTTCGTTTCAACCGACCAGTTGCCATCTTTACCGACAGTGCCGGTTCCCACAAGTGTTTTGTTGCCTTTGTCGTCGGTATCATAAATTTTAACCGTGCTTCCAGGCTCTCCCTTACCTGTCAAAGTGGGCGTTTTGTCATTGGTATAATCGCCATCCTTCAACGTTCCGTCGGAACCAACCGGATTAGGCGAGACATCATCGAAACCATGGGCAATAGTCGGCGCATCGGGGGCGTGCGTATCCACATTGAACTCGTAATTTGCCTCTTTACTGACCTGACCGTTGGCGTCAATCTGGGTTACTTTGGCAATGTAATGTCCGTCGGTAAGCTTCGGTAATTCGAAACTCCATGTGCCATCGGGATTGACCTTTGTGGTCATATCCGGAAAACCGTCAATGTGAATCCTGATTGTGTTGCCAGGCGTGCCCTTACCCGACAATAGCGGCGTGGTATCATTGAGATAACCGCCATTTTTGACCGCGAGAAGATTTTTCGGATCATTGTTGTTTATCACCGAATATAAAGGTGCAGCCGGCGGTGTACTGATACCATCATCATGATGATTGTTATCATCATTAGAAGCTTCTGCCGCAGCACCGCTAATGCCGCCAGCAGCTCCCAGAATTCCGAGAAGTACACCGTTCGAATAACCGCTCTTGTCGGTTATCTCTTCATAGAGCACATTGCTATCAACAACACCGTCACCATTGGCGCTCAAAGCCTGACTGAAGTCGGTCAGCCAGGTTGCGCCGTCATCAATAAAAATGAGATTACAAATCGGATGACCCGCATTGAAGAAATTCTTGATGCGAACAGTTTTCCCATCCGCAAAATTGATAACCAGATCATTGCCGGCACGGCTATAATTGGAAATGCTTTCCTTGTCTGCCGTAAGAACGAAATTCAGCGGCTTGCCACCACTGTCTACCGAGCCGCTCTTTTCCGTCAATTGTACTACGGGATGCTGTTTTATAATATCCGACTTCGTCATATCTCGCTACCTGGATCACTCATAGAAATATCGCTGTGGTTTCAATCACCACATGCTCAGTACCCAATAGTCGCGATTTCCCCCAAAGACACTCACCGCAGCATGTGCTTTCGAACGACACATTGCCTTTTACCTAACGCGGGAAAGACAATAGACAATACTACTTATAGTTGTTTTCTATATTTTTTGCAACTTAAAAATATAGTTTCACAATGCGGATTAGAGCCATTCATGATCAAAAACGGATTTTAATTTTCAATAAAACAAAATATGGAAAAAATTTTTTATCAAAATACATTTATAACGGCTTTTACGAGTGTATTTTTTTGTTTTTGACCGTCAATATTCTGCCAATTAATATTTCCTAAATATATTGAATAACCGACAGTTTTTTGAAAAAACCCTAATCGAAAAGGGCTGTAAAAAATCTCATAGTTCAGTTTTTTAAATATATATTTATTATTATTACGAATTATAATATGGTTAATTTTTAATTAATTGTCATTTTATACATATACTTTGTTTCCTATAAATAAATCTCGTAAAGTATATTTAATTAAACAACATTCATAATAAAAATTAAATTCTCGCTATTCATAACCGGTTTGTTCCGGAAACCAAAAAGGCCGTTTTAAAAACGGCCTTAATGCTGGGAAATAATATAAAAAGTTCTTTTTTATCAACGGTAAACCATACCGCCATCTGTCAAAATGGATTGACCGGTTATGTAATCGGAAGCCGGACTTGCAAGGAACGAAACGAGATTTGCCACATCATCGGGTGTTTCGGCACGACCAAGCGCAATGCCGCCAACAAATTTCTTATAGGTTTCACCGAGAGGTGCACCTGTGGTCTCGTGGAAGCGTTTGTCAATTTCCACCCACATATCTGTTCCCACAACACCCGGGCAATAGGCATTAACCGTAATACCGTGAGAAGCGTATTCCTTGGCAGCAGCTTGTGTCAAACCGCGCACAGCAAATTTTGTTGCCGAATAAATGCCAAGCATTGCATAACCTTCCTGTCCGGCGATAGAACAAGCACTGACAATCTTGCCTTTTTGTTTTCTGGCAATGAATTTCTTGGCGGCAGCCTGAATACCCCACAAGACACCCTGAACATTGATCTTGAAAATTTTATCAACTTCTTCAGGTGTTACATCGGCCAAAGCGTTAACCTGTGCAATGCCGGCATTATTGACCATCACATCAAAACCACCGAGGTCTTTTTCGGCTTGCTCAATCGCACCATAAACCTCTTCACGCACAGAAATATCACCGGTAATTGTTGTGGCTTTTTGCCCTAAAGCTTCGATTTCTTTTTTAACTGCGGCAATCTTGTCTTTCTTGACATCGACAAGACCAATATTGAAGCCGTCTTTTGCCAGATGCAAAGCAATAGCGCGACCAATTCCCTGACCTGAACCCGTGACTACAGCTACTTTATTCGTCATGAAAATTCTCCCTTTTCAACAGAGGTGTTTTTTTGAGTTAGTGTTTACAATGAAACAAAACAAGAGGCAAAAATGACGCAGTAAAAAAAACAATATTTTTGTTATAAGAGTGTTTTTATTCAATAAATTACATGCTTGCCAAAGAAGTACCATTGCAAGTTCATAAAATAAATTTCATTTAATCCGTTCAAATAATTTGAACATCAATATTCCTATCATAATTCGCTTCAAAAGCAAAGCTGTAACATAATTTGTTTTACTCTTTTATCCGTTTAAAACACCATTTTTATGAAGAAAAGGTCATTTTCTACAACGAGCTAAAAAGAAAGCCAAAAACAAACTCCATTTTATCGCGGTGTTTTTTAAACTTCCCATTCCCGAAATTGAAGTTTTGCGTTCCTGATGGCCGATCGTCACCAAAGCCTGACCTTGCCGATTTTTGATCAAGTTTTTCCCTTGCGGCTGCAATATCCAATTGCAGGGCTATATCCGATTATCTAACTATACCCGATTGAATTGCTATCGCAGTCTCCAAACATTCTGGCAGCGCCGCAGCGTCAAATGGTAAACAGCGTTTGGTGTTACACATAGCCTTTCGTGACAAAAAAGCGCTCAAAAAAATATCCTTAATGGCTCTTGAATTACCCGCTTTTCTATTTTCAGCTTTTCTATTTTCAGCTTTTCTATTGTCAGATTTTTAATTTTTATGAGTGGAAACACAAATGAATGCGGATTTCATAATCCCATCGGCAAGAAAATAAAAACCGGAAAAGCTGTTATGCCGCGTCCGGTTTTTTTAAACATTGCACCTATTTTTCAATCAATTCTGTTAAAAAGGTAATGGCAAAATTCCTTCGAAGAACCAAACATTATTTGATTGCCGCAGAAGTTAAGCAATTTTCCATATCTCTCTTGGCGCATTTGCCCAAGGCGATGCCTTTATTGTTTGACGCCATTATTGTTTGGCACATTTCTTTTTGCAAAAATTTTCGGCGAAAAATAGTGCGATGACAGAATTGTCGAGCCTTGGCTTGGAACGCAATCGGACGTTATTTGCTAAACAATTCCGATTGCACACTATCGACTACTAAATTCTCGAATCCCCAATCAATGACTGACCGGAATTCCGTAAAGCTCCGCCAGGGCCGCCAATATGGGTTTTGCTCCCGCCACGAGCTGATGGCCGTTATAGTCACCGGTTTTATGCTCTGTTTTACGCCCTTCACCAAGTATTAGAAGTGGCAGAGACTGATTGTCTTCTCCGGCAAGCGCAATGACGTTTTGGCGCGGACGGGTGAATTCGGCGTAGCGCACATCAAGATCTTTAAGCTTGTCTTTAAAGGAGGCAAGTGCCCCTTCGATCGGCAAGCAGTGGGGACAATAAAACAATTTATCAGGCTGGTTGGGGTCTTTAAAAGCCTTCGGCAATAGAAAAAGAATATCTTTGGCCATCGTTACCTCTTTTCTGAATGATACTGGTTTGAAATTCTCTAAATAATATTGGTTTGGAATTTTATACGCCTTTCTGACGCGCATTGACCATTATCCCAATTTAAAAACCCGAGAAAAGCAGGAAATGTTTTTTAACATTTCGAAAAACTATAGAATGGATAGGCTATCAAAATCCAAATTCTCCGCCGATTATAAAAAACGAGACGGTGTCCGGAAGGAATAAGGACAGAACAACCGTTTAACCGGCAGGAGATTTTGTAATGGTCTATGACTTGAGCCTTTTGGATAAATGCCCGCTTGATATCAACCGCAATGCCGGGCAAGCGTTACGGAATGCAGTAGAAACAGCTCGTGCAGCAGAAGCGGCTGGTTTTCGTCGTTTTTGGGTAGCCGAACATCATCATTCCAAAGAATTTGCGTCGAGCGCACCGGAAATACTTGTTGCCTATCTGTTGGCAGCAACGCGCAAAATCCGCATCGGTTCGGGTGGCGTCATGTTGCAACATTATAGTCCGTATAAAATAGCTGAAGTCTTCAATGTGCTCTCGGCTATCGAACCGGGACGCGTAGACCTCGGCATCGGCAAAACACCGGGTGGTTTGCCACATACAACAGCAGCACTTCAGGCGGAATTTTCGGATGAAAACCGCATCGGTTTCGAAGAGAAACTGGAACTTCTCGATAAGCTCCTCGGCGGAGAGGAAATCAAGGACGGGCGCTTCAAAGGGTTGGCCGCAACGCCCAAGCCGGAAGTCCGTGCCAGTACCTTCCTGCTTGGAGCAAGTGCCGAGAGTGCAAAACTCGCTGCACGTCTTGGCTGGCAATTCAGCTATGCCGGACATTTGAATGGCAGCGAAGAGAAGTTGAAAAATACTGTTTCCACTTTTCGTCGGGCGACTTCCGGTGGCGTTCCGCAATTGGCACTTGCCGCCGTCATTGATAAATCCGACAAGCGGGCAAAAGAGCGCGCCGATGCAATTGCCATTTATAAAATCCATTTTTCCGATGGCAAAACTTTTTCACTAACCACTTTAGAAGCGGCAGAAGATTTTGGCCGTCTTTCCGGTCGTTCCGACTATACCATCGAAGAACATCGCACACAGATTATTGCCGGCACTGCTGCAACGGTCAACAAGGAGTTGCAAGCCCTCCATCACCAGTTCGGAATTGGTGAATTCATGTTGGAATTGCCTGCAAGCAGTGTCGAAGAACGTATCAATGCAATTGGCGCTCTTGCTTTCGAGCAAGAAAAACTCGCCGCCTGACCCATATCAAGGAGATTTAAGATGACGCATAAAAAAATCAATTTCGGCATCATGCTTCATGGTGCAGGCGGCCATATGAATTCATGGCGCCACCCTTCCGTTCCCGCAGATGCAAGTGTCAATATTGCTTACAATGTCAATCTTGCCAAACGCGCCGAAGCCGAGGGGCTCGCTTTCGTTTTTGTTGCCGACGGGCTTTATATCAATGAAAAATCAATTCCGCATTTTCTGAACCGTTTCGAACCGCTCACTCTGCTATCGTTTCTTGCGGCGCATACCTCTAAAATCGGTCTTGGTGGCACGGTTTCAACCTCTTATAGCGACCCGTTCACGGTTGCTCGCCAATTTGCGTCCCTTGACCTTTTAAGTGGCGGGCGGGCTGCATGGAACATTGTAACAACCCCGCTTGAAGGGACCGCCAAAAATTATGGCCGTCCTCATCCCGATCATACATTGCGTTATGAAATCGCCAGCGAATATATCGACGTGGTGAAAGGGTTATGGTCTTCATGGGAAGAAGATGCGTTTATCCGTAACCGCGAAACCGGCCAGTTTTTTGACCCGAAGAAAATGCACCGCGTCAACCATCACGGCAAGTTTTTCTCGGTTGAAGGGCCGCTCAACATCCAGCGTTCCCCGCAAGGCGAACCGGTCATTTTTCAGGCTGGCGCATCCGAATCCGGCATTCATTTCGCCTCCAAATATGCCGAGGCGGTCTTTACCCATATCAAAGAAATTGAAGAGGCTAAAAACTATGCCAAGCGCATCAGGGATGGAGCGGTTGCACATGGTCGCTCGCTCAATGATGTGAAGATTTTTCCGGGTATCAACCCGATTGTCGGCCGCACCAAAGAAGAGGCGGAAGAAAAATTTCGCGAAATCCGCAATCTCGTCAATATTGAAGATGCGCTTGCCTATCTTGGCCGCTATTTCGACCATCATGATTTTGCGCAATATGATCTCGACAAACCTTTCCCTGAAATTGGCGATATTGGGAAAAACAGTTTCCGCTCGACAAGCGACCGCATCAAACGCGAGGCAAAAGAAAAAGGCCTGACTTTGCGCGAAGTTGCATTGAATGAAACCACACAACATGGCGATTTTATCGGCAGTTATGACGACGTTACAAATCGCATCATCGAATGGTTTGATAAAGGTGCGGCCGATGGCTTCATCCTCACTATGCAGGTGAGCGGTCAGGGCTTTGACGACTTTTCTTCAGAAATCCTGCCCCGCCTTGAAGAACGCGGCTATTTCGATCGCAAGCTCCATCACAAAACATTGCGTGAAAATCTCGGTCTTGCCATTCCATCAAACCGTTATGCCGAAAAACAGCAAATTGTTGCTGCTTGAAAGCGAAAGGACAAAACATGAGCAAAGTAATTGCTTTTTCCGGCAGCTTCAACCGGCCATCAAAAACCACCGCTCTCGTCGATTATATTGGCAAAAAAGTGGCGAAAAAATTCGGCACAGAGGTTGTAACCTATGACCTTCTGGATGTCGGAACCACGCTGGGGCTTGCCCAGCGTGCCGACAAGCTTGAGCCGAAAGGGAAACAAATTATTGACGAATTGACATTGGCAGACGCTGTCATCATCGGCAGTCCGGTCTATAAAGGCAGTTATCCCGGACTGTTCAAACATTTTATCGATCTCATCGAACCTGAAAGACTTTACGGCAAACCCGTTCTGCTTTCGGCAACAGGTGGCGGTGATCGTCATGCTTTGATGGTTGAACACCAGTTACGCCCGCTTTTCGGTTTCTTCATGGCGCACAGCCTGCCAACCGCTATCTACGCTTCGTCACGTGATTTCGGGCCGGATAATGAAATCCAGTCGCAAGATCTCGTTTCCCGCATTGATAAGGCTGTCGACCAATTCGCCCCCTTCCTCAAAAGCCAACTGGACGATGGTGCCAATCAAAAAACGACCATTCAACTGACAAGGGAAAATAACGATGTTCTTCCCCTTGCGGCCAATTCTTGAGGGAGGAAACGCCCATGAAACAATTTGTTTTCACCAGTCTCAAGGATCCGCGAGCCGCGCGGCTGCGCGCCGCCTTGATAGAAGAATATGATAGCCGCTACGGCAATTTTTATGATGAAGAAGGTGCTAAAGCCGAGCTCGACCGCTATCCGGCTGAAGATTTCGCCCCGCCAAGGGGAAATTTCCTTCTCCTGATTGACGGGGAAGAGACGATCGGTGGCGGTGCTTTCAAATTTTATGATGACACAACAGCCGAATTCAAACGTATCTGGATTGATAATGGTTATCGCCGTCAGGGCCTTGCGGCACTCATTCTCGACAAACTTGAACGACAAGCGCAATTGCAAGGTTACAAGCGCGTTTATCTCACCACAGGTTTTCGCCAACCAGAGGCTGTCAATCTCTATCTGAAAAATGGCTATACCAATCTTTTTGATTTGAATGGCGATTGGGAAGCTTATCGCCATTTGCCATTTGAAAAAGACATCCGCAACAAAAATCACGAACTCGATCGTAATCGGGATAATGATCTCGATAGTCATTTGCAGCCATTTTCACCTGTCAAAGCTGAAAGCGCATTGCCGCCAACAAGCCTTTGAGAAGGAGCCCCCATGTCGTCATTAACAGATATTCAAACTCCCGAATTGTCCGCAAAATTCGATTCCGAAACAAAGCATTTCTCGGATTGCAAGGTTGTTCCCGCGCGTTATCCGCTGCGAATGTTCGGCACGGTTTTTTCTGTTCTTGTCATCGGGGCCATTCTATATTCGGTTTTAACGAATGAAAAATGGGGTTGGTCGGTTTTCGCGACATGGTTTCTCTCCGAACCGGTTCTTGCAGGCCTTGGACGCACGATTTTGCTGACCATCCTTGCAACGATATCCGGCTCGTTACTTGGAACATGTCTGGCATTGGCCCGTGTTTCAAAATCACCACTGCTTTCAGGCCTGTCATGGAGCTATATCTGGTTATTGCGCTCCGTGCCGCTCATTGTGCTTTTGCTCATTCTCAACAATCTGGGTTATCTTTATGAGAGTATCCGCCTCACCAATCCGTTGAATGGCGAAATACTCGTCAATTACCCGATGGTATCTTTGCTGACACCTTTTCTTGCCGCTTTCATCGGATTGACCCTCAACCAATCGGCATTTTTTGCCGAAATTGTTCGCGGTGGCATTTTGTCTGTCGATAACGGTCAGCATGAAGCTGCCGCTTCGCTCGGTTTATCGAAAAAACGGCAAGTCTTGCGCATCGTCTTGCCGCAAGCCATGCGCACTATTCTTCCCACCGGCTTTAACGAAATTATCGGTTTGGCCAAAGGTACCTCTATGGTTTACGTTTTGGCATTGCCTGAATTGTTTTACACTGTTCAGGTTATCTATCGGCGCAATCTCGAAGTGATACCGCTCTTGATGGTTGCAACCGTCTGGTATCTTGTCATTATGACAGTGCTTTCGATTGCCCAATATTATATCGAAAGCATCTATGCAAAAGGAGCAGTACGCAACCCTTCGGAACTCGCCTTCTCACGCATTGGCCGCCGACTGGGCAATCTTGCGGGACATTTGTCATTTTTCAAAACGCCGTCAACCGCAGAATCGAACGACAAATTGACCTTCAAGGAAGAAGTCGAGGCATTAACCGATGACGCGGCCTTTTCACTTGACGAATGCCAACATCAGGGGTTCGGCAATCTCTATTCGGGTGATGGTGCCGAAGTCAATGTTCACAATGTGTCGAAATATTTCGGCGCTAATAAGGTGTTGGACAATGTCAGTCTCACAGTGCCGGCAGGCAGTGTAACCGTTATTCTTGGGCCATCCGGCTCGGGTAAATCCACATTGCTTAGAACAATCAACCACCTTGAACGTGTCGATAGCGGCTTTATTGATGTTGATGGCGAATTGATCGGCTATCGCAGAGAAGCAAATACGCTTTATGAACTGAAAGAAAAAGACATTTTGAAACAACGGGCCGATATTGCCATGGTGTTCCAGAACTTCAATCTGTTTCCGCATTTGACTGTTCTTGAAAACATTATCGAAGCCCCAACACAAGTTAAAAAACTTCCCCATAAAAAGGCGGTTGAAGAAGCGCTTGATCTGTTGTCCCGTGTCGGTTTGAAAGACAAAGCCAATGTTTATCCACGCCAGCTTTCCGGTGGGCAACAACAACGTGTCGCCATTGCCCGTGCATTGGCGCTACGCCCCAAAGTTCTGCTTTTTGATGAACCGACTTCTGCCCTTGATCCGGAACTTGTCGGAGAAGTGCTCGATGTCATCAAGGAATTGGCCCGTACCGGTTCGACACTTATCGTCGTCACCCATGAAATCGGGTTTGCCCGCGAAGTCGCTGATACGATCATATTCATGGAAAGCGGAAAAATAGTTGAAACAGGAAGTCCCGAAGAGGTCTTCAATCAAACAAAACAACAGAGAACCAAAGCTTTTCTGAACAAGGTTTTCAAATAATCCAACAATTCCAGATGAGGCTATTTGCCCAACACCGAGAGGTTTCTTGATGAGTTTCTTTAGTAAAAACACCTATGCCAAAATAGCGCTTGTCGTCATTGGCATCACCTATTCACAGCTCTCCCGGTCTGAAACAGTGCCGATCGATTTTTCACCCGAACAACCCGGTCGCCCGCATATAGCAGCGAGCCAGCAACGTATTGATGAAGTCGCCAATGTCCCTTTTGTCAAAAAAGATACATTAACGATAGCAGTCAATACCAATAGCAGTTTGCCTTTGCATGATTATGCAAGCGACACAAAAACTCTAATTGGAATAGATGCCGATCTCGCTTCTGCCCTTGCCGAACGCTTGGGCAAAAAGCTGGAATTTGTCGAAATTGTCTGGGCAGATTGGCCATTGGGTCTATCGAGCGGCAAATATGACGCTGTCATCGCCAATTTGACGGTTACCGAAGAGCGCAAAGAAAAATTCGATTTTGCCACTTATCGTCATGATATTATCGGTATCTATGTCAAGAAATCGAGCCCTATAAAAGAAGTCAAAGAAGCAAAAGATATTGCCGGTTTGCGGGTGATTACCGATGCCGGTACAAATCAGGAAAAACTGCTTTTGCAATGGAACGACCAGAATGTGAAAGCCGGCTTAAAACCGGTTGAAGTTCAATATTATGATGACCGTGCCCTGCAAACACTGGCTCTCGACAGTGACCGCGCAGATGCAATTTTCAGCGTTAACGCCATGCAGTCCTATATTTCTGCCACAACCGGAAAAACAAGGCTGGTTGGCACTGTCAATGGTGGTTGGCCATTAACCGCCGATATTGCCGTTGGTTTGCCGAAAAACAGCCCGCTCACCAAACCCGTTTCGGATTCAATCAATGATATGATTGCCGACGGGACATATGAAAAAATCCTGAAACGTTGGAATTTGTGGGAAGAAGCTGTTTCACAATCGCAAATCAATCCCCCCGGTTTGCCCAAACCTAAAGCCCAGTAAAACTAACGTTCAAATGTCAATCCAATATTTGCCGGTGACCGCAAGATCTATTGGCAAATCCAGCATTCAAATGTCGGCATGATGATTATAATGAAGAAATCGACAATTATATTGCCATTATTGGTCATTGTTATTCTGTTCAGAATGACGTTGACCGTATGGGGGCTCGACCAGAAGCCATTTTTTGACACCTCTGCCGAACAGAATGGACGCATCCACGTCGAAAAAAACGAAGATGCAATCAAGGCCATTCCGCAAGACTATCATTTCGTCAATCAAGACAAACTGACTGTTGCTGTTACTCCGAGTGATCCGCCATTATCATTTTACGCAAGTGACGCAATAACGCCCATCGGTTCGGAAGTAGACTTTGCTTCGGCAATAGCTGAAAGTCTTGGAAAACAGCTCGAGCTTGTTCCCATACCGTGGATTGATTGGTCACTTGGCCTGTCATCGGGGAAATATGATGCCGTTCTTGCCAATATCGGTGTCACCGAAGCGCGCAAGAAAAAGTTCGATTTCTCGACCTATCGTCAAGGCATTCACGGCTTTTATGTAAAAAGCGACAGTCCGATCAAAAAAATCGAAAAGCCGGAAGATCTCGCCGGATATCGGGTCATTGTCGGTGGCGGCACCAATCAGGAACGCATTATGCTGCGCTGGAATGAAATCGTTACCCGTGAAAAGCTGAAGCCGATCGCACTTCAAGACTATGACGATAGTGCCGCAAAACTTCTTGCTCTCCAGTCAGGGCGGGCAGATGTCATTGTCGGCCCGCATGCGCAATTGGTCTATTTTGCATTGCGCGACCACAATTTGCGCAAAGCCGGAACCCTTATTGCCGGCTGGCCGGATCGTTCCGATGTTTCGGTTGTAACAAGAAAATCAAGCGGTCTTGCCGAACCGATTACCACTGCAATCAACGGACTTATAAAGTCGGGTGCTTATGAAAAAATTCTCTCCAGATGGCATCTGGAAGATGAAGCTCTCGACGTTTCAGAAACCAATTCCAAAGGCATGGCAGAAGAATAGCGGAGGAGTATCACCATGAAAATCCATCACAATATCACCGAACTCATCGGCAAGACCCCACTTGTCGAGCTTCATCACTACCGCAAAAAACATCATTTGAAATCACGTATTATTGCCAAACTGGAATATCTCAATCCGGCAGGTAGTATAAAAGACCGTGCCGCTCTGAATATGATTAATGAGGCGGAAAAATCCGGCAAGCTGAAAAAGGGCGATACCATTGTCGATGTTACAAGCGGAAATACAGGCATTGCGCTTGCCGCTGTGGCGGCGGCCAAAGGCTATAAAACGAAATTCTATGTAAGCGATAATATCAGCGCCGACAAAATAAAACTTCTCAAGCTTTATGGTGCAGAAGTGGTTGCGGTTGAAAACGCTTTTTTCATGGATCCGGAAGCATTGGAAAAAATGGCTGCCCGCATTGTTTCGGAAAATCCGGACGCCTTTTTTATCGACCAATTGGCCAATCCCGATAATCCGAAGGTTCATATTGTCTCGACCGGTCCTGAAATCTGGGAAGATACAGATGGTCAGGTGGATATTCTGGTCTGTGCCATGGGCACAGGCGGAACAGTGTCGGGAACCGGAAAATATTTGAAATCGAAAAATCCGAAAATCAAAGTTGTTATTGCAGAACCGGCAGAAACCTCGCTTCCAAGTGAAGAAAATCCTTATCCCGATGAAATCGACGGCGTGCACAAGGTAAGTGAAGTGCCGCCAGAGTCTCTGCCAAAGAACTATGCGGCAGAAGTGGTTGATGAAATTTTTTCACTCGATACTGCTGATGCTCTTAATGTTCAGCGTGATCTCTTAACCACAGAGGGAATATTCCCCGGTGTTTCAGCCGCTGCCATTTTATGGACAGCAACCCGCCTTGCCGAACGGGAAGAAAATAAAGGCAAAATGATTGTGGCAATTTTCCCTGATAGTGGCGAACGTTATTTGAGTGCTGCAACAAAGAATTAAAACAATTGCATATTTGCGGGCAGATGAGCTTCTGCCCGCAACCCTTTTTGTGCGAAAATTTGCCGGTTAACTTTTCCTTTCTTCCCCAGCCCTATTTTGTTTTTTCGTCACACTTCCTATAGTAAAAAGCACAAGGTCCTAAATCGCAAAAAAGGGCTTTGACTGCTGGTGTTTATGAATGACGCTAAACAGCTTCCCCCCCTTTCTTCAACTCAACGAAGATCGGCCTTTTCAAAGTTTGATTGCCGCGTGTTTGAAATTTTTTCGCAAAATTGACAGGTGTTTTTAAGTACTCATCATCGGAAGGCACGTGTGCGCTTGCCGAAGTTGAATATTAAAAGTTTAAAAACATAAGCCGAAATGCGCCACCGCTATTTTGTTTTGCAGCTCACGCGGCAACGCTCCCCCTTTGAAGAAGTAAAAACACCACTTTAACGAAAATCCGTTTTCCTTTACGACTTTAAGCTGTCTATAGTAATATATAAAAAAACAAAATGGAGACCTTGCAGTGCGATTCTTTGCCAACGGACCATCTATTCCCGATGAATTATTGTGGGAGAGAGATGAAGGCAAAGTGGTCTTTTTCTGTGGTGCCGGTATATCAATACAATATGCAGGCTTGCCCGATTTTTTTGGCCTCGCAAATAAAGTGGCTGACTATCTTGAAGCTGATAAAGACAGCGCGGCCTATCAGCTAATCCACCAACGCGATGGAAACGAAAAAAATAATGTTGTCGGTGGTTCTGTATCGGCTGACTATATTTTTGGCCTGTTGGAGAGAGATTTTTTTCAAAAAGATATTGAAGAGGCTGTTGCATCAGCTCTGAATCCCGAAAAACAAGATTCTCCCAAAAAGTCGGAATACCTGAAAGCACACAGAATTTTGCTCGATCTGGCAACAAATAGACACGGAAAAATTCGATTGGTTACGACAAATTTTGACCGCCTATTTGAACAATGCCGGAAAAAGCTCAAAATCTGGCAGCCGCCAAAATTGCCTGATCCTTCACGCGTCGACGAGATGGATGGGGTTGTTTATCTCCATGGGCTTGCAACGAAAGATTATAAAGGCGCAGAAGGCGACGGATTTATTCTTTCTACATCCCAGTTCGGGAAAGCTTATCTTGCCGAAGGTTGGGCAACGCAGTTCATTCGCCAAATTCTTGATAATTACACAATTGTCTTTGTCGGCTACAGTGCTGACGACCCGCCGGTGCAATATTTGCTTGAAGCGTTACACAAAATGGAAGGAACGCATTATAAAATTTATGCTTTCCAGTCGGATGATGGAGAAGAAGTGATCAATCGCTGGAAATTCAAAGGTGTGATGCCGATTTGTTTTCCTGCGGGCGATTATAAGATTTTATGGAAAACGCTTGAAGCCTGGGCGAAAAGAGCGCGCAATCCCGACAAGTGGTATGAACAGGTCATCAAAAAATTTGCGAGTAACCCTCGCGCGCTACAACCTTTTGAACGCGGGCAGATTGCGCATATTGTTTCATCAAGTGAAGGGGCAAAAAAATTTGCAGAAGCAAAACCGGTTCCTTCGGCAGAATGGCTTTATGTCTTTGACAACTCTTGTCGTAATACAATCCCCGATCAAGTAAATCCATCATCTTCGAATAAAAATTTTATGGGTATACATATTCTATACGGTCTTGATTCTGATAAATCGCCTCAAGACTCCGATCTCGGTTATAACGAGCAGATGGTGCGAACATTCTTTTGGAAATCTTGGGATGCTTTTGATATTAACTCACGTGACCATGCGTCTGTAGACATTCAAAACATAAATGCATTACAAAACAATGTTTCGCAACTTGTCAATCGTCTTGAACAATTAACGTTATGGTTTACGAAAGTACTTGATCAGCCTGCTGCTTTATTTTGGGCTGTAATTAAATTTTCGTTAAACCAAATCATCATAAACGTAATTTCACGTGAATTAGTGAATCATTCGCGAACTATTAATCCCCTTATTCGTCAACGATGGCAACTGATAGTATCAGCGTGGGAAAAACGTACCTATTTTCGTAATGCTTTATCTATTTCACCATGGAAAAACGGCGAGTGGAATGCAACAGTTGTTGAACAATTCGAAAAACTAACGCGCCCTTATTTTTCTGTAAAATCTACTATATATCTCCAACCAATTCCGCAAAAACTCAAGATTAACAGAAAAAATGTCAACCAATTTGCACCAGTCGCTATTGAATATCCCTATTCCGATCAACCACTCGATATTCCTGATAAGTGGTGTTATGCGTTTCTGAAAGCACTACGGAGAAATTTGGAAATTGCAATATTGTACGAAAAGGAAATCGGCAGATATGGTCAATTACCTCTCCAACCGATTGTTTGTGACAAAGAAGATAACAACTCTTCTAAAAGAACACCTGATCTTTCCGGCATGATCATATATTTTGCGAGACTTTTTGATCAACTATGTAAAATTGATCCTTCTGCGGCAAAATTTGAATTTTTGTCATGGCCGCGAAATGACGATATTGTCTTTGTCCATTTAAGAATATGGGCAGCAGGAAAGCCGGAAATCGTTGCCAATGATGAATTCGGGCAGTTTATCTCATCCCTTTCAGATGAAACAATTCGTAATTGCCAACATGAAGATGACTTATTGTCAATTTTGGCAAAACGCTGGGTAAAATTGGATAGTTTCACCCGCTCTATGATTGAAAAGAGGTTACTTGAAAATACACCGCATTTTACTGGAAAAGATCAACTTATCCGAAAAAAACGCCGCGCTTGGCTAAGCTTAAATCGTTTTCAGCGCTTAATAGATGAGGGATGTGAATTATCGGTAGAAACACAAAAAAAAGCTCAAAAACTGCATTCCATTTTACCTGAATGGACTGAAGAAAGAGCACGTGCCGCGGAACAACTCACAAATGGCGGATTTATAGTAGCCAATACAGATTATACTGCTTTATTAAACATTCCGCTTTCAAAGCTGTTGGCCAAAGTTGAAAGAACTCGACAGGGATGGGATGATTTTCGCATTGTTAATAGGCCGTTCGAGGAATTGGTAAAAGATAAGCCGGTACGTGCTTTTTCTGCATTATGCCTTGAAGGCAAAAAAGGTATTTTTCGAGAATGGGCATGGCAGAAATTTTTGTATTCGGAAGCTCGCAAAGCCGATCAAAACCGCTTCAAACTTTTAATTGCCAATCGTCTTCTTAATTATTCGGATGAACAGATCGCTATAATTATTAAACCTGTTGGTTACTGGCTTGATGATAATGCAGGTAAACTTGAAAAAAATTATCTACCCGTTTTTTTTCGTCTTGCAAACAGACTTGTGAAAATATTGCAAGTGCAGCCTGATAAAGGCAAATCGAGCATCAAATTAAGTATTGACAAGTTTAACGAAGCTATCAATGCGCCTGCAGGAATGATGGCGCGAGCACTTTTAACCGAACCTTTTAAACAGAACCTTGGTGATAAATCTTTTCATAAAGAATGGTTTGGATTGATCGAATCCCTCCTTAAACTGCCTGACGTTTCCCGCCAATATGTTCTGGTTATTTTATTTACGGAAATTAATTGGTTTTTTCAAACCGATAAAGATTGGACCCAAAAACATTTGTTACCAATTTTTCACAGCAGCAAATCTATCGACCGCGACGCTGCGTGGTCCGGTTTTTTAGAAATTCGCGAGCTTCCTTGTACGGAAATATTTAAAACCATAAAAGACGATCTGTTCACAATTGTTAAAACTCTCCCAGCTTTTTACCTAAAAAATATTGATCGCTATGCTAAGATAATTCTAGATTTATGGGACAATACGGATGATAACACAGAAGAAAAACTTATTACAGATGAAGAATTACATGATTTACTATTAAAATCCAACAATCGATTCCGAATAATCATTTCAAGTCACCTTAAGTCCGAATTTCGAAGGAATAATAATCCTTCCGATCAATCGAAATTATGCTTAGCTAAACTTTTAAAAATTTGGCCAAAGCAGATAAAAGCCTGGTCACCTGAAGTATCAGCTATTTTTTGCGAATTACTTCTATGGAGTGGTGCGCAATTTCCTATTCTACTAAAATTGGTGATAAACCACTTGAATAAAATATATGACATAAACCAATTAGATTTTGGTGACATCACCACGCCTTATTTTGGCAATAAAATTATTCAGGATTATCCGAAAGAATTATTGGAATTGCTATTTAAAGTTTTGCCGAATGATACTCGTCAACATGCTACTCGTCAACGACCTTTCAAAATAGCTGAAATACTGCAAAAAATAGTCGAATCTGATAACAGCCTAGAAACGGATGAGCGTTACATAGAATTAAAACGCCGCTATTCTATTTGACAACTTTAAACCAGGAGAGATCGGAGGGATGTTTTTAAAGGTTCAGCTTGTTGAAAACAGAGCTTAATCCGGCATCATCTCTCATTTTTTTGGTTATTCGACTGGATTTGACTGTGAAAGTTGAAGCAAAGCGGATAACTACCGCTTCGCGCTGACAGCAGATGAGAATGATTGAATAAACGGTAAAAAGCTTCAAACATGAAATGGCATTTTAAAGCCGCGCATTTTCCTGCTCTGCACATTTGCTGTTTTTAAAGCGCATTCGTCTTTCAAATTTAAACACATGCCCATTAAGTTTGAAAAACAAATGCATAACGAAAGCACGAGTAAACTATTTAAAAAAGCGCCAAGCTTTTCGCGTGGTTTCAAGTGCGCCTATACAATGAACTGTTTATCTGCCGTTACAAAATTGTTTGGTAATTTCCGCCACATGATGTCCGAGATATTTGGCTGTGTTTAAATCTTCTATTTTTCGTGTGACATTCGGTGAAGCATTATCCGACTGCGCCATAGCGCCGAGCCAGCTTCCGATACCATTAAGATCATTGCGTGTTTTACCGGAAAGCAGACCGAGATTGACCCATATCATCGCATGTTGAGCGGCAAAAAGGCTCATTGTCATCAAACTGTTGAGCTTGTCGCCATGTTCGGCTCCCAAATTGGTAAAACCTGCCGCAATCTTGTTGCGCCATTTCTGTTCGACAAAAGCCGGACCGGTTGAATCTTCCATGAATTGTTTGAAACGTGCACTCACCGTACCATTATAGGTGGGCGAGCCAAAAATGATCGCATCGACTTTTTCAAGCAGGGTCCAATCGGCCGTTTTGTCATCAAGCCTGATCAAAAACGTTTCGGCATTTTGTACTTCTTTCGCTCCCTTTTCGACTAAGTGTGCCAATTTTTCCGTGTGCCCGAAGCCACCATGATAAACAATCGCTGTTTTCTTGTTCGCCCCCCCTAAAAAACCGCAACTGATAGGGAAAGAAAACGCTATCTTCCAGTCATCGAAAATCTAATTCAAAAAATATTTTATCGTTCTGTTTTCTTTTTTTGTTAAAGATATGATTGATATTCATGAATAGTAAAAGTGAAAGTGACGTTTTCATAAACGGGAAAAATCTGGAGAACGGCACAAGCGAAATCGCCGGCGCAAATGGGTCTCTATGAACAATCTGTTTTCCCGCTCAGGCTGCACAAAACGAGCAATCGGAATTGATCTGTCGGTCATTCGATATTTGAGGGGAACAATGAAATCTTTGAATGATCGTGACGTTTCACAAATTTTATAGATGTGAGCGGAGCAATATCAATTTTGAATAAAGATGAAAGCGGTGCTTTCAACACTTCAATCATAACCATTCGCAAAAAATTGGCATCGGCCACGATCAATGTCGGTTCGGCATAATTCGTATGTTCAAGCCATTCTGCGGTCTTGTCATAAAGGGTTTTGAAAGAGGTTCCCCCATGTGGGGCAGAATAAGGGTCACTCAACCATTGTTCAAGCTCGTCTTCCTCTTCATTTGCGAGTTCTTTCAAGGCTTTTCTTTGCCAATGCCCGTAATCGATAACAGGAATTGAGAAATCTATTTTGAAATCAAGCCCCAATAACTCGACCGTGCGGATAGACGAGGTAAGATTGGCGCAAACAATATTCATGCCCTTTTGAACCGAAAAATTTTCAGGCAAAAGGACGTCGCTATCAAGACTTTCATTACCGGGAAAAATGCCGCGCTGTTCGGCACGTGTCATGCCATGAGTCATAATAATAATTTCCGCCATTTCGCTTCCCGATCTTTTCTGTTTTTCAAACACGATGAATTTCTAAATTGTCACAGACAGTAATCTAGTATTTTCAAACAGAGTTTGACAGGGATTTTGCTTGAGCCTATGGTGAGCCTCACATTCAACTTCGTGGAACCCGGTGTCAATCCGGGGCGGTCGCGCCACTGTGACTGTCTACCAATCATGGGACAGAAGCCAGAACTTCGATTTGGATGCTTTTCCCTTAAACTCAAGGACGCGTTATCCTGAAGGAGGTTTCATGTCTATTAAAACGGCGCATGCGCCGCAAACCATATTTGTTCCGGAAAAAACCATTCCGGTCAAAGCCATTTTGCCATGGGCTATATTTGGCGGTCTTATTTGCCTCATCGCCCTTTATTTCATCACCACAGAGCAAGGTGCATTGTCGCTTTTCAGCGGCACCACCATTCATGAATTCGTTCATGATGGGCGCCATCTTCTCGGTTTTCCATGTCACTGAGGAGATAGAATAATGGGTTCACTCCTTTATCGGGGCATGCTTGTCGGCCTCGTTGCCGGTCTTATTGCGTTCGGATTTGCCCGCCTTTACGGCGAGCCTTATGTTGATCGTGCCATTGCTTTTGAAGAATCCCATGAAGCGGCAGAGGAAGCACAAAGCGGTCATTCCCATGAAGCTGAAGAAGAAGTTGTTAGCAGAAAAACACAGGCCGGTTTTGGCCTTTTGACTGCACTTGTGGTTTTTGGTGCGGGTGCCGGCGGGCTTTTTTCCTGTTTTTGCAGCTATGCCTTCGGCCGTTTGGGAAAATTGAACATCATGGCTACAAGTCTCATAATTTCGGCTTCTGCCTTTATCTCGGTGGTATTGGTGCCGCAGTTGAAATATCCATCCAACCCGCCAGCGGTCGGGCAACCCGAAACCATTGTTTCGCGTACCGAAGACTATTTCGCGCTTATTCTGGTGTCACTTCTTGCCATGGTTCTGGTTTATGTTGCGGCAAACCGGCTTAAAGCAAAATTCGGCGGGCTTAATGCGGCGATTATTGCCATGATCGGCTATGCCGTATTCATGGGCTTAGTCTATTTCATTATGCCGGTTGTCAACGAAGTTCCGGCCGATTTTTCGGCTGATGTTTTGTGGCATTTCCGCATTGCGACTTTCGGTATTCAAGCCATATTGTGGCTGATACTCGGTGTCGGTTTCGGTTATCTCGCCGAAAGACATATGAAAAAACTTTAGCGGGGGATCGCAAGGAATAGTCAAAGCGGAAATTTCACGAAAAACTTTTTGTCTTCGACAACGAAATTATCCAAGTTTCCGCTTCTATTCCTTGCATCACCAATTCACTTTCTGTCATAATCGTTGTCTCTATAACAGAAGGTTTTAACCTTTTGTTTGTTTTGGCGCGGCTTTCGACCGGTCGCGGATTTTAAAAAACAGGACAATGAGAATTTTATGAAAATTTACATTTCAGCCGATATTGAGGGGGTGGCCGGTGTTGTTATCCCTCAGCAATGTTCATCCGGCAATGCCGAATATGAGCGGGCGCGCCGCCTGATGACCAACGAAGTCAATGCTGCTGTTACCGGTGCATTTGAAGCCGGTGCAAAAGAGGTTGTTGTGAACGATTCCCATGGTGCAATGGTCAATCTCGTTCCCGAACTCCTCCATCCCGATGCCGAACTTATTCAGGGAAAACCGAAACCGCAAAATATGGCTTGCGGTCTTGCCGATGGCGGTTTCAACATGGTTTTTCTTGTTGGCCACCATGCCGGAGCAAGCCTTGAAGGTGTGCTTGCCCACACCACTAATAGCCGCGCTTTCCGTGCTGTCTATCTTGGCGACAAACGATTGGGTGAACCCGGCATTTATGGCGCCTATGCGGGTGAACTTGGTATCCCTGTCGGGCTTTTAACCGGCGACAATTGCCTTGAAGAACAAAACAGGGAATTCTTCCCCAAAGCGAGATTTGCAACGGTCAAACATGCTTATGCCAATCGTGCTGCGCGTTCTCTTTCGCCCACAAAATCGTGCGAAAAAATAAAAGCAGCCGCCTTTGAAGCTGTTAAAAACAGGCATGAAATGAAGCCCTTTATTATACGCCCACCTTTTATGGTGAAATTCGAGGTTCTTTGGCCAGCTCTTGCCGATCAGGCTGCACATCTACCTCCGGCCAAGCGTATTGACGCGGTAACAATCGGCTTTGACTGCAATTCGGTTCGTGATGCAATCGGTTGGATGAGCGCTGTTTCTGCACTTGCCGCTTCAGTCATGTGAGAGAAGGCTTAAACTTTTTTTTAAAAATATGAAAGCGGGCTTTAGCCCGCTTTTTCTTCTTTTTGACGCGACCGGTTTCGCATTTAAAACAATATGGGATATGACCGGCTTTTAATGGTAAAACAAGACCTGCTTTTCGAGTGTGAAGCTTCAAATTTCTGTGCCGATCTTGGCATACTTTAAAAAAGCGGGCTTACGGTTTTTCCGGCTTAAAAATCTTCAGGAAAAGAAAGCTGACAAACCGATATTTTAATGAAATTCTGAAACCAACTTCAAAGCAGAGATGATAAGCAATGGGAACCATTTTTCCCTTCGCTTAACAAACTTAACGAACAACCACCAATTGCCGGAAAATCAATAGATGCCAGTATGGATTTCACCATCTTGGCCCATCCATGCGCGATACATTCCCTCGCTATTGAAAGGCAGGCACACTTCGCCCTTGGCATTAACGGCGATAAGCCCGCCCTCGCCGCCGATTTTTGCGAGATCTTTGACAACCGATTGCGCGGCTTCTTCAAGTGTTTCTTTTCCCCAGCGGATACGGGCGTCAATTTCGTGCGCTGCGGCATAGCGGATGAAATATTCGCCATGTCCGGTTGCCGAAACTGCACAGGTTTTGTCATCTGCCCATGTTCCGGCACCGATAACCGGACTATCGCCGACACGACCGGGGAACTTGGCAGTCATTCCGCCGGTGGATGTTGCCGCAGCCACATGGCCAAAAACATCACAGGCAACCGCGCCGACTGTGCCGTGGCGACGTGAGGGATCATTTTCTTCGCCACCATTGCGACGCCGCTCCATTTCCTGTTCAAGCGCTTTCATGCGCCGTTCGGTATAAAACCATTCGGCCGGTTTGATCTCAAGCCCGATCTCGCGACAAAATTCATTGGCCCCTTCACCTGCAAGAAAAACATGTTCGGTTTTTTCCATGACGGCGCGGGCTGCAAGAACCGGATGACGCGGCCCGAAAATTCCGGCAACGGCACCGGCATTCCTGTCGCGCCCGTCCATGATGGCGGCATCCATTTCCTGCGTGCGTTTGGTGGTATAAACAGCACCACGACCGGCATTGAAAAGCGGATCGTCTTCCAGTGCCATAACGGAAGCGGTGACCGCGTCAACGGCCGAGCCATTCGCCTTCAGTACAGCGCGCCCTGCCTCAAGTGCCAATGTCAGCCCATGACGATAGGCTCTTTCCTTTTCTTCCGTCATATCTTTCGAGCGCATTGTGCCGGCGCCACCATGAATGGCGATAACCGGTTTTACAGGAGACGACATTTCAAAGTCCTTTCAAAAAAACCATTTCAGGCTATTTTAAGAAAATAGCGTTTCGACGCCGGTCAATTGACGTCGATTTTTGGATCAAGCGCGTCACGCAAGCCATCGCCAAAAACATTGAAGGCCAAAACCGTAACGAAAATTGCAATACCCGGATAAAGGGTGAGGTGGTCGGCAACGCCCATATAGCTGCGCCCTGCTGCAAGCATTGCCCCCCATTCGGAGCTTGGTGGTTGGGCACCAAGGCCGATAAAGGAAAGGCTTGCTGCGGTTAAAATAGATGTGCCGATACGCATGGAAAAATAGACAATCACGTTGGGCAAGGTTCCCGGCAGCAAATGGCGCAATACAATCATATGATCGGAAACACCGATGGCACGCGCCGCATCAATATAAACAGCCTTTTTCATCGAAAGCGTGGTACCGCGCGAAAGGCGGGCAAAAACCGGTACGGAAAACACGGCTACCGCATAAATCACATTATCAATTCCCGGTCCCAGAATGGCGATGACGGCAATGGCAAGCAAAATGCCGGGAAAAGCAAACAGCACATCGGAAATGCGCATAATAAGCGAGTCAAGAAAGCCGCCATAAAAGCCTGCGAGAATTCCCAGAAACACCCCGACAAGACCGCCAAGTGTAACCGACAGAAAACCGACAGCCAGAGAGATACGCCCGCCATAAATGATGCGGGTAAATATATCGCGTCCGTATTCATCGGTTCCCGCCCAGTGGGCGGCAGATGACCCCTGCAAAATGGCATTATAATCGGCACTATTGGGATCAAGCGTCATGAACAAGGGAGCGAAAATAGCCGAGCCGATCAACAAAAGCAGAAAAACAAGTGCCACAATCGCGGCTTTCTGGCGCGCGAAACGACGCAAAAATTCGCCGAAGGGCTTGCGCGTTGCCTCGGCAACAAGTGTATCGGATGAAGTGTTCGCACTCATGAGTAACGGATCTCCGGATTAACAAAAGCATAGAGAACATCGACCAGAAGATTGATGAGGATGAACTCTAGTGAAAAGAGCAAGATCAGCGCCTGAAGAACCGGATAGTCGCGATAGGAGACAGAATCGATCAACAGTCTTCCAAGCCCCGGCCACGAAAACACTGTTTCGACAACGATCGAACCACCAAGCAAAAAGCCGAATTGCAGACCCACCATGGTGATGACCGGAATAAGCGCATTGCGCAATGTGTGTTTCCATGTCACCAGACGTTCGGGAACACCCTTGGCGCGCGCAGTGCGGATATAATCCTCACGCGATATTTCGATAAAGGCCGAACGCGAAAAGCGCGCCATCACGGCGGCAACCCCGACGCCGAGTGTAAATGACGGCATGATAAAATGAAGTGCTGTTCCATAACCGCCGGTTGGAAGAAGGCCAAGCCGCACAGAAAAGAGATTGATTAAAAGAAGGCCAAGCCAGAAAACCGGAAATGAAATGCCGGAAACGGCCACAACCATACCGGTATAATCCTGCCAACGCCCTCTTTTGACCGCTGAAAAAACACCGATGAGAAGCCCCAATATGGTTGACCAGATCATCGAAAAAACGGTGAGCCAGACGGTTGGCATGAAACGTTCGCCGATTTCTGTTGAAACGGGTTTACGGGTTTTCAAGGATTCGCCAAAATCACCATGAACGGCGTTTTCCACAAAGGTCACATATTGCGCCCATATCGGCCGATCAAGCCCAAGTTGCGAGCGCATGGCTTCCACCGTTTCCGCATCGGCATCAACACCGGCTGCAAGACGGGCAGGATCGCCCGGCAAAAGCCGCACAAAACCGAATACGATGAGTGATATGACAAAAATCACCGGTATGATGGAAAGCAGGCGTTTGATAATAAAAGCAAACATCGAAAATCCCGAACTTTAGAGTGAACGGCGCGAACACGCGCCTATTCTCCGTTATTATCCAGTTTAAAAACCCGTGTCCCATTGGATAACCACGGGTTCAATTCAAAAAACTCCGTTTCAATCGCTAAACTTTGCATCTTTCAAAAGAAAACCGCCATCCGGCAATGCGTAAACACCTTCAAGGTTCTTTGTTTTGCCGGAAAGCACGTCTTTCTGACCAAGGAATATCCATGGTGCATCCTGAAAGATGATCTTTTGTGCTTTTCCGTAAAGTTCGGCGCGTTTTGTGTCATCTGCCGTTTTGACCGCATCTGAAAGATCTTGGTCGACCTCGGCATTTTTATAATAGGCAACATTGAAGAGATTGGGCGGGAAGCTTTCGCTAGAAAAAAGCGGGCGCATTCCGTAATCGGCATCGGCGGTTGATGCCGACCAGCCGCCAAACTGCATTTGCACCGTCGATTCTTCGGGTGTTCTTGCCCCCCAGACGCGGTCAGCCTCGACACCGGCTTCAAGCGGTGTGACATTGACCTTGATATTCACCGCAGCCAGTTGCTGTTGCAAAAACTGCAAACCGCGAATGACCATGGTGCTGTTTTTGCCGAAAATTTCGGTATTGAAACCATTCGGGTAACCGGCTTCTGTCAAAAGCTGTTTGGCTTTTTCGATATTATATTCATACTCACCGACATTGGTATAATATTTCAGGAGTGGCGGAATAGGTGATGTGGCCGGTTCACAAAAACCGTTCATCACGACTTTGCAGAAGGCATTTTTATCAACCGCATAGTTCATAGCCTGACGCACACGCACATCGTCAAACGGCTTTTTCATTGTGTTGATTGCCACATAATATTCGGAAATCGACGGTTCTTTGGTCACAACCAGATTGGGCATTTTTTGTGCAACGGCAAAAAGTTCCGGCGGAAAATCGGGAACAAATTGCACTTCTTGCGCCTGTAACATGGCAAAACGCGCGCCATTTTCCGGTACCGAACGGATGGTGACACCATCAACGCCGACAGTGCCATTCCAGTAATGGTCGTTTTTTATGACTTCAAATGTGTCGCTTGAACGGTTTTTGAATATGAACGGACCGGTACCAACAGGGTGGCGGTCAATATCGCGACCATATTTTTCTATAGCCGCCGGTGAAATCATCATGGTTCCGGTATGCGCCATGGAAGAAGGAAAAGCGCCATAGGGTTCTTTGAGGATTACCTTGACCGTATAGTCATCCACGACTTCGACATGGTCGAGCATGGAAACAAGAACGCGACGTGACAATTTGTTGTCGGGATTTGCGAGCCGTTCAAGATTGATTTTGACCGCTCGCGCATTAAAATCTGTCCCGTCATGGAACTTCACGCCTTTACGCAAATAGAAGGTAAATTCTTTGGCGTCTTGCGAGGCTTCATAACGTTCTGCCAGAAGCGGTACAATTTTCAAATCCTTGTCAAAACCCAACAGGCCTTCATAAATCGTCCTGAGCGAAGTCATGGTCAATGTATCATTGATATTGGTCGGGTCGAGCTTTGTCAGATTGACAGGGACGGCAACCGTCAACGTCTTGGCTTCTGACAGAGTCGGCATCAACATGGTGGTAGAGATCAGCCCCGCAGCAAGCAATCGTTTCAAATTCAACATCAATCATCCATTTCGTTGGTTTGTCGAGATTTATTGGTTTGTTGATAAAAGTTTTCAAAAAGTGGCAGCAAGGCTGCCACCCTTATTGTCATTCACCGGTAAATTTGGCGCCATCAACCGAGAAACCGCCATCCGGCAACATGTAAACGCCTGTCAATTTCTTGGTTTTTACATAAATATTCTGCTTTTCACCGAGGAAAATCCACGGAGCATCTTCAAACACCGTTTGCTGGACAATTTTATAAGCTTCCGCACGTTTTGTATCATCGGCCGTCTTTACCCCTTCGGCGAGAGCCTGATCGACCTTTTCATTTTTGTAATAGGAGGTGTTATAGAGATTGGGCGGAAAGCTTTCGCTGGCAAAAAGCGGACGAAGACCATAATCGGCGTCACCCGTTGAAGCCGACCAGCCGCTATAAAGCAATTGCACATCGGATTTTTCAGGTGTCTCGGCACCCCAGACGCGGTCAGCCTCCACACCGGCTTCAAGCGGCGTTACCGTAACCTTGACATTGACCTTGGCAAGTTCCTGTTGCAAAAACTGCATGGCACGAATAACGGCCGTGCTGTTTCTTGAAAAAACCTCTGTTTCAAAACCGTTTGCATAGCCTGCCTCGGTCAGCAATTGTTTGGCTTTTTCAGGGTTATATTCATATTGCCCGACATTGGTATAAAAGCGCAATAGCGGCGGAATCGACGATGTTGCCGGTTCACAATAGCCGTTCAGGACAACCTTGCAGAAAGCTTCCTTGTTGACGGCATAGTTCAGGGCTTTGCGAACCCTGATGTCGTCAAAAGGTTTTTTCATGACATTCATCGACGTATAGAATTCATAAATCGACGGGGCTGTTGTTACGTCAAGCGTCGGTATTTTTTTGGCAACTTCGACAAGTTCGGAAGGAAAATCGGGAACAAATTGCAATTCGCCTGCCTGCAACATGGCAAAACGGGCGCCACTTTCGGGAACCGAGCGGATGACAACGCCATCGACATCGGCAACTTTACCCCAATAATTTTCGTTCTTTGTTACCTCGAAAATATCACCGCTCCAGCTTTTGAATTTGAACGGTCCGGTTCCGACAGGATGACGATCAATATCCTTGCCATATTTCTTGATTGCTGCCGGAGAAATCATCATTGTGCCGGGGTGGGCAAGCGAGGAAGGCAGCGCACCATAAGGCTCTTTGAGATAAATTTTGATTGTATAATCATCGACAATGTCGACATGGTCGAGCATCGAGATCAACACACGCCGCGACAATTTGTTTTCCGGATTGGCCAAACGGTCAAGATTGAATTTCACTGCTTCGGCGTTAAAATCCGTGCCATCATGGAATTTGACGCCTTTACGCAAATAAAAGGTAAATTCCTTGGCGTCGCTCGAGGCTTCATAACGTTCGGCCAGAAGCGGAATAATCTTGTAATCCTTATCGAAACCCAACAGCCCCTGATAGACTGTGCGCAGCGATGTCATTGTCAATGTGTCATTGATATTGGTGGGGTCAAGTTTGGTGAGGTTGAATTCGACACCGACAGCCAACGGTTTGGCTTCTGCCCAAATCGGCATTGCTGCCAATACCGAAACCAGTCCTGCTGCAAAATATCGTTTAACAAGCTTCATTTTCCCTCTCCTTCAAACAATAGACCCGATTGTTCAACGCGTTCAAAAATGCCCACCGGATGACAGGCAACAAAATGTTCCGGCTCTACTTCAATGAGCGGCTCGACCAAAGGTTCATTACCCGGTTCCCTTACAGGGCTTGGAACTTCCCCTTCAATGAGCGGCCGCTCGATAAAACGGCGCGCCGGATCGGCTATCGGTACGGCGGCAAGCAAACGCTGCGTATAAGGGTGAAGCGGATGATTGAACACTGCCTGCCTTGGACCGATTTCGACAATCTGGCCAAGATACATCACCGCCACACGGTGACTAATGCGCTCCACCACAGCCATATCATGGCTGATGAAAAGATAGGATAGACCCAATTTTCTTTGCAAGTCCATCAATAGATTGACGATTTGCGCCTGAATGGAAACATCAAGGGCTGCCACTGCCTCGTCGGCAATGAGGAGTTCCGGCCCGCAGGCCAATGCGCGGGCAATACACAGGCGTTGACGCTGGCCACCGGAAAATTCATGCGGGTAACGGCGTGCCACATGTGGCGGAAGGCCGACCGCCTGCAACAATTCCTGCACGCGCTCGTCAACCTTGTTTGAGGGAACGAGTTTATGCGTCAATAAAGGTTCGGCAATGGAAAAGCCGACAGTCAGTCGTGGATCAAGCGAGGCAAACGGATCCTGAAACACATATTGGATGTTCTGGCGTATCTTGTGGCGCTCGGCATTATCCATTTTTAATATGTCGCGCCCGTGAAGCAGAATTTCGCCGCTCCTCGGTTCGGTCAATTGCATGATCGTGCGCCCGACAGTGGATTTGCCGCAACCGCTTTCACCGACAAGTGCCAGCGTTTCACCGGCTTTAATGGAAAAGCTCACCTGCTCGGCAGCATGCACCCGCCCTGTTACTTTACCGAAAAAGTTCTTTTTGACATCGTAACGGGTTACAAGTTTCTTGACATCAAGCACAACGTCATCAAGCTTCACTGTATCCTGCGGCAGTGCTTCGACCTTATCTTTACCGGGTGAGCGTATATCGAAAGGACGGGGCAATTTTTCATTGGCAAGTGCACCGAGTTGCGGAACTGCCGCAAGCAAAGCTTGCGTATAAGGTGCTTGCGGGTGCTTGAAAATTTCGTTCGATGTGCCTTCTTCGATCTTGTCGCCACGGCACATCACAAGCACGCGGTCGGCAACCTCGGCAACCACCCCCATATCATGGGTGATAAAGACTACGCCCATGCCAAGCTCGTCTTGCAACATGCGGATAAGGCGCAAAATCTGCGCCTGAATTGTTACATCAAGGGCAGTTGTCGGTTCGTCGGCAATAAGAAGTTGCGGGCGACAGGCAAGCGCCATCGCAATCATCACCCTTTGACGCATACCACCGGAGAGCTGGTGCGGGTGGCGATCAAGGAGCCCTTTGGCGTCGGGAATACGCACCTTTTCAAGCATGGCAAGCGCTTCCTGACGCACTTCCTTGTGCGTACCTCCCTGATGAAGGCGGATTGCCTCGCCAATCTGGTCACCTATGGTGAAAACGGGATTGAGCGATGTCATCGGTTCCTGAAAAATCATCGCAATATTTTTGCCGCGAACGCTATTCATTTGCGATTGGGTGAGCTTTGTAAGATCGCGCACAGCACTCTTGTCGTTAAAGAGCACCTCGCCGGAAGAAATCTTGCCACCACCGAATTCGATAAGACGCATAATGGAAAGCGACGTCACCGATTTTCCGGAGCCGCTTTCGCCAACGATCGCCAATGTTTCGCCAGCATTGACCGAAAAATCAAGCGACTTCACCGCACGGAAATTGCCGTCTTCGGTTTTGAAATCGACATCAAGGCCTTTTACGTTTAATAGCGGTGCATCCAAATTGACCAACCTCTTTTCTTCCGACATTTCAACCGCTTTCCGGAACGCGTTTGAAAAAGCTAACTCCACCCGCTTTTTTAACGTACTCAAAATTCAACGAAAGGTTTTTTCTCAAATTCTTTCTACCCACTATGGTTGTTTTAGGCAAAACCAAGGACAGAGCGACCCATTGTCACGGACAACGCCTTTAAACTGTCTTGCTATGAAACAATCATCAGACTCTTGTTGTCTTGACCCTTCGGACACAAGAAAAGATTGCTCACAATTAAAAATGCCGCCGAATATATCTTTTGCGGGCGCATTCCTGCTTTACCTTTTTTTAAAACCGTCAAAGCCGGTTTTATTCACTAAATCGTGCTTGTCGTTCAAGTGTTTTTTTCAAAAACTTTTAAAACTGGCATATAAATTGCTTTAGTGCCCGTTATTTTCCCTTAAAAATCAGTCTGTTGGGGCATTGTTGATAAGTGTGGCAAGAGAGGTAAAATGCGAAGGTTTCATGGTTGCGGCATTAACGCCCGACATATCATCAGCCATCCATAAAGACCGTAAAATGCTTTCTTCGGTTGCTTCTATGACCGCCTCGAACATGGGCGAGAGGGCGCGATCGTCGACATAGGGAACATTAGCCATGTGCGATTCTGCTTCCCTATGGCGAAGTTCTTTTGCTGTAGAAAAAGCAAGGGCAAAATCGCCCGAGCCATTACTCAAAGCTGCTCCACTTTTGGAGAGCCCCCCGAATGTCCGGTTGGCCAACCGCTTCAATTGTCTTGAATCAAGCGGTGCATCGGTTGCAACAATCATAATAATCGACCCGTCTTTATCGGCACTCGGTACGGGATAATTTATGTCGCTCTTTTCGAGAATTCCAAGATGCCCGCCAAAATTCGACTGCACAAGAATGCCGATTGTATAGGTTTTGTCACCCATTTCGATAAGCCGCGAGGCCGTGCCGATACCGCCTTTAAGACCGAAGGCCACTGTGCCGGTACCTGCCCCTACTGCCCCTTCGTCAAAACGGCCGGTTTGGGCAATTTTCAAAGCTTCGAGCATTTCATCAAAGCTCGGGCGCAAAGCCCGTATATTATTCAGCCGTGAATCATTGGTTTCGCCAACAACAGCATTGATGGAGGTTGCTTTTTCATTGCCCTTTTCGTGCAAAGTATAATAAATCAGTGCTTCAATCGCGCGGCCAGTTGCAAGCGTATTGGTGAGCAATATCGGTGTTTCAAGCTCGCCAAGTTCTTCCACCTGAACGGAGCCCGCAAATTTTCCATAACCGTTAAATGCACTGAAACCGGCCGGTATTTTGTTTTGAAAAATATTGTCGGAATGCGGCACAATTGCTGTGACACCGGTGCGGGTTGTGTCCCCTTCCTTAATCGTGACATGGCCTACTTTGACACCGGCAACATCTGTCAATGCATTGAGCGGACCACTTTTATAATGACGGGTCACATAATGTTCCGGCAAAGGTTTCGAACAATCATTTTGGAACGACAATGCTAACCCTTTCATTTTTTTCCTCAAGCATGCGAGCCCGAAGGATTTACGAATTATATAACAATTTCAATGACGAGTGAGCGTAAACATTATCCCGCGTCGCGTCCGGCTTTCTCGCAGTCACGAGATAATCAATATCTTCCACGGGTGCAACGGCGAATGTACCCTGTTTTTCGAATTTTGAATAATCGGCAAGAACGATTAGCTTTTCTCGAGTTTGCAATCATAGCGCGCGGATTTAATCATTGCCCGATAAAAATATCGGCAACATTGCTTGAATTTTAACCAATCAACATTCTTGAAGAAAACCGGCCTCTTTCAGCACGTTTGTTTCACGTGCCAAACCGGCAGGTTTTCTGTTCTTGGCTTCTCCGGTTTAAAAACGGTTTTAAATTCCCGATGGCGATTTTTTAAAGCGTCCGATTTCTAGCGGATACGGGCAATCACTTCCCCGACATTGGCGATACTGCCAGCCGGTTTTACAATTTCCAATTTGCCGCTTGTTTCTGCAACAATATTGGTTTCCATCTTCATGGCTTCCATAACGGCTAAAGTCGAACCTTCTTCGACTTTTTCCCCGTCCTCGACGAGCCAGGCTTTGATCGTTCCGGGAATGGGTGCAGCAATATCACCAGCGCCCTTATCAGCCTTTACTTGTTTCCCACCTTCGGAACGCGGATTTTGTGCTCCATTGAGTGTACCCCCCGCGCTATTCATGAGTTTCAAAAGGCTTAAAGGCAAACCGAGTTCGACACGTTTTCCGTCAATTTCGACATCAAAACGCTCGATCTGCGGATCAATTTTATCGCCTTTGGTTTCCATAGCCAGTTTTTCGGCAAAATCGGTCTCGATCCAGCGTGTATAAACTTTAAAGCCGTTTTCTCCAATAAAATCCGGATGTTGAATAACAAGCCGGTCAAACGGCAAGACGGTTGCAACCCCTTCGATTTCAAATTCGCTCAAAGCCCGTGCAGCACGTTTTAACGCTTCTTCGCGTGTTCTTCCGGTAATAACGAGTTTCGCGATCATCGAGTCAAATTGCGGGGCAACAATGCCGCCTTCACGAACACCGCTATCAAGCCGCACCCCGGGGCCAGACGGCGGCGTAAACTTTGTAATTTTTCCAGGACACGGCAAAAACCCGCGTCCGACATCCTCGGCATTGATACGAAATTCAATGGCGTGGCCAATGGGTGAAGGCGTTTTATCAATTGTCAAGGGTAAACCTTCGGCAATACGGAATTGTTCAACAACGACATCAATCCCGCTTGTTTCTTCTGTGACGGGATGCTCGACCTGCAACCGCGTATTGACTTCGAGAAACGAAACAACGTCATTGCGCCCCAACAGGAATTCGACAGTCCCGACGCCGCTATAATTGACATGGCGACAAATATTTGTAGCCGCTTCCTTCAAACGTTTTTCAACTGCATCGGAAATAAAAGGTGCCGGTGCTTCCTCGACAAGTTTCTGGTTGCGCCTTTGTAATGAACAATCGCGGGTGCCAAGCACCACGACATGCCCCAGTTTGTCGGCAATCACCTGCGCTTCGACATGGCGGGGGCGATCAAGAAATTGTTCGACATAACATTCGCCACGGCCAAAAGCCTGAACCGCTTCACGGACAGCCGATTGAAAAAGCTCTTCTGCCTCTTCCCGTTTCCATACAACTTTCATGCCGCGCCCGCCGCCGCCATGCGCTGCCTTGATTGCAACGGGAAAGCCATATTTTTCGGCAAAAGCGATAACATCCTTGCCGCTTGTAATCATACCGTTGCTACCGGCAACAAGCGGCGCTCCCACCTTTTTTGCAACTGCACGGGCTTTGAGCTTGTCGCCCAAAAGATCGATCACGTCCGGATCCGGCCCGATCCAGATAAGACCTGCATCAATCACTGCTTTGGCAAATTCGGCACTTTCCGACAAAAAGCCATAGCCCGGATGAATGGCATCAGCCCCCGAACGTTTGGCAATTTCAATAATCTTCGTACCATCAAGATAGGTTTCTTCCGGCCGATTACCGTTGAGGCTATAAGCTTCGTCGGCTTCTTTGACAAAAAGCGCCGAACTATCAATATCGGCATAAATCGCCACCGAAGAAACACCATAATCGCGGGCTGCACGAATAATGCGCAATGCTATTTCTCCGCGATTGGCAATCAGTATTTTTTTCATGAACGTCCCCATCACTCCGAATTTATAATTTTCTCAAATCAAGCCTGTGTGCTTGTTTCTTCCAAAACCGGTCTTTGACCTTGTTGATTTTTAGCTCTCGCCAATTCCTTCCAATCTCATGATTTTGTTGAAGTTTTATTGGCACCGCTCTTCAAGCTTTTCTGCTCGCTATCATAAAAGTTTTTGACAGCGCGAAAGCTTATAGAAGCCCCTATCGGAATTTGTGCCGCAAGGTCGATCTGGTCTTCAACGAGATTGGCAATAACCGGATAACCGCCGGTAACAGGCCGATCACGCAAAAACAAAACCGGCTCGCCATTTGCAGGAACTTCTATTGCACCGGTTACTGTGCCTTCACTCGGCAATTCATCACTTCGCGAGCGCTCGAGACGGGCGTCACTTTGTAATCTTATGCCAATTCTGTTGGAGGCTGGCGTCACTTGCCAGTGTTTTTCAAGAAACATCGCAATCGAATGCTCTGTAAACCAGTCGGTCCGCGGCCCCAAAACCACATCAAGCACCACATTATCGCTCGCTTCCGGCAAGACGTAAGGATCATCAAGTGACAATAAAACCGGCTGCAAAGGGCTATCATTGTCTATAAAGATCTTGTCACCCGCCACGAGCGGTTTCGGCCCCAAATTGGAAAGACTGTCAAAGGACGCACTTTTTAAAACCGGTTCAACTTTAAAGCCGCCACGCAAAGCCATATAACTGCGAAAGCCTGCCAAGGGTGCCCCGAGAATGATTTCATCGCCTTCATCAATGGCAAGCGGCGTGTTTTTTTCAAAAACAAAAACTGTGCCTTTTGCCGATTTGATGGTAATTGGCAGGTTAGCACCGGTAAAAGCAATAACCGATGCTTGCAATGCTTTCATACGTGCATTCCCATAGGTAAATTCCAGCACCGGTTGTTCACGTGGATTGCCGACAAGCCGGTTGGCATTCTCCATTGCTTTCTGGTCAAGCGCACCTGAGGGGGAAAGCCCTTGCGAGGATTGGAACAAGCGCCCGCGATCCTGAAACGTCACCGGCATCAATGTTGTTACCAATTTGAAAACCGCATCTTCTTCAGGCTTTAGATTTTTTTTGCTGGGTAATAATTCGGCGTTGTCATAACTGCCCGTTTTCCCGTTACCTACTGTTTTCCCGATTTTTGGTGCTTCGTTTTCATCACCCGTTTTTGCTAAACCGGCTTTTTCATTTCGGGATAAGGAAAAGTTTGTCGTCCCTTTGGAATGTGCCGAATAATCTTTTGTCACATCGACAAAATGCACCCTGTCACCGGGTTTTAAAAGTGAAGGCGGGTCGCGGTCGAGATCAAACATTTTAACATCTGTCCGCCCGATCAATTGCCAGCCACCGGGGCTCGGTTGCGGATAGACACCACCGAATTTGCCTGCAAGTGCAACAGAACCGGCGGGAATAGATTTTCGTGGTGATGCGCGTCTTGGAACATTGAAAACGGGATCGCCACCCGTCAAATAGGCAAAACCGGGAGCAAAGCCACAAAAAGCAACCTGATAATGGCTTTCTGTATGACGACGGATAACCTCTTCACGGTCAATTTTTAAAAGAGCGGCAACATCGTCGAGATCTTCCCCGTCATAGACAACCGGTATTTCGACAAGTTTGCCGCTTTTTTGTTGCCCTTTTTCAAGTTTCAATCCCGCAATTTGTGTCTCCAACGTGTTTTCATCGGTGAGAGAGGCATCAAAAGTGACGAGCAAGGTCCGCGCTGCCGGAATAATTTCAACAATAGCTTGCAGATCTTTCTCTCCTCGCCGGATTTCTTGCTGCAAGAGGTCAAACAAAGCCAATGTCTCTTCAAGATCGGCAAGCTCAATCAGAAAGGCCGAATTATTGACACCGAGAAAGCGCATGGGAAAAAGACACTCCCTCAATCAACAAATGGCTTTAAAGAAACGCCGGCTTTTTCAAGACCGGCTTTGACAGCTTTGGCCATTAAAACGGCACTCGGGCTGTCGCCATGGAGGCAAATTGACTGTGCATCAAGGCTAATCTCTTTGCCATCAATCGCGGTAATTTTGCCTGTCTCGACAAATTTTACCATACGTTCGGCAACGACAGCGGGGTCACTCAGCACAGCCCCTTTTTCGCGGCGGGATAGAAGTGTCCCATCGCTATTATAGGCACGGTCGGCGAAAGCTTCTGCTACCACGACAAGTCCGGCTTCACGGGCAAAAGGAATAAGGGCCGAGCCTGCCAAGGCCATAAGGGTGAGCGACGGCTCGACCGCTTTGATCGCATTGATAACGGCTTTTGCCTGACGCATATCATGAGCGATTGTGTTATAGAGTGCGCCATGGGGCTTCACATAGACAACTTTGGTTCCTGCCGCCTTGGCAAGCCCCATAAGCGCCCCGATCTGATAAATGGCGTCGCCCGTCAATTCGCTATCGGTCGGGTCCATATTGCGGCGCCCGAAGCCTACGAGGTCACGATAGCCGATATGGGCACCAACGCGCACATTATTCTTTTTGGCCGCCTCGAGTGTGCGTAAAATACCGGCAGGGTCGCCAGCATGAAAACCGCAAGCAACATTGGCACTGGTAACAATAGACAACATTTCGCTATCTTCGCCCATTTTCCAGGGACCGAAACTTTCACCCAGATCACTGTTCAAATCGATCGACTTCATATGAACCTCCCCTTTTCGAATATAAATTATTGGCTGCTTTTATATTGTTGAACAATCTAACTTTGATTGTCAGGCATTGCAATCATCTTCTTTCTCAAATAAACTTGTAATTATATTTGGAGGATATTGAAACGGGGAGGTTTTCGGCTTTGCAATTTGTTTCCAATTATCTTTGTGCCAAAGGCTCCGTAATTTATATCGACGGAACCGCCAACCAAGGGGGCAAACGGTCGGATGAAAAAAACGAACGATGAACTATCACTTGCAGATCAGACTGTAAAAGCCATCGAAGCCGACATTATCAGCGGCCATTACCATCCTGGCGAACATTTGAGCGAAGCGATACTGGCAAAAAAATTGTCGGTCTCGCGTAATACATTGCGTGAAGCATTCAGGATGCTCACAAAAAACGGACTTATCGAATACCGTGCAAACCGTGGTGTATTTGTGACTATTCCCGATTTCAACACCATTATTGATGTTTATCGCTTGCGCAAAATTATAGAAGTCGGGGCCGTTCGCAATGTGCATTTCCCCCATTCAGCTATTTTCATGATGGACAAAGTCGTAGGAAAAGCGGAAAAACTCTGCGAAGAAAAAAAATGGCAGGATGTCGGTACTGCCGATATGGAATTTCACCAATTGCTGGTAAGCCTTGGCAACAGCCCGCGACTTGACCGGCTTTTTGCCGAACTCACAATCGAATTGCGGCTAATCTTCGGGCTGGTTACCGATTTACAATCGCTCCATCAGCCTTTTGTCGCCATGAACCGCGATATCGTCGAAGGCTTAAAAAAAGAAAAGCCGAAAAAAGCAGCACGCCTTCTCAAGGCCTATCTCAAACAATCCGAAAGGATGATTGTCAGAGCCTATAGAGCACTTCAAAAATAATCGTCTTTCTTGTCATGAAGAGTTAAAAAACACTCCGGACCGGCTTAAAACCGGTCCGCTGCAATAACCGATATTATCCTAACAACATCTCTCATATATGTCTTTCCATGAAGTATGTTCTTGCATCAAAAATTTATTCGACTTACCCGCCCTTTCATCGGGATTATTTCCGTTTTTCCCTGTCTTATAATTTTTAAAGTCTCTTTTTTCTTCAAGAATTTTTATCAATCTTGCGAAATTCTAACAGGAACCGCTTTTGTTCACGCAGTTTCATTCCAAACGATTTTGCGTTTTTTCTGTGCTCCATGATAGACTATATCCGGTCCAAAAACTGAAGGCACAGTCATGCTTCGAGAAAATATCGCCGATCTTATGGCCTTTATGGTTGTTGCCGAAGGAAAAAGCTTTACCAAGGCTGCCCGCAAACTCAACATATCGCAGTCGGCTTTGAGCCATTCGATAAAAAATCTGGAAGAACGTCTCCATTTACAATTACTGCGCCGCACCACACGTTCAGTTGCACCGACCAATATTGGCGAACGGCTTCTCGAACTTTACACGCCCCACCTTGTGGCGATGGAAACCGAGCTTAAAAACCTTTGCGAGACAATCGACCACCCATCCGGCACAATCCGCATAACCGCGCCCGATTATGCGGCAAAATCTATTTTATGGCCAAAGCTTTGCCCGATTCTTGCAAAATATCCCGATATTCATCTTGAAATCTCGATTGATTATGCCTTGACTGATATTGTGGCCGAGCGTTTCGACGCCGGTGTGCGGCTTGGTGAACAGGTCGAGAAAGACATGATCGCGCTAAAAATCGGGCCAGATTTACGCATGGCGGCTGTTGCTTCACCACAATATTTAGAAAAACATTCTGTTCCCGAGACACCGCGCGATCTTCTTGAGCATCAGTGCATCAATCTGCGATTGCCGACATCCGGCGGTTTTTACGTTTGGGAATTTGAAGACCATGGCCATGAATGCAAAATAAGGGTCGAAGGGCAATTGAGCTTCAACACAATTGATCAGGCATTGGATGCTGCCGAAGCGGGTTTCGGCATTGCCTACACAACCGAAGACGCTGTGGTGGAACGGGTGGCAAGCGGGCGGCTTAAACGCATTCTTGAAAATTATTGCCCGCCTTTTCCCGGATATTATCTCTATTATCCGACACGGCGCCAACATACCGCCGCTTTTCAACTGGTTATCGATTGTTTGCGCTATAAGGCTTTATGATAGCACGCCATGTTCCCCCGCGCATTTTACATCTCAATTTCCGATAAGGCTTAAAAAAAGGGGACTATCTGCCATTCCGGTTCGTTCCATTGCGGTTTTCATTCTGTCCAGCCCCTTTTTCCTTTTCCCCAGATTTGCTGTTTGCGTCATTCTCCCCTTCCCGTAAATTTGTTTTATGATTTCCCGATATTTCTGCTGCCTCTCCTGAAGCCTTGCTTTTTCAGTTTGTTGGGACGGGAGATTTTTTGACCGATAAACTTTGAGAACCATATATTGGCAAGATAGCTTGTTCTATGAAAATTTTGCATAAAGCCTAGTCTTCCGTGCCTTCTTTTAGAAGACATGCTTTTCGGATTAATCTCAATAATAAGCAGCCACGCATTGTCGATCAGAATCGTGCGAATTTGAATATGTGCATTTTGTCAAGGGGTTTCAAAAGATGGTCAAACGCAACTGGGTGATAACCGGTGTTTCAAGCGGTTTCGGTTATGAAATGGTCAAACAGGTTTTAAGCCGCGGCGATAACGTATTGGGGACCGTGCGCAAAACGGCAGCTGTCGAAGACTTGATTGCCCGCTATCCTGATCATTTTCATGTCGAAATTGTCGATATGAGAGACCGGAAGGCTGTGAAACAACTTGGGCAAAAAGCGGAAGAATTGTTTTCAACAATTGATGTGATTGTCAGCAATGCCGGATATGGATTGTTCGGTGCTGCCGAAGAATTATCGGATGAAGAAATTGACGATATTATCGCAACCAACCTCACCGGCTCGATCGACTTTATCCGCGCCTTCCTGCCCATTATGAGAAAAAAACAACATGGGCGCATCATCCAGATTTCTTCCTATGGAGGCGAAGTCGCTTTTGCCGGAAATTCGCTTTATCATGCGACAAAATGGGGCATAGAAGGATTTTGTGACTCGCTTTCACAAGAAATGGCGCCATTCAATATTGGCGTGACCATTGTCGAACCCGGTGGAGCAAGAACCGAATTTCGCTATAAAAGCGCAAAAATTGCCAAGCCTATAAAAGCTTATGACAACACGCCTGCCCATGCTTTCCAGAAAATGCTTGATCGGAAAAACGGCTTGGCCGCAGGTGATCCGGAGCGCATGGCTGCCCGCATTATCGAAAGTGTCGATATAACGCCCGCACCGTTACGTGTAGTGCTCGGCTCAGGTGCTTTAAAAACCACCATTGAGGTTCTGGAAAGAAGGCTTGAAGACTTCAAAGGGCAGGAACAACTTGCCGCTTCAACCGACTTTCAAGCGGGATGAAACAACGCCTTTTATAAAACGGGTAACTGAAGACAATAAAAATCAGTGTCTGAATAATGACATGAGCGTCTGAGTAATAAATTGGTTTTAAAAAAGCCCTCCTTCCTGATTATATCAAAATTTTCTTAAATCTCCGGCAAAGTTGACTATAGAAAGCTGCCAGTTCAGTCAGAAGAGGCATTTTTAACCAAAACATCAATTGCGTTCGGCGGAATTATCGGCTGTGTTCCTTCATGCTCAGACGGCTAAATGATTGCGATTTTCCTCGTCACAACTGCTAAACCTTTAGCAAAAAACCCGATCTATTGCATTCAGCGCTTATTGTTTGCGATTTTTCTGATGGTGTATTTTATAGCGCAGTGCAATAACACCCTGACCGGCATTTTTTACCTCCAGCAATTCGAGTGACTGGCCGGCAGACGGATTTCCTGTCACCAAAACCGTTTTTCGCGTTCCGCTATTATCCGTGCGAGGTGACCAATCAAATAAGGAAGGCGCAGCTTTTCGCCCGTCAATACCGGGATAGATCATCACACTCAATTCATCAATAAGCCCGTTTTCCAGAAATGCTCCGTTAATCGTGCCACCGCCTTGCAAAACAATTCGCTTCATATTGAAGAAACGCCCAAGACTTTCCATGGCTTCCACAAGGTCATTTCCATCCTCACCAGCAAAGACATAGGAAATTTCCAAGCTACGAAGATGTTCCAGATAGGCTTGCGATATTTTTTTGCCCAAAACAACAATAATGTTTTCGCCGCAAATTTTGTCGCCTTCATATTTGATGCGCCCATGGCGATCGACAACAATGCATAGCCGTTTTGTTTCGCGCTTACCGATAAAAGGTTGCGGGTCAATCACTCTTACAGGATTTGGGTCATTGAATTCCTGCTTTGCAAAATGCCTTTGAACGGTAACGCGCCCCAGCATTTCCGCGTCGCAATTGAAACTGTCGCTAAGGTCATAATAGGAAATTGTCGCTTTATCATTTTCTGTTCCGTCATAAGGCGCAGTCCAATGATCTTCCACGATTTTTCCGTCAATCGACGTCATCATATGGCAAATTATAAAAGGGCGCATGATTTCTCCTTGAACAATAAAATCATGAAAGAGCAACGAAATAAGCAAAGGCTCTTTGAAACAGTCTTCTTGATCTATAAACGCTTGAAGCCCCCTCATAAACCGACCTCTTTTCACAAGGCCTATTAGAAAAATTCATCAATAGAGAAGTGGGAATGGAAAAGCGGGCTTTGCCTGAAACGCGTTCTTTTTTAAAAGCTCGCAAAAATAAAACATACGGATATATGGGAAAAAAAGCACATCATAAACTTGTAACCCGTGGGATAAGCCTCTCTCTTTCTCAGAATTGTTTAACCTTCCTTTTTCTTACATCTCCTCCCCTTCTCATGACTCCCGCTTCTTGTTCCCTTTCATCTTGCGATGTCCCTTCTCACCGTCTCCTTCCCGATGGTCTTCTATTTCCCTCTTCTTTGCCGATTTTTTTAAAAAATCCTGTTGGTTGTTTTGGTCTATCTTGCAAAAAAAATAAAACTGGATAATTGTTTCCTTAAAAGGGAAAGTTTTTGCGAAATGATCGGGACGAGCAAACCATTTTCTGTGGTTATCAGGGTGCTGTGCATTTTCGCACTGCTCAACCTCGCCTTTGCCCATAATCGCAATTTTCCGGTTGCACCGAGCAGTTTTGCAAGCAATTCTTCACACCATCATGAAAGCGTTCGGCAGAACCATTCGCATATGGTTTCCGATAGCGACATTTGCTCGAAAAACGCATCTTCAAAACCGCAAAAATTAAGCAAAAAACACCATAATGACAATTCATGTCATGAACTGGGTGCGTGTCACGCCTGCCGCATCGGCGCATCAATGCTCACCCCGCCCGATAGCGTTGAAATCGGCGAACATAACCTCTTTCTCGTCGAGATTTTACTGCCCTATGATGCGGTAACCTTCGGCACTTTCTTTGTAAAATCCAACGCCTCGCCGCGTTCCCCGCCATTGTCACTCATAAGCTGACAGGTTCAATAGATCATCACATCGAATTTTTAAAAAAATGGCCGCGTTTTTTGCCGACGTGGCGCAAGTCACTGCTGCCATTTTTTGGTTTTCAATTGTGATTATAAAACTTGGTCAGCCTGTTTTTTTCACCGTCAAAACGCATGGTTTAAAGCCTCACAAAAAACGAGGCTCAGAGAATGCCGCGTGTGGCAATTCCCGTTTGTTTTCCATGCCTGACAAAGTTTCAATCCACTTTTTCTTTATGGATTTTAAAAAATGGATTCTCTCTTTCAAACCGATAGGCGGTTTTCTGCGTACTTGAACGCATTAAAATCATCGTCTGCCGCAATTGGTGCCATTGCTACCCTTTCCACCCTGCTCATCATAATGCCGACGGGCGCAAAAGCCGAAACGGTTGCAAATAACGAGCATAGCACGATGACGCCACTTCAAAACCCGCTAACTAGTCCCGCACAAAAAGAGGCTGCAAAGGCCGAGGACCAAGGAAACATGGTTCTAAAACCGGTTATCGTTACATCGGCTGCCATGTCTTCACCGGTCACTGTTGTTACCAATCCGAAAGCCCCACGCCAGCCTATTCCCGCTTCGGACGGTGCCGATTATCTCAAAACCATTCCCGGCTTCGCAACCATTCGCAATGGTGGCACCAATGGCGACCCCGTTTTTCGAGGCCAATTCGGCTCGCGTCTTAATATTGTCAATGATGGCAGCACGATCATGGGCGCTTGTCCGGGGCGGATGGATAATCCGACATCCTATATCTCGCCTGAAAGCTATGACCGGCTCACTGTTGTGAAGGGGCCTCAAACCGTGCGCTATGGCCCCACCGGTTCGGCGGCAACAATTTTGTTTGAACGCGACCCGCAGCATTTTGACAAACCGACCGTTAAAGGCGATTCCAGTATTGTCATCGGTTCCAATAGCCGTTTTGAATCCCGCCTTGATGGCACTGTCGGGGCACGCCCCGGCTATGTCCGGATTATCGGCAATAAAGCCCTTTCCCATGATTACCATGATGGCGATGGCAATAGTGTTCCCTCAAAATGGGATAAATGGAATGGCGATATGTTTTTGGGGTTCACTCCAGACGAAAATACATTGTTCGAGCTTTCGGGCGGCGGCGGTGATGGTGAAGCGCGTTATGCAGGCCGCGCTATGGATGGCAGCCAATTCAAGCGGGAATCGCTTGGTGCCAAATTCATCAAAGAAAATATCAATGACCGGCTCACCAAGATCGACGCGCAATTCTACTACAATTATGCCGATCACATTATGGATAATTTCCGTTTGCGCCATCTTGCGACCAACGCTTCCCCACGTCCAATCGGTATCACCAGCACAGGCAAACCGGGCACCGGTCATATGGGACATATGTCGGCTATGGGAGCCATGGATATGAACCATATGATGGGAAGCGGAGGCGGAAATCCGATGGCCGGCATGGGCGGCATGAATGGCATGACCGGCATGGGTGGAATGGGCGGTATGGGTGGCACGATGGATATGTCGTCTATGCCGATGGAATCGCGGCTTGACCGGCGCACCATGGGCGGCCACTTTACCACCAATTGGGATTTAGGCGATTTATCGCTCGTGAGCGGGTTTGATGTTCAAACCAACACCCACCGCAAAAGAAAAAGCCGCAATATGATGAGCATTAACGGTTGGGATAAGGATGCGGTATTTTTCGATTACGGACTGTTCAGCGAAGCGACATGGAACTTTGCCGAAAATCACCGCCTTATTTTTGGCGGCAGACTTGATCGGGCTTCTGCGAAGGATGAGCGAAACACAAGTCCGACAGATGGCGACAAGCGCGACAGAACACTGCCAAGCGGTTTTCTTCGTTATGAGCGCGACCTCGATCAAATACCGCTCACAACCTATATCGGGCTTGGCCATGCTGAGCGTTTCCCCGATTATTGGGAACTGTTTTCCCCCAAACAATCGGAGGCAAATTCACTCAATGCATTTGACGGCATAAAGCCCGAAAAAACCACCCAACTTGATTTCGGGGCGCAATATAGCGGGGAAAATAGCGACATCTGGGCTTCCGCTTATGTCGGCCGGATTGATGACTATATTCTCTTCGACTATTCAAGCGGGCAGTCAAAAGCATCGAATGTCGATGCCACCATTATGGGGGGCGAGTTGGGGCTTTCCCATATGTTCTTCAATGTCTGGAAGTTTGATTCAAGCCTTGCCTATTCGTGGGGAAAAAACACCACAGACGATGAAGCTTTGCCTCAAATTCCACCTTTGGAGGGAAGGCTCGGCCTCACCTATCAAAAAGAAAAATGGAGCATTGGCGGCCTTTTAAGGCTTGTTGCCGATCAACCGCGCATTGCCGAAAACAAAGGCAATGTGGTGGGAAAAGACTTTGATAAAAGTTCGGGCTTCGGTGTTTTTTCTTTGAATGGCAGCTACAAGATTTCAAAAAATGTCGCTTTGACCGGCGGGGTCGATAATCTCTTCAACAAGGATTATTTTGAACATCTGAACCGCGATGGTGACGCCGGTTTCGGATTTCCCGCCCATTATCAGGTGCGAGAACCGGGGCGCACCTTCTGGGCAAAAGCCGATTTCAAGTTCTGAAATCTATTTGTAGAATTAAGGCAAATAATAGCAAACTTAGCCCATTATATTTCAGCTTATGTTGTGAGGCATAATTTTTTTAAAAATTATGCCTCACATAACAGCGGAATTGAGTGCCACGGGTATCAAAACCGTCAAATAACCTTTCAAGCTTGATACAAAAATCTTTTTAACGGTCGAAAACGCCGATTTAATGCCTCTCACCTTTCCGGCAATTCCTTGAAGCTTTCTATTGCCAAATGTTTTTCTGACCTCAAGAACATGGATGACAAGAATGATTTGGGTACGGAATTTGTAATTGATCTTGTTACGGGTTTGAAAAGCCTGATGGAAACTTCATAAAATTTATCGCGTTATTCTGCAAAAATTATCCTGTTTAACGCCCGATTTTCCACACGGAACACCGGAATTTATACATGCAAAATTTACGACAACAAAACCGATAAAAAAGTTTTTCATGGGTAAACAAATAAAACTATACCAAAATTATCAAAAATAAGTCATAGTCGGTTTCTAACAATTTTTACGGTAGCCGTGATGAGCCAACAACCATCCATGAATGCAACATTTTATGACAGTGAAAAGCCTGCCACTTTTCTGGGGCTTTTACGCTATTCGCGTTTTTTTACCGGCTCCGCTATCATCACGGCCATTATTGCTGCGGCTTTGAGCATTGCGCCCTTCTATGTGATTTCGCTTATTGCCGGCGAGCTTTTGAAACCGACTGTCAACCCGACGAGACTCTGGTATCTTGCAGGTGTTGCAATCGGCCTTGTTCTGCTCAGATGGATATTCGTATCTTTAAGTGACATGCTTGCCCATAAAGGGGCCTTCACCATTCTCTTTACACTGCGAAAAAGAGCAGCCCAAAAACTGGGAGAGGTTCCACTGTCGTTTTTTGCAAACCAGTCTTCAGGGAAACTCAGGCGCACACTTTATGATGATATTGACAGTCTCGAAAGCCTTTATGCGCATATTTTGCCTAATCTCAGTTCTGCTCCCATAGTATCTCTTTCGGCTCTTATCCTGTTGTTTTTTGCCGATTGGCGGCTTGCCATTATTGTTTTAATCCCCTTGCCACTTGCCTTTTTTGCCCAATGGTGGATGACACGCGGCATGGGCGATGACATGCGTGAATGGATTGGTTTACAACAAAAAATTTCAGGCGAGATCAGCGAATTTATCCGTGGTGTACACGTTATCAAAAGTTTCGGTCTCGATACGCGGTCTTTTGGCAATCTTTCAAAGACAATCCATAATGCGGTTGACTGGGCGCATAGTTTTGCTGCCAGAGTAACACGCTCGTTCATGACATTTGCTATTTTACTGCGCGGCAATCTTGTTCTGGTCGCCCCGATCGGAGCCATATTCTATGTGAACGGTTCACTCGACGCGGCTACTTTTGTGTTATTTTTGCTTCTTTCGCCACTGGTGCTTGAACCCTTGTTGACCCTTTCAGGGGCACTTCATGAGAAAATGAACCATATCGAAGCGATGGATCATATCAATGAGGTTTTGACCGCAAAACCGCTTATCGAAAATTACAATAGCAAAACACCTGAAGGCCCCTACGAAATTGTTTTTGACGATGTCTCTTATAGTTACGGCAAAAGACTGGCGATCGACCATGTCAGTTTTAGCGCAAAAGCCGATCAAGTTACGGCATTGGTGGGGCCAAGCGGTTCGGGCAAAAGTACACTTCTAAAACTTGTTGCGCGACTTTATGAATTCGACCACGGGCATTTAACAATAGGTGGCCTTGATGTGCGCGACTGGCGGCTTGACGACCTTCTCGACAAGACGAGCATTGTTTTTCAGGATGTTGTTCTCCTTTATGGCACTGTTGCCGATAATTTGCGCATTGCCAAACCCGATGCGAGTGATGAGGAAATTAAGGAAGCCTGCCGCCTTGCCAAAGCAGACGGTTTTATCGAAGCCCTGCCGCAAGGTTATGATACGCTCCTTCAGGAACGCGGCTCGCAACTTTCCGGCGGCGAACGCCAAAGGCTTTCGATTGCCCGCGCTTTTTTGAAAAATGCGCCAATCCTGCTCCTTGATGAACCGACTTCAAGTCTTGATCCGGAAAATGAAAACCTCATCCATGAGGCACTCGAAACACTTTATAAAAATCGCACAGTTCTCATTGTCGGCCATCATTTGCAAAATCTTGTTTCTGCCGACAAGATTATTGTGATGGATCATGGCAGGCTAGCGGGCGAAGGCCGTCATGAAGAACTTTTGAAAAACTGCCCGACCTACCGGATTTTATGGCAAGACCAGCTTTCGGCCGGCGCGTGGTCGCTCGGAGAAGAGGCGGGAGAAGCCGAAGAAAAAACCGACACCAACGGGCAAGACAATAAAACCCTTTCAAAAAAACAGGATAATTTGGCAGAAAAAGGCGGGCAGTCATGATAATCGATATTTTAACGTCCGGTTTCCGTCTGTCGAAAACGCCCGACAAACAACTCGTTCACGGCATTTTATGGACAATTGTCGAAGGTTTTTTTGCAGCACTTCCCTTTGTCTTCCTTTTTATGATGTTGACACAGGCCTTTGCCAAAGAGCTGACAATCGAAGCCGCTATTTTCTTTGGGGCCGGCATGGTTTTAAGCTTTGTGTTGCGCATCGGTGCAAGTGCGATCGGTGCGCCAAAAATATATAATGGTGCTTTCACAATGATGGGCGAGGCACGCCTTAATGTGGCAGAACATTTGCGCAAACTTCCCATGGGTTGGTTCAACAAACAAAGAAGCGGCGACCTTGCAGGAAGACTGACTTCCGATATTACTTTTGTCGAACACATGTGGTCGCATTTCATCCAGCCATTTGTTGCCGGTTTTTCAATGCCGGTTTTCCTGACTATTTTTCTTTTCTTTGTCGACTTTCGTCTGGCGATTGTCATGCTTTGCGGCTTTCCTTTGACATTGCTTGCCTTGTTATGGACGCTCGCTATGGGAAAAAGTGCCGGCGTAAAACTTGGAAAAGCCAATAGTGCGGTGCAATCGGCATTGCTTGAATATGTGCAAAGTATCACGGTTATCCGCAGCTTCGGGCGTTTTGGTAATAGCTGGAAGAGACTTGTAAAAATCCTCAACGACCAGCGCAATGCCTGGTTCCACGCCGAAACAAGAACCTCGCCTTTCCTGTCATGCTTCGGTTTTGTGCTGGAAATGAGCTATATCAGTCTGGTTATTTTCGGCATTTACTGGTTGGCAAATGACAAGCTCACCGTCCCTCAATTGTTGATTTTCCTGATTATCGCTTTGCCCGTCTACCGCCAATTATATGAAGTTGGTCAGGCAATGTTGATGTTGCGTCTGGCAAACCGTTCGCTTATGCGCATTGAAGCGCTGCTTCATGAACCGACGCTCCCCGAACCGCAACATCCAAAAATGCCGGAAAGCTATGAAATCCGTTTCGACCATGTGGGGTTCAGTTATGACAAAAAAGAGGAAAATAACACAAAAGAGGCGGGCAACGCAGAAGAAGCGAATAACAAAGTCCTTGATAATATTTCATGCACGATCAGGCCGCAGGAATTGACCGCCATTGTGGGCCCGAGCGGTGCCGGAAAGACAAGTTTTGTCCACCTTATCGCGCGTCTTTGGGAAAGAACCGAAGGTAAAATCACAATCGGCAATATCGACCTTAAAGACATAGGGACCGAAAATCTTCATCGTTTGATCGGCATGGTGTTTCAGGATGTGCTTCTCTTTTCTGGAACGGTCTATGACAATATCAAAATCGGCAAGGAAGATGCGAGCCGTGAAGAAATCATCGAAGCGGCAAAACAGGCCGAGGCGCACCAATTTATCATGGCATTGCCGGAAGGTTATGACACTGTGCTTGACGAGCATGGCAGCTCGCTTTCGGGTGGCGAACAGCAGCGCATATCCATTGCCCGCGCTTTTTTGAAAAACGCCCCGATATTGCTTCTGGACGAGGCAACCGCAAGTCTTGACCCGTCGGCGGAAGCAGAAATCCAACGCGCCATGAATGCATTGACCAGAACCCGCACAGTCGTGGTCATTGCCCACCGGCTGAACAGCATTCGTCGGGCAGACCATATCATCGTTCTGAAAAACGGGAAAATCGTCGAAGAAGGAACCCATGATACATTGGTAAAAGCCGATGGCCTCTATCAAAAATTATGGAATAACCAGAATAAAGCGCGTGGCGTATTCCCTCCAACCGAAGCCATTCCGAATTGATCCAAAGGTGAGCAAAAACAGGGTCACCAGCCACCAATCAAGCTTGAAATTTCAAGTTTTTTTGGGCTGGAAGAGCCGGTCTTCAAGCTTCGTCTCCAAGAATTGCCAAATGCGCCAGCGCGCTCTACGCGGGAAAGAATGGGAAAGAACAGTCTTTCTAAGAAAGAATGCGGACGGCATACTCCTTATGGGAAAATTGGAGAGCAAACTTTTTACCAGAGAAATTATACGTCGTTCTGTCAACCAACAGGCGCAATTTGAAGGCACTTGGTATTTTTTGTCTTACCAGTCTTCCAATGAAAGGATTGTTTATTCTGGTAAACTTCCAGCAATCCGGTAAACGACATGAAAACCTGATTGACAGACAGCGATATTTTCTTCAATACCGGTTTACTAAAAACTTGACTATTATATTCATTATTATTCGTCTATAGTTTTAAAACCTAAAAAAAACAATCGGTGCGGGAGCTTAAGAGATGGAAAAGACAGAAAACAGGAATACGGCTGAACTCACGCCGGAACCCCACATGGACGGGATGGAGCGTCTCGAACTCACGGTCAACCGAATCTTTGAACCTTTTTCCCACCTCATCCGCCTGACCGGAACAATCAACCCAACAAACCCGATTGAATGGCAACAGGCAAATGTTGCCGTGCGTTTCGAGATAGGCGAAACCGGACAAGGCCGCAAGGTTTACCGGATTTATACAATCCGTTCTTTCGATCCCAAGACACATGAAATCGAAGTCGATTTTGTCAAACATGAAGGGGAAAGCCCCGCTATCAATTGGCTTCAAACTTTGAAAGCCGGCTCACATGCTTATCTGATTGGTCCGCGCCCGCAATTTTCAACGGAAGAATATAAAAATAAAAAACTGAAGCTCTTTGCCGATGAAACCGCCATTCCGGCCGTTTTTTCCATTCTTTCCCATTGGCCGGAAAATACCGAAGCCGAAATCTATATCGAATCCGCAACGGCAGAAGCAGCCGATGAACTCCCCGATAACAAGGGGGTCAAAAAACATATCTATGTGCGAAAGGAAAAAGAATATCCGGGGCAAACCGGTTTTCTTGTTCATTCAGCTGAAAAGATTAGCTCCGCAGAAGGTTGTTCCATCTGGATTGCCTGTGAACGCGAAGAAGCCCGTGCAATCAGGAAACATTTCATGGCGAACTGCAATGTGAAAAAGCAGAATATCAAAGCCGTCGGATATTGGCGTCTCGGGCTTGCCAGCACGGAAATCGAAAAAATTCGCGGCAAATATTATAACGAACTGATTGCACAGGGAAAAACCGAAAAAGATTTTGATGAATTCGACATTCCGGCTTGATAGGTGCGAGGCCGAAATAGAACCTCAATATTTACGACATTTCTCCTGTCGTTGAAGAGCGACCGGTAGCAAATCCCCGACCATTGAGCAATGTTAAATATAAGTGAAAGAGAGGCTGGTATGGCCGGCATACCAGCTTCAACCAGTTGAAAAATTGTCGCTTCACCGCTTCCCATGAAAAATTATGTCGCTTTTGTCTTTATTTTATCGGAAATTTTAAGAAGCTATTTTTTAAAACACGCTTATTGGCAGTGATAAATTGTTCAACAAAGAAAATTTCTATCTTCAAAAAAACAGAAAAATTGGCGCTCTTATTTAAGAGAAAACCAATGAGCCCCCAAAAATTTCCACCAAAATTTCATTAGAAATTTTATTTAAAAATTTTAAAAAAGATAAAAATATTTTTCGTAAATAAAAAAATTAGAGGTTGAACATTTCTGAAAAAAAAGAAATATTAATGGCGTCCATAGCAAGTTTGCGGGGAATTAAAATGTCTCTTCCTTTACAATTCAACGTTTTTTCAATCGCGCCTTTCTTCAAGAGCGGCGAGAAAAAGCGGGGCTTGTCTTTTTCTTCACCCCTCATCAACGGGCAATTTTAAAAATGTTATCCCCTCGTTTGAAGGGCTTCAATAAGCTCTATCCGTGGGCTGAAGCTCAAGCAGAGGAATGGGACACCACGTTTCAATCCTCGAAAATTATATTGGAGCGCTTGGCAAAAGAAAAATTGACCGGCGTAGGTGTGCCGGAAAAATTCGGTGGCGATGGCAAAACCATTGCCCATGCTATTTTGACGATTTCCGACATTGCCTATTCCTCGTTCACGGCTGCCTTCGTCTTATGGGCGCACCGCGCTTATATCGAATGCGTTTTAGAAAGCCCGAATGAAGCGCTCAAAAGCCGTCAATTGCCGCTACTGACATCAGGTAAAATGGCCGGTTCTGCCGGTCTTTCCAATTTGATGAAGCATCTTTCCGGCTTGGAGAAAATGGAAAATTTTGCTTCGCTTGAGAATAGCATTTATCACCTCACCGGCAAAATGCCATGGATTACCAATATCGATTGCCAAGGCTTTTTTGCAGCCTGTGCAGCCGAACTTGAAAATGGGCGCGCGGTAGTTTTTAGTCTTGAAAATAACGACAAAGGCGTCACGGTCCAATCGCTCGATTTATTGGCTTTGCGTTCAAGCGGTACAAAAGCAATCACCATGGATAAAGTCGCTTTAACGGCTGACCGGATTTTACATGACAATATTGCCGAATGGCTAAAAACACTGCGTCCGGCTTTTATCGCACTTCAATGCGGGCTATTTTCAGGATTGGCAGCGCGCTTTATTGACGAAGCGAAAAAACATTTCAATGCCCGAAGAGCTTCGCTCAAAGGCGAGATAGACGAGACAGAAAAAGAGCTTTCAAGCCTGCGCGACGCACTTATCAAAGGCGTAAACAATCACCATTTGGTCGACGCTCCCGAAGATCTATTCAGGCTGCGCATCAGTTTGACCGACTGGCTCTGGAAAGCGGTTCTGCTTGAATTGGAAACCCGTGGCGGCGGCGCCTATCTCATGGAGACTGCCGAAGGATTTCCCCGTCGTTTGCGTGAGGCAAGTTTTGTTCCCATTATTACCCCCAGTGTCACGCAGCTTAAAAACGCCTTGGCGTGATTAACCCGTTTATGCATTCAAATTCATGACAGAAAAAGCCCCCCTTCTTGAAGCCAAAAACATCGTTTTGCGGTATCGCGATGATGCGCCCGCTATTCTTGAAAATTTCAACCTTGCAATCGGAAAGAATGAAACAGTTTCCATTCTGGGGCCAAGTGGTGTTGGAAAATCGAGCCTTTTACGTGTACTTTCCGGCCTGCAAAAGCCGAATGGCGGCCATATTTTTGTTCACGGTCAAGAACTTACCCGTGTTGACCCGAATATTGCTGTGGCCTTTCAAAATCCGGGTTTATTGCCGTGGCTGACATTGGAAAAAAATGTGGCCTTTGGCCTTGATTTCAAAAACCGTGAAAAGCTTGAAAAAAGCGAACGGCAAAATCGGGTGAATAAAGCGATCCACGAAGTGGGGCTTGATTATGCGCGCAAACTTCGCCCCTCCGAGCTTTCCGGCGGCATGGCACAGCGGGCAGGATTGGCGCGTTGTTTTGCGAGAAATCCGGAAGTGCTTTTTCTTGACGAACCGTTCGGCGCACTTGATGAATTGACGCGGCAGGATATGCAAAATCTGCTGATTAAACTCGTTAAAGAATTCTCCGCCTCAACGCTTCTTGTCACGCACGATATTGACGAAGCATTGCTCGTTAGCGAACGCATTATTCTGCTTGGCGGAAAACCGGCAAACATCATCGGCACGTGGACAATCAATTTCCCCAAACCACGCAATAACTTTGTCGAAGAACTCGGCAAAATCCGTATCGCAATACTTGCAGCTTTGAGAGATGCAGGACTTAAAAAAAGAGATGAAATATGAAAGATGAATATTTTTCCCGCCGCGACATTTTGCGGCTATCGGCTTTATTGACGGCAAGTGGCGCTTTGCCGTTTTTAAATATTGGAAGAGCAAAATCACAGGAAAAGGATGAGCCGGTAAAAGTCGGCTATTTGCCAATCACCGATGCAACAGCACTGCTTGTGGCTCATGGTAAAGGCTTTTTTGAAAGCGAAGGTTTGAAAGCTGAAAAACCGGTTCTTTTTCGGAGCTGGTCACAAATTGTGGAAGCTTTTTTTGCCGGCCAGATCAATGTGATGCATGTTCTTTCGCCAATCGCTATCTGGGCACGCTATTCAAGCAAGGCGCCGCTTAAAGTCGTTGCCTGGAACCATATGAGCGGCTCCGGCTTTTCTGTTGCCAATGACATCAATTCCATTTCCGATCTTGGCGGCAAAAACGTTGCTATACCATTCTGGTACTCGATCCACACAGTTGTTTTACAAATGATCTTGCGCAAAAACGGCTTGACACCTGTTTCGAGAAAAAGCGGCACAATTGAAAAAAATGAAGTCAATTTGGTGATCATGGCCCCATCGGATATGATACCGGCCGTTGCCAATGGTCAGGTTTCGGGTTTTATCGTTGCAGAACCCTTCAATGCGGCAGGTGAAGCGGCCAAAGTTTCAAAACTTGCTAGATTTACAGCCGATGTCTGGCGTGACCATGCCTGCTGTCTTGTCTGTATGCAGGAAAACGATCTGAAGGAGCGCCCCGAATGGTCGCAAAAAGTCGTATCGGCCATGGTCAAAGCGCAATTGTGGACAGCAAAGAACCGCGAAGAAACAGCGCTTCTTCTTTCCAAAGAAAATCCGAACAAATATATGCCTTTCGGTTCCGATGTTCTCAAACGTGTTCTTGTGTCAAACGAAGACGATAACCGGTTTTATGAAAAATCGGGTGCGATCATCCACCCCGATTGGCTTGAAAAGCGCATAGATTTTCAACCCTATCCTTATCCAAGCTACACGGAAGAACTGGTAAGACGGCTGAAAGACACATTGATTGAAGGGGATAACGCATTTCTTCAAACGCTTGATCCGGCTTTTGCGGCAAAAGACCTTGTTGATGACCAATTTGTCAAACACGCATTAAGCGAAGTTGGCGGACTTCCCGCTTTCGGCATGAAAGACAGTTTCGTGCGCAATGAAGAGATTGAAGTTTAACGGGGAGAAAGCGTGATGAAAAGCTGTCTTCGCCATTTGTCCGGTTTGTCAGGACTTGTTGTGCTTCTTTTCCTCTGGTGGCTTGGAACAGATGTTTTGAGTGCCAAAAACAGCTTTGCAAGCCGTTTTTCAGTTGAGGAAACATTGCCGACTTTCTGGCACTTGTTGACCGGCTCTGATTTGGCACTTCACGCTCTCATCAGCCTTAAACGCATTGTTGTCGGTTTGCTTTTTGCGCTCATCATAGGTGTGCCAGTCGGGCTTTTAATCGGCGCCAAACCATGGGTGGAAAGAGCGACCGGCCCCGCATTCCAGTTTCTGCGAATGATCTCGCCATTGTCATGGATGCCGATTGCCGTCATGGTTTTCGGCATTGGCGATAAGCCGATCTATTTTCTTCTCACCTTTGCAACAGTCTGGCCAATCATGTTCAACACGGCAGCAGGTGTCAAACAACTTGACCGGCATTTTCTGCTCGTTGCAAAAAGCCTCGCTGCAACACAAAGTGAAACATTGCTCTATGTGGTTTTTCCGGGAATTCTAAGCCATATGATGACGGGGATCCGTTTGGCAATCGGCATTGCATGGATTATCATTGTGCCTTGTGAAATGTTGGGCGTCTCGGCAGGCCTTGGCTATTTCATTCTTGATACACGCGACAGGCTTGCTTATCCTGAGCTGATGTCAACCATTCTGCTTATCGGATTGATCGGCTATGTGCTCGATAGCGCGGTTCGTGCGGCTGCCCACCGCCTTGGCTGATCTCACCCGCTACCCGGTTGATAAAGAACACTTAAACCGGATTTTAAAAGGAAGGGAGCAAAAGTTCCCCTCCTTTACATGAGTGTTTTGCAAAACTGGATAACCGGATGTGGGGATGAATAGCCGCAATACTATCCACCGCATGAGCATCGCTAACGATTTTGTTCCTTGAAAATCCCGACTGCGGTGAACGGGGAAGACAAGAACAAGAAGGCAAATTTTCTCAAGTTTCACTTACTCGGCTGATGTTTACCGCAAAACTAAGCAAGGGAAAATAGCCCTTTGTTTTGCGAACGCTATGTGGGTCTTCTGCCATCATTTTACCAACTTGTTAATGAGCGGGTTTCTCATCCTGTTTTGCGTTCTTGTGCTGATTTTTCTCGAATTTTTCCAATGCGTCGCAGTTGCTTTTTCCCCAATCAAACAACATTTCAACCGGCTCGCAAAATCTTTTTCCAAGCGGAGTAAGCGAATATTCTACCTTTGGGGGAACAACTGTATAGACATGGCGGTGAACCAGCCCACCTTCTTCAAGATCACGCAATGTCTGGATCATCATTTTTTTGGAAATTCCGGGTAAAGCGCGTTGCAATTCGCCGGTGCGGCATTTGCCATTCGGCCAATGGAACAATGCGTGCAGAAGCATGCTTTTCCACTTGACCGAAAATAATTCCATAATTCTTCGTGCCGGGCAGGTTTCGACAAAGACAATGTTTTCATTGCTGTTTTTCGGCATAATAGTCACTTTTTAGTATCTATGTCCCTATTAAGTACCTTCTAGCATATTTTTTACTAGTAGCCTAGCTGTTTTCTGTATCTAACAAATCAGGGAATATCATTATGCCAGCTGCTTTATGGGCTTTTGCAATTGCCGCTTTTGGTATCGGCACAACAGAATATATTATTTCCGGCCTTTTGCCGGCCATTCAGGCAGATTTTCACATCTCGGTCTCGGCTGCCGGTTTCTTGGCAACCTCTTATGCATTGGGTGTGTTTTTCGGAACTCCGATTATCATCATATTGGGAAGCAATGTCGAAAAGAAAAAGATGCTGCTTCTTGCATTGACATTTTTCATCGTCGGAAATTTTCTGACCGCCCTTTCACCCAATTTTACCACCGCTATTTTCGGGCGGGTTATCAATTCGCTTTGCCACGGAGTTTTCATCGGTATTGCTTCTGTCCTTGCCGCCGACCTCGTCCCGCAAGATAAGCGAACCAGCGCAATCGCCTTCATGTTTAGCGGCATGACGGCAGCCAATTTCATCGGCGTTCCTGCCGGTACCTGGTTCAGCCATTTAACGTCATGGCGTACCACTTTTTATCTCATTACACTTATCGGTATGGTTGCTTTTGTTGCAACGTCAAGACTGGTTCCAAAACAGCCGAAACATCATGAACAATCATTGAAAAACGAACTTTTTGTTTTTGGCGATATTCATGTTCTCCTTGCCATGGGCATTACTATTTTAGGCCCTGCGGCATTTTTCACCTCGATTACCTATATTGCGCCAATGGCCAAAGAGCTTGGCCATTTTTCCGATCAGGGCGTTACATTTCTTCTGTTCATTTTTGGCGGAGGCTTGTTTGTCGGAAATTATTTGGGTGGCAAATTTGCCGACCGTGCATTGATGCCGGTTCTTTATATTACACTCTTCGGACAAGCCGTTGTGATGCTGTTTTTCTACTTTACGATTGGCAACAAAATTGCCGATGTATTTTCTATATTTTTCATGGCTGCCTTCGGTTTTGCCAGCGTCTCGCCAATCCAGCGCCTTGTTATGGACAGAGCAAAAGCTGCTGGCGGTGCCAATCTTGCTTCGGCAGTCAATATCGGTTTTTTCAACCTTGGTAATGCACTGGGTTCATGGCTCGGCGGTCTGGTGATCGCTTGTGGCTTTGGCTATGCTTCGCCAAACTGGGCAGGTGCTTGCCTTTCTTTTGCAGCCCTTTTCCTTGCTGTTCTCTCAAGCCTTTTTGCAAAACATCAGGCAAAGCAGGAATTAAAGGAATGTTGCCATCAAATATAGATTAAAAAGTTTTTTGGCGGGGACATAAAAGTGCCTCCGCTTTTTGGCCCCTTTTTAGAATGTTGAAAATTATTGGTAAATGTCGAAGCTGCACCTCAAGGCCAAAGCGGCGAGGTGATATCGTGATAAAATAAGGAAAAAGACCAACTCATGCGGAACGTGTTATTATCTGAAATTCAATCTCATCCGAAAATCTGTTCCATCGACAAGTCCCTCCCATTGGTAAATTTATGTCATCCGTAAATCCCGGCTATCTGTAAATATATGCTATTTGGCAATTCAGAACGTCCGGAAATTTATGACGCAAGAACAGTTTATAAAGCCGCTGCTCCTGCTATTTTTCTGCTGTTCCAGGATTCAAATTATGTAGCGGCAAACGCTTCATAGACCCCGAAGCCAACATCTTGAAACCACGCTATATTTTTTCCAACAGAAGTTTGCCCATCATTTAATTTGCCAATTCTTTAATTTAACCATATGGACTTTGGAACGCTTGGGTTAGTCCATTAATTAACAACCGCTGAATGAAGCGATTTTCTTAATAGAAATTGCCGCTCGGAAAATTTCCAACAAGTTACAAGCGCATGAAACCTTGGCGACACCGATGGCGGTTAAAAATTTTCCAAGAATCAAAACTATGTCGCATTTTGCGATAGCTTGAAATTCTATTGACAAGATATTGACGCCCTTTTTTAATATTCCCTCGCCCGAGCAAAAAACGCGTTGATATTTCTGTAAGCAGAAGATCGGAAAACTATACTTCAAAATTGATTGCCCCAATTCTTCATCTATTTTGGATGTGATAGTTGTTAAAAGCCCGCCCGGCTTGGCAGCATTTCTCTATTAAAGAGAAAAGGACCTCCCAAAGCTGCAAACCATTGGATAGGCACAGTTCTGCACTTCATAGAAAGTTGCAACTGCCGTTTTTCCGTTTATCAAAAATTGTCAATATCCACGCAATTCCAAATCACCTCACGTTGCAGGCTAGCAGGAATATTAGCTTGGCCAGAGTTTGAACAAGACAGTATTTCTGTTCGTCAGTACTTTTTCCTATTAAGTATTTGTCTCGACATTTTTTCACAAAATCAATGTTTTAGACGCCAGATTTTTTAATCCCGATACATTTGGCTATTTATGAAATATTTTTTACTTAAAAATTTTTAAATGCTTTTTCAAAAACATTTGCGTGATTTTCGTCTTTTTTAAATTAGATAGAATTGAACACACCACCGCCCTATTCTTTAATAGGATAATTATTTCTCTATAGGACGATTAGACGCGATATGATTCACCTCACACTAATATTTTAGAAAAATATTCCTCTACAATACAGCTAAAAGTTTGGTCGATTGTTTAAAATACCCGTTTTACTCACTGTTTTAGGAAATTTTTTAGTTTTCCGCTTGTAACCGGAATATTTTTCTTCCACGTCGCTTCATAGCGGATTTGTATCGGGCTCTCGTCCTGATCGCACAAGATATAACGCTGGCCTGATGTCACAGTGATCGCAGATTTTGGCAAGAGTGCCGCTCCAAGCCCGCAATGTGCCCAGTTCTCCAGTTCACGGAAGGAAACTGTTTTTCCGGTATATTCTTTCAGAACGTGATTGTGCTGCCCGAACATTTCCCTGATAAACTTGTTCAATCCGGATTCGTCATCAACCATGACAAAAACCTCGTCGGCAATATCGGAAAAATGCACCACATTGACGTTTCTGATCGGCTGTGCCGTGCTCGGTATAAAATAAAGCGGCTCTTCATAAAGAAACTCGCTAGCCCTTGTCGGCTTTTTTTCTGCTTCAACATCAAAGACATAATCGACTTCACCCCGTTCCAGCAAGTCCATGAGATCACCGCTATTGCGTTCGCATAATACAATTTCCGAGTTCGGATTTTCCGTGCGAAAATCATTCATGACAGCAGAAAGATATTGGCAACTCATCAAAGGCGATTTGCCGATCCTGACAACATTTGTTTCCTGATTATTGAATTTCCTGCTTTCGTCGACGAGATTGAAATTGGCCTCGATCAGCTTTTCTATATAGGGAATAATATGTTGGCCAAAAGGCGTAAGGCCGACGCGGCGTGTTGTGCGCGAGAAAATGCGCGCCTGAAACTCGTCTTCAAGCTGGGCAATGCTGTTTGACAAGGTCGGCTGCGTCACATGGCAGTTTTTTGCCGCTACCGTAAAATTGCCGGCCTGTGCAACAGCCAAGACATAATTCAATTGTGCCAGATTCATCAGTCGTTCCCCAAGTGTTCCCTCTCATGATTTATAGCTTAAAGAAATATATCACATTTGCAAATACAATTTTTAAAACAGGTTTCACCCATGTATAAAAATTTTATGAGCTCATACCTATATAATACTCATTGAGACAATAACGCCTATTCTTGAAATTTAAAGAAGTGAGGACGTAAGTGTTGGCGGCGATAGTGCCGCAACGACCTTATATGTTTTGACTGTGAAAACGGGTCAAATTGATATGGAAAATGAAAGAGCCGGTCTCCAGCCAAGGCTTACCCTATCACAAATCATATTCAGTCTTTTGCCACTCTTCTGGATTGCCGAAGCTGCTTTATTAAGCCTGATTGTTGCCAAAGCAGATGAGGCTTTATCAACCATTATCATTGCCGGTTTCGCCATTATTATACTTGCAGCAATCAAAGCTTGTCTCGGTTATTATAGCGAACTTGACCTCTTTAAAAATTCCCGTCAGAACCTGAATGAGTGGCGCAAACGCGGATTAGCCCACCTTAATTTTCTTTCTCCTTTAAGTAAAAAACGCATGCCGAGCGGCGAGGCAGCCAATATTCTTGTCGATCAGGGAGAAACGCTCGTCTCATGGAATGCGAAATACCGCCCTTTGATGCTTCGCGCGGCTGTCGTTCCGCTTGTCATCCTTTGCCTGATACTGCCGTTTTCATGGCTTGCCTGTCTGCTGCTTTTTATAACTGCACCGATCATCCCGCTCTTTTGGGCCATAATCGGCGCCAAAGCTCAAAAAGCAGCAAAAGAGCAATGGCAGGAAATGGGCGAGATGAACGGCTATCTGCTTGATCGTTTGCGCGGAATAAAAACATTGCGCATTCTTGATGCCACCTTCTGGAGCGCCAAACGCCTCGCTCGCCAATCCGACGACCTCATTACACGGACAATGAAAGTGCTACGCATTGCTTTTTTGTCGTCGGCGGTGCTGGAACTTTTTTCTGCTCTCGGTGTCGCTTTGATGGCCGTCTATATCGGTTTTCATCTTTTAGGTGTCATTACCATCGGCTTTTGGGGAAACAAGCTGAGCCTTGCCGAAGGGCTCTTCATTCTTTTACTTGCTCCTAGTTTTTTTGAACCATTGCGCGAACTTGCAAGCGTCTGGCACGACCGCGTTGCAGGTAAAGCAGCGATGGAAAATTTCACAAAACTTGTCGGCGAAGGCGAAACGATTGTTCATCAACCTTCTGATGTTCAGCAATCGCCAATTGTTCAACAATCATATAAGACCGGGTCAAAAGAAACAGCTTCGCCTCAGAATGGCACTGCAATCGAAATTGATAATCTCTCATTCGGCTTCATTCCCGAAAAGCCGGTTTTCAAGAACTTTTCGCTCAAAATCGGCAGGCAAGAAAAAGTTGCGCTGACAGGAAAAAGCGGTGCGGGAAAATCGGTTCTCATCTCGCTCATTGCCGGTCTTATTCAGGCTGACAAGGGGTCAATCAAAGTCAACGGCTTGACTGTGGACGGAAACAATATTGATGAAATTCGAGCCAAAATCGGCTGGATGGGTGCAAAGCCCTATTGGTTCGACCAGTCAATCCTCTCCAATATAACATTCAACAGAAAATTCGATCATATTGACGATTATCTTAATCTTGCCAATTTGCATGATTTCGCCAATGAGCGCAAATACCAGCGCCTTGGTGAAGGCGGAACCGGTGTTTCCGGTGGCGAAGCCGCTCGCCTTTCTTTGGTGCGGCTCGCACTGGAAAAAGACCGTAATGTCCTTCTCATCGACGAGCCGACCGCCCATCTTGACCCTGAAAGTGCAAAGATCGTCATAGATGCACTCGTCAAAATTTCCGAAGGAAATAGCCTGCTTGTTGCAACACATGATCCGGAACTTTTCAAGCGTATGGACAGGGTGATTGAACTTTCACCAAACGTTAATTGTCGGGAGATTGCAAGATGAAAACAATCCTTGCTCTCATTGCACCTCGCGACAGAATTATTCGCAAAAAAATGCTTTGGGGACTTGTCTTCGCCGTTCTCACAGCACTTTCGACAATCGGCCTTCTTTGCCTATCCGGCTGGTTTATCACCGCAACCGGAATAGCGGGTTTGACGATTGCGGCAACACGTGTTTTCGATGTTTTTATGCCCTCGGCTGCCATACGGTTTTTTGCACTTTTGAGAACCGGTGCGCGCTACGCAGAACGGCTCGTCAATCATGATGCGACATTCATGCAAAGTAGAGGCTTGCGGTTGCAACTCTTCAAAACGATTGCACAAAGAAAATCCTTGCGCGATCTTGCCATGCGTCCGGCACGGCTATTGCACCGTTTAACCGGCGATATTGATAGTTATGAGCTCATTTATCTGAAACTTATCGTCCCTTCCATTGTTGCGCTCATTGCAATTTTAACAATTATAGCGGTGCTTTCGTCCGTTCATTTGGGCATGGGCCTCGGCTTCGGACTGATTGTTTTTGCCACTGTCATTGTTTTTTCTGGCCTTTCTATAAAACTCACAGAAAAACGGTCGGCCTCCCTTGCAATACGTCGTGAAAGCCTGCGCACACGTGTGATCGCGCTTCTTTCCGGCCAGACCGATCTTGTTATGAATGGTTGCCAGCAGGCTTTCACCAACCATGTCATGAATACGGAAGACAGCCTTGCAACAAGCGATGTATCCTTGAAAAGACGGCAATTTGCCATTGAAGCAGTAAGCGGTTTTGTCGACAAGCTCATTTTTGTCGGGCTTATTCTGACAAGCGTTTTGCTCTATCGCTGTGGTTCGATCAGTCTGCCACTTGCTGTACTTTGTGTACTTGCCGCACTGACACTTTATGATCTTGTCAAACCGCTTTATCAGGGCTGTGGCGAGATCGGCCGCTATATATTGGCATTACGCAGACTTTCGCCATTTGTAGAAAGTGAAAGTAGAAATTCGGACAAACCCCGTGAAGCATTACCACCTTGCAGCTATGTAGCGATAGCCGACATCAAGCGGGCAAGCTACGAGCCGCAATTGCCGGCAGTTTTAAACGATATTCACTTCACTGTCCGACCAAAAGAGAAAATAGCCTTTGTTGGCCCCAATGGTGCAGGCAAAAGTTCGCTTATTTCTCTCTTCATGACAAAAGATATGATTGTCGAGGGAAAAATTGCAGCAATAAAAGCAGCATTGTTGGAACAAAATACCTATATATTTCATGACACTCTGCATGAGAACCTGAAACTTGCCAATGTAACCGCCTCTAACGACGACATGGTCGAGGCCATGGAGCGTGCGGGACTACACGACTATCTCGATAATCTCAAAGACGGCCTCTATAGCAGCATTGGTGAAAACCAGACCGGTCTTTCCACCGGTCAGGCACGCCGCTTCGCATTGGCACGCCTTTTCCTGCAGAAGCGCGACCTGTGGCTACTTGATGAGCCGACAGAGAATATAGATAGCGGAACGGCACGCGATATTCTCGAGCGCATGAAGCACTATGGGCGTGAAAAAAGCTGGCTCCTTGTCACCCACCTGAAACGGGAAGCTACCTGTTGCGACCGCATCATCACACTCGATCACACCCGCATCACCGGCGACTATGAGCGCTCGAGCGAGAACTATCAACGCGTTTTAGAAAGTTTACGCGAGGACAATTATGACAAACACTCAATGTAAGGACTTGAATTATGGATATTGACATTGTCAGCCTATCACGGTTCCAATTCGCCGCGACAGCGCTTTACCATTTTCTGTTTGTCCCACTAACGCTAGGATTATCAATCCTGCTTGCCATTATGGAAAGCGTTTATGTCATGACAGGTCGAACGATCTGGCGGGACATGACCAAGTTCTGGGGACTACTATTTGGTATAAATTTTGCTCTAGGTGTGGCAACCGGCGTGGTTATGGAATTCCAGTTCGGCATGAACTGGAGCTATTATAGCCACTATGTCGGCGATATTTTTGGCGCACCTTTGGCTATCGAAGCTTTGATGGCTTTCTTCCTGGAAGCAACCTTTGTCGGCCTGTTCTTCTTCGGATGGGATCGCATGTCAAAGGTTAAACACCTGATTGCCACATGGTGCGTGGCCTTCGGCTCGAACTTCTCGGCTTTGTGGATTCTGGTTGCCAATGGCTGGATGCAAAATCCGGTCGCCTCGACCTTCAACCCGCAAACCATGCGTATGGAATTGGGCGACTTTGCCTCGGTTATTTTAAATCCTGTTGCGCAAGCGAAATTCGTTCACACGGTTTCAGCCGGTTATACAACAGCTGCCGCTTTCGTTCTTGGCGTTTCAGCCTGGTACCTGTTGAGAGGTCGCTATAAAGAAATTGCCAAACGTTCGATGACAGTTGCTGCATCTTTCGGTCTTGCTGCTTCACTTTCCGTCGTTGTTCTGGGCGATGAAAGCGGCTACCTTTCCGGCGAACACCAGAAAATGAAACTCGCTGCAATCGAAGCCATGTGGGATACTGAAAAAGCTCCGGCTTCTTTCACACTGTTCGGTCTTCCCGATGTTCAAAACCGCGAAACCCATTTTGCTATCCACATTCCATGGGTAATGGGCATTATCGGCACACGTTCGTTTGACGAACAGATCCCCGGCATCAAAGATCTCGTTGCACAATCTGAAAAAGAAATCAGGCAAGGTATCCTTGCTTATGATGCACTCGAAAAAATCCAGCAGGCAAAAGGCGCATCTGTTCCGCAAGAAACAATCGACCAGTTTGAAAATAACGGTCGTTCACTCGGTTATGCACTTTTGTTGAAACGCTATGTCGATGACCCGCGCACGGCAACAGATGAACAAATCAGCAAAGCAGCTTGGGACCTTGTTCCGGAAGTTCCGGTCATCTTCTGGGCTTTCCGTATCATGGTTGCCTGTGGTTTTGCCCTTATCCTGATTATGGCGACATTCTTCTATCTGTCGGCACGTCATCGTTTGGAAAACAGACGCTGGTTGCTTAAACTTGCTGTTTGCGCCATCGCACTTCCATGGATTTCTGTTGAATGTGGATGGGTTGTTGCCGAAATCGGACGTCAGCCCTGGATTATCGAAGGAATTCTTCCGACTGCCGTTGCAGTTTCAAACCTCGGCGTTACGACAGTGTTCCTGACAATTTGCGGCTTTGTTGCCCTCTATACTGCGCTTCTTGTCGTCGAAATACGCTTGATGTTGAAGTATATCAGAAAAGGTCCGGACGTTTTGAGTGACCACAGTGAGGTACAAAACAACGCCTCTGCCACAGCATTATCTTAAAGGATAAAAATCATGATTTTGCACGATTTGATTTCATATGACGTGTTACGTATCATATGGTGGCTGCTGCTTGGCATTGTGCTTGTCGGCTTTGCAGTCATGGACGGTTTCGATCTGGGAACCGGTATGTTGCTCCCCTTTGTTGGTAAGACAGATCTTGAGCGACGCATTGTCATCAACACCGTCGGACCGGTTTGGGAAGGCAACCAGGTTTGGTTGATTTTGGCAGGCGGCGGCATTTTCGCCGCTTGGCCACAACTTTACGCGGTTTCATTTTCAGGCTTTTATATTGCCATGTTCCTTGTGCTCGTTGGCATTATTCTGCGCCCGGTCGGCTTTAAATACCGCAGCAAACGCGAAAGCAAAACCTGGCGGTCAACCTGGGACTGGCTGCTTTTTATCGGTGGCTTTTTGCCAAGTCTGATTTTCGGTGTTGCAATGGGCAATGTGCTTGAAGGTGTTCCCTTCGAGATTAAACCCGATATGCAGATTTTCTATCACGGTTCCTTCTTCGGACTGTTGAACCCGTTTGCAATCCTGTGCGGGGTTCTGTCGATTGTCATGCTGCTTACCCACGGGGCAAGCTGGCTTGCTGTCAAAACAGACGATCCTATTTTCAGCCGTGTACGCAAAGTCGGCATGATTACGGGTGTTCTCACAACCATTCTTTATGGTTTGTGCGGGCTTTTGTTGAACGTTGCAACAACCGGCTATCATATTACCGGTGGTGTGGTTGCCAACGGCCCTTCAAACCCGTTGATGAAACAGATTGCAACCAATGCTTCGGGTTGGCTTGACAATTACCATCAAACACCGATGTTATGGATTGTTCCGATTATCGGACTTGTTGCACCACTATTGGCAGCCGCATGTCTCGCCATGAGAAAACCGGTCCTTGCCATTATCGCAAACGGACTTGGCATTGCCGGCATTATCGCAAGCGTTGGCGTTGCAATGTTCCCGTTCATCCTGCCTTCAATCATTGATCCGGTGATGAGCCTTACGGTATGGGATTCTTCCTCAAGCCATTTCACCCTCTTTGTCATGCTGATTGTCGCGATCATTTTTGTTCCGACAGTCTTGGCCTACACAAGCTGGGTTTACAAAATCCTTTGGGGAAAAGTCAGCGTCAAAACAATCGAAGGAAACAAGCAATCCTATTGATTGCTACTCTTGAAAGGAAATTCCATGTGGTATTTTTCTTGGGCTCTCGGCCTTCCGCTTGCCGCCGCTTTCGCAATATTGAATGCGATGTGGTATGAATTGACGGACGACAGTGCCAAACAAAATAAAGGCGAAAATAAATCCGAATAGCCTGTAAAAAAACAAAAATCATCGCCGCGGAAAGCCTACGCTCTCCGCGGCATTTTTATTTTTCTCACAGAGTTTTCTTCGGCAATTGTCGTTTTAAAAAAGCACGACAACCAGTCTCTTCGCCTATCAATTTATGCTCTCTGAAATCATCTTTATTCAGCGTCGAGATTTTTCAACCATTTCCGCAGGCGGTTCCGTGCATTGGAATAGGGTGAAGAGGTGTTCAATTGGATCATCCGTCCCATTGCCCAATTTCCGCACCATTCTTTTTCGTAAAGCTCTTGGTTATTCCGTTTGGAAATTTCGACAATAATTTGGTCTTTTGCCTGACGAAGCCGATCAACAAGATCAACAAAAAGAACAGTTTTATAATCGGAATAAAATTTTTTGGCGAGTTCACCAAGTTCATTCCACTTGAAACCGGTTTCGGGAAAATCGACGGGTTCGCCTTTTTCATCCCTTTCCAGCCATTTCAAAACAGCGCTATTCCACCCCAAAAGATAGGCAACGAGATTTGAAACACTCATCAGCTCGCCTTTTGAATGCCCCTTCATGAGTGGCAAACTCGAAACATCTGCTGGTACTTTACGCAAATCTTCGGCAAGCTTGGAAAAAGTCGTTTCAATAGCATTCAGCAATTCATCTTTGTTTTGCGGTATAGACATTTTCCCTCGCCTGACACTTACTAAATGGCGTAACTGTTTTTCAACGCAAGAATAGAGCCGCTCGGATTCTTGTTCGAGATGTGTATGAACAATCGATAATAAAACCCGTTCACGTCTAAAGTTGAAAAATTCCTCGCCACTCAACGATATTAGATTGAAGTTGACTGATAATCAAAAAATTTCACAATGATTGTTTCTCCCTCAGCCCGGCCAAGAAGAAACAAATGATTGTCAATCGCACTTCAACTATCGAATTCTTGAGAAATAAGGAACGTGGTTTGAAGTTTTTCGCAGTAAAAGCCGGTTGTGCCGAAAATATACACAACACAACCTGTCAAATGAAGAGTTAAATACGCATGTCTTTTATGATGGAGCCGTATTGTTTGGTTGCCTGCTCTTGAGACTCATATCGGGTCTTTAATCGCTGAATCAAACCACTCCTCCATGGCAGGCAATTGTAGTAATTTATCCAGATAGTTTCGGGATCTTGTATTTAAAGGTAAGTTATATGCCCGAACTCTAAATGCAACGGGGCAGAAAAATGCATCAACTGCAGTAAATTCGTGCCCCGAAAGATAAGGCCCGCCGAATTGATCCAGCCCACTTTCAAACAAGTCGTCGATACGGTCAATGTCCTTCTTGAGGTTTTCGGGTATTTCATTCAATTTCACTTCGACGGAGCAGTTCATCTGGCATTGTGTTCTCAACGCCTCGAAAGAAGAATGCATTTCTGCTGCTGCGCTTCTGGCCCAAGCTCTCGCACGACGATCGATTGGCCAAACACTGTCATGTTTTTCAAAAAGATATTCGACTATCGCAAGACTATCCCAAATGATGGTATCGTTATCATAGAGAACCGGCACTCTACCTGATGGAGAAAAGATTTTGAAATTGAGATAGGTGGCGTTCCCTGAAAGAAAATGTCGGCTTTCTTTGAATGGTATTTGCAGTGTCTTTAGAAGAACCTACGGCCTTAGGGACCACGACGAATAGTTCTTATTTGCGATGTGAAGCGTATACATTATTTTTTATCCTTGTTCAGTCGAGGACTTATTGAGTGAAGTAATTCTTTTACAGTTGTCGTTGCTACTTCATACGGCTTCAGATCGCCGTAAATATTATAATTAACAATCAATCCTTCCAGTATAATCATGATTATTGAAGCGATTTGATCTGTTTTTTCCTTGCAGTCCGGTTCTATCGCCTGATGGATCAGGTTATAAATAGAATCCTTATGTTTTTTTACGATTGCGGAAATCTGTTCATTCGTTTTTCCGAACTCTTCCGAAGCTTTTATAAACATACAGCCAAAAAAATTGGGTTCGGTAAACCACTTTTTATGCCACTCCAGAATAGCGGTGACTTTTGAAACAGCTCCGTCAGGCGCTTGAGCGACATAAGTTTGTAAGCTTTCCATAAAATTATCATCTCTGAGCTTTAACACTTCCTCTATGAGACCATTTTTTGTTCCGAACTGGGTATATAATGTCGGCTTTGCAATCTTTGCTTCCCCTACTATCCGGTCCACACCAACATTGGCGTAACCATGTTCATTGAACAGTCGCAAGGCGGTTTCCAATAAAACCTGTCTTTTACTTATCCGTTGCCCGGCCTCTTTTTTTGATGGCATTTCTTTAATTAGTGTCATTATTCTACTTTAAGCCCCATTTTTAGAAAAATATTTCAATTTTCACGCGACATTTCTGATTGCGGCATATTGATAATTTACTTACAGGTCTGTCAAGTTTTACATTAGTCTCATCTTGTTACCGAATTCAACCCCTTACTGGAGAAATAGCTAAATGAATGATGTTACAGATACCAACAAAAGCCAAATGACGCTTTTCCTCACCTCGAAAGCTCCGGCCAGGCCTTCGTCACTGCAAATTCTGACAGGATTTGTCGGTGGTCTGCTCAGCATATCAATTTTGGCATTTATGGCCGGGCATTATCATGTTCCGCTCATCATGGCTCCCTTTGGCGCCACATGCGTATTGCTCTACGCATTGCCTGAATCTCCACTGGCACAGCCTAGAAGCGTGATAGGCGGTCATCTTCTTTCGACATTTGTAGGCTTGGTTGTTTTTCACCTGATCGGTCACGGGTTTTGGGAAATGGGTCTTGGTGTCGGTTTGGCTATAGGTCTCATGCAGTTCACCAGAACCATTCACGCTCCCGCCGGTGCAGATCCAATAGTCGTGTTTTTGGCGGGTGGTCTCGGTTGGTCATTTCTATTCGCACCTGTTTTCCTTGGCTCTGTCTTTCTTGTTGCTATCGCATTCATTGTAAACAACATCGGAGCGGTCAAAAACTGGCCAAAATATTGGTGGTAATTGCGTCTTATATCTCGTTGGAAACTTCAAATAAATTGAGCAACCAGCGCAAGAACCTGATTGCAGGAAAGATTGCAGCTATTACGCACGTCCTATTGCGAAAAAACATCAAACTTATTGTGGTCAATATTCGCAATAGTTGTGGTTATTGCTACGCGTTTGAACGAGTGTCAAATACTGCGCGCGTTCAGATTAGCCATTTGATAACTGAAGGGACAAATACGCCGGCATAATACCGGCGTATTTATTTATTCAAGGAGTGCGGGCAAAATATCGCTTCAAAATTTTGATAGCAGACGGGGCGTAAGAAGCGATAAATCGCAGCCGTACCAACCGAGGTCGAGTGACCATCCGACGTGGATGGAAAAGGCCCGCCATGCACCATGGCCGGAGACACCTCGACACCTGTGCCAAAGCCGTTGACCAACAAGCGTCCGGCAGTGACTTCCAATAAGGGAAGAAGCTCTGTTGCCAAGGCATTGTCACCATCACGCATATGAACTGCAATCGTTAACTGGCCTTCAAGATGTTCAAGAACGGCAATAAGTTCTGTTTTGTCCTTGCACCGTACGATAAGACTGGCTGAACCAAACATTTCATTTTGCATAGTATGGTCGGCCATAAAGTCGGAAGCCTTGGTTTCAAACAGAACTGTCTGACACTGAAAATCATTCGATTTTTGTCCTTCAGCTATTTTCTTCGCCTTGGAATTGCCGGAAAGAGCCGAAACACCCTTGCGATAGGCTTTGGCAATGTCCGGCGTCAACATGGTTTGTGGTAGCTGGGTACCAATCACTTCACAAGCTTTGGCAATAAATGCATCCAACCCTTCCCCCTCAATTACCAAGATCAAACCCGGATTGGTACAGAATTGGCCGGCCCCCATTGTCAAAGCTCCAACAAATGCGGTCGCAATAGCCTCCCAACCACTTCGCAAAGCTTCCGGCAACACAAGAACCGGATTGATACTGCTCATTTCAGCATAAACAGGTATTGGTTGTTTGCGCTTTGCTGCAATTTCCATAAAGGCAAGACCGCCACTACGCGAACCTGTAAAGCCGACGGCACGAATACGCGCATCCGCTACCAAAGCCTGCGCAACCTCACGGGTTGTTGTGTGCAGCATTGCAAAAACACCTACTGGCAACCCACACTCACGCACAGCTTGCTGAATACAACGACCGATCACCTCCGAAGTCCCTGGATGTGCAGAATGGGCTTTGACAACGACCGGGCAACCAGCCGCCAGAGCTGCGGCGGTATCACCACCTGCAACAGAAAAGGCGAAAGGGAAATTCGATGCACCAAAGACCGCCACCGGACCAATGCCTATATTCCGGAACTTCAAATCCGGTTTGGGAAGAGGCACACGTGATGGATCACCTTTATCATCACGGCGATCAAGAAAACGACCCGAGCGCACTTCATCAGCAAACATTTTAAGTTGATTGACCGTGCGCATGCGTTCGCCTTCAAGCCGAAGTCGCGGCAAACCTGTTTCGGCCATCGTACGAACAATCAATTCATCACTCGTATTGGCAATCAGTTCGGCAATCTTTTCCAAAAAAGTTGCGCGTTGCTCCAAACCGGTCTCTCGATAAATCGGAAAAGCAGCCCATGCCAATCTGGTTGCTTCATCAAGATCATCGAGAGTTGCGCCACCAAAACTGCCTTTAAGTTTAGTCCCGGTTGCAGCCTCGATAGCTTCAAAAGAACCATCGGTTCCCATACGGCTTTTGCCACAAATCAATAATTCGCCTGTCAATAGCATGAAATCATCCTCCCTTATTCTCCCTGACAACAGCACTACAAAAATTCGTACATTTTAAACTAGCCACTTGACGTAATAAGAAGCTTATTTTAAGTTTCGTTCAATTGTCAACCATAACGTTCAAGATTTGAACTTTATTTCTGGGAGGAAATCATGACAAAACCGATGAAACTATTTGCTTTTGACTTTTCGGGGCCTGCACATTTATCTGCCGGTTTATGGTGCCATCCTGAAGACAGGGGCAGTGAATACAAGTCTGTTGATTTTTGGGTCGAATATGCAAAACTGTTGGAGAATGCTTGCTTCGACGGTATTTTCTTTGCCGATAATGTCGGCTACCACGATGTGTATAAAGGGAGTGTTGATGCGGCTTTACGCGATGGCGCACAAATTCCGACAAATGACCCTGCCTATATTATTCCGGCTATGGCGTCTGTGACCAAAAATCTGGGCTTTGGCGTAACGTCAACGACGTCTTATGACCATCCTTATTCTTTGGCACGTAAATTTTCCACGCTCGATCACCTGACGAATGGCCGCATCGGATGGAATGTCGTGACATCCTATTCCGATAGTGCTGCTCGTAACCTTGGAACCGGTAAGCAACGTGCCCATGATGACCGTTATGCACTTGCTGAAGAATTTATTGATGTGGCACTTAAACTTTGGGAAGCATCATGGGAAGAAAATGCAGCGCCCGCTGATAAAGCACGCGGGATATATGCCGATCCTGCATTGGTTCACGAAATACACCATAAGGGCGAGCATTTTTCTGTTCCGGGCATCGGTTTATGTGAACCTTCTCCACAACGCACACCGGTAATTTTCCAAGCTGGCGGCTCAAGCCGTGGTGTCGCTTTGGCAGCGGCAACAGCAGAAGCCGTTTTCATGAATGCAACATCCAAACTGGGTTTGAAAAAGCAGGTGGATAATTTGCGCGAACAAACTGCAAAGGCCGGACGCAATCCCGATCATATTGCCGTTGTCCAGATGATGACGGTTGTCACCGGTGCGACAGATGAAGAAGCACAAGCCCGATATGAAGACTATCGCAAACTTGTCAATTATGAAGGTGCAATGGCCCGCTATAGCGGTTGGTCCGGTTTGGATATGTCGACATTTGATCCGGATGTGCCGCTGCGTCATGTCAAGACCAATGCCGGTCAGACAATGGTTGATATATTTTCTAAAATGGATCCAACCAAAGAATGGACGCCGCGCGATATTGCCGAATATGTCGGCATTGGTGGTACTGCGCCGGTTATTGTCGGTGGACCACAAAAAGTCGCCGATGAATTGCTGTCCTGGGTGGAAGACACCGGCATTGACGGATTTAATCTCGGGCATGCTATTAAATATCAGGATATCAAGAATTTCGCCGATTATGTAGTGCCTGAATTGCAGCGTCGCGGTCTTATGCGCACTCATTATGAAGGCAACACTTTGCGTGAGAATGTTTTTGGTGGTGGCCAAAAGCGTCTCGCTGAAGATCATCCTGGTGCGAAATATCGCAGACAGTTTGCCGAAGCACAAAGCAATGTTGCGTAAGGGAGAACAAAGATGACCGCCATGACAGATAAAGCTACATCCGCTTTTACTGCTGATGACCAGCGCAAATTGTTCAGTCTTCTTCCAACAGGCGTTGTTGCCATTACCGGAATGACTGCCGATAATAAGCCGTCCGGCCTGATTGTCGGCACCTTCCAATCGCTTTCGCTTGATCCGCCATTGGTGACTTTCTCGGTTGGCAAGGGGTCGAGCACATGGCCGGCATTGCGCGCGCAGGGAAAATTCACTGCCAATATTTTGGCAAGTGACCAAAATGATGTTTGCAGTGCCTTGGGCAAAAAGGGCGATGATAAATTCAAAAATATTGACTATCGCCTAAGCGCGATTGGAACACCGAGAATACCGAATGCTACAGCATGGGTTGATTGCCACGTGCGTTCGGAAGTGGTGGCCGGCGATCATTTTGTGATTGTCGGTTCTATTGCCCGAATTGAGACGGGCTTTAAACACGCACTCGTTTTTAGTGAAGGCAAACTTGGAGCCTGTACACCGCTTGAGCCGCAAACCAAAACATCCAATTCAAAAAGGCAGGAAATGTTGTCACGCATTTCGGACGCATGGATGCGTGCATGGGGTAAAGGTGAAACAAAAGCTTTCGAGGAATTGGTATCAAAAAACTATGTACGCCATTCCAAAAGCGGAGACACAGTTAGCCTTCCGGAGATGTTGAAACAGATTGAAGATTCGCATTCGGCTTTTGGAGAATTCAACGTCGATATTCTTCACGCCATTGATGAAGGTGATTTTGTGGCCTTGCATTGGCGCACGCAGGCCAAACACACAGGAACATTTATGGATGTACCTGCAACCCAGCGTGAGGTGACGGTGCATGGAGCCTCTTTCATGCGCCATCGCGATGGCCAGATCATCGAGGAATGGGTTGTCTGGGATCCGCGCGAGCTTTTGGCTTCCATGGAGATTTGGCATTTGGGTGACCAAAAAAGGATGAGCGCATAATGAATATTGATATTGAAAACATTTCAGAACGTATCATTCACGCTCGTGATACATTCACACCATTGGAGCGGCTGGTTGAGACGAATGATGCCCCAACTATCCATGATGCCATGTTGATACAACATGAAATCGTGCGTAGGCGGGTCCTTGCCGGAGATAAGGTGGTTGGTTTCAAGTTGGGTAATATTGCCAAGGCCATGCAAAATAAATTTGGCGTTGGTCAACCCGATTTCGGCCCGTTATTGCATAGCTATTTCAAACCGGAAAACCTTCCGCTCTATGCTGACCAGTTCATTCAACCTTATGCAGAACTGGAACCCGCTTTTGTTTTAAAAAAGGACTTGGGTGGAAAATATGTCACTGTTGCAGATGTTATTTCGGCAACCGATTATGTCTTGCCAGCGATTGAAATTATCGATTCTCGCATCAAGGATTGGAAAATCGATATTTTTGAAACGCTTGCAGATGGCGGTTCAGTCGGAGCTATTATATTAAGTGCGCAACCGCGTACACTTGACCAGCTCAATCTAGCAGACACCAAGGGCGAAATTTACTTTGATGATGATTTGGTTGAACAGGGTAATACTGCCGCAGTTTATGGCAATCCTGTTGCCGCTATTATGTGGCTTTGTCATCGTGTTGCAGAATATGGCATCACATTCAAAAAAGGCGATGTCATACTTCCCGGCAGCTGTCTTGCTGCGGTTGCTTTAAACCCGAAGAAAAAAGTCACAGGCCGCTTTAAGGGATGGGGTGAAATCTCGTTCCGGTACGAACCTGCCCGCAAATAACAAAGACTATTACGCCAACGCCTCTGCAATAAGCTTCGCGGTTTGATGCAGAGGTGTTAAAATGTCATTAATATCACGTTGTTTCATACGTGGGCTCGGACCGGTAACTGATAAAACGCCAATGAATTGTCCTGTCTTATCATAGACACCAACACCCATTGCAAAAAGACTTTCTTCCAATTCATCATCAACAACAGCATAGCCTTGGCTACGGATGAGATGGAGCTCATCGATAAGCTTTTGTCTGTCTGTAATTGTTTTACTGGCAACTTTGGAAAGTTTTTTGGGTAAGAGCGCCACAACATCCTCATCACGCATTTCGGATAGAACGAACTTCCCTGTCGCACTCGCATAAAGCGGAAAGTCTCTGCCGACATAGCCCCGAATAAGAGTGATCAAGCGCGAACCATGCGCCTCGCTAATCAAGTCAAAATCCGCCCCGCCCTTCGCTACCGCATAACCGACCATTTCATTCAGGTTTTCAGCCAATGTTTTTAAAATGGGTTGGATAATTGCAATCATGCCCTTATATGGATTGGCAAGTCTACCGAGGCGCGCAATTTTCCATCCCAGCTTATATTTATTGTCGCTGCGTTCAACGAAACCGTTTTGTTCAAGGCTTAGAAGAAGCCGGAAAACTGTCGGACGGGACATTTTGACATATTGCGCCAATTCCGTTGGTGTCACGCCTTCAACATGACGGCCGAGCTCTTCAAGAATGACTGTTGCCTTGATGACTGACTTATTGATGAGATCAGGTGTTTCGGCATCATCATTGACTATCACAGTATGGTCGGACACGGCAGATTGATCCTCTATGTAACTTTTTGGAACGCAGACATTTGTCGAGGCATACCATAAAGCTTCTAAGAGGTAAAATGTCGATAGAAATGTAAAAAATTCTATAGATAAATATTGAAAGAATATTTGCGCCCTATTCAAATCGGGAATAGGACGCAAATGATTTATGTTCCACTATATTCTATAGTTTTCGCTTCAATGATCGGTGCGGCACTGGATGAGCCGACGGTTTCGCTAAGCTGTTTACCCGTTGTTTCAGGTGCCAATAGCTGTGATACAACGCCGCCAATAAGGCAGATGCCAGCGGCAATGATCATCGTCCAGGAAATGCCGATATAAACAACAGCCATTGGCATGAAGAAGGTACCGATGGCAGCCCCCACACGTGACATGGCCGCAGAAAAACCAACGCCGACACCGCAGATTTCTGTTGGAAAAATTTCACCAGGATAAACTCCGGTCAATGTTGTTGAAATGGCATTGGTTAGTGAAAAAACGAGAACGCAAACAACAATCAAAGTCACCGAAGCTGAAGCAAACAGGGCCAGAACGAGAACGGCTACCGTTGAAATATAAAAGGGTGGAATGGCGAGTTTTCTGCGCCCGACTCTCTCGATAAGAAACGCCGCAACAATCGTGCCCAAAAATGCAACAAAATTAAGAACAAGCCCGCCAGTCAAACCATCTTTCATACCGAGTTGTTCCAAGACAACCGGAACGAATGTTCCGATGGCAAAATATGGCGTGACATTGCAAACCCAAAATACAGAAACGAATATAGTTACACGGATATTTTGAGGTATAAAAAGTTCACGAAAACCATGCTTCCCGCTAAATTCTTGCTTATGCAAGTCGTCCTGTTCCTCTTTTTCCATAAATTCTTCGGCAATGGTCAAAGCTTCTTTCTTGCGTCCTTTGCTCATCAGCCAACGAGGCGATTCAGGAGACCCCAAACGCATGATGAAAACAATAAATGTCGGTATTGTGCTTAGACCTAAAATAACATTCCAATTGGCTGTTTCAGAGATTGTAAGAAGCCAACCAAGAGTATAGGAAATCAAATAACCAGCATACCACCCCACTTCCTGAATACATAATAATTTGCCACGCATACGCGCGGGGGCAAATTCGGCCAATAATGGCCAGCCAATAGAATAATCAGCACCAATAGCAATCCCCATAAAGAGGCGAACGGCAAAAAGTTGCCATGCATCTGTTACAAAAAACTGTAGAAAAGAACCAACCAGAAATATTGCAAGATCGACTGCAAACATAGGTTTTCTACCAATACGATCCGCGAGATAGCCACCTAATGGACTGCCAATCAGAATGCCGATCAATGCCGATGCGCCAATGAGACCCTGCCATGTCAAAGACAGGCCTAAATCATGAGTGATCGCAGGCATCACAATGCCAATGCAACCAAGGATAAAGCCATCAATAAACATTCCGCCAGAGATCAAGAATGTAAGCTTTTTAATAAATTTACTACGTTTGATTGCAGCTCCGTCCACAGGTGGACGCAAAGCCTCCTCAACATGAGCAGTTGTCATGATAATTCCTCCACTTTTTGAACTCCACACGATGAGGGATCACTCCAAACCTCCTCAACGCGATTGATCACAAGCTCCTCGAAATGATCAATATATGAACGTGACGTTCGAATTTAAATCACAACAAGTTTGTAAACATGTCAAGTAAAAATGTTCGTTTAGTGAATATGGAGTTTATTATTTGAACTAACCCACAAGAATGAAACCTTTTTTATGAAAGGACACTGAAGTTTAAGATAAAAATAGAAAATACGCCGTCCGTTAACTATTATGAAGGCACTGCATTTAACGTACGCTTTGTGTTTGAACATGGTTCACAAGATTTTTGAGATGGAAACAGAGCACCACGGAATGATCTGTTTTATATTTTATACTCACGAAAAAAATTCGCGCGTTAATCCGCTTTCAGCCAAGAGATAATAAATAATCTCAACAAGTTACAGATATAACGCCAGAGCGTCGGTAGACATGTTATTCTCAAAAATGGAATATGCCTGATGGAGCTTGTTAGCCGTTAAAAAACAACTTAGAAAGACAACTTTCAAAGAGATTTACATGCGCAATGATGGCCAAATTTTTGAAATATATGAAGATGTCTTTTAAACATCTCACAAGAAACAAATAGCCAATTTCCGTCTCCATAAGTTTTTGCCAGATAGAGCAGAGATAAAGCTGCAACCACTATGGGAAGATGAAATTATTTCTATAAATGAAATAAACCGGAGAAAAGTCAGCGTCAAAACAATCGAAGGAAACAAGCAATCCTATTGATTGCTACTCTTGAAAGGAAATTCCATGTGGTATTTTTCTTGGGCTCTCGGCCTTCCGCTTGCCGCCGCTTTCGCAATATTGAATGCGATGTGGTATGAATTGACGGACGACAGCGCCAAACAAAATAAAGGCGAAAATAAATCCGAATAGCCTGTAAAGAACAAAAAATCATTGCCGCGGAAAGCCTACGCTCTCCGCGGCATTTTTATTTTTCTCACAGAGTTTTCTTCGGCAATTGTCATTTTAAAAAAGCACGACTACCGGTCTATTCGCCATCCAATTTACGCACTCTGAAATCATCTTTATTCAGCGTCGAGATTTTTCAACCATTTCCGCAGTCGGTTCCGTACATTGGAATAGGGTGAAGAGGTATTCAATTGGATCATCCGTCCCATTGTCCATTTTTCGTACCATTCTTTTTCGTAAAGCTCTTTGTTATTCCGTTTGGAAATTTCGACAATAATTTGGTCTTTTGCCTGACAAAGCCGATCAACAAGATCAACAAAAAGAACAGTTTTATAATCGGAATAAAATTTTTTGGCGAGTTCACCAAGTTCATTCCACTTGAAACCGGTTTCAGGAAAATCGACGGGTTCGCCTTTTTCATCCCTTTCCAGCCATTTCAGGACAAGCCTATTCCACCCCAAAAGATAGGCAACGAGATTTGAAACACCCATAAGCTCGCCTTTTGAATGCCCCTCCATGAGCGGCAAACCCGAAACATCTGCTGGTACTTTACGCAAATCTTCAGCAAGCTTGGAAAAATTTTTTTCAATAGCATTCAGCAATTCGTCTTTGTTTTGCGGTATAGACACTTTTCCCTCGTTTATTTCTTTCAGAGATTGAACCGGTTTTTTGGTCAATAACACGACTTGAACAGGGGTTACGAGCAGCGTTAGAAGGTCGATTACACGGCTCTTTTTGCATATGGCGAACCCGAGAAAAAATAACCTATTTAGGCGAAAACAAAAACACCGATTTTATATGATAGAGCATAGGTTTCCAAAAAATATAGAGCTCTCATGGAGAGTAAGATAGCTCTTGGTATTAAATGGTTAAACGCTAGCGGAAAAGTCTCTTATCGCAAGTAAAACAGAATGGCCTCATCATCTATTTTCTTGCACAATCAAAAGTGCATTCAAAAGCTGTTTTCACTGGCATAGCAAGGAATATAACCAGATTTTATTTTGATAAACCCTGATTTTCGCGAGGTTGTGGTTTTCATAAGATTTGATAGGTCTGTTTCTCTTCACGACAACAAGAAATAGCCAAATTAACGAGCGTCGAAATCAAGCCGAAAAAAAGCGACATTGGTCGTATGTTTGAAGGTAAAAAAGCATGGAACAGGTGAAAAAATTCTTCTCTCCCGCTTTTTAGAACGCAACCGGAATGTCCGAGCCCTATAAAATCCCGAATGTCTCCGCTGATGCGCTTTTATTTATTATATGCCAATCAATCAAACCTTTTTTGTCTATTGCAGCGGCTTTGGTGCTGACGTTTTTTCCGATGTCACCAAGTTTTATCGTGAGCGCATCTTTTGTTAATAGCGTCACGTCGTCTTTCCTAAATTGCGGTACAATATCGAACGGGAAGCAGGCCAAAAGTGTGCTGAACAATGGCCACTTTAACTTTATCGCCGGCCGCCCTATCTTACCTTATTCATATGTATAAGACCCGTCCGCATTGGGGGGATAATTCGGCGAACCATCGCGTTTGAACATATTCTCCATTGTTTTCTTGATCGGATTATCTGTCTGATCAAATTCTTCAGCTGTCATGCCCTGCTCAAGTGCTGCGACATCACTTTGACCATCGCCCATAGGCCAGAGTGTCGCACTCGCCAAATGACGTTTGCGCACCATCAAACTATGCAGGGTGCAGTCAAAAGAATTTTCCCGGTAACGAGGATGAATCGCCATCGGAATATGTATTTTGACCGGTTTTTGTTGTCCAATACGATGTATACGGTCATTGCATTGTTCTTCAACTGCCGGATTCCACCACCTTGAGAGATGGATAACATGGGTAGCTGCTGTCAAGGTCAAGCCTGTTCCCGCCGCTCTCGGACTGAGAACGAGCAAGTCAAACCCTTCATCATGTTGCAAATGTCTTTGAAAATGTTGGACGATTTTTTGGCGTTGTTCAATGGGTGTCTCGCCATTGATGAGGCCAACATCATTAAGCCCAAATTTCCTCTGGACCAAAACTATAAAACGGCGTTGCATTTTCAAATGTTCAATAAAAACAAGAGCCCGCTCTTGTTTTGCCTTTATTTTTCGCAAAATCTCCATTGTTGCTTTAAGCCGGGCAGAAGCATCAATATATTCCTCTTCATCGCACATCATATCAATGTCGGGATGCACCGATACTGCGCGGATATGATGTAAAAGTTTGAGTTTCTTGCCTCTTGAACTATTGAGCTCTTCCAGACGCGCTTCATTATATTTTACAATCTGAACATCCGGCATTATTTCCGGATGAAGCAGACGCGTTTTGGTCGGCAAATCTTTTGCAACCTGATCTTTGATACGACGCAGAGCCAAAGGCGGTATTGATTTATGTGGCAAGAAAATACGATCGTGAAGCTCTGCCATATTGGATTCATCGACGTTTTTATAACGTTCCCGAAATTCTTTAAGAGTGTTCAATGTTCCCGGTGACAGTTGATCCATAATGGACCAAAGATCATCGGCACTGTTTTCAATCGGAGTGCCTGTCAAGCCAATACGGAAATCGGCATTCATTGAACTGGCAGCTTTGGATACACGTGTTGTCGGATTTTTTAATGTTTGAATTTCATCAAAGATAATGGCGGAGAATGGTATCTTTGCTAAAGAAAGCTGATAGTCACTCATTGTTGTGTAGGTGGTTATGAACCAATAACGATGACCCCGCCCCTCCTCAATCGCTTGATGCAGATCTTCAAAGTTCAGTTTTTCCTCTCCGCTATCGGTATCTTTACCTTTGACACCCGTATTTTTAAAAAAATTGATTGAAGCACCATAGAGTTTCATGCGTGTCCCCAAACCTCCCTTGCTCAGGTGGTGTTCAACTTCGCTTTGCCAGTTTTCTAAGAGTGAAGTGGGAGCAACGACCAAAAAAGGTCCCGGTTTTTTCATCTCGTTCTTCGCATTGACCTGTTTTAACCAGGCTAAAAATGCAATTGTCTGCAATGTCTTTCCGAGACCCTGTTCATCGGCATTCAAAATACCTGGCAACCCCGCTTTCCAAGCTTCTATTTGCCACTTTAAACTTTCTTTCTGATGTTCTTTTAGTGGCGTAACAATTGAATCGGGAATTGCGTTGGACACATCTGTTTTGCGTGGCTTGAGCTTTGCCAACCATTCCAAATCGTCAAAGTTGTCTTTTGTTTGCAGGACAAAAGGTCCTTGTTTTTTATCATGCTCGTCTCGACCAGTTGACTTTTCGTCATTAAACAGGCCTTCTTCGCCATTGGCAATTGCAACACGTTGGTCATAGTATTTTTCAAGATTGTCGTAACTGTTCTGGGAAACCGGGATATCAAAATTATCTATTTGAATTTCCTGTTTTCCCTCGGCTATAGCCGTTTTCATATCTTCTTTTATATGACCTATTTCTGCAACCGACTTTTCGTCGAGTCTTGCTTTCAACTGGCCAAAATCCTCGAAGCCCCATGTCGAATAGCTGTCAATAAAGCCGCCAATATCGGGTTTTTTAAATACGCCAATTCCTGTAACGCGTTCCGAATATTCTTTAGTCTCGACAAATAAATGATCGCTCGAACGTTCAATGAGTTCTTCTTCGGCATCCGGTGCAAGACCATCAAGTTTTCCGTCGCTCCTCAATTTGTCAATGACGGCATTACGTATTTCCAAGCCCGGATTTTTGATGAATTCCTGTCGCTCGGAAGAGGACGCCTTTTGTTTTCTTGCCATAACGTCAAGCGCAAGCTTGGCTGATTTTTCAATGACGACGAAATGGCCCGCTTGGATGCTGTAAGCCGTTAAGGAACCACGGTCTTTTACCAAGCGGTTGAACCGTTTCAGATTGATGCCATCAATTTCACTTTGATTTTCTGAAATTTCATCATTTCCGCTCGACGATTGGCTCTCCCGCAGGTGCTCGCCATCGAAAGGAATAATTGTAAAATCATCTTTTCCAACAGGCGATATAGAAAAACGGTCAATCAGGCTTACCTTCAGACCACTTAAGAAATCTGTCATTGATACATGCGCATCGCGACTGTTATCAAGCGTGACACCCGGCTCAAGTTTCTTACGAAATCTTGCCAAGGCCTCCCAATCATCTTCAAGGCTTTTACCTGCGTGGTGACTGTCTGCAATTTCGATTGCTTCCAACAACCAGATTGGAATGCGCTTCGTTCCATTTTCTGTCTCTAAAATAGCCCCTTTGCGAGGAGGCACTTCCCTTATGCCGTTGCGTTGCCATTCGTAAGTAAGTCTGAATTCAGGGCTGCCGAATGTATTTTTAGCATCAAATTCAATCGTTAAATCCGTAAAAGGTGGCAAACCGAGTTGTTGTGCACTTTCGTTGGAAAGACTGGCTGCAAGATGGGGTGACATCATGATTTGTGTCGGCGTGATATCCAGCTGTTCCTTGTTGGAATACTTTTCCGACAAGAAACGCAATTCATCAATGGCGAAGGCCAACTTATCATTGACTTGATCAAGGCTTTCGGTTTGGGAGGCACCTAACAGTTTCTGAAAAATACTTTTATGTTGCGGCGCAACTGTTAAAATGACATTGTTTTTTTCATCTAACGAAAGCTCGAATTTCATCTTATCCGCCTCATATTTTTAACAGAACTTTCTGTTGCCAGTTCCCGATATGTACAATGCCTCGATCCGGATCAATATTACGAACCCGGTCACAGTCGTAACGTCTTTCATGCATTTTCGGGACTTCTGGTTCATTCTCGTCAAACACGTAAACTTTATAACTGTGCGAACCTTCCACGACGATTTTTCGACCGATACGCATTATGAGAAGTGATGTTTTTTCACGATAACCGCCGGCTATTTGTTTGGCATATTGCATAGTCGTGTCGTCGTGCAAGGATTGCCTGATACGACGTGCTTCCCGCCAACCGTCATCGCTGAACGCAACCCATGCATCGTCAATACGGCCTTCATCAAAAAGATCGAGCCAGAACTTACGTCGTGTTTCCCACATATTCCCGCCGTCTTCCACATCTCTTTCAACATTTGAAACAACGTCCAGAAAGAAGCGAATGTCGTTGCCGGCAAGCCAGCGGAAAAATGTTCTCCGAGCGTCTTCAGGGACTTGCCCCCAAACGCTGGTTTTCCTGATGCGTGGATCACCATAAATGGAAACCAACTTTTTTGTGAGAAAGGAAACATCATCTTTTGAAGGTGAGCGTCCATTCCAGACACGTATGAGTGCTGTTATTGCTTCAGCTGCACCGACTTCCTTGGCTTCCCGCCCTTCGGGCTTCAGCCAATTCATCATACGTTCCATTTCATCACGTTTATAAAGATTTTGATGCACCATCGCTAAGAAACGAAGATGTGCCTCATTCATCAGTCCCAACATATGAGGATTGTAGATGCCAAGTTCTTTCATCCCTTGGTAAATGTCACTCATATCAATCATTCTATCGGCAAGTGCTTGTGGTGCTGAACGAGGGGTTAAAATGTCCGGCACAAGTGCAATAAGTTTTTGCCACTTCACTCCCAATGACTGATGGTTAACACCAAGCGCTTCAGCAAGAAGCCGCGTATGCTCGCTCTCCTGTTGAAAGCTTTCAAGATATATTTTAAAAAAAGCATTGAGCAGAGATCGCCTGTCAGAAACCTTGATTTCCTCATAATAAAAATGCCGGAGAGGAGCGAGATCGTCTCTGTTTCGGTTAGTTGGCGAAAACACCGCATAAGCAACCTTGACGACAAAAGAGACTCTAACACCGGCCCATTCATATTTTTCAAGATGACGAAGCATCTCCTGAATGAGTTCTTCCTGATCTACTTCAGAAATATCGGGCGTTATATCCGGCCATTCATGATGAATCTTGGCAATCGCGTCAAAGACACTTTTTGCTGGAGCCGGCAGTATAAAATTGGCCGAAATTTTACGTTGAAGAGATTCAGTGAGGCGCAATGACATCACCTCCAAAACGGCTATCTTTCAACACATTCTTAATGCGTTCGATTTCGGCGGATCGCGTTGGTGTATACATAATGATCCGCAAATCAACCCGTCTATTTGTGTCGCGCCCCTCTTTGGTCGAATTGTCTTTGACAGGGCGCATCTCGCCATAGCCGGCAACCGAAAGAATCGGTTGATGTTTAAAATTTAAAAAATCGACGAGGTCCGGAGAAACGCTGATAACTTTGGCAAAGGTGCTATTGGCGCGTGCTGTTGACAGGTCCAGATTGGACATAAAATCACCGGTTGAATCCGTATGCCCTTCGATCTGAACCGATTCAATAATCGCATTGCTCGGATTACAACTTTGCTCCCATTTCGACCGTTTACCGATAGAATAGCACGGTAAAATCTGTCTTAAGCGTTTTGATAATGTTTCAACAATAGCTTGCCTATCCGGGCGCAAAACAGCCGAACCAGTGGCAAAAAGGCCATCTCCCTGAAACCGTAATGCGTCGGTTTCCTCGCTGATAACAACATCAAGATCCGGAAAGTCTATTTTCAATTCATTGCGTAGTTCTTCCAATATACGACGGCGTTCCATTGCTGTTGCGGCCATATAAGCTTCCAAAGGATCAATTTTTTTCAATTTCTCCAATTCGGCGCGTAGTTCATCGCGTTCTTTGACGACATTTTCATAAATGTCACGTGGAACTGTTGTTTTTTCACTGTATTGCTGGGCAAAATAGGCAAGAAGCAGAATAATGATGAAAAGAAAACTGACCGTCATATCCGTCATAGATATGAAGACACTCTCCTGCTCTTCATCCGGCTCTTTCGTGCGGGGAAAAAAGCGCATTGATTAGCTCCGCGTCTGCTGAGGCATAAATGTTTCTGCCTGCTCGACAACCTCACGCATCGTTTCCAACGCAGGTTGCAGGCGGGTTTGCAATTGATTTACGTGCTCGGATATAGTGTTGATCGCTTGTTCCACCTGGGACGCATATTGTTCAAAAGCTGTACCCAATTTCTCGTCCATGGTGTCAAGCCGGTCGCCTTGCCCTTTCATTCGCTCCAGCATGTTACTGACGCCAGACAAAGCCGCATTAATGGCATTCTTTTCATCACTCAATATAGTTTTTGCCGTCTCCAATGCTTGCCCGGCTGCTTTCGTGGAATTGACAACACTGGTTGCAACGTGATTTGTGCTTTCATTCAATTTTTGTATTGAGGTGCCCATTCCGTCGACAATATTCCGGACCGGTGTGACGGCTTCCACCAATGTTTCGACTGAACCATTGAAAGTAACTGCTGCACGTGATGATGCCTCAGCGCCTGCTTTTACACCTTCTGACATCAAGGCCATATTATTTGTGCTGTTATTAATTTGTCCAATAAGGCTCTGCAGGCTTGTTCCAACGTCTGCCAAAGGTGCTACCAGATCTTTGCCGGCTTTTTCAGCCAAATTTCCGACCGTTTGAGCAATCTCGTTACTTATACTGGAGACCCTGTCAGCAACGACTTTACCGGCATCGCCGATATATCCACTCACCTGATGCCCAACAGCCTGCATCCTTTCTCCTGCAGCTGTTGCCTCGTCTGCCGTTACTGTTTGGATTTGTTGCTTGAATGACGATAAAGCAAGTTTGAGTTCATCAACCCCCTTGACCACGCTTGCAACGATCCCCTCCATATTACTTCCTATATTTCCCGAACTTTGTTCGAGACGATCCGCCACTTGTCCCAGTTTGTCTCCGGCATTTGCAATGCTAACACTTGCTTCCTGTAAAGCCGCCGTAACGGAATTGGTCAGTTGGGCAGACAAGCCCGACACCATATCGCCGACCCCTTGAGTGCCCATTTGGCTTACTTTTTCCATAACCGGCTCAATCGCCGAATTTACGGACTCTTTCATTTTATCCGGAAGTTCGACCAACGGCCTTTCTAATTTTGCCACCAATTCCAGACCAATTGATTTGAAATGATCTTTCTGTGCAACAGTCGCGTTCAATTGCTTGATCGCAATATCTTCCAGATTTATGTAAGAAACTCGGTTTTCTATTTCGCCACAGAGATTATGCAATAGATATTCAAGCCGACTGTATAAGCGACGCATCCATATCGTAAAAATAATCGAACATAAGAGCCCTGTCAGCGACATGATAAATTTTGCCGCCGCAATTGAAAGCAATTGGCTCATCACCGAACTGGTAATTTCACTGCTTTGCCCCATTGTCGAAAGGGCTGCGACCAAACCGAGAAAAGTAAAGAATAGTCCAATAGAAACAAAAAGCCCCGGGACGATGCGCCATGCACCTAGGCCAAATCCTAGATCCTCGGTATTAAAAAAAGTGGAAGGCCGTGTCACGCCATGAACAATAATGTCTTGAGAATTATTCGAGTCATTCTTATCTTCAATGATAAATGTTCCGCGATAATTCACCCAAGCAGATTCCAGATGTTTTTTAGGTTCGTCATTAGCAGAAGCGCGAATAGTCCGGGTTATTTCGGTGATGTCATTTCCGAATTTTTGACCCTTACTATTTTGACGAATCTCCTTGAGGATCCATTTAACCGCCTTTATTTTACGAGCGCATTTAATAGAAAAAATGGATGCAAGAATAACCAGAGAGGCTACAAGAGCAAGAGCAACCAAACCAGGTGATGCCTCGCTTTTTACAAGTCCTGCAACAAACAAAACAACGTGGACTACACCCCGTCCCAAGCCTAGCAACAAATCCACTAGAATAATCCCCTACACATATTGCGTATAAATACCGGGCAACTTTAAGATGCCTATATTGTTTATTACAACTCCCAACATGAAATTTTAAACCATAATTATTTGCATTAACAATATATACACACTTAAAAAGTGTAGACACTTACTAAAAAGTTGAAAATGCTTTCTTACAACAGAGCTCTCCTCCCCCTTTGAATTATCCTTGCCCTACACAAATTGACAAGACGAAACCAAAAAGGCATCCAATATCGAAGATCGGCATTTGTCATTTGATAATTGATGAGCTGTGTAATGAGCCCCAATTGACCTGCCAAGGTTACTTGTATACTGCGGGCCGACAAAACTATGCCAACCATCCGCTGTTCAGCAAATATCGGTTCTATCATCATAGCCATGACGGCGACGTTCAATGCGATGGGAGAGCGGGTTTCCAAGCAGGAGATTTGAAGCATATAATGAATTGAAAAGATTTCAATGGAAAGGGTTGGTCTCTATTGTTCTCAATTCAGACAGTTTTTGAGGTGGGCTCAAAGTATATTTTTAAGCACCAATTACGGCCAAAGGGATTAAACAGCTCAGGAATAATTTCCTTATTTTTACCGTAAAATCCGACTTAATGAGTGAGAGAATAACTTTGGTCTATGAGATCGCAAATTTCTTTCATAGGTACGGTTCCATCAAGAACAATACTGATCCAACTATCCTTGTTCATGTGATAAGCGGGCAAATAGCCGACTGACTGACGTAAATTACCTATCATGACTGATGGGCATTTCACGTTGATAACATCCACTTCATCGTTTCCCGTTAGACCCAAGCGGTATTTTGGAACATTCATTATGAGAGCATACCATTTTTTATTATCTCTATGGCGTAAGACCACGTAATCAGGATATTTTCTCCACGGATGTTCTTCTTTCGTATCGTATTTTGATTTCACATACTCGATAAGTTGTTCTCTCAATTTCCAATACTCCGGTTTTCCAAATTATCGAGGTATAGCCTATTCTAAGGGGATCCCCCCCTAATATCGCGAACGTGCTATTTTAAAGAACGGGTATTCATTTTCACATCTTTCCCAATGAATACTCACATCAATTTCGGCAGCCAAACGAGTTATCGTATCCTGCGGACAATCTCGACCAAAGGTTAGTCGAGAGATATACCGTATGACTGCGCGTGCACTTGCTGTTGATGGCAGAAAATTTTTGATAATTTACTTCGCGTTCAGTGACCAGCAACCAATTTATCAAAACATATGTCTGTGAAGGCGTTAAATGACAATAATCTCCTGATAAATTGTTCTATACGTCAACAACTTCTCATTATTTTCTATGAGTATTGGTGTTGTCGCTCATTGACATGAGATATCATATTATACAGTGACGGCTGCTGTTTCCCTATCATCATAGCCGTACGGGCGATATTCGAAGCGACTGGAGATCTCATTTCATCCGCTACCAATTCTTCCTGTCTTTGAGACACTACGGAACGCGCTGTTCAAAGCCGGCGGGCAATGCCACGATGCGTATTTTATTTTGGTGGCGATAAAACCCGTGTCTGCAATCGCTGAAGGACAGATCAATTTTTACTGCTGGCAAAAAGACGAATGCCACACTCACTTTAGAGAGCTCTCATTTGAACCAGAGATGAACAGTTTAAACGCCGTTAGCGATGACCTGCTTTTCCAGAACACGATTTATCGCGCAACAACGGGTGACTTGGTTTATTTTACACCCAACGATTAGCGGCCATTTTGGAGTAGGTAATTCAATTACCTCATGGTCATGTGAGGCGTTTTAGCAGGTTGCTAGTTGCTTTATCGAGCATCCTTTCAAAAGGCATTTCTTTCAGTATCAGGCGCCTACTGCATTTTTTTCCAAGGGTAACGAGTTGTGCACGTTGTTATTTCCGCTTCGCATTACACACATTCCAAGCGACGAGCGTTTGAAGACAAGCAGAGAAGCAGAGCCGTCGTCTGCTGGAAAGCTTAGCGGTTATACAAAGCGGATATGGATAGTTGCGAAGCTGGGGGAGGTCTAGTGATTGGTTGCGGGGGCAGGATTTGAACCTGCGGCCTTCAGGTTATGAGCCTGACGAGCTACCGGGCTGCTCCACCCCGCGCCAAG